>JAIQFE010000003.1 GCA_020073445.1 Terriglobia bacterium
CCATTGACTCCAACAAAGGCCGAATACATTGACGCAGACCCCATTGGCCATCCCGTTTTTCGCTTGCAATTCTGCGGCGGACCATACATACCGATATTACATTCTTATCGGGCCGCTAGAGCACCGTTTCTTGGCACATGTACGGTTTGCCCACGACCAAGCAAGTGATTGTTTCCGAGTCGCCCGTCCCTTTTTCGGCAACCGCGTAACGCGCCAGGTCGGAAAACTCACATTCCTTGGTATGCTCCAATTGAGACTTCCCATGCGAGGGCTCATGTGATACTCGGAGGTTCCTGTGGCCAGCAGTCATCGCCGCACGTTTTTGAAGGCCAGCCTCGGCCTGCCTTTTGCGCTCCGCAAACTTTCCTCGACCTCCCCGGTGGTGGACGTCGATCTCGAAGCCCGGCAAGGCTGGATGCGTGTCGGGGGCCGGCCAGCTTATCTCTACGGCTATAACGGGCAAGTCCCTGGGCCGATGATCGAGGCCCGTCCCGGCGACCACGTGCGCGTGCGACTCCGTAATGGGCTTGCCGAACCCACCAACATCCACTATCACGGCCTGCACGTCTCGCCTTCGGGGAATTCCGACAACGTGATGCTGCACATCCCGGCGGGCGAGGTGCTCATCTACGAATTCGACCTCCCTGCGAACCATCGCAGCGGCACGTTCTGGTATCACCCCCACGTGCATGAATCCGTAGCGCGTCAGGTTTCGCGCGGCTTGGCCGGAGTCTTCATTGTTCGCGGTGAACTGGACCAGATCCCCGAAATCGCCTCTGCACCGGAGGCCGTGCTTGTCTTGCAGGATTTCAGCCTCAGCAGCCGCGGCGATCCGCTCGAACCCAACATGATGGAACGAATGATGGGCCGCGAGGGCGGTCTAGTCACTGCCAACGGCCAGATCAACCCCGCCCTTCCGATTCGGCTCGATGGCTGGCTGCGACTCCGGATCCTCAATGCATCGAGTTCCCGCTTCCACAGAATTCAACTGGAGGAACATCCGCTGCATGTGATCGCGACTGATGGCGGAGCGCAGGCCGCACCGGAAGAACGGGATGAGATTCTGCTTCTGCCCGGTGAGCGAGTCGAGGTGATGGTTCGCGGGAATCGACCTGCCGGCCCATACCGTTTGCTCAGCCGTCCCTACAATCGCGGCGGGATGATGGGTATGGGAATGCAGATGGGCGGGGGCATGGGGAGCGGCATGATGGGCATGAGCATGATGGGACGCGCCCCAAGTGCGTCGTCCGGCCCGCAGGTTCTGGCAACCCTCAACTACCAGGGCCGGGCTGCCAAGACCTGGAACCTGCCTCAGCAACTGGTCCGCATCGACCCGCTGCCGAAGCCTACCGTCTACCGCACCTTCCAACTCGGCGGCGGAATGGGGATGGGCATGATGATGGGCGGCAGGATGAACTTCACTATCAATGGACGCACCTTCGATCCGGATCGGATCGACACGCGAGCGGCGCTGAACACCGTGGAGGAATGGGAATTTGTGAACTCCTCGATGATGGATCATCCGATGCACATTCACACAAATCCGTTTCAGGTCGTGGATCCTGGCGGAGGAGCGGCCCGCTCCTGGAAGGATATGGTTCTGGTCCGCGCCGGCGACCGGGTCCGCGTGAGAGCCGCGTTTCGGGATTTTACAGGAACGGTGATGTATCACTGCCACATCCTCGATCACGAAGACTTGGGGATGATGGGCCGGCTGGAAATCACGTGATCGGATTACGGCAGGTAGTGCACCTAACCCTGCGAATGCTCAAGAATGGTTAACCGGCAAACCGGGTAAGTGTCACCCGCCTGGGGACCGCGCGGAAACCGTCCGTTAATGCCCGATATCGGTCCACTTCCGAGAAGCCGACTTGAACGAAGCCTAACGGCAGACGCTTCGCGTGCGGGCTCGTCAGCCGTGATGATCTGAGCAGGAATAACCTCCGTCCAGGAGGTTGTTATGACCGATCTTCGCAAGCTGATGATCGAGGAACTCGATCGTCGAAACTACTCGCAGGCGACCTTGCGTGCCTACCTGGCCGCAATGGAGGATTTCGCACGATACTTCAATCGTCGCCCGGATCAACTCGGCCCCGATCATATCCGCCAGTACCAGGCGTATCTGTTCCGCGAGCGGAAGCTGGCGGCCAACAGCGTCACCCAACGGCTCGGCGCATTGCGGTTTTTCTTCATCAAGACCCTGAAGCAATCCTGGAGCGTGGAACTGACGCCGTACCCGAAGAAGGTGCTGCGGCTGCCTTCCATTCTTAGTCAGGAGGAAGTCACACGTCTCATCGAAGGCGCACGCACGCCGTTCCAGCGCATTCTGCTCATGACTCTATATGCAACCGGCCTGCGACGCGCCGAACTGGCCAACCTCAAGATCAGTGACATCGACACTGCGCGCAACGTGATCCACGTGCAGGGAGGAAAAGGCCGCAAAGATCGCGATGTGATGCTTAGCCCGAAGCTGCTCGGCGCACTGCGCGAGTATTGGCGTGGATTGAGGGTGAAGCCAAAGACCTGGCTGTTTCCCGGCAACCGCTGGCACACCGCGGATCACCCGATCGACACCAAGGTGGTCTGGCTGGCCTGCAAAGACGCTGCTAAGCGCGCGGGCATCCGCAAAGAAGTTCATCCGCACACTCTGCGGCACTGTTTCGCCACGCACCTGCTCGAAGCCGGCGCCGATTTACGGACCATCCAGATTCTGCTGGGCCATCGCGATCTGGAAGAGACCACGATCTATCTCCACCTCTCGCAACACCACCTCAACGCTACCGCCAGTCCGCTCGACGTCCTCCCACTGGCTACCCAGCGCAACCACAACGGCGATTCAGAATAGATGCCGCGGCCGCCCCTGGAGGTGGCCGATCTGATCCGCGAGGCGGGACAGGCATTCATCGAACGGAGTCGCCACTGGCTCACCTGGCAGCATCTCAAAGTGTTGCTGGCGATCGAGCGGTGCCGTACAGCTGCCCTAGGCGGCCACCTCGATGAGTGCACCGGCTGCGGTCAACGCGCCATCTCCTATAATTCTTGCCGCAACCGGCACTGCCCGAAGTGCCAAGCGAACGCGCGCGATCGCTGGCTAGAGGCTCGCGGCCGGGACCTTCTGCCCACGCGCTATGTTCACGTGGTTTTCACGCTGCCACACCAGCTTTCACCACTGGCGCTGCAAAACAAGCGCGAGATCTACAGCTTGCTGTTCCGGACCAGTGCCGAGACACTACTTCAGGTCGCCCGCGATCCGAAGCACCTCGGAGCGGAGATCGGATTCTTCAGCGTCTTGCACACCTGGAATCAAAAGCTACTTCATCATCCGCATGTTCACTGTGTTGTCCCGGCCGGCGGACTGGCTCCCGACCACACGCGATGGAAGATGGCGCAGCGACGTTTTTTCCTGCCCGTCGCAGTTCTGGGAGAAGTGTTCCGAGGCAAGTTTGTGGACGGCCTGCGCCAGTTGCATACCCAACGCAAACTGAGCTTTCGTGGGGCACTCGCGAAGCTTCAAAATCCCAGGGCGTTCGCGGCTTGGCTTCGTCTGCTGTTCCGGTCCCGATGGGTAGTCTACTCCAAACGCCCCTTTGGCGGAGCGGAACAGGCGCTTCGCTATCTCGGCCGTTACACGCATCGAGTGGCGATCTCGAATCACCGTCTGGTCTCACTCGGCGATGGCGTCGTCACCTTCCGATGGCGTGATTCCGCCCACAATAACAGGCCGTCTTTGATGACGCTCACCGTCGAAGAGTTTCTACGCAGATTCCTGCTACACCTGTTGCCGCCGGGATTCGTTCGCATCCGTCACTTCGGATTCTTGGCCCATCGGCGCCGCGGAACTCTACTCCCACTCTGCTTCCAGCTGTTCAGCGGATTCAGGCCCCCTCCTGCCTCCGATCCCACGGCGCCGCTCTGGCGGTGTCCGATCTGCGGTGGCTCTATGGTCGTCATCGAGCGACTCACAACCGCCCAGATTCGACCACGATCCCCACCCACGCTGGCGCAGACTCTGCAATGACTCGCTCTTTCTCAACTCGGATGCACCGCACGCTACACCTGCCCGATGTGTGCACGCCTCGCGAAGCATCCTACCCGAAGCGCTGCCCGAATCACCAGAGCGGGTCCTCTAACTTCCGATTCCGCTTCGCTCCGATAGCCCCCCGTAGCATTCAAAACCCATAGCTTCAAAGTTCCAAACGGCTTCCTTCAAGTCGCTGTATCAAAAACGATCCAGCACCGCCGAATTCCTTCGTCCCGCATCTCATCTCACCGGATCGTTTCCGATACAGCACTAAGACTTCCCATTACTAATCCGGCCGACTTCCTCGCCCGTTGGTCTTAATCGAGCCATGGCGGTGGCTTATAAGTCCGCGTACCCCTCCATTGGTATTGTTTATGGAAGGGTGGCCGACCTCTGGAAGCTATCTTTCGCGGCCCCGAGAGGCGACATCGCCAGAAGCTCTACGGCTGCAGCAGTTCTCCTGGGGTAACTGCAAAAGAGAAGACGCCTTCGGCCGAAGCGGTAGAGCGTCCCCCAGGCGTGACTGTCACCAGGTGGTTGGCACCCGAAATGGTAACCGAGACGGTGTAGCCGCCAAGCGGAACAAGATCCGTGATCACGTGGCGAGTTTGCGCCGCTGGCACTACATAGGAGAGCGCGCCCGCGATGGCCGTTCCCACTGGAGCCGTACCGAATACTGTTGCGGTGTTGCCGCTGGAGGATTGGAGTAGCGCTCCCACGGCCGGCCCGCTAAGAATGGTCAAGGGAGTCGCCGCGGCGACTTGTGCCGAAGATCCGGCCAGGTCGAAAACGGTCAGCCACTGCCGGGTTGCTGCCGCGGCATCGGTGGGACGGATCTCGGTCCTCCATAACTTGTTCCACGTTTGCGGATCGGTCGAGACGCGGTCCGTGGTGACGAATGCTGCGTTCGCGGGAAGAATGGTCGTCATCGAGCCGGCGAATTGTCCGGTGTTGATATCGAAGCGGTGCAACCCCGGCCCCGGGGGCGGGACTTCGACGGGGTTCGACGGAAAGTGGAAGGCCAGGTATTGATCGAGCGAGGCGTTGCAGATGCCAGTCCGGTCGTATACGACGAATTGTGACGGCCGCAAGTACAGGATCTGACGGGACCACGATGTGACTGGGGAGTTCCCAGCGCAGATGGTGTTGAACGGCCGGTACATATCCTCGAGGAATTGCCCCACGGTGAGCACGTAAGATCCGCCGTCTTCGTAACGGCCGATCTTGGTGCGAACAAAATCGCTCCTCTGGAGCGCCCACTGCCCATAGTTGTCGAGAATTCCGCCGGTGGCATCGACGTGACGCAATTGAAAGGTGTTGTAGAGAATGCGATTGCCGAGGGTGTGATCAACGTCCCAATTCCCGAAGCGATCGTCATACGTAGCGCTCCAGCCAGGATCGCCGTTGGGGTCATGAGACAACCAGGCATCCGGGTTCACCACCAGCGGGTTCTTATTTCTCTCAATCGCCAGCGATCCCTTGTCGAACGCCTCATGACCGGCGCCCGGATTGTTGATGTATGGACCTGACATGAACGACATGAACGTGCCACTCGTCGACCAGTCCGAGCGTGTCGTCACCCCACCCATACCCGGAGCCAAGTAGGACACCGGAAGGCTCGAATAGTCGGAGGTTTCCGGAGCGTTCGGATCCCAGAAGAGGAAGTCGATCCAGTCCGTGCTGTCTCCAACGCCGAGCGCATCCAGAGCCGTCTTGGCATCGCGCGCATACCTATGCATCATCGGAGCCATCGGATCTCCCAGCATGGCGAGAAGACCTGCGGAAAACCGATACGTATCGACGCGACCAGTTCCAGGCCAGATCCTTGGGTCACCAGTGCCGTATAGCTCGCCGCGATCGTCAATAAGATCGCGTGTGGGCCACGTAAACGCCATCAGCCAGCGCGGATTGTCGAGCGGATACGTGTAAGACGAGTTGGGATCTCCTGCCTGAATCAGGTCGATGCCTTTGGCGGTCTTCACCGCGAGTGCGGGCAGAGACTGGTTGCGGGTCGCCAGAATTCCGTACTGTGCGTAGCCTTCGGTCCATCCTCCACCGGCGAGGTTGGCTCGGTAATACGGTGCAGTACGACCCAAGTGTTCGTGGTTGTACCAGTCGTTCCACCACGTGTCACCGATGGCTGCGTCTCCCTGGACGGCCAGAGCCGCCACGCACTTCGCGACATAGTAGCCGGCGTAGTAGTTGCCTTGCGGAATTTCATACTCGAAGGCGACTTTAGGATCGGTTTCGAAAGTCGTAAACCACTGGCTGAGCGCGGTCTGCAATTGCGTCAACTGCGCCGGTGTCATCCGATCGTGGAACCAATCGTAGCCCATGCCCATCCCGAAGCCGAAATTGCGGATGCCGTAGCCGTCATCGCGCAGCGGGATTGCGCAGTTGCAATCGTCCGCGGTCTGATGGGTCGGGTCCGACATAGCCATGAGGATCGCGACGCCAGCCGTTGCGTATTTCGCGGCAGTGGCCGGATCTGATGCCTGGATCGTCTGGTAACAAAGGCCGAGCGGCATCAACGCAGCGACGTATCCGTCGCCTTGATAGCCCTCGCCTACATTGGGCCGGTCGGGATAATCGTTTCCGTTGATGAATTCAACCGTGCCGCCTATGTAAGAATCGCAGGTCGACTTCAGCGTGGTCCATTCCGCCGTATGCGCCTGCGCGCGCCCACGGAGCGTGGCGAGCGTCGGGGCGTCGAGAATGATTCTCGGATGCGCGCTCGTGGTCGGATTCACCAGAGTGATGGTCGCGGAAGCGCTCTTGGTTGGATCCTGAACGCTGGTCGCGATCGCCGTGAACGAACCCGTGGCGCTACCCGCCGTGTAGAGTCCGAAGGACGAGATCGTCCCGCCTGTTGCCGACCAGGTCACCGAAGTATTCGCCGCGTTGGTCACGGTTGCGGTGAATTGTTGCGTGCCGTTCGTAAACACCGTCGTGCTCGTGGGAGAAATGCTGATGCTGACTGGTTGCGGTAGCGTGTTGACCGTAACGGTCGCTGTCTCGATTGCGGAACCTCCGGCATTGGTTGCAGTCAGCGTATAAGTGGTAGTCGCGGCGGGAGTGATGGTCAGGGAATTGCCCGTGACCGTTCCTACTCCGGGAGAGATGCTGAATGTGGTCGCACCGGTGACAGACCAGTTCAGAGTCGTGCTCTGCCCTGACTGCACGGAAGACGGTGATGTGGTGAAGCTTGATATGACAGGCGATGCAGGCGTCCCTGAACCTCCACCGAACAAGCCGAACTGATCGGCAGGCTCGCCGTTGCCAACCGCGCCGATGTTGCCTCCCTGCCCGTCTTGCGGATCGCCCGCGCCAAGGAGCGGACTGCCCGCAGCCGGCGTGTACATCAAGCGGTACGTCGAAAGAACATCCGAGACTTTTTTGGTTCGGGTCCAGATATCTTCGGGCAGGAACGGGAATGGAATCGTGGTGGGCTGTTTGAACTTCGGATTCAAGTGCCCATTGAATCCGCCCAGGTCGTGCATTCCATACCCCGCGCTGCCGGCAGACTTGCCGACAACTCCCAATCCGTAGTTCAGCTGATTGGGAGCATCCGGGTTGTAGAAGTCGTTGTAATCCGCATAGCGCACCCGTGCTAGCGGGGGATTCGTGGATTCCCCGAGATCTCCGGCCAGGAATGGCGATCCCGCCAGATCCGCGAAATTGTAGAAGACATTGTTGCGCAGGCTGCCGATGAATGCGCCTGGCAGGACTGCGACGGGAGTTCCGGAGAAGGCCATGAAGGCGCCGCCTCCGTCCATCACGTTGTTGTGGAACTGAACGTTATCGACGTTATACATCACGCGGAGCCCCGTTCCGGGACTGTAGTAGGTCTGGCTAACCGTAAACGTGATGATGTTGTGATGCATGTTTGCGTTGCTCAGCGGACCCTGGATGATCTGATCCGAGTTGCCGCTGGCATCGATCAAGTTGTAGCGAAGTTCGCCGCCAAAACCCCGAACGGGCCAGGACGAGCTGCGAATCACGTTATGCTCGGCAAGGAAACCATCGCCATCCAGCTGGAAATTGTCGCCCTGCGAGAAGCGATGCGGATAATTGTGCTGGCTGTAGTTGCCCCGCAGCACCATGTTCGAAGATCCGCTGATGGTGAATCCGCAGCGAACTCCCATCAGAACGTTACTCTCGGCATCGGTATTGCCGCCGATCAGCCAGTTCCGCGTGTTCTCGAAAACAACCGTCGACAATCCGACGTTATTCCCTTGGAAAAACTGTTGCGCGGTGGAGTTGCCGATCGCGTGGAACACCGGAAGCGTCTGGTTGGCGTATTCCGTCGGGAGCGAAGTCACGGGAACCAGCGTGTTCTCGCGGAACTCGTTGTTGCGGACGACCGCCTGCGCCTGATCGTTCGTTCCGATGGAGACGGTCCCGAAGGTGTCGAACACGTTGCCGGTCAACTGAACGGACCCCGCACCGTTGACGGTCACGTCGATCGATGGGTTGGTGGCCGTGCCCAGGCCGCGAATATCGCAATTGCGGATGTTCAAGGATCCAGTGAAGCCACTCACGGATCGGATCTGGAAGCCGTTCCCATTGATCGCGCAGTGATTGGCCGGAGTTCCCGCATAAGTAGTCGTCTGCGATCCCGACAGCACCACGTTGGCGGTCAGATTAAAGACCGGCCCCGAGGAAGCTGCCGGATTATCGACGTAAACCGTCACCGGCCAGCTGTTCACAACCTTGCTCGCCGTCGACGTGATCTGCGTGGTAATGGTGTACGTTCCGGCCGCGACGTTGTTCACGGTCAAGGCCCAATATCCATTGCGGGAAGCATCTCCGACGTACGTGCCGACCTGCTGGCCGTTCATCAGAAACCGGACGGTGAGGGCGTCCGGATCGGCCGCACCTCCGTCGAAGGCATCGGCGTAGATGTGAATCGTCGCCGGCGCGGTGAAGTGCATACCGGAAACCGGACTTTGCGTGACGACGTAGGGCCCGTCGAACATACGTGGCACGGGCGGATACACCGTGGTCGTGGTGTTGATATGGACCGAGGCGGTCGCAGTCTTGGTCGGATCGGCCACCGACTTCGCGGTCACACCGAAGTTTCCCGCGCTGGCGCCCGCTGTATAGAGACCCGTGGAAGAGATGGTTCCGCCGGTGGCTGTCCAGGTTACGGCGGTGTTGGAGCTGCCAGTCACCGCAGCCGTGAATTGCTGCGTCCCACCGGATTGCAAAGTGGCGCTGGTGGGCGAGACCGTAACGGAGACCGCAGGAGGGGACTGGATGGTCACACTGGCCGAAGCAGTCTTCGTGGAATCGGCGACGGAGGTTGCCGTGACGAAAAAGTTACTGCCCGCCGTGGAGCCGGCCGCAAATAGCCCGTTGTTTGAGATCGTTCCTCCCGCGGCGGTCCAGGTTACAGCCGTGTTAGAACTGCCCGTCACGGTGGCGGTGAACTGCCAGGTTTGTCCGGATTGCAAGGTCGCGCTCGTCGGCGAGACCGAAACCTGCACGGGCTGCGGTTGCGGGATCGTTATCGTGGCAGTGCCTGCTTTAGTCGGATCCGCTACAGAAGTAGCTGTGACGGTGAAGCTGCCGGGAGCGGCGCCCGCCGTATACACGCCAGTTCCCGAGATCGTGCCGCCGGAGGCGGTCCACGTTACTGAGGAGTTGGACGATCCGGTTACCGAGGCGGTAAACGTCTGCTGACCGCCCGCCGGCACAGTTGCCGTCGATGGCGAGACCGTCACGCTAACAGCGGGTGCTCCCGAAGCCACGACAACAGTTAGCATCGGGCGCATGTTCTGTTTTCCCGCCGTGCTGACCGGATTCACGATATATCCCGGAATATTGTTGACCAGCATGATCCCCTGATCGGCGGCGGGGGTATCAATCCATGCCTGAACCACATCCGGATCCAAGGCAATCGTCACGGTCTGCGTGCCCACAGGTCGTAGCGCTGGAACCTGGAAGGTCTTGCCCGCGATCGTATCGACGCCCGCCGAAGAAGCTCCGGGACCAGCCCAGTCGCCGGTCGAGCTTCGATGCAGCCAGCCGAGCTTGTTGGAGGCCGGGTCCCAGCTGTTCTTAAGATAGAATCCCGTGATATTCGAGCTACGCGAATCCCAATTATCGATGGAGATGGTGAGTGCAGCGGACACGACCTGCGATCCGGCCGGAATCGAGAGGCTTCCGAACTTTAAGAGATAGCGGACCGAGTACGCGCCGCTCCCAGTGGTGGTGTAGCATCCCAGTTCCGGGTCGCCCGTCCATTGAATCCCATTGCCGCCGTTGTACTGAGAGTATTGCGTATTGATGGATACGTCCGCGCCGCCGGTGTAACCGCTGACGCCATTTCTGAATGTCAGAGTGGTGTTCGCACCCAATGCGGAGGCAGCCAGAAGCGCAACGATGGCTTGTATGATAGGCACACGAGGGTATTCCAATGATCGGTTTGTCATAATCTCCCAGCAGTGTTTTCGCGATTTTACAACTCGATTCCAAATGTAAATAAGTACTGCACTATGAATTACTTGCACGCTTTTTGTGCGCTAGTCTTCAGGACTACAAGTACTATATGCAGACTCGGGTGCGGCTTCAATAGGGAAGATCACCAGATGGGTCTTAAGGGGCGGCCAAAGGGAGTAGAAGATTTACCGGCACGCAAAATCTACACTATCTCCACGGAATCTCCACGAGTCCAGAAGCGAAAATACATATCCTGAAGTGGTCGTGAGGGGAACATTTGTAGTTCAGCTTCGGAACGTCAGCCAACGCGAGGCCGATCGGATGGAAGGCTTGGTTGAGGAAGTAGACACCGGCAAGCAGAAGCAGTTCAAATCCGAGAACGAGCTGATTCGATTCATGCGCGAGCGTGTCGCAGACATCCAGGACTCACCAAAGGAACGAAGGATAGATGAGCCCGGTGACCATCGCTCCTGAACGATCTGGTTCGATACCGGCGGCAATAGCGGTCGCTATTGTTCACGATCTTCGCAATCCATTGAGTGCGATCCACGGATGCGCGGAGATGTTAATCGACTCCAGACTTTCCCAACCACAGGTCCAGCGGATCGCGCAAAACTTGCATGGAGCCTCGGTCCGCATGCTGGAGTTGCTCGAAGAGTTCTTAGAGCGATGTAGAGGGACCGAGAAGGTACGGGAGTCCTGCGACCTTCGCGAGCTGGTTACAGACGCTACGGATGTAATCGGCCATGCTGCTGAAGTTCAATCCGTACGAATCCTTCGAGACATTCCAGCCGAAATACAGATCGTCGTGGACCGGCTTCGCGTCCGCCGGGTTCTCGTCAATTTGATGGTGAATGCGCTGGAAGCGATGCTCGACGGAGGAACACTTCACATTTCCGCAGTCTCCGAACCTAACGCTGTCCTGATTGAGGTTCGCGATACAGGACCAGGGATCGCCCCGGAGATTCAGAGCCTGCTCTTCCAGCCGTTTGTCACCGCAGGTAAAGCCGGAGGCATCGGCCTGGGTCTTGCTACTTCGCGACAGGCTATCCTCGATCACGGCGGCACTATGTGGGCAGAGTCATCCGAAAGAGGCGCGTGTTTTGTTTTTCGTCTGCCCAGGACAGTCGCGGACGCGCACTGCCGCCTGCTGACACCACCGGAACAAGGGCGCGTCGAACCGGTTGCCCGCTGAGCAGCGGTTCCTCTCGCGGCTCTTTTAACGCGGGGAAATCGATGGAATCTCATGGACTGGTGGGCTGACCGCGGATTCTTCCTTCAGGTCAGGCGGGATTTTATAAGGAGGGAAAGAAACATAGGCGCCAACATCAAACCGTCTTGCCCCCTCTGCCTGGGGGTCAGCCCGCGCTTACAACGCACGGGTCTTCGTCTCCGAGTTCGAGTGACAGTCGGCGCCTATGGATGAAAGGGCAGCCGGAACCGCGGTTACTTGCGACTCTGGTTGCGCCTCAGAAAGTAGCTGCCGATGCCGACAAGCCCGAAAGCCATCATGGTAAGACTGGACGGCTCCGGAACCCCGGAGGTCATCGAAAAGTTGGAGGCGGAAAAAGTAGAGAGTTCATTGCGGCCGTTTGCGCCGTTCAGGTTCAACATGCGAGCAAGAATCTTCAAGTCTGCGTTGGGGTCACTGAGGTCGGTCGAATAGACCAAGCGCGGCAGATCCAGGGCCTGATTGAAGTAGATGAAGAATCCCGCGCCCGGAGTCGTAATTCGATCTGCGATCAGGTTTGCCGCCTGGCCCGCGCCAAACGGAGTAGCCGGATTGTTGTCGTCGTCGAAGCTCTCCAGCACAACCACATTGACGCCACTGGTTGGAATCGCGGACGCCAATGCATTCACGAAATTGACAGTGCCTCCCGTGCCGAATACCGTCGGGTCAAGCGAGAAGACATCGGTGGCCGTAGAAAAGCTAATGAAGTTCTCGCCGGCGACAATCTGCCGTCCGGGGGTGTTCAAAACGTTTGTTCCGGCGAACGGGTCTGTATTGAACGTAAACGTTGTTGCATGCGCGGTCGAGCACATTACAGCGAGCGCGATCCCGAAGCAATATTTAGTGAGACTCAATTTGTTTCTCCTCCAGAACAAGAATTTGCGTATCGAACGTTTGAGTGCCGAAACTGACACGCAATATGTTCCGGCACAGCACCAGAGTATGGGACTAGAGAAACCGAGGCGTGACGTTTCCGTTGCTTTTAAGTCCGATTTCCGTTTGCGAATTCGGCAGAAACTAGGGCGAGACAGCGAGCATCCAACAGGAAGTTGTAACTAAGCCACTGCTATAATACAGATCGCATTCCAGCAGACGTTCTTTCCCCGATACGAACCGGGAACCTAAGGATGAAAGCATTCGGGCCGTTCCGGCTTGACACCGTCAACCATTGCTTGTGGCGTGGCCAGGAGCGTGCGTCTCTTACGCCCAAGGGATTCGATGTGCTGCGCTATTTGGTGGAGCACGCGGATCGCCTGGTGACTCCGGACGAATTGCTGGAGGCCCTGTGGCCTGAAACCTACGTCAACCCGGAGGGCATCCGGAAGTACATTTTGGAAATAAGGAAGGTTCTGGGCGATCGTCCGGACCAGCCTGCATTCATTGAAACGTTACCGAAACGCGGTTACCAATTTGTAGCTTCCCTCACCGAAGACAGCAAAACCATCGAATGGGAGTCGTTACCGCAGCCCACGGGAAATATCGTGGGACGCCAAACGGGACTTGCGCGGCTGGATGGTTACCTGCGCCGAGCATTGGATGCTGAACGGCAAATTGTTTTTGTCACCGGTGAAGCGGGAATAGGCAAGACCACCCTTGTGGATGTGTTCCAACGGCAGGCATCTCAAATTCCTAACCTTAGAACCGCTCGCGGACAGTGTATCGAGGGTTTCGGGGGTATCGAAGCCTACTACCCAATGCTCGAAGCGCTCGGCTCGCTGCTTCAAAGCCCGGATAGCAGTTCCTTAGTTCAGATGCTCGCCCAGCGAGCGCCTACCTGGTTGATTCAGTTTCCCGCCCTGGTGAAGTCTGAACAACGAGAGTCCCTCCAGACGGAGATCTTAGGAAGTACTCGCGAGCGGATGGTGAGGGAACTTTGCGAGGCTCTGGACATCATTACCGCGGAAACGCCGTTGATGGTGGTGCTGGAAGATCTCCACTGGGTGGATCCTTCGACGCTAGACTTGATTTCCGCTCTGGCCCGGCGGCGGGACCCGGCTCGGCTTCTCGTGATCGGGACCTATCGGCCCGTGGATGTTGTGCTTTCCCAGGGTCCACTCAAAGCTCTAAAACAGGATTTACTGGTTCGGGGCTTGTGTCACGAACTCGCCATCGAGTGTCTGGAAGAATCCGATGTGGCCGACTACCTGGCAAGAACGTTCACGGCCGAAAGCATGCCCCCCGGGTTTCCAGGCCTGATTCACCACAACTCGGGAGGCAATCCGCTGTTCATGAGTGCGATTGTTCAGGACATGCTGAACAAGGGTTTGATCGCGGAGGATCAGGGGAAAATGATCCTCATCGCGCCGATCGAGGAACTCTACCCGGGCATCCCAGAGACCCTCCAACAGATGCTGGAGATTCAACTTGAGCGGCTGAGCCCGGAAGACAGAAAAGTTCTGCAAAGTGGCAGCGTGGCGGGGGAGCGTTTTTCGATTTGGGCCGCCAGCGTAATGCTGGGGGAGTCTCCGGCGTCCATCGAGGAGCGCTGCGAGAGGCTCGCGAACCGGCAGCAGTTCATTCGCTCGGTGGGGATTCAAGACGCCCCGAACGGGTCCGCCTCGGAGCACTACGAATTCAGGCACTCTCTTTACCGGCAAGCTCTGAATCGCAGCCTGTCCGGTCCCAGCCGGGCACAACTTCACCTGCGCCTGGGCGAACAGCTAATGCCGATTTGTGCGGCGGGAAAGTCGGAGTTGGCCTCGGAACTTGCTCTGCACTTTCAAGAGGGCCGCGATTATCAGCGCGCGGCCCGTTGTTTGATGCTAGCCGCCGAGAACACGCAGAAGCGGTTTTCCTATCGTGATTCCATTCAAGTCCTGCGCCAGGCGCTGGAACTTGCCTCACGCCAAGGACCATCCACCAGAATTGAGCTCGAGATTCCGCTCTATCAGCGCATCGCCGATACGCAATTCGCCTTGGGGGAGATGTCGGCATCTGTCGAGGCTTACGGGACTGCGGCGGACCTGGCGGCGCAAGCGGGCCTTCGAGCACAACAAGTCACATTGTTGACGCAGATGGCCCTTCCGGCGTGGTTCATCGACCAGGGCCTTGGCGACCAGGTGCGTGGCGCACAAGTCCTCCAGCAGGCACTCGAGGTAAGTCGAAGTCTGTCCGATCCGCTGCTTCTGGCCCGGACAGAGTTAGCAGCGGCTTGTTTCCGGCTGTTATATGACTCCTGGCGCGCGGAGGATCTAGAAGTCTGCGTCAATGCCGAGAAGGTTATTCGCTCTCTCGACGGACCCGCCTCACCCCTGCATGTCTACCATATTTACGTCCAAGTGCTTAAGGGGCAGGTTCAGCAGGCTCTGGAAGAGGCGGATGTCATGATGAGCAATGCGACCAGCCCGACTGCACATGTGGGTGCTTTTGGCGGGAAGGGCTTGGGTCTTTTCTCTACAGGCAGGTATGGAGAAATGCTTCGCAACGTTCGGAGAGAAAGAGAATTGGCGAGGAAGAACGAGTCGGAGGCATGGATGTGGGTTCTGGCCGAAGCGTGGCTGCGGCTGCTTTGCTTCGACTTTGAGGGAGTCCGCCGCGTGGCGGAAATTACGATGGCCAGCGACGTAGAATCGCATGCCATCTGGACCCGGACCGCCGCCCGGATTGCTGCTGGTTATGCTGAAATCTCTCGCGGGAATCACGACAAGGCTTGGGAATCGTTCGCTGAAGTCCGCGATTACGAGGTCACTCCCAAATTCTTCCTGCATTGGCACTGGCGCATGCATGCCGAACTGGGCGCAACGGAAGCACGCCTGAGCGCTGGAGATATCCAGAACGCCCGGCGCGAGGCGGATGGGTTCTTGCAGTCCGCTCTCTCCGTCGCGGATCCCAACCTACGGGCATTCGCTTGGGAAATCAATTCGCGAGTGGCTCGGGCGGAAAGAAACGCACAGAGAGCGCGTGAGTGCGTCGACAATGCCCTTGCGGTCCTGGATAAGTTCGAGATTCCCGTTTCGGGCTGGCAGGTCCACCGAACTGCCTGGGACATATGCCGGGATGAAGGAGATCATGAGAAAGCCGAAAGCCATCGTCTGCGCGCGAGCAACTTGATCATGAAAATTGCGAACTCCTTTGAACAGGACGAGCCGCTCAGGCAATGCTTTCTGGGTATTCCGCCAGTTCGGCGACTTTTTGAAGAGGCTAGCTCTGCCTGAGGGCTCCGGAATCGGGCATCTAGATTGGATTCCCGGAAACGACTGAGTCCTATTCGGCGCTGGAAGTCCTGAAACCGCGCAAGTCAACAGCGGGTCGAAGGCTGGCCGCCTGAGGCCCCCCCGTGCCTGAAGATGCGGTGACCATATTCGCTTGATCACGATGCTGGATCGCTAATTCGACACGAACTTCAGAAGTTTGGATTGCAGCGGAGTAATGGGTTGTGGCCGCCCCAGGAAGGCTGAAAGGGACTGTTAACCGGCAAACATGAGATCTGCGGGCGTCGCATGCAAGTTCGGCTGCGGTACACCTCACCATGCCGCCTTCGCCCATCAGGCCAAGAATCTCTTAAGGTCCGAGCTTGTCACCCGTCGTTAGAGGAATGTGCTGATCCAGCTAAGTTTAACTGATCAAGAACTTGTTTGTATTACGGCGCATCCGGAGACAATCGGTCGTGGGCCAGAAGTTCCGTCTCTGAAATTCAAGGATGGCTTCCGGTAATGCTCCATAACGTGCAGGAGAGAGGGCCCATCTATGCGTTAAGCCTAGATTTGGCGGGGCATGCCAGTATCCCCGACCGTCATATGGATCGCAGGCATTGTTTAAAAGGTTTGCTGGCCGGTGTCTCGGGCTGTTGCATCCAAGAAGAGATCTGATCCCTTGCGGATTTCTCGCTCAGGTAGTCGGACAAGTGGGATACTGGGGGGATTTTCGAGGCAAGCACGGATTTTGAATGGTTTGCGTCCTAATACCTATTGCCGATGAACCCTCCTGACTCTACGCTGGGCAAGGCCAGACGAACAAACCGGCCGAAAATCACCAGGAGCATGAGCATGGACCAACTGAATCGCCAGGAAGAAGCACCGCTTGAATCGTGGAAGGAAATCGCGGGGTATTTACAGAAAGACATCACTACGGTGCGACGCTGGGAACGCCGGGAAGGACTGCCCGTCCACCGGCATGCCCACCAAGACCGCAGTAGCGTCTACGCTTACTCCAGCGAGATCGACGCGTGGCGGGCGGGGAGGAAGGTAGTACCGGAACCAGCCCCCCGGCCGCTGTGGAAGATTCCAGCGTTCGCGCTGACGATGCTCTTATGTCTGGTGATGGTCGGCAATGGAGTCCGGCCCGTGGAGGCGCAAGGGGCCAAAGTCGCCGCGAAGCGGCTGGTCTGCTCCGGCGAGTGTGCAGATACTGAGGCGAGTCTCAGCGCGGACGGACGATCGGTACTCCTGACTGACTGGAATACTGGCGACCTCGCGATCTGGAAATCAGGGAGGCAGCATCGTTTGATGGCTAGAACGGGCTCCTACGATGACAAAGGCGATTCCGGCGCGTACGGCGAAAAGCCGCTCTTCTCTCCAGACATGCGGCAGATCGCCTACTTCTGGCTTCCTGAAAAAAATAAAGCGCAGCTGCGGGTCATGGCGAATGCAACGAGCGGCGAGAGCCGGATTCTGGTGGACAACCCTGAGTATGAGGACGTTATGCCCTCAGCATGGTCTCCAGATGGAAAATCCATCCTCGTCAACGTAAGCAAGCGATCCGACCGGACATGGCAGTTCGCGTGGGTTTCCGTCTCCGATGGCGCAGTGAAGCCGGTTGCATCTCTCGAATGGCGGGACCAGGGAGCGCCCAGTCTTTCTCCCGATGGGCGCTATATCGCTTACGCCGCGTCGGCGGTGAATCCGAAGGCCGCGAATTCCAAGGACAGTGGTGACGTTCATATCTATCTCATGGCTTCCGACGGATCGGGCGTGACAGAGCTCGTAAAAACCGCGGGGATAAATACGAATCCAATTTGGACCCCGGATGGAAAACACGTTCTCTTCGTGAGCGACCGGTCGGGCAGCCACGGCCTATGGTCGATTGCGGTACAAGACGGGAGATCTGTGGGACCCGCAACGCTGATTCGATCAGACACTGGAGAGATCTTCGGTATAGGTGTGCGCGGCGGGGCGTACTATTACGTGCAGAAGACGCCGGGTGTCGAATACGTCTCGTTCGCGGGGATGTCCCCGGCGGGGATGAAGAGCACTGAGCCGGCGCGAGAGAGTTTAGTCGGAATGCAGCCGAAGTGGTCGCCCGACGGGAAGTCCATATCGTTCATGCGGCGTCACCAGGGAAGCACAGACACGTTTGATCTGGTCATTCAGTCGGTGGAGACCGGCGACGAAAAGATATACGCCGCTAACGTTCCCGCGCAGAGCAGGCCTGAGTGGTTTTACGACGGCCACAGCGTCAGAGTGCGGGTTGCCGAAACCGTATCTAGAATCGACGTCCAGACGGGCGATATCAAACCCCTTTCGAAGGCGGACGGATCTCTCTCTCCGACGGACCCGACAGTGTATCACTTGAAAGCCGGCGCGGATGGAAGGCTTACTCAGATCGTGGCCGTGGATCTGAACACGGCTCAGGAGCGCGTGGTGTGGACCTTAACGCGAGCGAACGCGGATTTCCGCAGGGGCTCTGGAGCGCTGGCCCGCGATGGAAAAACAGTCGCCTTTATCCTTCGGGACCAGAATGAAATTCATCTCGCTAGCGTGCATACCGATGGAACCGGCTATCGCGAGACTCCGGTCCCCGGCGTGGTCAACAATGGCCGGATCGCCTGGACCGCAGACGGTCGAGGCCTTCTCTTTGTCCAATATCAAAACGATAAGAGCCGATTTCTGCGGGTGCCGGCGGAGGGCGGCCAGCCGGAGTTCACTGGGCTCGAAGTCGCGGGTAATGTGCAGTCCTGGGACGTGAGCCCGAACGGCACGCTGGCCTACACCACCAACAAAACACTGTGGGAGCTTTGGGCGCTCGATAATATCGCCGCAGCGCTGAAGTAAGCGTTACGTTTCTCAAAAAACGCCCGCTTGCCTTCTACTAAGGTAGCCTCCTCTGCCTCAAGCGCAGTCAGGCCAAGTAATGCTGCTTCCGATAATGGTGGTTAACGGGCGCGACACAGCCCCATCGCACTGGACGATTCGCTCAGCGGAGTGGCGCGCTAAGACTACTGGAGTCGGATCGAACGAATCGGCCTTGAAGCGTTATCCAGTGGGCTGTCATGATTCCTTCCGAGCTTATACTGGGTGGCGATGCCGCTGTGCTCAAGAACGGGAGCGATCCCCTGGGGAGACTCGGGCGGCCAATTGGAGCCGTCGTCGCGAACTACGGCGACGATCCCGAGTCAACGGCGCCGCCCACCCTCCGCAGCTTCTCCAGGCGAATGACAAAAAGGCAGAGACCTCCGCAGGCGAGAAATAGGACGCCGGAAATGACAGCGCCGGGCAGAGCTGCGTCGCCATGGCCGGCGAGATAAGCGTCCAGCGTCGCCGAGAGCAGCCACATCTGAACGACGAGGAGCAGGACGATGAGCGCCATCGCACCGTCGATGGCCGTGAGGCCTCGGGTTGGCGAGACACGGGGGCCGTTCATCGCGCTTCCCGTTCCGCTTCCATCCGAATTGCGACCAGATCCGTGCCGCGCCGCTCGAGAACCACCCGGGGTAAAGGTCGCGTCGGAGGCCCTTGAAGAACCGAGCCATCTTCGATGGAAAAATACCCTTCATGGCATGGGCATTCGATGCGATGATGCGCTGGCGAGTAATACACCGCGCAAGAAAGATGTGTGCACTTCTGGCTGAATGCGACGTACCGGTCCTCACTGGTGCGCACCAGAATGCATTGGTCCTCCGGACCTGGATATTCGAACAGTTTCACTCCGTCCACGGGGATTTCTCCAGCGCGCGCGATAGCGCGTTCGGGATATGTGACGCGGGAGCGCAACCACGATTTCACCAGAATCCACGCGTTGCCAGCGAACATCGCCAAGCTGGTCAAGGTGAGGAACTTGGTGAGTTGCCGGCGGCTCACGTAGCGCTCGTCGGCCTTGTAGATAGAAAACTCCTCGCGCCACAGCGGGCGGTCACCAGTTCCAGCCCCCTGGTCAGGTGAGGTTTCCGTGGGTTTCTCAGGCTTCATGGGATACTCCCTCCCACATATAATCAACAACGTCGATTGCGATTTCGTCGAGCCCGGCGGGCGCCATCATGAATACCTTAGTTCTCACCAGCTGCTGCCCAAAGCGGAAATCGTTCACGGGGTTTTCGCGGCGCGTGCGAGCGATCTCCTCCGGCCGCACGTAAGCCAGAGCCTGACTGGGACAGACGGTGGCGCACATGGGACGCTTGCCAGCCGAGGTGCGGTCGTAGCACATGTCGCACTTCATCATCTGGTCGTACTCAGGCACCAGCTTGGGAATGCCGAAAGGACAGGCGAGTACGCAGTTCGAGCAAGCGATGCAGCGCGGTTTCAATGCCGATTGCACAACGCCATCCTCACCTATCTTGATTGCGTCTGCCGGACATACTTCGGCGCAGGTTGGATCATCGCAATGGAAGCAAACGAACGCCGCGCTGGCGATGGAGTTTGACCGGTCCAGGTAGTCGAAATTGATCATAGAGACGCCACGATGTGTCTCGCATTCCTCGCAAGCCTTGACGCAGGCCTGGCAGCCGATGCAGCGCGAGGGATCGACGAAAAACTCGTACCCGAACATCAGCGCGGCCCTCCGTTTGGGTTCGTCGCCCACTCAGGAACGTGCTCGGCCTTGCGAATGCGGCAGGCCGACACCTTGAATTCAGGGATCTTACTGCGTGGGTCGAGCGTGCGGTGGGTGAGTTTGTTGGCGCTCTGTTCATCCGCCCAGTGGTAAGGAACGAAGACCGTGTCCGGGCGAATCGTCTTAACGATCATGGCGCGCAACGTCAGTTCTGCACGGCGGGAAGTGATAGTTACCCAATCGCCGTCCACGATGCCGTGGCCTTCAGCAAGGCGCGGATGGATCTCGGCGCGCGGCTCCGGATATATATCCACGAGACCGCCGATCCGTCGTGTCTGGGCGCCAGAAAGGTACTGGCTGACTACGCGACCCGTGGTGAAGTACAGAGGGAAATCCTCGGCAACAGGATCGCCGCTCTCCCTCCACTCGGTCACTTGGAAGCGGCACTTGCCGTCCGGAAACAGCGAAACGCCCCCTTCCATCAGCCTCGGCGTACCAGGGTGATTTTCCGACGGACACGGCCAAAACACGCCCATCTCGCGATCGATTCTTTCGTAAGTGATGCCGTAGTAATCGGCGATACCGCCGCGCGAGGCTTCGCGCAATTCATCGAAGATTTCGCGCGTAGACTGGAACGGGAAATAGCGCTCCTTTCCCAGGCGCCGCGCCAGCTCACAGATGATTCGCGAATCGCCCCACGCATTCGCCGGGGGATCGACCGCTTTGCGAATGTGAAGCACCCGACCTTCGGTATTGCAGGTCACCCCCTCCTCCTCTTCCTGAAGACTTCCAGCCAACACGACGTCGGCATGGCGGGCCGTCTCGGAAAGAAAGAAATCGATCACGCCGAAGAACTCCAGCCGGTTGAGCGCCTCCTTGGTATATTCGGCGTGCGGCAGCGAAACCGTCGGATTGAAACAAATCGATAGAAGGCCCTTGATCTCGCCCTCATGAATCGCGTTCATGATCTCCTGTGCGGAGTAGCCGGCCTGTGGCAATTCGTCAGGCTGAATACCCCAGACACGGGCCACGTGCTCCCGGGCGGCTGGATCATGGATCGAACGCGCCCCCGGCAACTGGTCGCATTTCTGGCCGTGCTCGCGGCCTCCCTGGCCGTTACCCTGGCCGGTGATCATGGCGCATCCGCAGCCTTCGCGCCCAATTTTCCCAGTAGCGAGCGTGAGATTGATTAGCGCCAGCACATTCTCGACACCTTTCGATTGATGTTCCAGCCCACGTGCGTGCAGCGCGACACTCCGCGGGCCTTGGGCAAACCATTGGGCGGCGAGTTCAATGGCTTCGGGAGGCACTCCGGTGCGCTCCGCCACCGAACGCAGATCATAGGATTTGACGGACTCAGCCACTTCATCGAATCCCGTGGTGTGCACGGCAATGAAATTGCGATCTTCCAAACCATCCCGCAGCACCACGTGCAGCATTCCCATCAGGAGCACCAGGTCCGTTCCAGGCCGGAGGGGCAAATACAGGTCCGCATTGCGTGAGATGGGCGTAAAGCGTGGGTCCGCGACAATCAGTCGCGCACCGTGATCGCGCGCGCGCCAAATGTAGTCCGTAGTGATCGGCGCACATTCTCCCACGTTGGCGCCGATGCAGAAGACTACGTCGGCTTGGGCGATGTCGCTCCACGGAATCGGGCTGCGGTCTACGTTGAAGGCGAGTTTATACGCCACGCCCGCCGAAACCATGCACAGGCGTCCGTTGTAATCGATGTGGCGCGTGCCCAGAGCCACACGCGCAAACTTCCCCATCAGGTATGCCTTCTCGGTGATCAGTGATGCTCCGCCAAACACAGCCACCGAGTCTTTCCCATACTTTGCCTGGATCTCCTGGAGACGCTGCACCGTAAGATCAAGCGCCTCCTCCCATCCTGCTTTGCGGAAACCTCCGCGGGTGCGAATGAGCGGATCAAGAAGGCGGTCGGGATGATTCGACTGGAGGTAACGCTTGACACCCTTGGGACACAGTTTGCCCTCATTAAAAGGAAACTCTTCCCACGGCTCGAACCCGATCACGGAGTTCCCGCGCACCTTCAGTTGGATTCCGCATTGCTGACCACAGAAGCAGCAGTGCGTTTTCACCAGGCGTTCAGCTGGATTTCGAGACTCCTCTTGCCAACCACCGGGAGGCACTCGCTGCGGATGAGGGCCGAATTCCGCGGTCAGTTGCTGAAGGTCCACTGGGGGCTTAGCCACGCGACTGCTCCTTGGCACGAAGTTGTGCTCCGGCGAGCGTCTTCCGTTTGCACGTGGGACACAGCGCCTGCCAATGCCCCGCGCCCCCCCCGATCTGGTAGTTAAATCCCACTTGAGGAAGCACGCGTCGCAGGTCGTCGATGTGCATTCGAGAGGCAAAGCGCTGGCCGCATCGCACGCATTGAGCGCGCTCGCCTGCATCCCCAACTTCCTGATACAGCTTCACACCCAGTTGCGCGGGACGCTGGAAAATATGAAAAAACTTGCCGAATGGTAAATAGAGCAGACCAGCGACAACGGTGATGGCGTGAAGAATCGACAGAAAACTGTATCCCACGCCGCGCAACCACTCCTGCGAGGCCGTGAGTGCCAGACCACTAATCGAAATGGCGAACAGGATCGTCAGCGGGAAAAAGTCCATGGCAAAGGATTGCAGTGGCTGCGCTCCCTGATCTCGCATGCGCCGCCACAGTGAAAGTCCGATGCCGGCCAATACCAGGACTGCCGCGATATCCAGACCGTGGAACAGGAGACTCGAAACCAGGGTACGGATCCGGAATTCTCCCGCCGGAAATCCGAACAGATACGTGACGTAAATCATCTGATCGTCGGGCCGGCTGCGGAAGGCAATCCATCCGAAGACCAGCGGAAACGTGATAACCACCGCCAGCAGGCAGCCCCAGAAGATGCATTGGTGCATCCACCAGCGTAGTGCCGATCGGCGTTGGATGAAGCGCTGTCCCACCAAGTGGGTGGCAGAAGTACGGACGATCGTTATGATGCTGCCGATGCCGCGCGTATGCAGGAGTTGCCATCCCCGTTCCCAATAGAGGCGCGTCGGCGGTTTCTCCAGCCATACATTGTAGTGATACACCACGCCCCACGTGGCGAAAATCACCGCGAACGTGTAGATCACCAGCGCGGGGTCGAGATTCGCGAGGTTCCTGGAACCAACCACGATGGCGGCGATGAGCACTGCCGTCCAGAGTGTCGCCCAGGCACTGGCCCGCAAGCGCTCAAAGTTCCGGCTGGATACCATCGCCGTGCGATCGCGCGGGAGGAAAACACGATTATTGACGATCCACAGCACAAACGCTGTGAGCGCCAGGAGCACGAAACCGGGCCAGATCATCCCGAGACGGTCGCGGAAGAATCCTAACAAGAGTGGCGGGAAGAATCCGCCCAGGCCGCCCATGGCGCCGACTAATCCGGTGACCGTGCCGGTTTCGGCGGCGAAGTATTGCGGAACGAGTTTAAAGACCGCCCCGCTTCCCGCGCCCAATAGAGCCGCGCACCCCAACGCGCCCACGGTAAACGGGACCATGGACGGCCACGCCAGCAACAGCGCGAACGGCACGACGCCCAGAAATACCAGCGAGAGAACGTGTGCACCGCCGATGCGGTCCGAAAGCCACCCGCCGATGGGGCGCGTTCCGGTGGCCAGCAGAACGAAGCCGGCGGTGCGGAATCCGGCGTCCGCGGCGGTCAACTGGAACTCCTGCCGAAGCAGCGCCGGAAGGTAGATCGAGAACGCGACGAATCCGCCGAAAGTCAGAAAATAGAACGCCGAGAGAACCCATGCTAGGCGTTCTCGGCCGAGCAGCGCAAGCATCGCTCCCAGTTTCCGCGGCGGCGCCGTCGCGGGCGCGTTGCGAGCGGACAGAGCGAATACCGCGGCCCAGATCACCAAAAGAACCGAGACACTACGAAAGACGGTCTCCCATCCGAAGCGCGCCGCTAAAAGCGGCCCGAGAAAGACCACCACGGATTGCCCGGCGTTGCCGAGGCCGTAGACGCCCAATGCCGTGCCCTGTTGCTCACGCCCGAACCACGGCGATACGAAACCGACGCCGACGGCGAATGACGATCCGGCCATGCCGAGTAAGAATCCGACCACCAGCAGCATGGAATAACTCGACACAACCGGCGCCAGGAGCGGCGGAATCGCCGAGAATAACAGCAAGCCGGAGAAGACGGCTCGTCCTTTCCAGTGGTCCGTGAGAAGACCCATGGGAATGCGGGCCAGCGACCCGAGAAGCACGGGGGCTGCGATTAGAAATGCGGTCTGGCTGGCGCTGAGGTTATAGATCTCGCGGAAGCGCGTCGCGAATGCACTGATCAGGCCCCACGCCGCAAAGCAGATCGCAAACGATATGGTGCCGAGCGCGAGCTGGCGATTGGCCATCTGTCTGCACTCGTCAGCTTATCGCAACCGCCGGTTGCAGGTGAGCCGGAGGTTGGAGCAAGGTCAGCGCCAGGTTCACGGCGAACAAGCCGACCGCCAGCAGTTCGATTACGCCGGAACACGGGAGCACATGCCAGGCGACCCGCACGTTATTCTCATACGCTGGGATCTCGGACGCGACGCGCAACACGCAGCCGACGTTGAGCGCAGCCAGCGAAGCCAGCATCAGGCGGGGGCTGTACAGGACGCGCGCACCGCAGAAGGCGGGCAGAATCCGCTGGCCGATCGCGAACACCATGGTCGAGAGAAATCCGACGGTGAGCGCGTGCCGCGACGCGCCCCAGATGCCGCCACTCACATCGCTCCAGGATGCGCGCACCGACAGAGCTGCGGCGACCAGCAGCCACACGTACGCTAGTCGCACAAAGAACGGAAAGCTCGGATGCACGCCCGTGGTCTTCGCCGAACGGACGGAAGGCTCAGCAATGCGTAGTGCGAAAACGGCGGCCAGCGCTGCGAACGGAAGCAGAGCCGCGAACCAGGTGAGTCGACCGGAAAATTCCATCAGAATCGCTGCCCACCCGAGGCCCAGAGCGAAAAACAGAAATCTCGGCCGCGGCTGGTCGAGTCCCAGAAAGACGGGCAGCCAACGCGCGTTGAATCCCCATACAGCAGGAACCAAGAAGCCCCACGTCGCGAGCGTCACCAGCCGCTGGTCAGACACGTGTCCCAGTGTGGGTCCCGTGTTGTCAATGGAAGCCTGAAGAGTTGCGATAAGATTCATTGCCAGCGTTACCAGAAATCCGAGCGTCGAGCCGATCACCATTAGCATCCACGGCTCAGGTCTGCGAGGGGTTGCCGTAGCCCCTCCTGCCGGCGTCGGAGGCCGATGACTGGAGACAGTCCGGAAGAACACCAGAAACGCCGCCAATTCCAACAGCCCAGAGAGCGGCAGCAGGATTCTCCACTGCCAACCCGCAACGCCCGCGAACCAGCGCAACGTGATCCCGGTGGCCCATAGACCGAAGCAAGTCCATCCGCGCGGGATGGCGAAGGCGGGCAGATGGCCCATCTTGGTCAGAGAATAAAACCCGATGCCTAGGATGAACGTCCCGATCCACCCGAAGATCTGAGCGTGTCCGTGAGCTTGCAGAAAAGCCGGAGAGAGACTATCGAGCGCGTGCCGGCTGCTGATCGAAATTAGGTTCCAGACCCCTAGAAACGTACCTGGCAGCAGCAGGAACAGGAGGCCCGTAAGGATGTAGCAGACCAACATGCGCTGCATCTTTAATTCGCGCTCAACGAGAGTGGCCGGGCCCGTGCCGATCTGGCTAGTGGTGCTCATGGGCTAGCTCCGTGCCCTGCTCCATGTGAAGCGCGCGCGGGAAGAGGATGTTGTTCTCCAGGTGCACATGCTGGTGAAGATCGCGTTCAAATTCGTCCAAACCGTGATACAGAGCTCGATAGGTCGGACACGCGGACTCCGGTGCGCTGTATCCCGAGGACAGTACGCGCATCTTGGCCAGTAACACCCCGGCATCTTCGTGGTCGGCGAGCATGCGGCTGATCGGCATTTCGACGGAACCGAAAACCGCAGGTGGTGGAATTTCCCCTCGGGTCACAGCCGCGTCCATCTTCTCGAGGTAAGGGAAAAGGACATTCTCCTCCTTGAGCATGTGTGCGAACAGTTCCTGCGTCAGCGCACTGAATAAGTCGCGGATCGAGGCCAGCTCCGGGTGGTCTTGCCCATGGCGGCTCACAACCTTGTCGAACATCGTCATTAGACGTGGGGTCTCGCTGCGGACGTAACTGTGGTGGCGGCCGACGATGTGGCTGATCAACTCCTGGGCGCTGGCTCCGGCCCAGTTTGCAGCCTCAGATGGCGTGTGTTCCTCAATTTGCGCCAGCAGATCGAGAGTGCGTTCCACTGGCACGCCCGCGCGCTCACAAGCATCCTTCAGAGTTCGCTTGCCGCCACAGCAATAGTCGATCCCTAGCGACTCGAAAGCCCGGACAGTCGCAGGATGCTCGATCGCGATCTCTCGCACAGTCTGGTTCAGATCGGGTTTCATATGCACACCTTTCCCTCTTTCTGGGCTGGTGCAACTGAAAGGCCAAGGTGGATTTATGGCCGATTCGTCGCGTTTTTGGAGATGTTGCTGCCGTGACTATGCAGGGTTGCGCCTTTTGGCCCATAGCGATGACGGTAATCCGGAATCGATTTCCGTGGACGGTTAACCCAATTTCATGAACCCAAGAGGGTCAAAGGAATGGTTAACCGGCAAGTCGGCCGTGGCTAGTCGAATCCCCCGGATCGCCGATAAGGCCCAATATCGGTTCCCGCGGTGGAGACCTATCGTTTTCGCAAGGGATGGGAACTCGGACGGGAGCCAGGTTTTTGGGACGCCCCTGCGCGCCTCGTACGCGATTTAGCAAGTCGAATCGTCCTGATTGGCCGCCTAGATCTGTCCGGCGTGCCCTGAGTCGCCCAAGAGTTTTTGGCACGAAATCCGTGACGCCAAGCGCTCCTCCAGCTTCCTAGGACAATCCCGTTCCATTTGGGGATCGCGTCGTCCTCGTCAGAGTCGGGCCGGTGCGCGAGTTGGGTTTAAGACGGCCGGTTTGCGTTCGCCAATCCCAGTTAATATTTACTATACTCGCGCGCGCGAGGCCAGGTGTGTGGAAACAATACTTATGAATCAGAGAGTTAGTGTGTACACCGGCTGTCGGGAAAATTGAGGCCGAAACCGGGTGCGAAAACGAAGTCGTTTCGGGCATTCGGGAGGGTCCTTATCCACCGGAAAAGAGCGCTGTCGGGTCGGGCCGAACAACCAGGGTTCATTTTGCACATTCTGACGCGACGCTTTGGCTTCGGTGCGACTCTGTCATCCGCCTAACCCACCCCGAGCCCGTCGGTACTGGGATCTGGTGCGCCGTGCCGAGTGCAGCGTGCGTCCCAAAATTCAAGGAACGCGTCCTAAAACTCTCAGAGCGTCGGGGCCGAGGGTAGCTGTATCCGTACCGACAAAAAGGCTTCCAGGCGCTGTACGCAAAGCGAGGACCCGACACACTTGGTGGTCCGTCGACTCCGGTGAGCCACCAAGCTGCGTCCCAGCGTTGTGTTGCTCGCCGGCCGAGCGTGGAGCTGGAGCCGCCATCGACGAGCCTGGGAGCGCGCCGTCATGCGGCCGTCGCCGGTACGCTGCCCACGGTGATCGAATAAGCCGCCGCCGGAACCACCACATAGCCCCCCCTAACACCGGGCATCTTTGCGTCGGGCAAGAATAGAAGGAGTGACTCGACCTGCAACAGTTCCAATAGGGAGGCAAGAACAGATTCGGGTTCAGATGATAGCCCTCGCTACATCGGCGGATAAGCTGCAATTAGTAACGGAGAGCGCCTACGCCTCCAGGGATCTGATGAAACCGCTCGTCCGCGAACGCGAGACGCTGAAACAGCAACTTTCCGAAGTAAACAGCCGGGTCCCAAGGGACACGATCAAGGCCAATCAAATCCAGCAGCGGATCGCAGACTGCAACGAGGAGATCAACAGGGTTGTCGAACCCTTCCGCGAATTCACTGAGGGCGTGAGGAGCTTGGTCACGCAGCTCAAATCAGCCTTTCGGTTCTTGCCTCTGTCTCCGCGCACGCAAGAGCTTCGAAAAGAGATTGAGAAGCTTCCCCTTCTAATGCGCGGCTTAGGCGATGACTGGACGGAAGTGCGAGATGATCTTTTGGCGATCCGAATGCGTCTTTCTGAACTCGCGTCACAATCAGCGCAGCGAAACCTATCCCTTCGGATCGAGGTTCCACTCGGCACGAAGTGGGAGAACATACAAATGCGGTTCCTCGGCCGCGAAACCGTCGAAATCACAACACCAGATTCACGCCGGCTTTGCAACTTCGCCGAATTGGGCTTCGAAGACAGACGGAAGTCGGGAGTCCCGAACACCGCCTGGGTGTTTTTACGCGAACTGGCGCTGGCCAAGGACAATGAGATCAAGAGGCCCGTAAGTGATCCTGCCAAAGTCGAGAAAGCTGTCCAGGCCCTGCGCAAAAGGCTAAAGGACCTGTTCGCCCTGGGCGATGATCCCTTTCGCCCGTATCGCCAGGTCAAGCGCTACGCCCCTGCGTTCAAGCTGTCGTTCCCTAACCCCGACCACCACTAGAGCCAGACCGGCGAAATTTCAGCTGCCTCAGCTAGACTTTTTTGAACCATTCTTCTCCCCCCTATCAGGATTGATTTCAAACAACTACGCAGCTACCCGCGGACGGGCCGCACTGGTTCCAACTGACGAAGTTGCCGAAATTTCGCCGGTAGTTAAGTAGAGGCGAGTTTTTGCGGAGACGCAGAGCTGCTTGTCCCGGCTCTAAAACCGGGGCGTTTGGAAGACCGATGACTCAACTGCCCGCGCTCACGGAACGCCACTACAGCGTCAAGGAAGTGGCCCAAATGTTGGCAATGTCCGGGGCGGCGATTCGACGTCTGTTCTGCAACGAGCCCGGTGTGCTGCGTTTTGGCAAGGAGAAGCGCGGGCACCAGAGGGACTATGTGACCCTCCGCATTCCTGCCAGCGTGCTCGAGCGGGTGTACCGGCGCATGATGTGCCCAGGTTTCGTGACCAGTGCGGAACAGGACAAGATGAAAGCGGCCCGATGAAGTTCTTTCCATCCTGCCGATCGGTCCTAGGCCGCCGTTCCGCTCGCCCAAGCTCGGCGGACGGAGTTGGCGATCTGCTCCCGGCGCGCTGCTACAAAAGCCAGGTAATGTTGCTCCGTCACTTTGACCGAGGAATGGCCCAGCAGAATCGAGACCTGGTCCAGAGGAACCCCACGGAGCAGCAGGTCGACAGCAAAGGTGTCCCGGAACCGATGGGGATAACCCCCTTCGATCTTTGCGTTCTTGAAGAGTTGACCCAGGCGCCGCCGCCAGTTGTCGGTCGCCGTCGCGATGGCGCTTTCGCCGCTCCAGAAGTAGTAGCCCGCCGCGTTCGGTTCGATCGCGTCCAGAGCCGCCCGCAGTTGCGGATGCACAGGCACGCTGACCGGCTCATGCGTCTTGCTCATGTACAGCAGGATGCTGCCGTCCGCCATCAGACGGTTGCGGTGAAAGGTGACGGTATCAGAGATCCGCAACCCGGCTCTTCGCATCAGCAGTGTGACGGCCATGAGCTTGGGTTGGTGTTGGGCCTGCCGCATGATGGCTTTCCATTCCGGCCCCTCTTCCGGCAAATACTGCGCGTCAAACGGTTGCTTGGGCGGCACCCTCGTCGCACGGCCCCGCGGATGCTCCAGGCCGAGCGCCGGGTTTTTCTCCAGCCACTCGGCGACAATGCAGAACCGGAAAAACCGGCGCAGAACTTGAATGCGCTTGGAACGGTGCCGCGGGCCGCATGTCCAGGATGCAGCGTGCTCGGCAAGCAGTGGCACACTCAACTGAGCGAGCGTAACGATGCCCCTGTCGCGGCAGAAATCCAGCAGGCCGGCGGACACCTTCCGTTGCGTCTTGAGCGCCCACTGCGGGTTCACGCCGGCAAGCGCCGTGCGGATCTTGCGCGTCGTGCTTTTGGCCTTGCCGTTCGACTGGGCAGTCAACGCCTGAAGAAAAGCGGTTACTGCATCGGCAACGGTCACCTGGAGTTTCTCGTTCGGGTCGTGCCAGGTTCCACGTGCTTCCTTCTCGCGCACCAACTCCTGGGCGCGCGTCCAGGAAGAGGTGTCCAGGGTCTTGCGGTGCATCATCCCGCCGAGGTGCCCTTCGGCGTGGAGGGGGCATTGGCAGCGGCGGTAGGTGCGACCCGGGTCCCGTCCGTCGTGGTGAGCGATGCAGTTCTTGGTGTGTCGGCGGAAGATCGTAAGCACGGGTTGGTCTCCTGGTCAGAGGTTCAAAGTCCTCAGACCAATGTATCAGAACGAGGCCCACGGAGCACACACGTGACGATACTTCATACAATAAGTGTCTTATTTACATATATATATAATATAATGCGTGAGTCTGTTCCGGAGACATGTAGGCTACAGTCCCCATTACGGTTCCCGCTTCGGTCAAGGCCTCGTTCGTCAGCGTTTCATCCTCCCGGCCGGGAGCGCGCTCGATCAATTTTGCAAGTCCAAAATCCAGCACTTTGATCTGGGATTCCGCGGTCACCATTACGTTGGCCGGCTTGATGTCCCGATGCACGACTCCAGCCGCGTGCGCCGCAGCCAACGCGCTGGCGATTTGGATGGAATAGCCAACTACTTCGGCAAGCGGCAGCCCTTTCGGAGTGATCAGTTTGTTGAGCGACTTGCCTTCGACATATTCCATCACCAGGTAGTCGATGCCGCCGTCGTTGGCGATGTCATGCAGCGTGACGATGTTCGGGTGACTCAGGGCGGAAATAGCGCGAGCTTCCACTAAGAAACGCCGCTTGCTTTCCGAATCGGCAACCTTGTTGTGAGGCAAAACTTTGATAGCGACGATGCGGTGTAATCGAGTGTCGGTGGCGCGAAAGACTTCACCCATGCCGCCCGCACCAATGGATGCAATTATTTCGTAGGGGCCAAGTCTGTCGCCTGCGGAGAGCGGCATATTCTTGATTTAATTCAGTCTAACTGATCAGCGGAGTAGCCGCGTGGGAGCAACGAGTTAACCGACTTCGATTAGAACAACCTACTTCTTACAACCTTTTTTGGTTTCCTCGAATCCATCGAACAAGCGTCCCGCATTGGCGCCGACGAGCGTTTCCATCCGGTGCGGCTGACCCTTCTCCACGGTATAGCGGGCGACAGTCCCCTGCGAGCGCAGCCATTCTGCTTCCTTCTTCATCTCCGGATGCCACATGTATTCGTCATTCTCGCCGACGTACATGAACACGCACATCTTCGAAATCGCCTGCAGTTTGGCCGTGCTGGGTTCCCACATGTATCCGGGGAAGGCGGTTACCGACGAGAAGTACTGCGGATTCGCGGCCGCGACGTAAAATGCGGCGATTCCGCCGTTGGATGGTCCCGCGATGTGGAACTTGTTGTCCTGGATCTTGTAATCCGCCAGGATCAGCTTCAGAAACTCAGGGAAGATGCGAGCTCCGTCCTCGAAGAACAACTGATCGTTGGGAGCTGCTGGAGCAACCACGATGTAGCCGCGTCTTTCGGCCTCGGTGCGGAAGTTGCGGTCGAGAACGCTGTCCACAGTGTTCATCGTCTCCGGACCTCCGCCGAAGGCCAGGATCGCGGGATAAGTCTTCGCCGAGTCATATCCGGTAGGAAGAACGACTTTGTACCGGACTGTGGTCCCAGCGACCTTCTTCGACTTCTCCAACAGCTCCGCATGAACGGGCTGGGTTGCGATTATCGCCACGGCGGCAGCCGCGAAAAACAACGGCATCCATCTGGACTCTGGCTGGGTCATTGGCAGGAAGCCTCCATGTTTCGGGAACGGCAATATCGATTCTATCCAAAGACGCGTGTATACTGGTTCGCGTTTGGAGGGAACCATCATGACTCGGGCGATCGCGTTCTTTGTCTTATTTGGTTTTGTCGAATTCCTCCAGCCCCAGGCGGCGCTCGCTCATCACGGCGGGGCCGAGTACGACCTGGGCAAGACGGTAGAGTTCAAGGCCAAGCTCACCAAGGTCGATCTGATCAACCCGCACGCGTGGCTGTACTTCGATGTCACCGAGAATGACGGGAAAGTCAGCCACCACCGCTGTGAGATGAGGTCCGTCCACGTGCTGCGGCGCTCAGGCTGGACCAAGGAGCTGTTTCCCGTCGGCCAGCAGATCACCATCGAAGCTTCGCCCAACCGTACCGATCCTGCTTCGTGTTACCTGCAAACGATCCTGACCGCGGACGGAACGCGTATGGACCGGTATGGGCAGTACGTCAAGGCCCCGCAGGGCGGCGTCCAGGAAGTCCGGGGTCCCATCAGTACGCCAAAGGCCAGCAGATCCTTGCGGCGTTCGACGGGCGAGCCGAACATCGCGGGCGACTGGGCGCCGGTACAACAGGTCATGGTCAATCCGCGCGGCACCGGCGGTGGATTGGTGGCGCTCAACACGCTCGATCAATACAAATCCACCGAGCGGCCAGCCAACGCAGGCGCGGGTAAGGGGAAGGGCAGTGGTGCCCCCAAGGGTCCGCGGCTCTATGGCGGGACCGAGCTGACGGAGGCCGGCGAAAAGGCGGCCGCGGATTTCAAGCGCGAGGATACTCCGCGTTTCAAGTGCGAGACCACCAGCATCGTCTTCGACTGGACCTTCGATGGACCCGTCGACCGGATCACGCATAACCGAGATACGATCGTGCTGGAGTACGGGCAGTTCGGGTTGAAGCGCACCATCTATATGAACCAGAAGGAGCACCCGATTAATATCAAACCGAGCCGCGCCGGGCACTCGATCGGGCACTGGGAAGGCGACACTCTGGTGGTGGATACCGTGGGGTTCCTGCCGGGGTATCTGAACACTCCCGTGCGGAATAGCGACAAGCTGCACGTGGTTGAGCGTTTTTCGCTGGATACGGACAAGATGGCGCTGACGCGCAATTATTCCGCCGACGACTCCGTGTATCTAAAAGGCAAGTACACGGGCTCGGATACAGTCCTTGTCGCGGATGCGCCGTATAATCCGGGCAAGTGCCAGGAGCTGAGCTTCATCGACTACTCGAAACAACAGAAGCAGTAAAGGAGAATTTGCGTGAACCGTATCTGGACTCTTGTTCTGGCGATCGCAATCGTCGCCGTCCCGGCTGTGCGGGCTCAAAGCAATCCGTTCAGCGATGACGCTCGCCAGACCTACGCGTTGATCAAAGACAGTCTGCTGAAGGCGGCCGATAAGATGCCTGCGGAGTCGTATTCGTTCCGGACGGTTCCGCAAGTGCGGACCTTCGGCGAGATGATCGCGCATATCGCCGACGCGCACGTCAGAATGTGCGGCGTGGTGCGAGGGGAGCAGGTCGGCAACATCTCCACGGGCAAGACATCGAAGGCCGAGCTGGTGGCGGTGCTCAAGGCATCCTTCGAGGCCTGCGATCCGGTATATGAACACATGACCGATGCCGTGGGAGCCGGCAAAGTGAAGTGGGCCCGCTGGGAGATGAGCAAGCTCGGGCTGCTCAACTGGAATATATCGCACGACAATGAGATGTACGGCATCATTGGCGCGTTCCTGCGGATCAAAGGAATCGTGCCGCCTTCGAGTGAAGGCCGTCCCTAAGGAGACATTATGGAAGCAATCATTTCGGATCTGTTGAGTCGTTTCGAAAAGGGGGCGCTCACGCGCCGGGGATTGATTCAGGGCCTCACGATGGTGGCCGCGGCGGGCGGCGCGGCCAAGGCCCAAGCCCAAGTACAAGCCCCGCAGGCGGCGCTTAAAGCCGCGAAGATCGACCACATGAGCATTCAGGTCAGCGATCTGCCGCGTTCGATCGCCTTCTATCAGAAGATGTTCGGACTGACGACCGTGAGTGAAGACAAGCCGAACGAAATCGTGCGCCTGGGAGTGGGAACCAGAGCCTTAGTTTCTCTTCACCACAAGAGTCCGACCGGCCTGGTGGATCACTTCGCCATCGGAGTCGAGAACTTCAATAAGGATGCGGTGACGCGGGAACTGAAGGCACGCGGGGTGAGTCTGGAAGACAACCTGGACGCGGGATTTCACATCGTCGACCCCGAGGGAATCAGCGTTCAGATTGTCGGCGCTTGAGAAGAGCGAGGCGACGCTCTATTTCTTCCCGGCCGCCGCGTCTTTCAGCGCTTTCAAATGCGGCAGGTCGCGATCTTCTTCGTGACAGGCAGCTTCACTCAGCTCGAATTTATTGCGCTTGAGCGGGAATGCAATCGTCCACGGCCGCGTATACACCACCGGATCCGTGACCGTCGCCTCGTAGTTGATGGTTTCGGAATCCACCGGCGTAAATCGCTCCACCACGTGCTCGGCATAGCTGACGATCTCGCCGACCTCATTCAGCCAGGTCTTGCCGTTTAAGTTGGTGGTATCGACCACCAGCGTGTCGCCCTCCCACCGGCCGACGGAATCGCCCTGCCACAATCGCATGGAGTCGGGGAGGTGGGCGCGAGCATTCAATGCCACAATGCGCCACGATGTGCGCTCGTGCAGAAAAACAATGTAATCGGATGTTTGGACGACGTGGAACGACGTTGGCACATACATCGATCGGGGAACACCGGCGGGGAAACAGTGCGCCGTCGGATCGTCGTAGCCGCGCTCGGTCAGGTTACGGTCGGCCTTTTCCTTCACGGCCCATGGCTGCATGGGTAGCTTCCCGTCCGGCGGATCGATGAGCACTCCTCGTCCGCCCGGAGTGACGTCGTTGGCGGCGTGTCGTTCCAGGCCGTAGTTCGCGCCTCCACCGTCGGGGACAAAGAAACCCTGCAGGTCAGGCTTACCGTCAGCCCTCCGGCGAACATTCGTCGCCGCTTTCGCTGGAGCCGCGGGCGAACGCGGAGGCTCGGCGGTAAACTTTGCCGGCGGCGTTCCGTTGCCCGGATACCACGTTCGCTCCTCACGCATGAACGCGCCGTTGGCCTCTTCGGCCTCAGCCTGACACACGTACTCGAAGAGCCGGTCCCGATCGGTCCGCCGGTGCAAGGCGATGTTGATGGTCCACGGTTTCGTAAAAACCTTCGCGTCTTCGATGGTGGCCTGATACTGAATCGTGTCGCGGCCGGTCATGCTGTAGCGCTCGACGACATGCAGGGCATCGCTATGAAAGTCCCCCGCCATGTCGAACCAGGTTTTGTCATTGTTGTTGCTGACGTCGACCACTAGCGTGTCCCCCTCCCAGTGGCCCCGCGAATCGCCCATCCAGGAATCGAGATCGGCCGGATGCGGGCTGCCGTCCGTGTGGATCAGGCGATAGTCCAGCGACCATTCGAAGGCCATCGCAACCTCCCGAGGTGTCTGGAAGATCTGAAACGGAAACTCCAGATACATGATCCGCGGCACGCCGGGGATGTAGCACTGGTTCAGCGGATCGGCCTTCTGCCGATTTCGAAAGTTCTCGGCTTTCTTCGCAGCGGCCCAGGGTTGATACGGGATCTCGCCGCCTGCGACCACCGACCGGCCGGCCAGCATGTTGTAACTGGCGGCGTGATCCTGGAGATCGGCTGCCGCCGTGCTGGACGCCTGCCAAATGCCTTCGAGGTTGGGCTTGCCATCGGCCGTGCGCGGCAGAGTCCGCCGGGCAGCAGGAGGACGTTGCGGAAAGGCGACAAGCGCGCTCATCAGGGCGATGGCCGTAATCGTAGCTAGACGGTGCGTGGGCATTCAAAAACCATCAAACCACAGATTCAACGTCGTCAATCTGGCGACGCGGAGGAAAACGACATAGAATAGCTGGATCATGACCTTCACAAAGCTCGCCATCCTGACCACTGCAACGGCAGCCTTTTCGATGAGTGCCTTCGCGCAGCTCCCGCAATCGAGGGTGCTCACCCTTGACGTAGCTCAGACCATCGCGACGGAAGCGATGGCCAAGTGCCGAGCCGATGGCTACAAGGTCACCGTGCTGGTGGTCGATGCACTCAATGCACCCAAAGCGATGCTGCGTGACGACGGCGCCTCCGCGTCAACAACGGAAGCCGCCAAAATGAAGGCCACATCGACAATGCTCTACAACCGGCCCTCCGGTCCGGCTCAGCCTCTGGCCCCCGGCGCCACGGCTCCGCCCGCGACAATTCCAGGCACGATCAACTCTCAGGGCGCCGTTCCGATTAAGTTCGGCGATGTAACGATCGGCGCGGTCGCAGTCAGCGGCGCTCCCGGCGGCGACAAGGATGCCGCCTGCGCGAATGCCGCCCTGGCGAAGGTTGCGGATAAACTAAGATAGCTGTGCCTTGGGAACGAATCGAAAGCTACTCGTATTGGATCCTGTTCGCGGCCACGTTCCTTGGGGTAGCCGTCTGGGAATCCTTCCGCCCCAAGCAGAAGCTGTCGGCGACCCCGGAGCGACGTTGGGGCAGGCATGGCCTGGTTCTGCTCATATGCACGGTGATTTCCGTGGGGCTGTATCGAGCCAGTCCGGTGGTCGTTGCCATCGCCTTTGCCGGGAACAGGTACGGCCTGCTGAACAAGCCGTGGATCCCGTTCGCCGTACGCTGCATTCTGGCCGTCCTGCTGCTCGATTTCGTAAAGTACGCGACCCATTGGGCGTTCCACTCGGTATCGTTCCTGTGGCGCGTGCATCAGGTCCATCACTCCGACCCGGATTTTGACGTATCCACGGCCGCGCGCGTTCATCCCATCGAGGTGGTCCTGACGCAAGGGGCGTATTTTGCCGTGATCGCGGTCTTCGCTCTGCCGGTGATGGGGGTCTTGATCGCGGAACTCGTGGCCGGGTTCCAAAGCTTCTTCGAACACGCCAACGCGTCACTCCCAGCGTGGGCCGAAAGGCCGCTGCGCCGCTTCATCGTCACTCCGGATATGCATCGCATCCATCATTCCGAGGAGATCGGAGAGCAGTTCACGAACTATGGCGAGACTTTTCCCTGGTGGGATCAGTTGTTTCGAACGTATCTAGCCGCGCCGGCGGCCGGTTACGAGGGGATGATCGTCGGACTCAAGGGCTATCAGAACGACGCCAGCCTGGGCATGGGCTTCATGCTGACGCAGCCCTTCTTGCGGGAGCGAAAAGAGCCGGCTTCCACCGTCGCACCCGCCGAACACACTTAGGCGCGAGGAGTTAGCGCTTGCGGCGGCCGCGGATCACCAGGACAGCGCCTGCCAGCAAGGTGAGGGCACTCAATCCCGTGGCCGGACTGATTTCCGGGGCGGCAGGAGCCGCGCCCATCACGAGCCCCGAGCTTCATAAGGTACGAGATCCCTTTCGACTAAGCGGTTGAGGGCGTGAGCCCGCGTTACGTATGTAGGAACCGCGGGCGTCCACGATTCGCAGAAGTATTTCGTGCTGTCCACCGGACCGGCGAGGCTCTTCCGGAAGACCGCTGGGGCTGAATCGAATCCGTTTTTCGAAGATGACTCGTCCACGCGCGGGAGCTTTCCCTGACTTGGCTCCGCGCGGAGCGCAGACCACCAGGAGCACGGCAGTTACCAGAGCCAACGCTCCCACACTCCAGCCCGGGCTGATTTCGGGCGCGGCAAGCACCACGGCGCCCACAACCAGACTGGCCAGGCACACTACCAACAACGTAGTTCCAACCGGCTTCATAAGTAACTAGATCTCTTTGAACGAAAGCTGCGATTCTACTGCTTGCGCCTTCCGCGGACGACGAGAAGAGCGCCTGAAACCAACGCGAGTGCCGCCATGCCCGAAGCTGGACTGATTTCGGGAGCGATCCCCCCGCCCGCAAAAGCGAAACTCGACAAACACACTAAGAGCACGAGTATTGCAGTGGACTTCAAAACAGACCTCCTGGACGGGAGATTTCCTGGTGGGAGCAATGTGGACGCATCCACCAGTCGCAGCAGTATGGCATGCGGCGAACCTACTGACAATGTATTTCCCAAAAAATTATCGTACCAGTTCGAGTGATTTTGTACTAGCAGTACTGCATGGCACTGACTCCGCGAGCGCTGCTAGCGCGTCGACCCGCCGGGACCCTGCGCTGGACCCGAGATGTGCTGCAAGTCGTAATTATCTTCCTGGCAGATGTACTCCATCAGCTCGGTGCCCGCCATCAGGCGAGCACGGCCCACAGTGGTGAATGGCCTGGCGTATGCGCCGGGATCGTCGATGGTCACCTCGATCGACATGTTCCCCATATCGGTCCGCGTGTAGCGTTCAATGGTGTGGAGCTTTTCCGTGTGCGGATGGCCCACGTAGTCGAACCAGAATTTGTCCTTGAACCCGACCGTGTCGATCACCCAGGTCGGACCGTCCCAGCGCCCGATGGAATTCCCGTACCAGGCCGGATCCGGATCCTCGGGATGCTTGCGGCCGTCCATGAAAATCTGCCGCCAGCTATGGATGTTGCCCTCGAACACAATAAAGTAGATGCCGGGCGTCTGCGCGATCCGCCACGGGTATGGCGATCCGCGCGGAATACCGGCCGGCAGGCAATTCGATTCGGGATCGTCTTTCGACTGCCGCGTTTTCACGAGGGCTTCGGCCCAAGGCAGCATCACCACGGAATCCCCGGGTTTCAGCGCGCGCGAAATGTCCGCGTCACTGGCGCCGCCGCCCAGCCAGACTCCCGAGAGGTCGGGTGTTCCGTCGGCCAGCTTCGGGGCAGGACCCGTGGGCGCGGGAGGTTGCCGCTGATACAGTCCGACGCCTCCTCCTTTCGGAGCGTCTCCTTTTGCGTTTGGGCCTTTGGTCTTGCCCTTACCTGCGTCGCCTGGAGGCTGCTGCGCGACGAGAGAGGCTACCGCGAGGGCAGCCGCGGCGACCGTGATCCCGGTGATCCAGCGTCGTTTCACTTGCCGTCCTCAAACGCCGATAGGAAGTTCAGCTTGCGTCCATCCGGGAAAACGATGGTCTGTGCGATACCGAAATTCGAGTTGTCCCGGGCGCGCGATCCGGTGACCGTGACCGTGTCGCCTTCCTTGACGGAATGCCGCGTCCATCCGTTCCGCACCAGGATGCTGGGACTGGCCAGTTCCAGGTTCCAGTTGGTCACTTTGCCGGCGCTGTCCTTCACATCCAGGTAGAAGTGCGCGTGCGGGTTGACCCATTCCATCTTGGTGACCACGCCCGTGAGGTCGATCTTCTTGGTGTTATCGAACACCGCGGCGCCCGAATGGTGCGCCATCATAGGCAACCCTGACGCCAGCAAAGCCATTGCTGCCGTGATGTTTAAGATGACTCGCATCGAATGACCCCCAACTCGAAATTCTGTCATAGGCGTACATTGGGTGCAAGGAGTTATTGTTAACCTAAGAAGCAGGAGCGGCATCACATATGAAGATGCTCCGTTGTATTTCCGCCCTTTTTGTCGTGGCCTTTGCGGCCTCGGCCCAAATTCCGAGCCAATATCCGGGGCAATATCCTCCCGGACAGTATCCGCCCGGCACACGTGGACCGATTCCGCGGATACCCGGCCAGACTAGCCCAACCGGGCGTCCGCGCGGCGGACAGCCTCAACCGGATAGCCGCGGCAAGAAATCGGACTCCAAGGCGCAGTTGGTCACCACTACGGCCGGGATTCTGCGCAGGGTGGCTCCGAATCAGCTGGTGATTGAGCCCGACGATCATCGCGTGGTCTGGTACCGGCTGGCGCCGCAGCTCACGGTGCGGAAAGATGGCAAGGACGCGGATCTGAAAGATTTCGCCCCGGGCGACTATCTGAGCGTCGATTCCGATTCGGACGACGACAGCATCATGACCGCGGTCTCCGTGACCTGGAAGAAAGCGGGGACGCCCGACGATCGCGCGGAAGCCTCGAAGACCTGGGACCTTCCTCGACCGGAAACCGCGGCGCGCGGCACGGCGACGTCGTCGCCCAAGTCGAACACCAATTCGTCGGCTTCGTCGCCGCCTCGCGAGCCAGGCGATGATCGCCCGGTGCTTCGCCGCAAGGATCCGGAGCCGGCACAGCAGCCGGAAGCTGCTTCCGCTCCCGCGGCGCCGCCGAAGCAGGTCGCAGCCGTAGCTCCTCCGAAGGAAGAAGAACCGGACAACAGTCCTCCGCCGACCCAGATGCGTCCGCCTGATCCGAAGCCGGATGACGACGATCCAGGCAAGCCGGCGCTTCGTCGCGGCGTCCCGGCCCCGAGGCGGCAAACCGCGGAAGAATCGCCGATTCAGCACGAGATTCCTCCAACGCCAACGGTAAAAGCTCCCGTGGCGGAGGCGATTAAGACAAGCCCGCCATCCGTTGCCCCTGCACCGGCATCGCAACCTATCCCGCTCGGCGACGATGCCACGATCACCAAGGCTCGGGAAGCGGCTCTCGCGTACTCCGCGACGCTGCCTAACTATCTGGTCCAGCAGATGACCACGCGATATCAAAGCGATCGGCCTAAGGCAGGCTGGACGGCGCTCGATATTGTCACCGCCGACCTCACCTATCAGGACGGCCGCGAAAGCTACAAGAACATCAAGGTCGGCAACAAGAGCGTGAATACGTCCATGGACGAAATCCCGGGGACGCGTTCGACCGGCGAATTCTCGACGCTGCTCGAGCAGTTGTTCGAGGCGGGCGCGGCCAAATTCCGTCCGGGCGGACAGGACACGATTCACAATCGCCCGGCGTTGGTCTACAGTTTCGAAGTCACGCGCGAACTATCGCGCTGGCGGATCGAAGCGCCCTCGCAGCTGTACTATCCGGCGACCAAGGGATCCGTCTGGATCGACAAGGAGACTTCGCGAGTTCTGCGCATCGAACAGCAAGGCAAGGGCATGCCCGCGTTGTTCCCCTTCGACACGATTGAAACCTCGGTGGACTACGATTTCATCCGCCTGGGGACATCGGGACCGTACCTGCTTCCTGTCGAATCCGAGGTGCTGAGCTGCCAACGCGGCACTAGCATCTGCTCGCGCAATAAGATCGAGTTCCGCAACTATCGCAAGTTCGGGGCGGAGACGAACATCACGTTCGACAAGCCTTAGCTCATCGTCGCCGCGCCGTTTGGCATACGCCGCGAGCATTGACTCTCCGCGAAGTCAGCAGTATGATTCCCCGGTTGGGGGGATTTCTGCATGCAACTGCGAAGAGTAGCGGCTTGGTTTCTGTTTGCCCTGAGTGCTTTCGCTCAGAGCGATCGAGGCACCATCACCGGTACGGTGACCGATCCTGCCGGGGCCGTGGTGCCCGGAGCGCCGGTGGAGGCGAGAAACGTGCAGACCGGCGCAGTATATCAGGCCGCCGGTTCCAGCACCGGAAATTACACGCTTTCCCAATTGCCCACCGGCACGTATGAAGTGTCGGTCACGGTCGCCGGTTTCAAGAAGTTCGTGCGCCAGAACATCGTCCTGCCGGTGGCGCAGACGGTACGCATCGACGTCGCTCTGGAAGTCGGTTCGGCGACCGAATCGGTGACGGTCACCGAGGCTGCGCCCTTGCTAAAAACCGAAAGCGGCGAGCTGAGTCACAATGTCCGCACCGAGCAGCTGGATAATCTTCCGGTTCTGGGCATCGGCGCCGGAGCCAGCCAGGCCGGCATCCGCAATCCATACGCGGTGATGCAACTGCTTCCGGGCAGCGACTGGCGTCCCGATTCGAGCGTCCGCCTCAATGGCCTCCCCAGCAATACCCAGTCCCTGCGCATCGAAGGACAGGATTCGACCAACGGTTTGATCGGAACCCAATCGATGACCCAGCCGAGCGTGGATGCCATCCAGGAGCTGGCGATTCAAACCAGCAACTTCGCGGCGGAGTTCGGGCAGGCGGGCGGCGGCGTTTTCAATGCCACCATGCGATCCGGCACCAATGCTTATCATGGCAGCGCCTATGAGTACTTCGTCAATGAGGCCCTGAATGCGGGTCAACCCTTCACCAGCGATGGCAGCGGGCACCTGCGTCGGCCGCGCCAGCGCAGAAACGACTACGGTTTCACGTTCGGCGGGCCAATTGAGATTCCCAAAGTCTACGACGGCCACGACAAAACCTTCTTCTTTTTCAGTTTCGAGCAGTTCCGCGAGACCGTGATCAACAACACCACCACCATCACCGTGCCCACGGCTGCGTATCGCACCGGCGACTTCAGCAAGGCTCTGACGAATCGCAACGTGTGCCCCGCGGCTACTCCCAATTGCGATCCTCTGGGCCGGCCGATCATGGAAAACGCCGTGTACAATCCGCTCTCGACGCAAGTGGTCGGCGGACAACGCGTGCGCGATCCGTTCGTGGGGAACGTGATCCCCAAGGCGCAGCTGGATCCGGTGTCGCTCAGGGTCGTGTCGCTGATCCCGCAGCCCACGAACGGAGGCCTCACCAACAATTATCTGGCGCCTTTCACGAATCCGCGGCTGACTTACATTCCGTCGCTGAAGCTGGATCATTCGTTAAGCGCGAAAACCAAGATTTCGGGCTACTGGTCGCTGACGTCCACCAACACCCCTAACAACAACACGCTTCCGGCTCCCATAACGTCCGCCGTGGGAAGCGACATCAAGGCGCAAACGGTGCGTCTTAACTTCGATCAGACCGTCACGCCGACGCTGCTGCTGCACCTGGGAGCCGGGTTGATCTATAACGGAGTGAATCAGCCGGTAGCCCCTTACGATCCTGTTGCCGGGATCGGGCTTACGGGGACCTATGCCAATCTGTTCCCGTCGATTCAGGGCTTGAATCAGGCGCAAGGCGGCATGTCCGCGAACATGGGGCCGGGCGCCAAAGTGAACCTGGTCAACACCAAGCCGACCGCCAACGCCAGCCTCACCTGGGTGCGCAACAACCACACTTATAAGGCAGGCGGAGAGATGATCCTCGAAGGCTACCCGGCGGCCAACGAGACGTACGCCAACGGCTGGATCGTCTTTAACGCCATCGAAAGCGGCCTGCCCTCCACGCTCGGCCAATCGTTAACGGGGGGTGTTCCCGGATTTCCGTTCGCCAGCTTCATGCTGGGCGCCGTCGATAACGGATTCATCGGGGTTCCTTCCAAATCGCGCATGGGAGCGAAGGCGTTTTCCTGGTTTGTCCAGGACTCCTGGAAAGTCACCCGGAAGCTGACCGTGGATTACGGCCTGCGCTACGATTTTCAAACCTTCTTGCGGGAGCAACACGGGCGCATTCCGTATTTCTCCGTAAGTACGCCGAATCCGACCGCGGGCGGCAAGCTCGGCGGCGTGGCCTTCGACGGCTACGGCCCGGGCCATTGCAACTGCGATATCGCGCACAACTATCCATTCGCTTTCGGGCCGCGAATCGGAGTCGCCTATCAATTCATGTCCAAAACGGTGCTCCGCGTGGGTGTGGGCGTTTCTTACTTTAAGACCGCTCAGAACGGGTTCAACTCCTATTCCACCGGCTCGCAGAACATCTACAATGCGCCGTCGTATGGCGATCCCGCCTATTCGCTCAGCGCGGGCGTGCCGTACAAGATCACATGGCCCAACTTCGATCCGGGCCAGGTTCCCCTGCCGGGAACGGTAGCCTCACCGTCGCAGCAAATCGACCCCCACGCGGGGCGTCCTCCCAGAATTTTGGAATGGAGCATCGGATTGCAGCGGGAGATCGGCAAAGACATCGTGGTGGAAGCGACCTATGTGGGCAATCGCGGAGTGTGGTGGAATTCCGCCTACATCATCTGTCCCAATTGCCTGACTCCCGAGGCGCTGGCGGCATATAAGCTGGACCTGAACAACGCGGCGGATCGGACGCTGCTGGCGTCGCCGCTGAACTCCTCGATCGCCATCAATCGCGGGTTCGCCAATCCACCTTATTCCGGATTCCCGCTGACGTCGCCGGTGAATCAGGCCCTGCGGCCCTTCCCGCAGTTCGGCAACATCACCAACATGCACTGGGCGCCGAACGGCGATACCTGGTATGACTCTTTACAACTCAAGGCGGTCAAACGGTTTTCGCACGGCCTGGACGTGACCGCATCCTATACCTGGGAAAAGTCGTTCTCCATGGGCACGGAGGCGGATATTTCCACACTTTCGCCTGTTTCGCCGGCTACCAATGACGTCTTCAATCGTGCCCAGAACCGGTATCTTTCCGGCTTGGATCAGCCGATGTTGCTAGTGATCGCCGGAAGCTATACGACGCCCAAATGGGGCACCGGGCAGTCGATGGCGGGCCGGGCGCTCTCCTGGGCGGCGCGGGACTGGCAAATTGGGACGATCCTGAGGTACGCCAGCGGCTTGCCGATCATGGCTCCCATCGCCACCAACGGTATCCGGGAGCTTCTGTTCCGCCAGACCGGCGCGGTGGGAACCACGGGCGGCACATTCTGGAATCGAGTCCCGGACCAACCTTTGTTCTTGCAGGATCTGAACTGCCACTGTTTCGATCCGAATACCAACTTCGTTCTGAATCCCAAAGCCTGGGTGAATCCGGCGGCTGGCCAATGGGGTACGTCGGCCGGCTTCTATGGCGATTACCGCTACCAGCGGCGTCCGTCCGAGAGCCTCAGCCTGGGCCGGAACTTCTCCTTCCGGGAGGGCAGAATGAACTTCCAGGTCCGTGCCGATTTCACCAACGTGTTCAATCGTACGGAGCCCGTGAACCCGGTTTCAAATAACGCGGGAGCCACTCAGTCGACCAGCGGCGGGCTGACCACCGGGGGCTTCGGATACATAAATACCGCCAGCGTGTTCGCTCAGCCGAGGCAGGGAACCCTGGTGGCGCGGTTCACGTTCTGAGTCACCGCGGCTTGGAGTGAAACGGACCCGGCTCAGCGCCGGGAGGCGCGGGTTCCGGACTCTCGATATCCAGATTGACGACGATCGGCTCCTGGCCGCTGCGCACCACCACCGCCTCCACGGGCTCATCCGGTCGAGCGTTCATCTCCTGATGCGGCACGAAGGGGGGCACGTAGATGAAGTCTCCCGGTCCGGCTTCTTCGACGAATTCCAGGTGATCGCCCCAGCGGAAGCGGGCGCGCCCGCGAACGATGTAGAGCACCGTCTCGAGTTCACCATGATGATGCGCGCCTGTCCGGGCCGCAGGCTGTACCGTGACGGTTCCGGCCCAGAGCTTGTTCGCGCCGGTACGCGCGTGAGTGATCGCCGCCGCGCGAGACATTCCTGGGGTCTGAGGGGTGTTGGTATCCAACTCCCCAGCACGCACGATACGGATACCGCTCTCTTTCCAGTCACCCAAGATAAAGGCCCAACTACTTCTTGGCCGCCTTCGCCTTGGCTTCCTGCTCGGCCTTGATCAGGGTGTCAAGATGCCTCGAGTCCTTCTCGTTCTCGGTGCAGATGTACTCCCACAGATCGCTGTCGGTGATGAGAGGAGTCCACTGCGTGACCTTCCAGGGACGCGTGTAGTACACCGGATCTTCGATGGTGATCTCATCCTTGAGGTTGCCGAAATCCGGACGCGAATAACGTTCGATCACATGCAGTTTATCCGACGTCCCGTGTCCGGCCAGATCGAGCCAGGTGAGCCCGTTGAAGCCGATGGTGTCGACCACTAGCTCGTCGCCTTCCCATTTCCCGACCGAATCGCCCCACCATGTGGGATTCAAATCCTTGGGATGATCGCGATTTAGGAAGATCTGGCGGAAGCTGTGCAGATTGCCTTCGTACAGGATCACGACCAGGTTGGGCAGCTGGAGAATCTTCGAGGGATACGGATCGCGCCGCGGCACGCCCGTCGGCAGGCAGCGAGCTTCGGGATCTTCCGTGCCCTCGTTCGCCTGGCGTTCCTTGAACAGCTTTTCTCCGAACGGCGTCATCGGCAGCTCGCCGACATCGTAGTCCTTGGCGATGTCCGACGTGTATCCGGCGTAACCCCAGACACCCGAAAGATCGACGTGCCCGTCCGAAGTGCGCGGCGTGGGGCCGGGAGGTCCCTTCTTCACACGGCCGTTCCCTTTGCGCTTGGACTTCGGTATGGTGCTCTCGGCCGGAAACTGCCCTTGGAGGAAGGGGACGGCGGTCAGAACGAACGCTGACGTGGTCAGGATCGCGATCAGGGCTTGCTTTCTCACGTTGAATTGCCTCTCAGAGATTATACCTGGAGGAGGGGTTTGGTATGCTCATACACTTATGAGTCTCTTCGCCACCAAACCGCTGGAGGCGCTCCTCAAGGACGCCGGGCACGAGACCCTTCACCGGACTCTTGGGCCAGCTCAACTGGTGGCGCTGGGCATCGGCGCGATCATCGGCGCGGGACTGTTTGTGCGAACCGCAGACGCGATCGCCCAGCGGTCTGGTCCCTCCGTAACGCTGGCCTTCATACTCGCCGGATTGGGTTGCGCCTTTGCCGGCCTCTGCTACGCAGAGTTCGCTTCCATGATTCCTGTCGCGGGGAGCGCATATACCTATTCCTATATGACCATGGGCGAACTGGTCGCCTGGATCATCGGCTGGGACTTAGTCCTGGAGTACGCGGTGGGCGCGGCAACGGTAGCGATCTCGTGGAGCCAGTACTTCAACAAGGTCCTCGAATACATCAGCCCCGGACTTAGCGTTCCGTATCAGTGGAGTCATTCCCCATTCGAAACTCAAATGGGTACCGGAGTGCGCGGTCTAATCAACGTTCCGGCCATCGGCATTCTGCTCCTGCTTACGCTATTACTGATCCGCGGCACCCGGGAGTCAGCTTTTATCAACAGTTTGATTGTGGTCGCGAAAGTTTCGATCGTCATAATCGTGATTTTTGTGGGCTGGGGGTTTATGAACCCGGTCAACCATACGCCCTATATTCCCGCAGCCACTACCTACACGACTCCGGAAGGAGTGACCCACGACTATGGAGGGATCATGGGAATTCTGGGCGCCGCGGGCGTAGTTTTCTTCGCCTTTATCGGATTCGATGCCGTCTCCACGACTGCTCAAGAGGCCAAGAACCCGAAGCGTGACATGCCCATCGGCATTCTCGGATCTCTGGTAGTCTGCACGTTACTCTATGTGGTCTTCGCTCACGTGCTGAGCGGCGTCGCTACTGTCGAGGATTTTCGAACGGCCGGCAAAGAAGCCTCGGTGGCGTACGCCATCAGTAAATACATGACGGGATACGCCTGGCTGGCGAAACTCGTCACCGTAGCCATTCTGGCCGGCTTCTCATCCGTCATCCTGGTCATGCTGTTCGGACAATCGCGCGTGTTTTACTCCATGAGCGCCGACGGGTTGGTCCCCAAGGTATTCTCCGATGTTCATCCCAAGTACAAGACTCCGTGGAAGTCTAACCTGCTGTTTTTCGCCTTCACCGCCTTGTTCGCCGCATTTCTGCCGGAGGACATTGTGGGAGAGATGACCAGCATCGGCACTCTCTTCGCGTTCATTCTTGTTTGCGCTGGAGTTTGGATCTTGCGCGTGCGCCGGCCCGAGCTGGAGCGAGCCTTCAAAGCGCCGGTTTTGCCGTTCACGGCTATTATGGGCATCGTGGTCTGTGGAGCGATGATTTACGGACTTGGATGGACGAATTGGGCGAGGCTGGCCGGGTGGATGGTGATCGGCCTGGTCATTTACTTCGCCTACAGCCGCAAGCACAGCATAACGCGCAATTCATAAGAGCATCCGCACGAACCAGCCGATTCCGGCCACCAACATCACTCCGGCTACGGGACGCCGCCACGCCGCCGGCATTTTGCGCGCCGCGATCCAAAGGACGGCGAGAACTATCGCCTGGGTGATCGAAGCGGCCGTGAGATAGGACGAGGGGAACGCCGAGAACGGCAAACCGTGAGCTATGCCGAGCACGGGTACAACAGCCCATCGCGCCTGGCTATCGGGCAGAAATACGATTTCCGCGGCCAGATACGCGACGGTCAGTGCCAGCACGGCTTCCAGGAACTCCGGGCTGAACGACATCGGAATGCGCGGCGAAATCGGTAGCGCCAGCCATTCTCCCGCCAGGAATGCGATCGTCAGAATCCCCATTTCCCGAGTGTTCCGCGCGGCCAGCACCAGCACCACGAGGAACATCAGCCCTGATACCGATTTGAACAATCGCGCGATTCCTGCCGCGGCAGCTTTGGCGATCACCTCCGCTCGCGAGGGCGGATGAAAACGAACTTCGGCCTGCCGGAAGCTTTGATCGAACACCTCCTGATCACTATTCGGTCCCTGGACGGCATAGAGCAGGTGCACGTGATTTGGCACGGTGACCTGAAACAGGGTGCACTCGACTTCGATTTTGTCGGGCACCGGGCGGTCAAACTCATAGTCGGCGCGGCAGATATAGGTTCCGTCCTGCTCCTGACAATTCGAAGATGTGCGGCGCGCGCCCTCGAACTTCACTTGATCCAGCAACGCCGTTTCAGGATGTGTGACGTGCGTGAGCTCATACACGGGGATGCGCAGTTCGTAGGTTGCCGTGCGCCCGTTGACGTGTAATTCGCCGCTGCTCATGCTGACGACGTGGGCATACGCCGTGCAGCAAATCGCGAAGAGCAGCAGCCTAGCCATGAACTTGTTGCCGGCGCATGCGCACGAGAACAATGCGCAGCGCGGCGATGACGGGGACCGAGAAGAACATGCCAGGGATGCCGGCCACCTGCTCGCCCGCAAGCACGCCGAAGAGCACCAGCAGAGGGTGAATCTCGATGCTCGAGCTCAGCAGATAGGGGCTGAGCACGTAATCCTGAAACAGGCGGTAGACGATCAGGAAAATGAGAATCCATAGCAGGTGCGGATAGCCGCTGACGGCCGCGACCAATATCGCCACCACGCCCGCGGTCAGCGGCCCGACGAACGGGATCAGCTCCAGCATCCCCGCAATGCCGGCGAGGAGGACCGCGTAGGGAGCGCCCAGTGCCGAGAGCGCGATGGAGTAGGACGCGAACGTCGCCATGGCGAGCAGCACCAGAGCCCGGATGTACTGCGCGACCAGCACGTGCAGATCGTCCAGAATCTCTTCGGCCAGCGACTGCCGGTGAGCCTGGATGCACTCGACGAACCAATTGCGCATCAGACGGCCGTCCTTGAGAAAGAAAAAACTCAGGATGGGAATGAGCACTGCCGCGACCAGATTTCCGAGGCCCGACAGGATACCGGGGCCGATTTCCTTGAGAAACGGCAGCACCCTATCGCCGAGACCAGTCGTCTGTTCCACCAGGAACTCGGTCAGCCGGGGTCGCCACTCTTCCAGCCACCCGGGCAAGGGAAAGCGGCTCAACGGGTCGGACTTCAGCGCGTCGGGAAGACGCATGGCCAGCGCGGAAGCCTGTTCGGCGATCTTCGCTCCCACCGGAATCAGCACGGCCAGAGCGATGGCTACCAGAGCAAGATAGACAACGGCCAGCACCGTATTGCGGGAGACGTTGCGGGGTGCCCAGCGTTGGACGTGCTCGACCAGCGGGGCAATGAGATGAGCCAAAAAGATCGCCAATGTGAAAATTACGATCGTGCCGCGGGAGAGATAGATGAGGGCGATGGCCAGTACGAACACGAACACGGTCCACGCTGCACGTAGGACGCGCCCATCGAGCTCGAGCATGGTTACTAGAATAGCGGGCTGGAAGGTGGGGTCAGGATTTCCAGCCTGCCGCCGGCTTTCCAACCGGCGCAAAAGCCGCGCAGAAGCCCGGCTGCGGCCTTGAAAGGCCGACCCCACAACCTCAGATCGGGATTTCCCCAGCTCGCAGATCGCGTGAGGAAGCCCGCTAAATCATGAATCCCACCACTCCATAGTTACTTGGAAGAAGAACAGTTCCCGCCCTGGCAGCGATTATTCTCCTCGCACACCTGCTCGAGCAGCGACCAGGTCGGGTGGAGCTTCATTTGAAACTCCTGCGACCAGGGCTTCGTGAAGATCTTAGGATCGTCGATGGTGAATTCGTAAGAGAGCGTCGTGGCGTCGATGTGCCGCAAGCGCTCGATGGTGTGGAGCGCGTCGCTATGCCATCCATTGCTCGCCGAAAGCGTCCATTCCTTGAGCCCGATGGTGTCGATCACCAGCGTGTCGCCGTCCCATTTGGCCACGGAATTCCCCATGAACGTCAGATCGACGTCGGCGGGATGAGGCTTGCCGATCGGGATCACGCGGAAAAAGTGCATGTACTCGTACAGGAAGACGATCGAATCGGGAGTCTGGACGATTTGTTGCGCGTACGGCGCCAGCGCCTCGCGCGGATGGCCGTCCGGCAGACACAACTCGGTGGGATCGTCATGGCGCGGATCGCCCGTGGGCGGCTGAAGGAATTTCGCCTGGGCGCCGGGCTGGAACGGAGCCATCTTGCTGCGGTCGAAATTCGTAACGCGAGGTGTGTCGGTATCGCCGGGGCCGACGATGTGCGTGAAGGCAGGTCCGGCCCACACGCCCGCGAAGTTAGGCTTGCCGCCGGGCATACGCGGGATTTTCGTGGTCTGTGCGGAGATCAGGGCTGCGGCCGCAACGAACATGAGTAGGAATCGTTTCACGCTCTACTTCTTCTCAGTGGGATTCACGGCCTGATCCTGCCCGATCAGGGTTTCGCGTCCGTCGGGCGTCGTCACGATGTTGCCCGAGGCGTTGTTCGATCCGTCCTTGGCGCGATGCCCGGAGATCGTGAGGACGTCTCCGAGCTTGAGGCTGTTCTTGGTGATGCGGCGTCTTAGTAGCATGCCGGGAGGCGACGCGGAAAAGCCCCAGTTGGTCACGCTGCCCTTGTCGTCTTTGACGTCGAGGTAAATCCAGATATGAGGATTGGACCACTCGAGCTTGGTGACCACTCCGGTCACCTTCACCGGTTTGGTGGTATCGAACTCAGCGGTGTACGCGTGATGGGCCAGCGACACGCCCTGCGCCAGCAGCAGAGCTGCCGCGATCGCGCATAAGTTGGCTAACTTGCTCGCCCGCATAGAGCCTCGACTATTCTACTAGCTCTCGACGGGCCAGAATACCTCGGTCTTCCAATCCTTGGGATCGGGATATTCGGATGGGTCATTCAAGTAGCACTCCCACGGCGGGCCTGCCGCGACCAGCCCTTCGGCGTCCATCCACTGTTCTATCGCGGCGTAGGCGTCGGAGAGTTTGTCGTACGGACCGGCGTGGACTGTGGTTACCGCGGGCCCTCCCGGCAAGGTATCCGCGACGATTTCGCCCTGACTGGCCGCGCCCGCCGAGGTTACGCGCATTCCCGGCTCCATGGTGATCATCCCGGGTCCCATTTCTACGTAACGCGTGAACGGGAGCCCAGCCAGCGCGATCCCGTTTTGTTGCGCGTAGACGAAGATGTGGGGAAGCGCCTCCCCGATCGTCGCCGCAATGTCAGACCGCTTCACTCGTCTCCTCACGACCAGCACCGGCTGAGGTGCGAGTTCTTTCTTGATGATGGAATAAGGCATTTCGTTTTCCTGTGATCTCCTGTTTTCGCTGATGTGAAAAAGCCCGATGCATGGGCCGGCCGCATCGACAACCTCGGCGTGTTTCCTGGCCGCCGCTCGATCCGCACCGGCGGCGAATCCGCGCTTGCGATAGTTGCTGGGCGCCATCCCGAATCGTCTGCGAAACGCACGGCAGAACGCTTCGTGGCTCTGAAAGCCGCAGGACAGGGCGATATCCAGCACCGAATCGTCGCCGGCAATAAGCATCACCGCGGCGCGACCGAGCCGAAGCCGCAACGTGTACTGCTTGGGTGTTTCTCCGGCAGCGCTGGAAAAGACGCGTTGCAGATGGAACGTCGAAAGCCCGCTCTGCTCGGCCAGCGCCCGCAGCGAGACGTCTTCGTCCAGATGAGCCGCGGCGAACCCAAGTATCGGCAATACTCGGTTGAGCGGCGTCGTCGGCCGAATCATCACCTCAGTCTAATCAAAGTACGGGCTGAGATCTTGATCTTTCTTGCGGTGGAGATCTTTTATCCTGGTTGGGATGCCTGCCGGCTCGCACAAGCTTATGCGGCATTGGAAATTCAAACCATGACCGAGGACGCGCTGAGCGAGCTCGCGAAGAACACGCTCCTGATCGTCGGGGCGCTGTTTCCGATCGTCAACCCAATCGGGAATACGCCGATCTTCTTGTCGCTGACTCGCGGGTTGTCCAGTCATGGGCGCACGGCGCTGGCCAGGATGATCGCGCTAAACGGTCTAACCCTGATCCTGGTCTCGGTCTTCATTGGCACCCACATCCTGACCTTTTTCGGCATCTCGCTGCCGGTGGTTCAGGTGGGAGGAGGGCTGATCGTGATTTCGACCGGCTGGGGGCTTCTTCGCCGCCCGAACGATGACGATAAAGGCGGCACCCAGGAGTGTAAAGAAAGCGACTATGCCAGCCAGGCATTCTATCCCTTGACGATGCCGCTGACGGTCGGGCCCGGCTCGATCTCGGTGGCGATTACAGTCGGCGCCAATCGCCCCGAGGGATCGGAGTGGCGGTGGCCTCTGATCGGAGGCATGCTGCTGGGATCGGCTCTGATTTCGGCGTCGATTTATCTGAGTTACCGGTTCGCCGAACGGATCGGGCGCACACTGGGCGACTCCGCGATGAACATCATCATCCGTCTATCTTCGTTCATCCTGGTCTGCATTGGCGTGCAGATTCTATGGAACGGCCTGAGCACGCTGCTCCGGACTCTCGTGCATTAAAAAGCAGTTCATTGAAGTCGTTCCAACGTCTGGTGATCGAGCTCGCCGCCAAAGTACTTTTGCAAGGCAGCTGTGAAGATGTGATCGCCGGGCGCGGCGCTCGCAAACAGGGTCATGCAAGACTTGAACTTCATGTCATCGGGCGAACCGAGGATCTCGTTAATCGAGCGTCCCTCCACCAGAGTTACCAGACGGCTGCACTCCCTCAGCCGAGGTCCAAGAATGGGGTGCTTCAAGTACTGTTCTGCTTCTTCTCGCGAACCGATACCGAATTTGGCGGCCATCTGGCTGTGTCCTAAACCCCGAAGCTGCGGGAAGATGAACCACATCCAGTGGCTTTCCTTCTGGCCGTTGCGCAATTCGGTAAGCACCTCGTCGTAGACGGGATCTTGAGCTTTGACGAACCGTTGCAGGTCGTAAGGATCGTTCGCCGATGCCACCGCCTTCATTTTCTCCCATTTCCAACTGATTAACATAGAGTGGTGACCCACACCCCGGCCGACCGCATGCGCGGGCTCGTGAGCGGTATCCAGGAACTCGAAGATAAGCTCAAGAACGGCGGCGGCGCGAAGAAGATCGAAAAGCAGCACGCCGAGGGCAAGCTGACGGCCCGCGAACGCGTGGCTCATTTGATAGATCCGGGTTCGTTGTTCCTGGAAGTCGGCCTACTGATCGCTTACGACCGCTATGACGGGCAGGCTCCGGCGGCGGGCGTGATCACCGGCCTGGCACACATCGAAAAGCGGCCTTGTGTAATCGTCGCTAACGACGCAACGGTCAAGGCCGGCGCGTGGTGGCCCGAGACGATCCACAAGATTCTGCGGGCGCAGGAAATCGCCATGCGGAACCGGCTGCCGATCGTCTACCTGGTGGATTCGGCGGGCGTGAATCTGCCGTATCAGGACGGCATCTTTCCCGGGCAATACGGCGCGGCGCGGATTTTCTACTACAACTCGCTGATGCGGCGGAGGCTGAAGGTTCCGCAGATCGCCGCGGTGATGGGCATGTGCATCGCGGGCGGGGCGTATCTGCCGGCGCTCTCCGACGTGATCATCATGGTGGAGAAGACCAGTTTCATGGGATTGGGTGGTCCGAACCTGGTGAAGGGCGCAGTGGGCCAGGTGGTGGATGCCGAATCGCTCGGCGGCGCGTCGCTGCATACCAAGATCAGTGGAGTCGCTCACTATTCAGCCAAGGACGATCGCGCCTGTCTGGCCCTGATTCGAGAAAAGATTCGCGAGCTGCCCGAGCCCACGCACGCGCTGAAGGGAACGGCTCCGGCGAAACCCGGCGAGGGACTGTACGATCTGCTCCCGGCCGATCACCGGCTGCCGTACGACATGGAGGCAGTGATCGCCCGTATTGTTGACGCGGATGGTTATCTGGAATTCCAGCCTGAGCACGCCCCAGAGATGTTGTGCGCGCACGCCCGGCTGCACGGCCGGCCAATCGGCCTGATGGCGAACCGCCGCGGATTCCTGAAGACGCCGGAAGGGCCTCGGATCGGCGGCATCGTGTACACCGAATCTGCGCGCAAGGCCGCATACTTCGTCGAAACCGTTGAGCGCCAGGGATTACCGCTGGTCTATTTGCAGGACGTGTCGGGATTCATGGTGGGCGTCGAATCGGAAAGCGCGGGTATCATCCGGGCGGGCGCCGAGATGGTGGAAGCCATGGCATGCGCGACCGTTCCGAAGATTATCGTGACGCTGAATCATGCATCGGGCGCCGGATATTACGCGATGGCCGGGCAGGGGTTCGATCCGAACTTCACCTTTGCCTGGCCCACGGCGCGGATCGGTGTGATGGAGGGCGACGCCGCGGTGCAGGCGGTGCATGGAACGGAGTTGGAACGCCTGAAGTCGGCGAAGCAGCCGGTTCCGGCGGAACTCGAAGCTCGCATCGCGCAAACCCGCGAAGATTACGAAAAGTGGTTGGACGCGCGCTACGCCGCGGCGCGCGGTCACGTCGACGCGATCATCGATCCTCTGGAGACGCGTCGAGTGCTGGAGTTCGCGCTGGAAGCGGCCACTGCCAGCGGGCATCGCGAGCATCTGCCCCTGGAGCTTTTAAAGTGAATCTGCGTGTAGAACAAGATGGCCGCGTTCGGCGGTTGACACTAGCGGCACCCGCTCGGCGGAATATTCTGGACGCCGCGCTGGCCGCGCAATTGTTGAATGAGCTGAGGGACGCCCAGGCGCATCCCGATACCGGCGCGATTCTAGTGGACGCCGAAGGTCCTGTATTCTGCGGCGGCCTGGATTTCACGCAACCCGTTCCTGACGAGATCTTCACCTTCGGCGGGAGTTCCTCCAAGCCCATTGTGATGGCGATGCAGGGGGTAGCGGTTTCGGCCGGCGTCGCCCTGATCGCGAACGCACATGTGGCGATCGTGGCGCAGGGATCGAGCTTCGGCTTGACCGATATTCGCGAAGGGCGCTGCCATCCGGGCATCCTCGGCGCGGTGGCGGCTGCGATCGGCGATCGCCGGGCGCGGGAATTGTCGCTGACCGGGCGCGTATTCACGGCTCCCGAGGCGCTGGCATGGGGACTGGTGCATGCGATAACTCCGCCGTTCGAGCTCGACGACCGCGCGAGCGCCGTCGCGAAGGCTCTGGGGAACGCCGATTCGTCGGCTGTGTCCACAATATTGGCTTTTAGTCGCGCGACTGCCGATTAATTCACAAACCGCGGAACTTTCCCCGGGTTGGCACGTCCATATTCAAAACATGCCGCCGCGTTCGCGCTGGATCTTCCTGATCATGTGTGCGACGGCCTGCGTATCGGCGCAAACAACGCCGCCTCTGCAGCCCGCGCGGAACCTGCACATCACCCGGGTCACAACCCCGCCGCTACTCGATGACTACATCAACGGCACCCCGCCCGATGGCGCGATGCCCGTCACCAATTTCATCCAGCGCAATCCGGACGATGGGAAGCCTGCCAGCAGCGAAACCAAAGCGTGGCTGGCTTATGACGCCGAGAATCTGTATGTGATGTTCGTCTGCCGGTCATCCTCCCGCGAGCTGCGCGCCCGCTACACCAAGCGCGACGATATCTTCGCGGACGATTTTGTCGGCGTGCTGCTCGACACATTCCACGACCGCCAGCACGCCTTCGAGTTCTTCGTCAATCCCTACGGTATTCAGCTGGACGGGATCAACACGGAAGGGCAGGGCGACGCGTGGAATTTCGATACCTATTGGAAATCGGAAGGCCGGCTTACTAAGGATGGATACGCGGTGCGCATGGCCATCCCGTTCAAGAGCCTGCGATTCACCAGCATGGATATGCAGACGTGGGGCTTCGCATTTTTCCGCAATATTCCCGCCCGCAATGAGAACTCTTTTTGGCCGCCCGTTACTAACCGCGTCAGTGGATTCGTTCCGCAATTCGGCGACCTCGACGGGTTCGATAGTATCTCCCCCGGTCGCAACATTCGCCTGATCCCCTACATCGCCGGGTCGAGCGCGCATCTGTTGAATCAGCCGCCAGACCTGCCGCCGGCGTTTCAGACGAGTCGCGATGTGCGCGTCGGCATGGACGCGAAGCTGGTACTCCGCGAATCGCTTACACTCGACGCAACCATCAACCCGGACTTCAGCCAGGTGGAGTCGGACGATCCGCAGGTGACCGTCAACCAGCGCTTCGAGGTCTTCTTTCCCGAAAAGCGACCGTTCTTTTTGGAGAACGCCAGCTATTTTCAGACGCCCGAGAATCTGTTCTTCTCGCGGCGCATCGGCGACCCGGTGGGTGGAGCGCGTCTGACCGGACGAATCGGACGCTGGTCCATCGGCTTGCTGGCAGGCGCCGATCGCGGGCCCGGCAAGCGCGTCGATCTATCCGACCCCCGCTCGGGAGACTACGCGCCGGGCGGTGTCGTCCGCATCCAACGCAATATCGGCAACGAATCTACCGTGGGCGTCTTTCTTTCCGACTATAATTTCGGAGCGAGCCATAATCGAGTTGCCTCCCTAGACGCGCGCTGGAAGATCGCCAAGAATTGGGTGGCCGTGGGGCAGGCTATTGCGAGCGCTACCCGGTATCTGGACGGCACTCGTTCCGCCGGCCCAGCGTACGTGGCGAATTTAAATCGCAACGGGCTGCACTTCAACTACTTCCTGAATTACCTGGACCGCAATCCGGGGTTTCATACCGACCTGGGATTCGTGCCCCGGACGGACATACGCATGACCCAGCAGAACTTCAATTACAACTGGAGGCCCAAGGCGACTCCGCTGGCCGATTTCGGGTTCAGCAGCTTCTCCAACGGCGATTGGAACCGGCAGGGCCGTTTTCAGGATGGCTACACCGGAGCGACCTTTTTCCTCGACTTCCGCCGCGCCACCGGCTTCAACATTAACCATGTCTGGGGATACGAGCTGTACCAGGGCATCGGCTTCCACAAAAGCGCAACGGAGATGTTCTTTTATTCTGACCGTTTCAAGCGCGTCGGCATCAACGCGTTTTTCGGCGACGGCACGGGCGTGAATTATTCACCGGCTACGGGAGTCCTTGCTTCGCTCGCCAGCAATCAATACGGAAACACCACGATCACCATACGTCCCAATACCCGGCTGCGCATCCAGCAGACGTATTTCTACACGCGCCTGGCGCACGTGTTCACGAATCACATTTTCCGCAACACGGTGAACTATCAGTTCAGCCCGGCCCTGTCGCTCCGCGCCATCATCGATTACAACGCGGTCCTCTCCAACCCTTTTGTGGCCGACTACGATACCAGCAAGAAATTCACGGGAGACCTGCTGCTGGCGTATTTGCCTTATCCAGGCACGGCCGTCTATCTGGGGTACACAAACGGTCGTGAGAACCTGGCGCTTTTGGGGGAGCCAGCAACGCTGGTCCGCACCCCAAATCCCGATTTGCAGACGGGGTCGCAAGTGTTCGTGAAGGTGAGCTACTTATTGCGGTTCTGATAGGTCCTTATTTCACGGAATCGACGAACTCCAGCGACCGGATCTTGCCCAGATCGAGTTTTTCAGTGCGGCCCACCCGGTTGGACACATACAGCACGCGGAAATCGGTCACGTAGGCCAGCCGCTGCTCGGTCCCATTTTTCATCACAAAGACGGCATCGCGATCGGTCGAGTCTTTGATAGATGCAACGGAATCGAGCCAGATTTGCAGCGGTACTCCATTTGCGCTCTTGCTCCGGATGAAGACTCTCGAACACATGCTTTCCGTGCAGCCGACGCCTTCAAGCTTGATCGAGCGACTGGTTCCGTCAGCGGAGGTGACTCTCGCTGTCAGGCCCGACCGATGCCCTTCAACTTGGGAAGGCAGGTTGGCCGCTCCGCTCCTGAGAGCTGGAATCGACATAAGCATAGCCACGCAGCCGATTCGAAGTATTTTCATAGTATTATTCCTCTCTTATTGTTCGTTGAGAACTGTCTGAATGTCGGCCTCGTATTCACTCTTGCTGCACAGGCCGATGTGCGTTACCGCAATGCGCCCAGACTTGTCGATGACGAATGTCGTCGGTAGCGCAGCGGCGCCGTATTGTTGGGCTAGGTCATCATTGCCGACCATCACGCGATAGTTGACCTTGCGCTTATCGATGTATGGCCTCACCGCGTCCCAGCCATCCTCATCCAAGGAGACGCCGAGCGTCATAAAGCCCGAGTCCCGGTGAGTGTTTTGAAATTCGATGAACCAAGGGATCTCAAGACTGCATGGGGCGCACCATGTCGCCCAGAAGTTCAACAGCACCACTTTGCCGCGAAAGTCCGAAAGCCGTACCGGCTGACCAGCGGCGTCGTTTAGGACGAAATCAGGAGCCATCTTCCGGTCTTCCGTCTTCAAAAAACCCGAACTCGGCGCGGCGCCGGACAGGTTCCCCGCGAACACATCGTGCACCCAGTTCGATTGGCCGACGCACGCCGAAACACAGCGCTGAGCGAACGCCCGCGTCGCTGGAAACGCCATGAGCGGAAGAGCCGTGGCTACAGCCCCTGCGGCGAGCCACCCCCAGCGCCGCGTACGATGACTCGCCTTGTCGCGCTGCTGCTGAAACCGGGCCAGCCCGCGAGTGGCGTCCGGCTTCCATTCGCTATTCGGCTGGAGCGCCGCCAGACGTTCTTCCACCCATTGTTCTCTATTCCCGTCCATATCGTTTGATGTACTCCTTTCGGAAAGTTTGTTGCGCACGACTAAGAAAAGTTCCAATCGAGGCCGGATTCAGGCTGAGCGCGCCGGCCAGCTCGTCGTAGCTTAGGCCATGGCTGCGAAGCACCAGCAACTCGGCCTGCCTAGGCTGGATGGCCGCCAATACCGCCCGAACTTTTTCCTGCTCTTCTTTGGAGGCCCGGATGTCCTCAGGGGTTGGCAAATGCCGGAAGACCCGTATCACGCCTTCGCGCCTGGTTCGGCGGGTTTCGCGGCGCAGTTCGTCGAGGCCCGTGCGCACAGCTACCCGATACAGCCAGGCCTGTGCGTTTTCACCTTGCGCTCCGGGGTTCCGCGACCATTTCAAAAAGACCTCGACCGCGAGTTCTTCCGCCCGCGAGGGGTCCCGCAAGACCCGGGCAATCACGCGGGCGATTCGCTCATAGTGGGCATGAAAGATCGTCTCGATATCCGGCCGGCCCTCGTCGGCCATCTCGACAAGCGCTTCGCGTGAGGCATTCACACCTCTGAAACGCCGCTCGAAGCCGGTTTGTGACAGGTATTTTGGATATTTCTGACGGCTGGTCCCGCCTGGGTTTGCTAAACTCACTCAAGAATGCCTCAAATCCTGGACGGCATTGCCGTCCGCAACGAAATCCTCGAACGGTTGAAACCGCGCATCGCCAAGCTCAAGCGAAAACCAGGTTTGGCCGTGGTCCTGGTGGGCCATAATCCGGCTTCCGAAGTCTACGTTCGCAGCAAGATCAAGACTTGCGGCGAAATCGATATATACAGCGAGAAGCTCACTCCGCCCGAAACCGTGACCACCGAAGAAATGCTGGCGCTGATCGACGATCTCAACCGGCGTCCCGATATCGACGGCATTCTGGTGCAAATGCCCCTGCCCAAGCAAGTAGACACCCGGAGGGTGTTGGAGGCGGTCGCGCCGGATAAAGACGCGGACGGGTTCCATCCCACCAACGTCGGCCATCTGGTGGCAGGCCGGCCCGCGCCCCGGGCGTGCACTCCGGCGGGCATCATGGAACTGCTCAAGTACTACAAGATTCCCGTCGAAGGACGCCGCGCCGTGGTCCTGGGCCGCAGCGATATCGTCGGCAAGCCGATGGCGCTGATGCTGCTGCACGAAAGCGCCACCGTCACCATCTGTCATTCGCGCACCGCCGAGCTGGCTGACGAATGCCACCGCGCCGATATTTTGGTGGCGGCCATCGGCAGGGCGGGGATGGTGACCAGCGAATTCCTGGCTCCCGGCGCGACCGTGATCGACGTCGGCATGAATCGCGTCACCGATCGCGCGGAAGCAGAACGTCTGGGCAGGGCCGAGGAGTTTGCCCGCAAAGGTTCGGTACTGGTGGGCGACGTTCATCCCGTCGAAGTAGCTCGCGTGGCTTCGGCGTATACGCCCGTCCCGGGTGGCGTCGGTCCTCTGACCATTGCCATGCTGATGGCGAACACTGTGGCGCTTGCCGAGCAGCATCAGGCCGCGGCCGCCTCCCGCTAAACGAATGCTGAGAGTCGGCCTCACTGGCGGCTTGGCTAGCGGTAAGAGCTTCGTGGGTCGCGCCCTGGCCGACCTAGGATGCCTGTTGATCCAGGCGGACCTGCTGGGTCGTCAGGTGCTCGAACAGGGCGGGGAAACCTACGAAGCAGTCGTTAAAACCTTCGGCAACCAGATCCTGGATCCCGACGGCAGAATCAACCGAAGGCGTCTGGCGAAGATCGTCTTCTCCGATCCCGAGCAGCTCGCCAAGCTGAATGCCCTGGTCCATCCCCGGGTAAAGGAGCGGGAGCGGGACCTGGTGGACGAATTCGCGCGCGAGCATCCCGATGGCATCGCCGTGACCGAAGCTGCGATACTGGTCGAGACGGGGAGTTATAAGGATTACGACCGTCTCATCGTCGCCGTTTGCCGCCCCGAGCAGCAAATCGAGCGGTCGATGGAGCGGGATGGAGTCAGCCGTGAGGAAGTCCTGAACCGGCTGAGCCGCCAGATGCCGCTCGAAGAAAAGGTGAAGCATGCGGACTTCATCATCGACACTTCCGGAACCAAGGAAGACACCCTTCAGCAGGTCCGGACGGTATTCGAGTCGTTGCGGAGATTGAATCCATGAGGCTACGAACATTCTTGATCGCCGCGGCTCTGGTGAGCGCGTTTGTATATTTGACCAGCCGTCAGAATTCGCCGTTCCACGCGTTCCTGCGGGAAAGCGAGCCCATATGGTCCGGTCCGACCGTGGCCCACTCCGCCGGACTCAGCGCCGACGAGAACAATAACATCGAAATCTACAAGGCCTCCAAGGAAAGCGTGGTGTACATCACCAGTACCACCTACCAGCGCGATTTCTTCTTCGGAGTGCAGGCCGTGCAAGGCCTGGGTTCGGGATTCCTGATTAACGCCGATGGGCAGATTCTCACCAATTTTCACGTAATCAGCGGCAGCTCCGACGTCGAAGTGACCATGCCTCCCGACCAGAGCCGCTACAAGGCAAGGATTCTGATGCGCGACCAGGCCCACGATCTGGCGCTGATCCAGATCGATCCTAAGAAGAAGCTGCCTTCGTTCCTCAAGCTGGGTGATTCCGACGGCTTGCAGGTGGGCCAGAAGGTACTGGCGATCGGCAATCCATTCGGCCTCGCGGGAACCCTGACTACGGGCATCGTGAGCTCGCTGCACCGCAAGATCCAGAGCGAGGAACGCGGCGACCTCGAAGACATGATCCAGACCGATGCGGCGATTAACTCCGGCAACAGCGGCGGACCGCTGCTCGATTCGCAAGGCAACGTGATCGGGATCAACACCGCTATTTACGGTCCCAACGGAGGGAGCGTCGGCATCGGTTTTGCGATGCCCATCAACCGCGCGAAGGTACTGCTGGGCGATTTCAAATCCGGAAAACGGCCGGCTTCGAGCACCATCGGCGTGTCGACCTACCTGATCTCCGGCGATTGGGCCGAGGCGTTGAAACTGCCTCGAGCCGGCGGCCTGCTGATCGGACAGGTGGGCCGGGGGACACCGGCGGCCGCAGCCGGATTGCGCGGCGGTACTCAGGTGGTCCGCATCGGGAATGGACTGCTGCGCGTAGGAGGCGACCTTATCACCGCCGTGGACGGCAAGCGGGTGGAAGAAGAGAATGCGATCACCCGGGCCGTCGCTTTGAAGCATGCGGGCGAAACGCTGGACCTAACCGTTTGGCGCGACGGACGTACGGTGGACGTGAAGGTAACGCTCGCTGAACAAAGCGATGGGGTACTTTAATCCGCAGGATTGACGGATGCAGGTTCACGCTCCCGAACCCGCGACCGGTTCCCCCGCTGGCGGGGATCCGCTCGGATCCTCCAGCGCGCGGCGGGCACTCGCCGGATTCTTCGTATCCGGAGTGCTGTTGTCGTTCCTCGGCACCATCCTGTTTTCCTGGGAGCATCACCTCACATCGCAGTACGGCATCGTAGGCCTGTACTACGCGGGGTTGATCGCGGGACTGGTCGGATCCGCCCGTCTTTCGCCCGCTCTGCTGCGGCGCAAAGGTCTCGGCTGGACGCTGGCGCTGGCGTGTGTACTAGCCGGAGCGGCGTTCCTCTACCTGGCGTTCGTATCTCCGCCGTTTTCCCCGTGGTGGCGCGTGGCGGGCATGGCGATCGTCGGATTTGCCGCGGGCCTGCTGCATACCGCGATCTTTCACGCCATCTCGCCGATGTATCGACACGATCCGGCGGCCACCGTGAACCTTGCCGGCATCCTGTTCGGGTCGGGATGCTTCGCGCTGGCGATCGTGATTTCGGGGACGTTTTACCTTTACACCGCGGCGGCAGTGCAGGTCTGGATCGCCGTGATTCCGGCGCTGTTCGGCTGGATGTATTGGAAGACGCCCTTCCCGACTCAGCATGTTGAGCCCGTGCTTCAGCAGCCTCCGTCGCGCGAAGTCTTGTCCGAACTCCGCAGCACCGGAGCCGTGCTGTTGAGCCTGCTGTTATTTTTCCAACTGGGAAACGAATGGGCTCTGGCCGGCTGGCTTCCGCTGTTTCTGAGCCAAAGGCTCGGCATCAGCCCGCCGTCCGCGCTCGGGATGCTGGCGCTGTACTGGTTCGCTTTGACGATAGGACGAGCGGCGTCGCAATGGATCCTGCCGCGCGCGCGGCATGGCAGATTGCTGCTAGCGACCGTCACCGCGGCCATGTTCGGCTGCATCATCCTCAGCGCGACCGACAATCGCTTTGGAGCGATCACCGGCGTCCTGCTGGTGGGCTTGGCGTTCGCGCCGATTTATCCCCTGGTAGTGGAAAAGATCGGCCACCGTTTCCCGTACTATCACCCCGGTTTCTATAACGGGATCTTTTCTCTTGCGATGGCGGGAGGGCTTCTCACTCCGGGAATGATGGGCTACCTCGCGTCCGTGTACGGCCTCCGCATGATCATGCTGATCCCGCTGATCGGATCGGTGGTGGTGTTCGTTCTGCTGCTATTGATTTGGTTGGAGTCGCGGCTGCGGGCGTATAGCTCGCCTCCGGCATCATCGGCGCACTCGGCGTAAGTCACGAGCATTGGCTCGGGCTGGCTATGATCGACGCGACTACGCTGCAACTTCTACGTAATCGACGGAAGTCCGGCAGACGATTTCCAATCTCCAAGATTCTTGTCAGCCCCGGGGGGGGCACTCACGATCTAGAGCTCGCCGCTGACGAAGTTCCGCCCGCGCTTCTCCGGTCCCAGCCCCACCGTTACCGCCGCGAGTATGAGAACCAGTGCCGCCATAACCCCCATCGCCGTCGAATAGCTGAACGCCGCGGCAAAGCGAGCTTCGATGTATGCGGAACCCGACGCCACCAGTACGCCGATCTGGTAACCGAACCCGGGGAAGAAGCCTCGGGCCTCGGGCGGCGACAGTTCGTTGATATGCGCTGGGATTGCCCCCCACGCTCCTTGCACCACCACCTGCATCAGGAACGCCCCCAGCATCAGCAGCGGCTTCGTGGGCGCCAGGATCCATAGCGGGATCACCAGCAGTCCAGTTAAGGTCACGCTCGCGATCATGCGTCGGCGGCCCCAGGTGCTCGAGAAGTGCCCCAGCGTGACCCCGCCGATGATCGCGCCGAGCACGCCGATGAAGGTCACGACCGACGCGTCCTGCGCGCTGAAGCCGCGCTGGCTCTGGAGGAAGGTCGGATACATGTCCTGGGTGCCGTGCGAAATAAAGTTCATCGCGGACATGATCAGGCACAGGTACACGAAGAGCTTCCAGTTCGAGAACAGAATCGCGCGATAGCTGGCCGCGTCCGTTTTCGATTCCTTCCAGGCGCGCGATTCTTCGACACCCAGGCACAGCACGATGGTGATCAGCGCTGGGATCGCGCCGACAAAGAACATCGCGCGCCATCCGAAATGAGGAAATAGGGTGAAGTACGCGATCGCGGCCAGGCCGTTGCCCACGGCGTAACCTTCCTGCAGGATCCCGGAGGCGATACCGCGCCATTTGACCGACACCGATTCCAGCGCGAGCGAAGCTCCCACGCCCCAATTGCCGCCCATCCCGACGCCGTAAAGCAGACGGAGCAGGAAGAACGCCGTGTAGCTGGGCGCGAGGCCCGACAGCACTTCCATCAGCGTGTAGAACGCGATATTGGCGATCAGAATAGGGCGGCGTCCAAAACGGTCCGCGAGCAGGCCGAAGACGAATGCGCCTATCGGGCGCGTCATCAGGCTGGCGGTGATGGTGAGCGCGACGTCGGGCACGGATCGGCCGAAGTCTTTCGCGATGGCGGAGACGCAGAACACCAGGACGAAGAAGTCGAAGGCGTCGATGGTCCAGCCGAGAAAACCGGTGGCGACCGCCTTCCGCATGTTTCGGGTTTCGGCAGTGCTGGTCCCGGCAGGCATCTGGACCTGTGTAACACATCCAGGTGTGTGAGCGCTCCTTAGGAGAATGACTTCACTCGCATCGCAGCGCTTCGATGGGATCGATCCGGCTCGCTCGTAACGCCGGGAGCCACACAGCAAGAAGGGCAACGGCGATCAACAGAATTGGTACCAAGATGAACACGATCGGGTCCCAGGCTTTGACGCCGAACAGAAACCCGGCAATGAAGCGCGTCAGGCCCGCTGCCGCCAGGATACCGATCGCGATTCCCGTCAGCGCCAGACGCATGCCCTGACCAACCACCATGTTCCGCAGCGCGCCCGATTTGGCTCCCAGCGCCAGGCGGATTCCGATCTCCTGGGTGCGTTGGCGAACAGAATAGGACATCAGGCCGTAGATGCCGATCGCCGCCAACAGCAGCGCCGCGCCTCCGAAAATGCTCATGAGCATCATATTAAAGTCGTCGCGCGCCGTCGATCGGACCGAGATCTCATCCATCGTACGGACCTGCGCCACAGGCAGACCGCCGCTTGCCTGCAGCAGTTCCCTTTCGATGCTAGAACTCAGCGAATAAGGTTCGACTCGCGTGCGAATCACCCATGCAATAGGAGTCACACGCGTGAACAGAGCTGCGATGCCAGGGGCGATCTGCGCCAAGGGAACATACATAATGGGGCCCGGAGTACGATTGAGTCCCTCGTCATGAATATCTCCGGCGATTCCCACGATTTGGCGTGCCGGCTCGTCGAATCCTGGAGCGTATCCCTTTGCAATGACGATGCGATCGCCCACCGGATTTGTGTCAGGCCAGAACTTGCGCGCCATGGCCTGGTTGATAATGGCGACACCCGCCGCGCCGCCGCCATCGCGATCCGTAAAAGCTCGGCCACGCACTATGGGAATCCTGAAAACATCAAAGTAGCCCGGCGAGATAGCCGTATAGCTGACTCGCACGGGGCCGCCCGCAAGCGGGTGGCTAACGACATCGAACGGAAGGCCGGCATTGTTTTGGAAGAGCGGCAGGGCAGTAGTAGAGCCGGCCGCTTCGACTCCGGGTAGTGCATCAATGCGCTGAACGCCCTCTCGGACGAGCTGATCCACGGCAGGTGTGTTCACAAAGTGTGTACCAGCCAGTGACATGGGAAGGATTAATACATCGTGTGAATCGAAGCCCGGATTCACGGCACGCAAAGCGATAAAACTCCGGATCAATAAGGCCGATCCAATCAACAAGACTAACGCCATCGCCATCTCGCTTATCACCAAGGTCGAGCGGATTGTGTGTTGCCAAGAGGAGCCGGTGCCGGACCGGCTGTTGCTTTCCTTGAGGGACGAATTCAAATCGCCCCTGGCGGCCTGAAGCGCAGGCATGAGGCCAAAAAGGATACCAGTAGCGAGTGACATGATCAGTGTGAATATCGCCACACGCCAGTCCGCAGTTACGGCGGAACCATGCGCTCCGATGCGAGGAATATTGCCCGGGTTCATCGCCAGCAGGGCCTTTACGCCCGCCATCCCGAGCCCCAGACCGAAGCCGCCTCCGGCCACGGAAAGCACTACGCTTTCGGTCAGTAGCTGGCGGATAATGCGACCGCGCCCCGCGCCCACGGCGGCCCGGATAGCGATCTCGCGCTTCCTTCCGGTCGCGCGGACTAGCAGAAGATTGGCGACATTCGCGCATGCGATCAGCAGAACTAAACTGACTGCGCAAGACAGAACCACTAGTGCGGGTCGTACATCGCTCACGAAACGGTCCTGAAGGCGCTCGACGCTGAAACCATTACCCACGCCCGCATAATGTGGATACTTGCGGCGGAATTGAGCGTATGCGACTTGAAGCTGGGCATTGGCCATGGCGAGCGTTACACCCGGTTTAAGGCGGGCGGCGGCAGCGAAGTAATGGGCTTGATCTTCGCTGTTAGGATCGATTGGAAACGGAATCCAGACGTCAGGTGGAGGGTCGCTGTCGAAGTCGAATCCAGGTCCCAGGATTCCGATCACCGTGTGAGGCTCGCCGCCGAGCGAGATCGTCTTCCCAACCACGTGGGCGTCCCCTCCGAAGCGGCGTTGCCACAGAGCGTTGCTGAGAACCACGACCTGACCTTCGCCAGGGCGGTCTTCCTCAACGGTGAAGGTGCGTCCCTGGATCACCGGTGCGCCGAAAAGGTGGAAACATGCAGCGCTAGCCTGTGCTAGCGTGAGCTGCTCAGGGTGGGATTCGCCAGTGAGATTGATCGTGCCGAGCCGATAAGCGGACACGTCGTCGAACACACCGGTCTGTTGACGCCAGATATTTAGTTCCGCCGCTGAGCCGCCGACCGCTGGTCCGCCAGGCGTGCTCAGCATGAACTGCACAATGCGGTCTGGATTGGGATAGTTCAGTGGCTTCAGCAACACCGCATTGACCACGGAAAAGATCGCCGTATTCGCTCCAATACCGAGCGCCAGCACCAACACCGCCGTTACCGTAAATCCGGGCGATCTGAGGAATATTCGTATCGCAAGCCGCAGATCTTGGAGGAATGTTTCAATCACCGGGAGGCTTTGACCTTCATACCGCTCCTGTTTCACCTCAGCAAATCTCCCAAACTGGCGACGAGCTGCGTAAGACGCTTCCCTTCGAGCCATCCCTTCACGGATGAACTCCTCTGTGAGCAGGGACAGGTGAGTCTCAAGCTCTTCATCAAAGTTCTGATTCTGGCGGCCGCGAACGAAAATAGCGAAAAAGCGTGAAATCCAAACACGTAGCTTGGTCGGCATACTGTCACCTCTGACCTTCGAGTTGAAGCACTCGAGCGACGACGCCGGAAATCCGTTCCCAGTTCTTCACTTGACTGAGCAGCTGCTTGCGGCCGGTTTTCGTGATCGAGTAAAACCTCGCCCTGCGATTGTTCTCCGATGCGCCCCATTCGGCCGAGATCCATCCGCTCTGCCCGAGGCGCAGTAATGCGGCATAGACTGTCCCTTCGTTCAGCTTCAGGACATCTTGGCTGAGTTGTTCAAGCCGCCTTGCGATCCCGTAGCCGTGAAGCGGACCCATGGCATCCAGCGCTTTTAGCACCAGAAGATCGAGGGTGCCTTGGAGAATCTCGGATCGAGGCTGTTGCATTTGCTCTCCTTTGGTCTTGCCAAAGGAAGTGTAGCATAAGGTACTCGGGTGTTCCACGCTAGGCCTCGTGTCCCGTTGAACGCGGCTCATTCTGGGTAGTGTCTTAAATCTGCGTTGATTGAAAACGGCGCACGATTGCTTTCCGATCCGCCCCGCCTTACCGTTGAAGTATGGCATCTGACCGCCAATCCCTACAGGCGCTACGGAATCTGATTTCCGATGCGGACCTGATCCTTGAAACTACACCGGCTCTGCCTCAGAACCGTACAGCCTCCTGCCGTGAGAGTCTACGCGCTGCACTAGCCTTGACTGACGATCTGCTCAAGCAGGCCAAGATGACGCCCGCCGCTGCACTAGGGCACAAGGGCGGAAGCACCACGGCGAAAAGGCTCGGAGCCGATCATTACCGCCGTATGGCCGCTGCACGCAAGACGCGCGCTGGTGGACGCCCGCGTAAGCAAGCTGACTAATCCAACCGCTAGAATAGTCCCTGAAAACGAAAAAGCCCGGCGCGGAGGCCGGGGCAGTTTCGATGAGATCTAAGCACCCTCATCGTACTTCCTTCTCCCTACTCTGCGCAAGAGGGAGGAGTGCGGCCACTTGGCCTTACAATCAATCAGTCTTGAAGGACGTCGAGCATACCTGACAGCACTTGAGAAACATTGGCCAGAAGTGTTGGGAGCGTTACGGCGTGACGTTCTGCCCCACTTTGAACCAATCCCGGTACTGTCAAACGGTACAGCGTTCGTCCTAGAATCCTGGCAGGAATGCCAAGCGGCAGTGAACCGGTCGGAACTGGCGATGGCGCTCAAGCTATGGGGAGACGCTTTCCTGATAAGTGACGACTGGATCTTCGACGCTGCGCTGGAAACTCTCGCAACCAACTGCCCCCAGCTGCGGAGGCCACAAATGCGGGATGAGGCCTGGCGCTGGTTCTTCGGATCACGCGAGTCCCATCCAGGATTCGATCCGCAGTTGAATAAAGCATATTGGTTCCCTCCACGCGGAGGATGGCCTGAAAGCTGGAAAGAGTTCAAGCATCGGATGGAGCGTCAATTTCGCACGCAACTCTTACAGTACAAACATGCCGTCGAAACCAGACTTGGAGTAGACCGTGAAAAGCAGATACTCAAGCTCGCCGTTTTGGCTGTTCGATGGCAGAAGGGAGAAAGCATCTCACAAATCGTTCAGACAATCCACATCGGTCAGCAAGCTGATCCTGAGCAGGCTACATACCGCGCGATACAGAGATTTTCAAAGAGCATCGGGCTGAAGTTAAGAAAGAGAAACCAGCGCCCAGCCCGATCTACTGTACAGCCGCTCCCATGAAGTCGCTGTACAGATAATTGTACAAACCCTCATCCGCTTTGCCTGTACTGAGACCTGTACACGCCGTAAGCCATTCGATCCGTACATTTGGATTCATGCTCATCGCGGCATACTGCGTAAAACACGAACGCCCCACGCGGTCAACGTGAGGCGTCGAGATAGGAGGCCGATCAGATGCAGCCGCCATAAACTAACCGAGTGTCCAAGTCACCGGGCAACGGGCTTGCGACCGTCCCGGTCCACCCCAGAATCTTAACGCTCTAACCCAAACAAAGTAAAGCAAAAAGAGCCTACAAGCGAAAGCTGATTTGCGTTGACAAACAGCTATCGTAAGCTGTATTATTGAAGCATGAAGACCGAAACAAAACCCAGCCTGACAATGACTTGCAAGTCATGCGATACGCTGTGTCAACGCTTCGGTCTCCATCGCAATGGACTCCGCAGATTCCGCTGCCCCGGCTGCAAAAAGACCTACACGGAAGCCCACAAACCCGCCCTGGCTGGAAGCTACCTCTCCCAGGATCGAATCATCCTGGCGTTGCGACTGCTCCTGGAAGGCAATAGCATCCGTTCCACGGAGAGAATTGCCGAGACGGACAGGAATACCATCATGCGGCTGCTGACACTGGCCGGTGAGAAGGCCGAGAAGCTGATGGCGCGGATGATCGTGAATATCCCGGTTCGCGACGTTGAATGCGACGAGCTGTGGGCGTTCGTCGGGAAAAAAGAAAAGCGCGTTCGCCCCGAGGACGATCCGAGCCTTGGAGACGCCTACTGTTTCGTCGCCATCGAACGAAATACAAAACTGGTTCTCAACTTCGCCCTTGGAAAGCGCAACCAGCGCACGACGGATACCTTCATCGAAGGCTTGCGTCACGCGACGGCGCGGTCACGATTTCAAATCACAACGGACGGCTTCGCGCCCTACAAATCCGCGATCAGCAACACGCTTCACGACCGTTGCGATTTCGCCCAACTCATCAAGGTTTATCGCGCTGCCAGCGAAGGCGAAGGCCGCTACAGCCCCGCCGAAGTATCTTCTGTGGAGGTGGTCCCAGTCATGGGCCAACCCGATCCCGACCGCATCTGCACATCCATCGTTGAACGCCAAAATCTGACAATCCGTATGCACATGCGCCGCTTAACCAGACTCACGAATGGGTTCTCAAAGAAATGGGAGAGCCTGTGGTCCGCTTACTGCCTGTATTTCGCGTTCTACAATTTCTGCCGTGTTCATAGTTCGATCCGCGTCACTCCCGCAATGGAAGCGGGCATCACAGATCACGTGTGGGAACTGGCCGAACTGCTAGCCTAGGAATTCGTCTTCCGTTTGGCTCAATATCATGGCTCCCCCCGAGCTTCCGAGATGGTTAGTCTGGCTGGTGATTGGGATCACCGCCATCGCTTGGATCGCTCTCAACTTAACATCGAATCCCCGGACACACGATGCGATGTTCTGGTGTCTGATCTTCACTATAATCGCGCTGGCCGTCCTGGCGATTGCGCTTCACGCTGAGGACGACAAGGCAGACCGCGTGCGGTTAACACGCCTATTCTTCGTCGTGGAACTTTTTATATCGGTCGTTGGCGCTATATCGGCACTCTGGGCTTGGGTCGACGCGGGCAAGCGGCTTTGGTAGATCAACGCAGATTTCAGACACTACCTCATTCTGCATCGCCGTCACCTGTGGTTTAATCAGCTGTATGCCTGGACATCTTTGGACTGGAATAGCGTTTGTGGGAGCTTGCCTGTGCGCGCAAGCCCAGTGGCAAAATCCGACTCCCGGGGCTCCGCGGACGCCCGATGGCAAGGTGAATATGACCGGGCCGGTTCCCCGCGTGAACGGCAAGCCCGACCTTTCGGGAATCTGGCAGGCCGAGGCTGAGCCTCGCGGGCCGGGACTGTATGGACTAGGCGAATCCCCCAATTCGAAATACTTCCGGAACATCCTTTCCGATTTCAAGCCCGGCGAGGAGCCGCTGACGCCCGCGGGCAGGGAACTCATTCGCCTGCACAGCCAGCCGGGCGTGGTGGGTCCCAACCTGCGCTGTTTGCCCGATGGCGTCCCACACGCCGATCTGCTGCCGGAGCCGTTCAAGATCATTCAGACGCCCGGCGAAATCCTGTTCCTCTACGAAGTGGAGACCATCTTCCGCCAGATCTTCACCGACGGACGCTCGCATCCCGCCGATCCGTCGCCGACCTGGCTCGGGTATTCGGTCGGCAAATGGGATGGGGACACGCTGGTGGTGGATACCAAGGGGTTCAACGATATGAGCTGGCTGGACGCTCGCGGAACCGGGCACAGCGAAGACATGCGCGTCGAGGAGCGCTTCCATAGGCGCGATTTCGGCCACATGGAAGTCACGGCAACCATTACCGATCCGAAAACCTTCACCAAGCCGATCACCATCAGCTTCGTCGAGCAGCTTCTTCCCGACACTGATGTTTTCGAGCACATCTGCTACGAAAACGAAAAGGACACCGCGCATATGCCCAAGCCGGGCAAGTAGGTCGCCCGTTCCATCTGCCGGGTTGAATCTTATTCGGTGAAGACTTCTTGCAGCGTGCTCAGAGTGGACGTGAGCGTCTTCGCGGACACGGCTCCCAGTTTCTTCGCTAAACGGGCCTTATCGACCGTGCGTATCTGATCCAGAAGAATCAGGCCCTTCTGGCCGCCATGCGTAACACCGATACGAAAAGGTGCCGGCCGGCTCTTAGTGGTCATCGGCGCGACGATGACCGTACGCAGGTGATCGTGCAATTCGCCGGGAGACACCACAACGCAGGGACGCATTTTCTTGATTTCGCTCCCGACGGTGGGATCGAGATTCACTAGCCAAATCTCCCCACGCCTCACCAAGCCAGCTCCGAGTCCGCCGCATTACCAAATTCGCCCATCACCAGCGCATCGTCGCCAGCCTCGGCGATCTTCTTGGCTGCCGCCGCCCAGCCCTTTCGCGCAGTACTGGCCGGCTTGCGCAACACCAGGGCGTCCCCCTCGATGGTCATCTGCGCTCCTGCCTCGCCGTTCAGGCCCAGTTGCGCCAGAAACGGTTTGGGGATAACCACACCTTGTGAGTTGCCGATCTGTCGAATGGTTACGTGCATCGCCTTCATCGTGATAACAATGTTATTACAAACACTTGTCCTCTGTCAAGTCTGGACACTTGATGCCAGGCACGACATTGCCTTGGAAGTGTCGGCATGATATCAATCAAGACAACACGAATGAAGAAGTCAGTCAGACCGCTCGCGCTGGTTGTGCTGCTGTTCGCCGCCGGTATCGCGTTCGCCCATCACGGAAACACTGCCTACGATGAAACCGCCCGTGTCCGAATTAAGGGCACCGTTACGGAGTTCATCTGGACCAACCCGCATTCCCAAATCTATCTGGACGTGAAGGACAGCTCTGGCAAAGTCGTCAATTGGGGCGTCGAGACCAATAGCCCGGGGATCTTGACTCGGGCCGGCTGGACGCGCCGCTCACTCAAGGCAGGCGATCAGATCACGATTATTCTCTGTCCTGCCAAGAACGGCCAACCCGTGGCTTATGCCGGGTCGGGAGACCCCGGCACGAAGGTTATCTTCTCCGACGGTCGCGAGCTGGACTTCACCGATAAGACGGTCGACAAGACCGCTCCCTAAAAACATGCGCATCGCGATCCTGCTCGTTTTGCTGTCGTGCTTCGCCTTTGCTCAAGCTCCCGCACCCAAGCGCGATCTGTCCGGCGTGTGGGGAATGCAGGCCGGACGCGAAACCTCCGAGGACGATAAACAGTCGCCCGGCGGCGAAATTCCTCCCATGACCGCCTGGGGCAAAGCCCGCTATGACCTGCAGAAGCCCGGCTACGGAAAACGAGCCGCGCCCGGCGGGAACGATCCCATCCTGCAATGCGACCCCATGGGCTTCCCGCGCATTTTGTATTTCCCTACGCCGTTCGAATTTGCGCAGATCTCCAACCGCGTCCTGCAAATGTTCGAACGCGACCACGTGGTTCGCGAAATTTGGACCGACGGCCGCGCTCTTCCTGCCGATCCCGACCCGCTCTGGTACGGATACTCGACCGGCAAGTGGGTGGACGATACCACCTTCGTCGTCGAGTCCACCGGCTATGACGACCGCACCTGGCTGGGGGCCGCCGGTTTTCCTCACAGCGAGACCATGCATCTCGAGGAACGCTACCAGCGCGTGGATCGCGACACGATCAACTTCACCCTGAAGATCGACGATCCGCAAGCCTATACCAAACCCTGGACCGCCTTGCCGCGCGTATTCAAACTGCGCCCTCGCGCCGAAATCCGCCAGGGTTACTGCGTAGCCTCCGAAGAGAATGCCTTCACCAAGCGGATTCGCGAACCCGGTGCGCTGAAGACCGACACTGCTCCGAAGAAGTAACCGCGAAAAGTTAAGCGATCAGAAACAGAGACTGCAGTCGCTCCGGGGAAACCGGACTCCGCGAAGCAGCACTGCGGCGCTGTACGGTATCATTCTCTCGGATATTGACGGGAAAAGCTCGATACGATGCCTGATTTTCTCAAAATCACTCTGCCTCTCATCGGAGCGGTTGTCGCTTGGTTCGTCAATCAATGGCAGCAACGATCACGAGACGACTATCTTCGCAAAGAGAAACTCTACCGCGATTTGTTAGACGCGGTTCAAGGCTTCTACGAGAATCCGGGCGGTCCAGTTCCCGCCTCGACTGGGCTCCAGCCGATCAGTGGCCAATCTTCTCGTTTGCAGAACTTTCTTGACCAGGTTCGACTTGCGTGGCTCTATAGTCCAGATGACGTGATCCGGTGTGCGTACGCCTTCCTGGACCTCATTCATGAAGACCGTGATCCCAAGCCGACGAAGCCAGAGATGGAATTAGCACTCGGTAACATCATCGCAGCTGTGCGTGGGGATCTTTTCCGACCGCGATTCTTTTTCTGGGAGAGAACCAAGTTGACGGGAGCCGAATACCGGCATCTGAAGGCAAGATAAAGTGAACGAATGGACTACGCGGCGACTTCCACGTAATCGACGGAAGTGTGCGGTTCCGGGATGGGCTCGCCGACCTCGCGCATAGCCTCGAAGTGCGCAATCAGGGCATCCTGGAAATTCCGACGAGTCTCTTCCTCGGTATCGCCAGCGGCGGCACATCCGGGAACGTCGGGTGAATAGGCAGAGTAGCCCGTCCCTGTTGGTTCGATGACTACTGGATAACGTTTTGCGCTCATTTCAGCCCTGCCTTCTTGAGTATAGCTTTCAGGGTGCCCGGTGCGAGTTCCGTCCCTTCGTTACCCGGCACAGTGATCACGAGGGCCTCGCTGGGATGTTTGAATTGCCGATGACTTCCCCTGGACCGCATCTTCACCCATCCGTGCTTCTCGAGCAAACGAATCACCTCGCGCACCTTCAGCGGCATCTAAAGATAAGTGCCGCCAAGCAGTTCCCAATCTCCAAGTTCTTTCTACCCATCCGTTCCAGTCAGTTGTCCTCCATCTCGCACTCACCGCCATTCCTTCCGACTCTAAACTCTGAGTTGGAGCCCACTCCCCATGAACACCTTTCCCGTACAAACGACCCACAAAAATACCCGTTCCTTTGGATTCAAGTACTTCCTGGGTTCGTTTTGTCGTAGCGTTTTCCGCGCCCGAATGTGCGATTCTCGGAGCATGGGACGATCTTGGGCCGCGCTTCTGCTAGCCGCCATCCCATGTTCCGCCGCCGACTTGCCGCAGGCTATCGATGCGCTGATGCAGGCGAGTCCCGTTGCGCGCGCCTCCGTCGGCATCCAGGTCGTCGATCTCAAGACCGGCAACGCTCTGTACTCGCGGAATGCGGATCGACTCTACCTGCCAGCGTCCAACATGAAGTTATTCACTTCCGCGTTGGCGCTCGAACGCCTGGGTCCCGAGTACCGCCTGACCACGCGCCTGGTGCGCGCCACATCCGGCGATCTGATTCTGGTGGGCGGCGGCGATCCGTCGCTGTCCGGCCGCACGTATCCCTACCAGAAGAATGCTTCGGCAAATAATCCCCTGCAAGCGATCGAGGAACTGGCCGATCAAGCCGTAGCGGCCGGCGTCCAGCGCGTCGACGGCGACATCGTGGGCGACGATCAGTTGTACCCTTGGGCGCCCTACCCGCCCAGTTGGACTGTAGACGACATGATCGGGGAGGACGGCGCGCCAATCAGCGGCCTCACGCTGAACGACAACGCGGTCACGCTCGCGATTCGTCCCGCAGCGCGGGCGGGCGATCTGGCGGCGGTATCGTTTGAACCCGCGATCGAGTATTACGCGGTCGACAATCGCGTGCTTACGGTGGCCGGCGAGAAGGAAGCCCGCATCCGGCTGAGCCGCTTGCCTGGATCGCGGCAGCTTCTGGTTTGGGGGACCATCCCCTTGGCTGGAGCAACGGCGCGCGAAACCGTTGCCGTGGACGATCCGGCGTTGTTCGCAGCATGCGCTCTGTACGACGCTCTGGCGCGCCGCGGCGTGGCCATCCGGGGACGACCCGTCGCCCGGCACCGTGCCATCTCCGAAGATCCGTGGCCGGTGGAGGGCGACGTCATTGCCACCCGCATGTCTCCGTCGATGGTGGAAATGCTGCAGGTGATCGAAAAGGTCAGCCAGAATCTTCACACGGAGTTGATGCTACGAGAGGTGGCCCGTGTAACTCGTGGCGCCGGCACTCGTGAATCGGGCCTCCAGGAGCTCGCTGCGTGGCTCGCCAGTCTCGGAATCAAGGCCGAGGAATGGCGCGCGGAAGATGGTTCCGGATTGTCGCGGAACGACCAGGCATCGCCGCGAGCAGTCACCCGCTTGCTTACCCACATGGCCGCCTCGAAGAATGCGGCGGCTTGGGTGTCCCTGCTTCCTGTGGGCGGAGAAGACGGAACGCTGGCGAACCGCCTGTGCTGTGTCTCGGATGCAAGCGCCGCGAAGCAAGTGCGCGCGAAGACCGGGACTCTGTCTCGGGCGGTTGCGCTTTCAGGCTACGCCGATAGCCGCACTCGCGGAAGGCTGGCCTTTTCCATCCTGGTCAACAACTTTTCCGCCCCTCCCGCCGAAGTGCGCGCCTGGGTTGATAAAATAGCGTTGAGCCTTGTTGAATAAGGTCGTGGAGTGAGACTCCGGGAGTGATCTATGCCTATCTTTGAATACCTGTGTGAAGACTGCGGTAACAAGTTCGAGAAGCTCGTGCGCCGCTCTGCATCAGAAAACGGCGCTAACGGGGTGCACTGCCCTTCCTGCGGCCAGGAGCATCTCAAGCAGCAGTTCTCCACCTTCGCCGCGCATGCCAACGGATCTTCGCACGCGCAAGACTCCATGCCTTCGTGCCCCTCGGGGATGTGCCGCACGCCGGATCTGTGCGGACGGAATTAGGCCGAGCCTTTCAAACCTTTCTCGACCGCTTCGGCCAGCATCTGCGGGAGAAATGGCTTTTGCAGAAACGCTACACCCGCACTGCGGGGCACGTAGGGATACCCGCTGGTAATGATCGCCGGAAGCCCGGGGCGGACCTGGCGCATGCGCTCGATCAGTTCCTCACCGTTCAGTGGCGCGAGCGACAGGTCGGTAATGGCCATGGAGAACCGGTCCGGCCCCGCCTGAAACAGGGCGAGCGCTTCCTGGGCGTCGCCGCAGGTTTCGACTTCGTATCCGAGACGTCCCAGGTAACGGCTCAACAGATCCAGGAGCTTCGGCTCGTCGTCGACAATCAGCAACATCGGTCCCCTGTCCAGGATCAGTGAAAGGCGAGCGGGATATCGGCCGGGCTGAAGGAGATCCCGATCGTGGCCCGATAGCTGTCCTGGAGATATACGCCGTTGGTGATTTCCTGGTGGCGGGCGTCGTACTTGGCCAACACTTGGATCGCGTGGGTGAGGGCGTAGGTGACCCCGGATCCACCAGTGAATTGGGAATAGGGTTGCAGGTTCTGCCCGATTCCCGTCAAACGAGAGTACCCTCCGCTGGCGGAAAAGCTCCACTTGCGGTTAGCCGTGTAGCTGAAGTTAACGTTTCCATTGTCTTGGCGTGAGGTCAGATAGACGCCGTTTCCCCCGTTGGCTCCGCTCTGATATTGGAATGACAATGTGGCGCGTTGGAACCGCCGGGTAAGAGTCCCATTCCACTGAGGAAATATACTTTTCTGGTAGAACGTTTGCAATGCCGTTTGGACGCCGAGCAGCGCGGCGATTTCGGGAGCTACGGCGACTTGTTGAAGACCTTGCGCCTCTACTACATATGCTCCCCCCTGCACGTTGACGGTCCAGAACTGGCCTAGCTGGGTGGCAAAGGTTCCTGAAAACGAATTGACATCCGACTCGCCGAAAGCCTTTGGGTAATCATAGTGCGTGTGTTGATAGCTCACTCCCAGCGTGGTCCGTTTCGTTACGCGGCGCTGAATTGCCCCGCGGAGAGTGTAGCCTTCCATCCCGATCAAGCCCGTAGCCTTTCGCCAAACACCGAACCCGTCGCCTCCGAGCGTTAAAGTGGTGTGCTCTGATAGACGGAAATTTACGTCCAGAGTAGACTGCAGATAATTCATTCGGTTATCGAACAGGAGCGAGGATGGCGTCACGACGGAATCCGTAACGGGAAGAACGTTACCGAAAGGGGTGCCTTGCGAGACTGTTCCGGCCGTCTGCCGCATATCAAAAACCAGGCGCCGCGATTTCTGGTAGGTGTATCCGAGTGCCAGCGTATGATCGGTGCCGTCGAAGAAAGAATTCCCCGTGTAATGCCGGTAGGTTCCCCTGTAATCCAGTCCCAGCCGCGCGTGCCGGAAATTGTGGATACCGTAAACTCCTAAAGAGGTTTCGATCCCGTACAATCCGTCGACGGTTACCAGGTGGCCGGCGCCATCCACCGAGTAGGGCTGAAGGCCGGTGTCATAAATTCCATTGACGTTGGCAAAGAACCGAAGATTTACGTCCTGGCCTGCCCGTGTGCCGATGTCCCCGGCGCCCCGGGTCAGGATGCCTGGTCCTAGATAGTCGCTGATTTGCGCGGTCATGGTCGAGCAGCAGGCCAAGACTATCGCTATGATTCCGGTTTTCAAGAGGGTTCCTCCGGTTCGGTCGGTTGGTAAACTCGAGGCAGCAACTACTACCGAGTCTGACGCCGTCCAAATGGCTGTGTCAACTTCGGCGGCTACCTGCAAGGATCGGCCGTCAGGCGGCATTCCCTTAACGAAAGGATCTCCGTAATGCAAAAACTCCTTCTATTGGCTCAGATAGCTCTGGTGGGGGCGACTGCCGTGCAGACCATGGCTGCCGACCTGCCGATTCGGGAAGTCATTCTCTATAAGCATGGCGTGGGTTATTTCGAGCGTGCGGGTGAATTGCGCGCCGGCGAAACGGCGCGGCTCGATTTCAAGGCCTCCGACATGAACGATGTGCTGAAATCCCTGACCATCGTGGACCGGAACGGCGGCGTTATCGGGGGCGTCCGCTATGACGCCGCGGAACCCCTGGAAAAGCGCTTGCAGGACTTCCCCTTCGCCGTGGACCGCCAGGCGTCTCTGGCGGCCTTTCTGGACCAGATGAAGGGCGCGCGCCTGGAACTGCGGCTGGGCTCGGACACGGTCGCCGGGACCATCGTAAGCGCGCGGACGTCCAGGCCGGACGAGAAGACCGCGGAGCGCGAGACGGTGCTGCTGCTGACCGATACCGGCGAGATCCGGACGTTTGAGCTGAGCGCTGCGAGCTCGGTGAAGCTGTCGGACCCCAAGCTTCAGGGCCTGCTCAGGGACTACCTGACGGTTCTGAGCGGCGCGCGCTCCAAGGATCGCCGCAGCGTGTACATCGATGCTGGTACGGCGGCAGGCGGGACAGCGACACGGCAGCTGAGCGCCAGCTACATGACGCCCTCGGCGATATGGAAGTCCAGCTACCGCTTGATTTTCGGGCCGCAAGCAGAGGCGACGCTTGAAGGCTGGGCGATTATCGACAACACCTCTGGCGACGACTGGACCAACGTGAAGCTGTCCGTCGTCTCCGGCCGCCCGATTTCCTTCATCACGCAGTTGTACGAGCCCAAGTACGTCCAGCGCCCCACGGCTGAGCTGGCGGAGAACCAGCCGGTGGCGCCGGTTGTATTGCAGGGCGCGATCGGCGGCAGGGCCGAGCTGGCGAATCGGGCTGCAATGGCGGCGCCGCCCGCTCCGATGCAGGCGCGCGAGTTTCTGTCGGACAGCCTGCTCAAGAGTGAGTCCGGGCAGGCGTCCTCCATCGCCCCTACGACAGGCACCCGCGATCTGGGCGAACTGTTCGAATACAGCTTCTCGTCGCCGGTCTCGGTAAAGCAAGGCGAATCGGCCATGCTGCCGTTCCTGCAACAGAAGATCAACACGCGGAAGCTTCTGATCTACATGGAGAGCTTCGGGCTGCATCCGATGAACGCCGCCGAGATCGCCAATTCCACGGGAAAGACGCTCGACGGGGGACCGATCACCGTCTACGACGCCAACACCTACGCGGGCGAAGCGCTGGTGGAAACGCTGAAGGCAGGCGACAAGCGCCTGATCACGTACGGAATCGACCTGGGATCTCGTGTAACAACAGCATTCGATTCGTCGAAGGCGAATGTACGCGAGATTCACTTCTCGCGCGGAGTTCTTACCACCCGCAACGCGGTGGCCGAGACCAAGACCTATACCATCAAGAACGTCGATCCGGGCCGCAAAACCGTGATCATCGAACATAAGCAGCGCCCGGGCTACAAACTCCTGGACGGGAAGCCTTCGGAGACCACTGCCGACGCGTATCGCTTCGAAGTGAACGTGGGCGGCAATGCAACCGAGGCGTTCGCGGTGCGCGAGGAGCGGGTCTACGATCAGACCATGAGCATTTCGAGTATCACACCCGATGTGATCGCGACGTACCTACAGAACAAAGCCCTGAGCGACGCCGGGCGCCGCCAGCTGGACCTGATAGCGCAAAAGAAGCGCGAGGTCGCGGCCAATGACGGCCAGCTTCGGCAAGCGCAGGCCGATCTCAATAACCTGACACAGGACGAAGAGCGGCAGCGCCGGAATATCGAGAGCTTGCGGAACGTCGCGGGACAGCAGAATCTCGTGCAGCAATACGCAAGCCAGCTAGCGGCAGCGGAAGTGAAGCTGGCCGGGCTTCGCGATCAGCAAGGCGAGCTGCAGCGCAAGAAGACCGCGCTCGATGCGGAGCTGAACGGGTTGATCGAAAAGGCCGAGTTCTAAGGTTAAGACGCGCAAAACGGAGCGCGGCGCGTTCGACTCCGAGGCTGCTGAGGGTGCGCGCCGCGCCCTTTGCGCTTAGCGAAATCCGATGCCGGTGACGATCACGCCCAGGTTGCGGCGGTCGCCCGGCGCGGAGAAAGTCTTATCCACCGTGATGCTGACGGTGCCCGTGGGGTTCGAGGACTGCAACGGCGCCGCCAGCTTGTACGATCCCGGTCCCGGGAATGTGTCCTCGGCCACCTGTTGGCCGTCGACGAGCAACTGCACATCCCGGGCGGGAGCGTTCGGCGGAATGTAAAGCACCACTTCGACGGAACTGAGCTTTTCAGGCGTCTTAAGAAGAACGGAGGCGCGCTCGCTCGACCATCCATCCGGGAAAAGGCCGGAAAGGATGTGAGCTGGCGCTTGGGAATCCTTCGGGTCAAGGTAGCTCAGCACGGGTTTGCGGTCGACCACGGTATCGGCGCGCACACGATCCACCGGACCGTTCGAGATTTCGAAGGGCAGCAGACCGCTCGCGGCGCTCGAATAGGCCGAACGGCGGCTTAAGGAGATCAGGCGCAGCGGAATGCTCGGGACAATCTCCGCGGCGCTCACCTGTGCGATGGGAGCGTTCACGGTGACCGCATGAGCCAGCGCACTGGAGACGATCGTGTCACCGGGCTGAATCAGTTGATCGCGCGACAGAGGCAGCGCACCCTCCGATTCTAAGTAGTAGCGCAGGCCCCATTCCGAATCGACCCAGACGCGTTTTTGCGCAGCGTCGGCGGCCAGAGTCTTCGCAAACTGGCGATAACCGTCCCAGTGCTGATAATTGGCAGTGGCCAAGCCGAGCGACAGGATCATTTGCAGCGCGAATCCCGCCGTGAGCCAGCGCGGTTCCGCTGTGCGCGCGGCGAGAATAGCGACCGGCGCTGCGATCGGCAGCAGGTAACGGGCCGATCCGGCGAAGAAGATCAGCAGAGCGCCGGCGAAGAAGATAGCCGCCCACGCTGCCAGAAAATCCCAGCGCAGAGATTCGGTGACCAGCCATGTCACGACAAGTACGCCGCATCCCACCGAGAGCCAGAAGAGGGGGTTTAGGTCGTAGAACGCTGCTGCGAGCATCGCTGCGCTCGCTGCAAGCAAACGCCATTTGTCGTTCCTATTAAAAAACGCCGCGATCACCAGGAGCGGAGATACAATCCAGCCCGAGTGCACCACCAGGGCGACGGCGCTGCGCAGCGTGTTCGACGTCTTGTTGAACGAGTAGCTGCGCATGTAGCCCATCAGCACCGCCGCCGGAAGCGCTCCTCGAGTCTTCCATTCCCAGGCTTGCCACACGGCGATCGCAACGGGAGCTGCAATTACCACCGTCCATGCCGGAATCCAGGTGCGGCGCCGCTGGAACAGGTAGACGGCCAGAACCGGTGTGAGCAGGATCGCCTGATATGCCGTCAGTCCGGCGAATGCCCCCGCGATCGCCGATCCCGCCAGGGCGAGGATCGAATCGTCATCCACCGCCTTTACGAACAGCGCGACGGAAGCCATCCAGAACGCCAGAAAGGGCAAATCGGCTTCAAACGAGTTACCGTTCACCACAAACGCCGGAACCGCGATAAACAGCAGTGTAGCCGCGAACGGCCGCTCGCAGAATCGGCGTGCGAGGGACCACATCGCCAGCGCGGCGATGATCGAGAGCAAAGTGTACGCCAGATGAAATGGCACCTCGCGCACGTCGCCCATGGCCGCGAGCAGGATCGCCAGGATCCACGGATTCCCCGGGCCATGCGAGTGCCCCCGCATATCGACCATATCGCCCGAGAACATGTAATGCGTGTTCAAGGGATGCAGAGGATCGATCTGAGCGTGTTCGGCCCCGTACAGGTAATCGAGGTCATCGCCTTGGATGGGTTGATGGAGGAACGGCAGCCGCAGAAGGATGACCAGCGCGATAATGGCCAGCGTCTGCCGCATTACCACTGAACTTTTACCACTTGACGGGTTTGCCGGGCTCGAGCGTCCAGACTTCGGTGTCGGGAAGATCTCGCAGCAATTCGACTAGTTGATCCGGCCGGCCTGTGAGGGCCGGAAACGTTCCGAAGTGTAGAGGAATCACGCGGCGCACATTCAGCATCCGGCATGCGAGCGCCGCCTCGCGCGGACTCATGGTGTAGAGATCGCCGATGGGAAGAAATGCGAGCTCGGGATGATACAGGCGTTCGATGAGCTGCATATCGGTAAACACGTTGGTATCGCCCGCGCAATAGACCACGCGGCGGTCGGGCAGGCGCATCACGTAACCGGCCGCCTCGCCGCCGTAGACGATCTGATCGCCATCCAGAATCCCGCAGCTATGGATGGCGTGCGTCATCGTAACCGAAATGGGCCCGACCGCGGCGGTGCCACCCTTATTCATGCCGAGCGTGTTTTTGGCGCCCTTTTTTTCGAGCCAATGGGCGGTCTCATAGATGGCCACGATCTGCGGGGAAAACTTCTTAGCCAGCGGCAGCACATCATGGATGTGATCGAAATGGCCGTGCGAAACCAGGATGACGTCCACCCGGTCGATGGAGTGCCCCTTGGGGTACGAAGGATTCCCTTCGATCCATGGGTCGACCAGAATAATTTCGCCAGTGGTCAGGCGGAACTGGTAGGTTCCGTGACCGAGCCAAGTGATCTCAACCATCTTTAGATTTTAACCGCGCTTCAGCATGCTCTTCGCCGAGGGCTGGGCGTGACCCAAAATGCCATGCGGCCGATAGTTTTTCTCAAGGGCCGCGATCTCCTCCGCGGTGAGCTTGAGATCGACGGCTCCGATCACATCCTTGAGATGCGCGGCCTTAGTAGCGCCGATGATGGGCGCCGTGACGCCGGGAGCCTGTAAAACCCACGCACACGCGATCTGGGCAGTCGAGACGTCGCGCGCCTTCGCAACCGCGGCGACAGCGTCGGCGATAGCGAAATCGTCTTCCGAGTGATACATGTCTTTCGCAAACGTGTCGACAGTGGCTCGAGTGGTAGCATCGCCGTCGCGACGCCGATTTCCGGTGAGGAATCCGCGCGCCAGCGGGCTCCAAGGAATGATGGCGAGCCCTTGGTCGACGCATAGTGGAATCGTCTCGCGTTCTTCTTCGCGGTAGACCAGGTTGTAATGGTTCTGCATCGATACGAAGCGGTGCCACCCGTTCTCTTTAGCCGTGTACAGTGCCTTCGAAAGCTGCCATGCCGCCATGCTGCTGGCGCCCAGATATCGCACCTTGCCCGCGCGAACCAATGAATCGAGAGCGTCCAGCGTTTCTTCGATGGGCGTTTTGGGGTCCCAGCGATGGATCTGGTAAAGATCGACGTAATCCATCTGAAGACGGCGCAGGGAATTCTCGCAGGCTTCGATTATGTGCTTGCGGCTGAGGCCGCGCTGGTTGGGACTCGGACCCATTACGCCGTGTACCTTGGTCGCGACAACGATGTGGTCGCGGACGGACATTTCTTTCAGATGCGCGCCCGTGATCTCCTCGCTGAGGCCGATGGAGTAAACGTCGGCAGTATCGAAAAAATTGATCCCGGCGTCGAGTGCGATGCGGAAATGCTCGCGCGCGTCCTCTTTATTGACGTGCCAGCCCTTGGTGCCCAGCGCCCAGTCGGGTAGATCGCCGCCGCCGTAGCTCATGCATCCCAGGCAGAGGCGGGACACGGTGATTCCGGTATTTCCGAAGTTAGTGAATTGCATGTTTTTAGATTTTAGCGGGACTTTGCAGGCAACTGGATGCCGTCGCCGAGCTGAGCGAATCCCGGAATGCTTACAGGGGTGTGCCCGGTGATGGGGATTTCGCCGAACAGAGCCTTGACGGCGGCAATCTCCGAGGGCAACGACGAACTGAACGTCGCGAGAAACACGGCGGCGCTCGGAACGCTGGTCAGGAGATAAGGATTCTCGAAGGGCAGCAGGACCATCGGTGCGGCGCTTGTCGAGAGCAGTGTGAGGAATGGCTTCACGTCCTTCAGGTCGGCGGACACCGAGGCGAAGGACGCGACAACGATCGCCGAACACGTGGTCATGTCGCCAGCCGTGGCTTGGAGGGCAGCGAGGGGCAATCCTGTATCCACCGAAACTACTTTTAAGTTCGGCGCCCGCCGGCGAAATTCCTGGATGGTCCTTTGCCCCAATTGGGAAATACGCAGCTCGGTGATGACGACCAGGCAAGGACGGCTCGACGTTGCTAATGGCAGGACGTCGTGATCGGTGCGAATCAGCGTCACGGCGTGATCGGCGACCGCCTGGGCTTTGTCGGCGGCTACGGGCGAATCCAGGACGTCTGAAATCGCATCCAGATTCACCAGCTTCTTCTTATTCGACAGCCCCAGCGCAAGTTTCGCGGCCAATACGCGCGCCACGCTCTGCTCCAGGCGCTGGCGTGAGATGCGTCCATCTTCCACCGCGCCCACCACGGCGCGAATGGCTTTGTCCGGATCGGGCGGCATCAGCAGCACGTCGGCTCCCGCGATGATCGATCGCACGGATCCTTCGCCGCTATCGAACAGCATGGCCAGTCCCTGCATCGCCATAGAATCAGTCACAATCAGACCCTTGAACTTGAGCTCGTCGCGCAGCAATCCCGTGAGCACCCTGGGAGACACCGTTGCCGGCATGCCCGACGGTTCCAGAGCGGGAACGGCCATATGCGCTGTCATGATGGAGTCGACGCCGCGCGCAATGGCGGCCTCGAACGGCTTCAGCTCCATGGCGTCCAGACGCTCGCGCGGGACTTCGAGCCGTGGCAGACTCAGGTGGCTATCGACATCGGTGTCGCCATGCCCTGGAAAATGTTTGGCGGTGACCAGGACGCGACTGTCAGGATCGGAATGCGCGCCGTCGATGAATGCGGCGACGTGGCGCGAGACCTGCTCCGGATCTTCTCCATACGAACGCAAGTTGATGATCGGGTTCGAGGGATTGTTGTTGACGTCGGCCACCGGCGCGAAGATCCAGTGGATCCCCATCGCGCGGGCTTCGCGAGCGGCAGTGAGTCCTTCGAACTTAGTGGCAGCGAGGTCGTTCGCGGCGCCGAACGCCATGCTGTGCGGGAATCGAGTGCCGCCGGTGACGCGCATGGAAGCGGCGCGTTCGAAATCCGAGGCGACAAGGAGAGGAGTCTTCGCCAGCCTTTGCATCTGGTTCAGGAATAGAGCCAAGGCATGAGGCTCTGCATTGCGAACCAGGCCGTATTGGGATGCGTTGTTAATGATGATGCCGCCGACGTGCAGATCGGCGACCCAATGGCGATACTTTTCGTAATCGGGAGATTTCGTGCTGTAGACTTCGCCGTTGGCGGAGACGATCACCAATTGCGCGACCTTATCGCGCAAGCTCATCGTCTTCATTTGCGCTTGTGTGGCGCGTTGTTCCGGTGTTAGCGGCGGGGCCTTGGGCTTCGGGGTCTTAGACGCTGCGGTGATGGCTCCGGCGGCGATCAGCAGTGAAACAAATAGCCGTCGGGCGCGCATGTTCATAGCATCTCACTCTTAGCAGGAAGCGATGCGGCCACGATCTGCGCCACATCGAGTAACTTCGGCGGCGAGGGCGATACGGCGGACAGCGCATCCCGAAACATCGTGTTGCAGAACGGACATGCTGCCGCGACCGTGCCCGCGCCCGTCGCCACCAACTCGCGTGCCCGGTTGTGACTGACGCGGTCACCTTGTTCTTCGCCCAGGAACGCCAGACCACCGCCGGCTCCGCAACAGAAACTGCGTTCTCGTGAACGCGGCGGATCGACTACTTCTCCGGACCGCGAAAGCACGGAGCGCGGCTCGTCATAAATATTACGATAGCGGCCCAGGTAGCAGGGATCGTGATAGACGATGTTGTCGCCTTTCGACTGAGGCAACCGGTCGATGTGGCGAGCCATGAACTCGCTGTGATGCTCGATCGGCGGGGCTTGCCCGTGCTCTTGCCAGTCCGTCGAGATCGTACGAACGCAATGTGGGCAGATGGAGACGATCTTAGTGACCTGGCCCTGCCGCAAGGTTTCGAGATTGGATTCGGCGAGCTGCTGAAACACCAGATCGTTGCCGAGCCTGCGGGCCGGATCGCCCGTGCACTTCTCTTTTTGCAGAACTCCGAACGTCGTCCCCAGGTGCTTCATCACGCGGGCGAAGGCGGCGATGATCTCGCGGCCCTGCGGATCGTACGCGCCCATGCAGCCCATCCACAGGCAGTATTCCTGGGAGCCGTCGAAGATCGGCAACTGTTCCTTGGCGATGAACTTGTCGCGCTCTGCGGAGCTGAATCCGAGCGCGTTGCCGTTGCGTTCGAGCGCGAGAAACAGCTTGGTACCGTAGCTGTCCTCCCATTTACCGGTGTTCACCGCGCCGCGCCGCAAGCCGACGATGATCGGAAGGTGCTCGACGCCCACAGGGCATTGGTATTCGCACGCGCCACAGGTCGTGCACTGGAACGCGGCTTCCTGCAAGAGATGCTTGCCGAAGAGCGGCTCTGCCGAAGCGGGACCGAACTCGTTCAGGTAGCCGCGCACGCCCAGCGCGATTTTCTTGGGATCGAGAATCTTGCCCGTGTTGTTGGCTGGACAGTGTTCCGTGCAGCGGCCGCATTCGACACAGGAGTACGCCTGCAGCGCGACGATCTGCGTCAGGTCCTTGCCGGTGTCGAGGCCGAAGTCTTCATCGCCGGCGAGTGGCGGGATCTTGGCGAAGCCGCCGCGCGAGAGAAATATCGAAAACGGGCTGAGCACCAGGTGCAGATGCTTCGTGTGTGGAATTAACGGAAGGAAAATGACCAGCGCCGCGGTGTGCGTCCACCAGAGGGCTTTCGAATCGCCGGCCCAGAACGCGACAAGAAACGTCGCCATCAGCACGAAGATGAGCAGCGCGATTACGCCGGACTGATATGACAGCTCGCCCAGCCACTTGGGCCGCAGGAGGAACCGTCGGACGAACAACGCCGAAATAGAAACCGCCACCAACACCGCAAAGACCGCCGCCAGTTGGAAGTAGAAACCGCCGGGTGTTAGAAATCGGCTGCCGAATCCGATCGCGATGTGATTCAGCGTGACCAGGGCAAAGGCGCAAAACCCCCAAAATACGAAAGCGTGCGCCAGGCCGGGCAAAGGGCGTTCGCGGATGACTTTGGCTTGGAGCATTACTTCCCAGACCAGTTCGCGGATCCGCGGTCCCAGCGGAAATAGCGAGAAATCCGCATCCGGCTTGGCCGAGCGGATCCTGCTTAGTACTGCTCCGAAACGCCACCAGAATCCGGCGAGGGATGCGGCCAACAACGCAGCGAGCAGCAGTTTCTCAAACATCCTCACCCAAAAATGTAACATGCAGGGTCAACCGGGTAGAATGTTAGAGATGCGTCATCTTGTTTCCGGGGCCGCGGGGTTCATCGGTTCCCATTTATGCGATCGGCTGCTGGCGGACGGCGGCGAGGTGGTGGCTCTCGACAACCTGATCACGGGTTCGGAGCGCAACATCGAACACTTATCGGGCAAGCCGAAGTTCACCTATCGTAAGTTCGACGTCACCAAACCCATCGAAGAAGGCGGCAAGTTCGATCAGGTCTGGCACCTCGCCTCTTTGGCGAGCCCCAAATTTTATCTGGCATATCCCATCGAAACGCTCGAATCGGGTTCGACCGCCACGCGTAACATGCTGGAGATCGCCCGCCGCGACGGCGCGCGCTTCCTGATCACGTCGACTTCGGAATGCTATGGCGATCCGCTGGAGCATCCCCAGGTGGAGACCTACTGGGGCAACGTGAATCCGGTGGGGCTTCGCTCCTGCTACGACGAGAGCAAGCGCTACGCGGAAGCTCTCACCATGGCGTACCATCGGACGCACGGCGTGCGCACCAACATCGCGCGAATCTTCAACACCTACGGTCCCCGCATGGCACTGGATGACGGGCGCGTGGTGCCCGCATTCATGGATCAAGCGCTGCGCGGCCAGCCTCTCACCGTGTTCGGCGACGGCTTGCAGACCCGCAGCTTTTGCTACGTGAGCGATATGGTCGAAGGGCTGGTCCGCCTCGCGAATTCTGAAGAACGTTTTCCGGTGAACCTCGGCAATCCCGTGGAACTCACCATGCTGGAGTTCGCCGAGCGCATCAGCCGGCTGGTGGGTATCAAAGGCCAGATTGTGCATCAGCCTTTGCCTTCCGACGATCCCAAACGGCGCCAGCCGGATATCGCCAAGGCGAAGAAGGTGCTCGGCTGGGAGCCGAAGGTCGCTTTGGAAGATGGCCTTCGCGAAACGGTAGCGTATTTCAAAACACGACTAACGACCGCTTGACCGTAGCGCACACACCGCCAGCGTCACCCAGGCGGCGATAAACGAAGCGCCTCCGAACGGAGTTACTGCGCCGAGCGTCCGCACTCCGGTGATCGCCAGCACATACAGGCTGCCGGAAAACAAGACGATCCCGGCCAGCAGCAGCCAGCCGGTCCAATTGCCCGCCGATTCCGAAATCAACCCCGCGCGGACCAGCAAAGGGACCGCCAGCATTCCCAGCGCGTGAAAGAAATGGTAGATCACGCCTTTCTCGTAGACGCCCAGCGAGTAGGTGTCCAGGCGGCTTTGCAATCCGTGAGCTCCGAATGCGCCAATGGAAACCGCAAGCGCAAGCATGATCGCGGCTACCGCTGTCCAGTTCATCACCTCTACATTAACCCGCCGCCACCCACACCTTCGCGGCCGCGGCGCCGCCGAGCTGCACTGGCTTGCGATCCACGCGAAGCGTCATAGTCTGGTCGTAATTCTTTCCGACCACTTTTAACTGCGCACCCGGGCGGATGCCGAGCCCGTTCAGGTACTCCAGAAGTTTGCGATCGCGCTCGAACACGCTCATGACGCGGACGCCGGCGCCTCCGGCAGCCTCATCCAGGGGAATCCAGCCACGCTCGCGGCGATCGCGCGGACGATCCCGGCCGACTCGATTGCCGTGAGGGCAAGCCTCCCCGTCGCCCAGCTTGTCCAATAGCTTGCGTTCGAAATCCGCCGAGACGGCGTGCTCCAGTTGCTCCGCCTCGTCATGGACCTTGTACCACTCCATTCCAAAAACTTCCGTCAGCATCCGCTCGATCAGGTGATGCCGGTTGAGCACGCGATTGGCGATCTCGCGCCCGTCGCGGGTGAGGCTGAGCTCGCCCGATGCCGCGACACGAATCAACCCATCGCGCTTTAACCGGCGAATCGCCATGGTGACGGCGGGAGCCGATACCTCCAGCCACCGTGCCAGAGTCGCGGCGATGACGGTTTCGCCCTCGCTTTCGGCTTCGGCAATGGCCTTGAGGTAGTTCTCCTTGGAGATGGTGATCTGCACGCTATCCGAAATTGTAATATGGACTCCAAGAAGGTGCTCATGACCACGACGCGCCGCATCCGAGTTTTAGAGGCAGCTGAAAAAGGGGACAGACCGCTCTGTCCACTCCCACGATTGAACGCGAGGTCCGCGCCTTACGCGAGGGGACAGAGTAGTCTGTCCCCCTTTTTCTTAATTGCCCTGGTGTTGCTGCCGCTTCAGGCGGAGGAGCACGTCGACCTGAACGCGATCCATAAGATCCGGGAAGAAGCCTTGCAGAATTCCAAGGTGATGGACCACGTCTTCCAGCTCAGCGACGTTTATGGCCCCCGCCTGACGAACTCGCCCGGCTTCTTTGCCGCGGCCGACTGGGTGGTCAAACAGCTGAAGGAGTGGGGCATTGAAGGGCACGAGGAGAAGTGGGGTCCGTTCGGCCGAGGCTGGACGTACACGCACTTTTCTGCGAACCTGATCGAGCCGCAATACGCGCCCCTGATCGGGTTTCCGCTGGCTTATTCTCCGGGGACCAATGGCACCGTGACTGGTGAGGCGATGGTCGCCAACATCGCCGCCGAATCCGACTTCGACAAGTACAAGGGCATGCTGAAGAACAAGATTGTGTTCATGGGCGTCGGACGGGAACTGACTATGATTACGACGTCCCAGGGCCAACGCTACACCGACGACGAGCTCGCCAAGCTGAGTCTCGCCGCGGATGACGGTGGGCGCGGCGCTGCGCCGGGGACAGTGGCATTGGGCGATGGCCGGGGAGGCCGTGGAGGTCGAGGGGGCCAGGCTGCTCCAGGGGGTCTGACGCCCCAGCAGCAGTTCCAGAACCAGCTCAACAAATTTCTCAAGGACGAAGGTGTGGCCGTCGTGGTCCGCCTGGGCGGCGGCCAGAGCAGTGGAGGCACCGTCTTCGGCCAGGCCGCCGGAACACGCGACATCAAGGATCCCGTTCCGCCTCCCACTGTCGCGCTGACGCCGGAGCACTACAATCGCGTCCTGCGTCTCCTCGATAACAAAATTCCCGTCAAGCTGGAATTCGAAATCCAGGCGAAATTCCTGGACGACCGCACCGATTCCGTGAACGTCATCGGCGAGATTCCGGGCGGACGCAAGCGCGATGAGATCGTGATGATCGGCGCGCACCTGGATAGCTGGCAGGGAGGCACGGGAGCCACCGACAACGCGGCCGGCTGCGCCGTGATGATCGAGGCGTTGCGTATTCTCAAGACGCTCAATCTGCCCATGGATCGCACCGTTCGCATGGCCTTGTGGAGCGGGGAAGAGCAGGGCCTGCTGGGTTCGCACGCCTATGTCGACGAGCATTTCGCGAAACGCGAGGATATGAAACTAAAGCCCGAGCATGCCAAGCTGGCCGGCTATTTCAATGTCGATAATGGCAGCGGAAAGATTCGCGGCATCTATCTGCAGGGCAATGACGCCATGCGGCCCGTTTTCGAAGCGTGGTTCAAGCCATTTGAGGACCTCGGCGCCGGGACCATCAGCATCCGCAACACCACCGGCACCGATCATCAAAGCTACGACGCGGTAGGCCTGCCGGGCTTCCAGTTCATTCAGGACGGCCTTGAGTACAATTCGCGAACGCACCATTCCAACATGGATGTATACGACCGCGTACAGCGCGCAGATATGGCCCAGATGGCGGCGATCGTAGCGTCGTTCGTGTACCAGGCGGCGAATCGTGACGAAATGCTGCCTCGTAAACCGCTGCCGAAGCCACAGCCTCCGCAGAATGGCGCGCCGGCCAATGGCACTCCGGCAAACGGCACGCCCGCGTCGGCGAATTAGGCCGCGCACGGCTCAGTCGGCTTAGCGCTTAGTTTGTTTCTTCTGTGGGAAGCCGGCCTTCAAGGCGGCGCGGAAGCTGTTATTGGCACTCTTCAGGCAGCTATGGATCTCTTCGCCGTCGAGAAGCTTGGTTTCATCGATCTGGTTCAAGGAAGCCTGGATCGACTGAATCTTCAACATGCTATCCGTGATGACTTCGCGCTCGAGTTTGGTTAAAGGCATTAAAGTCCGAGCAGCCGTGCGTTTCCACGTGGCGCAGATAGGCATACTTCGCGGACAGCTTCCTCTCATTGGCCATGTGGATCAGGATGTCGAAACGGCAACTCTCAAAGTCACCGTCGAGAATCGCAAACCATTGCTGCTCGTGTAGCTCCAGGAGCTCACGAACCGCGGCGCCGAAGCTCTCCAGACAGCGGGCATGTTCCTGACAGCCAGCCAGTGCCGGCACCGCGTCGGCGCTTCGTCGCGAATTATCGACATCCATCGCTTTAGCCCTCGCCTCCGCCCGACTCGGATGCAATCGGCTGGCCAGAGCATCCATCCTTCGCAACGCATTGTGAATACAGTGTTTAGGACGTCTAGCCTGGAGTCTTTTTCGTCAGTAAAAAAGACTATCTGTGCACTTCGTGCCTAGGTGTGGAAACTCATACCGGCGAAGCTGACCACGCTCTGCGGGTCGATGTTCCACTGCTGGTAGTGCAGCAGGCTGCCGCGGATGTCCGGTATCGCGCGCAAGAACGTGTAGATCGGCGATGAGCCGCACCACTTGAGATCGTCGTTTCCGTGATCGCGATTCTCCCGCACTTGTTCCCAGAAACCGGCCGCATCGCCTTGCTCCATACGCTCGATGCGCAGGCGGTCCCGCCGCGCGACGTCCTCCATCTCTCCCCGATCCGCGGCAGCCTCGAAGCCGTCTCCATACCTGCGGCCCATATGCGCCATGTCGACGCCCAGTACCCATAGCAGCCGGTCGCCTTCGCGCGCGGCGATCTCACCCAGCGCTCCGATGGTTCTCCGCACGGCCTCGTCGTCATCGGGCTGCGCGCCTGACTTCATGCCGCGCGAGAACGCTCCGCACAGAATCGGCAGCACCTTCACATTTGCCCCGAACAGGTGTTGCAGGAAGACCACCTGAAACTCGATGGAATGCTCAATCGAGTGGCAGTAGTCTTCCATTAACACTCCGTCTCCGGCAGCGCGCGCGATCTCATCGACCAGAGCCAGATTGGTGCTTGTCTCGCCGAAGGGCGTCACGAAGGCTTTCCGCGTGAGACCGAAACGGTCGGGATGCCCGTAGTGCGAAGTGCCCAGGACTACGAACGTCTTTTCGGCGTCGGCCGGCGTGAGCGAAGCGTACGCGGCGCGATAGGAATCAATGCCGCCAAAGGGGCTCACATGCGGAGCCGCGATCGCCCGCACGCGACTCGTGTTCGCCGCCGCGGGGCCTCCCAGGTAGCCCCGCAGCGTGGACGTAAGCTCCGCGGGATTGTCGGGATAACCCGTGCCGGCATGTACGGACTCCCGCGTGGGCGCGTTGGCGAAATTGCGTTCGGCTGCTTCCTTGCGCTGGAAGAATTTCTCATCTTCCAGAAATCCCGCCTCGCTGAGCGTATCGATCAGGTGCTCTGCAGCCCGGTGACATCCAGATCCCCCGTCAGGCGAACCAGATGCTCCCGCAGATCGAGCGAGCTGTGATCGCCGTCGAAAAACGTCAGGCTTTCCACCAGCACCGGCGGGATGATCAGCGTCGCGTCGGAAAAGTAGAATGGATCGCGGATCAGAAGACCTGGTTTATCCTGAACGGGCGACGGCATGAAATCGAGTGTTGGGCGCAGGCGAGCCAGCATCGGGAACCACCAGATCCCAAGCATACCGCGGCGTTAGCGTACCTTAAAGACTTGGACGAATATCGAAAGCGCCTGGACCGCTGGCGTACGGAACACGCCCGGAATGAACTGCTGCATCGGCGGCTGGGAAACGCTCGCCTGATCAGCGGACTCTTGCTGGTGGCGGTCGCCGCTATCTCGCTGGGCGCTGGAAGAATGTCGCCTTGGTGGTTATTGCTGCCGGTCGTCGCGCTCATCGTGCTGGTGGTGATTCACGACCGCGTGGATCGCGACCTGCGCCGGGCAGCGCGCGGAATCGCATACTACGAGCGCGCGTTAGGGCGTCTCGATAACCGGTGGATCGGCGCCGGCAATCAGGGCGAGCGTTTCCGCGACCCTCGCCACGTATTCGCCGACGATCTGGACCTGTTCGGCCGCGGATCGCTGTTTGAACTGCTCTCTACCGCGCGCACTCGCATGGGAGAACGCGTGCTGGCAGGCTGGCTGTTGACGCCGGGTGATCCCGAAGAGGTCGCCGCGCGCCAGGAATCGGTCAAAGAACTTCGTCCCCGCATCGATTTGCGTGAGGAGATCGCGATGATGGGCGAAGACCTCCGCGCCGCGCTGGACGATCGCAGGCTGGGCGAGTGGGGAAACGAGCCTGCCGTCATTTTCTTCCCCGGGGCCCGCTGGCTTGCGCTGATTCTGGCGATAGCGGCCGTCGTGACGGCGACCACCGTGCTGCTCGATCGGACCAGCCTCGTCCCGTTCTTGTTCGTCGTCCTGGGCGAGCTTATATTCATGATGGCCACCCATCGGGCGACCAGCCAGGTTGCCGGGAGTGTCGGCACGCCCGCGCACGAGTTGCGGTTGATCGCGCTGCTGCTGGAACGGCTGGAGCGGGAGCCATTCCGCTCGCCGGCGCTGGCTGGATTAAGGGAAAAGTTACTAGTGGAAGGCGTGCCCGCCACCCGCCAGATCCAGCGCTTGGTCGGTTTAGTCGATCGGCTCGATTGGGCGCGCAATCTCTTCTTTCGCATACCCGCGGCAGCGCTGGTCTGGATGCCGCAGTTCGCCATGGCGATCGAGAAGTGGCGCGTCCGCTACGGCCCGCATGTGGCCGGATGGGTGGCCGCGATCGGCGACTTTGAAGCCATGAGTTCGCTGGCGTGTTTCGCCTATGAGCGACCCGATGCGGCATTTCCGGAGCTGGCGGATTCCTCAGAAGGGTTTTATGAGGCGCAGGGGCTCACGCATCCGTTGATTCCTGCGGCGGAGGCCATCGCGAACGACGTGAAGCTGGGCGGCGATACGCGGTCATCGCCGGAGAGCGATGTCAGGCTATGGATTATCAGCGGATCGAACATGTCGGGCAAGAGCACGCTCCTGCGCGCCGTGGGTCTGAGCGTCGTTCTGGCCTGGGCGGGTGCCCCCGTAACGGCGACCCGGTTGCGTCTTTCGCGATTACGGCTGGGCGCCTCGCTGCGCACCAGCGATTCGGTGACCGACCATCGCTCGCGGTTCTACGCCGAGATCAGCCGCTTGAAGGACGTCGTGGATCTGGCACGCTCCGGCGAGCCTCTGCTGTTTCTGCTGGACGAGCTGCTGAGCGGCACCAACTCGCATGATCGGAGGATCGGCGCACAAGCTCTGCTGATTGGATTAGTCGAGCGCGGCGCGATCGGTCTGGCCACCACGCATGACCTGGCGCTGGCCGAGATTGCCGAACAACTCAAGGGCCGCGCGATCAATGTTCATTTCGAAGACCATCTGGAGGGCGGCGAGATCCGTTTCGATTATCATCTGCGTCCCGGTGTTGTCGCGCGGGGCAACGCCCTGGAACTGATGCGCGCGGTGGGTTTAGATGTCTGATAAAGTCGGATCATAGTGGCAAAACTCACCGATTCCCAGATTTCCGAAGGCTTAGCCAAGCTGCCAGACTGGAAGGTCGAGCACGGCAAGCTGCACCGCGAGTATAAATTTGCCGATTTCCCCCACGCGATCGGTTTCATGACCATCGCCGCGCCGTCGATCGAGAAGAACGACCACCATCCCGAGTGGGCCAACGTCTATAACAAGGTGACTGTCGATCTGGTAACCCACAGCGCCGGCGGTATCACGCAGAAGGACCTCGACCTGGCCACGCGGCTCGAGGGCATCGCCAAAAAACTCTTATGAGATTGGTGCTGGCGGCGTTGTTATCAACGGGCCTTGCATCTTGTGCGTTCGCGCAATCTTTCGCCGGCTCTGCCGCGCTCGACACAGCCACCGAACAGGCCATCCGCGACGGCTTGATCCCCGGCGCGGTCATCATCGTCGGCCGCGATGGAAAAATCGTCCATCGCAAGGCGTATGGCGCGCGGGCGCTGGTTCCCACCCGCGAATCCGCGACGCTCGACACCATTTATGACATCGCGTCGCTGACCAAGGTCGTCGCGACCACGCCATCCATCATGAAGCTCTATGAGCAGGGCAAGATCAAGCTCGACGATCCTGTGACCGCCTACCTGCCGGAGTTTCAGGGCGGCAAAAGCAACATCACCATTCGTAATCTACTGACGCATTATTCAGGGTTGCGCCCCGATCTCGACATCGACCCGGCGTGGAGCGGGTACGACACCGGCATTCGCAAGGCGCTTGTCGACAAGCCCGCCGGCCCGCCCGGAGTGAACTTCGTTTATAGCGACATCAACTTCGAGTTGTTGGGCGAGATCGTACGGCGTGTGAGCGGCCAGCCGCTCGACCAGTTCGCGCGCGCGCAGATTTTCGAACCGCTGGGGATGCGCGATACAACGTTCAAGCCCGCGGCTTCGCTGATCGCGCGGATCGCGCCGACGGAGATCGATGTTGCAACGGGCAAACCGTGGCGAGGGGTCGTGCACGATCCCACCGCGCGCTACATGGGCGGCGTCGCCGGGCACGCTGGTGTGTTCTCGACCGCGGATGACCTCGCGCTGTATGCCCAAGCGATGCTGAGCGGCATCCTGTTCAAGCCGGCTACGGTCGAGCTGTTCACTTCGCCGGCGAGTCCGCCGGATCATCCGATCCTGCGCGGCCTGGGCTGGGATATCGACTCGCCGTATTCTTCGAATCGCGGCGATATCTTCCCGCGCGGCATATCCTACGGCCACACCGGCTTCACCGGCCCCGCGCTATGGATCGACCCGGCCAGCAAATCGTTCGTCGTGATCATGACCAACCGCGTCCATCCCAAGGGTGGGCGCAGCATCAACGAATGGCGCCGGAGTATCGCGACGATCGCGGCACGCGGGTTGGGCCTCGGCCCAGCGAATCACACGACGCTTACTGGCCTGGATGTTCTGGAACAGGAAGCCTTCGCATCGCTCAAGGGCAAACGCATTGGCCTGCTTACCAATCAGACCGGTGTCGACCGTCAGGGCCGCCGCAACGTGGACGTGATGCTCGCCGCGGGCGTGAAGGTGACGGCTCTGTTCGGCCCCGAGCATGGGATTGCCGGTACGCAGGATCAGCCTACTGTTGCCGATTCGCGGGATCCAGCCACCGGGCTGCCGGTATTCAGCCTGTACGCGAATAGCCGGTTCCGCCTGACTCCCGAGATGCTGCGCGGCGTCGACATGCTCGTGTTCGACATTCAGGACGTCGGGGTGCGTTTCTTTACATACAACTGCACCATGCTCTTCGCGCTCGAAGCTGCCGCCAAAGCGAATCTTCCGTTCTACGTGTTGGACCGCCCGGATCCGATCACAGGACTTCACGTCGAAGGTCCCATGCTCGATCCAGATTTGCAGGGCATCACGGGATGCTTCAGTCTGCCGGTGCGGCACGGGCTCACGCCGGGCGAACTTGCCACCATGGGAAACGCCGAACGCGGTGTTCATGCAGATTTGCACGTCGTCAAGATGCAGAACTGGGAGCGCGGCGACTGGTTCGATTCGACCGGTCTGCCGTGGGTGGATCCGTCGCCCAACATGCGCAGCCTCAATGCGGCGACGCTCTATCCCGGCCTGGCTCTGATCGAGTCGTCCAAGAACTATTCGGTGGGGCGGGGCACCGATGCTCCGTTCGAACAGATTGGCGCGGATTGGGTCCACGGCGTTGAGTTGGCGGACTTCCTGAACGGCCGCTACATCCCGGGCGTTCGTGTCTATCCCACGCACCTCACGCCCAAGACGGAAGGCGTGCGATTCGTCATCACCGATCGCAATCAATTCGACTCGATCCGCCTGGGCCTGGAAGTCGCGTACGCTCTGCACAAGCTATATCCCGGCAAGATCGACTTCGAGCTGTCGAAGCAGTTGATCGGCAATCGTAAGGTGATCGACGCACTCAAAGCAGGCGACGATCCGCGGGTGATCGAGCAAGGCTTGATGAACGACATCGCAGCGTTCATGAATCGCCGCCGCCCCTTCCTTCTTTACTAAGCGGAGCTTTGCCACCGGCGATCAGAGCCGCTATAATCCCCACTGGCAACATGCGAACCCTCACGTTATCCAGCTTGCTCGCGGCCGCCACCGCAGCCGCCGCGCTCACAATGTTGGCGCAAGCACCTGCGTCGCAGAACATCACCATCAACTATCCGGCCAAGGCTCCCGCCAATTGGCCGCTGTTCCTCGCCAAAGAGGGCGGCTACTACCAGAAGTACGGCGTTAACGCGACCATGGTGTTCGGCGTCCATCCCGCCGGTATCGCGATGATCGTCAGCGGCGAAGCGCAAGCCACGAATTACCCGATGGAGCAGGCCATGCAGGCGGCTTCGCTCGACGGATCGCTCGTGATCATGGGGAGTCCCATGAATCGCGGCCTCTTCGCGATGATGACCAAGAACGACGTCAAGAGTGTCAAGGATCTCAAGGGCAAGCGATTCGGCGTCAGCCAGCTCGGCGATCCGCCCTACAACTTTGCGCTGGCGATTCTCGCCAAGAACGGGCTGAACTCCCGCGACGTCCAGTGGATCCCGCTGGGCACCGATGGCAACGGCCGCGTCGCCGCGCTGGTGAGTGGCCGCGTCGACGCCACCATGTTGCCGCCCCCGGCTTACTTCAAGCTCGAATCCCAAGGCTTCAAGGAAATCGCCAATCTGGCCGACTACCAGGACCTGTACGCGCCCATGGCGTATGTGTTCAAGAAGAGCACCATCGCCGCGAATCCCAAACTGCCCGAGCTGCTGATCAAGGCGCAGGCCGAAGGCATCAAGCGCTATTACGACGATCGAGCCATGGCCGTGAAGGCCTATGCGGTGTACGATCCGCAAACGCAGGCCGATGTGGAGCGGCTGTACGATCACGACCGCAAGGCCGAATCGTACGAGCGCATTCCCTATGTGCTCGCTCCCGCGGTGCAGTACATCGTGGAGCATCAGGCCGATGCGCAGGTCGGCGCGCGCCTCAAGGCCTACGACTTCCACAAGGTGATCGACAACAGCGTCGTTGACCGGCTGGTGCGCGAACATTTCTTCGAAAATCTGTTCGGATCGTCGGTCAAAGCGGAAGAAGACGCGAGAGCCAAGCTCGCATTCAAGTAGTACACTCAAGATTCACATATGGCTGAAATCGTACTGGGTATCGGATCGTCTCATGGGCCTCTGCTGTCGACGCCCCCCGAGCAATGGGATCTGCGCGCGAAAGCCGACCGCGAAAACAAGAAGCATTGGTTCCGCGGCAAGACTTACGACTTCGAAACGCTACTGAAAGAGCGCGCCCCGGGATTCGCCGACCAGGTTACCGTCGAGGTTCGCCGCGAACGTTTTCAGCAATGCCGCCGCGCCATGGAAGTCCTCGGCAAAAAGTTTAAAGAGACCGCGCCCGACGCAGTGGTCATTTTGGGCAACGATCAGCGCGAGTTCTTCGATGAAGGACTGACGCCTTCGATCACGGTCTATCGCGGCGCCCAGATCAAGAACGTTCAGCATCTGCATGAGGACGCTCCCGGCTTGAATATCGCTGAGCCGGGCAACTCACCGGAAGAGGGCGCAACCTATCCGGGCGCGTCGGAGCTGGCGGATCATATCCTCGATTCTCTGGCTGCCGAGAACTTCGACCTGGCGCAATCCGACATCACTCCCAAGGCTGCCCCGCGCGGCGGGATTCCGCACGCCTATGGGTTCCTGTATCACTCCATCCTGGGCGACACGCCTCCGCCCAGCGTGCCGATCATCTTGAACGTCCATTTCCCGCACAACGTGCCTAAGAACGCACGCTGCCTGCAGTTCGGTCACGCGCTGTATCGTGCGATCAAGAATTTCAAGGGCTACGGCCGAGTCGCTCTGATGGCTTCAGGCGGCCTGACGCACTTCGTGATCGACGAAGAACTCGACAAGACGATCCTGGACGCCATGGAAAAGGGTGACGAAGCCGCTCTCGAACGGATCCCTGAGAACGTCTTCAAAGTGGGCACCGCCGAGACCAAGAACTGGTACCCGGTGATCGCCGCGATGAACGCGGCTGGCCGGAAGTATCACAAGGTCGATTACGTGCCCTGTTATCGCTCGGAAGCGGGCACCGGCAACGCGATGGCGTTCGTCTACTGGGATTAACGATGTGGCGCACGCACTCGTGCGTGCCGTATCGACACTCGTGTCGATACCTCTTACTTCTTCGGCGCGTCCACCTGCCGCACGAAGTTATTGTTGTCGACCTTGGTGTTCGCGCCTTCCTTCTCCAATGTGCGAGCGCCGGTGAGCGCGTCGACCATCATGTAGTTGCCTTCGTGGCAAGCGTACTCATAGATCGTGTAGCTCGGATCCTCTTTATACGGCATGTGGATGGTGAAAGGTGCCGTCCAGGTCTTCGGATCGTTGACCGTCAGATCGTAGCTCAACTCGTCCTTGGAAATGCGGCGGAACTTTTCGGTGAGCACCGCGGCGTCGCTGAAGAAACCGCCGCCCGTGCCGGTCTTGTTGTTCAGGTTGGTGGTCTCGACCACCAGCGTGTCGCCGTCCCAATGGCCGCGTGAATCGCCCATGTAAGTCTGCAGGCCTTTGCCGACGTGCGGACGCCCGTCGAGTGGAATCACACGCGTCTCGTGAATCATTTCATTGCGAATCACCACGACTCCCGGAGCCTGTACGATTTCGTTGCCGAAGTTGTAGAGCGTCGGCAGCATGCTGCTCACCAGGCCGCGCGTGATGCAGCGGCTGTAGAAATCGAAATCCTCCCAGGTGTCGACCTTTTCCGGGAAATGGCTGCCCGGCCCGAGCCCGTTCCGCAGGCTCTTGGCATAAGCCGCGCCTGCCGGAGTCAAAGCCGGAATCCGGCCGTTCGGAGGATCCACTACCAGCGACGCCTGGGCGTTGGGCTTGCCGTGCTCCACCCAGTATCCCGGCGGATTGATGTTCACCGTGTCCTTTGAAGACACGAACTCCTCGCTATCGCCTTCCGCCTGGCGCGCGGCTTGTGTCTCGCGCTCCTTCAACTCTTCTGGCGTGAGCGTGGCTCGATTGCCGAGATTCGCCGGACGCTGCATCGGGATGTTGGCCGTCGCGGGCCATTGTCCCTGCAAATCCGGATCGCCCCACGGCGTCTTCGGCGCGGTGTACCCTTTAGAGGCTTTCGCAACTGGCTTTGCCGTCTGTGCCGCCAACGGCACCGCAATCAGAACAAGCGCAAGAAATCTGCTCATGGGCCCTCCTATTGCTGCTTACCGGCATTCGGATCGTCGGGATTCGAACCGCCGACGAACAGTTTCTTCCCGTCCGCGAAGGTCACGCTGCTGCCGTTGGCCCGCATGCTGCCGTTCTTGGCCTGATATCCCTGAACTGAGATGTCCGTGCCCACTTCGAGCGACCGTTTGGTGAATCCGCGCCGCAGCATGATGTTGGGGCTGCCGCACTCCACCATCCAGTTGGTCACCGTGCCGTCCGGATTCTTCACGTCGATATGAATCCACGCGTGAGGGTTGATCCACTCCATGTCGGTGACCTTGCCTTCCAGCTTGACAGGCTTGCGCTGGTCGAACTCCGCCTGAAACGCATGGTGCGCCCACGCCGGAGCCGACGCGGCCAGCAACAATCCGGTGCAGATACTCACGACCCAAAGTATTTTCTTCATACGCAACGCTCCTTACTTGGCAGGTTGTTTCTTAAACTGTCCGTACAGCAGCTCTTCGGCGAACTCCACGCACTTGAACTCCAGCAGCTGCGCGTTCTTTTCCATTCTCTTGTACAGAGGCAGACTGATCTTCCAGGGCCGCGAGAAGACCGAAGGATCTTCGATCGTGGCCTCGTAGTTGAGGTGATAGGGACTCGCCCGCGTAAATCGCTCCACCACGTGGAGCTTGCTGCTGGCGAAATCGCCTGCGCGATCGAACCAGGCGAGGCCGTTTAGCCCCGTCACGCCGACCACCAGCGTGTCGCCCTCCCAATGCCCGTTATTGGTGCCCATCCACGTGTCCGATCCGGCTTCCTGCGGCTTGCCCATGTTGACCATGCGATTCGCCGTCGCGTATTCGTACACGAACAGAATCCCGCGCGGCGATTGCACGATCTGGAACGGATACGGCATGTAGTTCGCGCGAGGAATGCCCGGCAGGTAGCACTTGGCCTCCGGGTCCTGTGTGCGCCGGTTCTCGAAATGCTGCTTCTTCTTCGCGGCGGCGGCCGGCAGATAGGGAATCTCGCCGCCCTCGACGACGCTCTGCCCGGCTGGTACCGCCCCGATCGCCCCCATTTGCCACATCGGACCCGGCTCCGCGGGATGATCCTGAAGATCCCAGTTGGCCGTGCCCATGTACTCCCAGATTCCGCCCAGGTCGGGATGCCCGTCGGCGGCCTTGGGCGCTTTATAGGCTGGCGCTTGCGCGTGGCTGGGGGTGGGTATCGCTGCCAGCATCAACAAGGCTAGCCCGGCGGTCGTGGCCGAAATCCAATTTCGCATCAAGCTCCCTCTCCGGAAGGCTGGTCCCAAAGGTGCCCGCAGCACGGCTAAGATGTTACTGCACAGCATCTTCAGAGTCAAGCTAAACTAGCCCTGCGCGCTCTTGCTGGAACTAACTCGGCCAGGGTACTGAGGCAATTTCCGAAATTTGGCTAAGGCAAGATTCGCTAGAATTTTCCCCTGGAGGTCTGCGCGAAGTGCCGAATACTTAATCGTGCTTTGGCATACGTTCCGCTTCGCACCCTCGGCGGGTCTGGCTGTGCTCGTCTGTCTGGTAACCATTTTTGGGTGTTTCCGGCTGTTGCGGCGGGGCATATATTACACCCTGGATCGGTTTCTTCTAGGATTTATCGGCCTGTTGTCGATTTATCAGGGGCTGCGCGTGTTAAAGGAAATCGGCCTGATGAGCGTTTTTTCCAACCGGATTCTCAACAGCTTCGTGGAGTTGGCCGTGGCCCTTCTTTACCTCCTGGCCACCGGGATCATGCGGCTATCCGGCGAACAGCGGCGGTATGTAAACTTTCAGCTCCGGGCTGCCAAGGCCGAACCGAAGCAACCGCTCGTAATTACTCCCGTCGCAGGGCCGCCTTTACCGAAGGAATATGTCACACCGATCGAACAGCTCGCGCCCGTTCTGACGGATCCAGCCTTCAAGCTCTACTTCTACCTCTGCACTCGCAGCGAGGCGAGTACCGGGTGGGTAACGGTGGATGACTCTGCCTTGCAGGCCCTTCGAAAGGGTTTCGACGAGGTTGCGAGTCTACTGAAGGAATTGGCGCAGCAGGGCATGTGCCATCTGAGCGAAGACCAATCGGCACGGCCGATCGTCGTGCAGCTTCTCTCGCCACGTCACGAAACCGGACCTGCGACAACCGAGACCGCCGCTGATTCTCTCCTTGCCCTGGATCGCGAGCTGCGCGACGCCAGCGCCCAGATCATTGCCGAAGCCCGGGCCACCGAGCAGCACCAGCTGTGGCCGGTATAGGCTACTTAAGAGATCGCAAATAGCTGACGATGTCCGCGACTTCCTCGGAGCTCAGCTTGCCCTTGTACGACGGCATCAGTCCTTTGGTGACAATGGTCGTCTCGCTCAGCTCGGACTTCGGAAACGACTTCAGGTTGCCCTGGCTATCCACGAGCTGCACCGTGAACATGTCCCGGTTGACCAGCCGGCCCGTGATGATCGTGCCGTCCTTTTTGAGGGTCACCCGAACGCCCCGATTCGCCCTCGCGACGTCCGCGTCAGGATCGAGCAAAGCCCGTTCCAGATAAGCGGGTGTGGCCCGGCGTTCCTTGCCGATCAGTGTAAGCTCGGGTCCCGTCCTCGATCCAGTCACCTTGATTCGATGGCAGCTCAGGCAATCGCCCTTGCCTTCGAAAATCACTTTGCCCCGGGCGGCGTTGCCCGGAGGCTGGGCGCATAGCACGCCCGCCGCAAAAATCCAGATAGCAAGTTTATTCACTTCAGGTGTGGGACGTCCTTCTCGTTTTCGTTGCAGATGTACTCGGCGATTTCTTCGCCGGGAGCCAGATCCCAGACGTCGCGGATCTTCCAAGGCTTCCTGAACGCGCCTGGATCCTCGATCGTGATTTCCTTCTCGAGATGTCCCAGGTCCGGGCGGCGCATGCGCTGAACGACGTGCAGCATCTCCGTATGCGGAAACACCCGCAGCCAGCTCCGGTCGTTATATCCGACCGTATCCACGACCAGTGTGTCCTTGTCCCAGCGGCCGATCGAGTGTCCCATCCAGCTCGGATCGAGGTCCTTCGGATGCCCGCGCCCGTCGAGGAAAATCTGGACGATGCCAGGAACATTTCCTTCCCACAGAATCGCGATCACCGCCGGCGTCTGAATGATTTTGTAAATGAATGGCGAGATGAGCAGGTTGTCGCCCGGCAGGCAGGACTCCGATGGATTTCCCGTTCCTCGCGCGCGCCGCTGCTTGGTGATTTCCTCGGCCCATGGCAGCAAGTCAGGAGCATCCGCGTCTGGTGCGTTTCCAGTCCAGACGGCGGAGAAATCCGTTTTTCCGTCGCGTCCCCGCGGTGCCGGACCCAAAGGCGATCCCTTGGCTTTTTGGCGGATGAGGAGTGAGAAGTCGTCACCCGGCGTACCCAGATTCCCGCCCCACGCCAACCGGATATCGAGCTTCGCCGTTTGTCCCGCCTGAATCGCCACGCCCTTTTGCTCGTATTTGGGAAATGTGAACGTGATTGGCGGAACGGTGATGTCGTACATTCCTGGCGGAAGTTTCGACAGCGTGTAGGAGCCCCCGGCGATTGCAGCGGTCTTGTAGACCCTGCCCGTCGCCGCATTCTTGGCCTCGACAGGGGCCGTAGGAACACCGTGGCCATCCGGGTCGCTAATCGTGCCCGCGAGAGTTCCGGTGCCGGTTTGCGCCGCGGCCAAACTCAGCAACCCGAAAAACACACTCAGCAAACGCATAATTCATAGTACTGGAGTGATAGAATCCCGTCATGCGCACTTCCATCGTTCTGGCCCTGCTCTTTCTCACGACTGCGCTGCAGGCGGCGAACCGGACCACGACTGGCGAGTTCATTGCCGAACGCCCCACGCTCATTTCCCTGGGTTTTGAATGGCACATCGATGGCGACGACAACCATAACGCCGCCGTTTCGGTCTTCTACCGCAAGAAGGGCGAGCAAGCGTGGAAAGAGGGGCTGCCTCTGCTCCGCCTGGACCACGAACGGATCAACGAAAACGCGCTGCAATATATCGTTCCCAACATGTTCGCCGGGAGCATCTTCGATCTGGAGCCCGCCACCGATTACGAGTGCCGGTTTGTCCTGGCCGATCCCGATGGCGTCGACGGCAAGGCTGAGAATATCGTCACCGTCCACACGCGTCCCGAGCCCAAGCCGGCCGCGGGAGGCAAGGTCTATCACGTGTATCCGCCAGGCTTCAACGGCCAGAAGCAGGAGCCCGCGTTCACCGGTCTCCAAGCCGCGTACTACATGGGGAGCAACGGAGCGGATTACTTCAATAGCTTCCCGGCCCGGGTTCAGCCCGGCGATGTGATTCTGGTGCACGCCGGTGTGTACAAGGACGACCGTTACAAATATGGAGGCCAGCTCGGCACTCTCTCCAGCGGCACGTATTTCCTAACGCAGAGCGGCACCGCCGACAAGCCCATCGTCATCAAAGGTGCGGGCGACGGCGAAGCAATCTTCGATGGAGATGGTGCCTTCAACCTGTTCAACCTCATGGCCGCGAATTACAACTACTTCGAAGGCCTGACGGTTCGCAACACCGAGCTCGCATTCTGGGCGGGCTACAAGAACATCACCGGCGCGAGCGGCATCACCATCAAGAACTGCAAGCTGGAGAACATCGGACGCGGCGTCTATTCCGATTGGTCCGGATCGAAGGATTTCTACATCGCCGATAACACCTTTGTCGGGAAATTCCGGCCGGATATCCTGATGGGCTTCACCGGACGCGAGTGGCAGGCGTATCCGGAATTCGGAGCCAAGCTGGTTTCCGAATACGCAGTGAAGCTTTACGGGCAGGGCCACGTGGTGGCCTATAACTACGTCACACAGTTCCACGACGGTATCGACATCGCCACTTACGGAAATCCGGACGGCGCTCCCAACGCGATTCAGGACCGCCTGCCGGTTTCGATCGATTTCTACAACAACGACGTCACCAACGTCGAGGACAACTGCATCGAGACCGATGGCGGCGCGCACAATATCCGCGTCTTCCGCAATCGCTGCTTCAATAACGGGAATCGTGCTCTCAGCGTGCAGCCGATGTTCGGCGGTCCGGTGTATTTCATCCGCAACATTGTGTACGATTCGCCGGAGGGCGGAGCCTTGAAGCTCACTGCATCGGCGGCCGGCATCCTGGTCTATCACAATACGTTCCTGGCGCCGGTCGAGCCCATGCTTCTCGCAACTTCGAACCTCCACTTCCGCAACAATCTGATTTTGGGAAAGAGCCAGAACCCCGGGATCTTTTCCATCGAGTCCAACACCAACTACTCGAGTGCGGACTACAACGGCTTCCGGCCGAATGAAGGCGCCGAATATTCCTTCGAGTGGAGCACGCCGCCGTTTTCGGTCCGTGCCCTATTTCCCGGAGAGATGGGTGCCCTCGCGATGCAGCCGCAGAACCAGCTCGAAGCCAAATCGCGCGAGCGCAGGCGGTTCAAGACGCTCAAGGAGTACACCGAAGCCACCGGCCAGGATCGCCACAGCGTGATCATCGATTACGACGTGTTCCAGAAGGTGACGCCTCCCGGTCCCGATTTGCGGACGCTATACAAGCCTGCGGATTTCGATTTCCAGCTTCGTCCAGGATCGGCCGCGGTGGACGCCGCGGTTCGGCTGACCGGAGTGAACGACGATTTCACCGGCCGCGCCCCGGACCTGGGGGCGTTAGAGGTCGGCCGCCCGGTCCCGCGCTACGGTCCGAGATAGTTGGCTATGTGGCGCACGCACTCTTGCGTGCCGTGTCGAGACTCTTCTCGACACCTGTTTGCACGAAAGCGGGAGATTCTTGATGACCAAGCACGAAATCATTCTCTACTGGAGCGAAGAGGCCCAAGCCTTTATCGCTGAAGTCCCGGAACTGGCCGGCTGCTTCGCCAACGGGGCCACCCGCCAAGAGGCTCATGCGAATGCGGAAACGGTGATCGCGGAGTGGATCGAAACCGCCAAGGAACTTGGACGCCCGATCCCTGAACCCAAAGGCCGCCTGTTGTCAGCGTGACGCGCCGCCTGCGAACGCAGCCACACATGTCTACCGTTGCCCGTGATGATCGTCGTTCAGTAGCCGATGCGCGTCGTCTTCGATGCAGCGCGGCGATTCTTCCAGAGGCTCGTTCGTCGGTTTCACCACGCGAGGCGTCACCGTCCACGGCTGAGCCAGAACCTTGGGATCGTCCACAATCGCCTGCCACACCAGGTTGTTGTTGGCATCCAGCCACAGCCGCTCGGTGACATGCATCGCGTCGGTGTGGAAATAGCCGCCCTCGCCGAACCAGGTATTGTCGTCGAAGTTCGTCACGTCCACCACCAGCGTGTCGCCATCCCAGTGCGCGACAGAGTCGCCATAGGCGCCCGGATTCGCATCCTCGCGATGCTTGCGGCCGTCTGTCGGAATCACACGATACGTATCGCCCGACATGTCCTCATACAAGAAGATCATCTCGTTCGGCAGTTGCACGATCTTGCGCGGCGGTCCGATGCGCGGTACGCCTGGCCGGCCGCAGTAGAACACCGGATCGGTCCGGCTCTCATGGTCGATCAGGTCCTTCACCTTGGCCTGAAACTCGGGCTTGTACGCCGGAGCCGCCGTGAAGGGCAGCGCTCCCTTCACCTCGCCCTTAGGCGCTCGGCGATTGCTCAAATCCGCTTGCTTGACGACGACCTTCCCGTCGGCTTGGCGCTTGATCCCGCCCGCCGGCAAATCCACCGCATACGCCCAGAGCCCGCTCAGATCCGGATGCCCATCGGCCGTGCGCTTTACCTTAGTTGACTGCTGCGCGGCCACCAATCCGACCAGGAGCAGTCCCGCCGAGATCGCACTAAAGAGCTTCATGGCTGTTCTCCTTACTTCTCGGGAATCTGTCCCGCCGCGACGGTTTCGAGCGAACTTCCGTCGGCGAACGTAATCTTCTGCAGATAACCGTAGAGCGTGCCGTCCTTGGCCCGGACGCCGTCCACGGTGATCGTCTGGCCTTGGAACTTGGCGATGTCGTTCTTGTTCACGCCCACCCTGCGGAACCACGCCGGTGGACTGCCTTCGAAGTGCCACGCGTCGTTTCCACCATGTTCGCCCTTGGCGTCGACATAAATCGAGATGTGCGGGTTGATCCACTCGACCCGGTTCAGAGTTCCGGTCACCTGGATCTTCTTGCCCATGTCGAAAACGGCCGTGGTGGAATGGTGCGCCCGCAGCGACCCAGCCGCCATCGCCGCAATCAAAACCGCGAAGATTCCGTATTTCAAACGACTTCTCCTCGATACAGCATCGGCCCTGAACATACCGGTGTCAAGGGTCAAGCCCAGCAGCCCGGCGGGCCTATTTCGACGCGGCAGTTCGGAATCCCACCGGCGGCAGATACTCGCCATGCGGTTCGCGATGCCACCAGGCCCCAGTTTCACGACGCTCCGCCCACGTGGAGAAATGATACTCGTAGGTCACCGCCCGCACGAAGCGCGGCGGATGATCGGGAAACGGATTTTTCGCGAGCAGAGCCACCACTTGTGGAGACCCTTCCAGCAACCGCTCCGCGAACGCCACAAACCAGGGGTTCGTGCGATAGTCGCTCAGCGCCGCGAACCACATCTGCCAGTCCAGGCGCGGCTGATACGGCGCGGCCCACCGCGGCGCCCGATTTACATCACCCGGCTTGTAGGGGAATTCGTATGCACGCCACTGCTGGCCATCGTCCGACCCTTCGACGACAATCTCCAGCCTCTCCGTCGTCATCACCGCAAACAGCCCATACGAATTGACCACCTGAAAGGGCGACGTATACCGAGCCAGCAATTCGACCGGCGCAGGCAATTTCTGCGTCACGTTCTCGAAAATCCGCGTGAGACCGAGCGGCAGAATCAGCAGCGTCAGCGCCGCCGCGGCGAGCCGTCCCGCGCGTCCAGTCCGCGCCGGTTCCGACATCACCCATTCGCGGACTCGCCTCGGGGTCCACACGACGCCGCGCAGCGCTTGATCGTCGAACAGAAACACGGTGATCGCCGCGGCCAGCAGATTGAAGAACGTGTAATTCCCGGTGAGGAAGATCAGCGCTTCCAGGCCGAGCAGCAACCAAGCTCCAAACAACCGGATCCGCCGCGGCATGAAAATCAGGAACGGCGCTCCGAGTTCGATCGCCAGCACCATGAAAGTGGATGCGTGCTGGAACGCGCGCGGCAGCTTATCCGCGTACCAGGCCACGACCGTCGGCAGCGGCTGCGTCCAGTAGTGGAAATCGAGCGCGCTCAAGTTGCGCCAGTTTGGATCGCCGCTGGCCAGCTTCACGAAGCCTGACAGAAAATACAGGCGGAACGCCAGCCATCGATACAGCCACGCGATCGTCTTTTGCGTGGTTCTGGTGTGGCCGAAGAAGATCGCCAGGAACCCCACTTCGAGCAGCAGAGCGTCCCACTGGAAGGATAGGAACTCCTGGCCGGCCAGGCTGAACGAAAGGTACAGCACGTACAGCAGCACCAGCGCGAGGCGCTCCAGACGGCCGATGAACAACACCGCGCCCAAACCGACGCCCATCCACGCCGCGCCCACCAGTATCTTGTCGGTCGAGTTCAGCCAGAACACGCTCGGCGCCGCCCACCAGCGCATCCATCCGAGATCCGTCCCGATGCGGCCGAAGAAATCGTGCGCGGGCGAGATGCCCTGCGCGCCCAGGAGTCCGGTCACCTGCACCGCCAGCGATGCGAACGCCACGATGTAAATCGCGGCCAGCAATCGCAGGAACAGCCACTGCGTGAGCGCGAATCGAGCCGGTTCGATCCGCTTCCCGAAGGTCAGCCGCGTCACCCAGTAGAAGAAGCTTCGCCGCCTGGCGATGAACCGGTAGGCGGCTTCTGACGACGCCGCAACCCAGCTTGACGACTCGTAAATTCTTTCGCGGCCGAGCGTTTCGAACACCGCGCGCGCGCCGCTGGCAACCGAGCCGTCGGGCCGGACCAGTTGGACCGCTTGGGCAAACTCCTCCGCGGGAATCTGCGGAAACCGGTCTCCGGCCTCTTGCGAGGGCGCGAAATCGATTTGCCCCGCCGTCAGCCGCTTCCAATAGTCGATCCAGATGCGGCAGAAACCGCACCGGCCGTCGAATATGAGAAGTGGCTGCAAGCCACCTCAATTTTACTCAGCGCGCGCCCAGGTTGGCGTACACCCACAGGCTCGCCATGGCGATTAGGAGCAGGCCGGACAGAACCCCCAGCCCGACCGCGAACTTATTCACATGGGAAATACGAGCCTGCAAGACTTGCTGCTCGCGCGCCATGTGCTCCTCTCCGGATGCCAAGAAGAGTTGATCTTCTTCCCGCATGCCAATCAGAGCACGGTAAATCAACAGCGCCACCAAAACCACAGTGACGGAAGCCCACGACAAACTTATCACGTTGAACATAGAACCTCCCGAACTCGACAACCACGTTTAGTCGATTCGGGGCCCGAACGCAAGGCCCCCAAAGCATGCCCAAGACGGACTAAGGAGCGCTTCCATATCTGGTAGCAGCCTCCACTGGGGCCACAGGGGTGGCGCCTCTATTAGTTCCTATTTCACGCGAAATTCGCGCCCTTGGGCCCGTTCTACTGCGCACGGAATCAGATCTTCCGGGAATCATAGAGCGGTCGGATGTCCTTTTTCCCTTGACATTCATTAATCTCAAACGGTAAGATCAGCCAAAGTTAGCTGTTAGTGCGTTTTCGTGGGGAAATTTCGTTACATCGACCTTGGGGGTATCAATGCGATCTTTAGTCATTCTTGTAGGGCTCTGCCTGTGTGCGCTTGCTGCCTTTGGGCAGACCGACCGTGGAACCATTACGGGGGCTGTTGCCGATCCGGCCGGCGCCGTGGTTGCCAACGCGCCCATCCAAATCAAGAACACCCAGACTGGAGCTGTCTATCAGGCCGCCAGCAGCGACACCGGGAATTACACCCTTCCGCAGCTGCCGGTTGGCGTCTACGAACTGACGGTCACAGTGGCGGGCTTTAAGAAATTTGTTCGCCAGAACATAACCGTTCAGGCGACGCAGACGGTTCGTGTCGACGTAACGCTCGAGGTCGGCTCGGCCACCGAATCCGTTACCGTCAGCGCGGAGACTTCACTCCTTAAAACCGAGAGCAGCGACGTCAGCGTCAACGTCACCGGAGACCGTTTGGTCAACCTCGGCGTGCTGCCGATCGGAAACGGCTTCTCCAGTTCCCATGGCGTTCGCAACCCGATGGCGGTGTCCACTCTCTCCCCGGGAACCTATTTCGATCCGAACCTCAACATCCGCGTCAACGGCGCGCCCAGCAATACCGAGTCGGTGCGTGTCGAAGGCCAGGATGTGACCAACGGCGTCGTCACGTTCTCCCAGGCGCAGACGCAGCCTAGCGTCGAGGCTCTCCAGGAACTCACTGTCCAGTCCAGCAACTTCGCCGCTGAATTCGGACAAGCCGGCGCGGGCGTATTCAACTACACCGTCAAGTCCGGTACCAACAATTTCCATGGCTCGCTGTTCGACTACAACTCGAACGAAGCTTACAATGCTTCTCACGCCTACAAGCACGACCTGCCGAAGACCCGCCGCGACGATATGGGCGGAACCCTGGGTGGCCCGGTATGGATTCCCAAGGTATACAACGGGCGCGATAAGACGTTCTTCTTCTTCAGCTATGAATTGTTCCGCGAAGTAGGCATCATTTCCAATCAGAACCCGACCGTTCCCACGGAAGCGTATCGCGCGGGCAACTTCGCTCAAGCCATGCTGACAGGTCCCGGCGGAACGCTGAAGCCGCTGAACAATTCGATTAAGGACGTCACCGGCCAGATCGCCTACGACGGTCAGATCTTCGACCCGGCCTCCCAGTTCACCGCCTCCGATGGCCGGCGCGTGCGTACGCCCTTCGTCAATAACGCGATTCCACTGTCACAGTTCGATCCGTCCGCCAAGAAAGTGCTTGCCCTGATCCCCCATGCGACGTCCGCGGCCCTGGTAAGCAATTTCAATCAACCGTACAACACGGACCGCAGGACGCCGATTCCAGCTCTCAAGCTCGATCACTCGCTGAGTTCGAAGATGAAGGTCTCCTACTATTGGTCCACCACCGAGACCGCCGTGCAATATTGCACGCCCTTGTGCGGATCGGATGGCTTACCTGATCCGATCACCGCCACCCGCGGAACTTTTATCGAGTCGTATACCCAGCGCCTGAATTTCGACTACACCCTGACGCCCACCATGCTGCTGCACTTGGGTGCGGGCCTCGCGCATAACGACTTTAAGGACAAGGCTCCCACCACCAACTTCGATCTGGCGGGCACGCTGGGAATCGCTGGCGCTCCCGTCGGAACCGACGGTGGCCGCTTCCCGGTTTTCGCCGCAATGACGGGCCAGAACAGCTCGGGCGGTATGAACACCATGGGTCCCGGGGCTGGCCAGGTTCGTGCGGTCGAAATCAAGCCGACCTTCAACGCCAGCGTTTCCTGGGTGAAGGGCAACCACACTTACAAGTTCGGCGGTGACAGCCGCCTCGAAGGCTTCATCGATTACACCTTCTCCAATACCACCGGAAACTTTGTCATCGGCGCGGACCAGACCGCCAATCCCTGGTTCTCCGACAACGGCACCGTCCTGTCGGGCGGCGCTTCGGGTTTTCCTTTCGCCAGCTTCCTCCTGGGCCGCGTCACCAGCTACCAGTTGTCGCCTCTGTCAGCCTTCCGCGGCGGGCGATTCTATCTCAGCTTCTTCGGGCAGGATACCTGGAAGGTGACTCGCAAGTTGACCCTGGACTACGGCTTGCGCTACGACTATTCCACTTATGCGAAGGAACAGTACGGCCGCGTGCCGGGCTTCTCCCCGACTACTCCGAATCCAACGGCAGGCGGGCATCCCGGTGCGTCGATCTATGAAGGCGACGGACCTGGCCATTGCGGATGCAATCTGGCGAACAATTATGGCTTAGCCTTCGGCCCGCGGATCGGAGTCGCTTACCAGATCGATCCGAAAACCGTGTTTCGCGCCGGGTTCGGCGTGTCCTACGCGCCGTATACTGGTGGCCGCTACGCTGGTGCGCCTGGCGCAAATCAGACCGTGAACGCCCCGGGTGTCTCCGACCCGGCGATGATCCTCAGCGGCGGATTCACGAATACCGTCAACGGTGTCACGGCGCCGTTCCGGCCCACTTGGCCCGACCTTCGTCCGGGTCTCTTCCCGGCTCCCGGGACCATTTCCGGAGCGCCGACTGTGTTCGACCAGAACAGCGGCCGGCCCGCGCGCCAGGTGCAGTGGCAAGTCGGAATTCAGCGCGAGATCTTCCGCGACTTGGCCGTCGACGTTTCCTACGTTGCGAATCGCGGCGCGTGGTGGCGTACGAATACTCTCACCAACCTTAACGTCTACTCTCAGGATTTCCTGAAATCGCAATATGGCCTGGACATCACCAACGCCGCGGACCGCACCATTCTGACGTCCCAATTGGGGCAAGCCGGCGCCAAGCAATTCCAGGGCAAGATTCCTTACACCGGTTTCTCACTCTCCAATAGCGTGGCTCAGTCGCTGCGTCCGTTCCCGCAGTTCGGGAACCTGCAAGGTGCGGGTCCCCTGGGCGATACCTGGTACGATTCGCTCCAGGCGAAGGCTACCAAGCGTTTCTCCCACGGCCTGGACGCCAGCTTCGCGTTCACCTGGGCGAAAGAACTCCAGTTAGGCGCCGATACCGATGGCGGCGGCGGCACGATCAATGACATTCTCAATCGGAATTCCAACAAGCAGCTATCGAGCTTCTCGAGGCCCTTGGTCAGCATCCTGGCTCTGAACTATACCCTCCCGAAATGGGGACCGAACAAGTGGGTCAAGTACGCTGTTGCCGACTGGATTGTGGCCGGTTCCTTCCAGTACGCCAGCGGCCAGCCGATTCAAGTCCCGACCACGGCCGTCTCTACCAGCAACCTGTCCACCGCGTTCCTCCGCGGAACCTTTGCCGAGCGCGTTCCGGGCGTGCCGTTGTTCCTGGCGGACCTGAACTGCCACTGCTTCGATCCGGCCCAGACGCAAGTGTTGAATCCGGCCGCCTGGAAGGATCCCACGCCGGGAACCTTCAGCCCCTCGGCCGCTTATTACGACGATTACCGGTATCGCCGGATTCCCCGCGAGAGCCTCAGCTTTGGGCGTACGTTCCGTATCAAGGAGCGCATCACCTTCACGGCGCGCGCCGAGTTCACCAATCCCTTCAATCGCGCGCAGGTTCCGAACCCGTTCAACGGGACGGGCGGACTTACCGGAGTCACCTACAACTCGGCAGTCACCACCACGAATGGAATCGTCGAGGGAGTTCCTGGCGGGCTGAAGGTCAACAACTCCGGATTCGGGGTGATCCAGACGCTCGGTGCCAACGCCGTCATCGGCGAGCGGTCCGGACTGCTGGTCGGACGCTTACAGTTTTAAGGAATTTGACGGCCTGAGCCGGCCCCCGCAGCTCCTCTAATGGCGGGGTGCCGGCCGGGCGCGTCCAACTTGACTTGCGTCGCTTTGTTGGACCGCAAGGCTCCCCGGATTGCGATTCAAAATCTGGTAGACCGGCAGGCCTCAGCCTCGATTCGTGGCGTCCCTCGCGGGTTTTGCATGCAACTTTTGTGAACTCGGCCTGGGCTTGGATAGCTTCTTCCCGCGTTCCGTAAAACCGGATTCATCCCTGCGCTTACTTCTAGAAACCATAGATATAACGCCCGTAACGTTTTAACTTGACAGGGGTTAGCGGCGACGCTACTATCGGCTTGAAGTGGCCCCCTTTTGATGGTTGTCACCCCGTTGTAGTTTGATCTACGTTTTGAAACCTAACCTTCTAGTCGGAGAAACCATGCGGTTATATCGTATTGTCATAATTCTATGCGCGTGCGCGTTCGCTGCCTTTTCGCAGACGGATCGCGGCACAATTACAGGGACAGTGTCCGACCCGGCAGGCGCCGTGGTTGCGAATGTTCCGATCGAACTTAAGAACACCCAGAACGGTACCGTCTACCAGGCGGCCTCCAGCGAGACGGGCAATTACACCCTGCCGCAGATACAGATCGGCACCTATGAATTGACCATCTCCGCCGCTGGGTTCAAGAAATTCGTCCGCCAGAACATCACCGTCCAGGCGACGCAGACGGTTCGTATTGACGCCGTCCTGGAAGTCGGTTCGGCCGCCGAATCGGTCACTGTCAGCGCGGAAACATCTCTCCTGAAGACCGAAACAGCCGATGTGAGTCACAACGTCACCAACGAAATGCTGAACACGCTCCCCATGTTGGGCGTGGGCAGCGCGGCCTCCGGAAGCTCGGGCATTCGCAATCCCAACAATGTCCTCGAAGTGATCCCCGGCACCTACTACGCGCCGAATTCCCAGGTCAAGATCAACGGAGCGCCCAGCAATTCGCAGGCGTATCACGTCGAGGGAATGGATACAACAAATCAGGGCTTCCCGTATGCCGCGGCGCAAGTACAGCAGAGCGTCGATTCGATCCAGGAAATATCCGTCCAGACCAGCAACTTTGCACCGGAGTTTGGCGCCGCGGGCGGCGGGTTCTTTAACGTGACCATGCGCTCGGGCGGCAACCAGTACCACGGCACTGCGTACGATTACCTGGTGAACGAAGCCCTCAACGCGGGTACGCCATTTACGGACGCCGGCGCCACCAACAGCCTGAAGGCCGGGCAATTGGTGCGGCCACCCGCGCGCAGGAACGATTATGGCTGGACCATCGGCGGTCCGATCTCCATCCCGAAGGTGTATGACGGCCATAACAAGACATTCTTCTTCTTCAACTTCGAACAGTTCCGCGAAACCCAGACCATCAACAATATCAAGGTCACGGTTCCCATCGATGCCTACCGCCAGGGCGATTTCAGCCAAGCCATCTCTTCCTTGAAGGTTGGAGGGCAGCTCTTGACTCTGCCGGGCGGCGGTGGTTCCACGGACGTTTTGGGACGGACGTTGATTGCCAACACCGTTTACAATCCGGCTAGCGTCAGAGTTCTCCCCAGCGGCCAGACCGTGTCCGACCCGTTTGTGGGCAACATCATTCCGCTCACCCAGCAGGATAAAGTCGCGTTGAACGTGCAGAAGGTGATCCCCGAGCCGAATCTCCCCGGCTTGATCAATAACTACCTTCCGACCTATCCCAGCACACGGCACTCAACGATTCCCGCCGTGAAGCTCGATCAGAATATCGGCAGCCGGGCCAAGCTCTCTTTCTACTGGTCCGAAACCCAAACGAATTCGGCATATTCACCGACCTATGGCGCCTCGGAAGGTTTCCCCGACCAGATTACGGCAACCCGTGGCACGTTTATCCACTCGAATGTCGAGCGGCTGAACTACGATCAAACCCTGTCGCCGACGCTGCTTCTCCATTTGGGCGCCGGTTATCAGGTGAACAACTTCTATGACGCCGCTCCCATCACGAACTTCAACGCGGCGGCGACCTGGGGCTTGGTTGGCGCTACCTTGAATCGGAACGTCCCCGTCTTTACCGGAATCTGCACCGGTGCCTGCACGGCGGCGGGCGGTATCGGCACCATGGGGCCAAGCGCTGGCCAAAGCAACGATTACTGGGAGAAGCCGTCCTTCAACGCGAGCGTGACGTGGGTGAAGCAAAACCACACGTTTAAGCTGGGCGGCGAACTATACATCAACGGTACGCCTTCAACCTCCTACACCGGAACCAGCGGGACATTCAATTTCACCGCCAACCAGACCGCCCTGCCGTACCTGGTGGGAACGACTCTTTCGGGTGGCTCCCTGGGCTTCCCCTATGCCAGCTTCCTGATGGGAAGCGTGGATAATTACAGCATCGCGCAGCCGGCTTCGTTCCGTTTTGGAAAGAAACAGCTGGCCTTCTTCCTGCAGGATTCCTGGAAGGTGAGCCGGAAGCTGACTATCGATTACGGCGTTCGTTGGGACTACGGCACCTACTACAAAGAACAATTCGGACGCGGGATGGGCTTTTCGCCGACCACGCCTAACCCCAGCGCGGGCGGGTATCCCGGAGCGTGGATCTTCGAGGCTACCTGCAAATGTAACTTCGCCAGCAACTATCCGTATGCCGTCGGCCCGCGGATCGGCCTGGCGTATCAGATCACCCCGAAGACGGTGTTCCGCGCCGGATGGGGCATCGTCTACAACGCGACGTCAACCAACAACGCCGGTGTGAACACGGCCGGTATTGCGCCGTCAAACGCCGTGGGTAACTCCGGTCTTGGCCAGGCAGCTCTGACCTTGGCGAACGGGATCCCCGTATCCGCCATCCCCGCTTTCCCCAACTTCAACCCCGGAATCGCGCCTCTGCTGCCGATCGGCAACCAGGGCACTCCAGTCTTGGGTGTGGGTGGATTCTCTAACGCCGGCTTGATCGATGCTGGCATTGCGCGTCCCGCAAGACAGAACCAGTGGAGCTTCGGTATCCAGCGCGAAATCCTGCGTAATCTCGCCTTGGAAGTCTCCTACGTGGGCAACCGCGGAGTCTGGTGGAACGCCGGCGGTCTGGTCAACGTGAACGCCCTGACGCCCCAGCGGCTATTGGCTGAGGGAATCGATGTTAACAATCCGACGCAGCTGGGACTGCTCACACAGCAGCTCGGCAGCTCGGCGGTTCAGGCGGCAGGTTTCCGGGCTCCCTATACAGGCTTCTCGAATTCGCAGACCCTGGCTCAGGCCCTGCGGCCGTTCCCGCAGTTTGGGACCATCAATGCCATCGGTTCGCCCCTCGGCAAGACCTGGTATGACTCGCTGCAGGCCAAGGCTACCCAGCGTTTTTCGCATGGCCTGACGTTCACCAGCGCGTTCACCTGGCAGAAGAACTTGCAACAGGGCGTCGATAGCAATGCTGTCCTAAACAACATCGTCGCGAATCCCGCCAACAGCAAGAGCCTCTCCAGCTTCGACCAGCCGTTCACCTTCGTCATCTCGGCCAGCTACACCACGCCGAAGTTGAACATCAACAAGGCCCTTGCGTATGCGGCGCGGGATTGGAATATCGGCAGCATTCTGCAATACGCCAGCGGTCTTCCCATTGCGACGCCCACCACGGCGTCCACTCTGAACTCCCAGCTGTTCCAAAACACTCTGGCCAACCGCGTAGCCGGCCAGCCGCTGTATGCCACGACCTGGGTAGACCGGAACGGTCAGACTCAGACCACTCCGCTGGATATCAATTGCAAGTGCTTTGATCCAGCCAAGACGTTTGCGCTGAATCCGGCTGCTTGGGCCAACCCGGCCAACGGCCAGTTCAGCAATTCGGCGGAGTTCTACAGCGACTTCCGCTATCAGCGCCACCCCAACGAGAGCATCGGTCTCGGCCGTACTTTCAAGTTCACCGAACGCATGAACTTGATGGTCCGAGTCGATTTCTCTAACGTCTTCAACCGGACCTATCTGAACAACCCGCTCAATACCGGTTACTTGAGCCCGCAGTCCAAGAGCGCGGCCACCGGGTTGAACACAGGTGGCTTCGGGTACATCAATCTGGCGACCACAGGCACACAATTTGGTCAGCCGCGAAACGGAACTTTGGTAGCTCGGCTGACCTTCTAGGCTGGCCCTAAGCCCCAAAGCATTTTCAAGCCCCGCTGTTTCGGAACTCGCCTCCCGCGGGTCCGGCGCAGCGGGGTTTTCGGGTTCTCGGAGCCCGGTCTCCCGGAGGGGTAGGCCAACTTGACTACCTCTCCCTGTTGCGCTATCCTTACAATTCGTTCATCTTCTGGTAATCCGCCTGTAGTAGATCCAGCTTGCCCCTCAGTCCCAGGCAAGCCCGAGTGACCGAGCCGAATATATAATGAGAAAACTATGAAGCAGCATTACTTCGTGGTCGTCCTGGCCCACTCGCTTCATGGACGCTTGCGCCGGATTCACATTCCGCACCAGGCTCTGTATGTCCTCCTCGGACTGGCGCTATTCGGTTCCTTCTCGTTGTTCGGCATGGTTTCCAGCTACCTTCGCATGACCTGGAAGGTCGCCAATTACAACAGCTTGCGGACCGAAGTGGATACGTTACGTCACCAGTACAAGGCCCTGCGGCAGGAAAACGACCAGAAGGATGCGCAGCTCGCCGAACTCCAATTGCTTGCCAGCCAGGTGAGCTTGGCGCTAGGCCTGAAGCGAACCGTGGATAGTTCCAGCGATTTCGAGGACGAAGGCCTCCTGGTTCCCACCTTCCGCGAATCCATCGACGAGTACAACTTCCTCAAGTCCGCCAGTTTCTCCCGCATCACACGTAGCTATCCCCGAGCTTGGCAAAAGAACACCATGCCGGCTATCTGGCCGGTCAATGGCAGGCTCCTGAGCCATTTCGGCGACCGGCAGGATCCGTTTTCCGGCGAAGGCGCGTTTCATACCGGCGTCGACATCTCCGCCGCCCAGGGAACTTCGGTTCGAGCTACCGCGGACGGTGTTGTGGAGCATGCCGAGTTTGCCTCTGGCGGCTACGGCAAGCTGGTCGTGATCGATCACGGCAACGGAATCCAGACCTGGTACGCGCATCTTTCCGGATTCGAGGTCGTACCCGGCCAGGAAATCCGCCGAGGCGAGATTCTGGGCTACTCGGGCGCTACCGGGCGCGTGACCTCTCCCCATCTGCACTTTGAAGTGCGCCGTCAAGGCAGTCCTGTGAATCCCTATCCCTATCTGGCGAAGTCTACGCTGGTTGAGCCCGCTCCTCCCGATCTCCCGTTCTAACGCTAATATCACGCTAATATCAAAAGATGAGTCTCGCGAACAAGTGTTCGCGGCGGCTATTCCTGGCTTCCATACCCGGCGTCTGCGTGGCCGCCACTATCGGCAAGGGCAGTCTACTGCCGTCTTCGGTTTTTCGCTACGCCGATCCCACCACCGAGTTCCCGGTCTTCCGCCTCACCCACCCCCAGCACACCAGCGCTCTGCCGCCGCACTACGCGCGAGCCATCTCGCGGAAGGGCAACTTCCTGCTTTATTCATCCGACGAATCCGGCACGGCGCAGGCCTACCGCCTGGATCTCAAGACCGGTCAGTCGCGCCTTCTGACAGACGCGGAGAACTTCGCTCCTGCCTGCTTTACGCTCCTGGCCGATGAGCGAAGCTTCTGCTACGTCGACGGCGGGCGCCTCTATCTCAGCGGTCTCGCGTCGCTCCGGCCCCGGCAGGTGTATCAGGCGCCGGAAGGGTATCAGCCAACTGGTCTGAGCGTCACGGACGACGGGCTTTCGGCGGCGCTGGTGGAGCGCAAGGGCTCGCATTATCGCCTGCAGTGGATCCGGATGATGGATGGCATGGCCGTAACATTAGTGGAGGCAGATCAGGAGAACGACGAATTAAACGATCCTGCACCGCGTCCGCGCCGCGCATCCGTTCTCTACCGCCGGGCCGGCGGGGTGTGGCTGGCCAACGTGGACGGGAAGCAGAATTACCGCCTTCGGCTGGCCGATGGGCAGGCTCTTTCCGCCACCTGGACCCCGGACGGTAAAGATGTCCTGTACTTGAACGTTCCGTCCGATCCGCACAAGCTGCGCAACATCCGCCAGTTCACCCCGGACACCAATGAAGACAAGCCGATCTCCGACACCACTCAGTACGCGTGTTTCGAGCGGAACGCCGACGGCAGCGTGTTCGTGGGCGCCAGCGGCAGCCAGGCCTCGCCTCACGTGCTGCTGCTGGTGCGCGCGGTGCGCCGCGAATTCACTCTATGCGAGCATCGCTCCAGCGATCCCGCCAAGGTGTCGCCGATTTTCTCGCCCGACAGCCGGAACGTGTTCTTCGCGAGCGACCAGCACGGTAAGCCTGCGATCTACCGCATCACTGTGGACAAATTAGTAGAGGCGACGGAAGAGACTCCCGCCGCCCCCGAACGCACCAGCGAACACAAGTAGCTTTAGAACGTCAGGCCGAGCATGAAATCGCCCTGGTTCTTGTTGGTTTGAAGCAGATCGGCGATGGGATCGCGGAAATTTTCCGTGCCCCAGCGCGTATAGCGGAATTCCGGCGTCACCCGCAGCCAGCCGGCCTTGAATTCGATGCCCGCGCCGAATGTCGCGCCGATATCGAAGTCTTTATGGAACTCGGGAACCGAGCTTACGTTCACATTCACCGCGGTCGCGGTGCTGCGGATCTGATCCACTCCCGAGACGTGGCGGAAATTTGCGCCGAAATCGACGAACGGACGCACTGGACCGGGAAGAATGGCCCACTTTCCGAGCACCGGAAATTCCCAGGAATTCGCCCTCGTACTGGTGAACGTCGGACTGCCCGCGCCACCGAACTGGTTGTAGTCAAACCCAAGCCGCCTGTAGAGCGCGTCGACCTCTACTGAGAATCGCAGGGGGAGATTGAACTGCACGGTGGGACCGACCAGATAGCGATGCGTGTTGGTCGCATACGCAGCCTGATTCCCTCGCGCTGTATCGAAGGCGTCCGTGATCGGGACGCCGCCCTTCACACCTATCGAAACAGGTTGCGCAGCTGCGGTAAGCGCCGCTGCAAACACCAAAAGCGTTCGTTTCATACTCCGAGACTTGCAAGTGCTCTGCCAATCCTAAGACGCTGATTTCTTGGGTTCTCGGGTTGGGCTCACATGCAGAATATGCATGCCTCCGGCAGGCTTAACTGATCAGCTTGGCGATCAAGTACGCAGCTCCTGCCGCCAGTCCGCCGATGGCCGTGGTCCGCAGCGAGCTACGGAGTTTCGGAGCGCCCGTGAAGTGCCCTTTCACGTACCCGAAAACAGCCAGTGCGATCAGCGTGGCGCCCACGGAATAGAGCAGGGCAGTGTGGGAATCGGGAGTGATCATATAGGGCGCCAGGGGGATCAATCCGCCGGCGATGTACGATACCGCGATCGTCAACGCGCTGGTGACGGCACGCTTCGGATCCGGTTCTTCGAGCCCCAGCTCGAATCGCATCATCCAATCCACCCAGACTTTCGGCCGGGCTTCGAACGCCGCCAGGATCGGCGTGGTCTGTTCGTGCGTCAGCCCATACGATTCCAGGATCTCGATCACCTCGTGACGCTCATCGTCGGTGCGCTCGACGATCTCCATCTCCTCGCGCCGGCGCTCGCTCTCGTAGTGTTCGGCGTCGCCTTTGGCCGCGAGGTATCCGCCCAGCCCCATCGCGATCGAGCCCGCGGCTACTTCGGCCAGCCCGGCGATGATGATCACCGTGGAAGCGTTTACCGCGCCGCTGAGTCCCGCCGCCAGCGCGAACGGCACGGTGAGGCCGTCGGCCATGCCGATGACCACATCGCGCACTACCAGTGACGACGTAAAGTGTTTTTCAACGTGCGTAGTTTGTGGCATGTGTCTGGGGCATTGTTTATTTGGCCAGGTTCATTTCGGCTTTCAGGTATCTGCCAGTATAGGATTCCGCGACCTCCGCGATCTGCTCCGGAGTTCCCTCCGCCACGATCCGCCCGCCTGCGTCGCCGCCCTCAGGTCCGAGATCGATCACCCAGTCCGCCCTGCGAATCACTTCCAGATTGTGCTCGATGATCAGGATGCTGGCGCCCGTGCGCAGCAGCCGCTCAAAGGCATCCAGGAGCTTGGCGATATCGTCGAAATGCAGCCCCGTGGTCGGCTCGTCGAAAATGTACAGCGTGCCCTCGCTGGTGGCTTGCGACAGGTGCGCCGCGAGTTTCACGCGCTGCGCTTCTCCTCCGGAGAGCGTCGTCGCCGATTGCCCCAGCCGCAGATATCCGAGGCCGACGTCCGCGAGCACCTCCAGCTTCTGGGCCAGCCGCGGCGTGGCTGAAAAGAACGAGATCGCCTCTTTCACGGTGAGTCCCAGCACCTCGTGAATGTTCAGCCCGTGATACAGAACCTCCAGAACGCCCGGCTTGAAGCGCGTGCCCTTGCAGTCGTCGCAGATCAGCTCGACGTCCGCCAGGAATTGCATCTCCACCGTCACCGTCCCGTCGCCCTGGCAGGTTTCGCAGCGACCGCCCGGAATGTTGAACGAAAAATGCCCCGCGGTGTAGCCCCGCCGATCGGCCTCAGTGGTCGATGCAAACAGCTCACGGATCATATCGAACGCCTTGATGTAGGTGATCGGATTCGAGCGCGGCGTGCGGCCGATGGGCGACTGGTCCACCAGCACCACCTGCTTCAACAACTCCGCCTTCTCCACCTTGCGGCACGTGAGTTTCTCCGGCGGCACGCCCCAGTCTTCGGGCGATGTGCCTGTCAGCAGCGTCGATTTTCCCTCTTCGTGGCTCAGGCGTTTTTCGAGCGTCTGATAGATCACGTCATGCACCAGCGTCGATTTGCCGGATCCTGAAACACCGGTGATCGCCACCATCACGTTGAGCGGAATCGACACGTCGATGCCCTTGAGATTGTGCGCCTGCGCCCCCAGGAATCGCACGGCGCGCTTGGGGTTCGGCGTTCGGCGTCCACTGATATAGGAGGTCTGCAAATCGCCGCGCAGGTACTTGGCAGTGAGTGAAGTGCCCTTTGCGATGAGCTTTTTAAAATCTCCCTCGAAAACGATGTTGCCACCGTTCTCACCCGCTCCCGGCCCCAGATCGACGATGTGATCGGCCGAGCGCATCACGTCCGGATCGTGTTCCACCACCAGGATGGTATTCCCCAGATCGCGCAGCTCTTCGAGAATGCTCACCAGCCGGGCCGTATCGCGGCTATGCAGACCGATCGACGGCTCGTCGAGCACGTAACAAGCGCCCACCAGCCGCGAACCCAGGCACGTCGCCAGTTGGATACGCTGCGCCTCGCCGCCGGATAGCGTCGCCGACAGCCGGTCCAGCGTCAGATATTCGAGCCCCACGTCGTTCAGGAACTTCAGCCTCTGCCGGATTTCGATCAGGATCTTGTCGGCGATCGCCATTTCCTCCGGCGCTAGCTGGAGCGAAAGGAAAAAGTCCTGGGCCTGCGCGATGTTCATGCGCGTTACCTCGGCCATATTCTTCCCGCCCACGCGAATCCATAGCGCTTCGGCCCGCAACCGCGAACCGCCGCAGTCCGGACACAGCGTATAGCCGCGATACCGGCTCAGGAACACCCGCACATGGACTTTGTACTTCTTCTTCTCCACTTCCTTGAAGAAGTCGCGAATGTGCTGATGGACGATGGCCATCTCCTCTTTGCGCAGATCGAAGATCGGCACGCTGAGGCGAACTTTGCCCCGATTGTCCTTCTTGAAGTCGACCCCGAACCCGGAGTACTGTGGCTTGGTCCACGGATCCACGGCGCCCTGCTGGATGGACAGCGCCCGGTTCGGGATCACCAGATCCAGGTCATAGTCGATCGTATTCCCGAACCCCTGGCAGCGCCTGCAGGCCCCGAAGGGGTTATTGAAGCTGAATAGGCTCGGTTCCGGCTCGGTGAAAGTCTTGCCGCACAGCTTGCAGGAGAACTGTTCGTTGAAACGAAGCGTCTGTCCGCCGCCCGCCGGCTCAAAAAGCACCTCCCCCGATTCGCGATAGCCGATCTCAACGGAATCCACCAGCCGCTGGCGGATATCCGGCGTGATCGCGATCCGATCCACCAGAATGAACACGGGCTTCGAGAAATTGACATCCAGGAGCGACTCGGGCGTCGAGAATTCGAACACCTTCCCGCCCTGATACAACCGGTTGAAGCCGCGCTTGCGCAGATCGAACAACTTGTCGCGCAGCGCATCGGTGCCTTTTTCGGTCGGTGTTTTCTCGTTCACCAGCGGAAACAGGACATACCAGCGCGATCCATCCGGCTGTGCCCGCATGCGCGCGGCCACCTGATCCACCGAATCCCGTTCTACATAGACATCGCAATTAGGACAATAGGTTCGGCCCGCGCGCGCCCACAACAACCGCAGGAAATCGTACAGCTCCGTCGAAGTGGCCACGGTCGATCGCGGATTGCGTGTGGTGTTCTTCTGCCGGATGGCTACCGGCGGCGCGATACCGTCGATGTCATCCACGTCCGGCTTTTCCATGCGCTCCAGGAACTGCCGCGCGTAAGCCGAGAGTGATTCCACATAGCGCCGCTGCCCCTCCGCGTAGATGGTGTCGAACGCCAGTGACGACTTCCCCGATCCGGACACACCTGTGACCACGGTCAGGCGATCGTGCGGGATCGCCAGCGAAATGCCCTTCAGGTTATGAACCCGGGCGCCACGAATACGAATGGAGTCGTTCAAGGGAGGGTTACCTACTAGTATAGAGAATTGAACTCAGCGGGCATCCGGCGGAAACTCGTTCTTTGGTACGAGCGGCATAAACGCGACCTCCCTTGGCGGCGTACCACCGATCCTTACGCCATCTGGATTTCAGAGATCATGCTGCAGCAGACGCGCGTGGCCGCGGTGATCCCGTACTTCGAGCGCTTCCTGAAACGATTTCCTCGCGTGGAGGATCTCGCCGAAGCGTCGGAAACAGAAGTCTTGTCATTATGGGCGGGCCTCGGATACTACTCGCGCGCACGAAACCTGCAGAAGGCCGCCCGCCAGATCGTCCGCCAGAGCATGGACGAAGGCGGTTTCCCGACTGATCACGCATCCATCCGCGAACTGGCCGGTGTCGGCGATTACACGGCCGCCGCCGTGGCCAGCATCGCCTTCGGTCTGCCCCATGCCGCGATCGATGGGAACGTCCGCCGCGTCGTCATGCGCCTTGCCGGCGACGCCACCGCCGATATCGGAGCGCTCGCGACTCAACTAATGTCCCGGCGCGACCCAGGGCGATGGAACCAGGCCATGATGGAGCTCGGCGCGACCGTGTGCCTGCCGCGCGACCCCCTCTGCGATGCATGCCCTATATCGGGGGAATGCCAAGCCCGCCGCCTCGGCATCCAGAAGGAGTTGCCGCCCCGGAAGACGAAAGTAATGATTCGGCGGGAGCATACGCTTCTGGTGATCCGCCGGAAAGGCCGCATCCTGCTGACGCCAAGCCCGCGCGTCTCGGGCTTCTGGGAGCTTCCCGAAGTCTTCTCAGGTGTTCGCCTCGGACCGAAACTAGGCGCCTTCCGCCACGTCATCACCAACAGCCAGTATCATTTCGAAGTCCGCGAGGCTCGAATCACCACCAGCCCGCGCGAATGCCGCTGGTGGGATGAAAAACAACTGACTGACATTCCCCTGAGCACCGTCGCCAAGAAAGCGCTGCGGTGTCTAAACGCCCCTTCGATTGCCCCATAGATCAATGTGCAACCGCGGGCTGTACCGAAAACCTTCGCGCTTGCAGATCTCGATCAGCCACGACGCGCGTTCACGGATTGCCTCGGACGTAGTCCCTTCCGGCATCAAGACAACCCGGCTGCGATCTGCGCCGGTCTCCTCGATCATCTTCGCGATCTCCACCGTATCTTCCGGCGATGCCACCACGAACTTCAACTGATACTCATATTCCGACATCAGCTGCTTGAGCACCTCGGGCTGATAGCGAAGCCGTTCATGCTGCGCCGCCCACTTGCCTCCTTCGCGCTCGCGCGGCGTCGAGCTCTCGAGCTTCGGGCTGATGCTCATCAGATCGCACGCCACCGGATGATACACCGTCCCCGCGGTCTCGATCGTGACATGCAGGCCGAGGTTCCGGATCCTGTCCGTCAGGCGGATGATATCCGGGGCAATCATCGGCTCGCCCCCGGTGATCACGGCATGCTTCGCCGGATGCGACCGCACGGCCGCGAGGATCTCCTCCACAGTCATATCCGCACCTTCAGGTGTCCAAGAGGTATACGGCGTATCGCACCACACGCATCGCAGATTGCATCCCGATGTGCGCACGAACACGCTGGGGACTCCGGTGAGTATCCCCTCTCCCTGAATCGAATAGAAGATCTCCGAGATTTTCATAAGTACGGCAACGGATCCCGGATTCCCGCCTCTTTGAATCCCTTGAGTCGCAGCAGGCACGAATCGCAGTGCCCGCAAGGACGCCCTTCCTGGTCGGGATCATAGCAGCTGTGCGTCAACCCGAGATCGACCCCGACCTCGGCGGCCAGTTTCACGATATCGGCCTTGCCGAGCTTCGACAGCGGCGTGTGAATCCGCAGCAGCGTCCGCCCCTCCACGCCCGCCTTCGTCGCGAGGTTCGCCATGTGCTCGAACGCTGCGATGAACTCCGGCCGGCAATCCGGATAACCCGAGTAATCGATCGCATTCACCCCGATGAAGATGTCCGAGCACTCCAGCACTTCCGCCCATGCCATCGCGTAGGAAAGAAAAATGGTGTTGCGCGCGGGAACATACGTGATCGGGATACCCTGGGTTCCATCATGTTTCAGGCTGTCTTTCGGCACGTCGATATCCGCCGTGAGTGCGCTTCCGCCGAAAGCTCGCAGGTCGATCCGCACGACGCGATGCTCCCGCACCTTAAAGTGCCCGGCGATTCGCGCCGCCGCCTGAAGCTCGATTCTGTGCCGCTGGCCGTAATCGAACGAAAGTGCGTAGCACTCGAATCCCTCCCGCCGGGCGACGCCCAGGCAGGTGGAGGAATCCAACCCGCCGCTCAATAAACACACAGCTTTCATCGCTCTTTGGATGTTAACCCATAATCTTTGGATGCCAACCCACAATGATATGATCGCTCGATGAGCTCCCCGACCCCGCCGAAGCACCAATCCTTCGTCCCGGCCAATACCACCATGAAGGAGTTCACGCTTCGGGCTGTACTGCTGGGCCTGGTGATGTGCGTGATCCTTGGGGCCGCTAATGCTTACCTGGGGCTCAAGTCGGGGCTGACGATCGCCGCCACCTATCCTGCCGCGGTCATCGGAATGGCCGTGCTGCGCATCTGGAAGGGATCGGTCCTCGAGGAAAACATCGCCCGAACCGCTGGATCCATTGGCGAGTCCGTGGCCGCTGGAGCTGTATTTACGTTACCGGCCTTCGTCATGACCAGCGCCTGGTCAAGCTTCGAGCCGGATCAGGCTTACTGGAAGTCCACGGCCATGATGATGGTGGGCAGTATCCTCGGCGTGCTGTTTGTATCGCTCGTCCGGCGCGTATTGGTCGAGGATCCATCCTTGCCGTTCCCCGAATCGCTCGCCGCAGCCGAGATCCACAAGGCCGGGCAGCGCGGCGCGGAAGCGGCACGCTACCTGTTCTGGAACATCGGCGTTGGCTCGCTGGTGCAATTGATGGGCGCGTTCAGTCTCTACGCCGTGGACAAGGACATACCGATTCCCATCGGCAAGCTGGGCACAACGGGCGTCCGCCTCGGACCGGCTGGAAGCACCAACGTCGTGCCCACCGGCGGAATCTCCATGTTCTCCGGACCCACTGTCAGCCCGGCATACATGGGTGTGGGTTACGTGATCGGCCCGACGCTCAGCGCCCTCCAATTCTCAGGAGGCGTCCTGGCCTGGGGAGTGCTGGTGCCATTGTTTATGTACTTCCTGGGCCCCCGGCTGAACGAATTCATCCCCGCCGCGGCCGGCGAATCCGGATGGCTGGGACAAGCCGCCGCGGTGTGGCGCTACATCGTCCGGCCGATTGCCGTCGGCGGGATGCTCGTGGGCGCGGCGTACACGCTGTTCCGCATGGGCAAGAACCTGACGTCGAGCCTGGGACGCGCGCTCTCCGAAGTCCGTCACGGGGCGCCGCCGATGGAATCGGTGCTCCGCACGGAACGCTACATGGGTTCGAAGACGGTACTGTCGCTGGTAGGCGTGATGTTCCTGCTGATGATCGCGCTCTACATTTACATCTCCGGCAACGTCGCCGCGGGCGTGGTGGCAGCCGTGGTGATGATCATCGTCGGATTCTTCTTCGCGACGGTTTCGGGAAACCTGGTCGGCATGATCGGATCGTCCAACAATCCGATCTCCGGCTTGACGCTTTCCACGCTGATCATCGCGGCTTTGCTGATGGTTGCCTTGGGTGTTCGAGGCGTCAGCGGCGTCGCCGTGGTGCTGGGAGTCGCCGCAGTGGTGTGCGTGTCCTCGGCAGTCGCAGGCGAGCTCCTTCAGGACTTCAAGGCAGGCTACATTCTGGGCGGCACCCCTCGGAACATCCAGATCGTCGAGCTGATCGCCGTGGTGCTGGCCAGCCTGGTGATGTACTACCCGCTGCGCGTGCTTCAGGTGGCGAACATCAAAGGCGGCGGTACGGGATTTGGCGATGCGCATCTGGCAGCTCCGCAGGCTGGCCTGATGGCGATCCTCTCTCAAGGCATCGTCGGTGGCGATATGCCCTGGCCTCTCGTCGTCACAGGCATGCTGTTCGGCTTCGCCCTGATCCTGCTGAATGTGCGCAGCCCGATGTTGGTCGCGGTCGGCATGTACCTGCCCGTCAATACTTCCTTCGCCATCTTTATCGGAGGATTGTTGCGCTGGGTGTCCGATACCCTGAGCAAACGCCAAGGGCACAACGAAGCGCAGCAGGCGCGCGTGGGAAGCGTCGGAATACTGATCGCGAGCGGTCTGATCGCCGGAGAGGCGATTACCGGCCTGGTAGTGGCGTTCTTCATCTTCCTCGATAAGAAGGTTCCCGTATTCTTCCCCGACCCATCCTACCTGGTCGGACTCGGCGTGATGGCTCTGCTCGGCGTGTTGATGGTGAAGCTGCCGCTCTCGAAAGCCGGCCGTCCGGAGGATCCCGCTCCGCCCGCGGCGATCATGTGACCCGCAAACCGATACTTCTTGCACTCTCGGCTGTCCTGGGAATGTGGCTATGGCAGTTCGCCACCGTGCACTTCAACTACGGAGGCAACTGGACCGCTCTCTTCTCCACGGCGCCTGACTGGCCGCGTCCGGCGTTCCTCGTGACCGAGAGCCTGTACACGTTTCCTGGATCGATGGGCTACGACGGTCAGATGTATCACTTGATCGCGCACGATCCATTGATGCGCCGCGGTGCCGTCGCCGCGATGGACGATCCCGCTCTGCGCTACCGACGCATCCTGGTTCCCGCGCTCGCCTGGGCTTTGGCGCTCGGTCGCGATTCCGCCATTCACGCGGCCTATTTCGCCGTGATTCTTGGGTTTGCGTTTCTCGGGGTGTATTGGCTGGCCCGGGCCATGCTAATACAAGGCCGGCATCCCGCCTGGGGCCTGATGTTCGTGCTGATGCCCGCCACTCTGGTGTCCATGGACCGCATGACGGTCGATGTGGCTCTGGGGGCGCTCACCGTTGGGCTCGTTTTGTATTCGGACTATCGGTGGAAAGTCCTGCCGATCCTCGCCTGCGCCGCGTTGACGCGCGAAACCGGGCTCCTGCTCACTGCGGGCTTGTGCGTGTTTCTCCTTTCGCGCCGCCGCTTTGCCGATCTGGTCTGGACCGCGGCGTCGGCCGTCCCCGCTATCTTCTGGTACGTGTATGTCAGCCGACACGCGCCGCCAGCCGTCGGAACAACGAGGCCGGCCGATGTCGCCAGCCTGATTCCTCTGGCCGGATGGATCGAGCGTGTCGCGCACCCCGCCAATTATCCTTTGCCGCACCTGCAGGCTCTGGCCGCCGTCGAGCTGGACTACGTCGCGCTGGGGGGCGTCGCGCTGATGTTGGGGAATGCAGTCTGGCTCGCGTGGGCGCGGCGTTGGAACGCCCGAGCGGCCGCGATTTACATCTTCGCAGCCGCGATCGCGTTTGTCTCCACCCAAAGCATGTGGCAGGACGCCTTCAGCTATGGCCGCGTCGCCACGCCGCTGATGTTGCTCCTGTCGGCAGAAGGCTCCGTGGCATTCGCGCCCGTGGCGCTGGTCGACGCGCGGATAGGATTAAACTTCTTGAAGCAGATCATCGGCGTGGCGCGCGGTCTTACGGGTATGTAGGGGCGAGGCACGCCTCGCCCGATGTTAAAGTCCGCAAAGGGTGCGGCGGCATCCTTACCGCATCCAAGTCAATGCTGCCGCCGCACTCCGTTTTGCGGGCTGTAGCTGTTAAAGTAAATACTTGTCTCGCGTCGTTTCTTCCCCTAGTTCCGGTTCGGCCAGCGGTGTACTTTGGACCCAGCTCTATCTCGGCCTGGGCTTCACCACCATGGCGACGCTCATCATGGAACTCGCGCTAACGCGCATATTCTCAGTGGTCTTTTACTACCACTTCGCGTTCCTGGCGATCTCGATCGCCCTCTTCGGCTTGGGCGCCGGTGGAGTGTTCTCCTACGTAGTTGCCGCGCGACCCGGTAACGTGTTCCAGAAACTGGGCTCGCTGGCGCTGGCCGCGAGTTTGTCAGTGCTGTTCGTCCTCTGGTTCATCCTGTCCCGGGAGAATAATGACGTCCTGACGCTTGCCGGCGTCTACTTCGCGACCGCGGTTCCGTTCTTCCTGGCCGGGACTATCGTTTCGATTGCCATCTCCGAAGCCATCGAGCGCGTCCACCGAGCTTACTTCTTTGACTTGGCCGGCGCGGCCGTCGGCTGCCTCCTGCTGATTCTCTTTCTGGACGTGGCAGGCGGACCGGGCGCCGTGATCGCTGCAGCCGCCGTATACGCGATCGCCGCGGCGCTTTGGTACAACCAGGCCCGGCAAGACAGCCTGCGCATTGTAGCGGTGCTGGCCGCGCTGCTGATGGTGACCCTGCTCGTGGTCAACGGCAAAACGAAATGGTTCGATGTCCATTGGGCCAAGGGAGAGCGCATCCCCGAGGAACGCTTTTCGGCATGGAATAGCTTCTCGCGCGTCGGAGTGATCGAACAGCACAATCCGGATGGAAGCCCCTACTGGCTGATCCGTATCGATGCCGACGCCGCCACCGGAATTGCCACCTACGATTGGGCTCACGGCCTGTTCCCGGAGCAGCGCGCCGGCCTGCTTCGCCAGGGTCAGGGACTCCCATACGCGATGCGCCCCGGCGCCAAGACCCTGATCATCGGTCCGGGCGGCGGATACGACGTCTCGCGGGCGCTCGCATCGGGCAGCAAGGATGTTACCGCCGTCGAGATCAATCCTTTGATCGCCAACAAGATCATGCAGGATGTCATGGTGAAGGAGAACTTCGGTATCTACCTGCGTCCCGAGGTTCACCTGCATGTGGAAGACGGCCGCTCTTTCGTGCGCAGCAGCACGGAGAAGTATCAGGTGTTGCAGGCCACACTAGTGGACACCTGGGCATCCACGGCCGCGGGCGCGTTCGCGCTCTCCGAGAACAATCTCTACACCTCGGACGCCTTCTACGACTACCTATCGCATTTATCCGACGACGGCCTGCTGGTGTTCACGCGCTGGGGATTCGAACCCCCGCGCGAGTCGCTGCGCCTGGTCTCGCTGGCCATGAATGCCCTGGGGCGTTTGGGTGAGCCGGACACGGCCTCTCATGTGATCGCCGTGCGCGACGACGCCACCAAGATCAATGGCTGGGGCGCGCAGGATACGGTGCTTATTTCACGGAAGCCCTTCTCGGCAACCGATATCGAAAATGCTCGAAGGCTCACCGCGGAATCACACATGGACGTCGTCTATCTACCAGGCGAGCATCCCAATAACGCTTTCGGCCAGCTTCTGTCCAGCGCGAATCCCGCCGAGTTCTGGAACGGCTACCAGTACGACGTTTCGCCCGTGGGCGACGATCGTCCGTTCTTCTTCTACACCGTTCAGCCGCGCGACCTTTGGGACTTCGTCCGCAACGCCAATCAGCAGAGCGCGGACTACAAGATCAATCGCGCGGTGCCCTTGCTGTTCGGGCTGATGGGCTTGAGCATCGTCGTGACGGCGTTGATCCTGATTCTGCCGCGGCTGATGCTCGGCAGCCGCCTACCCAAACAGAAGAACGTGGTGAAGTTTCTGTGGTACTTCCTGTGCCTGGGAGCCGGTTACATCCTGGTACAGGTCGCGCTGATCCAGAAGTTCGTGCTGTTGCTGGGGCATCCGACCTATGCCTTAACCGTGATCGTCTTCTCGATGCTGGTGGCGAGCGGCGCGGGCAGTTACCTGAGCAGCCGCGTGGTTGCCGGAGATGACACGCGCCTGATGTATGTCCTGGCCGCCGTAGCCGTGCTGGTCGGTATCCTGGCTTTCGTATCCGCCCCGCTGGTCGCCGCGGCTGCGGGCTGGCCATTAGCGGCTAAGGTGCTTCTGACGACGCTGTCCGTCGCCCCGGCGGCGCTGCTGATGGGCATGCCGTTCCCAAGCGGGTTGCGGCGGCTGGAAGAACGTCACGCTCCGTCGGTGCGCTGGGCTTGGTCGCTTAACGCGGCCGCGAGCGTGCTCGGCTCGGCCAGCGCGATCTTTCTGGCCATCTACATCGGCCTGCGATCGACTCTGCTCGTCGGCGCGGCGCTGTACGTATGCGCGCTTTTAGTGATTCTCGCGACGCGCCAGCGCGGCAGCGACGTTCCGCATCAGGCCTGAGTACGTCGCGCGCGTGATCGGTGAGTCCTTGAAGCGCTCGCGAAATGCTTCCGGCGACAACTGGGCGAGTTCGGCCAACGGCATTGCCGTTCCCGCGAAATCCCGATCTTCGGTAACCGGAGCCTTCGAGTTCCAAGGGCACACATCCTGGCAGATATCGCAGCCGAAAACATGGTCACCCACTCCGGCACGCAGTTCATCCGGTATGGGCCCGCGCAGTTCAATGGTCAGATACGAGATGCATCTTCTGGCGTCGAGGGTCCAGCCGTCTCCGGACGGCACCAATGCCTGAGTGGGACAAGCCTCGATGCAGCGGGTACAACTCCCGCAGCGATCCGGCGGCGGTGATCCCGGCTCCAAATCAAGTGACGCTACGATCTCACCGAGAAAGAACCACGACCCCAGTGGCTCGTTGATCAGGCAGGTATTCTTGCCGATCCAGCCCAAGCCGGCTTGTCGCGCGAAGCTGCGCTCCAGCAAGGGCGCTGTATCGACGCAGATCTTATGATCGAACGACTCATATTCCAAGAGCCGGCCGGTCAAACGTTCCAAAGCCGCCCGCATGGTCAGGTGATAGTCGCGTCCCCAGGCGTAACGCGAGATGCGAGCATCACCCTCCCGTCTGGGAGGATCCGGCGTGTTGTACAGCTTACCGACGCAGATCACCGACCGCGCATTCGGCAGCAGATTCCGTACGTCCCGGCGCACTTCCGCACGGCGATCGGTGAGGTAGCGCATCTCGCCCGCCATGCCCTGCGCGACCCAGTCTTGATATCGCGAGAAATCGGGCGCCGAGCCACATGGAGTACCAGCGGGCGCGATGCCCGCGAGTTCAAATCCACACTCGTGAGCGATTTGTAACACTTCGTCCGCCCGCATAAGCCGAGTATCAGCGAGAATAGAAAGTTATGCAAGAATCTTTCCGGATCGGCCTGGTGCAAACCAGCTGCTCGCTGGATCCGAACGAGAATCTGGAAAAGACGGTTTGGAAAGTTCGCGAGGCCGCGGCGCGTGGAGCGCAGGTCATCTGCCTGCAGGAGCTGTTCCGGTCGCAGTACTTTTGCCGCGAGGAGAACGCCGAGTTGTTCGCATTGGCCGAATCCATCCCGGGGCCTTCCACCGAAGTTCTAGGCAAGCTGGCACGCGAGCTTAAGGTTGTCATCGTCGCGTCGTTGTTCGAACGCCGCGCCGCGGGCCTCTATCACAATACTGCTGCCGTACTCGGTCCAGATGGGGAAATCGCCGGATTGTACCGGAAAATGCACATTCCGGACGATCCGCTGTATTTCGAGAAATACTATTTCACACCGGGCGATCTGGGCTTCGGCAGCGTCGAGACGCCGTATGGCCGGCTTGGCGTGCTGGTCTGCTGGGATCAGTGGTATCCGGAAGGCGCGCGAATCGCTGCGCTCTCAGGCGCTGACCTCTTGGTGTATCCCACTGCGATCGGCTGGCATCCTTCCGAGAAAGCTCAGTATGGGGCCGCGCAGCTGGACGCCTGGCGCACGATCCAGCGTGCGCATGCCATCGCCAACGGCATCTATGTTGCCGCCGTGAACCGCGTGGGCTACGAAGGACCGCCCGAGCACGGACTCGAGTTCTGGGGATCCTCGTTCGTTGCCGACCCTTTTGGACAAGTCATAGCGCAAGCGTCCTGCGACCAGGAAGAGATCCTGGTTGCGGAGTGTGATCCGCACCGCATGGAGGAAGTCCGCCGGAACTGGCCGTTTCTGCGCGACCGCCGCATCGATGCTTACGCGCCCATTCTGAAGCGATGGCTCGACAAGTAACCCGTTGGCGGATGCCGGCCGAATGGGAGCCGCACGAAGCTACCTGGCTCGCCTGGCCCCATGAGAAGTCCGACTGGCCGGGCAAGTTCGCGTCGATCCCATGGCTGTATGGGGAGATTGTTCGTCACTTGGCGCGCGTCGAATGGGTCCGCATTCTGGTCCAGGATCGCGATGCGGAAGAGGGCGTGCGCAAGATTCTTAAGAAGTGCCACGCCGACCTGGACGCGGTCGAGTTCTTTCATCACCCGACCAACCGCAGTTGGACGCGCGATTACTGTCCGCTGTTCGTAAAGAAGTCAGGCAAGGTCGCTGCCACTCACTGGAAGTTTAACGGCTGGGCCAAGTATGACAACTGCCGGGACGACGCGCGCACTCCGGCTGTTATCGCCCGGAAACTAAAGCTGGAACGCCTTGAGACAGGCCTGGTGCTCGAAGGCGGCAGCATCGACGTCAATGGGGCAGGGAAGCTGCTCACCACCGAAGAATGCCTGCTATCCGACGTGCAGGCGCGCAACCCCGGCCTCGGCCGCCGCGATCTGGAGAAGGCGTTTCACGATCACCTGGGCATTGACGAAGTCATCTGGCTGAATCGCGGCATTGCCGGCGACGACACGCACGGCCACATTGACGATCTGGCTCGCTTCACCGCCACCGACACAATCGTTACGATGGTCGAGCCCGATAAATCGGACGTGAATCATGAGCCGCTCAAGGAAAATCTGGAGCGTCTCCACGCTCGCAAGGATTTGCATGTGCGGAGCCTGAAGATGCCCGAACCGGTGTATTTCGACGGCCAGCGCCTTCCGGCGAGCTATGCGAATTTCTACATCGCCAACAGGCTGGTTCTGGTGCCGACTTTTGGCGATAAGAATGACGCCCCCGCGCTGTGTACGCTCGAGGACTTATTCCCCGATCGCGCCGTGGTCGGTATCCCTTGCCGCGATCTGGTTCTGGGTCTGGGAACGCTGCATTGCATGACGCAGCAGCAGCCGGCGTGAAAAGGGGGGACAGGCTACTCTGTCCCCTCGCGTAAACTTGTGACTCTGCGCACGAGCCTGGGAGTGGACAGAGCTGCCTGTCCCCTGGCCGCATCGACGCCGGCGAATCTACAGGTGGTCTAGAAAATGAAGCTGACGCCGCCCCGTACCGCTCGTGGAGCGTTAGTGAGCACGGCGCGGTGGCCGTTCGACTGGATGCCGACGTACCCTTGCGCCAGAAGGTTGCGCAGGTCCACCGTCATCTCCATGTGCATGCCGCCGATCGTCGGAAGCGGCTGGCGGGCATAAACGTTCCAACCAACCTTCTGATCGGTCCTTCCGGTCAACGATACGTGGATCGGCATCAGAACGTTCGGGTCGGTCCAGCCGTAGCTGGTCGCCAGGTATGTTTTGGTCAAGGGCAGCGACGTATCGGCCTCCACCGTGACCCAGGGACGAGACGCGTTGCGGACGCCGGATCGAATGCCGTCCCCATTGGTCGCAGGTGCGTCCGGCGAGCCCTGAAGCTGCAAGGCGTCGGTGTGGCCCGCGGCCACGGAGACTTCAGCATGATCGCCCAGGGCTTGCGTTACGGATGCGGAATAGCCCATCCGGCGATAGTCGCCCACATCGAATACGGTTCCGAGCGAAGACAGATCCGGTAGCAGGTCACTCGAATCCACTAAACCCGATTCGCCGGACATGAGAAACGCCGCGTCGGACACCTGCTCGGCGTACACCGAGGCACGGTAGGTACGGGAACCCCGGACGGTCTGATAACCGGCTTCAATCACCTTGTTGCGCTCCACGGCTGCCTGGTTGTCGCGGCGCGAGATGCGCTGCATTTGTCCCAGAGCCGCCAGGTCACCGTTGAGGGTCTGGTTCTGCTCGGGGCCACCGGCGATGAGCTCCACGGGCTGCGATCCCGCGCTGACAGCCAGCTGTACGGCGCTCTTGTCTCCCAGATCGTAGGTCGCCCGCGCGAACGGATTCACATGGTTCACACGGCCGAAGAGCGAGATCGATTCCAGGCTGACGCCGTATTCCAGATGGATGATGTCCAGGAATTCCAGCTTGTCGAATGTGGAGATCGAGGCTGTGCGCAGCGCCGGCGTGTTCGAGCCAAGCCCCCCCGATCCCATCAGGCTGGGCAGATAGATCTGCCGGGCGGTCAGGGCCAACTGCGGACCTTCCCCGGTTTGATCGTCGCGGCGATAGGTGGCCCGGAAGCCGGCCGACGGAAGCCCGCTGGCTGCGTACCCCACATTCCCGCTTAGATGGACCTTGGACGTTCCGTTCACCGAGGTGGCCAGCACGAAGGCCGTCCCCAGGTCCTGGGAGGCGCCGCTGAACGGATCGGCGTCGCCGGCCGAAACCTTCACCAGAGCGGTGGTGCCGGAGAAGAGGGATGCCATGGAATTCTTCGAGGAACTGGTCTGGGGAAGCAATCGCAGAACCGGCCGCGTCGCATGAGAAGTGCGCAGCACCCACTTCCAGGAATCGCTCATGAGCGCACCTTCGGGGGAACTGAGGGGAACCAGCTCAATGGTGCTCAGCGCGCTTGCCAGCTGGATCTTGAGCAGGTTCTCGGATCCGGCCAGAACCGAGATATTGCGCCGCGCCGGCACGAAGCTCGCCAGGCTGACGCCGATGGAGTAGATGTCCGGCGCCAGACTATCGAATACAAACCTGCCGTCCTGATTGCTTAGGCCGCGCCGGAGGAGTTCATCGTAGCGGTTGTAGAGAGAGACCACCGCGCCCATCTGGACCACACCGGCCGCATTCCGGACTTCGCCAAAAATTTGTCCGGAAAGGGCGGGTGCGAAGATAGCATCCGTATCAGCCGCGTGCACCGCGGGTGTCAGGCCAACCATGCCTGCGATCAGGCCGAACTTAATAGCAAACTTCGGCAAGCTCTTTCCTCGGAGCCCTCAGCCGCGGGAACTGCCGGGCGGCTATCTAATCCTGATACTACGCCCCTATAGTACCGTAAACGTGGCCGTGGGGCTCAGCGACTCATTCCGCTTCTTGTCCGTCACTTTCATCTTCAGCGTGTAATCGCCGGGCGCGAAATTTTGCAGCGGCAATAGCTTCTCGATGACCATCTGCGCCGCGCCGCCCGTCAGCGTGGATAGATCCTCGCTGAAATCGAAAACCTTCTCGTTGGTGCCGTTCTTGATGACCTCGTACTGAACCTCTCCATCCGCCTTGTGGGTGAGTTTGTCCAGTTCGAAGTTATAGACCTGCAGGTAGATACCGACCTTCTCATCGCGCCGGAACTTGCCATTCACGCGGGGGCGAACTTTGCTGGCCCCAATGACAAACTGGCCGGTGCCGATGCTGGTGGTGGGCAACTTCTCGATCGTATCCGCCAGGACCAGGGAACTCATGGCAAGCTGGTCGTCTTCAAACCGTGGAACGTCAAGCCGCTGCTCGTAAGTGGTGGTGTTGCCGCCGATCACATCCTTCGCCGCGACGGTCAGCCGGTAGACGCCTGGAACCAGGCTGATCTGCTTCTGGTAGATGGCCGAACCCTGGGTCGCCTGTTGCAGCATTTCCGTGGGGACCGGAGGAATGGATACCACTTCCTCGATCGGGTGGATCACCTGGCGGCGGGTCAGCGTCTCGATCTTGGCATAGATATTTACCGCGCCTTCCGAGTAATTGTCCTTCTGTTTGTATTGCAGATCCTTGCGCTCAAACTGAATGGTCAGGTTGGTGAGCACCGTGGAGCCGGTGATCGGGAAGTAGTCCATGCGGACTTTCATCGGCAGCAGGTTGTACTTGATGGTCGATTGGACCAGGGCTTCCAGATCCTTGAACTTGATGGCGGGAGCCTTCTGCAGGTTGGTGTATTGCTCCAGCCGGGTGAACTGGTTCATTTTCGCCGGTAGCGGCTGGCCGCCGGTCCCCAGCAGCGTTCCATCCGTGCGCGAGAAACGTTCGGACTTGTCGGCCAAGCCCAGCTGTTCGTACATCGTCAGGCCGGCGCCGGGAACGCGCGACAGGGCGTCCTTCTCCGACGGGTCCATGGTGATGTGATACTCGTTGGTCATGGACGGATCGACGAACTCGATGATCACGTCCGACCCGCAGCACTCCAGATATCGATAGCGCCATCTCTCGTACGGGAAAAACGTGGTCTCGCCGCCGCCTTCTTCGATATCGCGCTGGCCTGGGCCGCCCGAAGTATGCGAGTCATTCTCGTCCGGCGGGCCGAACTTGATATAGATCTGACCGCGGTCGGTCTTCCAGCCGGGCACGCCCGAAGCGAACCGGTCATTGGCCCACGCGATCCGGCGATAATGCTCTTCCTTAAATTCGTTTTCCTCAGTGTCGGGTGTAGGATCGCGGCGCAGCCAGAATTGCTCGATGAACGCCTGCTTTTCATCATCGGTCTGAAGCCGCTTGAAAGCCGTCCGCTCTTCGTCGCTGATGATCCAGCGGACTTCCTCGTCCAGCCACTTGGCGTAAGGCGATGCCAGCTCTTTGCGCAGGCGTTCCTCCGCCTGGCGCTTCTGCTTGTCCGTCATCGGCTTGGCGACGGTTTCTTTCTTTTCCTGACTGGCCTTTTTATTGGCCTTGTCATCCGCCGCCCGAGACCCCACGACAAGAATAAAGACCGCAAGAATGCCGCAAAAAGCCGACAATACCCTAGACCGCATAGGTTTTTCCACCTGAGTAGATTCTACCCCTGTCTGGGGACGTGAGCAATGGGTATTAGGTTTCAACCAGATGCCGCATACTGAAGGAACGTACTCTTGGTCGCTACTGCCATCTTTCTAGGCACTTACGTGGTTTTGGCGCTGGGCCGGATGCCCGGCCTGCGGGTCGACCGCACCGGCGCTGCCATCATCGGCGCGAGCCTGATGGTGGCCACCAACGTCCTGTCGCTGGACGAGGCCTACCAGGCCATCCACCTGGACACCATCGTCCTGCTGTTCGGCATGATGATCGTGATCGCGAACCTGCGGCTCTCAGGGTTCTTCAGCCTGGTGGCGGAGTGGACGCTGGAGCACGCTCGTCATCCGATCACCCTCCTGGCCGCGACCGCCGTGACCGCGGCCGTACTGTCGGCGTTCTTCGTGAACGATACAGTCTGCCTGGTGATGGCGCCGCTGGTGGCCGAAGTGGTCGGGACCCTGCGGAGGAACGTGATCCCGTATCTGCTTGCCGTGGCCATGGGTTCGAACATTGGCAGCGTGGCGACGCTCACGGGCAATCCGCAGAACATGCTGATCGGCAGCTATTCAGGGATCGCGTATGGAACGTTCGCGCGAGCGCTGACTCCCGTGGCGGCGGCCGGTGTGGTGGTGCTGATCGCGGTCCTGGCGATTCTCTATCGCTCCGAATTCTCAGGCGGCACGCGCGTGGAGGTGGCTCCGCGAAGCGTGGCAGTCGACCGCGCGCTGCTGGTGAAATCGCTGGCGGTCACCTTGGGGATGGTGGTCTTCTTCTTCGCTGGCTGGCCGATCGCGAAGGTCGCGATCATCGCCGGCGCTTTGCTGCTGATCACGCGGCGCGTTCATCCGGAACAGATCTACGCGCAGGTGGATTGGTCGCTGCTGGTGTTGTTCGCGGGGTTGTTCATCGTCGTGGCGGGAATCGAGAAAAGCTCGTTGCAGCCGGACCTGGTGCGGCTGGCAGGGCAGGCGCATCTCGAGAACGGCGGTGTGCTCAGCGCAGTGGCCGCGCTCCTTTCGAACCTGGTGAGCAATGTTCCGGCGGTGCTGGTATTCAAGCCCTTCATAGCGCATCTTCCCGATCCTGTGCTGGGCTGGCTGCGTCTTGCGATGGCGTCGACGCTGGCGGGGAACCTGACGATTCTGGGATCGATCGCAAATCTGATCGTGGTGGAGAGGTCGCGCGGGGCCGCGGAGATCGGATTCTGGGAATATTCGCGCGCGGGGATACCGGTGGGGCTGATTACAATCGCAATCGGCGTGTGGATGTTGAGGTAGGCCGTACCTCGTCCGCCAGTGCAGTTGGGCGTGCTCGGCTTTCACCTCGATGCCGTTTGGCGGTAGTCGCTACTTCGAGAATTTTCGCTTCGCAAACCCGACGATCACGACGACCGCCGAGCCAACGAGCAACGAAACTCCAATGAGAATTGGAACGACCGCGGGTTGATAGAGGGGCCGGTCGAAAATCCATCCTGGAGGGTCGTTCAGGCTGGCTAGGTAGTTCGGGGCTGCGGACCAGAGAAACCCAAGGATCGCGATCGCGAAACCGACTAAGGCGATCCTCCTGGGCCTCATCGGCTTCATCGTATCACCCTACCCGTTCAGGGCCGCTTTCACCCGATCGTACGTCGTCTCGAGCGTTTCCGGCAGCACGCGCGTCTCCGAGACCGTGGTCATGAAGCTGCCGTCGCCGGTCCAGCGGGGCAGCACGTGCATGTGGATGTGGCCCGCGACGCCCGCACCCGCCGATTCGCCCACATTCATCCCGATATTGAGCCCGTCGGGTTGGTAGACCTCGCGCAGAGCTTTCTCCGCGCGCGCGGTCAGCCGCATCATTTCATGGAGAGTCTCTTGTGGAGCCTCTCCAAGTGTGGCAATGTGCTCGTACGGCACGATCATCAAGTGACCCGTGGTGTACGGATACAGATTCAGGATCAGGAAATTGCGCTCGGCCCGGAGCACAATGTAGTTACCGCGATCGTCGGAAGAAGCAGCCTTCTCGCAAAAGATGCAGCTACTCTTCGGACCCGTAGTCGAGACATAGTGGTACCGCCACGGGGTCCACAAACGGTCCATGCCGGTGCCCGTCAGCTCGGCGTGCCCGTTCCGTTCTCCCCGTTGACCAGATCCTTCAGCTCTTTGCTGGGTTTGAAATACGGAATCCGCTTCGCCGGAACGTCCACCCGGGCGCCTGTCTTCGGATTTCGGCCCACGCGCGGCTGGCGCTGGCGTGTCCGGAAGCTTCCGAATCCCCGGATTTCAATCTTGTCGCCGCCTCGCAAGGACTTTACGACGCTGTCGAAAATGGCCTCGACGATTACCTCCGAATCCTTGCGGGTCATCTCCACCACGCGCGAGACCTCTTCGATCAATTCAGCCTTGGTCATTTGCTACCGGCCTTCCCCTTTACCTTTTATGTTGATAACTTCTTCGATTGTCATGGTTGCGGCAGCGGCCTGGCGCTGGTAATCCTCCAGGCGCGTCCGTTCCTCGTCTTCGGCTACGGCGCGCAAGCTCAATCCGATCTTCTTTTCGGCTTCATTCATTTTCACGATCTTAAAGTCGTACTCGTCGCCGATCGGTAACGGCGTGTCGCTTGCGTCACCGCGATCCGGCATGGCCGGAATCTCCGACTTGTGGCACAGCGCTTCCACCCCGGGCGCCAGCTCCACGAACACTCCAAACTGCGCTCCACGGCACACCCGGCCCCGCACCAGATCGCCCACTTCGTGCGACCTGAAAAAGCTCTCCCAGGAATCCGGCTGGAGCTGCTTCACGCCCAGCGACAGCCGCCGGTTGGGTGCGTCGATATTCAAAATCACGGCCTGCATCACCTGGCCCTTTTTTACCACTTCCGACGGATGCTTCACGTGCTTGGTCCAGGAAAGATCGGAGACATGCACCAGCCCATCCACGCCTTCCTCGATTTCCAGAAACGCGCCGAAATCCGTCAGCTTCCGCACCCGGCCCTCGACTACGCTGCCGATACTGTAGCGGTCGCCCACCGTGGTCCACGGATCCGCCTCCAATTGCTTGATTCCTAGAGAGACGCGGCGGTCTTTCTGTTTCACTTCCAGAACTACCGCTTCCACCTGATCCCCCACCTTCACCAGCTTGGTGGGATGCTTCATCCGGCGGCTCCAGGTCATTTCCGAGATGTGGATGAGGCCTTCCACCCCCGGCTCGATCTCCACAAAGGCGCCGTAATCGGTGGTGGTCATTACGCGCCCGATCACCCGGCTGCCGGCCGGATAACGCTCGGTCAGCGACTCCCACGGATCGGGCCGCAGCTGCCGGATCCCCAGCGAAATGCGCTCTTTCTCGCGGTCGAACTTCAGAACCTTGACGGTGATCTCTTCGCCCACGTGGACCACGGCCGAGGGATGCCCCACGCGCCCGTGCGACATGTCGCTCACGTGCAGCAGGCCGTCGATGCCGCCCAGATCCACAAACGCGCCGTATTCGGTGAGATTCTTGACCACGCCCGGCACCACCGCGCCCTCGAACAAATGGTCCAGGGCATTGGCCTTGCGCGCCTTGAGATCTTCTTCGAGAGCCAGCTTGCGCGAGACCACCACGTTGCCCCGCCGCCGGTTCAGCTTGATGACCTTGACCGGAATGTCCTGGCCCACCAGCGAATCCATATCGTGCGAAGGCCGCACATCCACCTGCGAGCCGGGCATGAACGCGGGCACGCCCACGTCCACCATCAGTCCGCCCTTGGTCCGCTCCGTTACGTGACCGGAGATCAGAAGCTGCTCGCGCATGGCGCGCTCCAGCGTGTCCCAGATGCGCAGCCGCGCGGCTTTCGAGTACGACAGCAGGACGTAGCCTTCCTGCGGAGGCCCGTGCCGGTCGATCATCACGTCGATGGCATCGCCCTGCTTGAACGCCACCGTGCCGTCCGGCTGGCGCAATTGCTCAATGGGGACAATCCCCTCTAGCTTGTATCCGAAGTCGACGATGACTTCGGTGGGCGTGACTTTGACCACGTGGCCCTCTAGCAACTCGCCTTCCGTGGGCGGAGCTAGATGGCTGTAGTCCTCGATGAGGTGTTCGAGATCGTCTTCGGCCGGGTAAGCGGCTTCGGGATCCCGTCCGACCTCCAGATCACGATCTTCGCTGCCGTTTGCCATCGCCTAAGTCTCGACAAATCGTTGATAGCTCAGTACTTCAGAACTATAACCGACGTGGATGGCCTTGTCAACTTAGGGGTTTAGGGGGTAGTGGGTCAGTTTGAGCATCCAGAAGATTTAACTATTGCTGCAAAATTCGAGTGAACGTTTGCTGATCTGGTCGTCAGAGCTTGGCCTGCTATCTTAGAATCCGGTCCTGGCGGGGCCTGGAAGGATAGAAAAACTTGATATCACAGGTACCCCTGCCGCTATAATGTCCGGCGGCTATTTAGTGCCATGGGAGTAGAAGAGTTTGCGTCCCTGGTCGGTTGGCATATAGACCGTGACTTCTCGGCAGCCTGAACGGCACGCAGCGCAGTGGAGGCCCTAGTCCTCGATCTCCCGCATCAATCGCTCGACTTGGCGGACATACTGCGGGTAGGGATTATAAGTGAACAGCTTTTCCTTCACCGTCTTGCCCTTGTACTGCGGACCCTCGGCAAGCTGCTCGGTGATGTAGTCGATGCCGGCCGGCACCGATTCGAAACCGCTCTGGGTCGAGTCCCAGCCCCAGCGATTATTCATCCTCTGGTAAGCTCCGCAGGTGCTCTCCACCAGCGATATCGCCGGTAGCAGCCGGTAATCCAGCTCGTGGGAGTCTGCGGCCTGCAAGTATTCCTGCACATGAAGCGGGCCGGGACAATCGTAGGCTTTGAAAAAGGCCTCCAGCCGCATAACGCGTGGATCCCTGAGGGGCAGAGTACTGTCGCTGGCCACGGCCGCGCAGGCCGTCAATCCAAGCACAATACCTCGCGCCATGCGTCCGAACGTTGGGGAGAAGCTAGTCATTCACCAGAAGTAGTGTCGCTGCCGTCTCGACCGTATCCAAAAGTCAGATACGATGGGGCAGATTTATGTTTCCCATGAAATCCCGCAGAGGACAAGCCCAGAAAAATCTAGGACTTATAGTACTCGGAGCAAGCGATACTCAGTCGTCTGATTCGCCGGCGGGTTGGGAAGATGCTTTCAGCTCCATTATAACAAGCTGGTCGCCATTGGGCAGCTGCAGGGCAATCCCGAACTCGTACTGGGCCGTTTCCGATTCGCGCACACTGGTAACCGGAATTTCGCGCGGATCGGAGAACGAAAAGGTCACGCCTTCGATCGGGATGGTGAATTTCCAGGATGGGCCGCCGAGTTCCAGCGTCTCCGAAGTGAAATCGGTGACGGTTCCGATGGCGTCGAAGAACAGGGAGGACGCCCACATGCGAACTTTTAGCGGCGGCCTGTCTTCCTTCCAACGGTCAAAGAACAACCGGGCGTCGTCGGGGGTTGCAATCATTCTGTCGCGCTCATCCGGCGCCCCTCATCCAACAATGACTTTCCAGTTTTTCACTAAATGCTCCGCGGTGCGCCATGCGAGCGCCTGCACGGTTAGTGTTGGATTGCGCGCGCCCATGGTGCCCATCACCGATCCGCCCAGGATCCCGAGATTGGGAGTCTCATGCGAGAAGCCCCACTTATCGACGACATTGGTCTCGGGATTATCACCCATGCGCGTTCCGCCCGTGGCGTGCGTCGAGAGCCCTCCGCCGAATCCTGCGCCTCCGGTTACTTCTATCGCGCCAGCCGCGCGGAACCAGTCCTGCGTTTTCTTCGCCGCGTAATCCGTCGCGCGGGTTTCGTTGTCGCGGGGCCCGGTGGTGATGCGGATCACCGGGTCGCCCAGAGGATCTTTCACCTGCGGGTCCAGATCCAGGAACTGGTCTTCGTAGGGAAGGCTGGTGGTCTGAAGATAGGCCGGAGCGGTGCGGCCCGCGTTTTCACGGATGAACGCCTTCCACTTCGAGCCCCACTGCGGCGCGCGGCCGAACGTGCCCATCCCGGCCGCCGCGATGGGATGCTTCTCGTGATACACGTGCAGGCTCGAACCGCCTATAAATCCGAGACCGGCGTGATCGAAATTGTCGTCGGCCCATTCGTCGATCACCACTCCTTGAGCGATGGCTCCGTACCAGACGTTGATATCGAACGGGAACAGAGCCGTCAGCGCACTGTTCCAGTGTCCGAAATGATGCTTTCCGACTTGGCCGTGGTTATTCGACAGGCCGTTGGGATACGCTTTCGACTTCGACAACAGCAGCAAGCGCGCGTTCTCGTATGCGTAGGACGCGACTAGCACCACCTTGGATGGCTGAAAGTATTCCTTGCCGTCGCGAATGTAGAGCACGCCGCTGGTCTTGCCGTTGTTGTCTGTTTGGATGCGGGTAACTTGTGCGTTGTCGAAGATCGAGAAGTTCTTGAACTTCTGCGCGGCGGGGATTGTGGTCACCGCCGTCGAGTTCTTAGCGTTCACGTGGCAGCCGCCGCGGTCGCAATAGCCGTGATAGGCGCAGGCCGGACGCCCGCGGTACTCCTGCGAGTTGATCGCCGCCGGTCCGCGGAACGGATTCCAGCCCAGCGATTTCCCAGCCTTGGTCATCAGATCCGTGAAATCGGTGTCGCGCAGCGGAGGCATGGGATAGTCGCGCTGGCGCGGTCCTTCGAAGTTGCTGCCGCGGCCGGTGAGCTTGCCCTGGATGTTCCCGGCGCGGCCGGAGACACCGACTTCGTGCTCGATGATGTCGTAATACGGCTCCAGGTCCTCGTAGGCGATGGGCCAGTCTTCTACTGTCGATCCCTTCGGAATCGAGCTAGGTCCATAGCGTTTGATCGACGACGAGCGCACCTTGAAGTCCCACGGATTAAACCGCCAGCTCTGCGCGTGGTAGTGGATCGACGTGCCGCCGATCGCATTCATCATGGGATGGGCGTTCCCGCGCGTTGTGGGCGACGTCAGGCTGTTGCGCACCGTGGGGATTTCACCCGCGACTTTGTGGCCGGTGGTTACCAGGCCGCGGACGTTGTTATAGATCTCGTCGGCGTGGAAGAATTTGCCTGGCTCCTTGGTCATCCAGGTGCCGGCTTCGATCCCGGCGACTTTCAAACCCGCGCGCGCCAGAGGCAGCACAGCGACGCCGCCCGCGGCGCCCAGCCCGATCACGACCACATCCACAGGTTTGAGGTTGATGGCCATGGCTCCGGTTCTTATGCTTCGGGAGAAGGTCTGTCGGCAGGGGCGGCGTCGCCCCCGAGTGTCACTTTGTCGTAGATATCGTTCACAGCGATTGTGCAGCCCACGCTGTCGAACCGGCAGGCTGCTTCCATGCCAGCCGATTCGGAAAGCAGCCAATCGCCGCTCGGCTGGCGCCGGAAGATCTCGATGCGCGGTTCGGACTGCGAGACTAGCGCGTATCCCTGAAGGGATTCGAGCGTCCGATATTGGGCGAACTTGAATCCACGGTCGTAAGCTTCTGTCGAAGGGGAAAGAACTTCGACAATCAAAGTCGGATTCAGAACAGTGTCGTGGCGGCCATCCCCATACTGGGGCGGGTCGCATACAACGACGATGTCGGGATACGTGTAAAGACCGGTCCCGCTCACGCGCACCCGCATGACGCTGGTGGTTACCACGCATGGGCCTTTCTTCAGCGCGATGCCCAGTTCGCAGGCCAGATTGCCGATGATAATGGCGTGCGGATGCGCGCCGCCCGACATCGCATACATGCGGCCGTTGAAGTACTCGCTGCGGGTCTCGGCCGCACGCTCGATTTCCAGATACTGCTCGGGCGTTATGCGGACCTGCGCCTGCGCGGACATATTGTTATCTTAGCGCCGGAATGAAATGCCCCGATATCACCCTGCCGCACGCGGAACAACTTCATCCACGATGTGGTCCAGCGCTTCCCAATCCGTGAGGTCGTGATCGCGCGACGTGTCCGTGCTGGCTCCCTGCGCCTTGGCGATGCGTTTCATCACAAAGCGGATCAAGAAGTTGTACTTGGTGTAGCTGAGTGCGCCCGCCACGCCGTGAACCTTGGATGGATGCCACCCGGTGTCGTGCAGGAAGCCATCGATCATCTTCCGGACATCGGCAGCAGCTTCCGTCCGGCGCTCGGGAGTCGCATCTGGGTCCGAGGCGCCCGCTTCCGACAGGCTCACCGACAGGAAGATCGTACGCATGCATTCCAACTCGTCGCGAAAGCGTTTGACGAAGCTGGCCATCTCCTTTTCATGCTTCTCCTGATGAACCGAAGCCGCTAGGACCGCAGCATCGTAAGCTTCCATCGAGAAATCGGGGGGCAATTCGGCGGCGTCGACAACATCCGCGGAGTACCCACGGGACCGAATTGTCGCCGCAATGTGTTCGGCGATGCGCCGCGTGTGGCCTTCCCGGGTCGCGTACAGAACTAGAATCGGTTTCATTGCTACGCCACGATCTTACTGCAGAACCGGCTCTACCAGCGCCCCATCCTTCAGCGGTTTCTCCGAAGGCAGTGCGACCGCATCGCCGTCCTTCAACTCCTTGACCTGCGTACGAGTCGTGTTGTTGACGCCCTGCGTAATCGTGCGCCAGCGGATGTGATCGCCTTCCAGGACGTAGACGCCGGTCTTCCCCTGCTCGCGACGCACGGCTTCCTTGGGGATCGTAACCGCGTTCTCTACCGTCTCCGAGACGATGACGGCATTCACGTTCGTGCCGGGCAGCAGATCCATGTCCGGATTCTCGATATTGCAGGTCACCTCGCCCACCTGGCGCGCGCCCATGGTGACGATTTCGTTGGGCGTACGATCCACCGTGCCTTTCCATTGACGTCCGGGAAGCGCATCCCAGGTGATGGTCACCGGCATGCCTTTCATGACGCGGCCCAAGTCTGGCTCGTCGACGTAAACCTTCACATGGACGTGATCCAGACGGCCGATGGATGCCACCAGATCGCCCGCGCTCAAGTACGCGCCCGGTTTGAGATCGAACTGGTAGACGGTGCCGGCGATCGGCGATCGCACCACGCTCATCCGGATGCGGGCTTCGGCCAGTTGTGCGGCCGTCTTGGCTTCGTCCAATCGCGCTTCCGCCCCGCTGTGATCGGACGGCGTGACCAGCGAAGCGCGCTGCTGCTGCAGAGCCTGAATCTGCGCCTGCGCGCGATCCACGGCCTCTTTCGCCGTGCGCACTTCGATCTCGGTCCCGGCCTTTTTGTCGCGCAGCCGCACCGACGACGCATATTGGTCCTGGGCGATTTTCAACTCCAGCTTGGCCTTGTCGATGGCGGTATCGATCACGGCGCGATCGGCCGCCCGGCCGCCCTGCGAGAGCACCTGCATCTCCGCCCGGATCGCGGCCTGGCGGGCTTCCGCGGTTTTCAGCTCCGCCTGCGCGTCGGAGGAATCCAGCTCTACCAGCGTTTGCCCGATCTCGACGCGTTGGCCGCGCTGGACCAGGATCTTCTTCACGGCGCCGGAGCGTTCGGCGCGCGCGACGCCGGACTCCACCGGCTCGACTTTGCCGTTGGTCGAGACCAGGCTCGAGATGCTCTCGCGAGCCACCCGCGCGAAGGTGACTTGCGGCGGCCGCCCGCGTTGCTGCTCCAGGTTCCAGAACACCGCCCCGGCGATGGCCAGCACGATCAGGGTGAGCCAGACGCGTTTAGATTTCATGCAGGGCTTTGGACATGGCTTTTAACGGGACAGCGTTACACTACATATTCTCATGCGGGCGTTAGTGTTTTCCGGCGGCGGCTTATTCGGCGCGTGGCAGGCCGGCGTCTGGAGCGTACTGGTAGACCATATCGTTCCCGATCTGATCGTCGGAGCTTCGGTGGGATCGCTCAACGGTTATGTGATCGCCAGCGGCGGAACCCCCGAGGAACTCCGGAGTATGTGGCTCGACCCCGCTTTCGCCCGTTTCGCCGATCTTCCGCACAACATCCGCCGGATGATGGCGCATTACACTCTTCGGATGCCGTTCGCGATCACTGCCACCGAACTGCCGCGGATGAAGCCGCGGATTTTTCACGATTCTGAAATCACCTGGCAACACTTAGCCGCGTCCTGCGCGCTTCCTCTCGCGCTGCCGCAGGTCCGCATCGGAACGCAGTGGTACTCAGATGGCGGGCTCCTGGGAGCGCTGCCTTCGTGGGCGGCGGCCGAGCTGGGAGCGACACAGATTATCGGGCTCCAGGCGCTGCCGCAGCCGCCGTCCTGGTGGTTGGGGCAGGCGACACGTGCTTTTCGCGCGGTCGTGGGGCACAATCCTCCGGTTCCGCCGGGAATCGACGTTCTCGAAATTCGTCCCGGCCGGCCCCTCGGGTCGGTCCGGGACACCATCCAGTGGAAGCAGAGCAATATCGAGCGGTGGCTCGATCAGGGAGCCGAGGACGCGACGGTCGCTCTAAGTAAGCTGCGGGCGCTGTAACCGAAAAAACATTTTTGTTCTGAATTGGTTTGATGCATAATGAAAATCGGAACGCCCATGCAGACGTACCGTATCCACCGCCTGAAGGAACACTTACGCAATCAGGTCCGCTTCGCGCCGCACGTGAGCGGGACTGCCACGGTGAAGCCTCGCGACTACCAGCCCGCCGCCACAGGCGCGGACCTGGTGGAGGCCGAGACTCCGTATGCTGCCTTCTTTGCCCTTCGGGATACGCCGGCCCCACTGGAAGTCGGCGATGTCTTGGAATCCGCTTCGGACGGATCCCTGCGGATCTTCAAGTTCGTCGGATTCGAAGAGGCGCAATGGGCTCTGCCCGAGCAGAAACCGGTCGCGGCTGGCCCGACCCCCGCAAGTGACGAGCCCGCACCCGCGCTCTCCTAAGCCCGCGTTACAATAAAGGCGACAGCACATGGATGGGTTTTGCGGGGAAGGAACCGCTATTAATTCCTTCTCTCTGGTGGCATACGTTCCCGAGCCGTTAGCTGGCTTTATCGAACGCCTCCGCCAGGAAATACAGCCGGGATGTAAAGGACGCAGCCACCTTACCTTCCTCCCGCCTCGCCCTCTCGACATCCCCCTCGAACAGATCCGTAGCCAACTGGAAGCCGGTTTACGAAATCAGCCCGCCTTTCGCGTGGAACTGTGCGAAGTGCGGGTTTTCCCGGTCTCCGAGGCGGTCCATCTTTCGGTAGGCGCGGGGTGGGCGGAGGCAAAGCGGATCCACGAAGTGCTGCATCGCGGCGACCTGTGCTGCCAGGAGTCGTTCGACTATCATCCCCATGTGACTCTGGCGCACGATCTCGATTCCGCGAATGTAGCTGCGGTGGCCGAGCTCGCGCGGCGCCGCTGGCAGGAATACTCCGGAGTCCGGAACTTCCTGGTCGACACCATAACGCTGGTCCAGAACACGCTCGAAAACGATTGGACCACCCTGGGAGAGTTCGCTCTCCGCGTGCCGGTTTCGGCGTAATTCTCTTACTTCACTCCCCAAACATTTCCAACTGGTTTTCTTTATCCTTAGCCGCGCCCTCTTTGACCCGTCGCCGTAGGGGGCTGCCGATGACCCCCAGCACCTGAACTGACTCCAGTGCCTGCTTCGGCACGAAGACGCGTTGATTCTGAAAGGTCGGGTCAGGCGGAATCACGCTATAGCCAGCCGGTTCGGTCTGAAGAAGATCGTTGGGGATGAGGCCTTCCAGCGTATCCCCGTCGCGGAACTTGAGTTGTATCCACAGTCCGGCGGTCTTGGGGCGGGCGGCGAAGGCCCGATTTCGCTTCCAGGATTCGGTGTTTTCGAAATCCCGCACGAAACAGACGGCTTTGGTCTCCGAGTAGGGAACCTGGATGAGCGTCCCCTCCGGAGTCAGCAGTTCCAGGGCGTCCGCCTGGAGCCCGCCGGGGGTCTGGACGAACCCCTGCAAGGCTTCCCGGTCGAATCGGGCGACCAAAACCTTCTTGTTTGCCGCTGAAGCCCTTCCAAACAATTTCGCAAGTATTGTATCATTAGCACGATGCAGCCGTTAGCTCCGGTGGCGACGCCACCTTCCGGCTTAGTGAGGCCACTCTCGGGGCTGGCGGAGTCTTTTTTGAACTTTTGCCGTGTGGAAAAGGGGCTCGCGAACCACACGCTTTCGTCCTATCGTCTAGATCTAGAAAGGTTTAACTCGGAACTTCCAGTGCCAGAGCAGCAGGCCACGGCGCAGCAGCTCGCGGATTACGTAGAGTCCATGTACGGGGCTAAGTACTCGCCGCGCTCGATCGCACGCCATATCGCAACGCTCAGAAACTATTACCGTTTCCTGGCGCGGGAGGGCGAAGTGAGCCAGGATCCGGGCGAATTTCTGGCGTCGCCGAAGCAATGGTCGACCTTGCCGAAGTACCTCAACCGGGACGAGGTCGAGAAGCTTCTGGAATCGCCTGACGGCTCAAACCCTCGCGGATTGCGGGATCGGGCGATGCTTCAACTGCTGTACGCCACCGGATTGCGGGTATCGGAATTGTGCGGCCTGGAGCTGACAGGCGTCGAGCGGCGGATGGGCGTGCTGAAAGTCATCGGCAAAGGCAACAAGCAACGCGTGGTTCCTTTTGGCGAGCCGGCCGGTGCCGCGATCGACCGCTACCTGGCGGATGGCCGGCCGAAGCTGCTGAAGGGCCGCGCGAGCCGGCACTTATTCGTCACCGGACGCGGATCCGCGATGACCCGGCAAACATTTTGGGCTTTGCTGCGTAAGCACGGACGCAGTGTAGGAATCTTCCGCCGGCTGACCCCGCACGTCGTCCGGCATAGTTTTGCCACGCATTTGGTGGAGGGCGGCGCGGACCTGCGCAGCGTCCAGATCATGCTGGGACACGCCGACATTTCCACCACGCAGGTGTATACGCACGTGGCGCGGCGCAGGCTCCGCGAAGTTATCGACCAGCACCACCCCCGCGCATGAATCCCCCGGCGCGGCGTAAAGAGAAGGCGAGGACAGAATGAGCGATTACATGTTCATGCTGGAAAGCCACCTGACCGGGGAGCAATTTCGGGTGGTGGGCCAGATGCAAGCGGCGGCGGCTACGACGGGCCTGAGCTTGTACCTCACCGGCGGAGCTATGCGTGATGTGCTGGGAGGCTTCCCCGTCCGCGATCTCGATTTCACCGTCGAAGGCAACCCCGCCAAGCTGGTCAAACTGATGACGACCAAGCACGACGGAATCGTGGTTTCAACCGACGAGCCCAAGAAGTCCACCCAGCTGCGATTCGAGGGCGGAGTCAGCGTGGAGATCGCCATGGCGCGATCGGAAAAATTCGCGAAGTCCGGCGCGAAACCCACCATTGAGCCTTCGACGATCCACGACGATCTGCGCTGTCGCGATTTCACCGTGAACGCGGTGGCTCTATCTCTCAATAAGGCGTCGTTAGGTCTGCTGGTGGATCCCACCAACGGCGTCGGCGACATCGAGCGGAAGGAGCTGCGCGCGGTTCACAATTACTCTTTCTACGACGATCCGTCGCGGATGCTGCGCCTGATCCGCTTCAAGGTGCGGTTGGGGTATACAATCGACGAGCGCACGCGGCTGCAGTACGAGAATGCACGCGAGGCGGAAATGCTGACGCGCATTACGCCGGAGGCGCTGGGCCGCGAGCTGCGGAATATCGCCGCGGAACCCGATTCCCAGGATCTTCTCGTCGCGCTCGAGCAGGAAAAACTCATCGAGCTGTACTCGCCGGTGCTCACCGGCGCGAAACTGAATTTGCCGGTCTTTGCGAAGCTCCAGAAGGCTCGCCACATGGTGCCGTTCGGGCTGGACTTCCGCATGAACCCGATGGCGCTGTTTCTATACGTGCTGTTCGAGAAGCTCAATCCGAAGGAACGCAGCGCGTTGATCGCCGCCGCGGAGCTGACGAAGGTGGAGACCGCGGCTCCCGATAAGCTGGCGACTGCCGCGAAGAAGCTGGAGCGCGATCTGAAGAGTCCCAAACTGCAAAAGGCGTCGCAGCTCTATACGCTGCTCTCGAAGACTCCCGGGGAACAGGTGCTGTATCTGGAAATGTATTCCACCCAGCGGATCGTGCACGACCGCATTCGCAATTACTTCCAGAAGCATTTGCCGGCGGCACTCGAGGTCACCAACGAAGTGGTCGCGGCCACCGGTGTTGCGCCGGGCTCGCCCAAGTTCCAGCGCGTCAAGGAAGAGATGATCGCCACTCGTCTGGACGCACGGCCGAAGAAAGTGGCGCCGGCGCCCGAGCCGCTTCCGCCTCCTCCGCCCATGTCGGGTTTTGTGCGCGGATCTGGGATGCGTCAGGCACGTTCGTAGCCAACTCGATCTTCGCCGCCTTTTCCCTTACTGAATCGCAGTTGGAACTCCTGGCCGATTCCAATCATCGCTAACTATGGCGATGGGAATATTGAAGGAGAAAATATAGATGCAGCCGCGAATTGACGTTATGAAAGCGGGTCGAGGAGTTATCGAGGCCATGCTGGGTCTCGAGAAATACATTCGTCAGTCAGGTCTGGAAGAATCGCTTCTGAACCTGGTCAGAATGCGATCCTCGCAAATCAACGGGTGCGCGTACTGTCTGGACATGCACTGGAAAGACGCAATCTCCCTGGGCGAAAAAGAACAACGGCTCTACGGCCTGGATGCGTGGGAGGAATCACCCTACTACACCGATCGTGAGCGCGCCGCCCTTGCCTGGACCGAAGCGCTGACAAAGATCCGCGAGGGGCACGTATCGGATGAAGTGTATGAAAGGGTACGGCCGCACTTCACGGAAAAGGAACTGGCGGACTTGAGCCTGGCGATCACTTCGATCAACTCCTGGAACCGGCTGAACATTGCCGTTCGGACCGTTCCCGGAACGTATCAGCCGCCGAAGGCACGCGAGCACTCGAAAACCGCCTAGCGCGTTTGCCCGGCGAGTACGCTCGCTACAAAACGAGCTGTAGCTTCGCCGATTTCCGAAGGGGCGTCCTCTTGCAAGAAATGCGCCCCTTTCACCGTGATCTCTTGCTGATTCGGCCACGCCGGCAGAATTCCCGTTGCGCGCCGATTAGGAATCCGCCTGGCTCTCCATTGATGAACAGCTTTTGAATAGAACTGGTACTCAGCCAGCGAGCATACGACTCCACGATCTGAGTGACATCTTCAGGATGTCCTTCAATGGGTAAGTCCCTTGTCCATGCCAACATGGGCTGTCGCGAGGGACCCGGATTTCTGAAGTGGCAGCGATAGACCTCCATAGCCTGCTCGGAGATGCCTCGAAGCGGAAGCAGATATTCGACAAAAAGATTCTTCTCCAGAATCAGATCCTCTCCCGCTGATGTGCGCTGCCCTTTGAAGAACTCTCGCGTCACTTCCGGCCACTCATCCCACGAATAGAAGGGCCGGACTATAGCCTCCATGTAAACCAGCGCCTGGATGCGCTCAGGATGGCGCTGTGCCCACGAAAATCCAAGAGCCGATCCCCAGTCGTGGACCACCAGGATCACATTCTTAGGCAGTTCCATCGATTCGAACCAGGCATCGAGGTAACGGCGGTGATCCACAAAACGGTAGGAGCCGTTCGGAGCACTCCCGGAATTTCCCATCCCAACAAAGTCGGGAGCGAGGCACCGTCCGAATGGCAAAAGGTACGGTAATATTCCGCCAAAGATAAGAAGGGGTTGGATTGCCGTGCAGGAAAACGATGGGGTCGCCCTCTCCCACGTCGACATAGGCCATGTTTGTATCCAGTACCGAGATTCGCTTTCGATACGAACGATCCTCTGTGGAAATTTCAGGATGCACGATCGTTTTCGTGAGCAGTTCGTTGACCGCGCAGTAGTCCCCGCGCTGGAGGTGCCGCAGGGCTGCAAAAAATGCACGAAGCCATTTGCATGCGGATGCGATCGAAATAAGTGCCGGTGGGTCGCGTTTGGGCTTAGAGGTTTACAGGGAGGTGGAGATGAATACGACAACGGAAGATGTTGTGATCGTAGGAGCCGGCCCGACGGGTTTATCCCTTGGCGCGGAACTGCGCCTGCTGGGCGTGTCCGCGCTTGTGTTGGACAAGCAAGCCGCGGGCGAAAATACCTCGCGCGCTTGTGTAGTTCACGCGCGCACGCTGGAAGTGCTGGAGGGGATCGGAGCCACCGCCGAACTGCTTCAGCAAGGGCTGGTTGTCCCGATCTTCCGCATCAGAGACAGGAGTCATGTTCTCGCGACCGTCAGCTTCAAGGATCTTAAAACTGCCTATCCGTATACCCTGATGTGCCCGCAGGATCGCGTCGAGAGGATTCTTCTCGAGCGCTTTCAATCCTTCGGGGGGATGGTGCAACGGCCCTCGGAGGTATTCGACACTCGCCCTGTTGGAAACGACCTTCAAGTGCACGTGAAAAGCGGTGAAGAGGCACGAACGATCCACGCAAAATGGGTTGTCGGCTGCGATGGCGCGCATAGCATCATCCGCGAACAGGCTTCGATTCCGTTCGAAGGTGGCGCATACAACGAGAGCTTCATCCTGGCCGACGTAGAGATGGACTGGCCTCTGGAGCGCGACGAGGTGACTCTTTTCTATTCCGAAAAGGGGTTGATGGTGGTGGCTCCCTTGCCCGACAATCGATTCCGCATCGTCGCGACGGTGCAGCAGGCTTCTGCTCAGCCATCGATTTCGGATTTCGAGGCGGTTCTAAAAGACCGCGGGCCTGAGTACCCCGCCGTGTCCATTCGACACATGGCATGGTCCTCTCGCTTTCGCATCCAGCACAAGGTGGCGAAAGTCCTTCGTCAAGGCCGCATCCTGCTGGCCGGCGATGCGGCGCACGTGCATAGTCCGGCGGGCGGGCAAGGCATGAACACCGGCATTCAAGACGCGATCTCGCTCGCGAGTGCGCTCCACCGCACCCTGCGCGACGGTGACGATACGATCCTCGACACATGGCAGAAGGAGCGGCTTAAAGTGGCTCATTCCGTCGTGGGCCTGACGGACCGGATGACGAAAGTGGCGACGGTACAGTCACCTGTGCTCAAGACGCTGCGCAATACAGCCGTGGAATTGATTGGGAACATTCCGTTTGCGACACACGCGGCAGCCGAAATACTCTCCGAGCTGACTTACCGGTAGCCATCGGCATAGACAAAGTGTCCATATCTCGCGGGACGGATTGTCGCGCGACAGCATATGCACTAAGGTGCCGGCGACCTTACGACTTTTTCGCTCAACCGCGCGATAGCGCGGGACTTGCCGAGTAAGCTGCCATTGGCGAGTGACTTGCCCAAGGAAGCTTGCCACTGTGGTTACGGCTCAGTCAGTATCGTTGTCTTCAATCGTCGTCTGGGCGGTTCTAGCCGTTTTGGCTGGATTCCTGCGAATCCGGCTGCGCGGATTCGGTACCCGCCTCTCGATGCGCTTCTTCGTCGTGCTGCTCTCCATGTCGGCGCTGAGCTGGCCGCTGACAGTGGCCATCGCGTGCCTGAGCGCACTGGTGGAGAGCGCGGCGTCCATCAAGCCTCGTCCCACCTGGAAGGTGACCGCATTTCACGGAGCCGTCGCAGGACTGGCAACTTCCGCAGCCTGCGCGACCTATCACGTTTCTGGCGGCGTCTCTTCGCCGTTGTTGATGGTGCTGGCGGCGATCGTCTACTTTATTGTGAGCAGCGTCGCACTGGCGAAGTTTAACGCGCGGGTTTGGAAGCAATCGTTCTTCTGGACCTTTCCGCATTACGCCGCAGGCGGGGGAGCGGCCGGCCTGCTGACCATCGCCGACCGTCACAACGGCTGGCAGATCACTCTGCTGGTGGCCCCGATGCTGTACTGGATGGTCCATGCCTTCAAGATGTATCTGGATCGGATCGAACAAGAGCGCCGTGGGATCGAGGAGTTCAGCGCTCTGCATTTCCGTGTGATCGAATCGCTTGCGGTGGCGATCGAGGGCCGCGATCCGGAGCATCGAAAGCATAGAAGGAGCGTGTGGAGCGACGGGCTTGAGATCGGGCGGCAGATGGGATTGGGGGATGCGGATCTTCTCGCCCTGCGCACCGCGGCTTTGCTGCGAAACGTGGGCAAGCTGGCGGTGCCCGAGCACATTCTTTCCAAGCCCGGCCCGCTGACCAAGGCCGAGTTCGACAAAATGAAGATCCATCCGGCGGCCGGCGCGCAGATCGTGGAACAAGCCGGGTTTCCATACCCGGTGGCTCCGATCGTTCGGTCCAGTCATGAAAAGTGGGACGGCACAGGATATCCGGCCGGCCTTCGCGGCGAGCAGATTCCGCTGGGCGCGCGCATTCTGGCGGCGGTAGATTGCCTGGACGCGCTGGTTTCGACGCGCGGTTACCGCCGCGCGTACTCGCTGCAGGAAGCGATCCGGCATATGCAATCGGAAGCCGGGAAAAGTTTCGACCCGAAGGTGGTCGAGATCCTGGCGAACTACTATCGCGAGCTGGAACGCCGGGGCGAAGACGCGGTTTCTCCCGCCCAGGCGGAACCGGCGATTTCTTCCGTCCCTTCTCCTATCGCCGCCGCGCGTCAGGAAGTGCAGCAACTGTTCGCGCTGGCCCAGGACCTGGGCAATTCTCTCAGCCTGGAGGAAACGTTCTCCGTGCTGTCCCAGCATGTGAAACAACTGTGCCCGCATGACACGCTGGCGGTCTACATTCGCCGCGAAGATCGCCTGGAAGCGGAGTTTGCCACGGGCCTGGATTGCGAGCACGTGGGATCGGCCGTGGTCTCGTGGGGCGAAGGGATTTGCGGCCGGGCTGCGGCAACGGCGACGGCGCTGTTGAACGAAGATCCCATGGAGCAGCTCAACCGTCCGGGTCTCGACCGGGCGACTTCGTTGCGTTCGGGTTTGGCGATTCCACTGGAAGGATTCAGCGGCGTGGCGGGTGTTCTGTGCCTGTACGCGCGGAAGAAGAACGCCTTCACCGAGGACCACCTGCGGATCCTCTCGGCGGCGGCCACCAAGGTCGCCGTGGCGGTCGAAAACGCCCTTAAGTATCGCCAGGTGGAGCGCTCGGCGGTGACGGACATGCTCACCGAGCTGCCCAACGCGCGATCGCTGTTCCTGCATCTGGACTCGGAACTTGCGCGGGCGCAGCGCACGGGTCAAACGATCGCGGTGCTGGTGTGCGATCTGGACGGGTTCAAGCAGATCAACGACCGGCACGGCCATCTGGAGGGCAATCGTGTGCTGCGGGCGGTGGCGCGAGCCCTGCGGTTGCAGTGCCGGGAATACGACACGGTGGCGCGGCTGGGCGGAGACGAGTTCGTGCTGGTGCTGCCGGGGCAGCAGCGCGAGTCGGTTAGCGCCAAAGTGGAAAGCTTGACCAGCGCGGTGGCGGAAGCGGGTTATGAAACCGTGCGCGCGGCCTGCCTGGGAATCAGCGTGGGTGTGGCGTATTACCCGGCTGATGGAGAGGACGCCGAGGCTTTGCTGGCGGTCGCGGATCAGCGGATGTACCTCGAGAAGCAGCGGGGCGAGGCTGCGAGCGGCGCGGGCGAAGCGGGCGTGCTGGTTTAGGTCGCGAAAAACGTCTAGTTAGGTTCGGGCTGGCTCACGCTGTCGATCACCAGCACGGGCATCGCCGCTTTCTGGGCTTCAAGCTTCAGCCCAGCCTGTTTCTCTAATGCTTCGAACACGGTCATATCCTGGGGCCGGTACTCGGCCGGGATGTTCTGCAAATCCAAGTCCTCCAACTTTGCCCCGTCCGGCAACCAGGTCACGTTCACGTCGTATTTGCCGGTGAGTCCAGTCTTATCGACAATCGGGCGGCCAGCTCTTACACCAATGGAGGTTATGAGAGCGCCGATCGGCATGTTGTACATGGCCGCTCCGAACGGCGGCACAATGATATCGCCGCAGTTCTTCCCAGCCTTGATGTCTTCGGCACACCGGCCGTTCTCGCCGAGCTTCAACTTATGTCCACCCGGCAGAACCGTAAGCGCGAAAACCGGCATTTCACGGTCTTCAATGTGGTACTTCAGATGGAATCGTTCGATCAATAACGACCGCATCATCTCCCACACTTCCGGATTGGTCATGTTCGGATCCGGACCCTTGCCGACAATGTCATAGTTTGTGGTTCGTATCCAGTCCGGGCCACCAAAGACCATATTGCCCTGGGTCCTGAACGACTGCACGATGATGCCCCGGAGAGGACGATTTTGAATACTGATGCTGCCGCGGCCCGGAGGTCCGAGGTGCCATGCCGGGTTGGTCTGGTCGTTGACCTTCACGGTAGCAACCTCGAATTTCTTGACTGCCGAGGTGGCGAGTCCAACGAAGCTGTTGGCCTGCTGCGCGAACGCAGCCGGAGCGGTGAGAAAACCTACGACCGTCGGCCCGGCGACGGCAACCAACAACGCGGCACCCAGCGCCCAACGCCTGGCCTGGCCCAATTCCCGCGGACTCTCATTTCGCAAAATCGATTGAATGCGTGCCTTCAGATCCGCGCCCGTAATTCCAGCCACGCAGCTCAGCGGGGAAGTGCTATACAGCTTGCAGACGTTCAGAATTCCCTCGGCATAGTCTTCCGACCGGGCCTGCTCGAGCACCGCCTGATCGCACGCCAGCTCGCGTTCCTCGATCAGCCTGCGCCCAATCATCCAGACCACCGGATAAAACCAAAAGATTGCCTCAGCCGTCATTTGCAGCGCGGCGGTCAGGTTGTCGCGCCTTTGCACGTGATTCCATTCGTGGGTGAGGACGGCCTGGAATTGCGGCTCGCTCAGACTGGCTTGCATTCCTTCCGGAATCAGGATCGATTGCCGCCAAAGTCCGAATACGCCCGGTTCAATGCGCTCATCACGCAGGTCTCGCGAATTCAGCACCGGCACGCCCCGGAAGCTGCCGGCCGGCACTGCGTTGCGCGCCGCGCGGTGAATCGTCCGCCAGCTCCTGAACCAGCGGAAAAAGACCACCACGGTACCCATCGCCCAAAGCGTTGCGAACGCCACAAGCAGGGAATCCGCCCCGATCGCCGCTGGCTGCGGCGCCGATGCGACATGAAAGGGAGCGACGGCCAATGCGCTGCTACCGCCACCCACAATATCGAATACCTGTTGCGACTGAGCGGGCGTTAGCAGCGGCCGTGCACCCAGAAGGTGTCCCGCATCGACAAACGCCGCGAAGGGTATCAGGAATTTGAGAGACGCCGCCAGCCAGACTCCAAACCGGACTCGCGGACTATTGGTCCTCAGCATGGTCCGGCACGCGAGCCATGCTACACCGGCCACCAGCGTCGATTGCCACAGGTGGTTCAACAGGAACAACAGTTGCTGAGTCATTTCCGGCTCCTCTCTTTCTGGTGCTGGCGTAACGCCCGCTCGGCCTCCTGAATGTCGGCCAGGGTCAGTTGGCCGGTCTCCACCAGGTGCGCCATAACCGGCTTGGGCCGCCCGCCGAATAACGCCAGCACGTCATCGATCAGCTTCCGTCCTTCGTCTTCGCGAGTGATGGCCGCATCGAAAATGTTGGCATTGCTGATTCTTCCGACAATCTTGACCGCTTTTTTCCCTTCCAGGAGCCGGTATACCGTGGTTTGCACCGTGGTGTACGCCGGCCTTTTCGACACAGGAAATACTTCCTGAATCTGGCGAATGGAGCAGGGCCCGCGCTTCCACAGTATTTCCATGATCTGAAGTTCGAGTTTGGAAAGTTTTAGGCGGGCCATATGGGATGCCAACTACATTGTCTGATACAGACTACTACATCATGTAGTTACTTGCAAGGGCTAAGTGTCCGGAGGGGACGCGGCGCGTCCGGCCGGAGCGTGCATTGTTTTCACAAATATTTCACAACCTTCTTACAGTCGCTTTTCCAGTCACTCCATCTAAAGAATTGTCAGGTCATTCTGATGTGGCCGGTCTGATGGTTTGATCCAGGGCCGGCCTCAAATCAAAACCAATAAAGGAAGAAAGCCGAATGAAGAAAGTTAGTGTGTTGTTACTGGCAGTGTGTGCTGGGGCCTTTGCCCAGTCGGGCACCGTTGTGCGTTGGCGCGGTATCGAGGGAGTCATCACCGCTCCGGGCGTCGACAACCCGGTGGGACAAATCCACAGCGGCGCGGGGCCGTGGACAACCAAGGACGGCAGCGCCCGGATCGACCTGAACAGCGGCGTGGGCAACTTCGAAGTCGAAGGACTGGTTCTGAACGGTGGGAATGCAAGCGGGACTCCCGGCGCGGTGAAGTCTGTGGTCGGCACTCTGGTGTGCAACCCGGGCAACGCGGGCGGGGGCACGGAAACGGCTATCGACACGCCGGCCACGAACCTGAGCGCAGACGGCAACGCGGAGCTTTCTTTCAGGCTCACCGTTCCGGTGGTGTGTAACAGTCCGGTGTTTCTGATTCGGGTTCCGGCGGGAAAATGGATCGCGACCGGCACGAAGCCCGCCACGGGCTCGAATTTCGGGTACTAGATCGCAAATTCTGCTCGGAGAGCGAGGCCGTACGGGCCTCGCTTTGTCCGTGTAACTAAGGATGACCGATGACCTCGACTAAGCTGGAACTAAACCGCATGAACAGCAAATTCGCCAACGATTTCGCGGTGGAGTGGATCGCCGCATGGAACGCACATGACCTCCGGCGGGTCTTGTCGCACTACACAGAAGACTTCGAGATGAGCTCGCCGAAAATCGTCCAGATCGCCGGTGTACCCTCCGGCCGGCTGGTGGGGAAGAACGCTGTGGCTGCTTATTGGGCCACTGCGCTGGCCCGGATCACCGATTTACATTTCGAGTTGCTGGCTGTGTTGCACGGGGTGGACTCGGTGGTCCTGCACTATCGGGGCGCGGGCGGACAACTCGCCGCCGAGGTCTTCTATTTCAATTCCGACGGCCTGGTCTGTCGCGCTTGCGCGAACTACGAAGAGTGCTAGAAACTTAGCTTGACTGCTGGGCGGGATCATGCTAAATAATTAGCATGCTTTCGCGCGCCGTTGCGATCCCCGGGTTGCTTTTCGTATTGGCCGTCATCGGGGCGGGGCAGAGCCCGCAATTCGAAGTGGCTTCCGTGAAGCCCGTGGATGTTTCGAAGCTGGGCGATGCGATCCAGATGAACCTCGGGACCGTCCGGCGCGAAGAGGTGACGTTCGGCAATGCGACGTTGAAGGACTGCATCCGGTTCGCGTACGGCATGGATTCCGACGCACAGATCGTGGGGCCGGATTGGATCAGGTCGCTGGAATTTCTCTATGACGTGGTCGCCAAAGGGGCTCCCGGCGCGTCGCGCGAGCAACTTCAGTCGATGATGCAGACGCTGCTGGTGGAGCGCTTCAAACTGGTGACGCATCGCGAGCAGAAAGAAATGTCGTATTACGCGCTGGTGCCGGCGAAAGGCGGGCCGAAGATCCAGCCCGTTCAGGAAGTTCCCGACGGTTTCAGGGGCATCAACTACGGAGGACGCATCAACAACATCCTGCGGATGCAGGGACTGGCTTATTTGCTGTCGCGCTTTGAGACAGACCGGCCGATCATCGATCAAACCGGCCTTCGTGGATTGTATGAAGTGAAGCTCGAGTGGGCACTGCGGCAACTGCGGAACGCGGATGCAGCTCCCGGGCCGTCCTTATTCACGGCGCTTGGCGAGCAGCTCGGGCTGAAGCTGGAAGCGCGGAAAGGGCTTGTGGAGATTCTTGTCGTGGATAGCGCCGAGAAGGTTCCGGCCGAGAATTAGATACGCTGGCTGATGTGAAGAGCTTCCGGAAAGAGTTGTGGTTCGAGGTCCCCACGCGGCGGGCGTTTATCAACATCACGCCTCAGGTGGAAACGTGCCTTCAGGAAAGCGGCGTGCGCGAAGGCCTGGTGCTGGTGAACGCGATGCACATCACCGCCAGCGTGTTCATCAACGACGATGAGCGCGGCCTGCACCAGGACTACGAGAAATGGCTGGAGGCGCTGGCCCCGCACGAACCCATCTCGCAATATCAGCACAATCGTACCGGCGAAGATAACGCCGACGCGCACATGAAGCGCCAGATCATGGGCCGCGAAGTGGTGGTCGCGGTCACCGCGGGCAAGCTCGACTTCGGCCCGTGGGAGCAGATCTTCTATGGCGAATTCGACGGCCGGCGGCGAAAGCGCGCGCTGGTGAAGATCATCGGAGAATAGAGCGGGCGCGCCAAGGCTGGTCACCCCTTGAGAGGGTATGATAGTCTGCAGCCAATTAGCAGTAGATGGAAGGGGCAGATGCGTAAAACCAGGTTGCTTTTCCTTGCTGTTGCGATCGTCTCTCTGTCAATCGTGGGTGCGGCGATATTAGGCGCCCGGCCGGTTCTCCAACAAACCCTGGCTCCACTGTCCTCTCCGGCGCCGACGTTTAGCGCCAGAACCAGGCTCGTGGAAGTGGACGTCATCGTTCGGGATAAGAACGGACCCGTAATGGGGCTGAATCAGGACGATTTCACGTTACTGGATAACGGCAAGCCGCAGAAGATATCCGTATTTGCCATTAAAGGCGCACAAAGCCTGAAGCAGCCTGCTGTTCCACTCCCTGCCGGCACGGTTTCGAACCGGGTGACCCGCAATGGCCAAGCGGCATCCAGCTCAACGATTGTGCTCATCGACCGGCTCAACACATCGGTAGAGGATCAGCAGTATGCCAACCAGAAGATCGTGAAGTTCCTGGAGACGCGCCGGAGTCAGGACAAGATCGGCATTTACACCTTCGGCAATGGTGTGCGAGCGGTGCAGGACCTGACGGACGATCCGGAGCGGCTAAGCCGGGCGATCAATAGCCTGAAACCGCGGAGCGCCAAGAAGAGAACGCTGGACGTCCCGGGCGAATTCGAGAAGCGGGAAGCCGAGATGGCGGGCGATGGGCACGTGCTCGATGAATACAAATCGCTCACGATGGCTGACCAGGTGCTCAGCACGAAGCATGCTCTCCAAGCGATCGCCGCGCACCTGTCGAAGGTTCCAGGCCGGAAGAGCCTGATTTGGGTCACGGACAGTTTCCCTTTGTTACGGAAAACCGAGCACGGGACAGAGGACTACTCGCAAGATATGAAGGAGGCTGCGCGGGCTCTTGACGACGCCAACGTAGCTCTTTACGCCGTGGATGCACGCGGTCTGGTCGCCGGGAACTTTGCGAACCCCCGCAGACCCTGGGGCTTCAATGTGCCTGGGATCGACACCATGAACACGCTGGCGGGGCTCACTGGCGGCAAGGCTTTCTACGCGGACAACGGGCTGGATAGCCTGATCGCGGAAGCCGTGGAAGACTCCGAGCTTATTTACACGCTCGGATTCTACCCTTCGCAGGAATCGCAGGCAGGCGACTGGCACAAGCTGAAGGTTTCCATCGACAAGCGAGGTGTGACGGCGCGATATCGCGAGGCGTACTTCGCGTCGAACGTGGTGGCGCCGGACCAGCGTCCCACCTTGGACCAGATGCTGCGGGATTCGCTGGATGCTGCCGAAATCGGGCTGCGCGCCGATACTTCCGCGGATCAGGCTCGGCCAGGTTTTTATAACGTGCGCGCGACAGTGGACCTGCACGATGTCCATCTGGATCATCGGGACGCGGAGTGGGTGGGAGGAGTGGACGTTTCGCTATACCTGGCGGGTGCGAAGTCCGCCTATCGGTTGAGCCGGAAGATCGCGATTCCCGAGGACCAGCTGGCTGCTGCATTGGAAGCGGGAATGATTTTCAACGCTTCGGTCAGGCTGGCAGAAGCAACCGGCGATCTACGGGTAGTGGTGCAGGATATGGCCACGGGCGCTGGAGGATCGGTAAGAGTTCCGCTCGGGAGGAAGTGATTCGCGCCGAGAAGATTCGAAAAATAAGTGGAACAATGTAATAACGGGGATCGTTCTCCGTCTATACACGGGAGGTGTTTTCTAAAATGAAGTTCTTCTCACTCGCGGCAGGATTGCTGCTGGCTTGTGTTTCGATGTTCGCCCATGACGTGGACGGCAAGTGGACCGGCACCATCAGTACGCCGGGTGGCGATAATGCGGTGGCCTTTAACTTCAAGGCGGATGGGGCCACGCTCTCCGGCACGACTAGCGGCCCGGACGGCTCCGAGGTTAAGATCGCCGACGGCAAGATCGACGGCAACAACCTTTCGTTCACCGTGACCTTCGATTTTCAAGGGATGCCGCTCATGATCAACTACAAAGGCGTGTTGTCCGGCGCCGAAATCAAGTTCACGCTGGACGTTTTCGGGATGCCGCTGGACCTTAGCGTCAAAAAGAGTATCTGAGCAAGCTCCCTCGTGAGCTAAGCATTGGTGGGGCGATGCATGAATAAGCCGTGGATGTTCGTCGCGGGGATCGTGCTCGCGAGCCAGATTGCGTTCGCCGAGACGACGCTCAAGCATGACGACTTCGCCGGCGTGACCTTGTACTACAAGGTGATCACGCCGAAGGATTACGATCCGGCCAAAGAGTATCCCGCGGTGCTCGCGTTTCCGGGCGGAGCGCAGAGCATGCCGATGGTGGACGGCATGATCGCGCGAAATCTGGCACTCCAAGCCCAGAAGCGCGGCTATATCGTGGTGGTCTGTTCCGCGACGGCGGCTGGATTGTTTTACGAGGGCGGGGCAGTGGTGTTCCCGGCGTTTCTCGACAAACTTCTTGCGGACTACAAGATTCGCGGGAAGAAGTTCCACATTGCGGGGATTTCGAACGGCGGGTTGAGCTCATTCCACATCGCGGCGTCGTACCCGAAGTATTTCTGGTCGGTAACCGGATTTCCAGGCTATTTGCTCAACGCGACTGACGAGCGAGTAGCTGCGCTACAAGGCAGGTGCCTGAACATGCACGTGGGCCAACTGGATAGCGGATGGCTCGACACGATGCAGAAGCAGTCGGTGATGTTCCGCGCCAAAGGGATGAAGGTGCGGTTCACCATCGAAAGAGGCCAGGGCCACGTGATGACGACGCTGGAAGGCGTCGGCGCGGCCCGGTTGTTCGATCAGTTCGACGAAGCAGCTCGCGGTTGCGGCAAGTAGCCGCCTCTCACCTTGACATTCTACTAGAAGAGCTTTATGCTCTTACCTAGAATGTCTACCAAAGGCGATCCCGGGCGCATCGAGCTTTTGCAGGGCACGCTCGACTTGCTGATCCTGCGGACTCTGCTGCTGGGTCCGGCGCACGGACACGCGATCTGCAAAACCATTGAGCGCAGCTCGGACGACGTGTTGCAGGTGGAACAGGGATCGCTCTATCCGGCTCTCCACCGGCTGATCAAGCGAGGGTGGATCACCTTCGACGAAGGCACTTCCGAGAACAATCGCCGGGCCAAGTACTACCGGCTCACCGCGAAGGGTCGCAAGCAGCTGGAACTCGAAACCTCCCGCTGGGACAAACTGGCTCGCGCCATTGCGCAGATCCTGAGGCCGACATGAGAAAACGCAAAAACCTGACGGATCTGGATCAGGATATCCGCGATCACATAGAACGCGAGACGGAAGACAACATCGACCGGGGAATGTCTCCCGAGGAAGCCCGCGCGGCGGCCTTGCGCAAGTTCGGCAATGTGAGCCTGGTGAAAGAGGACACGTGGCGCGTTTGGAACCCCGTGTGGCTCGAACAGTTATTGCAAGACTTGCGTTATTGCGCTCGCACGCTGCGGCGCAGTCCGGCGTTTACCGTGGTGGTGACACTCACCCTGGCGGTCGCGATCGGCATGAACACTGCGGCATTCAGTATCGTGAATGCGGTTCTGCTCAAGCCTCTCACCTACTCCAATCCGGACCGGTGGGTCTGGGTTGCAAACTACAATCGCCAGTTCAAGAACGAGTTGGTGTCTGGTCCCGACTTCCTCGACTGGCGGGCGCAGGCGCAGTCGTTTGAGGGTCTGGCCGGCTACGATTACCAGGATTCGACGATCGCAACTGGCGAAAGTGCGACGGAAGAGAGAATCGCGCAGGTATCCAACGAGTTCTGGCAGCTCAGCGGAGCGCAGACGACTGCAGGCCGGCTCCCTCGCGCCGAGGACCAAGATGCGCTACTGCTCACCGCCAGGTTTTTCGAGCGGCGTTTTGGAGGCGATCCACGGGTGATCGGGAGCACGGTCACCTTGGAGGGCCGGCCCGTGACGATCGTCGGGGTGCTCGCTCCCGGATTTCGGTTTTTGTTGCCTATGCAGCAATCGTTCAACGATCGGAGGGAGATCGAGGCGTACACGCCGCTCGGTATCAGTCCGGAAACTGAAATTCGCGGCGGGCCTACGGCGGTGATCCACGTGGCCGGAAAGCTGAAGCCAGGCGTGGCTCTGGAACAGGCGCGCGCGGAGATCGAAACTATCCAGGCGCGCATCGCGAAAGCGAATCCCGAGTGGTTTTACGGCGACTTCCAGGTGCACGTCGATCCGCTTCAGGAGAAGCTGGTCGGCTCTTCGCGGCCGGCTCTCATGGTGCTGTCCGCGGCAGCCGCGCTGGTGTTGCTGATCGCGTGCGCCAACGTCGTCAGCCTGCTGCTAGCCCGCGCTAGCGCGCGACGCCGGGAAGTGGCTATTCGAGCTGCGGCCGGCGCGGGGAAGGGAAGAGTCTTCCGGCAGTTCTTCGCGGAGGGCATGTTGCTGGCTGCGATGGGCGGCGCGGCAGGCGTGCTCGTCGCGTATGGAGCTATGGCGACGATTCTCCGTCTGAGCCGGAACGCAGTGCCGAGAATCGGCGAAGCGGTTATAGATGGCCGGGTGCTGGCCTTTACCGCCGCGATCTCGATTGGCGTTGCGATAGTTTTCGGATTCGCCCCGGCGATCTCGCTATGGAAGACGAATCTGCACAGCACGCTGAAAGACGGCGCCAGAACATTCTCCGCGAGCTCAACCAGCCTCAGATTTCGCGGACTGCTGGTGGCGGGAGAACTGGCGCTCGCAGTGGTTTTACTGGTGGGCGCAGGCCTTCTGGTGAAAAGCTTCCGGCTCATGAACTCGCATCCGCCGGGCTTTGCGCCAGAGCGCGTCCTGGTCATGACAGTCGTGCTCTCCGGCCCGGCATATGCAGGCAGGCCAGCGCAGGAAGCTTACATGACCGAGGTGCTGCGCCGCATCGAATCCGTACCGGGCGTGGAGGCGGCCGGAATCTCAAACCCGTTTATGCAAGGCGTAGCCAAGGTGGAAGGCAAGCCTGCGCCATCGCGGGGCCAGCCGCCCCAGATGGTCACGTTCAGCATGGCTTCCGCGGCCTATGGCAAAGCCATTGGCATGCAATTGGTGAAAGGCCGCTGGACCACTGACGGCGAGCCCGCCCGGGTACTAGTCATTAACCGAAGCTTCGCACGCCGGATATTCGACAGCGAAGATCCGCTCGGTAGGCGAATTCGAGTGCCAGGCGCGCTAGGCGACGAGGAACCATACGCGACGGTGGTGGGGATCGTCGACGACTTGAAACATTCCAAGCTCGATGCCGAGCCCCAGCCGGAAGTACTCGTCCCGTACAAACAATCGCCCTTCTTGCGCGGCGCAAACGTGACGGTACGCGTGGCCGGCGACCCGCTGGTCGTGGCTCCGGCGCTTCGCCAACTGATTTCGGAAATCGATAAGAGCCAGCCGGTTTATGACGTCAAGACTCTGGAGGAGGCCCTGGCGGATTCGATCGCGCCGCGGCGGTTCAACCTATACCTGCTCGGAACGCTTGCGACGGTCGCCTTGCTGCTGGCAGTGATCGGCGTGTATGGCGTCATCGCCTACTCGGTGGCGCAGCGCACTCACGAGATCGGCGTGCGAATGGCCCTGGGAGCGACACGCCCCGAAGTCATCGGCATGGTGGTTCGGCAGGGCCTGGGCGTGGCTCTGGCCGGCATCGGTATAGGAGTCGCCGGCGCCTTCATGCTGACGCGGATGATGGAGAGCTTACTCTATCAAGTGAAGCCGACCGATCCGCAGACGTTCGCAGCCGTAGCAATCGCGCTGACGCTGACGGCTCTTATCGCCAGTTGGGGCCCTGCCCTGAAGGCTGCCCTGGTAGATCCGGTTATCGCGCTGCGCTGCGAGTAGCGTTACTCGATCGCGTAAACCCACACGGAGCCGCCTTCCGGCGTACAGTAAGTGACGGGGAGCGGTGCCCCCAGGAAATGTCGTCTGGCCCGTTTTGCGGTTTCGTTTAACCTGAAAGTCTGACTGATGTCTATAGGCGAATGGCTTCGAATTGGAAATCGCACTGAAATCCTTACGGTTGTGCTGGCTGTCCTCTCTTTCCTGGCTCTTTTCGTCCCGGACGTCGTGTGCTGTAGTAACGATCCTGTGTACCTAGGAATTATGATTTCCTTTAGCCTAGCTTTCACTCTGGCTATCTGGATTCCAACATATCTATTTGTGCGTTGGAAACGAAAAGAAAGAGCTCAATCGAGTAGGCCCGAAGGTAAGTTCCAGCTCACGGCATGGTCGCGACTTCGGTTATACGCGCTGATGACACTAGTGACGTTGATTTCCGTGCTATATCAGTATTACAGGATCGACATAAGATTTTGGCCATTGGGACACTCTTTGAGCACGATATTTTTGTCCAACTTCGCGATCTCAGGAATCGTAATCGCCATAGTAGAGTTTCTGCAAAGGAGGCGTCAGTAGTTCACGTTCGGCCTGTCGTCCGCTGAGAATCCGGAACAGCGACCCTTGGTATCAGGAAGACGTTCCGAAATCGTCCCCAGGGCGCACCATTTCAAGCAAGTTGTTCGATCAGTTCGACGAAGCAGCGAAGGGCTGCAAGTAAGTTACTCCACCGCGTAAACCCACACGGTGCCGCCTTCCGGAACTTCCGGATACTCTCCCGGGAAGGCTCCGTTGAGCGTTGCTTGCATCCCGCGGGAGTCGCCGCCCCAACCGGAGAGCACCGCCACGTACTGTTTTCCGTCGATGCTGAACGTTGTCGGTGGCGCGAGAATTCCCGAAGCCGTCGGCGATTCCCACAGCAGTTTTCCGCTGGTCGCGTCGAAGGCGTGGATCTTGCGGTCGTTTGTGCCGCCGGTGAACACCAGACCGCCGGCTGTGGCGAGCATCGCTCCCCAGTTCGGCGATTTCGCGTAGTTGTGGGTCCACACCTTCTTGCCGGTGTCGACGTTCCACGCCTGCACTTCGCCGAAGTGATCGGCGCCGGGATTAATCGGGGAAGGAGCGTTGCGGACCTGAGTGGTGCCCGTATAGCCGCGGCCCGGAACGTAAGGCACGTCCTCGGCGCCCATCGAGGAGCCGCACAGGTTGTTGTTCGCGGGAACGTAGATCATCCGCGTCTTGGGGCTGAAGGCGATGGGAGGCCAGTTCTTGCCGCCGTGCAGGTTCGGGCAGAAATCGGCCGCCTTGCCGGTGCCGGGCTTGTGCGCCGGATCGACGTCCGGACGGCCGGTTTCGGGATCCAGCGATTTGAACACGTTCTGGTTCACGAAGGGCTTGCCTTCCACGAATTTGAGGCGCCCGTCGCGCCCTACCACGCTGCGATCGATGAACCACAGGTAGCCGTCGCGCGCCACATCGATCAGGCCCTTGATGGTCCTGCCGTTGCGCTGGAAATCCACCAGGATCGGCGGCGAAACTTCATCCCAATCCCAGGAATCGTTGGGATGGTATTGGTAGTGGCCCTTGATCTTCCCGGTCGCCACGTCCAGGGCGATGGTCGAAGAGGTGTAAAGATTGTCGCCGGGCCTCTTGTCGCCCATCCAGGGACCGCCGTTGCCGACGCCCCAGTACGCCGTGTTCGTATCCTGATCGTAATTCCCCGTGACCCAGACGGAGCCACCTCCGTTCTTCCACTGATCGCCCTTGGGCCAGGTTTCGCTGCCGGGTTCGCCGGGAGCGGGAATGGTGTACGTGCGCCACTGCTCCTTACCGGTTTCCGTATCGAATGCCGCGACAAATCCGCGAATTCCGAATTCGCCGCCGGACGCCCCGACCATCACCTTCCCGCCCGCGATCAGCGGAGCCAATGAGATGTAGTAGCCCGATTTGTTGTCCGCAACTTCGGTGGTCCAGACTTCGCGCCCGGTCTTCGCGTCCAGAGCGACCAGTACCGCCTCACCCGCGGCGAAGTAAACGCGATCGCCGAACAGGGCGACACCGCGGCTGGTATCGTGCGGCACGTTGGACCCAGTGGGACGCGGCCGGCGGTAACGCCACATCACGTTTCCGCTCTTGGCGTCGATGGCGATCACCTGATTATTCGGCGTGGAGACGAACATCGCACCGTTGTTGACCAGGGGAGCGGCCTCATGCACCCGAGGCTCGCCGGTAGCCAAAATCCAGACGGGTTTCAGTCTCGCAACATTGTTCGGCGTGATCTGATCCAGCGGGCTGTAGCCCCAGCCGTCATAGGTGCGGCGAATCATGAGCCAGTTGCTGGCCTCGGGATTCTTTAGACGTTCGGCCGTTACGGGCGCGTAGTTCTGAAGAACGGCCGGCAGGGGTGCCGGCGGCGCACCGCCCCGTCCTTGGGCAGCGCCGCGGCCTAAGGAAATGACGGTGATCGAGATCGAGGCGAGTGCGAGCGCGCCCCCTACAGGCAACAAAGTCTTCAGTTTGAGCATTCAACAAGGGCTCCGGTCCGTTATCATACATCGTTTTGTAACCGTGGGTCTTTTCGGCTTGCCGGCTTGCCGGCTCGTATACCGCTTAGTGATATGATCCCCGCCGCTGCCATGAGCCTGAAGGCGTTCACCACGCATCGCGAGGTTGCGCTGCTCAAGAAGCGCGATCCGGACGCGATTTCCGAGCTGATCGAGCGCTATCAGCACAGGCTCTATCGCTTTCTGGCGCGGATGGTGCAGGATCCGGCCACGGCCGAGGATCTGTTTCAGCAAACCTGGATCCGGCTGCTGGAGAAGATCGGCTCGTACGATGCCCGGCGGAATTTTGATGCGTGGCTGTTCGCTATCGCACGCAATTTGGCGATCGATTATCTGCGGCGTCGTCGAGGGATCAGCCTCGATGAGGTAGACGATTCCGGGTTGGCTATGGTGGATCGCCTGAGCGCCGGCGGACGCGATGCGCTGGAACAGCTGCTGGATTTCGAGCGCGGGACGTTGCTTGCCGCAGCGATCGCTGAATTACCGGCGATACAACGCGAAGTGTTGACCCTGCGGTTCGAAGAGGACATGAAGCTGGAACAAATCGCGGAGGTGGCCGCGATACCGCTTTCGACAGTGAAGAGCCGCTTGCATCGCGCTCTGGAGAGCCTGCGGGCGCGGCTCGAAATGGGAAAGGACTTATGACCGAACACGAATCTGTTCGAGCGATGCTGGCACTGGCCGCGGCGGGCGCGCTTGAACCGAAAGAGCAGCGTCGAGTGGATCAGCATGCGCGGGAATGCGACTTGTGCCGGAAGGATCTGGAAACGTGGGCCGCATACGCGCAAAGCTTGCGGAAGCTGCCCCAGCCGGCGGCGCCTGAGGGAATGGCGCAGCGCACCCAGGCGTTGATTTTGCAGCATCGGGCGGAAACTACAAGTCGGCGCCGGAACGAACTGTTTCTAGGTGCACTCGCGATGTTCGGCTGGGGCGCAGGATGGGCCTTCTGGACGCTGGTTCGCGCGATCGTGGGCGGAAATCTGAACGTGTTCGGAGCAAATCTGCTTAACGGTCTGACGTGGTCTCTGATGTCTATGGTGGTGGCGGGAATAACCGCGGCGACAGCCGCATCGATGCTTGGCAAAGGCAAGGAAGCGAGGAGGTTCTTATGAGCCGGTTACGTGAAGAGATGAGAGTGATTCCAATCGGGGCGTGGGTAACGGCCATCGTCCTCTATGTGGCCCTTGTCGTGTTGTCTTGGCGGGTTTTCATCCCTCACGACGAGGATTTCAGCTCCTGGCCGCGATGGGGGCTGACGCTTTTCACCATGGTCATGCCGATGTTCCTGGCGGTCTACGTACTGCTCGTCGGCTACGTGGCAGGGGATGCCCGTCGGCGAGGGATGCGGCAGGTGATGTGGACCCTGCTAGCGGTTTTCATCCCCAACGCAATCGGCATCATCCTGTACTTCATCCTGCGCGAGCCTTTACTGGTGGCCTGCCGAAGCTGCGGAACTCAGGTGAGGCAAGGCTTCGCATTTTGCTCGAAGTGCGGTACGGCCCTGGCACATGCTTGCCCGGCGTGCCGCTCTGCGGTGCAACCAGGATGGTCGCACTGCACCAAGTGTGGAGCCCGGCTGGAGGCGGGTAACTGAGATATACTCGACACCAAACGGGAGGGATCATGCAGCTTCTTCGACGCGAGATGTTGGGCATCCTGAGCGCCGGCGCGCTGGCCCTGCGCAACGCCGGGGCCGCCGACGCGGGTCTTCGCTTCACCGCGCTCGACCACGTGGAGTTCCTGGTGTCGGACGCCGAGAAATCGGCGGCCTTCTACGCGCGCGTGTTCGGCAATACCGTGCTCAAGAACAACAAGACCACGCGACGTTACGTGAAGCTGGGACCGAGCTACATCGCCATGGACCGGAACGCGCAGGGGGCGATCAACGTCGACCATTTCTGCGCCGGCATTCCCGGGTTCGACGTGGCGAGCGTGCATCGCTATCTGGATGGCAAGGGCATCATGTATCGCGATTTTCCCAGCGGCAAGGATATGGCTGTGCCCGATCCGGACGGAACACGGCTTCAACTCGCAACCGACAACGGCTGGGCGCAGTTGCTAATGGGCACAGCGTCACCGGAAGCGATCTCAATCGCCGGCGAGGCGATTTTCCGTCCCACTGGCATCGATCACATTTTGCTCAACGTGAGCGATCCTGAGAAGTCGGCCGCATTCTACGAGAAGATTCTGGGTCCGGTGACGCAGCGCAACAACAACCGGATCTGGTTCCAGGCGGGAACCGGGCGAATCGGCCTGCTGAAGACGCCGGCGGGAGAGAAAGCCGGAGTAAATCATTACTGCGTCGCCGTCGAGAAGTTCGATTACGACACCGCCGTTAAGAAGCTAGAGCAGGCGGGCGTGAGGCTCGATAAGCCGGAGATCGCGGGTTCTCCCGACCTGCGCGATCCGGATGGATATCGCGTGCAGGTGATGGGTCCGCGAGCCTAACAAGCTACTTCTTCGCGCTCTTCATCCACTTCAGGATGGGGCCCGTGACGCTATCGTCCGCCGTGTTCGGCGAGAACACTTCGGACACGTGGCTGTGATCCTTGAACACCATCACGGTCGGGCAATGGTTCACCATGCAGAGCTGTTCCTTGAGAACTTCATGAAACGCGGTGATACCCGGCAGATCCAGTTCACCGGCGCCCAGGAAGATCGGAATATCGACCTTCAGCAGACCTGGCAGATTCGATCGCGCGAGCTGAGTAGCGGGATCCAGGGGAGCGAAGCCGCGTCCGCCGCCTTTGCCCTTGCCGTCGGGTGGAGGGCCGCCCTTGGGAGGACCACCGGGTCCGGGGCCACGTGCGGGTGCGGTTACCGGCGCGATATTGAAATTCGGAGTGCCCATCAGTACCACGCCTTTTAGCCCGACGCCTTTGAGTCCGTACAGTTCGGGATGGCCGACGTAGGTGGAAACAGGTCCGGTGCCCGCGGAGTGCGCCCAGATGAAAACGCGATCCGGATTGCCCTTGTACTTCGAGATGTTCTGCTGAACCCAATCGATCACGCGTCCGATGTCTTTCGCGGGCTCGTTCCACTCCAGGCCTTGGCCGCCGCGGCGCTGCACATTCACACCGGTCATGCCGTTCTTCACGGCCCACAGCATGATGTTGTCGTAGAAGGCATCGCCGTCAGGCACAGGCTCGGTCTTATTGCCCGCTCCGCCAGAGACGTAGATCAGCACCGGGCGCTTGCCGCCGCCTTTTTCGGGAGAAAAGACGTCGAGAACGGTGCGGTCCGTGTCGACGTATTTGATGTTGCGTTCGACTTTGACGCCAGGGTAGGGAGGCGTGGGTTGCAGAGGCCGGTACATCTTCGCTGTGCCCGGGACATCGAGAACGGGACCGACCTCTTTGAGCCTGGCGGCGATATCGGGAGGCACGGCGGCGAAAGACGCGGCAGCGAGCAGGCACGTGAGCAATAGAGATTTAGCAGGCATGGCGGAAGTCGAGTGTATCACGCTAACGGGTGGGATGAATCAGAACAGTTGTCCGGCAACTGCCTCCGCCGCTCCCATAGACTCGCGGCGAGAGGTCCTTGTTGAGGGCGATCCGCACCTCCTGCAATTCTCCGTCGCGATAGCACGATACGCGGAAGGCTCCCCGTGGGAAGTTCGGATTCGCGGCGGCCATCCGGGCTTCGATCTCTTCGGGATTCAGCTGCAACTCGCGAGCAGGGGCGCGCAAGCTATCGGGGATCTTGACCATGTCGCGTGCCCGGCGGACGAACGTGAAGTAATCTGACGCGGTCAAGCCGGTGCAAGTGCCGTGCGTGGCCCATTCGTGCTGGATCAGCGATTCGGTCGGAATGTAATCCAGAGTCGCACGCACGATATCTTGCGAGATGGGTCTCGCCGGTCCGCAATTCTCCGGGCCTCGGCCGCCCTCCACCTGGGGCCAGAGTCCATGGACGACGAAACCGATGTGGCGTCCGGTACCGCACTCGCGAGCATCTTTGTTGCCGGTCGGCTGGGCGCAGAAGTCGGGAGCGTAAGAGAGTGAGAGCAGGTAATAGGAGAACGTGGTCCCGCTTTGCGGCGCTTTCTTGTGCGATCGGGCAGCGGCCGCAGTCGCCGCAAACAGGCAAATCAAGGCGGCCGAGACCGGCCATCGAAGATGTCGTCGCATAGCCGTATCTTACAATCGATCGATGCTCCTTCTTTGCCCCGTGCGGGGCTGCCACTTGGCATTGGCGCGCGAAGAAAAGCGAGTCGTGTGTCCACAAGGACACTCGTTCGACATCGCGCGGAGCGGATACATCAACCTGCTGCAGCCACAGGATCGGCGATCCAAGAATCCGGGCGATACGGCGGATGCCGTAGCGGCGCGGCGGCGACTGCACGATCGCGGCGTTACCGATCCACTGCTGCGTGGGATCGCAGAAATGATTCGGGCGGTTCCGAACGACATTGTTCTGGATGCCGGGTGCGGTGAGGGTTTCTACCTCGGCAGCCTTGCTCGCGAGACCGGTTTCGATGCGTACGGGGTCGATATCTCGATTCCGGCGGTGGAGGCGGCGGCGAAGCGATATCCCGAATGCGAGTGGATCGTGGCCAATGCGGACCGCTTCTTGCCCTACGCTGATCGCTCGTTCTCGATCGTGCTATCGATCACAGGCCGGATGAATGCGGGCGAATTCCGGCGTGTCCTGCGCGATGACGGACGTTTGTTGGTCGCGCTGGCGGCGCCCGAGGACTTGATCGAACTGCGAGGTAAGGGTCGCGATCGAGTGGACCGAACCGTCGAAACATTCGCGAAAGACTTCACGCTCGCTGACCGGCGCCGCGTGACGACCGCTGCGGATCTAGATGCAGCCGCCGTTCAAGACGTTCTGCTTTCGATTTATCGGCCAATGCGGGCGGAGCCAGCGGAGGCGATGCGGGTGACATTCAGTCTGGATCTACTGCTCTTTCGCCCACGCTAGACTTGAGTTCAGTGGAACGAAAGATCTTCTGGCTTACGTTTGGCGTCCTGGGCCTGATTGCCGATTTCGTTCTGCCGTTCTGGTGGGCACTGGGCGCGACCATTCCGGTTTTCCTGGTCAGCTGGTGGGTGGCCTATCGCAGCGATTGGTTTTAGGCTTACTCGAGGATGTTCGCCTCGAAGTCCACGACCTCGCCGTCTTCGAACGAATAGCGGATCTGGATGGGGTGGCAGCATACCTCGCAATCCTCCACGTAGGTTTGACTCTTCACCGCCGGATCGAGGACCATCGAGATCTCCTGCCAGCAGTACGGACATGAGAAGAAGTGCTCCATATGACTTGTAAGAAATGCAGAATTCCTATGAAAGAGCTCAAGGGGCACATCTACCACAAGAAGCGGAAATGGAAATGTCCGAAGTGCGGCAGAGCCCGGATGCAGACGCCAAAATAACTAAAACCTTAACCAGTAAGTATGCACGAGTCTGGCATAGGGACTCACCCGTGGATTGCCACTTTCGGCGAGGTTCGGCAGAAAAACCTGTTGCATACCTCCCGGCCTTCCAAACAGCGGAGAAGACGGTCCTACTCAAGCGTAAACATTCGCCGTCAGCTCGATCTCGAGTACGGAGAGCTGGAAGTTACCCGAGGGCAACGCCATATACTGGGACACGTAGTTCCTAAATAGCGGGCCGCTGCCGTGCTGGCTTCCGTTCGCGTCATTGCGCAGCTCTTCGAAAACGATTTGCGGTATCCACCAGGGTCCATCAAAGGGCCGGTCGTTGGCGATATACACGAGGCGATATAGCTGCGTACCGGGCGACAATAACGTTTTTGCCGGTACGCCCTCGAACGAGGCGCGCGAGTCGTAACTGGTCTTACGCATGGTCGCCCAGCGCACTTCGTCGAAACTGAGGTCCTGGTTCAGGTGAGTCGCCATTGCGTTTGCTGCCTTCCGGCAGGCAGTATAGCGCGAACGGATCGCTATTTTTGTTGACAAACTGGCCGAAGCGGCATACTATATCCGTAGCGGATATAGTATGCCCAAGCCGCCCGATCTTCTGCCCTTAACGCCTCCCGTGTTCCATATCTTGTTGGCCCTGGCCGACGAGGAGCGCCACGGTTACGGCATCATGCAGGACGTCGCGCGGCAGACCAACGACGCACTTCAGCTCGGTCCTGGTACTCTGTACGGCTGCCTCAAGCGGATGCTGGCCGCGGGGCTGGTCGAGGAATCGGACGAACGGCCAGATCCGGAACTAGACGACGAGCGTCGTCGTTATTACCGTATGACAGCCTTGGGAAGAAAGACCGTGCGCGCCGAAGCTAGCCGTCTCGCCGGAGCGGTTTCCGCCGCGAATGCCCGGCTGGGTTTAGCAGGAGGCAAACAATGATCGGCCTATTGTGCAGAATCTACTCGGTGATGCTCTACGCGTATCCTCGCGAATTCCGCCTGCGATACGGCGTCGAGATGCAGCAGTTTTTCCATGACCGGTGCCGCGAGCTGGTCCGCGCCGATGCCGGATCAGGAGTCTGGTTCCGCTTCGGCTTGCGCAATGTAGCCGATTGGATTCTCAGTACGGTGCGCGAGAGACAAGCCCTCAAGCTCGTCCAGGAATGGGCCGTGACGCTGCTGATCTTTCTGTTCGTGACCACCACTCTGGTGCAGGCCTACGTGGTGCCGACGGGTTCCATGGAAGGCAACATTCTGGTCGGCGATCACATGCTGGTCGATAAGGTGGGATTTGAGAACGGCGGCAACAACTGGTCGAGCTACGTGCTTCCCCACCGCGAGGTGAAGCGCGGCGACATCGTCGCGTTCCGCTATCCCGAAGACGTCCGGCAAACTTACGTGAAACGCGTGATCGGTCTGCCCGGCGATCGCATCCGTTTGCAGAACAAACAGGTGATTCGCAACGGGCAGAAACTCGATGAGCCGTACGCGCAGTTCAGCAGCTCACGTATCGACGATTATCGCGATAACTTCCCGACCACGCCAGAATTCTACACGACTGGCCGAGGCCGCGAGATGTTCGTCCGCAACGTGCAGGCCGGCGCAGTGATCGTTCCGCAGGACACGCTATTCGTCCTGGGCGATAACCGCGACAATTCTCTCGATAGCCGCTACTGGGGATTCGTGCCGAGCAACTACCTGGTCGGCAAGCCGCTGGTGATCTATTGGCCCTTCGACGCTCCCACCAGCGACTACGTCGAGTGGAACCTGCGGCACGTCGAGGATGTGGCGCTGCACTTTTTCACCAAGACACGCTGGGACCGGATGCTGAAGATGCCGGCCTCGCAAGCCGCGCAGTAAAGCATCTACTTGCGAGCGGGCACAGGCAGCGTATCGGGCTCCTTGCCAGGAGTCTCTGCACGATTTCGCCGGGCTACTTCATCCTTGGGATCGATTGCCAGCGCCTGGTCGAACAATTCCTGCGCTTGGGCGCGTTTGCCTTGGCGCAGATACAACTGTCCTAATTCATCCCGGATCTGCGCGTCGCGAGGAAATTGCTGGATGAGTTGGTCGAAGCTTTCAATCGCTTCATCGTATTTTCCTGCGCGAGCCAGCGCGCGAGCGAGATTGTAGCGCGCGGTTCCGTAATCCGCTCGCAAACGGACAGCGGCACGGAACTGCTCCATCGCCTCAGTGTTCCGGCCCACCGCCACCAAGGCCGATCCCAGAAGATTGCGGGCCTCCGGATCGTCAGGCTGGATCTGAACCGCTGTCTGGATCATCGGCAGCGCCTCCGATGGATCGAGCCGGGCCAGCCGCAGCGCGCCGATGGCGAAGTGAGCCGCGAAGTCGTCCGGATATTTTTCGAGGCGGTGGCGCATCAGGGCTTCCTGAAGTTCCATGCGGCGGTCGCCGCGTGCGGTCATCGCGTCGGGCTTGGGTAAGACCTGAAGCCAGAGGTGCCCCATCTCGTCGGTGGCCTGATTGCCTGAGACTACGCGGCGCGGAGGCTGATTCGGGTTCCGAGGATTCGCCGCCGAATTGTCATAGTGATAGCGCATCGAAATCACGGAACCCTTGGGCAGGAAGATCGATTGCCGATAGTGGTACGCTCCCTGCCAGTTCGGGTCCCAGTCGGGAATCCGGATCAACCATTTGCGCTCGCCATTGGGCAGCGTTGCGTAGCCTTCGAGCAAATGCCCGAGATAGTGCGCGTGCGGATAAACGGCGAGAACATCCACGTCCATCGGAAGAGTGAAATCGTCGGACACCAGAAAATCGTGCTCGCCCGGCGGGATGTCGAGCGCGCCATCATGCTCAAGCTTGACCAGCATCGGATATTTTTCCTGCGGCTCGTCCGTAAAGTAAAGACCAATGGAGGGACGCACCTGCTCTGGCTTGCCCGTAGGCCGCAAGTGGGCGTTGAGCACCAGGTCATTGCCCGGATCCAGCCGCCATGCGAATCCCTCCGGCTCGACGTACGGAGCGGCGCCCGGCTTCCAAAACAGGAAATGCCCGTCATCGGGCTCGGATAGGGGACGATCGATCACAACGTCCATTCCGGGAAAACCCTGGCCCGCCGCGGTCTCCTGGCGGCGCGCCGAGTGTGCGCGGTCCACGTACAGGTTCGCGTGATGCACGATGCGTTTGTCGCCCGGACGGATTTCGACAGCGCGAACATAGCGCATTTTCTCCACGGTGACTGGAATTATGAAGTTCCAGTACACGTCGGGGCCGGAGGCCGGCAAGGTGGACGCAGTCTTAGCTTCCACAATCAGGTCCGGAGGCCCAAGCTGCCAGCCCTCGGTGAACTTCGGCGGCGCCGGAGTCTCGGACGGGTTCCCTTCGGGCGCGCCCTGGCGAACCCAGTCGGCGATCAAACGGATCTGAGCGTCGCTGAGCCGGCGCTCATCGGAAAAATCGCCGAAGCCCGATTCGGGAGCCCAAGGCGGCATGAAGCGGCGGGTCGTGACATCCGCGATCTCGGGGGCGTGCTTCTTCACGTCCTGATAAGTGAGGAGCGGAAACGGTCCAGCCTCGCCCGGACGATGACACGGCGCGCAGTTCTGATAGATAATCGGCGCGATATCGTGCGCGAACGTCAGCGGAGCTTGGGCGGACGCCGTGGCGGCCAGGAACGCGCCCAGTGCCGCCAGCCGTTTCATATTTCCTAGGCTACACCTTCGTTTTCAGCCACTCTTGGATAACCGTGAAGACTTCGTGATTGTTCTTTTCCATCAGCATCAGGTTGCCGTTGCCGAAAATGCCGTAATCGCGCAGCCGCAGCATCTCTGCGGAGCAGCCGGCCTGCTTCAGGAAAGCGACGTTCGATATGGGCGATCCGCCGCCGCCGAATTCACTGGTGACCCAGGTGATCGGGATGCCTTTGAGGTTTTTCCACTTATGCGCGGGCTCGGCCTGCAGCTTGAAAGGCGAAACTACGGGACGCGGCGAATCGGGCGGCGCGGTCTGATCGACCAGTTTGAATTGCGAGAGATCGGTGACGGGAGGATCGTAGGTCATCGGGCTCGCGGTCAATCCCCAGAGAAGCTGCGCGGCAAACGGATTGCCGTTGATCTCCATGGCGACGATGGCTTTGACCAGATTTGGCCGGCGGTCGGCGACGCCCCATGCGAAGAAGCCGCCGAACGCATGGACGAATAAGATGCACGGCCCAATCTTGTCGAGCAACTCCGCGCCGCCGGGCCACACCAGGTCGCTATGGAACGCTTCGTCGCTGACGTTGCCCTGTTCGCAGGCCATGAACTGATCGATCAGGGGATCGTTCATGCCACCGGGTCCGGGCCACTGGGCGGTGTTGAACACGGCGGTGCTGCCGATGAGCCCTTCGAACGCTGGAACGTTGGGCAGGTGGCTGGGACCCAGGGCGTCGGGATGATACGGCGACCGGCCATAACTCGGACGATCCAGCCAGTACACGCTGTAACCGGCCTGGACGAAATAGTGGACCCAGCCGGGACGGCCGCCGATGCCCATCATGTGCGTGCCTTGCCCGCCGCCGCCGTGAACCATCACCACCGGGAGTGGATGGGTCTTCTTTTCCGGGATCATGTACTGCACGAACATCTGTCCCTGAGCAATCGTGCCGTAAGGCATTTGCTTGCGCTGGACGCCGATCCAGAAGCCGCCTTGATCAGCGAGTTTCAGCGCGGTCGATTCGCGGTTGGGATGAGGATCGGACTGGCTGACAGTCATCGGAATTCCGATTGTGCGCTCAAGCCAGGCGAGCACCGGAGCAAACGCTTCCCGAGTGTTCCTGGTCGGACCCAGGGCAAAGGTTTCGGTCGGAATCCCCGCTAGTTTTGGCGGGCCCTGAAGGGCTGTGGGCGGATCCACCCTGACCATCGCTTTCACCAGAGCCGGCCGCTCTTCCGCCGTCACCGCCGCGAACATCGAACCGTCGCCGTCGGTGACCAGGATCGAGGGGCCGATGTCGTCGAGCAGCATCGCGCCGCGCGTGCGCCAGACGGCTTGGGTCTGGGCGTTGTTGGCCGGCATCGGTTGGCCCATCGATGCGACGGCTTGGGCGACGCGCGGGTCGGATATCGGCAGGTTGAGCGCCTTGCCGACTGCCTCGAACGTGGGAGCCTGCGGCGCGAACGCGCCGTGCACGAACGGCTGATACGGATTGCGGCCCTGTCCCGGGCGATCAAGCACGTACACCTTGTAGCCCTGTTCCAGGAACAGCGTCGCCCAGCCGCGGTGGCCGTCGGGTGTCGTGAACCAGTCCGAGCCTTGCCCGAATCCGCCATGAATCAGCACGACCGGGTAGGGGTGACGAACCTGGGCGGGGATCCAGTGCTCGACGTACATCTGCATCCCGTTGCACACGGTGCCGCGGGCGAGCAGCGCGTGCTCGACGCCGTACCAGTGGTAGGACCACTCGGCGATATCGAGCGGGGGACCAGGGTTTCCAGGAGTCTGCGCTTGGAGTTGAGAGGCGGCTTGAGACGCGGCCAGCGCCGCAGTCATCAGGGCGCCGAGTTCACGTCGGGTGAGCTTTTCCTGGACCATTTTCTCCTGCACGATGCAATCTTACCTGACCAGTCAGGCAGGTGCGACCTGCCCGATCATCCGGTGTATCAAGAGGCCGCGAAGGCGCATGCTGAGTACAGGAGTAACAACCTTGGCAAATTCATTAGTTGCGCTTTCCGAGCAGATCGCCTCCACAGTCGAGCAGGCCGCGCAGTCGATTGTGTCGGTTCACGCGCGCCACCGATTCGACTCGAGCGGAGTTCACTGGAGTCCCGAAATCGTCGTCACGGCGGATCACGCGCTTCGCCGGGATGAGGGAATCCGCGTGACCTTGCCGGACGGTTCCAAGGCCGACGCGGAGTTGGTGGGTCGCGATCCGGGAACGGATCTGGCTGTGCTGCGCGTGAAAGGGCTCGGCATTCCCATGCTCGCCAAAGATGAAAGCCCAGCGACGGTTCCGGGAAGTGTTGTGCTGGCGGTGGGCCGGTCGAAAGACAGCGCCGTCGCGGCGTTCGGCGTGATCAGCAACCTCTCGGGTCCATCGCAGACATGGCGGGGAGGGAAGCTCGACCAAGTGGTGCGGCTGGATCTATCGCTGCACCCGGCGGGAGCGGGCGGGGCAGTGGTGGGCGCCACGGGCAAGCTGATGGGCATCGCAACTCCTGCGTTGTCGCGAGTTTCGGTGTTCGCGATTCCCTTGCCCACGGTGGCTCGCGTGACCGAAAGCCTGGTCGCGCACGGCCGGGTTCCGCGAGGATACCTGGGGGTGGGCTTACAACCGATCGCGATCCCCGAGCATCTAAAGGGCAAGCTGAATCTGGCCAGCTCCGCGGGGCTCATTGCCATGAGTGTCCAGCATGATGGGCCGGCGGGAAAGGCGGGCATGTCGATCGGCGACGTGCTGCTCGAATTAGGCGGGCGCGCTACGCAGCGGACAGAAAACGTCCAGGAAGTTCTGAGCGGAGAGCCGGTGGGGAAAAAAATCGTGGCCAAACTCCTGCGGGCAGGGAGTGTCATTGAGCTGGCGATCACCATTGCCGAACGGCCGCGGAAGGGCTAGCGGAAGAGTCAGGTGATCCGAGTCTATATCGACGCCGGATCTGCGATCACTCGCATCGGATTGGAGTCGATGCTGACGTCCGATCCCGGGATCGAAATCGTCCACGACGCTTCCGAGGCGGACGTCGTGGTGGGCGCACGACGGATGTCTTCACGGGACGTCACTGCCGAACAAATCATCGCCGCCGTTCACGCAGCCGCGGCGGGTCTTCACGTGATGCCCGTCGAAGCAGGCGTGGCTTCTATCCTTCGCTCTTATACGCACGAACCAGTGGAAGAGATCGTCGAGCCGCTGACTCCGCGCGAGATGGACGTGCTGGAGATGCTCGCGGAAGGCTTGAGCAACAAGATGATCGCGCATCGGCTGTCGATCTCCGACCATACAGCCAAGTTCCACGTGAACTCTATCCTGGCCAAGCTGAACGCGGGCACGCGCACGGAGGCCGTGACCCGCGGTATCCGTCTCGGGTTGATTAAGATTTAAGCCCGCAAGTACTTGTTGAAGTGATCCAGCGTGCGCTGCCAGGACAATTCGGCGGCGGCCTTGTCGTAACGCGGCGTCGTGTCGTTGTGGAAGCCGTGCTGGCAGCCTTGATACACATAGGCAGCGTAAGTCACGCCGGCGGCTTTCAGAGCAGTCTCATAAGCCGCCCATCCGCCGGTGATGCGCGCGTCTTCGGATGCGTAGTGCAGCACCAGCGGAGCTTTTATGTGGGCAACATCCTCGGCTTTAGGCTGTGCGCCATAGTAGGGAACCCCCGCCGCCAGATCCGCGCCCATCTTCACCGCGAGCGTGTTGACGATGCCGCCGCCGTAACAGAATCCGACCGCGCCCACCTTGCCCGTGCAATCGGAACGCGCTTTGAGCCAGCGTGCCGAGGCGTGGAAATCCTCGCCCATCTTCTGCCCGTCGACCTTGCGGAAATTCGCTGCGCTCGTTTCTTCATCGCCCGTATAGCCGCCAACGCTGGTAAGACCGTCCGGAGCGAACGCCATGAAGTTGGCCGCGCCTAAGCGCCGCGCCACGTCTTCGATATACGGATTCAGGCCGCGGTTCTCGTGGACCACCAGCACTCCCGGAAGTTTTCCCGTGGCATTCGCGGGACGAACGAAATACCCCTTGATGGTGCCGTTGCCCTGCGGCGAGGGGACAGTCAGGTATTCGGCCTTAATGCGCTTGTCGTCCTTGGGGATCTGTTGCGCCCAAGCGTAGTTTGGGCGCAGGCTCTCCCAGATCATGGCGGCGGTCAGGCCGCCGACGGCGAACTTCTGCGCGCCATCGAAGAAGGCTCGGCGGTCGATATCGCCGTGGACGTATTTGTCGAAGAGATTGAGCAACTCCTGCGGGTAGTCGGACGCTTTTTTCCGTCCTTGAATCGGTTCCATTGAGAGGGTGCTCCTTTCTCGGCAAAGGATATCACATCAAAATACGAATCGGCGCCTCTTGACAAATAGTTTAGTTATAACTAAACTATCTTCCATGGCGCTGGAGCCCGCGATTTTGAACGCAATCGCATCGCCGCGGAGGCAGGAGATCCTGCGGCTGATCTGGCGCGAGGAGCAAACCGCCGGATTCATCCACCGGGCCATGCCCGACGTCACGTTCGGGGCCGTGTCCTTGCAGTTGAAGGGTCTGCTCGATGCCGGACTAGTGGAGGCGCGGGCCGAGAACCGCAATCGCTTCTATCGTGCGAAGAGGGAGGCGCTGGGTCCGATGGCCGAAATGCTGGAGAGCATGTGGGATGACGCGCTTTGGAAGCTGAAGCTCGCTGCCGAGTTGGAACAGAGCCGCCGCGGCCCAAAACAGCAACGCAAGAAGAAGAGAAAGTGAGGATCTATGAAATCACTGTCGTACTCCGTTGATCGCAGTATTCTGATCGAGGCCGATCGCGAGACGGTCTTCGGCTTTTTCACGGACAGTGCTCGTTGGGCCACTTGGTGGGGTGCGGGTTCTACCGTCGACCCACGTCCTGGCGGGGCGCTGCGGATTCAACACTCCAACGGATTCGTATCGGAGGGGGAGGTACTCGAAATCGCCGCACCGGAGCGTTTCGTGTTCACCTTCAGCCTGCAGAGTGAACGACCGATTCCAGCGGAGGAGTCCCGCGTGACGATCCGCCTGCAACAGCAGGAGGCTGGCACGCTAGTGCGGGTGACGCACGAAGTGGCCGATGCCGTGGTCGCGGAGCAGCTAGTGCAGGGGTGGCGGTTTCACTTCTCTCTATTCGCCAACGCGGTTGCCAACTATGTGAATGCCGGTGCTCCCGACGTTGTCGATGCGTGGTTCGGACTGTGGACGGAGCCGGACGCCGCGGCGAGGGAGGCGACCCTGAACAGGATCGCGGCGCGCAAGGTGAGGTTTCGCGACCGCTACAGCCGGCTGGACGGGATCGACGATCTGGTAGCTCACACCGGCGCAGCGCAGCGATTCATGCCCGGAATAGGTCTCGAGCGCAAGGGCAGTATCCGGCACTGTCAGGGCACTGTATTGGCCGATTGGGTAGCGCGCTCCAGCGACGGTCAAGAGAAGATGAGCGGGACAAGCGTCTTCGCGTTCGGTCCCGGTCTGAAGATTGACTCTGTGACCAGCCTCTTGAACGCTACTTCTTGAAATTCGTCAGATCCTTCACCTGCTCCATCCAGTTGTAGACGATGGGGCAATACGTCGCGCGATCCACATAAGCCCACATCTTGTGCTGGATCGAACCCATGCCGCGCAGCAAATGCGGGAATCCTTCGCAGGTCTTGGGGCGGAATTCGTAGATGGTGCAGTCGTTGCCGTCGAGGAAAACGCATCCCTTCTCCTCGGTCCGCTTCAGGATCAACTCGCCATCCGTTCCGGTTTGCGTGTACTGTTCCAGGAACTGCTTGCGGGAAATGCCCAGGTTCTTCGACATGCTGATCACGTCTTTTTCAAAGATCTCGGCTTCGGTCACGCGGCAGCATTCGGCGCATTCGCGGCAGTCGATGGCCGCGTGGACCTCTTTTGCGGCGGCCCGGAACTGGCGCTCCACGAAGTTGTGGGATTTGATCCAGCGGCGGAACTTCTCATTTTCGCCGCGCTTCTTTTCGCCCAGGCGGCTGATCTGGATCAAGTCAGTTATCACTACCTACAGGATACAATCGAGGTGAAATGAGCGACCGCCTTTATTTGTCCTGTTGGGTGCGGGGATTCTCCGATTCGAACCTTTTGCGGCATTTTGGAAAGATGCTGGAGGTGTTTCCCTTCTCGAAACTCGCGAAGACGGGGCCGGTCCTGCGCGTCTATGCGATCGAGTATGTGGAGCCGCCGGTTTTTGAGCGGGTGTTCGACCCGGGCGCGACAGTCGCGGACCTGATTGCCGCCGCGCGCGATTTTGCCCAGCCGGATTGCTGCGTCGAAATCGAGGCTGCCTGGGATCTTTGGCAGCACCATGACGACTGGAAGCTGTGGCCTTCCGCGGTCACCTTCTCCTGCTATGGTTCGGCCTTCGAACACGAACACGACGATGACCTGCGCATCGATTTCGGGCTCGATTCCAAGTTTCTGCCGTCCGAGGATATCGAGGGATCGCTGCGGATTCAGCAATCGAATTTGCGGAGCTTGCTGCATCTGGTCAGCGAGATCGAGAAAGCACTGCCGGTGGATCGGCGGCTGCTTTGGTCGGAGAGCGGAGCTAATTTCGCCGCGGTGGTGGAAGAGGCGATCGAGAGGTTTGGCGCTTAGGCAACCAGCGCGGCAGCGACCGCACCGAGAGTCGCGCCCAGGGCAGCGCCCGCCAGGACGTCGCTCAGAAAGTGCATCCCCAGGACGACGCGCGAAGCCGCGATACTGATCGCGCAGAACAGCAATCCCGGTAACAATTCAGGATAAAAGCCCGCGAGCGCAGCCGTGACCGCGAAGGCCGTAATCGTGTGACCCGAGGGAAACGAGAATTGGTCGGGCGGCAATAACTGCGCCCAGCAATGCGGCTCGAGCGCACAGGGGCGCTTGCGCTTGAAGAGGCGCTTTAACTCGAGGAACAAGGCGACGCCCGCTGCGACGGCCAGAGTCGCCGCCAAGAGGGCATGAAAACGTTGCCGCCCGCCGTACAGGGCCACGGCCAGGCCCAGTGCATACCACAGCCCGCCGTCGCCGCCGCGCGTCGCGGCCAGCATCCACATCCGGAGCCATTTTGGGGGCCGCCAGTGGTTCACCCGGACCATGACCCGGTGATCCTTCGAGGACACCCATGACATGGCCCCTAGCACCATCCGCGGCGTGGTGATCTGAAGAACCGCCATAATACATTCATAACCGGGCGGCGTTACATGCTCGTGACGCTGCGATAAAACATTTATGACAAACCTTGATTTGTACCGGTTTCGCTGCAAACACTAGTCTGTGACTACAATCGACTTCCTCTATTTCGATGCCGGCGGGGGCCATCGCGCCGCCGCGACCGCCCTCAAGGCCGTAATCGAGGAGCAAACAAGATCTTGGGACGTCCGGATGGTCAATCTACAAGAGATACTTGGGCCCCTGGATGTGTTTCGCAAGGTGACTGGCCTGGAGTTGCAGGAGATCTACAACCAGATGCTGGCGCGCGGCTGGACGCTGGGCTCGGCGCAAGGGCTGAAGTTCATGCACGCTGTCATCCGGCTGTATCACGGGCCTTCAGTACGGCTGCTCGAAAAGTACTGGGGGACGTCGCGGCCCGACCTGGTGGTGTCGCTGGTACCGAACTTCAACCGGGCGATGTTTGAGAGCCTGAAGAACGCGCTGCCGGCGGTACCTTATGTGACGATCCTCACCGACATCGCCGACTATCCGCCGCATTTCTGGATGGAGAAGCAAGACCAGTTCGTGATCTGCGGCAGCGATAAAGCGGTGGCGCAGGCGCGCACTCTCGGATACACCGAAGACAGGATCTTCCGGGCATCGGGCATGATCCTGCGGCCTACGTTTTATCAACCGGTTCCTGTCGATCGGGTTGCCGAGCGGAAGAAGCTGGGGCTCGATCCGGATCGTCCGACGGGCCTGGTGCTGTTCGGAGGGCAAGGCTCGAAGGTGATGCTGGAGATCGCCGAGCGGCTTTCGGACACGCAGCTCATCTTCATTTGCGGGAAGAACGCGGGGCTCGCCGACCGCCTCCGGCGGCTTCCCGTACAAGCGTCCCGTTATGTAGAAGGCTTTACCTCCGAGATTCCGTACTACATGAGCCTGGCCGATTTCTTCATCGGCAAGCCCGGGCCGGGAAGTATCAGTGAAGCGGTGGCGATGGGACTGCCGGTGATCGTCGAGCGCAACATCTGGACGCTGCCGCAGGAGCGCTACAACGCCGATTGGGTTCTGGAGCGCAACGCGGGTTTGGTGCTGCCGAACTTCCGCGGAATCGACGGGGCCGTGGAAGGACTGTTGCGCGAACTGCCGCGTTACCAAGCTGCGGTGAAGCAAATCCACAACCGCGCAGTTTTTGAAATCCCGGATATTCTGGCGAAGATCTTGGGATAATTCATGTGATTCCGGCGACCGGCCGATAATTGGGGCGATGCGTGAGTACATCGCCGCGGCATGTGTGGGAATTGGCATGACGACCTTTCTCTCATTCATGTGGCTTTTCTTCGACTATCAAGCGAATCGTCCTCGCCAACCTCAGCCGCAAGTCGGAAGGGTCTACCCCTTGAGCAATCACGGAGCGATCGTATACAAAACGGATGTCGAGGCCACTGGGTTGTATTTTCTATTCTTTGCTTTTTTTCTGCCATTTGGATTGGCCGGATTTTGCATAACTACGGGGAAAGGACTCGCCAACCCAAGCCGGAAACAATACCTAGTAGGCCTCGCGGCGGGTGTTTGCTACCTGATCATTGTCATCGACTGGGGCCACCAGATCGCTGCCTTCGCTGTATCGCACGGACTAATCCTGTCTCTCGGATGAAGCCTCGCTCGCAGGTTCGATCCTGAGAAGCGCGCCTAAGACCGCGTCTTGATATACCGGCTAGCGAACGTGATAAATGTCGGCCAGTTTGGACCGGGAGTATGTCCGCCGCTGTGCTGCCGGAACGCGACATCCCCATCGATGAGCGGAGTTTCGATCGCCGGGAACTCCGACGTCCCCATATCCTTTTTGCCGAGCAGTTTATAAACGGGTCCTGCGCCGACGCCTGCCAGGAAGGTTCCCTTGGCGTCCACCCATCCGTCGCCGTTGGTCGCGCCCGCACTCAAGAACACGGGCCGGGGAGCGCACATCGCCACCAATTCGTGCGAATCGACAGGCAAATCATTCCAGTGCAGCGGACCCGCGTACTTCAGGAAATTGCCGGCCATCCAGTGATACTCGTTGGTCGCCGCGATGTTCTCCACCAGCTCGCCCCAATTGCGGCGATGCACCTTCGCGCCACCCTCGCCCGATGAGCTGACATAGGCGACCGCGAACCGCTGGTCGTAAGCCATCGCGACAACCGTTGCTTTTCCGTAGCGTGAGTGTCCTTCCAGGCCGACCTGTTTCGCATCCACGGCCTTATCGGTCTCAAAGTAGTCGAGTGCGCGGCTCGCTCCCCAGGCCCAGGCGCGCAGCGCGCCCCAATCGTCGGGCTGGCGAGGCTGGCCTTTATTGACCAGGCCGATGATCCCTTGCACCAGGCCAGCGCCATTGTCCGCCTGAATGGTGCTGGTGTAGATTTCCGCGTAACCCCAGCCCTGCGCGAGAACCTGCTGTTGCCAAGTCGGGCCAGCGGGCTGTTTGGGAGCTCCTTTGGGAGGCCCGCCAAACCCGCGACCCGTGCCGGGCGGATTTCCGCCGAACTCCAAGATCACCGGAACCCCACCCTTGGCATTCGCAGGCGTGCTCAGCGACACGCGCATGTCGACGGTGACCTCGGGATAAGAGGTATTGTCGACGTGTCCGACCAGTTCTTTGGTGATCACCGGCACGTCGCCGTTCATTTCATTCTTGGTGCTAGCGACTTCCCACTTCACCTTGGGAACGTTCTTGGGAACACGGCCATAAATTTCGCGATCGAATAGCTCGACGATTTCCTGCCGGCGCTGACTCCACCACATCTTGGCCGAAGTGACCTTTTTCCCGTTGTTCAATACCAAAGGATCCGGCAGATTGGGAAAAGGATTGGCCTTCGATTCGTCGTAATTGGCGGCATTGGGAGCCTGAGGATCATTGCCGTTCGCGCCTTGACGCAGCGATGCAATATGCAGCAGGTCCATCATTTTTTGGCGATCGGCCTGCGCTGCCAGTTGTGCTGGAGAAGGTCCCGCGGGCTGTTGAAATGCCTGGACCGCCAACGGTAGCAGGAGCAGGTACAACCAACGGGTAGAGCGCGTCATGGCACATCCTCCTCGTTGATTATATGGAAAATCGCGCTAAGCGGGGATCCAGACCGGCGTTCGCCCGAACCTCCGGTAACCTGATGACGAGGGCCGCGTCTGACGATTTATACGGTAAACTCGGGAAGGAGTCTTTGTTTTATGCACGTACCAGGATTCTTGGCGATCGCGGCCATGGCCGGCGCACTGGCTGCGCAGGAGGTTGTTCCTCTTGTTCAGACCAGTTCCGAGGCCAAGCCCGCAGCCGAGCCCGACCATAAATCGTTCGTGATCGAGAACGGTACCCGCATACCGCTGAGCATGGTGAACAGCGTCAGCACAAAGACCACCGGCGAAGGCGACCGCGTGTATCTGGAAACCACGTTTCCTATCGCGGTTAACGGCAAAATCGTGATTCCGGCGGGAAGCTATGTGCTCGGTACGGTTACGGAGTCCAAGCGCCCGGGCAAGGTGAAGGGCCGCGGCGAATTCCGCCTGCGGTTCGATTCGTTGATGCTGCCCAACGGCGTGACGCGCGATTTCCGCGCACAAGTGGCAGGCCTGGACGGGCGTGCGACCGAGGATCTGGATAAGAAGGAAGGCACGATCCGCAGCGAAGGCAATAAATCCGGGGACGCCCGCACGATCGGCGAGACGGCAACCACAGGAGCAGCGGTAGGAGGCCTTGCAGGGATCGGACGAGCCCCGGCCCTGGGAGCCGGGATCGGAGCCGCGGCGGGTGCCACGGCCGCCCTGATCGGGATTCTGGTCACCCGTGGACCGGATGCGGTGCTGGCTAAGGGCACCACGGTCGAGATGGTCCTTGATCGCCAGCTAATCTATGACGAGGGCGAACTGAATTTCAGCAATCTGCCTCCGCATTATGGATCGAGCGACGGCGGCGGTCCTCTGCCCAGCCGCAAGACTCAGGGCGTCAGTCGCCGCTTCCCATAGCCTTTTTCTTCGCCTCAATCTGGAGTACTAGGTAGTTTCACCCGCCCCCTGATGCGCGGTTTCGCTGAGCGTAATTGCCGCGAGCCTCTGTTATGGTGGACCTGTGAAGAGCCTCACCATCCCCGTCGATCGCGGCGCAACGGCTGGAACTGTGAGAGCATTCCGGTTGCTCGGCGTACCGGTCAGATTGCATTTCACGTTCGTCCTGCTCCTTTTATTTCTTGTGGTTACAGCGCTGGGATACGATTCCACGGCGATCTTCGCCACCTTCATGCTGGGACTCTTTGCCAGCGTTCTGCTGCACGAGGGCGCCCACGCGGCCGTGGGAGCATGGTTTAAGATCCGCACCGTCGAAATCGTGATGTTCCCTATCGGAGGCCTCTCGCGCATGGAGCGCCGGCTGCGCCCCGTGGAGGAACTCTGGATCTCCCTGGCCGGACCCCTGGCGAACCTCGTGGTGGCGATGGGCATCTTCTGGTACGTGGCTTCCACCAAGCAGCCCATCAGCATCCAGCCGTCCGATCTGTTGCATCCTTCGGGCGGGAAGCTGCTGCCTCTCTTCGGTTTCGCCAATCTTCTTCTGGCGGGATTCAACCTGGTCCCGGCCTTTCCCATGGACGGGGGACGCCTGTTGCGCGCGCTGCTGACGTTCTTGCGCCCGGAAGACGAAGCCACTCGCATCGCCGCCTGGATGGGGCGCGTGGTGGCGTTCAGTCTGGGGCTCTACGGCTTAGTGACGGGCGAATTCATGCTGGTGTTCTTCGCCTTCTTTATCTGGCTGGGCGCCGCCCAGGAAAGCGCCGCCGCGACCGGTCGGACGCTGACCAACGGGATTCCCGTCCGCGCGGCCATGATCACCGAATTCCATCATCTGGAACATGGCGACACGGTGCGCGATGCCGCCAATCTGCTGCTGTCCACTTCGCAGCAGGACTTTCCGGTGATGCACGGCGACGAAGTGATCGGCTTGCTCGACCGTAACCGGCTTCTGAAGGCGTTAGCCGCGGAAGGTCCGGATGCGTACGTCTCGGGTGTCATGGATCGCGACTATCTCGCGCTCGAGCCTGCGGCCGACTTGGCCGAGACTCTGCCCCTGATGGCTCGCGGCCGCTGCGCGCTGGTCCAGGACGGAAGCCGACTGGTGGGTCTGCTCACCACGGACAATCTATCGGAGTTCCTGCTGCTCCGTCGATTTGGCATGGAACCGGTCATTTAAGCCGCTCAGAACCATCCACAAGACGATCAGCAGTTCCATATCCAGTATCGTGGCCGCGATGAAGTAGTGGCGCGTCACGTCCACGGCGTCGGCCAGCGATGCGATCAGCACTTCGGTGACGCCCATTCCGGCAATCGCAAGGACTCCCGCGACTAGTGCGCTCGACAGAGTTTTCCGCCGTGCGATTGCGGGCGCGCACGCGAGCCCTGTTACCAGCGCATAGCCGATCCCATACCGGATGCCGTGCTCGTGGAAAAGCGCGCGTTTGGCATCGCTCCAGAGGGCAAAGCTATGGCTCTCTGTAAACGGAGGCGATCCCGCGCCGCGATCGAAGTTACCCATCGGAGGACGCTGGCGGCCGCCCTCGCCAAGAGCACTATCGAGAGCAAGATCGGTGTCCTTAGGATGGGTCAGGAAGTACCAGCCCAAGCGGGCAAAGGAGGTCCGTTGCATAAAGGCAGCCGCGAACTCGGGATCTCTGAAGCCCGATCCAGCGGAGTAAGCGTGCGTCCCCACGAACCTTGCATAGGATTCGTCCAGCCCCAGCGCCTCGAGATCCGCTTTCACATTTGCGGAGTGGGGAAGGACCTGCCAGAAGATGACGGAATAGTATCCATGTGCCGCGTAGTCGAAGGGCACCAGTTCCAGGCCCACCAGGGCCGCGGCGGCCACGAGTGTAGTGGAAGCGATCGAGAACAGACGGCCATTGCCCGGCCAAAGGCTGCGGCCAAAGAACGCGAACAACGGAGCGATCCACAGGCCAAGGATCGCATGCTGAGACTTGGAAAGCAGCAGAAGGGCGACACAGATCACCAGCCAAATCGCATCGGACTTTCTGCGCCAGGTTGCGGCACGCAGAAATAGCACTACGGACAGCATCAGAAACACATACGTGGCCGCATCCATGTAGAAGGAGTTGAAATAACTCGTATACATTACGTCCCCGAAACCGATCGCTATGACGGCCCACAGGACGTACCAGCGCCACCCTTCCACCGGGGTCAAGAGACCTTCCATTAGATAGACGGCCAGGAGGAACAGCAATCCGTGAACGAGACCCATCCAGCGCAAGTCGAATGATCCGTCCTTTGAGAAGGCATGGCTCAGGCTGATAGGAGCGGCGGCGACGAGGGTCTCGGACGAGTAGAACCCTGCCTCCCAGTGATAGATAGGGTCAAATCGGTATATCCAATCAACATAACCATACTCATCTCCTCGCGGCGCGCCCAGGTCAAAGAGTCCCATGACCTTGGGGAAATCGCCGTTGTTCGCCAACCCGATCGTCGGCGGTACGAACAGCTGGACCCCCAGGATCGCCGCGAATACCAGGCATGGCGCGTGTTTCAGAATGCGGATTTTATCCAGAGTCATCGTGGGAGGCCATTCAGCGGAGCAGACTACAGCTCTGTGAAAGGAAAGTCTGGACGCAAAGGTATAATACACCCGGTCAAGCAGGGATTACAAGGAAATTGCAGGTATTAGCGAAGAAAGTATAGCTGATAGCGCGGGTATTGAAAATCTTCAGGTCTTGAGTTCCGCCGCGATCTCGGCCGCGGCTTTCCGGGCCTGCTCAACTGCCCCGACCTCAAAGCTGATCGCGCCGACGCGCGGGTGCCCGCCACCGCCGTAGCGCTCGCAAATGCTCGCCAGGTTGTGGTCCACGGAAACCTCGGCCCAGGGATTCGATCCCACCGAAACCTTGGTCCGGAAGCTGGACGTCAGCACGGAGACCGTGTACACCGAATGCGGGAAAAGATAGTACGGGATGAACTTGTTGTAACCTTCGAGGTTCTGGTCGACCAGGTCGAAGCACACTACGCCATCCTCGCAGCGGGCCTGCTTGCGGATGATCTCGAGAGACTTCAAGTGCCCCTCGTAAAGAGGCTGGTAGACCGTCTGGATGGCGGGGTCGGCGTCGATATCGGCCAATGACCGGCGCCGCATCATGCGGATGATCTTCTGGACGGTATCCGAGCCCTTGCTGCCCTCGATCACCAGCGTCAGACGCATGGCCGGTTCGCGCAGCTCCACGGCTTCTTTCGCGTTGGCGTATTGGGCGCCGTCGATGATGTCGGCCCAGGAGACCAACTCCGCCAAATCCGGCGCGGCGTAGCCGAAGCGCTCCCGCGCCACCGTGGCGATATACATTGTGCAGGATTTGAAGCTGGGATCGTACATCTTCTGGCCGCTGGTGTCGCGGCGGAAATGCTCGGCGTCCTCGGGCGTCAGGAAGGCGCTCTGGTGATGATCGAACCACCACGTCAGGCGCGGATCGGTGGAGTACTTGAAATCCACGATGGCGTTGACATCGCCGTCAAAAAGGTTCGGTTCAAAGAGCTGCGACGCCTTGTGCGCCAGGCCGGTGAACTCGAACTGCGCGTCGGGATGGAACTTGCCTTCGAGGAACCGGCTGAAGAAGGCCGCGGATGCCGCGCCGTCGAAACAATGGTCGTGATAGAGAATCCGCGCGCGCATTTAGAGATATCGACCGGGAAAACTTGCTAGTGTCGCGCAAATCGGGACCTTAACGCAAGGGGGCTGCCCGAGCCGGGTCAGAGAACCGGCTTTGCAGGCAAATGAATGTGAGAGAACTCAGTGCAGAATCGCGTTCACTGCGGCCGGTGCCATCACAATTCCGTATCCGGAGTCCCGGTCTATGCCCGGGGCTCGTATGTCCAGCGCAGTCGAGGTCAGGGCGTTGAAGATCTGCTGGCCGGTGGCTGCGGGATTGGCGGATTTCACCAAGGCCGCCACCCCAGCCGCGTGCGAAACAGCGGCCGATGCACCGAAGAACGGACTGAATCCCGGCGTCCGCGTAGCCACGCCATCCGCGGCAGCGAGGTCCGGCTTGGCCAGGACGATGCCGCCGTTGGTGCCAAACAGAACATTGCCTGCGGTAATCGGCGTCCCGTCCGCTTTATAGAACATACGGCGCGGTCCATCAGAACTGAAGGGCTCGGTGGGATTGGATGCACCGCCGACGAAGGGCCGCGTGAATCCCCTGGCGCTGTTCCAGGCTACCGCGGCGACTCCGAAGGCCCGCCCGGGACAAGCCGCGTTACTCAGCACGCAGCCAGCCGACGCGCTATGACCGTGCGTCCGGCCGGTCGTCTTCAGTTGCAGCGGTTCTCCAAAAAAATTGTTCAGGTGCAGCGCGCGCGGCTGCGTCCCAGCTTTGGCCGCGATCACAATCCGCGCATTGGCCGGGAAGCCCGAGGAGCTAAATACTTCTTCGAAAGGGTCGGAACCGGCACCGTTCTGGATGGTAGTCGAGCTGCCGCCGGGGAGCACGGCCGTGCCGGCGGAGTTCAGAACGAATAGATCATAGTCGTTGGTCGAGTTCCCCAGCGGATCGGACCAAGACAGGTTCACCACTCCGGTGGTCGTCAATAGTCTGTTGAAGCTCTGCGAGCCAAAGGAGTGCAGGGTATAGCCGGGCAGCAGCGCGCTCGTACCGCCGGGCGAAAAATCGCCTTCCCAAACCGAGGCCGTACCGTTCGTGAGGTTGCCTGCGTTCCCAGTGGCGGAAAAATACAGGGCTCCGGACGCCGTGACGTCGTTCACCGCCTGGGCGATCACGCCGTCCTGGAAGGCCGGCTCGTCGCTGTAGGAGACGTTATCCACGATAATGTCGCAATGGTAGGTATTGCGCAGCAAGCGGATGTTGTCGGCAAAGCTTTCCGGGCTATTGAACGCCGATGCAAAGAAAATTTGGACACCGGGAGCCAGGTCGTACACAATTTCCATCATCGCCGACCCTTGGCTCGATCCGGGTCCGTCGATAATGTCCGCGACGTTCAACGCGTCGGGCGGCAGATCGCCAGTCCCGATCAAGAGGGGAATCGATTCCGCGGAGTCGGACAGGACTCCAACCCTGATGCCGTTCCCGCGGACGCCGCCGGCCTGAACCGTATTCGCCCCGTGAGTGATCAGTCCCTGCGTGGTGGTGTTGCCGATGAAAAATGGCAGACCCACCTTCCCCAGGATCCTTTGAACGACATTCAGCTGCGGTTTCGCCGGGCCTGCGACCTTTTTCGCGAGCCGCGGTCCGAGATAATCGGCCAGTGAAACTCCACTATGCCGCGGCGGGAGCGCTGATTTGATGGAAGCGACGTCCGCGCGGCCGGCCAGCGTTTCTACTGCGCTTAGTGGAACACGGGCCCGAATGGCTCCGAGCGCCGCGGAGCTGTAAACCACGCGCCCGCCCGCCTGCTGGATGCTGTTCAGCAAGTCGGCCGAGACAGTAGCCTTGATGGTCACCAGAATCCCGGATTGCGCGTCCATGCTGAGGCCTGAAGGGGCGGCGCCGAGATCCGGGACGGCGGCAAGAGAGACGCTGCGGGACGCGTTGATTGCATAGACCAGCGAAGACGATAGCTTCTGCTGAAGCGAGGTTCGCGATTCCTTTTCGTGCAAAATAGCCGCGATCTGCTGAAGAGCGGAGTCGCTAATATCAATATCCTGAGCGGCGGCGGGGCCGGCCAGTAACAGTCCCGCCCATATAGCCGAGGCCAGGACGGGCTTCATAATTCTTCGAGTGTTCGAGGTTCGTATCATTTGGACGCTTTCTGTATCAGCCGATCAACCTACGGTTTGGGAACGCGGGCGAATGCCCGGAACAGGCCTAGCGCCAGAATACCGGCTCCGCAGAGCAGTAAAGAGGCCGGCTCCGGCGTTTCCGAATAGCTGGAATCGTAGAAGCCCTCGACCAGGAGTTCGAAGGACTGGCCGGCTCCTCCTCCCGGGTTCAACTCATTGATCGGTATCACCAGGTGGGAGTGCGGTGTAACGATGATCTGGAAAAAGCTTGGGGAGCCGAAGGGTTGGCTATCCCCCGGATCGCCGAGATAGTTCGTGCTGAGTCCAAAACTCGGACTGACGTTAACGGGATTGAAGGAGTTCAGGTAACCGGCCATGAACAGGCTGGCCGTTGGATCGTCCAGGCCAATTTGAATGTATGGCGTGTCCCCCGTGTCCAGAATGTCGAAGAGTTCAAAAGCCCGCGCTGTAGGGGCACCGGTAACGCCCGGAAAAGCCTTGACAACGCCCCAAACGCTCGATATTCCGTCGCGAGAAATGCGGCCAAACTGCGTACCCGTCGACGAGAACGTAACCGAACCGCTATCGTAGATTATGTTGGCGGATGCGGTTGTCCCGCCCAAAAGGGCCGCCGACAAAGCGATCCTCATTATTGGCAGATGAAGCTTAACGGACCCTGGCAGCATCACACCTCTTATAACCTTTAGATACAAGCTTTAGAAAGCCTGTGGCGGTTTCAGGATACGAAGTATACGCTTGATGCGGTAGAAGAGCAAGACCTAGAAGATAAGTTCCAGTACTACGAAGGATTTCCGGTGGGTAAAATCGCGATAATTTAGAAAGAACCGTGCATTCCGACCTTCTCCTGGAACATTTCCGGAATCCCCGCAATGCCGGCCAGCTTCCGCCGCCCGCGATCACCGTGGACGTAACCAATCCGGCCTGCGGAGACTTGCTGCGCCTGTCGGCGCTCTTTCAAGAGGGCAAGGTTGTGGAGGCGCGTTTCCAGGTGCGCGGCTGCACGGCGTCCATCGCGGCGGGCTCGGCGCTTTCCGAGTGGATGATCGGTAAAACGCGCGCAGAATTGCTAGCGCTGACGGCAGAAATCATCGATCAAGCGTTAGGCGGACTGGAGCCCGCCTCCAAGCACGCCGCGGTTTTGTGTGTCGACGGCTCCAAAGCCATAGCAGCTCAATTGTCAACCCCCCAAGGTGCAGTATCCTGAACTCTAAGTGACCCCCTTCGACTTTCGGCCCCGTACGCGGGTGGTGTTCGGCGCAGGCGAGTTCGCGCGGTTAGGCGAAGTTGCGCGGGAATTGGGCGGCACCCGCTGCCTCCTGGTGGCTGATCCCGGCATTGTGAACGCCGGTTATGCCCCCGAAGCCATGCGTTCGCTCAAGGCCCGGCGCATGACCGTGCACGGTTTCCACGAATTTCAGGCGAATCCCACGTCGGCCATGGCGGAAGCCGGCGGGGCTTATGCCTCGCCGCTCGGTATAGATCTGATCGTGGCTGTGGGCGGCGGAAGCTCGCTCGATTGCGCCAAGGCGATTAACTTTCTCCTGAGCAATGGCGGCAGGATGCGCGACTACTGGGGTTACGGCAAAGCCTCGCGCCCCATGCTGCCGATGATCGCGGTGCCCACCACGGCCGGTACGGGAAGCGAAGCGCAGACGTCCGCCACGCTGGTCGATTCGGAAACCGGCGCACGTATGTCGTGCGGCGACGGAAAGGGATCGTATCGCGTCGCGATTCTGGATCCGAAGTTGACCGCTACCCAGCCCGCGGCCCTAGCCGCTGGGACGGGATATGACGCGCTGTCGCATGCTCTCGAGACACTGGTGACCACGCGCCAGACCGCGCTCTCGGAATGCTTCTCGCGATCGGCCTGGAGACTGATCTCTTCCGCGTTCGAGCGCATGGTTCGGAATCCCGCGGATCTGGAGGCACGCGGGGCGATGCTCCTGGGCGCACACTTCGGCGGTCTGGCGATCGAAAACTCGAATCTGGGCGCTGCACACGCCTGCGCTTATCCTCTCACCGACGAGTTCGGCGTGGCCCATGGAGCGGCCGTCGCGGCGGTTCTGGCTCAGGTAGTCGAATGGAATAGCGACGTGGCCCGCGGGCGCTATAGCGAGCTGTTTCCGGGCGATCTGCCGTCCCGCCTTCGGGAACTGGCGGAAATGGCCGGGCTGCCGGCCACTCTGCGGGATGCGGGAATTCCCGAAGAAGCGCTCCCGCGCCTGGCGGAAGAAGCGGCCAAGCAGTGGACCGGCAAGTTCAACCCGCAGCACTTCGATGCCGCAGCGGCGCTCGAAATATACCAGGCGGCGTACTAAGGCCTATCCGGGCAACTTCTACAGAATCTCCGCGAGACTTGCGATCATATGGGGGACGTGAGTTTTAGCGACCGTTTTGATCTGCTCGATCTGCTCCGCGACGGCGACATCCAGACGTTTCGTGCCCGTGAACGGGCCACAGGCCGCGACGTGGAAGTGCACTTGTCCGCCTCGCCCCAGCTGCTCGCGAATATTGCGTCTGAGACGATCATCGATCGCGGCAGCCATGACGGAAGGCTCTACGCAGTCACTACTCCTCTGGATTTGGACTCAGTTGGCGCATGGCGAATCAAGCCGGCCGAGAAAGCAGCGCCGGGCGACTTTACTCGCATGTTCGAATTGCGGCAGGCGCCCGAACCGATTGCGACTCCGGCCGTGAGGGCAGTCCAGACGCCGGCCGCGGCGTCCCCGGCGGGCGAATTCACCCGGGTGTTCCAGAAACCGGTAGCGGCTCCGGCGGCGAAGCCCGCTAGCTCCACAGCACCTGGGGGGCAGGGCGAGTTTACCAGGATGTTCCAGCAGCCCGTACCCACGCCGCCCACGCCTGAGTCCCAAGTATTAGCGCCCGCAAGCGCGTCGAAGGGCCGCGTTCCCGTGGGACTTATCGTAACCGTCATCGTGGTTATTGCCGCGATCGCCGTGTTCGCATTGGTGAGAAGGCTATACTGAGACTTTGATGCGAATTTCAGTTGACGCGCACGCGATCGGCTGTCGCCAGACCGGAAACGAAGTTTATATCCGCAACCTCCTGAAGGAGTTCGCCCGCCTGGATAAGGGCAGTGAACTGATTGCCTATATCTCCAAGGAGGGCGCCAAAGCGGATCTGCCTCGCCGGATCCGGACGCGGCGTGTTTCTCAGAATCCTTACAAGCGTTTGGGTCTGGACCTGCCCCGGCATCTTGGGCACGATCGTCCGGATCTGCTGCACGTGCAGTATACGGGTCCTTTGTTCAGCGCGGTTCCCTTGGTGGTCACCGTGCACGATGTGAGCTTTCTGGAGTATCCGGAGTACTTCACCCGGTTCCGTTCGCTCCAGCTTCGGCTGACGGTGCGCCAAACGGTGCAGCGTGCGGCCCGCGTGCTCACGCCCAGCGAATATTCCCGTCGAGCGATTTTGAAGCACTATCGCATACCCGAAGAGAAGGTAGTGGTAGTGCCGAACGCCGTCGCCGGCCAGTTCCGGCCTGTCGAGCGGGAAACGGCGCGGGCGGCGATCCAGCGGAAATTCGGCATCGAGCGGCCGTTCGTGTTGACCGTCGGGGATCTGCAGCCTCGCAAGAATCACGTCGGACTTCTGCATGCGTTTGAGGATGTGTTGCATGCGGAGCCGCGGTTGCCTCACGATCTGGTGTTCGTCGGCAAGGAAACCTGGTACTCGCCCGAGCTGCATCGGGCGGTGAATCGGTCTCCCGTTCGCGACCGCGTGCACTTCGCGGGATTTGTGGAAGACGCCGACCTGGTGAAATTCTACGGCGCGTGCGAGATGTTCATGTTCCCCTCGTTTTACGAAGGCTTCGGGCTGCCCATCCTGGAAGCCATGGCATGCGGCCGGGCCGTGGCTTGCTCGCACGCGACGGCGATGCCTGAGGTGGCGAACGCCGCCGGCATTCTGTTCGATCCCGGCTCGAAAGAAGAGATCGCGCGGGCCATGCTGGACATCCTGCTCGATGCGGAACTGCGCGCCCGTCTGGAACGGCTCGGGCTGCACCGCGCTGCTGGATTTAGTTGGGAGAAGTCGGCGGCTCAGACGCTTGAGGTGTATTACGATGTAGCAGGCCGGCGGCCCCGGCGCGCAGTCGCCCTCGCCGCGCGGGTGTCATGAAGTACACGCTCCTCCTTGGTTTTGCATTTCTCGTTTCCGCCTCCGCAGAAACCCTGCATTACAGCATCGAGTGGCCCAGCGGGCTGAGCCTGGGCGAGGCTACTCTTCGCTCGGACCGGACTGCCGGAGGGACCGAGTCCGCGCCGGGTTGGGAATTTGAGCTGAACCTGGACGCCAGCGTGCCTGGATTCGCCATCCGCGATCATTACACCTCCACGGCCAATCCTGACTTTTGTTCCTGGACCCTGGATAAGAAAGTCGCGCGCGGCACTCGCACCAGCGAAGAGCGTGTTATTTTCGATCCGAACAAAACGGTCGCCACGCGCGAAACCGTTCGCGGCACTCAAATCGCGGGAAGCAGCCAGCTGCCTGTCCCAACGTGCGCACGCGACGCGCTGACACTGCTCCAGTTCGTTCGAAGGGAACTGCAACAGGGACGCCTGCCTTCCGCACAGCCGGCGATCCTGGGCGCGTCGTATCAGGTGCGCCTGGAGTACCTGGGGACTGCGGCCGTTCGCCTGGGGAACCAGCAGATGGATGCAGACCGGTTCCGGACTTCGATCAAAGGCCCTGCGTCGGAGTTCACCCTGGAGTCGTTCTTCGCGCGCGACGCCGCCCGCACGCCCGTCATGATCAAGATCCCTTTGTCGATCGCGACGTTTACCGTAGAATTGATTCCCTGAAACATGCGGGTAGCTTTCTTTTCTCCTCTGCCGCCGGCCAAGAGCGGAATCGCCGACTATTCGGCGGCGCTGCTGGAACACTTCAACGGGCTGGCCGAAGTAGAGACGTTCGCCGCGAAACCGGCGTCGTTCGACCCGTCCCGTTACGACGTCTGCGTCTACCAGTTGGGCAACAATCCGTATCACGACTTCGTCTATGAAGCGGCTCTGAAACACCCTGGTGTGGTGGTTATGCACGAAGCCAACCTCCATCACCTGGTCGCCGACCTCACCATCCAACGCAACGACTGGGACGGCTACGTTCGCGAGGTCGGCCGCAATCATGGTCCCGCCGCCGAAGAGTACGCCGAGCGCTTCGTACGGACGCGGCAGCGCGCGCCGGACTACAGTCTGCCGATGATGCGGACCGTGCTCGCGGTCTCGCGCGGGGCGATTGTCCACAGCGATGCGGTGGGCGCGGAGCTGCGCGCAAACGGCTTCGAAGGTCCCATGGCCCGGATTCCTCATGGCGCCTGGACAGAGCCGGTTGACCGCATGCGCTATCGGGCGCGGCTTGCTTTAGAGGAGCGTACTCCGCTAGTCGGCGTGTTCGGCTTCCTCAAGCCGTACAAACGCATCGCCGAATCGTTGCGGGCTTTTCGCCGGCTGGTGCGTGCCGTGCCGGATGCCCGCATGATTCTGGTCGGCGAGGCGCATCCGGAGCTTCCGCTGCAATCGCTCATCACATCGATGGGTTTGCGGGAGCACGTGCGTCACCTGGATTTCGTGCCGCTGGAGGATTTCAACGGTTACCTGGGCGCTTGCGACATCGTGCTGAACCTGCGCTATCCCACCGTAGGCGAAAGTTCGGGCACACTCCAGCGCGCGCTGGGCATGGGCAAGGCCGTGATCGTCTCCGATGTGGGCTCCTTTCGCGAACTTCCCGACGACATCTGCCTGAAGACTCCCGTCGACGCCACCGAAGGAGAACATCTGTTCGAGTACCTGAACCTGCTGGCCACGCGCCCATCGGTTCGGTCCGCGCTGGGCGATCGGGCTCGGGCGTGGGCTGAACGGGAATGCAGCTGGGACACGGTCGCGCGGCGATATGCCGGGTTTTTGGAGGCCGTGGTGGCCGGAAAGCAACCGCCGGAACCTGCTAAGGCCACCGCTGCAGTAGCGACCGTGAGCGCACAGCCTGTTCCGGCTGAATATATTACCTCCTGGGCTCCGCCGCAGAACGGCTCGCGAGCTTACGTCGAGACTCATCGAACTCGCTTAGAGCGCACTCTGGCGCTCACACCGCCCGGTGGCCCGGCCGACCGAATTCTGGAGATGGGCGCCTATCTTCAGATCACTCCCGCCCTCAAGACCCGGCTCGGATACGGCGAGGTGCGCGGTTGTTACTACGGCCCGCGGGGAGAAACCGATCATCGCAGCGTTACCTCGGAAAACGGAGAAGACTTCCGCTGCGATATCGATCTGTTCGATGCCGAAAAAGACCGTTTCCCCTACGACGACGGGTATTTCTCAACCGTGCTGTGCTGCGAGCTGATCGAGCACCTGCCTTCCGATCCGATGCACATGATGTGCGAGATCAATCGCATTCTCAAGCCTGACGGAACGCTAGTCCTGACGACGCCGAACATCGCTTCCGCCCGTGCGGTCTCCGCGATTCTCCAGGGCTTTCATCCCATGCTGTTTCCGGCCTACCTCCGCCCCAACCCGGCGGGCGAAACCGAGGCTCGGCACAACCGCGAATACTCGTCGCGCGAAGTGAAGGACCTGCTAGAGAACTCGGGGTTCGAAGTTGTAACGCTTGAAACCGGGCCGTTCCGCGACGAGCCTAAGCCCGAGTACGCCTGGGTCGAGCACTTGCTCGATCGCTACATCCTGCCCAAGGAACATCGCGGCGAAGGGATCTACGCCGTGGGCCGCAAGCGTCGCGGCGTGCGCGAGCGGTATCCCTCGTGGCTATATGCCTAGCATCGAAATCTTGGGGGCGGCGGCTGAGGGCGCCGCGATCCATCTTCGCTTCCGGCTGGATCAGCCTGGCGTGATCGGCTGGCAGCTCTACGATCCGTCCACGGGAGCGTACCTTCAAGAAGGCGAATGGTCCGAGATCGCGGGTCGGGACGCCGACTTGCGCATCCCTCTTCCGGCCGAGGAAGGCGCATACAGCGTCCAGATCGCGCCGGTGAAGGACCGATCCCGGTTCATCGAAATCCAGGCGAACGTGGGGGCAGGGAAGCTTGTCGAGATCGGCACGCCGCGCATCCTGACCGCCTCATCCGTGCGGCGCTCGCGCCTTCTGCGAGCCATTCCCAAGGCATTCCTGTTGCCCACGCGCAGCGTCTGGCGCAATCGCAAACTGATCGGCTCGATGGTCCGCCGCGACATCCTGTCGCGCTACCGGGGCAGCTTCGGCGGCACGCTGTGGACGTTCCTGAACCCGCTGCTGCTGATGGCGACCTACTTCTTCGTGTTCGGCGTCGTGCTGCGAACGCGTTTCGGGGCCGACACCAGCCGCACTGGGTTCGTTTTGTATTTTCTGGCGGGGATGCTGCCGTGGCTGGCGTTCTCGGAGGCCCTGGGCCGCGCGCCGTACGTGATTCTGGAATACCGGACCTTCGTCAAGAAAATCGTCTTTCCGCTGGAGACACTCCCGATAAATCTGGTCATCTCCGGAGCCGTCACCGAGGCGATCGGGCTCGTGGTTTTCGCAATAGGCCTCCTTGCTGTCCGTGGAGCGATTCCGGTTAGCGTCGTCTGGCTGCCGCTGCTGCTGATTCCCCAGATCCTGTTCACCGCGGGATTAGCCTGGATCCTGGCGGCGACCGGCGTCTACGTCCGCGATCTCGGCCAGGTCACCGGCTACCTGCTGACCCTGTGGTTCTTCCTGACGCCGATCTGTTATCCCGAGTCGTCGCTTCCCGCGAGCGCGCTCCCGATACTGCGGTTCAATCCGCTGTTCGTGCTGGTGCGAGCGTATCGCGCGGTGTTTCTGGAGAATCAGGCGCCTTCGATGCGAAGCGTGCTCGGGTTGTGGATCGTTGGCGCGGCGGTCGCGGTTCTTGGATACGCCTGGTTCCACCGGCTCCGCAAGAGTTTCGCGGACGTGATCTAGTGGTCCGCTCCATTACTGTCGCGGCTCTGTAGACAGCGTTTCCGAGCCGCGAGAGTCATTGAGCGGTCAGTGCCCTAATTCGCAACCGCGTAATACCCCTTGCGAGCCTGGACCTTGTAATCCTTGTTCGCCATCTTGAAGTCGAGCTTCCGGTAGGTCCCGTCCTTCTTGGGATTCGTCGGCGAATACGCGATCGCGTACTGGCTGCGCATCTCCTCCTGAATCTGCTTAAAGATATCGTCCAGCGTATTCTTGCGATCCACTTTGAACACCCGCCCGCCGGTTTCATCCGACATCTTCTTCAGCTCGGCCTCTCCGCCGCCTCCGCCGAATACGAAGCCTCCGCCATACGCGCCCGGATCGCTGTAGTCGATGCTGTAGACCACGGCGTCGGCCAGTTGAGCTTCGTGGATCGCCTGTTCCCGCGTCTTCTTGCTTCCCGTATCGACGCCGTCCGTGATCACAACGATCACCTTGCGGCCCGCTTCACTCCGGAGGCGCTCATTCGCCGCGAGGTAGACAGCATCCCATAGAACCGTGCCCGCCTGATTCTGCTGCGTGGGAACCGGACCCGGGTGCAGCCCGCCCACGGGAACGTTCAAGCGCAACTGCTTCAGTCCCTCTTCTAGGAGCTTGGGGGAACTGGTCGAATCCTGGAGCAGCTCCGAATCCTTGCCGAAGCTGATGATGAACGCCAGGTCCTTGGGGCGGAGCACCGAACGGAAGAACGCGCTCGCGGCCCGGTGTTCGGTGTCGATCAGGCGCTCCTGGCTTCCACTGACGTCAACCAGCAGGCCGATGGTCAGCGGGAGATCGGTTTCCCGCGTGAAGTATTTGATCTCCTGCTCTTTCCCGTCCTCGAGCAGATGGAAGTCGCCTTTCTCCAGACCGCCGATCAGGGCGTTGTTCTTTCCGTGGACCGTGCACAGCACGTTGACCAGATCCACGTCCACCTTGATCGTGTCGTCCGGGGCTTTGTCCTGAGCGATGAGACTCAGCACCAACACCAGCGCCATCCCGGGTACACACAAATAGAGACGACTCATACTTATACTGTAAGACTTAAACATTCTTTATCCTAAACAACTTAATAATCCAGTGTACCGATTGCGGTACAAAATTTGGTACATTGACTTCATGGCCATCACCAGAACCCCTCTGACATTGTATAGACGGCACAAGGATGATTGCGAGGTACACAAGACGAACCTCAAGCCCCGCGAGAAGCGCAACTACATGGCCTGCGGGTGCGCGTTGTGGATCTTCGGAAGCACCGAGACTTCTTACCTGCCGCGTCAGAGCTTGGGCACATCCGATCTGGCTGTCGGTCAGGCGAAGTTCAAGACCTTGCTGCGCGGCGCGCAGGACCAGGTTGTCCACGGCCCCTCCATCACCGACTGTACCGCGCGCTACCTCGCCGCGCGCAAGAGCGAAGTTAGCGACCATACGCTCGGCGAATACCGAGTCATGCTTCAACGGCTTCAGGACTACTGCGCCACCCGCAACATCCAGTACATGCGCGAACTCACAATCGACCTGCTGGAGGACTTCAAGCTGGACGGCATGGGAGACATCGCGGACACGACTAAACGTGTCACGGTCGGAAAGCTGAAAACTTTCTTGAAAGACGCTCACCGTCGCGGGTGGATTCTGTTGCCGCTGCATATCACCCTCCTGTCGCATTTCGCCGAACACAATCAGAAGGAACCGTACCCCGATGCCGAGATCGAGCGAATCTTCGACGCCATCGAAAACTTGGAGCCGAGCGGGACTGGATACCGCGCGATTCCGGCGAGCTTTAGATTGCTCTTAGAGCTGATGCTTGAAACGGGATTGCGCGTATCCGACGCGATTCGTTTTGATCCAAGGATTCTCAAGCATGACGTAGACTCCGGCATGTGGGTTTACTCGTTTGTGCAAACCAAGCGCAAGCGCAAGGAGCGACCGCGCATCATCGATGTCTACATCCCGAATGCGTTGAAGCTTGCTATAGACCGGTGCCAGTGGTTCTCATCGAAGTTGCCGTTCTGGAGAGATGGCTGGACCGGCTATAACCTGGGCCAGAGGATCTGGCAAATAATGCAGGCAATCGGCAAGAGCTGCAACGTGAGCGACTGCCGTCCGCACCGATTGCGCGATACGTTCGCTGTTCGCAAGTTGCTACAGGGCGTAGCTATAGGTGACGTTTCACAGCTTCTTGGCCACGCCAGCGTCCAAACCACGGAGAAGGACTACGCGAAGTGGATTCCTGCCCGCAGCCGTCGTCTGGCCAAAGTTGTGGCTCAGTCTTTGGTAGACGCGGGCAGCGGCGCTCTCTGACATTGAATACGTCGTGTACGTTCGCTTTCCGTTGCAGTTGGTCACTCTAAGCACACCTTCTTGTTCGTTGGCGATTTGCCTGATGATCGTATTCCTAGAGTAGGCCCACAGGTTCGCCCAGTACTTGATTGAATGATGTTGGTCTTTTGAGATTGGGCGTGCTCCCCCTCGGCCTTCAATTGCGGCACTCTGAATCATGTTCGATTGCGGTTGTGTGGGCAAGGTTCTCCCCTTGTTTGTACTGCGGGGGACTTGCGGGCGGCGTTCACCAACGCCGTGGTTCCCGTGTACGTTTCTTCACGGCACGCGGTAAGGATTCTTTACTGGATTCCCTGCAATGTATAGAACCTAAAGGAAAAATAAGCTAAAGTGTGCCAACCGAACCGTTTAGACTTGCTTTGTTGTAACTTTGTGGTATAATGTACTTTTAGTTCCCTATCTCGTCGGCCAAAGGTTCCCCATTGTGGCCGCTTGAGAAATTTGAACAGTTATCGAACGTACCCGTCGTGGGGTTCAGAAACATGCACGATGCCAGTACGCGACCCAGGAACCGGGGCCGCCGAATCTCCACCAGAGCCATGTCTGTGCGGACCCTTACTGTGGTGTCCTTAAACTAATACGGTCCAGCAAGTAGCGTAGTCCCAAAGACCACGCGAAAGTATCCCACCAGAGCTATCCCTACTCCCAGATTTTATTGTTGTTGAACTCCGTGAAGCCTACGCTTCCCGGAAAAGAAAGGAACCCATCATGTCCAAAACACAGCTTGACACCGCGCCGAACCGCAATGAAAAATATCTCGCGGACTACTGCCAAGTGTCCGTCGAGTCCATTCGCAACTGGAGACGAAAGAAAATCGGTCCCGCGTACACCAGGCTGGCGGGGCACATGATCCGCTACAGCGAGGCCGATATCGCGGAATGGTCTGCAAGCCAGCGCAGTGTATGAGTGGCAGAGCTGGCGTCAATATCTACACACGCACCGCCGAGTACGCTATCCAAAACCTGGAGGCAGCGCGGATCATTCTCAGCAGATCCGCCGAGTTCGGCGGGCCTGAGAGTGGGCTCGTTCGCTGGGCTGAAATGATCCTTTGGCGTGTGCGACGGATGCGTCGGGCTGCATGATCGCCCATGTTAAGGTGTCGGTGTAGGATCTTATGAACTACGGCGATGTTATCGATCCCCGCGAGACATCATTCCTCGGAATCCAGATTCCTGAGGCATTGGCGGCGTCACGCGATGTATCGAGCACCGCGAAATTGGTGTACGGCCATCTGAGGCGGCGGGCGGAGAAAAATGGCTTCGCCTGGCCGTCTTACAAGGACATCGCCAAACACATCGGCGTCGGCTCGTGGAGGGCCGCGCAGCGGGCGGTGGTCGAGCTTCAAAGTACGCATCCGCCTTTGATCCAAGTGACGGCTCGCCACGATTCTGGACGACAGACAAGTAATATGTTCAGCTTCATCTGGGGTCCACTACTCGAGCCGCTCCCGAAGGAGGGTGTCAAGAATGACCCCCCTGTCAGTAATGACACCCACCCCCCTGTCAGTAATGACACCCACCCCCCTGTCAGTAATGACACCGGGGAGGGTGTCAAGAATGACACCCAAATAGACAACTCTACTAACGAGACAACTACCAAGAGACAAGGACCAATAGACAAGAACACACAGAAGAAGAAGGCGGGTGTCAATGTGTCTGTGAAGTCCGCTACGGACAGCACCACGGAACAGAGATGGGAACCAAGTGCAGAGGATTACGTGTACGTGGTGGACGCCTTGAACAAATCCGGTCCCGGTTTGCAGCCACCGGCTAACAAACTCACTGCCGTGCAGGTTTTGAAGTACATGGACAGCGTGCCGGATTTCGACTGGTGGCTAGAAGTCGGGTCCCCGATCTTAGCGAAGGCAACAGGCTGGGGGTTATTCGTGAAACATGCGCAGCGCTGGCCCGAACAGCGGGAGGACGCTCCTAAGCTTGGGGCGAGTAAGCCTCCGAAGCCCCCAGAGGCTCCGAAGCCCGAGTCACCGCACTTCGATGCGTTCTGGGAGCACTACTGGCGCAAGACGAACAAGGCTAAAGCGATTCTGGCATTCGATAAACACGCTCCCACAGATGAGGCGGCCAGAATTATCATCGACGCGGTGATCGCTCACGCCCCGTATTATCTCAACCGTGACAGAGAACACCAGCCGCAAGCCACGACTTGGCTGAATGGGTTTTGCTACACGGAAGCTCCGGAATGGTGATGCCGCCTGAGTCTGACGCGGTTTTGGAACGCCGACGGTCAATCCTGGCCCTGGCACAATCCAAAAGCCAACTCGCCAAGCGGTAGCTAGCGCGACCCAGCGCGAGTACCAGTACTGCCCGTGCCGCCCCCTACAACGCACCAGGACGCACCACTGGCACGTGGGGCTTAAAACCCCCCAACACAATCTGTTCGACGCGCTGAGCGTCGTCCTACGTACCCACAGTACTGCCGCCCGCTGGCTCCACGGAGTGCGTGGACGCAACGGGAGCCTGGGGGTCAACGCACCCTTCGTGACCATCCGTTGATTCGCTGGTCGTCGTGCTGGACCCTCCCGAGGGCAGATAGGGGGGTCATGAGTGACCAGCCCTGACCCGCGCGACCGTTTGGGGACAAATCCTCACGCGGTCTTGTACTCAATGTTCCGAGGCCCCAGTACCTGGTACCAGTCGAGCCCAGTACCAGTACCCAATCGAAAAAGCAAAGGAAAATTCACCTTAAATGAAGATCAAAACAACGATCCTGCCGCCAAGTCACCTCAGCCCGGCCATGAAACAGTTCTGGGTCGAGCTGACCACCGAGTTCGACTTCAGCACAGAGCACTTGCACGTGTTGAGGGTCACCGCTGAGGCATTCGACAGAATTCAGAGCGCCAGAAAGCGGATCGCTGCGGATGGCCTGATGCTTGATGGTCGGCGGCATCCGTTAGTCGGAATCGAAGCGAAAAGTACCGAGCTATTCTTGCGCGGAATCCGCGACTTGGGCCTGGAGAAAAATGCCAATGCGACTCTCTAAAACGGTTCGCAAACCCATTCCACGCAGAGCAGAGAATGCAGACAATCCACTTCACCCATGGGGCGTGGGTCCCATCCGGATGAGGGAGCAGTGCGCTCTTGCCACTGTCGAGCAGCTAAAAGCCGAGTGGGAAATCGCGGGTGATAGAGCGGGCTTCGGCGACAATCCGTTTGCCGGTTTTGCAATGTCCGACATCATTGCAGCGGAGCTACGCAGCCGGAGGACGCCATGACGACGGAGCAGCTCGCGGACGAACTGGCTTTGATCGCGCGGACGCAAAACCCGGACACATCGATGATGCTCACGGTTCGGGCCGAACTTGAACGCAGGTTTGTGGAGCTAATCAAAAGAGGGCAACCGTCCGCCCAAGACCTGGAGTGGTGGCAGGACGCTCTGCGTCTCACTCGCGATGAGCTTGACCATCTGCTGGAAACGTTTTGCCCGCGCCCAAGAGCCCAGTGGCCACCAGCAGCACGAGAGACACGCTGAACATTTTATGGATTTGAAGGAGCACCATCATGACCACAACAAATGAAGACCGACGAATGAGACTGGCTCTTGCCCTCATCGCCGATACACAGGCGAAACCAGAAGCCCGCCGACTGCCTGATGGAGCCGAACAGCGCTTCTGCACTGCCAGTGTCCGAAGCGAGACTGCTGGTGGAAAGCGCTACGCCGTCGGCCACGCCGCTGTTTTCGGAAAATTGAGCCGTGACCTGGGCGGATTCAAGGAACGCATCCAGCCCGGTGCGTTCAGCCGGGCGATTGCCGCTAGGCAGGACACCAAGCTCCTAATCAACCACGATCCAAATTTTTTGATCGCTCGCATCAAAAATAATTCTCTTCAGCTCCGGGAGGACTCACTTGGGCTTTTCTTCAAGGCCGACCTTCCGGACACAACGGCGGGAAATGATCTCCAAGAGATGTTGGATGAGGGCTTGCTCGATGAGTGCTCGTTCGCCTTCACGGTAAGCGATGGTCAGCGATGGAGTCGTGAGATTGATCCTGACACCAGCGAGATGGGGGACGTACGGACCCTGACGGATGTTGATGAGCTGTTCGATGTCAGTGTGGTCTGCGAACCGGCTTATTTTGGCACCGACGTTCAAGCTGCCTCCCGTGCTCTATGGCCAGGTGGTGGGCAGATGCCAGCCGAGCTACGCTCGCATATCGGCGCTATCCACATCGGCAGCATCAGCGACGAACAACGAAATCTATATCGACGTGCGCGTCTCGCGCTCGCGTCGTCCCTCTAACAAGTTTGCCGAGGCGACCACATCAGGCGGGATGCCGCAGGTCTTAGACGACCAACTGATCGAATCGCGGTGCGGTGGTGTTGCGCTGCGCGCAGCACAGACCGCATGTACACCAGGGCGAGCAGTCATGACGCTCGCCCTAACACATTCACATACACAACGGAGAACACAATGTCCACGATTAATAAACACGAATTGCAAGAATTGACCGCGAAAGCCGCCGTAGTGCAACTGACTTCGGTAGAACAGAGACGCCTCCAGAACCTCGTAGCCGAGGCTGAAGGCCACGACAGCACTGACCCGGAGCACAGGGAGCAGAAATATAATCGGGCATTTCGCCATTTCCTCAGCACGGGCGCGGGCCTGAGTCAATTTAGCTTCGACCGTTCCGACGGTCTGGGAAAGGACGTCCTTACCTTGGCCGAGCGCTCGATCCTCCGCGCAAGAGAGATCAGCGCGTCGAATATGTATTTGGATTCCGAAAGCCGCGATATGGCGGAAGGCAGCGGTGCCTACAGCATTGGCTCCATGGGCGGTGCCTACAGTGGTTCTACGAGCGGTTACTTCGCGTCACTTGAGTTCAATTCTCAGGTCACCTCAGCCCTCCGCTCATACGGAGGCGTGCTGTCCGAAGCGGCGCTGATCGATGCGCCAGATGGCCGTATCCGCGCGTATCCCACCGATTCGGACGCCACGGCATCTGGAGAAATGTTAACCGAAGGTCGGCAAACAACCCAGCAAGATTTGTCGATAAATCAAATTCTGGTGGGTGCCTACAAATTCAGCTCTAAATGTTTGAAGATTTCCAGAGAATTGTGCGCGGACAGCGGCATCGACCTCCAAAGCTACCTCACAGAAAGGCTAGGTATCCGCCTAGCCAGGACGATGAACGATCGGTTCACAAACGGTCTAGGGGGAGGTAACAGCGAGCCGAATGGCCTCATCCATTCCAGTCCCATCGGCGCGGTGGCAGTGGGTAGCGCGTCCAACACGGGCGGTGCAGAGGTAGGTGGTAACAGCATAGGGTCAGACGATCTTATTGCCCTGGAGCGTTCGGTCGACCCGGCGTACCGCGATCCAGCTTTCAGCAAATATATGCTACACAGTGACACATTAGCTCTCCTAAAAACTGTAAAAGACAAGACTGGACGACCAATTTGGATTAGCGGCATCAGTACAGGGGGACGTGATTCGCTGAACGGGTATGCTCTGACAATAAATAATGACATGCAAAGCCTGACCGCAGATCGCACGCCGAATTCGCCTCCGGTGGCCTTGCGGTCTGTGGCCTTCGGACGGTTCGACAAGTACGTCATCAAAAGAGCGCCGATGGTCGTATACGTCATGCTTGAACGATTCGCGTTGGAGGGGCAAGTAGGTTATCTATGCCTACAGCGTGCCGACGGCGCGATGCTTGACTCGAACGCGGTCAAAGTGCTGGTGAACGTCTACTAACGAGTATCGCGAGCTGCGGGGTTGATGTCTCCTTCCCCGTCAGTCTCGCGAAGTGGGTAGCCCCCCGTTCTTGGTGGGTGGAGGTTAGACATAACCTCCAAACATCTGGGCTACCCTATTTTTGAAAAACGCCGTGAAGGTCTTGACCAACACGTAGTAAACGATATTCGAGAACTGCGGGGCTTCCTTACTTCTCCTTGCCCCGTCAGCTCGAAGTGTGGGTAGCCGTGGTGGGGTCAACATAACCCCGAACGCTACCCACTATTTTCACAAAAACACAAAGGAATTGAGGAACAATAAAATGGACAACTTTCTCGCTGTCAGTAATCTTAGTTGGGATGGAAGGCCCCCCGGACGCGGTAGACCGGCGGATGAACAGTGGTTCAGCGACATTAAAGGCGCTCGACTTTGGCTTAAAGAAAAATTGGGGTCCGGCGGGACTATCAGCGATGGCACCCGGATCGTTGCGTGGGTTCCTCCGGGAGAATAACCATGGAACACGCCACCGACGTGCTGGGCGTCGTGCGTGATGGCTCAGCGGAGACGCAGGCGTTCTATGGGCGTCTCCGCCCAGCGCCTCGGACTGATGGCGCTGGTCTGCGGTCTGAGCGGGCCACGTGGTGTTCGCGATTACGTTGTTCTTGGTGGCATTGATGGTCAGCAGGAAGTAGGTCTCGTGGGTTCCTCCAGGAGCGTGACGACCACCGGCCTTTTCTATTTGATAGGATCGGGGGAACGATGGACGTATTAAGAATGCTGTCTGAACTACGGGCTGAGAGAGACCAGCTTGAGGAAGCTATCATTACCATTCAGCGCCTAGCCGTTGGTCAGGGCAAACGCCGTGGTCGTCCACCGGCTTGGATGAAGGCTACCAAGACGGCTACCGACGTGCCACGCAAGCGCAAAGCGTTCAGTGCGGCCACCAGGAAGAAAATGGCTGAGGCACAGCGGAAGCGATGGGCGGCTAAAAAGACCGGGTAAGGGATGAAACCGGCTATCGGGTTGCGTGTCCGGTTCGCCATCCAACGGTTCTATCATCGAACATTCAGACGCATCAATCGCCTTGGCTATTTGAGACGGCTGGTCAACAATACGAAAAACCTGGATGAAATCGATGATGAGATGGACGAACTTGCAGCGCTGGAAACGGAACACTGGCAGAAGCGTGGCGTGAAAGTTCACGTCTTCGTTCAAGACATCCCATTACCCGAAGGCGAAAAGACTCGGTATCGGGATGGGAACTACGGGCAGTACCTTATATGGGAAGTCCTTCGTCAGTTCCGCAAGAGCGTTGAGGACGCCGAGTACGAACGGAACAAGCGGAAACGTGAAGGGCACGAACTTCGGGTGAAATGGTTTACAGCCATTGTGGCGGCCATAGCGGCCATCGCTGGACTGGTCAATCTCTACCTGACTTATAAGTCTCGGACGCCCACTCCCTGACCCGGCCTACTCGGTCTCTGTAGTTCTTGCAGGCATCGTTGTGTTCGTTCGCATTCCACACGACGGGCGTTGTGCCGTCCACAATCACCCGGAGTACGGATTCATCGGGTAGCTTGGGCTGATGCGCTTCGTGCTCTTGTAGCGCCTTCCAGGCGGCTGCAAAGGAACTCTCAGCGGTGACTTCGTAGAAGTGGTGGCCGCTGCCGACATGGGCAGGGATCATGACGACACAATGCCGGGTCAAGCTTAGTTGTGGGCTCTTCACGGCGTGACCATGACCATCAGCCAGCGTAGCGCGATAAGTCATCACGGTGCGAAGCGCGATCCCGCTACAACATTCAGGGACGAGATGGACGCGGTTTGCGCCGCGCACACGGTGCATGTTAGCGTGGCTTCCACAGTCCTGGTCATGCCGATAACCGCCACAATCATCTCGGTCTTAGCATTCATTGTCTCGGCCGCGACAGCGTGGCTTACGCTCCTCCGGCGAGGTGCCTTGCGGATGACCCATCCGACGGTGATCTTCTTCGGGCCAGACGGACCGCCCAGCCAGGGAGCCGAAATCAAGATTTTCCTGCGAACCCTCCTGTACAGCACTGCGAAACACGCGCACATCTTGGAGAGCCTGTACGTCACACTTCGGCGTGGTGAGTCGGTGCAGACCTTCAACATCTGGGTGTACGGTGACCACAGTCCTCTTCTACGAGGCAGCGGCTTGCGTATTTCCGAAGATGGGTTCGCCACGAACCATCACTTCGTGCTTCCGAAGGATGGGACTCACTATGCCTTCATCGCCGGAGAGTACACGGTGGAGGTCTATGCGACACTCGTGAACTCGAAGGCTGTTCTGATGTCGAAGACTCGTCTCCAGCTTACCCAGGAGCACGCGACGGCCATTGGTAGAGGGTTTGGGGTGTACTTCGATTGGGGTCCGGACTCGAAGAGCTACCACGCTCACATCGATTCGCGTCCAGCGTACCTGCTGGTGGCATCAGCTTCAGAGCCAAGCATCACTATCGTCGATATCACTATCCCTGCTCCACCTTCTGAAGGCAAGGGCATCGAGTACCCGTTGAAGTGCTATGTGCAGTTACGCAATGATTCGCCGGAATGCGCGGACATCAGGATCTCCGAGTTCAAACCCAAAGCGGTGACGCTTAAAAAATTCCCGGTTGACGTTCTTCAAGTTAAGCTTCGCGAGTGGAGTCCCAAAGATGAAGGAGTCGATCACGTCGCAATCCTACCAGGGCAATTATTCCGAGCTTGGATCGGTGCGGATGAGAGCAAGTTCACCCATGACCAATTGAGAGAGCTACGCGGACGAATCGGAACAATTGTTTTCTTCGTCAATGGCCAGCCCCTGAACATAGACGTTTGAACTTCCACGGGCGTGAACTTGGACCACTTGTCGGGGCTACTCCTAAACCAGCGGCTTCGCCCTGGGCAGGTTGGTTACCGCTGCGAGCACGCTCTGACCGTTGAGCTACCCCGACGTTGGGTATGCGATGCTTGTGCTGACCACCGCACATGGCCCACCTCCTGTTGTTCACCGGCACCAACATCGTGCTCAATGTGGATGGTACGTAGATCGCCAGCGTGACGGACAGCCACGTATACGGCGGGCATGGCCGCTACCGGCATGGACAGTTTCATCAGCGCGCAGTTTGATAATTTCGGTGTCTGCTCGACAAGTGGTTGCCCACCCGCCTAATTCCGTTCCCGGTGGCGTGACAACGTACGGCGGCATCAACCGAGGACAGATTTCGAGATAACGCGGGAGCCGTGCCAGTGGCCATCACCCTGTGTACAATCCGTGTACAGATAAGTGGTATTCGTGGACATCTGGGGCAAGGTGGACATTGTGTTGTCTGTAAGTTACTGAGCCATATAAGTCCTGTGTTATCATACTGTAAGACTGCCCCCGGCGCAGTGGGGTTTCATCGCCTTTTAGAATGAAAAAAGCCATTAACCACCTGAAGGCCGCGGATCCCGTCCTGGGAACCATCATCCAGCGCGTCGGCCCCTACAAGATGCAGTACCGCGACCCGAACTTCCATACCTTGGTCCGGTCCATCGTCTACCAGCAGTTGAGTGGAAAGGCGGCGCTGACCATCTTCAACCGTCTGATTGCCGCCGCCAAGGCGGACCCGCTGACGCCGGAATCGATCCTGAAACTGCGGCCGGCCCGGATGCGAACGCTGGGGCTGTCGAAGCAGAAACTTACGTATATCCGCGAGTTGGCCCGTATGACGCGCGATGGGCAGGTCCGCTTCGACCACGTTCACACGCTTGAAGATGCCGGGATTATCGAGCACTTCACCCAGGTCAAGGGCATCGGTGTCTGGACCGCGCAGATGTTCCTGATCTTTGCTCTGCGCCGCCCGGATGTGCTGCCTACGGGCGACTTGGGCGTGCGTGCGGCCATCAAGAAAGCCTACGGTCTGGCGGAATTACCTACGCCGGCCGAGATGGAAAAGATCGCGGCGGCCTGGCGGCCCTACTGTTCGGTGGCGTCCTGGTATTTGTGGCGCAGTCTGGATAACCAGGGCGCGATGTAAGCTTGCTGAAAAAGAGGACAGGCTACTCTGTCCCCTCCTGTAAGCTCCTGACTTCGCCTGCCAACGTGGGAGTGGACAGAGCTGCCTGTCCCCTTTTTTCTTTCCCAGTCTTTGAGCCCGCCCTACATGATATCTTTAAGAGTTGGGCTCCCCCCTATAGGGGTTCTATGAGCCCGCGAGGATCGTATGTCTGGACACTCAAAGTGGGCGACAATCAAGCACAAGAAGGGCGCGCTTGACGCCAAACGCGGGAAAATCTTCACCCGCTGTATCAAGGAAATCATGATCGCTGCCCGCAGCGGAGGCGACCCGTCGATGAATCCGCGCCTGCGCACGGCGGTCGCCGCGGCCAAGGCGGTCAGTATGCCCGCCGATAACATCAAGCGCGCCATCATGCGCGGCACGGGCGAGCTGGAAGGCGGCCAGATCGACGAGATCATGTTCGAGGGCTACGGTCCCGGCGGCGCGGCGGTGCTGGTGATGGTCGCTACCGACAATCGCAACCGTACGGTGAGCGATATCCGCCACATCTTCTCAAAACAGGGCGGAAACCTAGGCGAGCAGGGCAGCGTCGCCTGGATGTTCGAGCGCAAGAGCCAGATCGTCATTGACGGCGGGAAGGCCACCGAAGATCAGCTCATGAACCTGGTGCTGGATGCAGGCGCCGAAGATCTCCGCAATGAGGGCGGAACCTGGGAAGTGATCTCCGCACCCGAGTCGCACGATGCCGTGCTCGAAGCCATTCAGAAGGCAGGCATCCCCACCGAATCCGCGGAAATCGGCATGGTGCCCAAGAATCTCATGAAGCTGGAAGGCAAGAACGCCGGCGCCATGCTCCGGTTGAGCGAGGCTTTGGAAGAGAACGACGACGTGCAGAACGTGTATTCCAACTTCGACATCGACGAAAAGGAGATGGAGGCGCTCGCTTCCTAAACTGTGCGTGTTCTGGGGATCGACTGCGGAACCGAGCGCACCGGCTGGGGCGTCATCGAAAGCGACGGCCGCAGCCACCGCGTGCTCGCGCATGGCGTGATCCGCACCGCCGTTAAGAGTCCTCTGGAGCAGCGCCTGGCGAAGATCGCCCAGGGATTGCGAGCCGTGCTGCAGGATCATCAGCCCGATTCGGCCGCTGTCGAAGAAGTCTTCTATTCGCAGAACGTCAAAACGGCGCTCAAGCTGGCGCACGTGCGGGGAGTCGCGTTGCTGGCGATCGCCGAAGCGCAAATCGCCCTGGGCGAGTATTCTCCGCTGGCCATCAAGGTCAGTGTGGTCGGCTACGGCCGGGCAGAAAAACAGCAGGTGCAGATGATGGTGCGAACACTCACCGGGCTTCAGGGCGTGATCGAAACAGAGGATGCCTCGGATGCCCTGGCCGTCGCGATTTGTCACGCGACCACGTGCCGTACCGCCTTGAAGGCGACCGTATGAAGCCGCTCCTGTTGCTTGCGGCCGGCATGGCAATGATCGGGGTCGCATTCGGAGCCGATCAGCCTCGCGTGACGTACACCAAGAGCTTTCCCGGATCGGATCCCGCCTACATGGCCGCCACCGTCGATAAAGACGGTGCAGTGACCTACCGGGAAACCAAGGACGAGGATCCCGAGACCTTCAAACTCGAGCCGGAGATGGTGCAGGCGATTTTCGACCTCGCAGACAAGCTCGACCATTTCAAGCGCCCGCTGGAGAGCGGTCTGAAGGTCGCGCGCACCGGCGACAAAACCTTTCGCTGGGAGAATGGCGCGGACGCCACCGAGGTGAAGTTCAACTACTCTCTCGACGAAAATGCCAGACTGCTGCAGGACTGGTTTGAGCGCATTTCGGAAACGGAGCGCGCCATGATGAACCTGCGCCGCGCGATTCGCTTTGACAAGCTCGGTGTCAACGATGCCGTCCTCCGTGTGGACACGGCCTGGTCGCAGAAGCGTCTGGTGGGGCGCGAGCAGTTCCTGCCGCTGCTCGACCGGATCGCCAAGAACGAGGGTTTCGTCAATCTTGCTCGGGATCGGGCCGCCCGGCTGGCCGGCGAGTTGCGCGCCGCTGGCCCAAAGGCCACAGTGGAATGAAGCTGGCGGCCGTAGTTCTGTCGTGTGCGGTGCTGTGCGCGTGGACCGTACGCGCCCAGCGACCCGAACCCCCGATCGAACCTTCGATACAGGAGCAGCAGGATCTGATGCGTGCCGTGAACGAAGGCACCAGTCCGGTGGATCTGATCCGCGCCCTGGAAGCGCACCTGGCCAAATATCCGAAGACCGCCCAGCGCGCCGACATAGAGCGCTCGCTCGCCAAAGCCGCCATCGAGAGCAATGATGTCCCCAGGATCGCCAAGTATGGAGAATCGGCCTTCGCGACTTCGGCGGCGGATTTTCAGTTGCTGGACCGTCTGACCTATGCGTTTCTGACTCTGGGAGGTCCAGAGAACGCCGCGAAGGCGTACAAGTATGCTCGCGCGTTTGAAGATCTGGTGGATAAGATGCCTGTCGCCACCGGCCGGGACGCCGTGCACCAGCAGGACGAGCAGGAGCGCGCCATCGGCCGCGCGCTGATCTATCAGGCCCGCGCCCGGGTCATTCAGAACGACACCACCGACGCTCTCCGGCTGGTGGCGCGAGCGTTTTCGGCCTATCCCAGCGAGGAATCGGCTCGCCAATGGGCGGAAGTCCTGCTTCGCTCTGGACGGCCGGCCGATGCGATCGAGCACCTGGCAGAGGCTTTCGTCATCCCCGATCCCTACACCACCGACGAGAAGCGTCAGGGCGACCGTTTGCTGCTGGGCGAGTTGTACGCCAAACAGCACGGCTCCGAGAAGGGCTTGGGCGATTTGGTCCTGTCGGCCTATGACCGCGTTTCGACCATTGTCGAGACCCGGCGCAAGAAACTTCTGGCGCTCGATCCGAATTCCTCGCTCGCGGATCCCATGGAATTTACCGTGACCGGCCTGGACGGCAAAAAGCTCCAGCTCGCGAGTCTTAAAGGCAAGCTCCTGGTCCTGGACTTCTGGGCCACCTGGTGCGTTCCTTGCCGGGTGCAGCATCCGCTGTACGAGACCCTGCGCGAGCGATTCGGCGCGCGTGGCGACGTCGCGTTCCTGGAGATGAACTCCGACGATGACCGCACGGTGGTCGAGCCGTTCCTGACCGCGGAGAAGTGGGACAAAGCCGTATATTTCGAAGATGGTTTAGCCCGGCTGCTCAATGTCATGAATATCCCCACCACCATCCTGATCGACAAGAGCGGCCGCATCGCCAGCCGCATGGACGGCTTCGATCCGTCCACGTTCCTCGATCAGATGACTGCCCGCATTCAATCTCTGCTCGGTGACTCAACGGCCGCAAAATGAGTTTCCGCCGCATCGTCTGGATCGTTCTCGATAGCGTCGGCATCGGCGAGATGCCTGACGCCGCGCAGTACGGCGACGCAGGCAGTGACACGCTGGGACATATCGCTCAGAGCCGCAAGCTGCATCTCAATAATCTCTGCCGGCTAGGGCTGGGCAACATCCGGCCGTTCGAACGACTGCCACCCGAGGCCGCGCCGATAGGCGCTTACGGAAAGTGTGCGTTAGCGTCGCCCGGCAAGGACACCACCACGGGCCACTGGGAAATGGCCGGCATTCACTTGGCGAAACCGTTTCCGGTTTACCCCCACGGCTTCCCGCCGGAAGTTATGGAAGAATTCGAGCGCCGGATCGGGCGCGGCACGCTGGGCAACAAGGCCGCCTCGGGTACGGAGATCATCAAAGAGCTCGGCGAGGAACACATGCGCACCGGCTCGCCCATCGTTTACACGTCCGCGGATAGCGTTTTTCAGGTCGCCGCGCACGAAGAAGTGATCCCACTCTACGAGCTTTACAAAATGTGCGACACCGCCCGCGAGATCCTGCGCGGCAAGCACGAAGTAGGCCGCGTGATCGCCCGGCCCTTCATCGGATCGCCGGGAGCTTTCACCCGCACGCCCAATCGCCACGACTACGCCGTTCCGCCGCCCAAAGGAATGCTCCTCGACCAGTTACATGACAAGGGCGTCGAAGTGTTCGCCGTGGGAAAGATTTTCGATGTGTTTCTGGGGCGGGGCATTCGCGACTACGAGACCACCAAGTCTAACGCCGACGGCATGGAGAAAACGCTTCAGGCGATGGACTCTCTCCAGAGTGGCCTGATCTTCGTAAACTTGGTCGATTTCGACCAGCTATACGGGCATCGCAACGACGTCGAAGGCTACGCCCGCGCTCTGGAGGCCGTGGACGATTGGCTGCCATCGCTCGAAGCCCGCCTGGGTCCCGACGACCTGCTGATCCTGACCGCGGACCACGGTTGCGATCCCACCACGGCGTCGACGGATCACAGCCGCGAGTACGTGCCGCTGCTGGTCCATGGAACGCGCGCGCGTGCTGGGGTCGATCTCGGCACCCGGAAGACGCTGTCCGATATCGGGCAGACGGTAGCGGAGAATTTCGGGACGAAGATCGTTACGGGCGAGAGCTTCCTGCAGCAGATTTTGCAGCATCCGCCTTCGTAGCATCCGCGGCCGGTGCGGCATCCGCCTGGCACTTGCCCTTGCACAGCGTTTCCGATACTTTCTGCAGATCCCCCAGACGATTCGGATCCGATACCGCAGGCCGGCGCACGCTCAGCGTTTCGACCACCGAGCCGTCGGGATTCGTGCGGCGCTGGATGACCTGTTCCTCCTTGACGCGCAAGGCCCCGCTGCTGTCCTGAACATTTCCCGATACGGTTTTCGCGAACACATCCCTCTGAATCACCTCTGTGCCGTCAGGCTGTTTACGGGACGTGGATTCGGTCTGGGAATCGAGCTGCAGTTGTCCGTTCAAGCCCGGCTCATAGGTGGCTGCCGTTTCCTTGGTCGTGTCATTCACCTTGGTAGCAGTCTTGACCGTGCGCACCGTTTCCTGGAATCCGCCCGACACACTGCGGCTGTAGACGGATTCGGTCGTGTGCTGATTGTCGGGTGGACCGTCCGTAACCGCCGAACGCTTCTCAATCGTCTCGAACGTACCGCTGATGCCCGGCCGGTCGATCACCGTGCTGGCCGTCGTGGTCGAGCCGCTGACGCGCGTCTCGATGACCTTGCGCTCGGCCTCCCGCATGCTCCCATTCATGTCGTTGCGATAGGCGGTCTCGCGAACCGTGGAACCGCCGCCGGGAAGCTTGCTCTCCTCGATCATCACGCGCTCCGTGGAAGCGGCGCGGCCCGTCGGGTCGAACTTCTGCACGATCCGCTCGGTGAGCTTGCCGTTCGCGTTCTCGCTCACCACGCGCTCTGTAACCTGTTCCACGGGGACCTGGCGGCCGTTGATCGATTGGAAGCGTTCGGTGCGACCGCCGTCGGCCGAAGTGCTGACCACTTTGCCTTCGACGCGATTGCCGTTGAGGTCCTTCGTGTACGTCGCGCTGGTGCTCTGCGCCAATGCGAGTCCCGCTGTAAAGACAAGAAAAAGCCAAGGTTTCACATCTCCAGCCTAAGCCGGGACCTGAGCCGCCGCAATAGAGGGAACCCCTTAGGTTGCACTTCCCTTACAATGAAAACAGAGTGAAGACCTTCTACATCGAGACCTTCGGGTGCCAGATGAATGCCCACGATTCGGAGAAGGTCGTCGGCACTCTGCTCCATCAGGGCTACCAGAAGGTCGAAACCCCCGAAGAAGCTGAATTGGTCTTCTATAACACCTGCAGCATCCGCGATAAAGCCGAACAGAAGGTGTTCAACCGCCTGAACCAGTTCAAGAAAGAACATGGCAAGGGCAAAACGTTTGCGGTGCTCGGCTGTGTCGCCCAGCAGGAAGGCGAGAAGATTTTCGAAAAGGCGCCTCACGTCAGCCTGGTGTGTGGCTCCGCCAGCTACAATCAGCTTCCCCAGATGCTGGTGCAGCTTGAGACCGGGAATCGCCGCGTCACCGGCCTGAGCCTCGATACCGAGGACACCTTTGAAACGCCGGTCACCCGCCGCGACAATCCGCATCGGGCGTACCTGACGATTATCGAAGGCTGCGACAAATCCTGCGCCTATTGCGTGGTTCCGTTCACGCGCGGTCCCGAGCGCAGCCGCACCAGCGCCTCGGTTCTCGCCGAAACGCTGGAACTGGCTCGCGCGGGCTATAGCGAGATCCAGTTGCTCGGACAGAACGTCAACAGCTATCGCGATCCTTCGCCCGCCGGCTGGGATTTCGCCACTCTGCTCGATAACGTCGGGAAGGTTCCTGGAATCCGCCGCGTGCGATTCACCACTTCGCACCCTCGCGACTTCCGCAAGAGCATTGTCGATGCCATCGAGGCGAACACGGCCCTCTGCAATCACGTGCATCTGCCGGTGCAATCCGGATCGACACGCATCCTGGCCGCCATGGACCGCCTCTACACGCGCGAGGAGTACATGGAGCGGATCGGCTGGATGAAAGCCTCCCGCCGCCCCATCGCCATTACGACCGATATCATCGTCGGGTTCCCGGGCGAGACCGGAGAGGACTTGGAAGCGACGCTGGGTCTGCTCGACGAAGTGCAGTTCGACTCCGTCTTCGGCTTCAAGTACTCGCGGCGGCCGAACACGTCCGCCCTGCGGCTGGACGATCACATTTCCGAAGAAGAGAAGACCAGGCGGCTGGCCATCGTGCAGGAACATCAGCGCAATATTCAGATCCGCCGCAATGCCGAGTATGTCGGGACCGTTGAAGAGTGCATGGTGGAAGGATTCAACAAAGCCACCAGCCAGTGGATCGGGCGCACGTCGCAGCACAAGACGCTGAACTTCCTGCGGCCCGGCAGCGACGAAAACTTGGCGGGGAAGTACGTAGAGGTTCGGGTGACCCGCGCTGGACCGAACTCTCTAGTGGGCGAAGCAGTTAATTAAGAACGAAAAGGAGGGACGCGAACATGGAAGTCGAAATGAAGATCCGGGGATTGATGATGGACCCCAGTACGAATCTTCCGATTGTCGTTCTCAAGGACGTCAATGGCGGCGCGGTTCTTCCCATCTGGGTAGGTATCTACGAGGCCAACGCGATCGCGCTAGAGATCGAGAAGATCCCCACGGCGCGGCCCATGACCCACGACCTGATCCGGAACCTTCTGTTCGGGCTGGAAACGGGCGTGAAGAAGGTCGTCGTCAGCGACCTCAAGGAAGATACTTACTACGCCGTGATCTGGCTGGAGCGCGACGGCAAGCTCATCTCCGTGGATTCCCGTCCCAGTGACGCTCTGGCGATCGCCCTGCGCCTGGATTGCCCGATCTACGTGGAAGAGACCGTGCTCAAGACTTCGAAGACGGCGGCCGCGGTGGCCGAGGTCGGCAGCAACGAGGAAATCCGCAAATGGCTCGAGGGCCTCAATGATGAGGACCTCGGCCGCTACAAGATGTAGGTTCCAGTAGGGCCGGCCTCCAGGCCGGCCGCTACCTTACTGCTTTCCCTTTGTGGCGGCTTTGCCCTTCGCTGCGCCACCCTTGGCGCCGCCCCTGGGAGATCCCTTGGGATTCGTTCCGGTCCAACCGACCAGCTGCTTCAGCTCCATGTCCACATCGAAGGTGACCATGAAAGGTTCCTTGGTGTAGGCCGAGGGAGCGCCTTCAAATTCCAGTTCGGCTCCCGGCTCCATGGTGCCCGGAAGCGGCTCCTCGAACTTCAGCGTGACATCCGCCACGTCCGGCTTCTCCAGGGCTAAGACCAGGGTCTTGGGCTTGTTCGCCGGCTCCATGGAAATCAGCTTGGCCTTGAACTTCTCGAAACCCTTCTGCTTGCCGATGTCGCCGGGCAGGAGGGCGCCTTTCATGGCATCGAAGTAGGCGTCGCCCTGTTTCTGTAACGGATCTTTTACAATGTCCCGCCAGAACGCAAACATCGGGTTGGCGGCATCCGCCTTGGCCTGATCCTCGGCCTTCCGTCGCGCGATATCCGAGGTGCTGTCGATGGTGAATCCATCGGGCGGGAAGGCGTTGGCCTTGGCAGACGCCAGGAGCTGATCGAGCCCTTGCTCGGATCCGTGATACGCCTTATAGGTCTTGGTGATGTAATCCAGCGCCTGCTTCTGTGCGGCAGCGGGCAAAGCGTTCGGACCCGTATAAGCGGCCGCGCGTGCGAAGTGATATAAAGCCAGCGGCTGCTTTTCGGGATGTTCCTTGTTCTGGGCCAGGATCGCTCCGGCCAAGGTGTACGAAGTGGTCGCCTGGGTCGGATCCTTCTTCAGGTAGGTAGTCAGTTCCGTCTCCTCACGCGGCACGTCTTTGCGCGCGGTGATCGTATAGAGGTAAGCGTTGTGCGCGGCAGCCCGCATGGCCGGTTTGATGCCTGGCCACTGGGCGTCCGTTATGGTTGGCGGTTTGTTTGCAGCCGCGAAAGCCGTGTCCGCGTTATCCATGATGTAGGTTGTGATGCGGGCCGCGTTGTCCAGGTCGGCCGGCTGGACCGGCATCAGGCCTTGCACCAGAGCCACGATCGCCTGCAAGGAATAAAAGTGATTGGGATTCGTCTTCAGGATCTCGACCGCCTTCTCGAAGGCCTGGCGGTTCATGTTCGCGGCTTGGTAGGCGAACAAATATTGTTCTTGCCGGATGTCGTCGAAGTCGCTTTGCGGGAATGCAGCTTTCCATTTGTCGAGCGCTTCGATTTTGCCTTTCGCGTCCGTCGCCTTGTCGATGGCCTGCGCCAGGCCAAACTCTTCCTGACCTCCATTGGCGCCCTTCCAAGCCTTTGCCGGCGCCTGGGCATGGACCTGTTGCGTCCCTAGTCCCCAACCGAGAGTCAGGCCAATCCCAACTGCCGTGATCGTCAGCAGCGTACGAAATTTCAGTGTCACAGCAACCCTCCAGCGCGATCGAGTTTAATGAACATCCGTGCGCGGTACTTCTGCGGAGTATACCCAAACCTGGCGTCCACAGGCAAGCCCGCCCCGTACTACTGAGTCTTGGCTTTCGCCTTGGCCTTGCCTTTGCCCGCCGAAGACTTCGCCGGCGTGGCGTTTTTGCCGGTCCAGCCGTCGATCTGCTTGGGGTCGACGTCGAACACCACCATGAACGGCTGTTTGGTGAACGCTTTCGCGACACCTTCAAATTGTAGTTCTTCGCCTGCTGCCATCTTGCCCGGCAAAGCTTGAGACAGATCCAGGGTGACATCGGGAACGTTCGGCTGCTCCAGCGCGAGCACGATCTGCTTGGGCTTGGTTTCAGGCGTCATCGACACGATCTTGCCCTTGAACTTCTGCACGCCGTTCGCTCCGCCCGGAAGGAGCGCGCCTTTCACGTTCATCTCGAAATAGGCTTCGCCGCCGTCCTTCAGTAACGGCTCCTTGATCGCGGTTTGCCAAAGCCCTAATTCGGGATGCGTCTTGATGAAATTCTCCTGGTCGGCGGCGTTCTTCACCGCGATCTGTTGGGCGCTTTCGATGCTGAAACCGTCGGGCGGGAACGGGCTGGTCTTGGCCAGCGTCAGCAGCTTGTCGAGCCCGTCCTTGGAGCCGTGATACGTCGTGTAGGTCTTGGTGACGTAGTCGAGAGCCTGCTTACGAGCCGCCTCAGGAAGGCTGTTCTGGCCGTCATAGGTGGCGGCATGGGCGAACTCGTACAAACCCAGTGGAATCTTTTCAGGATGATCCTGATTTTGCGCCAGAAGCTCGCCGCCGAGCGACAGCGAGGACGCTGCCTGGGTCGCATCCAGATGCAGGTATTTGGTCAGCTCGATTTCGGCTTTGGGATGATCCTTGCGCTGCACGTACACCCAAGCCAAGGTCGCTTGCGCCGCGTTTTTCATGGCCGGCTTGTAGGTGGCCCAATCGGCGTCCTTGACGTCCATGGGTCTGTTGGAGGGTGCGAAAACGGTATCCAGGTTGTCCAGAAGGTATTTCGAAAAGCGCTCGGCGACGTCCAGGTCGGCGGGCTTGGGCGGAGGCGGAAGCGTATACACCAGCCGCTCGATCGCCGAAAGCGAATAGAAGTGGTTGGGCCGGGTCTTCAGGATTTCCGCTGCCTTGTCGAACGCCTGACGGTTCATGTTCGTCTGCTGGTAGACGAACAGGTATTGTTCTTCCCGCTCCTCGGCGAAATCGCTGGCCGGGAAAGCCGCCTTCCATTTGTCGAGCGCTTCGATTTTTCCCTTGGGATCGGCCTTCTGGAATGCCTGGAAAAGGTTGTACTCTTCTTGACTCTTCCATTCCTTCTTGGCCGCATCCGCGGGCTTGGGCTCCTGCGCCGCGAGCACCCAGCCAAGACTCAAACCTAACCCAACGCTTGTGATCAGCTTCAGGATTGAATTCTTCATAGTTGCCGCATCCTCGTTACTAAAACTGCCTTACTTTCAGGGTACACCCTGCGTTCTGGTGCCCTGCCGCAACACACCTGTCGGTTAGACACCGGGGAGAGCCATCAGGTTTCGTGACCCTCTTCCGAGCCGCGACAGTTATGGAGCGGTGCAGCGCTCCGCTTTCGCGTATCCTGAACTCTTGCCCATGCGCTGGCTCGATTTCGGGGTGATCGCGGCATATCTGGTGGGGATCACCTGGTTTGGGGCGCGCTTTCGCGGCTCACAAAACTCGCTGAAGGACTACTTCCTGGGAGGACGGCGGGCTCCCTGGTGGGCTATCTCGCTCTCCATCGTCTCGGCCGAGACCAGCACGCTCACCGTGATCGGCACGCCGTCCCTGTCGTTCACAGGAAACTTCGGATTCCTGCAGCTGGTCTTCGGATACTTGCTCGCGCGCCTGGTGATCGCCACTCTGTTTCTGCCAGCCTATTTTCGCGGCGAGATGTTCACCGCTTACGAACTGATGCGCATCCGCTTTGGGACGCGGATTCGCCGCCTCACCGCCGGCACCTTTCTGATCCTAAGAGCGCTGGCCGAAGGCGTGCGCGTGTTCGCAATCTCCATCGTCATCTCGGTGGTCCTCGGCACCGGCGAGATGGCCTCCATCGCCGCGATCTTGCTCCTGACGTTGCTCTATACCTACGAGGGCGGAATGACCGCAGTCATCTGGACCGACGTCATCCAGATGACGTTGTACGTCGCCGGTGCCGTGATCAGCTTGTTCCTGGTGCTGCAGGAGATCCCCGGCGGATGGGGACACGTTATTGCAACAGCGGAACCCCTTGGCAAGCTCCAAGTGTTCGATTTCCGGATCGGCGCGCCCGCCGAGTTCTTCACCCGGACCTACAGCTTCTGGGCCGGGATCATCGGCGGATGCTTTCTGACCACCGCCAGCCATGGCACTGAACAGCTTCTGGTGCAGCGTCTCCTCTCTGCAAAAGATGAACGCCAGAGCAGGGCAGCGCTACTATCCAGCTGGGTGGTGATCTTCGTCCAGTTCACGCTATTCCTGATTGTCGGCGTGTGCCTGTTCACGCTCTACAAAGACCACGGATGGACGCCGCCGGCGGTGACCGACAGCATCTATCCGCGCTTTATCTGGGATCGGCTGCCCCCGGGACTGTCCGGACTCGCCATAGCCGCGATTCTGGCAGCCGCCATGTCCAATCTGAGCGCAGCGCTGAACTCGCTGGCGTCGACTACCGTCATGGATTTTCTGCGTCCCCTCGACGACGTTTCCGGAGGCCGCGGCGACGAATCCACATGGCTCAAGCGCGCGCGGCTCGCGACCGTTGCATGGGGCGTGATTCTCGCTGGAGTAGCCCTGCTCGCCCGGAACTGGGGCGGAGTGCTACAGGCGGGACTATCGATCGCCTCGATCATCTACGGTTCGTTGCTGGGCGTGTTCCTGCTGGGCTTGCTGACCCGCCGCGTAGGTGAGATCGCTGCGATGTGTGGCATGGTCGCCGGGCTGGCGCTGATGCTGTACGTCCGCTTCGCGACGCCCATCGCGTTCACCTGGTATGTGCTGATTGGAACTTCGATGACGTTTGTCACCGGCCTGGTAGCTTCCATCTTCGTCAAGGAGAGTCCGCGTGCAGCCGTCTAACGCCGATCCGGAATCTCATCAGCCAACTTTGCGCCGGGCTCTTGGCCCTTGGTCCACTGTGGCGATCATCATGGGCACGGTGATCGGCAGCGGAATTTTTCTGGTGCCCACCGACATGGTCAAGGCCGTGGGAACCCCAGGCACTGTATTCGCCGTGTGGGTGTTCGGCGGAGTGCTGTCGCTTTTCGGAGCGCTCACCTACGCGGAACTTTCGGCGGCCCTGCCTGCGGCCGGCGGCGAATACGCATACCTCACCGCGGCCTACGGGCCATTTTGGGGATTCCTCTACGCTTGGACCCAAACCTGGGTTGCCAAGAGCGCCTCTATCGCCGCGCTTGCTACCGCGTTTTATCGCTATCTCGCGGATTTTCTCCCCGGCTTGCAAGCTCCCTTATACGTCGTGCCGTGGCCGATCGGGCCGGGCGGGGGACCGCTGGAAATTCGATATGGACAGCTGCTGGCAATCTGCCTGATCCTGCTTTTGTCGGCCGTGAATTATCGTGGCGTTAGAGTCGGCGGGCACGTGCAGGTGGGCGTTACGGCGCTGAAGGTACTTCTGATCGGCGCAGTGATCGCGATCGGATTGCTCTCGCGCCAGGCGCACGTCGTCAATCTTTCCACTTCTACCACTCCCATACCCGGAGGCCCTGCCGGATTCTTCGTCGCGTTGGTGGCGGCCTTGTGGGCATACGACGGATGGAACAACGCGGGAATGCTCGGCTCCGAAGTCGAAAATCCGCATAGAACTTTTCCGTTGGCGCTGATTGCGGGCGTCACTGCGATTATCGGCGTCTATCTGCTGACCAATCTCGCGTATTTTTCCGTGTTGAATGCTGGAGAAGTCGCCTCCAGCGACCGGGTTGCATCGGATATGATGCGGCGGATTGCAGGCCCGCACGGAGCCGGCGCGGTCAGCGTGGCCGCCATGATTTCGATCTTCGCGGCATTGAATGGCTCCATCTTATCGGGATCCAGAGTCCCCTACGCGATGGCCCGAGACGGATATTTCTTTCGGCATATAGGGCGCGTGAATCCTACTTTTCGCACTCCATCCGCCAGCATTTTGCTGTTGGGAGTGTGGTCTTCTCTGTTTGTCTTAAGCGGGCATTACAGCGATTTGTACAATGCCGTGATTTTTCCCAGCTGGATCCTTTATGGCATGACCGCCGCCGCCGTGATCGTTTTGCGCCGAAAGAATCCGGAATTGGCACGCCCCTACCGCACCTGGGGATATCCCTGGGTCCCTATAGCGTTTATTGCGGTTACTATATTGCTGCTGTGCCAGACGCTGATTTCTTCGCCGCGCGCATCAGGGATCGGATTGGTCGTAATTGCGCTCGGCATACCGTTCTTTTTTTACTGGAAGAAGCGCCGGAACCATTCCGAAGCGGATTAAATATGTAAAGCTTTTGGCCGAGCGGAGAATCTTACCGCTCTTGCATGCATCTATATTGAAAGTGACGGAAACCTTTCGGTACACTTTTAAATGACTCTGCGGAACGAACGTTAATGTTGTCCGCAGCAACTCGGCCTGCCGATGCTGACCCTCCTTGCTTGCAGGGTTCAGTTATCGGATCGAGGGGCAGAGATACCCGGGGAGATTTGGAGAGATAAATGGACGTAATAAAAATGCTGGCGGAACTACGCCAGGAACGTGACCAGTTGGAGGAAGCCATTCTGACGCTGGAGCGTCTGGCACGCGGCCGGGGACGCCGGCGGGGCCGGCCGCCAGCCTGGATGACGGAGCTGAAGCGCAGAGGGCGCCCGCCCGGCAGCAAGAACAAAGCCAAAGAATCCGCAGCGGCCTAGAAGCTGCCAGAGAACGCGCCATTGCCCGCACCCGGTTCCGATCGCCTTATTGTCGCGCTCGACGTCGAAACGGCAGTAGAAGCCAGGGTGTTGATCGCGTCGCTCGGCGACGCTGCTGGTTTCTACAAAGTCGGCCTGGAGATGTTCACCGCCGCGGGGATGGACTTCGTGCGCGAGCTGAAGTCCCAAGGCCATCGCGTGTTCGTCGATCTTAAGCTGTACGACATCGGCGAGACCGTGAAGCGAGCGGTGGCGCAGGTGGCCAAGGTCGGCGCTGACTTCCTCACAGTGCACGGAAGCCGGGCTGTTATGGCCGCGGCCGTGGCGGGACGCGGCGATTCCTCTCTCAAGCTGCTGGCTGTGACCGTGCTCACGAGTTTCGATGAGAGCGATCTGCGCCAGATGGGGTATGCCTGCGACCTTCCGACGCTGGTCGAGCTGCGGGTACGCAACGCCATGGACGCGGGCATCGACGGCGTGGTCTGCTCGGCGCTGGAAGCAGCGCGAGTACGGGCCATTGCCGGGCCGCGCGCGACGCTGGTGACTCCGGGCGTGCGTTCCGCGGGCGCATCGGCTGGCGATCAGAAGCGCGTCGCGACACCCGCCGAGGCCATCGCCAACGGAGCGGATTATCTGGTGATCGGCCGCCAGGTCACGCGGTCCAGCGATCCGCGCGCCGAGTTCCTCAAGATCTGCGAAGAGATCAGCCGTTAAGGCAAGCTGAACACGAGCAGGAACACGTTCAGGTTGCTGTTGTCTGGCGGCTTGGGATTGCCCGTTCCCGAGAAGACATCTCCCAAAACAGTGCCGGTTACGTAGATCACGCCATTTGCGTCCACATCGATCCCGTTCGCGTACTGATATCCCGGCCCGGTGACATAGCTGGAGTAGACCAGTGCCTTGAGCGGCGAAGCGCTGGGATCGATTATGGTCACGAACCCGTCGAGGGCGCCGAAAGCGGAGGCCGGGGAGATCGCGTTCAGGATGGGAAGATCCAGAGACAACGTGTAGCCGCAGAGGTAGTACTTGCCCGCGGCATCGCGGCGCATATCGTAGGTCACGTCGCCGTCGCTCCCGCCGAAATATGTGGAATAGATCAGCGCGGTGGTAAAATCCGCCGCGGCAGGGTCGAGGATGGTCAGAAACGCGTCGCCATTTCCAGCTTGTTTCGCCTGCAGCGCGTTGGGCGTGACTGGGAAATTGTTGGACAGCGTGTATCCCGTTACGCCTACGTGCCCGGATGGCTCCACAAGCACCTTGGTAGCCTGATCCTCTTGGCTCCCTCCCAGGTATGTGGAATACATAACCGCCATGGCGTTAAGGTCCAGCCTGGTCAGGAAGGCGTCTCCACCGCCGGAGTAAGACGGCTTGAAAGAGTTTGGCGTGCTGGGGAAGTCACCCGAGCGCGTGTAGCCTGCCACCCATACCTGGCCGTCCGCTGCCACAGCGATCGATCGCGGAACGTCCAGTCCGGTGCCGCCTAGATACGTGCTCGCCACCAGGCTGGCAGTGCCGCTTTGCGACGGATCGAACTCGGCGACCCATCCATCGAAGGTTCCACCCGGAAGCGTGCTCTGATAGGCGTTCGCGGTGACCGGATAATCTTTGGAACTTGTATACCCGGTCACGTAGATCTTGCCTCCCGCGACTGCGATTCCCGTGGGTATGTCGGTGGTTGTACCGGCGAAGAACGTGGAGTAGGTCAGACCGGACGTCCCGGGCAGCTTGGTATCGATGACCGAGACAAAATCACGGCGCACACCTCCGTTCGCGCTGAGATACGCGTTGGGCGTGACGGGAAAGAAGAAGTCGTCGGTGAAGCCGGTGAGATAAAAGACTCCCTCGCTGTCCACGGTCATGGCTTTGAGATTGTCGCCGAATTGACCGCTGAAGAATCCCGAATAGGTGATGTAGTTGCCGTTCGGATCCAGCGGGCTCATAACAGTGGTGAAGACCTGCTGGGCGTTAATGGTAAAGAATCCGGTATACGCCGTGCCTACGGATGGAAAGTCCGGCGAGTAGGAGTATCCGGCAAGGTAGATCAATCCGTTCTTATCATGGCCAATTCCCAGCGGCACGTCGGCGCTGGTTCCCGATAAATAGCCGGTGAACAGAATGGTGGGATCGACCACCAGTGCCTGGCTTTTGTCGTAAGAGCCGAGGCGAATGCCGATGGAACCGTCGGCCTCCATGACGTAGGACGAAGGCACTCCGACGATTTGCTGTTCGCTGCCACGTTGATAAACACGTTGATAGGCACGTTGATACACAACGGGAGGATTCTGCGTGATCTGGCGGCCGTCTACATCGAGAATCACTTGACCTTGGGGACCCAGGTGGATGGAGTCGGCGCCATCGAAGCGCATGCGGATCCGGGATGGGTCGGCGCCGGGAGCCAGTTCGAAATCGTACTCCATGGTCTGGCCTTTGCCGTAATAGACGATGTCGATGCCGGGATAGACGCCCACCTGGCGTAACCGGGCGAAGGCGTCCACGCTGCGGGAGTTCCGGCCGAAATAATTGGTCGGGACAGGCGACTTGTCGACCCCTTCAAAATGCCCGCGCTGGTTGCCTTCGAGAGTGAGCCTGAGGCCGCGGGTTCCGAACTGGAAGAAGGTCCCATCCTGGCTGAATCCGACCCCGAAGCCCGGGCCGTGGGCGACCCACTTATGAGCGTCGACGGCTTCGAAGCGCAGGGGAAGCTGCGAATAGACGTCGGACCCATTGTTCGAGGACGGGGCGGCCGAGCCTGGAAGGCCGACGAGACACAGTCCGCTGGCCAGGCCTAATAGTGACAGACGCATGAAGGTGAGACGTACTCCCTGAACCGTTCGGTTCCGATGATTCTGAGATATAGGATAAACCACTTCGCCCGGGCCATGGTGGGTCTCTGGCCGAAAAGCACAGTGACAAAACGAACCCAAGAAGTTCTTGAAACTAAAGGGTCGGGTTCTGTTCACGATTTCCTCCTTCCTGCTCTGCGTTCCGCGGGGTTGGGGAGCGGGGTTCAGTTCAAGGTTTAACATCGCGAGGATTGGAAAACGATAGGAGGAAGAGCGCAAGTGGCTGAAAGAGCGAAGAGTAGATTTTTTCACAGCCACGGATTCGCAACTTCCCACAACCCGACTCTAGCCCGCTTGCTGCATGGCGAGTCTGGGGGACTAGATTGACAACTGCGGATTATTCCTTGAGCAACGCCGCCGCCACATCTTCTACAGCGGCAAGCTCTCCACGCAGCAACCGGAGCACGCGAGAATCCTTCCTGCCAAAGTTCAGCTTCTCAATTTCCTGGGATAGCCAGGCGAAGAGCGCCCATCAAAGCATCAACCTTGAACAAGTGCTAGATGCCGCCGTACAGCTATTCGCCGCGTCGAATATGACATCGAAAGGGAAAAAAGCACTCGGCCAGTCTGGGCTCCCTCACGCCGATTGGATCGCAAAAAGCCTTCTGGCCGCCGCGCCGCAGATGCCTTCGCTTACACTCAAACTACATGCTCAACCGGGGCTATGCCTACACCACAATCATCAGCAGCAAATACCATGGACAAACCCTGCTCTCCCACTTGGCAAGCCTTTACCCCCACTCAACCCCACAAGCCTGGCAACAAAAACTGAACAACGGCGAAGTCACCCTCAATGGCGTCACCGCCGCCGGAAGCGAATCGGTCACTTTAGGCCAAACCCTTGTCTGGAACCGTCCACCCTGGATTGAACCAGACTCCCCTCAGCACTTCGAAGTCCTGTTTGAAGACCCCCATCTGTTGGCCGTCAACAAACCCAGCGGGCTGCCCACCCTCCCCGGCGGCGGCTTCATGGAAAACACCCTCCTGCGCTTGGTGCAAAAGCAAGCCCCCAACGCAAACCCTGTCCACCGGTTGGGCCGAGCCACCACCGGCATCGTCCTCTTCGCCAAAACGCCGCAGGCGGCCTCTCATCTATTCGCAAACTGGAACACACCCAAAATTCGAAAAATCTACCGGGCGCTGGCTCAAAACATTGCACAGCACGACGCCTACGAAATCCTCACACCCATCGGCCTCGTACCGCACCCGCTCATCGGTTCCGTGTGGGCCGCCAACGGCAGTGGCAAACCGTCAAAGTCATTGGCAAAGGTGATCTCACGCAGCTTTGGCACCGGCACAACTAGCACCACAACATTTGAGGTAAGCCTAAATTCGGGACGCCCTCATCAAATCCGAATCCATCTGGCATCCATCGGCCATCCCCTGGTAGGCGATCCTCTGTACGGCTTAACCGGCCAGCCTCTTGAAAATCTCCCCGGCCTCCCCGGCGATGGAGGATATTTCCTGCACGCCCAATATCTGAAATTCCACCACCCCATCACCGGAGAACAAATTAATCTTGAGGCAGCTTTGCCGTCCGGATTCTCATTGCATCAGTAGGTTCACGGCAGGAATCTAAACCAGGGTGGCCGTTGAAACCTGCGCGATCCTCCCGCCATTCCGAATCGTAACGAAGCCAGTCTTATTACACGCCAGTGATCCACAACTAATGGGATGGTCCGCCGCCTTCACGCCCGAGCAGTCTGGGCGAAGAAGATTGAATGAAGGAGACATTCCATGAACATACACACGATCGGCATTGACTTGGGCAAGACGAGTTTTCATCTGGTAGGTCTGAACGACCGAGGCGAGGTCGTCGTACGCAAGCACT
>JAIQFE010000033.1 GCA_020073445.1 Terriglobia bacterium
AACGTGAAGCGTTGGCGGACGGGCGATCAGATCGAGCGATGGGTTGGCTCAGGGTTGCTCGTCGCCGAGCGGCACTTCCGCAGGGTGATCGGTCATCGCCAGATTCCGTTGTTGCTGTCCTCGATGGCTAACGCCGTTTCCAAGAAACCGATTGCGAAAGGAGCCGCCGTCGCGTAGCCTATGAGGATCGAGAGTCGCTAACTTTCAACGGAGTTCCGGGCAATCTCCGTAGGCCAGATAGCCCGTGATAACGACAGCAATCACGCTCACCCACATCGGGATTGAAGTATTTTGAATAACTATCGAGGCGCCGAAAGCGATTCGCAGCACGTGAGCGAGAGCAAGCAACAGAAAAAACACCCCGGCAACCAGCGAAAATGTCTTCTGGCGCATCACTACCTCCATTCTTTTCCAGCCGTAGTGTACACCTCCCGCACCCGCCCCAAAATACTTGTCTCTATAGTCTCCCTAGTCTCTATCGCCCCAAGCACCGAGTATCCCGTCGCAATCCGCCGCCGTCTCAAGAACTGAGGGGACAGCCGTGGCAGACAATTTCGCGGGCAAAATTGCATCCTTGGGACTCATTGGTGGATTGTTCGTAGAAATGGGGAGCGTGCGTGGCGCGGATAAGCTCCAAAGGAGGATTGACCAAGGGCTCGATGTGAACCTCACGGACCACACGGGACGGACGCTCCTCATGTAGGCCGTACATTTTGCTTCGACCTCTACGCCCGGCACGCTGCGGCGCAGAATGGTGGCGGGCATCTGCTGCCTCCTCTGCAACTTCGCTCACGTGAATATCGCCGATGAGCGGGGCGACACGGCTCTCAGCCTGGCGCTCCGGTTCCGCCAAGAAGATCTCGCCATGCTGCTCCTCGAACACAACGCCAACTTCCCCTCCAGCATCAACTAAGCGCCCAAGACCCAGCTCGTGATTCGATGCCTGACGGCGATGGCAGGCTGCTCGATCATTCGCTCATTCTTTGGAATCCGACGATCTTCTCCGGCATCCAGCGTTTCCCGCAATCGCCCCGGCAGCCCTCCAGCAGTTCTACGAAAAGATGGTCGAGCTGGACGTGCCCGCGATGGTACACGGTCAGTTCCTCCTGTCGCCCGGACCTCAACCAGAACGGGGCACACTACATCAACGTGGACACGACGATGTTCATTTGCGCCTGGAAGATTGTCTCCTCTTTGGCGCGGCACGCGTTCCTCTTCAGTACGGCATCGCAGGTGTTTACGGCCTGCAGTTCCGGCGCGTCATGCTGACCGAAGCACGTACCGCCACAGCGATCTCGAACTGGCCTCCCGCCCTCCTTCTTCCTGTGGAGCAGTATCCCCGACGATTACCCCAGGTCGCCGATTATCTTGAAACCGTCCGCAAAATCGAACGGCGTCTACAACATCACTTTCCGGTGGACGCCGAGTACAACGTCAATCCCACCACCCATTTACCGACCGACTATGCCGCTTACGGCTTTGACAACATTGTCACCGTGGCCGACTGGACGAATCCTCACGCCAAAGATGGCGGCGGCGATAAGAACCGCAAGATCGGCGAGGGCCACCACATCCACGCTATTGATCCAAAAGGGACTTCCGGACCTCGAATTTCTGGGGTTTTGGGGCGTTTTTGACCGACAGACTGCAATCGGCGGCCCGGCCCGGATTGGGTACCCGCCGTCCAGGCGGCCCTAACCCGCTTGACGTGTGGTAATCTCTAAATCGTCCTTTCCTTAGTGAATCCCCTCGATGACGATCGCGAAGGGACGTGTGTCTGCGCTCGTCTCCAGTCGTGATGAACGGGAGGGACCATGCTGGCACAGGCTGTTAGAACAAATCACGGACGCGCGGAGCGGATCAAGGTTCAGAGCGCCCTCAACCCACTCCTCTGGCTCTGTGCCATCGCAACGCCGATGTGTTTCACGGCAGCGTACTTCTTCATCCGCGTGAACGCGCCGCCCGGAGTGCCGTGGCTGCTCGTCGGCGTAGGAATCACGCCCATCGTGATCACCTGTCTTGCCTTCGCCGGATTTGCGATCTTCAGTCCGGAGCGGCTCCAGTCCGAGGCCTACCAGCTCCAGCATGAGGCGCTTAAACTCATAGAGAAGAGCGGCACCCCGCTCAAGATAGCGCCAGTCTCGATCGAAGCCATCACCACACTGACGGGCGGACTGCGAACAGGTAGCTAACCGACAAACTACCGCCGCAATCATTGACAAATCCCGCCCATCTGCCTTACTGACGCTGCGTGCTTTCTCTCAGGAGCTCGCCCCCGAGTTTTTGCGCAAGACCATTCTTGATACGGAAGCCCGTGATCTACTAGACCCGGTCGCGAATCATTTTGGAACGCTAAATGAAGCGGCGAGATTGACCGACGAAGACAGGAAGCGTCTGAAGGAATGCTACCTTGCGGAAGTGTTTAAGCCGAGATTCATAGTGCTTCTTGAACGGCACTTCCCCGAACTATTCGGCGGCAGCGAACCAACCATTGAGGAGCTAATCCAAAAGTTCTAGCAGGATCACCGCCCAACCCCGACCGCTCCCCGCGGTCGTTTTCATTTCCACTTTGCCGGAACTGTTAGTGTTTGGAAACGTCAGTAGGTGGCTGAGTTGGTTGCCCCGAATTTCGGTAGACTCCCCGGAGAGTCCGTTTCGTAGTTTTCCTGTATTCCACAACCTCCTCGACCTCCTCCACGACTTCTTCGGATCGCTCCTGCACCGCTTTCGAGGTGCCACGCAATTTAGCGACGAACTTCTTACACGCTTTTGCGATGAGGTCGGCCAGTAACGGAGGCCAGAGGTGTTCAATCATAGGGCACCTCACTCAAAGTTTGGACGATATCCCCAGCTAGGTTGGTGATCAAATGTCACCTCCCCCAAGCTGTTGGCGGTTCTCCCGTTCCGTTACGTAGGCTTCGATTGCGCTCGCCCTGAAGCGCCATAGCTTTTTGCCCACTTTGAGTGTTCCGCGCCCAAACTCGCCGGCTGCAGCCCACGCTCTGATAGTCCGTTCGGTAACACCAAGTATTAGAGCTACCGCATGTGAATCCAGTAGCCTTTCAGGGGCGGGATATCTCAGTTCCAAAGTATGCCTCCTCGCTCGAAGAGGCCCTTTGGAATTTACTAGTTAGCCGGAATGGCTAACTAGCAAAAAAAAGACCTCTCAACCCTATCGGGGTTGAAAGGTCTTGGCTGGTCGCCAAATTGGATGTGGTCAATCTTTCTACAAAGCCGCTGGAGTACGGCGTGGGCATTGTCACGTTGTGTGAATGCGGCAAGTCCACAGATGTGTTTAAGGGGGCGGCGATTTGGGTCGGAAGGCCGTTCGTGGAACCGAAGATGAGCCTATTGAGTAACAGTGCAGTCCCAATAACTAGCAGCTTCCCGACGTTCAAGTCGGCGATAAGCAGTTTCGCCTGGAGCTGCAGGCGCCGGTAGAACGTGGGTATTACAGTGTCGGATGCTAGGAAGGCGAATGTCACAAAAACTAGCGCGAAGCCGACGCTGCCCAGAACGTAAGCGATATGCTTCTTGCGCTTCATCCGCCAGCGCAGGAGGATGCTCATCAAGACTCCCACAACAATGAGCGACTGGAGTAGGATCAATGGCAAGTACTGCATACGCAGAAACGGTAGCGAATATCTCTCGCGAGATTTTGAGTCAAACGCATATTCATCTTACGCTACCCAGAATTATTCTATACCCGAACACCACGCAGATTCCAGAAAAAACGTGCGTCCCCAGTCTCCCCAAATTCCGGAAAGGCTCCTTCCTGATACACCTTCAACGAGTTAGTTCCCCTCCGACCGCGGATGCGGTCGTTTTCATTTCCACCTTGCGGAACCCGTATTAGAGCTCGCCGGGCTACGCCGCTGGCGGAAGCGCCTTCCGAGTTGGCGCGGGCAGCGCGGTGACCGCGTTTGCCGACCGCTGGCCCTGCGGCCCCACCCCAGCCGCGCCGCCGCTGTTCCGTAACGCCTCTACCTCCCGAACTGCTTCGCCGGTCATGTACCCCCCCAGGTGCAGCATGCTGAACAATAAAAGTCCGTGTGTAACTCGTGACAGCGCGCCTGACCAAAACAGCTCAGCGTTCCACAACCACATTTCCCATACTTCTTCACCGCGCTAGGGACAAGGCACTGAAAAGGCCATAGTCCCGCTCACGCGGTCCATGGCGCTCTGGCCGACTACCCCACCCGGCTCTGCCATTGCCTGCACCGCTTCTTCGTCCGAGATTTTCCTTGCGCGGACGGCCTTCCAGGTCTCGGCATCCTGCTGGACCAGGAGGATTGCAAACCAAGCCCGATGCTTGTTACACCGGGCGATCACGCACGCTTCTTCCAACTCTGGCGCGGCCTCCAGCAGCCACGGTAATGGCCGTCGCGGCCCCTTGAGTATCTGCCCCGGCCTCGGAACTCCGGCATTGGGCGAAGGCGGAATTGCCTTCGGCTGCCCGGCCGCACCCGTGGCCGGAGATTGTTCTTGAGAAGGCTGAGTAGAACTACCCAGCAGTTTGGACTGCATGTCCCCCCCGCTGCAACTGCAACTACAAAAGGATCAATGCACCCGCAGTATACCAAAGCGCCCTTCCTCAGGGCGCCCGTAGATCTTAGCTGTTCGCTCTCCTTCTGGGCGTGAGTTTAGAGTATTATCACGGTGGGAGGCCCAGATGACCAAACTTTTGTTCCTCCCTCAGACACTCTGTCGCGCTTGTTTCCCTATGGGAATATGATCCGTGTTTACGATGACCCCACATGTTTACGATGCGACAGGGGACCTGCTTCGGGAGGGAGAACCTTTACGGTCGGGCGTGACTGGCCGAAGTAAGGTGGGTCAAAAAATCCTGAACGCCTAACAGGTAAGGGAGCCGAATTTCGGCTCCCTTATAAATTCAGCTAGCCGTGCCCGGCCCACAGCGCTCGGCGTTCGTTTAGACCGACTTTGCGTAAGCCTCAATAAGCAAACGGGCGCGTGCATGACACTCCTGGTTGCTCAAGAGCTGCCGTGCCGGCGTCCGCGCATGCCGAGTGAGTTGGGTGGTCTCCATAACGTCAACCACATATTTCTCAGGCTGGTTGGCAAGCTGCGCCAGCTTGCCGCGTCCGCCGACGGCATGACTAAGCTCTTCCAGCGCTTTATAGACGCCATATAGCGGGCGGTCATCGTCGAGCACCTCTTCGCTGTAGTACCTCAGTGCCTTTGCTAACGCTGGGTTCCGTTGCGATTTCTCCACCAGTGAAGAATACGTGGACAGCTTGGCGCTGTCGTAGGCCGGAGTCACGATGAAGGCCTTGCCCTGGATGGTTGCTTGCGAAACGCGAATGTCGGCGGTCACCTTGACCGTATCGCTGACCTCGATCCCGATCGCCTTCGTGCCGTTAGACTTAATCTCCCATGATTGGTTGAGATCTGCGACATGGCGAACGCCGTGCTCGGCGCTGAACCATTCCAGATACTGCCAGACAATCTCCCTCGCGCGGTCGGTGTCGGCCTTGTCCTCAAAACCGATCGCAATAACACCATCCTCCATCTCGATGGGAAAGCCTTCGGACGCAAACGATTCGTTCTTGCCTTTGAACGGGCCGGGAGGGACAATGGCGCCCCGCAGACCATATTTCGTGTTCATAAGGAGACTATAGGACGATACTGCCATCCTCGACTATAAGCCAGAGGCAGGAAAGAGAAGCATGCCCACGTGCAGTTGCCCATCACGTGGAGAGTCAGGCTGCCTCGGTACGCATTTGCTCGCTAAACGGCACAGCAACGGCAATCGCTGCTGCACCCATGGGCACAGCCGTCAGCCAGAGTCGCACCCGGCGTCCGCGGTTTGGTAGCTCGGCTTGGTGGAATATACCAGCCTGATCGGAGACTCCAAGAGAGGAAGCAAATCGAGGAATGTAGCAGAGTGCCCAGGTTCCGAAATGGTCGAACATCACGACGGTCTGTGAACCCCATAGGCAAATCTGGGTTGGGCACCCTCGTATCAAGAAACCTGAACCACGGTGCGCATGATCTTTCTGCACTCGACAGAATCCTATTGAGTTAGACGGCGCTGAACACAACCGGAATACTCGCGGCGTCATATTCCGTTAGAAAGGCAACGGGGACGATCGTGCTCTTTAAGCACTTTTAGAATTCGAAATACGCTCGTGCACCGCGGTTTATACATAGCGAACGATGCGCCGCTTTACGTGCGCCGCCTTTAGAACTTAATAGTTATTCCATTCTGCACGACGACCACTCGTTCAAAGTTCGGGGGTAAAGAGCCGAGCTTCAGTGTCGATGTCAGCGCGTAGTGGCCGGCGTCGTCTAGTGCAATGCTGAGATCAACTTCGCCGGAAGGCCGCCAGCCCTGGACAGTTGTTCCGTATATGATTTTTGTTGCTGCGCCAGTTGCGTCGAAGCCGTCCCTCTCCCGATAGACCTGTTCAGTCGCGAACAAGTATCTTGCTGTGCCGGAGAGGTTCAGCGTCACGAATCGGCTGAATTCAAGGGAGAGACTTACTTTGGGATAGATGCGAGAAATCGAGTAGCCGGGCACTGTGATTTTCGATGTCCCCACCGAGGCTTTAGCCGTTTCGTCGGAGATTTGGGAACCGGCTTCGACGCCGGTATAAAATCGCGAACGATACCCGAAGAAGGCTTTCGTGGCGTCTTGCGGCTCAAGTTGAGCGCTGGTCGTTTTCTCCTTTAGGTACCGGAGGAAATTTTGCTGCTTCAGAGAATTGTCAGTTCCCGCGGCGAACCATTGCGTCTCGCTCGCGAAGAGAGCGTTTTTGTGAATCAATGCGTAGTTCGTCTCGTAGATGAACCCTATCGTCGGATCGATGCCCTGAATCGCGCCCCATTTTTCTGTTCGGATGAAGCGTCCGAAGCCGGGTCCGAGCTGAATGATGTCGTTGGTTTTGACTTTGCCGATTGCACCGCCTTGACCGACGTCGGCGGTGGCGGTGGGACGAAATTGAATGTCCTTCCAACTACGGATCCCGAATACTGGCGCGACTTTGCCGTTCAAGATGAAAACGGGCTTGGAATTCACACCCGCCTGAGAAAGGAAGTTTGCGTAGAAGATGGAATCGTCCTTGCCTTTGGGCGAGCTTGCGGGAGCCAGGCGTTTCTTGAGTTTGATAACGACCTGGTCACCGAAGATGGTTTTGAGTCCTGTCAACTTGAATCTAGAGTTGAGCTGCTTGGATTCGTCCTGCTCGTCGAAGGTGAGGCGCAGGGTGCCATAATCCGAGACGCTGACATCTGCGGGGCGGGCCTGCGGATAGACTGTCGCGTGATGCGAAACGAAGATTCCCGGGGCATCTTCAGACGCGAAATCGAGCTGCTTCGTGGTGGATAGATCGAACTCAACGGGAGAGCCGAGCCAGAGCTCACCGCCGTAGCGGTAGCTGGTCGGTGTCTGTCGAATGGGTGGTGCGATGGTTGCGTTTGGCTTGGTAGAGAAGCGGAAATAGGCGGTGTCGAATGGAGTACCGCCCGCAGATCCCGAGATCCGCATTTCGTAGTCGGTGTTGCCTTTGAGAGGGGTTCCTAGGTCGACGATAAGGAACTTGAACTCAGCCGTCGAGACCGTTCCTGACGATACAGATTCTCCCGTGGCGTTTCCATTGGTCACGATAAAGATCGAAACGGTGCTTGCAAAAGTATTTACAGATTGTGTGCAATCAATCGCCACTCTTTTGTCCGTCACCACGTGATAGCTGGTCAGCTGACAGGGGATGTCGGCCGCGGAGGTCACGAATGGCAGGAGGAACATCCATGGGGAGGTGATGCGAAAGGGCACCTTATTGTCCCCGCTTCCTGGCAGTGGCCTTCTTTTCCCCGACTTTCTTGGGCGACGCCGACAGTGCAGCGGTAATGTCCTTCACAAGAGCCGCGTGGGATGCTTTCGAAAGCGTAACGCCAGTCGTTACCTCGGGACTCTGGAGCACGGCCTTGAAGAGATCATCTGCAGTGATGATCCCGCCGCCGGTGGGGTTGAGGTCGGTATGGTCGAAGTTGAGGTTACGGGCTGGGTCTTTCTTAAATTCGGCGATGAGGCGATCGAAGAGGTCCTCGGCCCCCTGCTCCCAGAAATCGATGGCATTGTGGGATGGCTTGCCGGTAGGCTTGGTGCGGTTCCACAGGTCCTCAAGTTTTTCGTCGGTGTGATTGACTGCGTTTTCGCCGCACCAGCGATTGAGTACGTCCACGGTTCTTTCTATGGGTGTCATCTTAGAGAGCCTCCGAGAATCTGACTTTGACCGATCCCTTGGCGATGGCGCTAGCCAGTACGGCTCCCGTTCTTGTTAGTGCCATCGATTCGTACGCCTTCTCAATAGCTTCCGAACCAAGAAGTACCGGAAGTCCAAGAGTCGTTGACAATCGCTAAACTCTACGGGGTTCTGACCACTACGCTTTCTGATTTCGATTTAGGCTTCACCCGGCTGAGAACGCGCGACTATAGGCGGGTAGAAATCGAATATCACTTTTGCTTCATGAGAATATCCAGAACAACGGTTTGTATTTTACCGCATTCTTAGCTCAAGTGAGTATTCGGTCATCAGTGCAAAACGAAAGCTCCTAAAGTGCGACGGATATCCAATCACTTGTCGGAGGGCCGCGCTAATGAAGAAGACTTGACTTCGAAAGCAACCCAGCGCCGCCCTGCGGCTGGCTGACCGTGAACATCCGAAACTCTGCCGTGCTGAGCAGCTTGCCGTCGCAGAAGCTCCAGACATTCCTACAAAGTCTGCGATCCGGAAATTCCTCGGATATTACTACTCGGAGGCGCGTCCCGTTCTGAATCGAATCGTCGTAACGCAAAAACGGATGCAGCTGAGACAGCGGCCAGCATTCCGCGAACTACGCTGAGTGTCAGTCGCCGAGCGGTTCGGGAAAGATTCTGGCGATCGCATCGTCAAAGATGGTCCGCCCGCCGAAACTGGTCGAGGCTCTGAGAAGACGCCTTAGGGCCTCATCTCTGGACAGTCTGCCAAGTTCCACGGCCGAGAGGATCTCGTCTCGCATATCAACTAATACCGGCTCGATACGTTCGTGTCCCGATGAGCTCAGGTGAACCTCCTTGAAATGGCGACACTCAATGGCGAATTCATCACGGCAGTATGCGCGCATTCGCTCAGGGAAGTGAAGCGCGCTGCGCAATAGGAGCACCCGTTCCCCCTCCAACTCGCGCTCCAGTAGCTGCGGGGCAACGAAACTGAGAACATCAACAAGAGACAGGGTAGTGCTGGACTCTCTGACGATTAAATCCGACGGCAAATAGATTCTGATTGGCGAGAAGCTTCCCGGCCCCCACTCCACAAGGTTCGATTGGGCCCAAAGGAAACGTTCGGCGCCTTCACTCCGGCAGAGCCATGGGAGTCCCGCCATTACGCCACAGGAAAACGTGTAGTCGCAATCCGCGAAAACGTCAGCCCATTCTGGTGTTGGCGTCCCACGGAGCTGATGAGCAAGCAGGGCTCGGCCCAGTGCAATGGATTTCGACAGGACATACCTCCGAATCAGGCTCACCGCGGCATCCGGCAGCTCAAGCCCTGCAGAATGGTCAGGCTGACTAGGCCCTAACACCCACAATGGCGCACGGAGCATTGATGCAAACACTTCTCTGCGAATCCTCTCCACGAACCGAACGAAGCTTTCACGCGTCTCGCGGTCGTACTCATCGATCGCCTTGCTGTCTATCAGGCTCTCGAACGCCGCAATCGTTTTGAGAAGAAACGCAGGGAGACGCAGCTCAACCGGAAGGTCGGTCTTGTCGGCCGAACGGGTCTTGAACGGCTTGAAGGAACTTCGGAGCGCTACTTCATCGAATTCCGTGAAACTGGTCGCACGCAGAATGAGAGCTGGAGTCCCGGCTGCGTGACTGATCGCCGCTGCCACCGGTTCGTCGCGAATCAGTAGCGAGGTTACTAGATCCGCGACTTGGCTTGGAGTCGCGTTTCGAATGTCCGCGGTCGTTGACGGCAACCCAGGCAGGACGCTGTCGTCCAGCCGCACCGGAATGATGTAGCGGTCGTCTTCGGCGAGCGATCGCTCCTGTGCTGCCCGTCGTTCTACCCGGTTTGTCCACCTGCTCGATAAATAAGACGCAGAGACGAACACCAGGCAGTACCGTGCTTGAGTCAGGTAGACGTCATGCAAGTAGTCGATGAGATTACGACCGATGATGTCCGCCTGCTCGTCCGGGGCATAGAAGACCGACACTCCGCGGCCTTTGAGAGCGTTTACGACCGCTTCGACATAGTCGCGATCGGGGCTTGCATACGATACCGCCAACGTGAATCGAGGTCCAACCATTGAAGTCACGACGACTAAGGCCAGGTGTCTGTGCTGTCCGCCGAACCGATTTTACCGAAACGCGATATCCGATGCATGTAGTCACTAAACGTAGAGCTTTAATCGGTCACTCCGCCGCATAACAGCCTATTCGGAGATTTCCAGAAGTCCCATTCTAGGAAGTTCGCCGGATCGGTCTCGAGAAACACCGTACACGGAAGCCACATGCGCTGGGAGTCGGCATCTCGGACAAGTGATCCAGAAACCTAGAACTCCATCGGAGGTGCCCGGCGAACTTCCTCCAATCAGACTTCTGGGGCGTTTGATGTTGCTAAAAGGATTTATCAACAGCTACGTTGAACATGGGCGAGGATTTCGCCCGACTTAGTGCGTCTTGCATGTCGCCCTCTGTTGTAAAGGTTCAGGGACATTGATAAGCGGCGTTAACCGTTAAGTGGCTTTACCGTGAGCCGAAAGACCTGCGTCATATCGCGCACTGCGCAATCAACTCAGTTCCGATTGGAGAAAAAGTTGTGCTGGTCAGCTTAAATGTCATTGGACCTCGGCTTGCACATGATTCCTACCGAGCACACACGGAGATGTACGTCGGCTTGCCGAACGTTTTTGCGAGGTGCCTTGTGCCAACGGGCGATGGGCGAGGGTCGATGTCAGGAATCCCACTTGAACACCATCGAGGAAGAGCATGGAGGATCGCGGGCTTCCTCCTGGTTTCGCTAGCACTCGGTCTAGGTTTTTCTCTTGAGCAACAGAAAGAACAACCGGGATCGGCTGTCTTTTGGCTGGCCGGTTTGGCATGGAGTTCGTTGGCCGGCGGGGTGGCGTGTTCTAAGCGCGGAAAGAAGCTCCGGCTGATCGGCGCACAGGCGCTGATGGCACAGGACGGGCGTTCGCCTGTGCTTTACCTGCGCTCGTTCGTTGATGATGCCAAGGAAGCTCGGATCTTGCCGAATCCCCTGATTGGCTTCTTCGGACTATTATTTGTATTTGCCGAGGCCGTGTTTGGCGCCCTGTCAGAAGAGGAGCAACTTGCCGACGCGGTGGACGAAATTGGGCCGCTTGTGGCGATCGGCAAGCCAGGCGAGAAACTGCCTGAACTCGGTGCGGCTAGGCTATACGTCAGCGATTCTGAATGGCGTGAGCGCGTCGACCAGTTGATGGCCCGCGCTCAGTTGGTAATTTTGCTTGCGGGAACAACAGAAGGTTTCTGGTGGGAGCTGAAGCGAACAGCCGATCAGGGAGCCCCTGAAAAGCTCGTTCTTTTGTTTCCCTTCGGAAAGGGAAGATACAGGAAGTTCTGTGAACGGGCAGAGAGGCTACTGCCCCACAAATTGCCTGAATTCCCGGGCGGTTGGAGATTTCGGAGCCGCTTACGGGCCATTCTGTATTTTGGACCGGATTGGACACCACACATAGCCCGGCTCAAGGTGGGTTTCTCTATAAATCCTTTGGTGCCTACGCTGAGGAAGGCGCTCCAGCCGATCATCGAACAGCTTCATATTAGTACGAAACAGGGGTCAAAGCCGGTACGAGGCTACTTGAGCAAGGCCATGGCGACCATCCCGGGTATGCTTGTGGGGATGTTCGGCATGGGGTTCCTGTTCAGTTTGCTAGTACTCTCCTTTCTGCGGATGGGTAACCCACCCCAAAAGCCGTTCAGCCCGCTCCTTATTGAATCGAGCTCGCAGCCGAAATCAGCGCTCACCGAGGCACAGGGGCGCTTTATTGAGCAGTCGAAGGCCATCCCGGGACTCGAACAGATCTTCAACTCTGCTGAGCTGAAGAGCATGTCTAGCGAGGAACAAAACAAGCGCTCGAGCGCTATGGTACAAGAGTTCTCACGTGTGCACCTGCGCTCAGGCCTAAGGCGGCTCGGCGATTCCGCGCTGCTTACAAAACTGGATGTCGACCGCAAGCTCTTCGCCCTAGCTGCTCCCGACGTCTGTGCGGCGCTTTCCCACGGTACCATCGCTCCGGAACAAATGGATGCTTTGCTGGGCCAGCTTGACCGGGCCGAAATCGATCAGTATTTCGACCTCCTTATACAGGCTATTCGCGCTGATGCCGAGGGCACACCCGCGGAGCGTTCGGCTGATCACGAAGCTGTGAGCCGCTCGTTCGAAGGGATCGCTTCGGGCTTGCCGGAACCAGACGCTGCAAAACTCCGCCAGACCATGTCCAGTTATAGCGTCGCATCCGATGAAGAGGTTTGCTGGTCTGAACGCGTCCTCCGCACTGGCATTGCGGGCCTCCCCAAACAGGATCAAGTGCTCTGGGCGTTGTCGATCTATCAGTAAGCAGCATCCGGTCGTCACCCTTTGGCCAGCGGAGAACGACAACGCGCTCGTCTCCCGTAATCCACTTGCCGATAATCGTGGTCATCGTGGTGAACTGAACTTTTGAGTCGAATCACGAGAATGCGGAAGTTGGCCGCGGCGAACGCCCAGTGCGGCAAACCAGTGCGCTTTCACTCCTCCCGTTGAAAGCGTCACGGAGTTGATACGTAAAGGCTGGGACGGCGCACTAATTGATGCGGTGAGTGTGGAGATCCACCGTGACTGCATCGGTTGGAGCTTGCCCGGGCGAATCGGTTACGGGCTGGTACTCGATGCGCATCTGTTTTCGATCGACGGTTATTCTCAAAAAGCCGTAATTCGCTTCATCAAGGGCCTCTAATACCGCATCCTGGCCCTCGAATCGCATCGGCAGAGCGATGGGGTCTCGAATTAGTTTGGCGAGTCCAAAGCCCCCGCCTCCAGCGTTGATGTAGGGGATCTGCATTCCCCCAATCTCTCGCGTGTATCTTTGATAATCGTGGGCATGCCCAGAGAGAACTGCATGCGGCCAAACGCCTGTCTCCTTCGAGACTTCGTCCAAGTCCGCGAGCAGTCCGCGGCTGCCCCCATGCTTCGAAGGGGCATAAAGGTTGTGGTGGAGGAGAACAAGTATCGCGCCTTGATACTTCTCGCTCTTTATGCGATTCAGCGCCGCTCTCAAGAAAGCGAGCTGTCCTTGCCCGACCCCCGGGTACTTCCCGGATTCATCCGAGATTACACCGGGGCCTTCCGATGTGTTGCTGTAAAGCGCTAAGATCCGGAGGAATGGGGCGTCGAATGTAAAATACACGCCGGGTTGGATCTGTGGTGTCCTGCCGAGCGTGCCGTCTTGCGAAGCTTTCTCGAAACGTGGGGCGCAGAAATTCGCAAGAAATGCCTGGAGCGATGTCCCCCCGGTGCCGGGTGCGATCATCCCATCGTGATTGCCGGCAACGGCGAGAATCGGCGCTGGGTATTGGCGGTAAGGAAGGTAAAACTGATCGTAGTAGTACATAGCCTCGCCGAAGCTGTAGACCACATCACCCAAATCGAAAAAGAACGATGGTGTTGGGTGGCCAGTTTCAGTAAAATCCGCGGTCATCCGTTTGGCTACCCGGTCAGGATCGGCTGGGCTGTGTACATTTCCAGTGCTCCCGACTGCGTGGAAAAGGATCTTCCCTTGCTTCTCAACTGCTTGCACCTGGTCCTTTCCGGCGAGGCCCCACACGTCGGCAAATGATAGTCTCGGTTCGCTTCCACCACGTGATGACGGAAATGGCCGAGGCCGCAGTTCGACGGCGCTGTTCGCGAGCTTTTCATAAGCTTCCGCATCTGGTGGATGAGGTACTCGAAACTTCGTTATATCCGGATCGGGTTGCCCGAATCGCGGGCCATCGCCCTCGCTCGCTTGCGCGGAAGGTGGCGGGGCAGAGCCAGTAGGCAGCAGATGAGGAAGGCCCCAAAGCGCCAAACCGATAACCGAGATCGCTGCAATTCCCCAACCGGCGATCAGCAGACGGCGTCGGCGGCGTTCCTGAAGTAAGGCCAGATCATGCCGAATTAATCCCTCAATGCGCCGCCGCTCCGCCAGGGTCTGACTCTCGCCCATCTGCGGGGCCTCAGCCAACCTTTTTTTCACTACTCCGACGAGGCCAGCCAATTCTTGACGGAATTTTCCGTCGGAAACGGAGATAGCGTTTCGTTCTCTGAGTGGGTCGATGGACGAAGGCAGATCGGCGGCCAACGGCATCGTGGCGCCTTGTACCAGCACAGGAATAACGAGAATCGGTCGATTCAACGCAACAAGAATTTCCAGCCGGACGAAATCATCGGCTTTGAATATTCGTTTGCGCAATCCCTTCCGCACTCCGGCCCAGCGAGGTCCAATAATCGCCAGAAAGATTGCGCAAGTGCTCAAACGATCGCTGATTGCTTCTACGAAATCTTCCCCAGCGGCAATACCATCGACATCCATGAAGACCTGATCTTCGCCGAACTGGGCGGTCAGTTGGTCGAAGATTCGGCCGGCGTGCGCTGGAGAGTCTTGACGGCGATAGCTGATAAAAATATTGTTCAAGCGAGCTACTTCCCTGCGGTTCTTCCCAAACCTATACACAAAGGCGTTGGGGATTCTCTGCGTGCCGACCATCCGCCCCTTCGCCTCTGTCCAGCTCCTTTGAGCATGGGCATAGACGCTTATCCCATGGCGCATCCAAGAGCTTGGAGCCGCCAGCACACGTTCTTTCAGAGCCCAGACGGCGGCTCAATTGGACCATTATGCAAAAAAAAACCACGGCCGCGGGGTGAAAGCTTGCTTGGAAGAGCGAACCTTCGAAGGGAGGTACTGGCCATACCAAAACGCGAGCCGCGGCTGATTCGGGACCCGACCGCGTACAACACCAGTGGCGATATCCAGGCAGCGTAACAGCATCTCGCTCACGAATCGACTGTTGATCGCCGTCGTCCTTGAAAAACGAATTCTGTAATAACTTATCGGCCACTCACTGTCGCGCGTTCAGCTTGCGCAGCGACCGCTAGCGCCTTAGCCTGCTGCGCAACCTTACCGATCGTTCCCTCGCGACGCCGCAGCGAGGTCTTGCTTGCGACGTAATCCACCAATTGCAAACAGTTCTCCTCGTTCTCCAAGGACATACTGTGACGCTCGCTCAGCGGCGATGGAACATCAGCGTACGTTGCACCCCGTACCAGAACCGGAAACGTCGGAACGTCACGACCCCAGGACGCGCCGAGTTCGCAGAGAACATAATTTGATTCCGAGGTGTCAGGGCTGAGAACGCCGATAACCAGTTCGGCCCTGGCGATCTCGCTTCGGAGAAGCTCGGACGTCCGCTCTCCCGGCGTGAGCATATAGGGCTGAACCGACGTACACCGTAGATCGTTCCTCTCGACGTAAAACGCTTGCTCCAGAAGCGCCGCCAGAGCGGCGACGATCGGCTCGTCTCTGTGGCGATGGCTGATAAAGATTCGGGGGCTCAGATTAACGTTGTCGCCGATCGCCTTCTCAAGCTCTTCAACCAGCCGCTCCGTGTCGTCCGGCCCCTTCAATCGGAAGCAGTAGATGTCACTTAGGAAGTCCGGAATGTCCATCTCTCCTGCCAGGACGGGCAGCAGGAGCGTCCCCCGCAACTCCTCCAAAACGCGCCCGGCACCGATCTCACCAACAACGTTCTTGGACGCAAGCGCAGCTTCCGTGATCACAACGACGAGAACATCAGCCGTGGAGAGCGCCTTCGTGTACTTGGCCCGCCAGTTCCCAGCGGCAGCGGTCCCAACCGGGAGTCTGATTTGGTGCCCCTTAGCGCGCAGCCGCGCCTCCAAGTCCTGCGCGATGGCCAAGTCCTTCCAGGCGTGTGATAAGAAGATATTCGCCATATTCTGCCTCGCATCAAGAATAGCGCGTTGCGTTTTTTGAAGCGCCTTCCTCATCCACTGGCCGAAAGTCGGAATGTGAGTGTTGCCGGTGCGCGAATCCTGGCGATAACAGCCCTTCTCACCATTTTTCGCGTGGCCGAAGCTGTTCAGTCGCACGCCTAGGGGGAAGGTTTGGACCGGATCGTTTCCGAACCTGAACAAGATGCAAGGGGAACTCGCTGGGCGCACCGCGCATTTCGCGAGGGGAAATGGGCCCTGCAGTAAAGATACGTATCATTCGTCTGTTTGAGCAGCAGCTACCAACCTGCTAAAGTCGCTCCTGAGAGACACCAATGTCCAAGCTGGATTCAGACGTCCGTAGCCTGATCAATTACCTTTACTTCGAGGTTTCGAGTACTTGGGATCAAATGATGTGGTTCCTGTGGTCTCCTGACACCAAACCTGACGCCGATTTTTGGGTGGAGCCGGGGGTGGGCACGAACGAGGTGCAACTCAAAAAAGAGATCAGGGAGTTCGTCATTCAAACGGACGCTCAGATGCAGGGGTTACCCTCAGACGATTTTGTGTTTAGCTACCCGATCACCGAAAGGCTACGGCGGCAAGGTGATTTGCGGTTGTGTTTTCTGGCTATGCCGACGAAAGACTGGCTTCCTGACGTCCAGCGTACGATCGAGGCCGCGGCGGCGGGTTTCGAGTGCAAGCTTTCTGTCGATAACGCCGCTCCAGGCGATATTATGAATCAAGTTTGGCAGGACATCAGACGGTCAGAAGCGGTGGTCGCGGACCTGACGGATAAGAACCCAAATGTCTTCTATGAGATGGGTCTTGCGCACGCCCTTGGCAAGACCACCATCATCATCAAGCAAAAAGAGACGCCTCCTGTCCCATTTGACCTGAGGAATTACAGGCACTTCGAGTACGATCCGGGGAACCTGGAGGAACTGAAGGCTTGGCTCAGAAGCGCATTTCTGTCGGTGCCGCGACGGTACAGCTTCGATCGCTAGCGCCTAAGACAGGAATTCCGACAGCTGCAAGATTCTTCCCTAACGGGCCAGCGTTCACCCGACACGGCCAAAGATGGACGCGTAGTTGCCAGCCTCGGATGTGACCGGCGTGGACGTGATCGCATCCGGACGCCAGGTGCTTCGCGCGAGTCACGCGCAACACGGAAGTTGGATGCGGCGAACGGCGATTTCGTCGGTCAGCGGCCAAAAGAAGCGAAACGATAGCTGTCGATAACATCCCTTGCCACCAGCAATCCCGGCATAGCGGACCGCAAATGACGTTCGAGGAACCGAAGGGGCACTTCCTCCAACTCGACTTGGGGAGAGTTCTTAGTGTGAGAGGACTTGTCAACAGCTCCTCTCTTGATCGCACGTGGCGTCAGGTGCGAGCGTCACGCCGACAGTTCGTAGCATCACGGGCACGACTTCCGGTAAGGTGGAGTGTCGCCGAATAGCTGTTTCCATTCGCGTTCGTCCAAGTCGCGATTGGCGATAGCGCACGCCTGCCGCAGCCACACGTCGGGTCGAAGATCCCAAACAATCGCGCTATCGTGGAAGCCGGCGGAACCGAGCCATCGCCCGTCCGAGCTAAACGCCAGGCTCGACACGAACTCGCCCTCTCTGTAAGCGATCGCCTCGCCCAGGCTCTGGCGTCGCTCGATATCCCAGAACACGATCCGTACTCCGGCGGCACATGCCAGCATCCTTCCATCCGGGCTGAAGGCAATGGCATAGACGGGGCCGGAGTGACCAGTCAACGCCGGCGGCAGCTCCTGGCCTGATTGTGTGTCCCACAATCGCACGCTGTCGTCGTAGTCCGCCATGCCCACCGCGCCGGATGCCAGCATTTTGCCGTCCGGACTGAACGCCAGCGCCTGTACGGCCATGCGGTGGGCTCTCGCGGCAGGCCAGAGGAGGTGCCGGGAGTTTAGGTCCCAAAGCGCGACTGTGCCGTCGAAACCTCCCGAGGCAAGTCTGCGGCCGTCAGGACTGAATGCCAGGCCCATGATCGAGTGGTCTTCCGAGACCACGGCGATTGGAAACCGAACCGGTGGCGCCTCTCCGGTGCGCATGATCAGGACCGAGCTGTCGCTCCAAACGGTGGAATTTCCGTCAGGACTGAACGCCACGCGTGACACATCATCGTCGGTTCCTCCCAGCTTTTCGGCCTTTGCCGTCCCGCTGCTCATCTCCCATGCGATGACTCGGTCCTTTGCGGCCGAGAGCAGCTTGCCGCCATCGGCCGTGAAAGCAAGGCTGAGAATGGTATTGGACTGGCCCTGCAAAGGTGCGCGAATTGGCTGCCCGCGCTCCGGATCCCATAGCGTCACCTTGTTGTTCCCAGACGTAGTAGCCAAAATTCTGCCGTTGGGACTGAACGCGATGCTGGAATAACCTTCGGGGGCGCCCTCAAGCGGCCTGCCGAGAACACTCAGGGGATCGGCCGCCCACCGCAGGGCAACATTGTCCCGGCCCAGTGAGAGCAGTGAACGGCCGTCCGCGCTGAACGCCACCGCAATGGGCGGCTCCCGATGACCCTTGAGTGGATCGCCTGCCGGACGCCGGCTGTCGACATCCCAGAGCATCACGCTACGGTCCTTCGCCGCCGATGCCAGTGTCTTGCCATCCGGGCTAAACGCGACGCTCAAGCCCCAAGAGTCGTTTCCCAGCGGCCATCCCTGGTGTCCGGCGAGAGGCGGTCCCATCGCCACGCCAGTTTTGACGTCCCACAGAATCACGGTCCGATCTTCGCTGCCGGAAGCCAGGATACTTCCGTCGGGAGAGAAGGCAAGTCCGAAAATCTCTGAGTGATGACCTAGCAGCGGCGACCCGATCGGCTGCCCGGTGGCGGTTGCCCATAAAACGATACTACCGTCGTGAGCCCCGGACGCAAGCACTGTACCATCCGGGCTGAACGCAAGCACGTTCTCCCAACGTTTCGGCCGTAGGGGCGGAACGCGCAAGCGGCGATTTGCCACGTCCCAAACCAAAATGCCCGCGCTTGATTCGTAGGCGGCGATTCGCTTCCGATCCGAACTGAAACTCAGGTGCGAAGGCGCGCTATCAGAGTACAATCCATCTGAAAGGGACCTCTCGACAACTTGAGTCTTGACGTTCCGGATGACCACTTTCCCTGGCTCCCCAGTCGCAAAGACGGCGCCGTCGGCGCTCACGGCAACGCTTTCCACTTTCCTGTGTAAGTTTACTTCGCCCAGTGTCGCCAGCGACCTCTCCGTCGCCGCTTCGATGACTACGTTACGGCTATCCTCATCAAGCGCCACAACGGTGCGGCCGTCACGACTCAGCACCGCAGTACGCCATGCGTGACGGGGACCGCGTATGAACTGGCGAAGATGGGGGCTATAAAACAGCACTGCCAAGAGAGCCTTACGTGCCTCAAATGTGGGCTGTGTCCGAAAAGCCTCAACTGCCTCCAGCAGAGCGCTATCTAGGTCGGTAGCCGATTCTCCGACTGCCTGAGCGGCGAGCTGGCCAGAAAGTGCCGTCATGCGCCGATCCTCGGCCAACTTCCGTTGCTGGTCGGCAATCACGGTCTTCTGCTGTGCAACGTTACGTTGACCCGTCGCGTAGACGGCCACCAGCCCGAGCGCCGCCGCCAAGAGAGCAAGTAACACGACCGCCGACCATGCAATTCTCAAGGTTCTGCGATGTTGTCGCAGGTCTTCGCTATCCAGCTCATCCTTGGGCCGTCCGTGGAGCGGCGCGGCCAGGTCCAAAATGGCATCTCGAAACCTGGCGTCGTGCAGAAATTGCTCTTGACGAGCCCAGGACAGGTCGACATAGAACGGCTCCATGCGAAAGGTACCGCGCAACACTTGGGGAAGCGCGTTGGTCTGCAACCAGTCAAATTCACCGGCAGTAGCATTCCATGCGATTTGCCCGCCAGTAATTACAATCAAAATTTTGTCCGGCGTACGGTTACGCATGAACCAGGCAACTTCCTGATCCACCCATTTCGACGCCGCCGCCTGGGGCGACGCCAACAGCAGCAGGTACTCGGACTCGTCTAACGCTTGAACAATTGAGTTCCACAACGCCGGATTTGCGGAGAGACCGGTCTTATCGCGGAACACCCGGAGGGCATAAGTCTTGTACCACGGACGCGCGAAGCGTTGAAGAGACGATTGAATGCATGCCGCGAGGTCAGCGTCCCCCGCATGACTGTAGGAAAGAAAAGCGTTGTAACGCAAGTCTTGTCTCCTCAGTTACTCAAACGACTTTCCCATGGTAATGCAACTTATGTACGCCAAGGAGAGTTCCATGACAGGTTCCGTCGCGCTTCGCTAGAACACAGGACACACACCGCCGGAGGTGCTATGGCGGAAACCAAAAAGAAAACGGAGTCGGTGCCTTTAATGCTCAAGATGAGCGGGCGCAATCGGGTTATCGAGCGGCTCGCTGCTCCTGCTCCTTCGCGTTTGCTGGACTCGCTCGAGTCGCGATGCCATAGCATGCTTGAGGCCGTCGAGAGCTTAGGCTCGAATACTGCCGGCCCTTTTCTGTAGTCCAGAAACAAGCATTTGGTAGCCGCCTGTTTTGAACAGTTCCGCATACTGCCAGCGGGCTAAGCGTTTTGGAACGTCACATCTGTCGAGTTTGACTGGCAAAATAGTAGTGGTACCTTCTGGCCGTTCATCAGCGGCTCTTAGCGCCCACTTAATTTCGAGTTGCGCAAATCCAGCTCTCTTCACTGAATGAGAAGACAAGCAGATTATCACGATCTCGACTGACTGTATGGCCTTCGTGATCGACGAGCGCCAATCATCTGCGGGAATAAGACTATATTTATCGAACCACAAATCGAGCCACCCTTCCTGACAAAGACGTCGATAAAGCCGCTTGACCTTCTCGAAATCCGGAGATGCGTAGGAGAGAAACACTCGCAGCGAGGGTTTCGGAGGTCCTCCACTTTCGCCGCCTTTCGAGTCTAGCGATCGCCTCTCCATCCGAGCCAACTGGCCAATGAGTGATGGATTGCACGACATCAACATTTTGCGCAGAGCAGGCCACACACCCTCTTCTCTGATGTCACGTTTTCGACGCACCGCACCCTGCTGATTCCGCGCAAATGACCACCGGGAAAGCCGGGCATCCTTCTTGATGTTCGCGAGTGTCAAAGGAGTGGTAAGACGAGCCTTGTCCCCAAGTTCGACCACGTTTCTCATGTCGGCACGATCTGAGGGTTTGGTGGGTCTGGGCTCAGACATCACCGCAAAAACATAGGCGATGTCCGAGAAGGGAGCTGTGCGGTACATCAGGACTATATCGCCCTTTGTTGCATTGGGATTTGCTCCCCACAGAATTTCGTTCAGATGATCGAGATCTCGCAAGTCTTCGTTATTGCGGGAATCAACCATGAAGATCCAAATCCGGGGTGGATGCAAGGGGTGGTTCATTACTCACTCCATGTCACCATTTTAATTGCAGATGCAATTCTATTTGCGTCTCGCCTCAGGGCTCAGCAGACCGACTTTCGCGGATAGCTCAGATCGCCTTAGCACTTGCGACGGGAACAAGTCGATTGAGCTAACATGAGCACGGTTGGCGTCAAGTGCCCTCCTGAGGACGGTGTTAGCGAGAGCCCTTCATCGCAATGACCGACCAATCCCCTTGTGGCGTCATCCGAGCCGAATTGCGTTCCGCGCAGCCCTTCACCAAATACCCAACCACATTCTTGGCAATACCTTGGGCAAAGCCGGCCATACGGACGGTTCCAGTTCCCGAATGGGTCAAGCGTGCAGTCTACCGCTGTCAGCAACAGCTACGGTTCGCTCGCGGGTTGACGATCCCTTCGGGAAGCCTGTTTTTGCTACAATTCAGCGGTCTGGAGGTCGGAATGCACGCACGCGTGATGCTTAGCTCCGTTACGAAAGACGACATCCCCCTGGGCGATATCCGAAGCCTAAAAAGTACTTGGTATGAATTCGAAACACTTACGGAACGACTGCAAAGCGCGGGCCTTTCCGTCGAAGCCGACTCCCGAATCGACTTCACATCCGTCCGAACTGAAATTCAGCGCCATCTCAAAGGGAAATACGGGTTCGAGGTTTACAACTTTCAAAACACCCCCAGTGACGGAGGCTCTCCCGAAAGAGTCACGATACTAGAATCCCATCGCAGTCACCTTGTCATCGGGATCTTTGGCTCAAAGACAGGCTGGAAAGTTCCCGACCAGGATCCGCTGACCCCTACATTTCGCGAATGGCGGGCCGCGCTGGAAACTCCTCTTAAATTCAAGATCTTTGCCTTTAAGGGGTCACTCACGGTTCGGAAACCGCCCGCTCTGGAGGGCCTCGTTCGGGAGATTACGGATTACAAGAACGGAATGATTTATGTGGAGTTCGGAGATGCGGCGGACCTGTTCGCCTCGCTTGAGAGCGCCGTCCAAGACTACGTGAATAAAGCCGTCGCCGGATATGCACGTGATTATGCCGCCAAGCAACCTAATTCGGAGACCGAACAATGGCTCCTGTTGCCTTATCGGGCGCGTGTCGTAGAGATGAGGAGCGCGCTGGAACGCGTCGCTCAATGGCAGGGAGTCAAACAAGGGATGCTCGCTCTCGACTCCAGCATCCAGCCGGTTGAACTACATTGCGTGCCCGATAACTTCTCGATTCCCGAATCGAGGAAGTTCGCGGCCTACATATTCGACGACGAAACCAGCGGCGGCAAATCCGATCTAACGGGCACGCTCCATATTGTCGCCTCGTTCGGCGGCGTAACTGATTTGCAAACAAGACGGCACCTCGGCAATTTCGAAGCAGCGGAGGTATATTCGGCGCCGTGGGGATTCTATGCTACGGTGCCGGCTTCGGGCATTCAGTGCCTCTACCTGCCCCGCTGCATAAACTCTCTCGTCATGCAGTCGAAGCTGTCCGGCGCAATCTCATGGTTGGCAGAGCATGCGCAGCAGATCACCGCTTTGGCAACCCGGCGAAGCCAGATCCTCAAACTGGTGTCCGGGCCTGCTGACTCCGCCAGGATCAGCAAGGCCAGAACCGGACGCCCATGAAAAGAACATGAGGCCAAGCATCGAAGCGTCCACGAATTGCAGCAAGGAAACAACGTGGTCCCGATCACTGTCCGAAATCCGACGCTCTGCAGAAAGCCTCTGGTGCCCGGACGGATGGGAATCGACCTCCACGAGGACTGTTGCGAAGTCTTTTGTGATGTCCGAATCCAAGAACCAGACGAGTACCTGTCGGTAGACCTCTATTGCGCCAAAATCGGTTCGCTGACGTGTAGGGGATCTCGCGCCAGTAATCGGATGGTAAACCCTGCGGGTCGGTCCGGGCAGTCGACCTATGGTCACGTGAGGTATATCTTATTTTTTGGGGCTGATCATGAGAAACGTCCGGGTGTGCATTTATGGTGGGACGGATCTTCAGGGAACACCCACAGGGTTCGTCTCCGCGCTGGCTTACAAAATCCTCGACTCGATGCCCGCGGTGATCGTCACAGGCGGTTTTCTGCATTCGAACAAAAAGCCGACGGCCGTCTCTACTGACGTGGCCGCGCTGAGTGGTGCCCGCCGCTACGCTAGCGAGCATAGGATTGACCTGAAGGATTGCTACGAGGCATGGATTCCGGAGCCCAGCCTGGACAGCCGCCCCGACGTCAAAGGTGCCGTTCGGATGACCAACATGGATGACATCACCGTGCGGGTGATGACAGGACGAACTCCGCTGGGGCGGCGTCTGGCCATGGTCGCCGGCGTCGACATGGTAGTGACGATCTCAGGCAAACAGCACACCGAGGTCGTGGTCGAGCAGGCGCTGGAGCTTGGTCTCCCGGTCCTTCCCATACCCAACGCTGGTGGTGATTCTAAAGAACTCCTGGCCAAATACCGGGAACGGGTAGCTGCCGGCTTCGATCCAGGAGCTCTTGATAGGTGCCTCGCCGATGTATCCAACGCGATAGGTCGTCACCCCGAGACGGCTGCCAGTGCGGTTGTAGACCTTATACGCACGGCAAAGGTCGGGAGGTGCCTCGTGCTCCTCCCGTTCGACGATGTGCACAACGCGCTGTACACCTCAACGATCGAGCCATCCATCGCCAAACACATGATTCCAGTTCGTCTAGATCGGCTCCCGAGAAGCGAGGCGATCTACACCAGCTTCGCCGACGCAGTACGATCATCCCTGGCTGTCATCGCTGATATAACGCTCCTCAACGAGAACGTCATGTACGAAGTCGGGTATGCGCACGGCCGCGGGCTAACGCCCCTGATCTACACGCGGGACGCCGCTCGGCTCGAGCAGCTACCGGTGTACTTCCGGACCCTGAACGTACGACTGGCATCTGAGGCGACGCCGGTTAACCTCCTCATCGATGATTACCTGCGCTCCTTCAAGGCTACCCGCAGAGTAAATTGACCTCACGGCGTGAGGCCTGCTCTGAGGCATTCAACTCCGGTCGAAGTGACTTACTACAACAGCAGAAGAGCTTGGCTGAGGCGTCTTCGTCTCACTCCGTATGGCCGTTCCAGAGGTAGGCTAAAGCGATGGTCTTCGTCTGCTACAGCCACCCGAATGGAAAAGCGCGCGACAAGTTCAGAACTATGTTTAGTCCATTACGGCAATACGGGTCGTACATGGACTTCTCGGATCAGGAGATCGAGGCTGGCGATCTGTGGAAGAAGGCCATCTTAGCGTTCCTCGAAAAAGCGACTGTGGCGGTACTGCTCGTGACGGCTGAGTTTTTCGACTCAGAGTTTATCCGCGAGGTCGAACTGCCATACCTCCTTAAGAAGCACAGGGAGGGAAGCCTCACCATCGTATGGGTTCCTGTTTCTCCTAGCCTGCACGAAGAAACGCCTCTTGGCCCGCTTCAGGCGGCCTTGCCGCCTGGCAAGACGATCAAAGAGATGCCCAAGGATAAGCGCGACGCCGCCTGGAAGACGGTTTGTCAACAAGTAAAGGATGCCCTTGTCGCGCGAGAAGAGCCGGCGATAAACACGGCTCTCGAAGGTACAACGGTTCCGAGAAGGGCTCAGGATCTTCAGGTCCTTTCCCGTCCCGCCACTCGACGGACAGAGGTTTTCATCCGTGCGGACAACAGTGAGGACTGGTATCACCAAGGGCTGATCCTCGCGGGGAGAATGACGCTGACCTGTCATTTCGGGAACGACAAAACGAAATCGGGCACGGGTTTTCACATCAGATCCATCACCACGGACGAGGTCATTCCACAGCAGCACGGCAAACCCACGAAACCGTTTCCGAAGTCGCGCACCGAATCTGCGAGGGTGCGTGTGATTCGGACCTAGAGACACTACCGAATTCGGGACCAGCGAACGGCACTCGAAGGAACCGGGTGGCGGCGACCTGATTACTGTCGCAAGTCCTCGATTCGCCAAGTCCCGATTACTCGGAACGCACGCCGATGTGGATACATGTTCGCGTCAGCAATGGGCGTGTTGTCCGGGCCATCGAAAAGTGCTCTAATCCCTGCGAAGACTGTTAAGGCCCCAGAGAGTTTTGAGCGTCATAAAACTCCGGCCGAGAGCCGAGATCGCGGTTGGCCTCATTCTCCGCTAGCCATCTCTGAGGCTCTACGACCGGGTACTCATGTGGAATCGCCGTGAACATGCTCCCTAAAGCGGACATAAGCTTGCACCAAACCGGTAATAGACTACCCAACCGGCCAGTTAACACAGCTAATCTTCAGCCGGCAAAGTCCTGCCATCGCAGTGCGCGGGCACTCCTCAGAATTACTGCCCTGGCAACCCGGGCGCTAATCCGAAGAACTTGTGGAGACCTTCACCGCTGCCGAGCCCTACGTAGGCCCGAAACACGACCTTCCCCGCCGACCATACATTCACGCCGAAACCATAGCTGTGGCGGAAATTGGCGAAGCTCAGGTCGCTCTTGCGGTCGGCCACTTGGCCGGTATCGTAGAACGCTAGGATGCCAAACCATTTCCAAAGATTGCGCTCATACTGGGTGGAGATCATCACCAAGTCCTGCCCACGAAAACGGTAGTCGGCAAAGCCGCGCAGCATCGCGTCGTTGTTAATATCGGAACCGCCGAGCGTCTCTTGGAGATAGAACGGTACCGCGTTGCCCGCGCTCATGTCGGACATCGAGGCCACACCGCGGATGCTTAAGACACTGGTGCGGTTCGGCTTGCCGTTGGGTCGTTCGAGATAAATGTTGTGACGCAAATCCGCGTGCAAGCGGCGAAAGGTGTAATGGCCCGTATCCGTATCGTGGAAAAAGTTATAGCCGATCCGATACTCGAATTCGAACGGATCGGCGTGGTGCGCGCGCACGAATACTTCCGAGTGCACGAAGGCGGGCTGCTTTGACAGGCCTGGCGCAGTTGCCTCGGCGAAAAACTGATCGATGGAGCGCACGCCCGGGCTGTGAACCCCGCTGACGTCAGGGAAAATTCCCTCGGCCGTGCCGCCGAGCGCGAGCCAGGAGGCAATGGGGTTACTGGCATCGATGCCGACGAACGTGTCGCGCTCGCTGAAATTCACGAGGTTTGTGGTCGCCGTGTGGGGGCCGATTCCGTAGAACGGCATCTGCGGCAATCCGCGCGCCCGGATGTAGACGTGCGACGCGAAAGACTCCGTAGCTTTGTTCCAGGAGCCGAATTTACGGTGCACCAACGTATCCTTCATTTCCGCGCTCCAGAACTGCCGTAAAGATATCGCGCCGTTGACGTTGAAGGTGGAGCGCCACTCACCGCGTTTGTCCAGCGTCAAAGATAGCCCCGGGCCCGTGCCGCCGCCGGGCACGATGCTTTTGGCGATGGGATGGATGGTATCGAGCGTAAAAATGTCGGTGATACAGGATTCAAGGTTGCTCAGCAACTTCTTTGGATCGGTACGCACCGCGGCACAGTTGCGCTTCAGCTCATCCGCGTTGGCGGCATGCAGCAGTGCGGCCGCTCCCAGGCCGAGGATGAGAGGCATGGAGAGTCGCGGTCTCATGCGCCTCCTCCACCGGCTTGCTGTGTCTGGCTCTTTCGTAACTCCTCGCCGACTTTTCGAATGTAGAGGGATGCGTCCCGCTCGGTCTGGATCTGGGCCGGCGTAACTCCGCTGTTGAGGCCGGGAAGGAACTTCTGTTCCACCTCGAAGGCGTGCTGCACCATCATCTTCTGGTGCTCACTGAGAGGCGAATCCAGATTATTCGTCTTTTGAAGATCCGAAACCGGTGGCAGCGGCATAGCATCTTGCAGGGCCTTAAAATCGATTTTGTCGTCGCGCATGGTATTCCGAGTGAGCAGATGCTCAAACGTGTTGGCAGTGCGGTCGCGCTCGGTGAGATAATTGCTTGCCGTTATGTCTTCCAGGAAGATCTTGCGCGCCGTGGCGATCACGGACGTGTGATCGTACACCGTGCTGTCGATCTGGCCCGGGTCGATGTACGCGGAGACGATAACCGCGGGCACTCGGATTCCCAGGCGTTTAAAATCGAAAGGCGGAATTTGCGCGACGTTCTCGCCGGGGTCCTGGGCGATCTTGCCGTCGGGGCTTACGGCGGCCGGCGGAGTCACGTGATCGTACAATCCGCCGTGCTCATCGTAAACGATCACCAGAATCGTGCTCTTCCACACATCGGGATTGGAGCGAATAGAGTTATATACATCTAGGATCAGGTCCTCGCCGGAGCGCACATCGTGATCGGGATGTTGGTCGCTCGCCTGGAGCGTTCCATCCGGAGAATCGAAGTACTGCGGCTCGATGAAGCTGTACTCCGGCAGCGTGTTCTGCTTGCATGCACGGTGGAAATCGTCGATCAGGCCGAACCATTTGCTTTGGCTGCTGCCCAGTGTTTTGAAAGTCATGGCCATGGTGGAGTCATGATAAAAAATGCTGCCGCGCTTTCCGAACTGGTCCAGAAGTTCGTAGATGCTCTTGCTTTCGTCGAACCACACCGGCGACATGTCGGTGCGGCCGACGGAAGTCGCCGAATGAATGAAACTACGATTGGGAAGCGTCGGGCCAGGCACCGAAGAGAACCAGCGATCGCATACCGCGTACTGCCTGGCAAGTGTGGTGAGCACGGGAATCTTCGCTGGATGCATGCAATTCATCACTCGCGCCCCCTTGACGGGGTCGTGCGTGTGCGTCTCGTAGCTTTTAACGAAACCCTGCATGAACGGACCGACACCGGTGCCTTCGAAATTGCCGAAGATCTGCATATTGACGTCGGGGAAATGATGGCCGGGGTCGGGTGTCAGATCCCCCGTGTAGCTCGCGTCGTCAGTCACGGAAACGTCTTGTCCGGCGGAGTTGGGATTGGTCTCTTTGCCCGTGAGTCCGTCGATCGGCCAGTCCGGTCCCATCATCATCCCGAACATGTGATCGAAGGAACGGTTCTCCATCATGAGAACCACCAAGTGTTTGATGTTATCCAGCGGCGATGCCAAGGCTGCCTCCCCGTGAAAGCTGCTCGCGAAACTAGTTTGAATTATACCGGTTTTCCAAAAAACGCGGATCCACACTGAATAAAGCACAGGAGACCTTGTGCAATGCGGGGATCTGCTGAGTTATGTAGAATCGTCCCATGCCGAAGAATATCGTGGTCTGCTGCGACGGTACTGCCAATGAGTTTGCCGAAGACCGCACCAACGTCATCAAGCTGTACTCGGCGCTGACGCACGATACCGATGCGCAGGTGGCCTATTATCATCCCGGAATCGGCACCATGGAACCGTTCGGCGCTCTCAGTCCGATCACGCGCACACTGACGCGCGTCCTCGGCATGGCTGTGGGCTACGGCCTGGAATATGACATCCGCGACGCCTATGTATTCCTAATGCAGTCTTATCAGCCCGGCGATAGCGTCTTCCTTTTCGGCTTTAGTCGCGGCGCTTTCACTGTCCGGGCCGTGGCTTCACTCATCCGAATGTATGGCATGATTCGCAAGGGCAACGAACCGCTGGTCCCGTATGCAATTCGCATGCTAACCGGAATCCAGCGCGCTGGCGCTAACCAGGAAGCCGCTAAGACCTATTTTGATCTTGCCAGCGAATTCAAGCGGACCATGTCCTGTGCCGATCCACGCATGCGGTTCGTTGGCGTCTGGGACACCGTGAGCTCGGTCGGATGGATCGAAAACCCTCTCCATTTGCCCTACGAGGCCAACAATCCCGATATCGAAATCGGCCGCCATGCCGTATCGATCGACGAACGGCGCGCCTTCTTCCGGTCGCATCTCTGGCAGTTGCCCGCCAATCCGGCGACTGCCCGCGGCCCTCGAGATCTGCAGCAAGTGTGGTTTCCGGGAGTACACTGCGATATCGGCGGCGGCTACCCGGAGCAAACTAGTGGGCTTTCCAAGTACGCGCTTGGCTGGATGCTTCAGGAGGCCAAGGCCGCTGGCTTGATAGTGGATGCCGGCAAGGAGGCTGAGGTGCTTGGGCTCACCGGTACCGGAAAGTATGTGCCGGCCGCGCCGGACGCCTTCAGGCATGAGTCTCTGAAGGGCTGGTGGAACATCGCGGAGTTCATTCCAAAGCGCCACTGGAACTGGAAAACCAGCAAATGGGAACATCGCATGAACCTGTATCGCCGCCGCACTATCCCGCCCAAGTCGCTAGTCCACGATGCTGCGTATCTGCAGAGCCCAGACTATCAGAAGCGTCTTCCCGCAGACGCCGTCCGCGTCTCCACCCGGTAGTTTGATTGAGTTTATTGTGGAGCTGAATCGCCCTGGATCAAACCCTGCACACTTCCGTGCAACGGTGCGTCGTCGATCACAAAGAACAGCCCACCGCGCCCGTTTTGGCTGCTACTACAATTTGGACCTGACAATGATCCTTGTTGGTTCATATCTCCGAAGATGGTGTACGAATGGGTGCCTCCGGTCGAAACGCCGATCTTGGCGTGATTCCCGTTCGGTTCTGGCTCGCCCTCCAGCCCGATCGGCTTTCCTTGCCATGTTCCTGTGATCGCGATTTGCACGGCGCCTGGTTTTGGAAGGGACTGGTCCCAACATGTGACGTTCGTGTTCGCGGTTGTCGTCGGGATCTCGGGTCTACCCCACCACGACGCTACTCTCAGCGGCACGCCGCCTAGCATCGCAGAAACCATCTGCCATGGTGGGACATTCAGATGGGATGGTTTGGAGATCAATACGACGCCGCTCGATAGCGCGTCTTTCGTCGCCGTCGTGCTCATGGATATGTTCCCAAGGCCTTTGGCGAGTGCCTGGATGTCCGCCGGCCCCCCGTTTTTCACGATCTGGGGTTTCACCGGATCAGTCACGACACTCGCGTTGGCAAGAGCTTTCAATACGGTTACGACATCGTCCTTGTTCAGCTTCAACGAGAAAAAGTGCTGGCTCACCAGAACATCGTTATCCTTCACGCACCCTAGCGTGTTTCCATCGGTTTTCCTGGGTTTCTTAGAGCTGCCCGAAGCGGGCCAAGATGGCGTTGAGACCTGCAGCACCAGTCCACTCCCATCCTTATTCCACGCCAGTAAACCCTTGGAGTGGGCGGCAGGTGCCGCCTCAGTGGACATAGGATCTCCGTAGAACTGATCGTTCCAGAGAACATAAAAGAAGTTACCTTTGTAGACTTGGCTGAAAGTGGCTCCCACTGGATCGATAGTCGTGTCTCCGATGCAACCGCTGCCGTGCTGCAGGGTATGGTCGGCACTGCTGGCGTATGCGAACTGCTGGCTAAACGACTTGTACGGTTGAACTGCCCCTCCAAAAGGGCATGAGCGTTGCGCGGCACCGCCACAATCCGGGAATGACTCGGCATTGAACTTGAATACAAACCACCAGTCCACGGTCTGTCCGGCCTTCAACAGCGGGATCGGGGTGGCTGCAGGTTGCGCCGCCAGAGACGAGAGGCACAAGGATGTCGTCAAGAAGAGCAACGTGGGTCCCGCAAAAAAACGTAGCAACTCGCGACTCCTAGATTTCTTCTGACTCATGGTAGATCCTCCTCTTTGATGGATATGAGCGATCGCGTGTGATTGCGGTCCCCGTATCTCAAAGGATTCAGAATGATTGCACAAAACGGTACGATGTCGCGGCAGCTACAGATTCAACCGCACCTTCGTGGGCGAACCCTCCCTTGAGAGCCCCACGCGGGCCACCCCGTCCATAGTAGCTTCCACAAGTCACGACGCGAGAAGTCGGAAAAACCGTCAACTTGCCCGGGTTCTATCAAAACCGCGATCGCTAACACCGGGACACGCATGATTCATAGGCCCTCGGTCGGAGATTCCGCTTCTAAATAGAAAGCGCGATAACGAAGAGAAAGAGGCCACGGAAAGTGGGCGATTCATTTTAGGTTGCGTTAACTCGGATTAAGCAAGGTATCCCCACGGCGGGATTGCGCTGTGCTAACAGTCATCTGGAGCGTCGTCTCGCAATGTTACTTCTCACACCGGATTGGCACAGGGTTCGACTAGAAGGGTTAGAATTATAGCTATTCGAAAGCCATGAAACCATTTTTCTTTAGTTATGCACACAACGACGAGCTAGGCGATGGTTACCTGGATGAATTCTTCGACGAAGTAAATAGGCGCGTGCGCTATCTGACGGGAAGCCGCGAGGACGGCTTCCGCGACACGCAGGCTATACGTGTCGGTGAACAGTGGTCTGATGAGTTGGTGGATGAACTATCCACCAGCCCTGCCATGGTCTGTCTCTATTCCCCTTCGTATTTTCGGAGCCGGGTCTGCTCCCAGGAGTTGCAGGTGTTTCTGGAGCGGCGTCAGCAATATATCGACCAAAATCCCGGGAAACGACCTTCAAACATAATTCCGATCTTGTGGCAGCCTGACGAGATCCCATGGGCCCTTCCGAGCTTTGAATATGAGAAGCCGCGCTCGCCTGAAATGGAGGGAAGCGGGGTATGGAACGTACGAGAGAGCGAGAATCCGCGCGAGTTCCGGGTCATCGCACAGTCCGTAGCAGTTCGGGTGAAAGAGGCGTCCCGTGTTCCGCTGCCACGCCTGCGTTACCGCCCCGTGTTGGGCGGCGTAAATAGCGCCTTCGAGCCTCCTCCGCTGCCCCCGGACGAATTCGATGTGGGCGGTGCGCCTGCCGGTCCACAGTGCGCCACCTTCGTTTATCCACATCCGCCTGCCTGGAACGCGTGGCCTTTTTCTCCTGACCACAACCCTCTGCTTCACATCTCCGCCGCAGTCGCAAAGGGTCGCGACCTAATATCGCGACAGCTAACCTTCGACCCGGCAGGCGGCAATCTAGTTCAGCGCCTGAATGCCGCGCGAGAGAAGAACAATCTGACAGTTCTCCTACTAAACGGCGCCGGCTTGAACGATCCAGCTCTGATCGCGAGCCTGCAGAAATGCGATAGCGAGAAGTTCGACACGCTCAGCGCGCTGGTGGCGTGGCCCGGTCCTAGGAATTCGACGGGCCAACGTTTTATGGAGGAAGCCTTCCCATACCTCAGCACCAAACGTGCTCCCTACTTCTATCCAGATCTCGATCAACCGGAAAAGTTTGCAGGGGCTGTAGGAAACAGTTTAGACGCACTGAAAACTGCTGTTCTTAGGAACCCGCGCGGGGTACCCGCGCTTCCGACGGGAAGCGATTTTTCCGCGCTCCCCTCCGTAACGGGACCCGGCGGACGAAGGCCCGACTAGTGGCTCTCCTTTCCAGCGGAAGAATCATTACGTTCTATTCCTACAAGGGTGGGACAGGGCGTTCGATGGCGCTTGCGAATGTCGCGTGGGTGCTGGCGAGCAGTGGTGCCCGCGTGCTGGTTGTCGACTGGGACCTGGAAGCTCCCGGGCTCCATCGCTACTTCCGACCATTCTTGAACGATAAGGAATTGATCCGCGAGGAGTCGGCGGGCTTGATCGATTTCATGACCGATTTCGTCCAGACGATGGCCACCCCCCTCCAGCCCTCGGAATCGCGTAAGGAAGATTGGTACGAGAAGCACGCGGATATCAGCAAGTGGACCAAGCGTCTTCTGTGGCCATCCGGCGAAGACGCCAAGACGAGCTTGGGCGGGTACATCGATTTTGTTCCCGCGGGTCGGCAAGGGCCGGGTTACGCCCGCCGCGTGAATTCGTTCGACTGGGCCGGATTTTATGAGAAGTACAACGGCGGGGCGTTCCTTGACGCGGTTCGCCGCGCCATGGTGGCGAACTACGACTGGGTGTTGATCGATAGCCGCACCGGAGTCAGCGATACCTCCGGTATCTGCACCATTCAACTGCCAGACACGCTGGTGGCCTGTTTCACACTCAACTACCAAAGCATCGACGGCACGGCCGCGGTTGCAAAGTCCGCGGCGACAGGCACGAAACGAAATCTCCGCATCCTGCCCTTGCCGACACGTTTGGACGGGAATGAGGAGCAGATGCTCAAGGCGATGATGACCTATGCCCGAACGGCGTTCGAGCCCTGTCTGGAGCCGCACATCGATCGTGACGCCTATTGGCTGGACATGGGCGTGCCGTATTTCTCACGCTACGCCTATTCGGAGAAGCTGGCGCCGTTCGAAGTTCAAGTAAGCCGCTCGACCTCGACCTTGCCCGCCATGGAGCGATTGGCGAGTCATATTACAGAAGGCCGTGTGACCAGCTTGCAAGCCCTTCCCGAGCCCTATCGTGAGCAGACTTTGGCCGAGTTCGAGCAGTTACCCGAAACTGCCCTGCAAGCCACCGAGTCTAAGAAAGTGAATCCGGATCGAGTACTCATGTTCGCCCGGCGGGGTTGGTATCAGCTTCGGACAAACATGACGCTGGTTTCCTTAGTAGCGGTCTCAGTCGCCGGGTTAGAGATTAGTAAATCAGGCTTAGATTGGTGGCGACGTTTGTCTTCATCTCCGCAAAACCCAATTTCCACTCTCATCGCCGATGCCCGAAAGGAACTGGAGGCTGGGAGGAACCGCGAACACGGCGCCTTGTTGATCGCGGAAGCGGCAGCCCGATTGGATCCGGCGAGCGTCGTTGGACCGGGCGGAAGCGCCGACGCGCAACAACTTTATCAGGCGCTCATGGAACTGCAACCTTTGACGTTGCAGAAATCCCAGAAGGATACGGTTCTCATCCGGCCCGATGGTCTCCGGATGGTAGGAGTTGCCGCCAAACAAGGGGCGTCATTGTTTCGCCTTCCTCCGCAGGGGAATGACAAGGGCTCTTCGGCCGGTTATTCTGCGGCCGCGTTTAGTCCCGATAATCGATTCCTGGCGGCCGGTGGACGCAATGGCAGCTTGCTGGTGATGGACGCGGACTCCGGCCGGCAGGTGTGGCAATGGGAGAATCCAGACCCGAATTCCGCGTGGGTGATTGCCGTGACCTTCAGCCCCAGTGGAAACCTGCTCGCCGCGGCGACGGATACGGGTGACATTGTAATCTCCGCAGTCGACCCTTGGAAGGAACTGAAGCGGTTTAAGCAGCTTGGCGTCCGGATTCTCGCCTTCACCCCCGATTCGGCCTACCTTTCCGCTGCCGGTTTCGACACGGTTCACTGGTGGACTCCAAAGAGCGATAAAGCTGTGGAGTCTTTCCGCCAGCATAAAAAGGGGGTTGTCGCCATGGCTATGTCCCTCATTGAAGACAAGCAACGTAGGATGGTGACCATCGATTACGTGGGGACGGCCAGGCTCTGGACTCAGACCGCAAATCTTCCTGAGGTAACCAGCATCGCGAATGAGCCAGGTCTCGATCGTCTCGCGTTTTCGCCGGACGGACATCTTCTCGCTGTCAGCGGCAAGAAGGACACAAAAATCTTTGAGATGACTGACGGCAAGTCGAATCTGAAGACGTCGCTCGCAACGGGCGAGCTGACGGCACTGACATTCAGCGAGGATGGCCGCTGGCTTCTGACTGGCAGCTTCGTGGGCACAGCGCAAATCTGGGATGTGGCGACATGGCGCCCCCTGCAAAAGGTCGACTTCGCCGCCGCCGTCGCTTCGCTGGCCCTCACCCCGAATCGAAAATACCTTGCGGTCGCGTCGGGAGATCGAGTTTCGCTCGCGTTGACGCAAGTTACTGGCCTTGATCAAGGCTTCCCTGCCTCTCAAGTCCGCGGCCTGGCGTGCAGTCAAACGGAGAGGCAGCTCACCCTCGAGGAATGGAAGACATACTTCGGGAACGAGCCGTTACGCTACACGTGCGGTCAAACGTCCGCGGCGCATTAGACTCGGGATAGCACAGGGTAACTGCCCGCTGATTTCTGTTTGTGCAAACATCACCTCGACAAAGTTAACTAGCGGACGGATTCTCGCCCAAGGGGAGAGTTTCGACCGGTCACTCGTTCGCCCCCCCCCGGCTTGTCCTAATCTCCAGAACCGGCAAGCCGCGACTTTCCGCCTCGTCTCGGAAAGCATTCGTTAAATCACCCTCGCTGTGGACCAACCCATTCCAAGCGACGACTGCCGTGACCTTTTCATTCATCTCAAGCGCGATCATCATCGCTTGATCCAGCACGGCGCGGTTGGTTGCCCTGTAGGCGACCGGGTCGCCTTTTGTGTAGCCTAATACGACCAAGTCGCCTCGGCTTTCAGTTTCGTCAAGAATCTGATCGTATTGCGGACCCCATTCGGCGCTTTGATCCACTACCGATGTTTCGCGAAATATGTGCCGTTCGAACGGAAGCACAACACGACGGCGAATGCCAAGAAGCCCTGCCGCCTCCAGTGCCAGGAGGTCCGCACCACACGCCGCAGAGCTGACTAACACTCGAGCTTTATTCGCCTTGAAGAGAGCCCGCAATCGCTCACCCACCATACCGACGTTTTCAGCCGGGAAGCCGTGGATCACTGCGTTGGGTGGATCAATTCGCCTACCCGCCAGAGCGATAATCACTCAACCTCCTCGTTCCCACGAAAGCTCACAATTCTTGTACTATTAGATCCGGCAATATATCAAGCCAATGTCTCACACTATTATCGATGTAGATGCGGCGAAATCGATCGAGGCTACAGTTAAAGAGCTGAATCTTCCCCGGCTCCCGCTCATTATACTGCTGGGCGACTTCGATCCCAATCTCAGCGACCAAGTTCTTTCCATATGCAGCCGTGTGATTGCTCCAAGTGCGCTCGACCCCGGTGCGCTGGTTCTCGACGATGCTAGATCCTCGGGTTGCGCGGCGCTGATGGGGCAGGCTGCTCTCGACCAGGACAAGATGCCTCAGCTGCTCGGGATCATCCCGAAAGACAGAGCCGACAGCGATATCGACCCTAATCACGAGGTTGTATTGCGTTTGCCCGACGTGTGGTCCGATTCACCCAAGTGGACCTTTCAGATTATCGATGAGCTCGCCAAGGATGGAGCCAATCCGACCCCAGTTCTGGCGGTGCTTTTCGGCGGAAAAGACCCTGAGAAGAAAGCCGTCATTCGCTGTGCGCGGCGTGACTGGCCGGTGCTGGTCATCAGTAAAACAGGCGGGCTTGCCGACCAGATTATCAAAGCGAAAACACCACCGACGGATGGCACCGTCCCAACCACGCCGCTGGATCCTGAATTGCGCGAGATCGTCGAAACAGCAACGATCTATCCGGCGTCGATCGACAGTACCGCGGACGACCTGGCGCGAATCCTGTTAGGGCGGATTGACGCTCACCCAGAGACCCTCGCTGCCACGCTCAAGGAAGTTTGGTCGCGGCTCGACGAGCTCGACAGGGCGGCGATGCTGCGACAGAAGCGGTTCCGGAGAATTGAGCTGGCGCTCATTATTCTTGCTGTCCTGGCGGCTTTGTTCGCCATCCTAACAGTGACGAACGTAATTCCGGTGGCGTTTGTGACTTTTCTTCACGAGTGGTACGTTCCAGTTGGCACGCTGCATTTTCTCGTCGTATTGACACCCATCGCCATCTCGATCCTAAGCGCCTACAACAGCCACTTTCGCGATGGAACGAAATGGATTCTCCTCCGGGGGGCCGCTGAAGCCCTGAAGCGCGAAGTGTTTCGCTTTCGATCGCGAGCCGGAGCATATAGCGACGAGCAGTGTTTGCTGAACTCTCGCGAATCGAAATTGGCCGCGAGAGTCAAAGATATTACTTCGTCCCTAGAGCAGAGCGAGGTCAACAAGATCAATATAGATAAGCTTCCGCCGAACGACGATTCGCGGGAGAGTTTCTTGACGCCTGACGAGTATGTCGACAATCGTATTCACGACCAAGTCAGTTACTTCGTCAAGAAAACTCGTGCCCTATCAAGGCAGCTCTCGTGGATGCAGGCGTTTATCTACGTCGTCGGTGGAACTGGAACCCTCCTGGCGGCGTTTCACAAAGACCCCTGGGTAGCGCTGGCCACAGCCGTTGTCACTGCGATCACGACTAAGCTTCAAGCAGATCAGGTTGAAACGTCGTTGGTCCAGTACAATCAGGCGCTGACAAGCTTAAGGAACATCGATGCGTGGTGGAAGGCCCTGTCTCGCTGGGAAAAGATGCGACGAAAGAACATCGATTTGCTCGTGGATCAAACTGAAAAAACCCTAGAATCTGAAACCGCCGGATGGGTGCAGCAAATGCAATCTGCGCTTGACAAGCTGACGGAGAAGGAACCAGCTAAGACCAGTTAGGTCGCGATTCGCACCTATCTTGTGATCACCAAGAATTGACGCGGCCTCGTGTCACTGGTCATGTCGGCTTTTCGAGCGCGCGATCTCTAGACCTTTCGTCGGCGTCATGGATAATTGTCCGAAGCCATGGGTTTGAAAATTCAGCTCATGGCAGCGGCCCCGGCAACCGCGCAAAGGGCGACCAAAGCTTGCAGGAGCAAATCCGAACGAGCCGTTGGTTGCATTTGGTTGCACTTAGAGGCCTTTTTTGGAGCCTAAAAAATGCAATATTGCCAATCTTTGCAACAACTTAGCTTTGGCAGGCCGCAGCCCTGAAAAGGCTGGCGTCGGCGGTTCGATTCCGTCCCTGGCCACCACATTCTAAACAACTTAGTAATCGCCAGAAACATGGATTAATAGGCGCGGGAACAATACGGGAACATTCAAGCCGTTCCCGTTGCTGGCTCCCGCCGTTCTCCTTCCATCATTTTCCACATCACACGCGCCGTGCTACCGGTCTTCGCAATGTGGCTCTTTGCGAGTTTCGCGTAGCGCTCGGTCATTTTGATGTTGGAATGGCCAAGGATCTTGGCCAGCTCGTATAGATCGCCGCCGTTCATCATGTACCAACTCGCGAACGTGTGCCGGAGATCGTGAAATCGAAAATCCATGATCCCCGCCTCATCCAGAATGGTCTCAAAGCTTTTGTCTACCCTCTGGCGTTCGCGCTTGGCCCCCGGCTCAGGAGGAAAAATTCGCCCCTCCCCTAAAATTGCCGGGTACCGTCTGAACTCAGCACTGAGCTCCGGCGGCATTGGAACGTACCGGACTTTGCCACCCTTCAGCTTCGCCCGGACAGCGATCAATTCCTCCTTGTACAAAAGATCATTCCACCCGAGCCCGAAGATCTCGGCAATCCGCATCCCGGTGGTGAGCGCGATCAGAACAATCAAGCGCAAACGAAAAAATGTTTGATTGATGCCCTTCCCGGCTTTCCGGTACATCTTCTTGTCGAGAGTCGTTTTCAGGTTTGGAATCTCCTCCGCTGTTAAGTACCGCTCTCGTTGGTCATCGGGTCGCTTCACTTCCACCAAATCAGCTGGATTCCGGTCGATCCCAGTTTCCTTGGACCAAATCTTGGATGCCTTCGCCATCATGTGATGCATGACATTGAAGTGCCGGACTGCCGTTCCTTGCAGCAGCCCCTTCTCTGCCACAAGACCGCGATACCACCGGTCAATGGCAGTTCCATCCGCAAGCTCCCGGACAAAGAATTTCCCCAGCTCGCTCCGGATGCCGTCGAGAATACTCTTTTCCCGATCCGCGGACTTCTTCTTGCTTGCATATTGCACCCAGTACCGGTCAATCAGCACAGACATCCGAAAGTTGATCTCCTTCCTGATATCCAGATGCCGATTCTCATCCCGCGCCGACATCTTCTTGCGCAGGATCTTCTTGGCCAATTCGTGAGACCCATGAACAACGAGGCTTGGCTGCCTACCTCCTTCCCGCCAACGTATCTTGTAAACTCCATCTTCAACTCTATGAATAGACACTTGCTGCGTTCTCCTTTAGTCAATGGTTTCGATCGTGTGCTGTTCGATAAAGCGCTGTAGCGCTTCAAGATCAAACCGCAACGCTCGACCCACCTTGACGCAAGGAAGCTCCCGCAGCCGGGCCTTCTTGTAGACGGTAGCTACCTTCAAGCCCAGAAACATGGCAGCCTCCTTGACGTTCAGGAGCCGCTTGCCGACCACACCATTAGACACCAAGACTGGTTTTGCTGCCATGGACCTTCGGGCTCGCCGCCACCAGAATGCCCTCGGCTTGGCCTGCGGCTGTCCGGGGGAACGAGCCTTCACACAAATCATGCCCCAATTGTTCTTTCTTTGCGAGAAGATAGTTGTAGGCTACGTGCACATGGAACTAGAGCGGGCCGATCTGAACTATTTCGTCATGTTTGTGCTCTTGGACGAGGCCAAGCGCTATCCGATTGGAAAGCGGTGGTCAAAGGCACTGAGAGGCTTTTGGATAACCCGGTCCCGAGAGCCGAACATGCGCGTTTCCGATCGCATCGTTCGCCGGAACGTGTGTATTGAGGCTCTCAAAGTCATTGGCAGATTGCCGGTCACTATGGCTGCGATTGACGTCGGGATTCAGATTGGGCAGTCTACTGATGCCGAAGTAGACGTCATTCGGACCAGCTATTACGACCGGGGAGTCGACAAGGCCGCCTGGAATGTCTTTTGGGGGAGTTTTTTGAGCTGGCGGGAATGGGTTCTGACATCACCGCAAGCAAGATTAGACTTCTTTCTGAATCAGTATGAAAGCGAGCAGGGCAGAGCGCGGCGTAGATCTCTTGAAAAACTATTTGAAGATCTTCGATCCGACGAGGTTCAAGCTGCTAGGAATCGAAACTGGGCGCTAGAACGATGCCAAAGCGCACAGGCTCGGATCGAATCCAACCAATGGGACCCTAATGCCGACTGGAAGAGCCTCGCGACCGACCACTCGGAGGTAGGGCGCTTCCGTGCTGCTTTCGGACAAGTCGAAGAGGCGATAAGCCACCTAATCCAGGCTCTCGAAATTTGGCAGGCGCGTGGACAGGAAATGCCGCGCATTCAAGATAGAGCAGTACCCCAGCTTGAGGCCGCGATCGCGTATCTGCAGAGTCTTGGCAGGCGTCCAGGTGAGAAATCGGTTACCTGGCTTTACCTGTGAGCAAGGCTCGAATTTCCATCAACGGCGACGTTTAGCTTTGGCGGCGTCTAACTGAGTGCGTCCCAAAATTCGTCGTGTGAGCTAGGAAGCGTCGATTTCACCTATGCGACCTTCCTATATCCAGGATTACTGGAGGCCCTAAAGCCCGCGCCAAGACATTCTGATTGGCGCACACCATAGCATCGCTCAGTCTGACGTGAAGTGATTGGGAAGTGACGCGGGACGAAAAACTTTTTTGTCAGCGACCTGCTGTTTTTTCGGTGCAAAACTCCGGATCGACAGTAGCATCTCACAACCGGCGCATTTGCCCCAGATACGCTGTTTTTTGCCTATACATATAACTGTAAACTTTAGTAAGCGAACAAAAACTCGGCCCGGGCGTCGGCTAGGCGCTCCGGTCTGCGTTTACGTCACCGCTCGGTCCAGCGCGCCTTCTGTGACCCGTCCCAAAATTCTCTCAACGACGCGTAGCGCTCCGGAATCCCTTAGACGCCGTTCCGGGCGTTGCCGGCCCTCCGAGCGCGCGCAGCGCGCGCGCTAGCTAATGCGGAAGAACGTGAAAAGTTTTGAACTCGTGGACTGCGGAGCAATTTTCGGAAATTTTTTTGCGGCGCAGACCCCGAATAATTTCGGGCGCAAAAATCGGATCACCGAAAATCTGGTGGGCGTTCCACGCAAGTCCCGCCATTGTCGGAGGGCTGATTGGATCGAGGGAGGGAGAAGCAGAACCCTTGAAACAGATCGTTCCTCGCCTCCAGGAGGCCTCGCGCGATCCATATTATATATGCAAGAAAGCGTGATGCTTGTCCCGTCGTTAGCTGCAATCGTCTGAAAGGATGACCTCTAAGAAAACGGTCGCCAAGGCGCGCCGACGGCTTCAGACTCCGCACGAGGCACCTTGCTTCGGCGGGCCGCATGGAGTCGCCCACCCTCGAAATTAGTCTGGTTATTGGGCCATATCGGAAGCTGCCATGTCGAAAGGCATTTCAACGCTTTCGTTACGCCTCCAGCCACTTCATTCACCAGACGATAACTCCACCACGCTTGCCGGACCGAGAAGAAATTCCTTTGGCACGCGGTCAGGATTTTTCCACTTTTACGAGTAGCGCGTTATAAGGACCAAGTGACACCGAGTTCCTACCTATGGTGGTACTTTAGTGAGAAGCTGTGCGGAACGGTCGAGTCATTCTCGGTTTGGCCACGCTCCTATGGGGATTCCTACAGGCGCCGTTTGACCACATTCACCCTGGGGAAGAGCTCGAACACCAGGCGACATCCGCTCCCGTACATCTGCATGTGCACGAGGCGTTTGCAGGACATGGTCCGTTCATCGCTCCACATACGGCGGATGACGATGAAATCGATGTCTTGTGGAATGCAGCGACGTCCGCGCACGTGGTGCTCGTTCATCCTGATGCCGACTTGGCCGAACGTGTACCCGTGCCGGCTCCCGCGCTTGCTTTTAACCCGGTCTTAATACCACGGCATCGCGGGCACGATCCGCCCGAGTCCAGTCCGAAAATCCCCAGAGCTCCTCCGGCCTAATCCTTCCATCCAGGCGCACGGTCTACGTGTGTCCGTTGATAGCTGCTTGTGGAAAGGAATAGGTCTGATTCATGTTATTTCGTCCGAAGTGGGTTTTCTGGATTGCGGTATCCGCGGTCTGCTCGGCGCAGGATCAACGGGAATGGTCGGAGGCGCAAATCGTCGAGCGCTTCCTGACGCTGAGCCCCCAAGCGCAGGAGCTGCGCGCGCGGCTAGCGCTGACAGAAGCGGAAGCCAAGACGCGAACGGTCTACCCGAACCCGGCAGTCTCGTATTCCCGCGAGGGCGCGGGCTACAACGAGTTCTTTGAAGCGTCGCAAACGCTGCCGCTCAATGGGCGAGTCCGCTATTTGCGGGACGCCGGTTCGGCCGCCGTATCGGTAGCCGATGCCAACAGAGAAGCCGCGCTGTGGTCGCTGCGGAGCGATCTGCGCCTTGCTTTTTACCAAATGGTGGCGGCGCAGGACCGGGTGCGCCTGCTTTCGGCAAGAAGCGGTGAAGTCGAAGAGCTCATCCGCATTCTTCGCCAGCGCGAGCAGGAGGGTGAGGGGTCACGTTACGACCGGCTGCGCGCCGAGCGAGAGATCGCGGAGCTGCGGACGGACGTAGTCGCAGCCAATGCGCTCATCGCCGAGGCGAGGGGAAAGATCAGTGGATTCCTGCCCGAAGGTACCCAAGTACAGAGCGTGCAAGGAGCGCTAGCGGTCTCCCTGGAGCCGCCGGACGTGGAAACGCTGAGGGCTCGCGCCATCGATACCCGCGCAGACTATCGGGCCGAGCAGAAGGCTCTCACCCGTTTCAAACTCGAAGAGCAGGCCGCCCGGCGCCTGCGCATCCCCGATCCCCAGGTGTCAGCGGGGGTGAAACGCGCCGACGTCACCTCAGGAGTGGGGACGAATCCGTTTTCGAATGTGACGCGCACAGGCGTCGTGTTCAGTTTGAGTGTCCCGCTACCTGTGTTTAACAGCGGTCGATACGAAGTCGCGCGCTACCAGGCGGAACAGCAGCAGGCCACGGCGCGGGCGGCTGTTCTTGCACGCCAGATCCAGACTGAAATCCAAGGCGCGCGCGAAGTACTGATCATCCGAGGCGAGGCGCTGGCGGCGTATCAACGCGAGCTTGAATCGGCGGGAGCGGAACTGATCCGCATCACCCGAGTGGCGTATGAAGAGGGCGAAGTGGGCATTCTTGAACTGCTCGATTCGCTGCGCGTCAACCGGCTAGCGAGCTTGCGATTGCTGGAGTTGCAGGCGGGGGTTCGAGAGGCGTTCATTGAACTGGAGCGAGTTGTGGGCGCGGAACTGACAACCAATGGGGGAGGTCGGCCGTGAGAAAGATCTATTTGATTTTGGCCGCAGGACTATTGGCGGCGTGTTCGCAGAATCCGAAGGCTGAATCGGCCGCTCCGAAGGCAGAAACACCCGAGCCTCTGAAGGCCTCGGTCTGGACCCGCGGTGGCGAGCTATATCTGGAATATCCGGCGCTGGTCCGCGGCCAGAAACAACGCTTCGCCATCCATCTGACGCGGCTTACGGATTTCAAGGCCGTCAAGGACGCCGCGTGCGAAGTGCATTTGGGCGTGGAGGTCTTTCCTTGCGATCCATCGACGCATCCGGGAATTTTCGGGGCTAACGTCGAGCCAAAAACCGCGGGTGAAGCGGCCATGAGCATCGTAGTTCACGGGAAGGATCTGAACGAAGCCTTCGACGTGGGAACGGTGAAGGTGGCCTCCGACGTCGCATCTACTGAAAAGCCCGCCGAACCGAAAGAGGAGACCATCGCGTTTTCAAAAGAACAGCAGTGGGCGCTGGATTTTGGCACGGAACTGGCCGCGGAGCAGAGTATGCGTGACAACCTGCGCGTGGCTGCGGAAACGCTGCCGCGAACGGGCGGCGAGGCGGTGGTGACCGCGCCCGCCGCGGGGCGCTTAATCGTTGACAAGACCTTCGCGGTCGGCACGACGATCGAGATCGGGACCGAGTTGGCTAACATCGTTCCACCCGTAGGGTCCACGACGGACACGGCTAGTCTGCAGCTGGCGGAAACCGAGGCCAGAGTCAGCCTGGAACAGGCCCAACGTGATCGTGCCCGGGCGGAGCGTCTGCTAGCCGCGGGAGCTGTTCCCGCGCGCAGAGCCGAAGAGGCTCGGGCCGTCGAAGCTACGGCGCAGGCTCGCTTGCAGGCTGCACAGACTCGCCTCCAGCAGTTCGACTCTACTCGTTCGGGCGACGGGAAAGACACCGGAGTCAAGCGTTTTGTAGTCCGCGCGCCGATCAGCGGGATACTTGCAGAATCGAGCGCCATCAGCGGAGCGAATACGGAAGTCGGGAAAAGTTTGTTCCGCATCGTCGATATCAATTCGATATTCGTGAGCGGTGTGGTGCCGGAATCGGAATTCTCGAAACTTCGCCAGTTGTCCGGCGCTGAGGTCGAAATGCCCGACGGTCAAATTCGTCCGGCGGGGAAGCTTGTAGCGGTCGGGCGCTTGGTGGATGCGGAAACCAGAACGGTCCCGGTGACCTACGAGACCGACAATCACGACCATCGTCTAGCGATTAATCAGACCGTGTTCCTGCGCTTGTTCCTGACGCCTATGGGTAAGGCTCCGGTCGTTCCAGAAGCCGCGATCATCGATGATGCGGGGCGCCCCGTGGTCTTCGTACAGCGGGGCGGCGAGACCTTTTTGCGGAGACCCGTGAAGCTTGGTATCCGCAACCACGGACTGGTGCAGGTGCTCGAAGGCGTGAATGTGGGCGATCGTGTGGTCACCAAAGGCGCATATTTGATTCGCCTGTCTACCATGTCCAGCGCTGTTCCAGCCCATGGACACGTTCACTAACGGGAGACGAACATGATCGATAAATTGATTGGCTGGTCTCTTCGTTATCGCGTAATCGTGATTGCGCTCGCGGCGGCATTCCTGGTCTGGGGCGGATTCTCACTGCGAGACGTGCCTTTGGACGTCCTGCCGGACTTGAGTGCACCGACGGTCACGATTCTGGTTGAAGGACATGGAATGGCCCCGACCGAAATGGAGTCGCTAGTGACGTTTCCCATTGAGGCCTCGCTCAACGGCGCGTCGGGAGTGCGACGCGTACGGTCGGCGACCGCAGTGGGCTTGGCGGTGGTCTGGGTGGAGTTCGACTGGGGCCAGGACATTCAGCGCGCCCGGCAAATCGTCACGGAGAAGCTGACGCTCGTAGGCGCCAGTCTGCCCCCAGAGGTGGAGCAGCCATTCCTGGCGCCAGTCTCGTCGATCATGGGCGAGATCATGTTCGTCGCGCTCGAATCGGACCGGCACTCGCCACTCGATCTGCGCACGGTGGCCGATAACGCCGTAAGGCGGCTGCTGCTTGCGGTTCCAGGCGTTTCACAAGTGATCGCAACCGGGGGCGGCCAGAAGCAGTACCAGGTGCTGATAGACCCTGTGGAATTGCGGGAATACAACGTCACGCTGGGACAAGTGGAGGAGGCGCTACACCGTGGCAACAAGAACTCGTCGGCAGGCTTTCGCGTCACGGGAGGACAGGAGTATCTCATCCAGGGGGTCGGACGTGTTTCGAACGAGGACGAGATCGGCAACATCGTGATCACGGCGCGCGGAGCCCGGCCGATTCTGGTGCGCAACGTGGCACACGTGCAGATCGGCGCGGCATTGAAGCGCGGCGAAGGATCGCACAAGGGCTCACCCGCTGTGATCCTGGGCATCCAGAAGCAGCCCGGCGCAAACACTTTGGAATTGACTCGGCTACTGGACACCACGCTCGATGACATCCAGCGGACGCTTCCCGAAGGCATGGTGATCGACAAACATGTGTTCCGGCAGGCGGACTTTATTCAACGCGCGCTCGACAATCTGATCGGCGCACTGCGCGATGGTTCACTGCTGGTGGTGCTGGTGGTGCTCATTTTCCTGGCGAACCTGCGGGCATCTCTCATTACGCTTATCGCTCTGCCGATTTCGCTGGTCGCGGCGGTGCTGGGCATCAAGTTTCTGGGATTCACGCTCAACACCATGAGCCTGGGCGGGCTGGCGATCGCTATGGGAGAGCTGGTGGATGACGCGATTATCGACGTGGAAAACGTGGTGCGGCGGATGCGGGAGAACAGTCGCCTGCCGGAAGCAGAGAGGCTGGGTCCGATTGAGGTGGTGTATCGCGCCAGCCGAGAGATTCGAGGATCGGTGGTGTTCGCGACTCTGATCGTAATTCTGGTATTCCTGCCGTTGTTCGCACTAGAGAGCGTGGAGGGGCGGCTACTGTGGCCCATCGGATTCGCGTACATCATCGCCTTGGTGGCGTCGCTGGTGGTTGCTCTGACGGTCACACCCGCGCTGTGCTCGATCCTGCTGCCGAGGGCAAAATCCATCTTGAGGGGGCAGGAGCCCTGGCTGATCCGTGTACTGAAACGGATGTATCGTCCGTCCCTTTCTTTTTCGATTGATCATCCGTGGGTCGTGATGGGCGCTTCGGCGCTGCTACTTATCGCCGCAGGTGTGGGTGTTTCGCGTATGGGGAGGTCATTCCTGCCGGAGTTCAACGAAGGAAGTCTAACGGTAGGCGCCGTGACGATCCCTGGAACCAGCCTGGCGGAATCGAATCAGCTCGGCACGGCTCTGGAAAAGATTCTGCTCACAGTGCCGGAGGTTCGGTCGACTGGCCGCCGAACCGGACGGGCTGAGCTCGATGAGCATGTGCAGAGTGTGGAATCGGCGGAGATCGACGTAGATTTGCAAATGGCGAGTCGGCCAAAAGACGAAGTCCTTCGGGAGATCCGCGATAAGGTTAGTGTGCTGCCGGGAACCAACGTCAGCGTGGGACAGCCCATCTCGCACCGCATCGATCACATGCTTTCGGGAACGCTCGCGAATATTGCTGTCAAGATTTTCGGGGACGATCTGCGCCAGCTCCGATTGTTAGCGAAGCAGGTGCAGACGGAAATGGCGGGCGTACCTGGCGTCGTGGATCTGTCGCTCGAGCAGCAGACGGATATCCCCACCTTGCGAATTCGCGCGGACCCTGCATTGGCCGCGCGCTACGGCCTGCCAGCGGGAGAGGTGACCCAGCGAATCGAGACAGTATTGGTCGGTAGTGAGGTGGGGCGGATTCTTGACGGCCAAGTCAGCTTCCCGCTGGTTGCCAAGTATGAAGATGTTCGCGGGTCAGGCGATGGGGAGGATACTCTGGCGGGTATTCGTGGAATGTTGCTCGATACGCCGGCAGGGCCGCGCGTACCTCTTTCGAGCGTCGCGACGATTCAGGAAGATCGGAGTCCGAACTTCATCATGCGCGAGGGAGTGCAGCGGAGGATCGTGGTACAAGCCAACGTGTCTGGGCGAGACTTGCGCGGTACCGTACAGGAGATCCAGCAGCGCGTGGCTCAGGCCGTGAAATTACCGCAGGGTTACCGGATCGAGTACGGTGGCCAGTTCGAGAGCGCCGAGCGTGCTTACCAGCGGCTGCTGCTGCTTGGGGGCGGAGTGGTAGTCGGGATCTTCCTCATTCTCGGCATCGCGTTTGGATCGTACAAGGATGCACTGATCATCATGCTGAACCTGCCGCTGGCCTTGGTGGGGGGCGTCGCTGGCGTCTTCCTAGCGGGAGGGGTGCTTTCCCTCGCATCGATCGTGGGGTTCATTACCCTATTCGGAATCGCGACGCGCAATGGCATCATGCTGATCTCTCATGTACACCATCTTCGAGACCAGGGCGTGTCGGACTTCCGACAGGCCGTGGTGGATGGAGCATCCGAGCGTCTGGCACCGATTTTGATGACTGCTCTCGCTGCGGGTTTGGCACTTGTACCCATAGCGATGGGCATGGGTAAGCCCGGAAGCGAAATTCAGGCTCCGATGGCGATTGTGATTTTTTGCGGCTTGCTGACGTCCACTGCCCTGAACATGGTCGTGGTCCCGGCGGCGTATTATCGTTTTGTGCGATCCGCGCCTAATTCGTGAGATCCATACCGCATCGGCAAATCTAGGCAGAGGCTATCTTGGTTGGAGCGCGTAACATGTCCACCAAAGACCACTGGGAGTCTGTGTATGCGTCCAAGCCTGAAACAGAGCTGAGCTGGACGCAGCCGGATCCCCATCTCTCTCTGTCCCTGATCGCTGAAATATGCCCAACCGGGAGCGTGATTGACGTGGGAGGAGGGACATCTCTGCTGGCTGGAAAGCTCCTAGACCGTGGGTATTCGGTCGCGGTACTCGATATCTCAGAATCGGCCGTGACTAAAGGACGGGAAAGACTTGGACCGAAAGCAAGTATGGTCCATTGGATCGTGGCTGATGTGACCGCCAGTCCTGACCTCGGCAGCTTCGATGTCTGGCATGACCGCGCGGTTTTTCACTTTCTCACGAACCAGGCAGATCGGGCCGCTTACGTGACCTTACTGAATCGGACTGTTTCAGCGGGACGGCACGCGGTGATTTCGACCTTCGCACCCGATGGACCCGAGAAATGCAGCGGCCTGGACGTACAGCGCTATAGCGGACTAACGCTGAGTGCGGAGTTGGGATCGTCCTTTGTGCTTCTTAAGAGCGTGCTGGAGACTCACTGGACTCCTGGCGGAAAGCCGCAGTCATTTCAGTACAGTGTGTTTCGTCGGGTTTAGCGGATTCAACCGATCTGGTTCGGGACCGTCACTTTTTAGATTTTGAATCGCCGCTGCCTTTCGGCACCACCTGCACTTTGTGGAGCGTCATATCACCTTCGTAAACGGTCGCCGTGATCTGGTCACCCGCCTTGATGATCTTGAGGACTGCGGGATCGTCAACTTTATAGCCCATTGTCATCGCGTCCATCCAGCCTTCAACCTTCTCACCATTGACGGTCAGGCTGTTGGCGCCAACATTAACAGCCTCCACTTTCCCATGGAACGTGTAGGCTTTTTTGGCGGGTGCGGCTTGCCCCAGACAAACTGCGGCCATCAGCATTGTCGCTCCACAGAGTCTGATCAATCGCTTCACTGCTAAAAGATGCATCATAGTCGGTCTCCTTTTATTTGAACTGCTTTACTCTCTTACATCCACTTCTCCCGCACTCCTCAGGCTGCCCCGTCGCAGCGCGCGGGTCTTCATCATCACGAAGAACACAGGAACCAAGATCAGCACGTGGATTGTCGAGGTGATCATGCCGCCGACAATCGGCGCCGCGATCGGCTTCATCACGTCCGAACCGACACCCGATTCCGACAGTATTGGAATCAAGCTGGCGAGAACCGCGGCTACCGTCATTAGCTTGGGACGGAGCCGATGCACGGCGCCCTCAATGGCAGCCTGCTGGATGTCAGCGGGCTGAAGGGGTTGTCCGGCCGCTAGCTTTCGGTCAAGTGCTTCGTGCAAATAGACGACCATCACCACTCCGGTCTCGACGGCGATCCCAAACAAAGCTATATAGCCGACCCATACCGCGACGCTGAAGTTGTAGCCTAAATACCACTGCAACAGCAGACCTCCAGTCATCGCGTAGACTGTTGGAAAGATCAAAACTAGCGCTTCACCAATCGAATGAAAGACCATGTAGAGCAACAGGAAGATCGCGAAGAACACAATCGGCAGGATGAGTTTTAACCGCTCCCGCGCCCGCAGCTCGAATTCGTATTCGCCCGACCATTTCATCGTGTAGCCTGCCGGAAGCACAAGCTTTTCATGGAGCAACTTGTCGGCCCGCTCCACGAACCCGCCATAGTCCCTGGTATTCAGGTCGAGATAGACGTAGCCGGTGAGCGCTGCATCCTCATCGCGGATCATGGTGGCACCCTTCGAGAAAGAAAGCTTGGCGAGTTCGCCCAGAGGCACTTGGGTGTTGGCCGGGGTGGCGATCAAAACCTGCCGTAGCTTGTCGAGATTGTCCCGAAAGTCAGGCGCGTAGCGGACGGAGATCGGGTATCGCTCGCGGCCCTCGACATTCTCTGCGATGTTGTCTCCGCCTATTCCGGACGTGATCGCACGCTGAACATCGCCCACGGTGAGTCCGTAGCGCGCGGCTTCGGCCCGATTCACTTCGATGTTCAAGTAAAACCCCTGGGCGACACGCTCCGCGAATGCGGATCTCATTTCGGGAAGAGCCGTGAGAATCTGTTGAATCTTGCTGCCCACCTGCTGGATGCCGTCAAGTGTAGGCCCCTGGACCTTAATGCCGACCGGCGTCTTGATTCCGGTGAGCTCCATGTCCAAACGATTCTGGATCGGCATGGTCCAGCTATTCGTCAGGCCCGGGAACTGAAGCTTGGAGTCCATTTCCGAGATAAGCTTCTCGTAAGTCATACCGGCGCGCCATTGTTCTCGCGGTTTCAGGGTCACGGTTGTGTCGTACATGTCCATGGGAGCGTTATCTGTGGCGCTTTCGGACCGGCCGATCGAACCAAATACGCTGGTCACCTCGGGAAATGAGCGAAGAATCCGATCCTGCTCTTGCATCAACTGGGTAGCCTGACCAATCGAAATGCCCGGAAGCGCGGTGGGCATATAGAGCGTAGCTCCTTCGAACAGGGGCGGCATGAACTGGCTTCCGAGCTTGAACGCGAGGGGAAACGTCACGGCCAAAAAAACCAGATTAAGTAGAACCGTGGTCTTGGGAAACCGCAGGCACAATCTTAGGGCCGGAAGATAAATCGCCTGCGTGATGCGCGAAATCGGATTGCTCGATTCTGGGCGCAGTCGGCCACGGATGAAGAGAAGCATCAGCGGGGGGACCAGCGTGATCGCCAACAACGATGAAAAACCGACGGCCAACGTTTTGGTCCACGCCAGGGGCCGGAACATGCGTCCTTCCTGAGCTTCCAGCATGAAAACCGGCAGGAACGAAACGACGATAATCACCAGTGAAAAGAAGAGCGCCGGTGCCACCTGTTTGGCGGCATCAAGGAGAATCTTCCTTTGCTCGCCGCGAGAGAGGGTCCGCGGCGTCGGCTCGGCCGCGGCGGCCTGCTGCGCTTCCGCCAATTGCCGGTAGCCGTTTTCCACCATTACGATCGCGGCATCAACCAAGACCCCAATGGCCAGTGCGATGCCCCCCAACGACATGATGTTAGAGCTGACTTGTAGGTAGTACATCGGTATGAATGAAGCGATGACAGCGATCGGCAGCACAAGAATCGGAATGAACGCGGAGCGAAAGTGGAAGAGGAACACGACGATCACGACGCTGACGATTACGGCTTCTTCGATGAGGTCGCGCTTTAGAGTGCCAATGGATGCTTGAATCAGCCCCGAGCGATCATATCCCGCGATGATCTCCACTCCGGGCGGAAGAGATCCGGAAATCTGGGCGAGTTTCTGCTTGACGCCGGAGATCACGTTCAAAGCATTCATTCCGTCACGCATTACAACGATGCCGCCAACGGTTTCTCCTTCGCCATTCCATTCCGCCACGCCGCGGCGGATGTCGGGACCGAATGCAACGCTTCCCAGATCTCTCACCAGGACCGGCGTGCCGTTCTTGGTGGTCACTGGCACGGTTTCAAGGTCCGAGAGAGACCGCAGATAGCCCAGGCCGCGAATCATGTACTCAGCGCCCCCAAGCTCGATCAGTCTGCCGCCTACTTCGTTGGTGCTGTCGCGTACCCGGTCGATGACCGTCGAAAGTGCGATGTTATAGGCGCGGAGCTTGTCCGGGTTCAGCCGAACCTGGTACTGGCGGACAAAGCCCCCGATGCTCGACACCTCGGCCACACCAGGGACAGTCGCGATCTGATAACGCAAGTACCAATCCTGAAGGCTTCGCAGATCCGCCAGGCTGTAGCGATGGTTGTGATCCACCAGCAAGTATTCGTAGACCCACCCTGCGCCGGTAGCATCCGGACCCAGTGTCGGATTGACCCCGGTCGGCAAGCGTCCCTGGATCTGCTGCAGGTATTCCAGTACTCGGGAGCGCGCCCAGTAAAGATCGGTCCCATCTTCGAAGACGACGAACACGTATGAGTCGCCGAACATGGTTTGCGCACGGACGCCCTTCACACGGGGCGCCGCCAGCAAGGCAGTAACAATGGGATAGGTAACCTGATCTTCGATGATCTGGGGCGGTTCATTCCAACTTGTGTGAATAATCACCTGGACATCAGAGATGTCGGGTAGAGCGTCGAGCGGAATGCGCTGCATCGCCCAGATACCTGCCAGCACCAGGGCGAGTGTTCCTGTGAAAACAAGGAAGCGGTTTCGCGCGCACCAGTCGATCCAACGACTGATCACTGCGTGCCCCCTTCAGCAGTCACAGAGATCTGTTTCTGGGCGATGGTTTGACCGTTCTTCGTGGCAAGCACCGTAACTTGCCAGGTGCCGCCCATCAGAATCTGGCCTGGGCCATCATAAACTCCTCCGGCCTTTTCGCTGAGTGTGGCGACATTGCGCATCGCCGGCATTCCCATGGCAGGCATCGCGGGCATGAGGAACGTCACAGTTACTTGGGCGCCGGTGATGGGCGCACTGTCCGGCCCAGCCAGCTTCACACGAAACGTATTGGTGCCAAGTCGAGGAGTGGACGGGCTTGATGAGTAGTCGAGAGATACCTGCGGAGCATTTGCCGCGGATGCAGCGCTAACACCGGGGGGCGGTGGAGCAAACGAGCCCATCGCTGCCTGAAGCTGGCTTTCCGAGTCGAGCAGGAAATTCGCGGACGTCGCGACACGCTCTCCGGCTCTCAGTCCCTTGGTTACGACAAAATCCTCGCCAGCCCGCGCGCCGGTTTCGATCTCGCGTGGCTCAAAGTGGCCATCCCCGTGATCGATGAACGCGATCTGGCGCGTCCCGGACTGGTAGACTCCGGATGCTGGAATCACCAGTTGGCGTCCCAGTGCCAAGTCGAGTTTCACATTGACGAACATTCCCAGCGAAAGCTTCATGTCGGGATTGGCGATTTCGAGCCGTACTCTCGCAGTACGAGTCGTCTGGTCAAGTTGAGGCGAAATGAAACTCACCCGTCCGGGGAACGTGCGTCCTGGATAGGAGTCCACGGTGATGACCGCGGCATCTCCCAACTTAACTCGGCCGATGTCGTTTTGAAAAAGCTGGGCGTAAACCCAGACGGTGGATAGATCCGCAATCGAGTAAAGCTTTGTACCCGGCTGCACATACATGGTGGGAAGGGCGTTTCGCTCGATGATCAGTCCTGACGTGGGAGAGTCAATTTCGAAATCGCGCTTGACCTGTCCGGTCTCTTCCAACTCCTGAATGTCGCGTTCTGGTAGCCCCCACTGCTTCAGCCGTTCCATCGCGGAAGACAAGAGAGTGCCAGCTCCCGATGCGACCCCGGGAACCGTGCTTTGCGCCAGGAGCCCACGATTCTGCTTCGCCAGCAGATATTCGTTCTCGGTCCTGACCAGTTCAGGACTGTAGATCGTCAAGAGCGGCTGCGCTTTTTGCACGGGCTTGAAAATGGAGTCAACGTAGACCTTCTGGATCCAACCCGCGAAGCGAACCTGTACCTCGGCGAGTCGCGTCTCATCTACTTCGACGCTGCCGGTGGTTTGGATTTCATCGTGAACTTGCCGATACTCCACGGTGCCCGTTTTGACGCCGATGCTCTGCATCCGTTGGGGCGTCAACGACACCGGAACCAGAGCCGTTTCCGAGCTTGGAGCTTCCAAGCGCGTCGCGTCGGGACTTGCAGGTGCACGAGACACAACGGACGAAAACCTCGCCTTAAGCACTTGCGGACCGATCCAAAGCAGGACTACGCCTGCCGCAAGCAGGATCGCTGCCGCGAGGGTGATGAAAAAAGCGATTCGATAGCGTTGCATGGTCATTTCCTCAATCCAGCGGCACGCCGGTGATCTGCTCGATTCGAGCCAGAGCTGTTTCATGTTCCATCAAGGTCTTCCAGTACTCCCCGTCGAAATTGAGGACATCCAGGAAGGAGGAAAACAAGGTTTCGAAATCGACACTGCCGGTCTGATACGACGTAAGCCCGGATTGATAGGCCGCCAGCGCCTGTGGAATCAGTCCTTCGCGGTAGATCTTAAGCATCTGCGAGGCCGTCTCTGCAGCGATGTATTGATTGCGAACATCGAAGTAAGCGGTTTGAATCTGACTCTCGTATTCGCGTCGTGACCGGTTGAGTTCGTCCACGGCCTGCGTCATCTCCGGATTGAGTTTTCGACGACGGTAAATCGGAATACGGGCGCTGACGCTGAGCATATAGTAGTCGCGGAACGGCTCCGCGGTGTGCTGCCACATGTACTGCACACTGAAATCCGGATAACGGTCTTTGCGGGCGATCTCTACCTGCAGACTCTGCTTCTTCACCGTCTCCTGTTGGCCCGCGACTTCCGGGTTCTCGCTCATAACCTTTGCCAATAGCTCGGCCGACGTGTAGCGCAGCGGAGTTTCCACCAGCGGTTCCGTCGAAACGTCTGGCGAGTCCGGTGGACGATTCAGCAGTTTGCGGAGTAGCGCCTGCTGGGAATGCATCAACTCGTGGTGGTGGGCGACCTCCCGCAGCAGTTTGGTGCGTTCTAGCTGCGATTTCAGAATGTCCTGCTGGCTGCCTTCCCCCACTCGGTAGCGACCGTCCGCAATCTTTTCGACTTGTTCGAGAAGTGTGCCATTGCGGTCCAGCACTTCCAAAGTCTGCTGGACGTACGCGATCTGGTAGTACGCTTCCTTGACTTGTTGGAGGACGGAGCGCCGCACGGCTTCGAGCTTGTTCCGGCTGATCGCGGCATCCTGCTGCGCAGACTCGCCTCTGAGCTTCAGCTTTCCCGGATATGGAAGATCCTGAGAGATTCCGAATCCGATGTAGGCGAAGTCACTGTTGCTGTATCCGGCAAACGGCCGCGGACTGCCCACCGAAAAGTGTTGAAGCGTGACTTGCGGGTCAGGCAGCGTGGAGACTTGAGAGGGAACCTGGGTTGCCGCCTGCCAGCCCAGCCTGGTCGCCTGAATGTCCGGGTTGCTGCGCGTAGCTTCGCCAAGCAAGGACGAGAGCGGAGTCGGCAAGTCAGCCGCGGGCGCCGCCGCGACTAAGAAGAGCGCGATAACGGCCTGGAAGAGCCTCATCGGTGTTCTTCGCCTCCGCCGGTGGAAAGGTCGAGGTCAGCCGCGTAAAGACGATCCCACATTTGTTCGAATACGACGCGTGCGAGTGGCTGCTTCAGGTCGAACTCGGCGGTCTCCCGGTAACCCGTCACCCGCAGTTCGTACGGATTCGGATTCGCGATGGTCTGGATATCCGCCCATCGCCAAGTGCGGCTGTCACGGCCATTTTCGGTTACGTAGTCAATGCCGGTATCTTTCAAGCGCAGCGTCCCATTGCTGCCCCCGGACCACACCCGGTGATGAGCCGGGATCTTTGACAGAACCGCCACGCTTGGGAGCGGGATTCCGTTGCGCACGGGCTTCCCGACACGCTCTGTAAGTTGAACGGCGATCTCTGGCGGCATTGGCTCGCCCAAGGTGAACTGATAGCGTTGTTCTCCAGGCTGGTGCCAGGGACGATTCTCATAGCTGGTGATCGTGAGTTCCCGCGTTGAGAGATCGAAACTGTGAATGTCAACATATGTCCATCGCTGGTTGAACTTGGGTGAGCGGAATTCCACGCCCGCATCATCGAGCGTCAGACTTCCGGGAACGTCTTTCTTCAATAACCGATGCCAATTCGCCGGAGCTTGCCAGAGCTCGGATTGGGCGGCATTCGCAAGAACCGCGCCCAGTACGATCGTTGCTGAAATCTTGACACTACTTCTCATCCAAACCTCCTCGGTTGCCCGTCCGGGCAAGCGTGTCCGATTAACTGACTTTGAAACTGAAAATGGGCGTGCGGAGGCACACCATAGGAGGAGTTCTAGATGAGAAGCGGCAGACTGGGGGACGTTAAGGGAATGCCAGGCGGCGGATGACTCACCGGGTCGCCGACAGCCAGAAATGTTGGGGAGACCAGGATGGGGATGTGCACAACTGTTAATGCGATTAGCGGAGATGAGTGTCCAGCCACTTTCGACGGCGCAATCTGGTCATTGTCCTGGAGGGGGCTCTTGCAGCACTCGTCTGAGTTCGCCGTCGGAACGCACTTGCCTTTAAGGCAGCAATCCGCAGCTTGTCGACTTGGGGTGCCGACAGCGAAGCAATCAAAAGGCCTGATAAGCAGGATCACTGCCATCAGGCTGATCGTGATGTGAATGCCACGTCGCATCCGGATTCAGAATAGCACGCGACCCGCCAAAGCTTGATCCGGCTTAACCCTATGAGAATGCGAGTGCTTGTCTAGGAACCACGAACTCGCAGCAACGCACTGCGTGGTTTAGCGCAGGGTGATCGCAACGCCCGGCTGATAATCTGGGCGGTGCTGATAGTCATGTCGATACTAGCGTCTGGGAGATTTGAGTATTTCTCACGTTCTCAAATCTCGTCTCCGCTCATGCCCGGCAATCTGCTATGACTTCATCGAGGAAGGCGGCGACCAGGCCGACATGGGAACCTGCGTATCGAGGCGCCCTTGTTTGGTGGATTCCACGGAGGCAGTTTTCGTTCGGGATCGCTGAAGTTCTGGATAACTATCCGTTTTGATGGCACCCTGAATAGCCCAAGCCCGGCTCAGTGGTGTCAGGCGGAAAATGTCAGGGGGTACCAATGTCCAAAGTCCAGGACCCGAGCGACATCTCCTGAGTGCCGGGGCGCCTGAGAATCGGTTCCACTCCAGCCAGAACTGTGATTGCGGCCACCCGTTCGGCAGTGGCTCCTATGGTGCTCGATATGACGATCGCCTCACCAGCCTTCAAGTCCGCGAGCGTTATGCCCGGACTACTCTCCAACAACTGCTGCAAGTCGCTGCCGCGCCCCGCGGCGGCCGGTCCGCCCGAGTTTCCCCGAACTCTCTGGGCGACGGCTTGCGCAACCTGAGGCGATAGCCGCCGTAAGCTGGAACCTGCAGTCACTTTTACGACCAGTGGTCTCTTGGATTCAAGATCGTTGATCCGAACTTCGTTCTGCTGCGCATCGAGCGATAGAATCACCCCCGCGATAGTGCGAAAGGTTCCAGAGACGATCTCTTCGGCGGTCATTTTGCTTCCATCCGGCGAACGATTGCCGCGCGCCCGAACCTGGTCTCCGATCTTGATTTCACCAAGTGTTGAGGGACGAGCATCCGCGAACAAGACCGAATCGGGTGCGTATCGTCTCACAGCCGCGTTGGGTGCGAGTGAAACCGCCACGGGGGCGGTGCCCGCCCCACGAATGTTTATGACGATCTGGTCTGCGCCGGCTGTCGCGACCAAGCCCACGACGCCCCGACGATCCCAGTCGGTGCGATCAGCCTCTTGTTTCTTCGCGATATCCCCCTGAGACATCACCACGATGAGAGTAGCCGCTACGCTGTTTGCCTGCTCGCCAGCCTTCCCGCGCGCCAACACGCGATCGCCGACGGAGAGATCGGTAAGCGCGATCGTGACGGCTTTTTGAAGGTCGGTCTCGCCGGGAGCGACTCGCCGGAAACTGGCGGTGGGCTGGGCAGTAACCACAACCTCACTTCCGTTGTCCGTCCGGAGTGTGATTCGGCGTCCGCCGCGGTCGATGTTTGTCACTGTGCCCAATGCCCGATCTGGTGTCGCTGTTTGGGCTAAAAGCAGAGAGGAAAGCAGGAAAACAAGGCAATGGACAAGTTTCATAGGTGTCGCCCCGGTACTTATGTTACAGACTTTCCAACAGGGTCCTAAGCTTATCTTCAGGTCTGTCGAGTATCCTGTAACCCGGGCCGCATCAAGCGGAGCCTCGCTATTAGGGACCGATGAAACTCATCCATCTTGGTTGGTTTGTGGGCTTCTCTGCTCTTTCGGTTTCGCTGATGGCGCAAACGGCGACGCTGCGCGGCGTGGTCACGGATGAGACCGGAGGCAGTGTACCGTCGGCCAAGGTAACGGTGACCGGGGCGAACCTCACGAGGTCCGCAACCGCCAGCAACAACGGCTCCTATGTCCTGACCGGCCTTCCTGCAGGCGACTATGCTGTGCAAGCCTCCGCGCCCAACTTGGTCTTGGCTGAGCCCGCCAAAGTTACTCTCGACACCGGCATCCGGACGCTGAACTTGCAGTTGAGGGTCGCTGTGACCGTTCAGCAGATAACGGTTGAGGAAACTGGGACGCCCGCAGTCAGCACAGACGCTACTAACAACGCCAACGCGACGATCATCAAAGGGAAGGACCTGGACGCGCTTTCCGACGACCCCGAGGACCTTCAGGCTGATCTTCAGGCATTGGCCGGACCATCGGCCGGGCCAAACGGCGGATCGATTTTTGTGGATGGATTCAGCGGCGGGCAGCTTCCACCGAAGGAATCGATTCGCGAGATCCGCATCAATCAGAATCCATTTTCACCCGAATATGACCGGCTTGGATTAGGGCGAATCGAAATCCTCACCAAGCCGGGTACGGATAAACTCCGCGGTTCCGTCTCCTACAACTACATGAACGACGTATGGAATTCGCGGAACCCCTATGCAAGCGAAAAAGCTCCACTTCGGCTGCGGGAGTTCAGGACCAATCTCACCGGCTCTCTGAATCACCGCACATCATTTACTCTTGATGTGCAAAGAGACGCGGTGGACAATGGCTCCATCATCAATGCCGTTGTGCTCGATCCGCAAACGCTTGCTGTTACGCCCTTCACCGCCGTACCCGTCACGCCGCAGCGCCGGTTTCAAGCGAGCCCGCGCGCAGACTACCAAATCAACTCGAACAATACCCTTACGCTCCGCTACACTTACGCGCAAAGCGATATTCAGGACGCCGGAATTGGTAGCTTCGACCTGCTCTCGCGCGCGTACCGCATCCAGAACACCAACCACAACTTTCAGGCAAGCGAGACCGCTGTGCTCGGCGCAACGGTCAACGAAATACGTTTCCAGTACACACGAAGCTTTAGCGAAACCACTCCAAACCTCGTGAGTCCCACCACTCAGGTCCTGGGATCGTTCAACGGCGGCGGCGCGCAGACGGGCCATGCCTTCAATACGCAGAACAGCTACGAGTTTCAGAACTATACCACCACTGTTCACGGCGGCCACGTCGTCAAATTCGGCGTCAGGACGCGGTTACAAAGCATCGACAGTGTGTCGCCGCAAAACTACAACGGGACTTTTACCTTCGCCGGTGGTCTGGCTCCGCAGCTAGACGCCAACTACCAGCCCGTCTTGGACGCCTCGGGCCAGCCCGTGCTCATTCAGCTCCAGTCGATTGAACGATACCAGCGAACGCTGCAGTTGCAACAAGCCGGATACTCGCCAACACAGATCCGTACTTTAGGAGGTGGCGCAACGCAGTTCGGTATCACGGCCGGGATTCCGGAGATCGCCGGCAATCAAACGGATGTGGGCCTTTTCCTGGGAGATGACTGGAAAGTGCGCCCGAACTTCACTCTCAACCTTGGCTTGCGTTACGAAACACAGACCAATATCCATGACTGGCGTAATTGGGCTCCGCGCATTGGATTGGCCTGGGCACCCGGTGGTAGCAACAAGAAGCAGCCTAAGACGGTCCTGCGCGCCGGATTCGGAATATTTTACGACCGCTTCAGCCTCAATAACACACTCACAGCCAGACGTTCCGATGGCATCATCCAGCAGCAGTATTTGATCACGAATCCGGACTTCTTTCCGGTGATTCCGCCGATTGCCGCCTTGGCCGCGTTCCGAACGACGCAGGTGACCCGAGAGGTCGACTCCAACCTGCGAGCGCCTTATGTCATGCAATCCGCGTTCACCATTGAGCGCCAGTTGCCCGCAGGCAGCACCCTTGCGGTCACCTACACCAACTCGCGGGGACTGCATGCGTTGCGATCGTTGGATATCAACGCGCCCTTGCCGGGCAACGGCATATTCCCGTTCGGGAATTCGAACCCCTTGTTCCTGATGACCTCTTCCGGTATCTACAACCAGAATCAGCTGGCGGTCAATGTTAACGCCCGGGTCAATCGCGAGATTTCTTTAACTGGCGCCTATACTTGGAACCACGCAAAGAGTAATACCGACGGCTTAGGGACGTTCCCCGCGAATCCGTACGACTACACCGGAGAGTATGGCCCTGCGTCGAACGATGTTCACCACACGGTCAGCATCAATGGGACGATCGATACAAGGTGGGGTTTCCGCTTAAGCCCTCTGTTGAGTATTCAGTCCGGAGCGCCGTTCGATATAACGACCGGAAGCGATCTGTATGGAACCACGCTGTTCAACGCTCGCCCGGGGATCGCGAGCAATCCGAACAAACCCGGACTGGTCTCAACCAAGTACGGTCTGCTCGATCCCAGTCCGGCGCCGGGTGAGCAAATCCTGCCCCGTAATTATGGCCGTGGACCGGGACAAGTTTCGGTGAATCTGCGGCTTAGCAAGACAATCGGATTCGGGCCGGAGCGGGGAACGGGCAGCAACGCTGGTGGAAACTCGGGTGGCCAAGGCGGCGGGAACAATGCTCCCCCGACAGCGCGCCGGTACAACCTGTCCATCTCCATGTCGGCTAGAAATGTTCTAAACCACACAAATCCCGGTCCAATCATTGGAAACGTCACGTCTCCGCTGTTCGGTCGCGCGAACCAGATGGCGGGTGGTGCCGGTGGAGGCGGATTCTCAGAAAACGCCGACAACCGACGGCTGGAAATGCAGTTGCGGCTTGCGTTCTGATTTCTCGGGCGGACTGCCACAACTTTGAAACGAAGGTGTAATTCAAATCACCTTATTATCTACCAGACATCCGGGATGCCGAAGGCTCTTCGCTGGCGCTAATTTTCCCGATTTGCCGCTATCTATAAGGAGGGTTCGATATGGGACTGCAGGCTGAGACCACAACTTTCACTCTTGACAATATGGGTCGCTTTCTTTGCAACACGTTGCAAGAGGCGATCGATAGCACGACCGTCACGGTAGCCGGCCGGTCGCGCGGATTCGACGTCATCGTCATTGGCGGGGGCACCTTCGGTGCCGTCATCGCATCGCGGTTACTGCTGAATGACGAGACGCATAGCCGCCGGATTCTGGTTCTGGAGTCCGGGCCGTTTGTACTTCCCGAGCACTTTCAAAACCTTCCATATCTGGGCATCGGCCCACCGGACTGGCGGGTGCCGTGGGATAGCCACCCGGCACTGGGATATGCCGGACTACTGTTCGCCATCGGCGGGCGGTCCCTAGCGTGGGGAGGCTGGTCGCCCCAGATGCTTCACCAGGAATTCAAGAACTGGCCTCCTTCCGTTGTGGCCGCGCTCGAAAATACCTACTTCCAGCAATCTAGCGATCAGATCGGCGCAACCGACAGTAACGATTTCATTTACGGGCGCCTGCATACAGCTCTTCGGCGACAGCTTTTCGATGGGCTTGCGGTCCCGGGCAAAGCGCCGCATGCCCTTGCTCTTGCCGCGCTGCCGGATCATCCGGCTGTGCGCTATGCGGGTCTTGAGGCGACAGGCGATCTTGCGGTTGCGGCAGGAGCAGCAAGCGGTGGATCGACCACGACGACTGGTCCGGCGGAGGTCAGCGACGACGAACTTCGTCGATTCCTGGGATTGAGGCCCACTGACGCGACGTCCCGCGCGCAAATGCTCAACTTGATGAAGTTGGAGGCCCCGCTGGCAGTTCAAACCCGGACCGAACCGGGAGATTTTCCCATCAACAAGTTCAGCGCGGTGCCGGAGCTGATTAAGGTCGCACGTGTAGCTGGCGTCGAAGCCGGAGGCATTGACGCCCAGGGCGACGCCCGCAAGCGCCTGATGATTGTGCCGAAAGTTTCCGTGCTCGATATCATCACGGAAACTCAAGCCGACAATTGGGTGAGGGTCACCGGAGTGCGGGTTAAAGACACCGACGGATTGGAGAAAGTGATCTCGCTCGCGCCTACCTCCAACGGGCACCAAAGCGCGGTCGTAGTCGCGCTCGGAACCATTGAAAGCACGCGTTTGGCAATTAATACCTTCAAGGATTCGCTGGCAGGGCGCGCGGCGCAGCGGATGGGAAAGAACCTCATCGCGCATTTGCGTTCCAATTTGACGATTCGCGTCCCAGTAACCTCGCTCACGAGCCTGCCCGCTTCCACGCAGACTTCCCTCCAGGCATCGGCCCTTTTCGTAAAGGGGAAGGCCACTGTTGCGGGGGAGGATCGCCTATTCCACCTGCAAATAACGGCATCCGGGCTGAACAAGCTGGGGACGGACTCTGAGGCCGAGCTATTCAAGAAGATTCCCGATACAGAACAGATGGACTCTATGTTGCGAGCGACCGATACCCACGTGGTGATCACGCTACGCGGCATCGGCGAGATGACCCCGCAGAACCCGGACAGCTTCGTGCGCCTATCTCCCACCAGGACGGAGAATTCGCGCCCGACCGCAGAGGTAACGCTGGCTGATGTCAAAACGAGGACCAGCAACAGCGCCCAATCGAACGTCGACAAGCAGACCTGGGACGCGATGGACGCACTCGCCGATGAAGTCGCGCTCATCTTAGCCAACGGACAGTCGTTCGAGATTCTCGGCGCGAAAGGCGGCAGCGTGCCCATGCCTGCAGGAGCTACGGTAGCGGACATGCGAACGCAGCATCCCTATGACGACCGCCGCGACCCCGAGGGCAGCACCCACCACGACGCGGGCACGCTCTGGATGGGAGACAACGTAGCGACTTCCGTCACCAATGAGTTCGGTCGCATTCACGACACCACGAACTGTTATGTGGATGCTCCGGCGTTGTTTCCGAGTCTCGGCTCGCCCAATCCCATGCTTACCGGCGTTGCACTCTCGCGGCGCACCGCGGATATGCTCGAAAAGAACGTGCTGCCTCGGGCGATTGTCCGTCCACCCGCTCCGGGATTCACAGCCCTGTTCGATGGCACCGTGGCCTCATTCAAGAAATGGAAGCTCGCCGGGGTCGCCAATAGCCCGCAGAGTTTCGCGTTCCTCAATGGCGAGCTGGCAAGCTACGGGTCCTCCGACTTTTCGCTGCTCTACTATGCGGCGAAGGCGTTTGACGATTTCCACTTGAAACTGCAATTTCGCGTGTTCGACCCTGCTAACTGCAACAGCGGTGTTTTCGTCCGGTTCCTCGATCCGCTGCAGAGACTTCCGGACGGGCTGAAGACGAGGGCGGGCAATGAGGGTGCACCGGTCAATTCGAATCCAGCATGGAACGCGGTGTTCTCGGGATTCGAAGTACAGATCGACGACAACGCCCGTGGGGATGTCAACAAGGACTACTACGGGCGGCGGCCTGAGCCCGACAGGCTATACAAGAACCGCACGGGTGCGATCTACAAAATCCAAGCGGGTGATCTGATCATCCAAACCGGGGGGCACGACGTGACCGTCCAGCATTACACCCCCGGCCCACCCACGCGCGCGGGCGTGTGGATGCAGTACGACATTGCGGCTACAGGAAACCACTACGAAGTGACACTGACTGATACCGAAACGGGCGTCTCGCAATTAACCACGACTTTTGATAACACCGATACCGAGCGGGGTATCGCCAAGATCAATGGCGCTCCTGCAGGGTTCATCGGCATCCAGTCCTACCCGAACTCGCCCATCGCGTTTCGCGATATCTGGATCAAGTGAGCCGAATGCTAATTTCGTGAAGGCGGTGTCTTGGAGACTTCGAAAGATCTGCGCGGGAGACTTTCAGCTGTTTCTCATTTCACGAGGATCCCCCAAGTGATTTGGAACCTGCCGTTCACCGCGTCGTCCTCGAAGGAGGCGTGGTTCTTGAACTGGTAATCGAAGCTTAGCCGGGAACGCTCGCCGACGGGAAGAAAATACCCGAAGTTGAAAGCCCGGATATTTAGTCCCGTTACGGGATCGCCGTTGAACTGGTTATAGCGCGCGTAGACGGTTTGCGCACCAGCCAAACGATAGCTCGTGAGTAGTTCTCCGGCGGAATTATGCGCTCCCGGCCTGAAGGCCTGAAAGAACTCTGGCTCGATGCTCGCAGGCGTAGAGGGCATGTTCCCAGTCAGGGCTTCACCCCGCAGGCCGAATCGGCCTGCGGTGACTTGAAAATCGAAACCGAATAGCCGTTCGTTATCATTACCCGAAACTCCCGGAGGCAAGAGCTGTTTTCCGAGTTGTACCGACGCTCCCACTGCCAGCTTCTTGTTGAAGCTCTTGCGGATTCGACCCATGTAGTTCACCTGGCGATTGCTATCGTTGAAAAAACGATTGCCGTTGAACGCCCCCACGAAATATTGAAGATCCTTGAAGCCGGGTGCAGGAAGAAAGCCAAGATCACCGGACAACATGATTCCACGGTCCCGCTCGCCAGGAAAGAAGTAACCCGAGAAAATCGGCCGCTCTGGAGACTCACGCAGCCAACTGGACTGCTGGATGTCGAATCCAAACGGCTTAATGAACTGCCCAGCCCGAATAGTGGTGTGGTCGTTTAAGTAGTACTCCAGAAAGGCATCGTTTACGAGTTTTTCTGGGCTGCCTTCGACGGACTCCTGAAACTGGATCTCAATGCCAGCTCCGATGCGCTCGTTGATCTTTCCTGCCCATCGAGTCTCAATGCGGCTTAGCCGCATGTTGGGTTGAAACGCCGTGCCGGAGCCGTCGATAGGAGCGACAGAATATCGCGTCTGGATAAAAATCTCCGGTTTTGCTCCCAGCATGCTGTCACGCTCGTCGCTGCCATTGTCGGGACCGATGATCCGCGCGGCGAATTCCTCGGCTCCGTCCGTGCCCCCGCTGGTCTCTTTGGCAACCGGAGTGGCGGCGGCGGTAGCTGGTGCGGCTTTAGATCCTGGCTGCCTCAATGCCTGTACCTCCGTCGCAAGCGAGTCAATTGTCTTCTGAAGGGCTGCGACACTGCCCTTAGCTTCCGTAAGCTGTCGCTCTAAATCTGCGATGCGTTTGTCCCGATCTTGTCCATCCGCCAGAGCCGCGACGAAACCCGTGAGGCAGAGAAATAGTGCGACCTGTTTCATTTCAATCTCCTTTCATGCCCGTAGACTCAGAACTAAAGCAATCTGTTTCATGCGGTTGCACGCTTCTGGCACTCGGCGTAGAGAGCGTCGTAGACGATGAACTCCCGCGCCAGAATGTCGTGGTCATTTAGGCCCAGCGCACTGAAGCCGTGAGCGATCCAGCGAAGACCTTCGCCGGCAGGATGCGGATTGCTGGGGTGGGAGTCGGCCGCGCGAACGATCTGCGCCAGAAGAGACAAGGCCGGATCAGCGAGTCGATACTTCTTGAGGATTGAGTCGAAGGAAACGTCTTCACCATGGTGCCCAAGTTCGCAGCCGGGAACGTCGTATACAGTGCCGTCATGAATACTTGCCCAATCCGTGGTGTGCGGCAGGAACACGAATTCCGCGCCAGGATCTACAAACTTCTTGATGAGCCATGGGCATGCGACTCTATCGACTTTGACTTTTTCCCGAGTAACCCATTTCATACTGAGACCCCCTTGGCATCCTTGAGCAGGATCGCCCTGTTACCGATCTTCCGCATCTCCTCCTTGCTGTGGGTCACGTAGACCAGCGTGAATCCCAGCTGGGCGTGCAGATCCAGTAAATGAGTGCACAGCTCGTCTTTCAGGTCGTCGTCTAAATTGGAAAGCGGCTCGTCCATCAACAGAGCCAGGGGCTGCGCAACAAGCGCGCGGGCGATGGCGACCCGCTGCTGCTGACCTCCGGACAGACGTGCTGGATAGGTCCCGCTGAATTCATCGAGCCGGACACGTGCAAGCACTTCGCCGATCCGCTGCCTTCGAACGTCAGCCGTGAGGCCTTGTGCTTTCAAGGCAAATTCGAGGTTTTGATACACCGTAAGGTGCGGCCACAAGGCCAGATCCTGGAAGACCATCCCGAGATTCCTGTGCTCTGGGCCGACGTGAATCTTTCCGTTCGCTGCAACTTCCTGACCTCCAATCAAGACGACGCCTTCGTCCGGAGCGAGAAAGCCGGCAAGCATGCGGAGCACGGTCGTTTTGCCGGAGCCGGATGGACCGTGAATGGTAACTCTCTCCCCCTTTTCGATTCGGAACGAGAGGTGTGATACGACACTGCGGCCACCGTACGTCTTCCAGACTTTCTGAAGCTCGATAGCGCTCATGCCGGCGTTCTCCAAAGGCGCCACGCAATACCGATCGCGCCGAGTGGCAGCAAAGCCAGAAGAACGGCAAGCAGACACAAGGCTGCAATGAGTTCTGAGGAACCGTTGGCCATCAAAGTCATCGTGCGGGCAGTGAGAGTATCGCGTCCGGGAGACGCCAGCAAAAGAGGCAGGGCAACATCCCGCAGACAGAAAACGAATGTAACGGCCCACGACGCCAGCAGTGCAGGTCGCACCAGAGGGGTTAGGATCCCGAATACGCGCCTGAACCACCCCGCGCCGGCGACCTCCGCGGCTTCCTCCAACGAAGGAGACATCTGGGAGAAACCAGCCAGGACGATGCGACTACTGAGCGCAGCGTACTGCGCAACAAAACCGATCATCAGCATCGCCGGCGTGGCATAGATCCAGTTCGTGGATGGGTGATTCCACAGAGCAATGAGGCCGATGCCGAGGACCGTTCCAGGAAGCGTGAATAAGAAGAGGGCTAGCGCATCTACCGACCACCAACCTGCGACTGATCGCCGGTAGACCAGGTAGGCAACGAAGAATCCGAGCACAGAAAGAAAGGTGGCCGAAAGACCGGCATACACAAAGCTCCGGATCGCGCTTTCCCCGGCCCGCTGGAGGGCGTCGCTTAGCGCCGCGACCGAGGAGCCACGCCAAAGCACTCCGGCCAGAGGCACCCCGACTAAGATAGCCGCGAGCACGACCACCGCCAAAAGCACAATGGGTTTCTTTCGACCTAGCGGAATCCGCTCCAGGGTTGATTGACCTCCCCACCGAAACGAATACGCTCTGCCGTGGAGTATGCGCTGGATCATAAGCAATCCCGCAAGTACTACGGCGATCAGAGGCATTGCGGCTGCGGTCGCCGCGCCAAAGTTGTAGAAGGCGGATGACTGCGTGAAGCTTGCGACGGGAAAGACATCTATACGGAGAAACGCAGGGGCGCCGAACTCACCCATGCTCAGCAGGAATACCAAGACCAATGACAAGAGGATGCCCGGCGTGATCAAAGGTATCGTGATCCGCCTGAGAACCGCAGGCCAGCCGGCAGACAGCCGCGCGGCTTGCTCAAGACTGGGATTCATGCCTCGCAAATAGGTGATTGTTAGCAGCAGTACGATCGGCAGGAAGGCTGACCCGAGTACGAGCACCGCCCCAGGCAGTCCGAAGAGCCATCGCGACGTCGTCTCGCCGATCGGAATCCAGCGGGCCAAGATCCCACCACGACCGAGGATCTCGAACCAACCCACGGCCAGAATGTAAGGCGGAAAAAGCAACGGCAGCGAGAAAACAACCGCAATGGAGCTGCTGAACGGAAGATCCGTTCTCGCGACCAGGATGCCCAGGCTGACTCCAGCTAGTCCGGCAACGGCCGTTGTCAGGGTCGCAAGCACCAGACTGTTGCGAAACAGAATCCAGGTCCTCGCATTGCCGAGCACTTCTACGTAATTCCGCGAGCTAAGGCTTCCATCTACCCACAAACTGGAACCGACCATCAGACACAGCGGGAGCAGCCCAACGATGGCCAAGACCACGACAGCGGCCATAAGCGTTATCCGTTTCGTGCTCAGTAGCCCACCCATTCCTTGAGGATTGGCTGAATCGCCTGCAGCTTCGCTCCCAGATCCGCGTAATTGACGTTCATGGTCTTGGTCTGCTCGATTGGCTTAATCTCTTTAGGCGTTGCAACACCAGGGTGCAACGGGATTTGGGCGCAATCCGCAAAAGCAAGCTTGCGTTCAGTTTCCTTCGAGACCAGGTACTCGATGAGCTTCTTCCCATTCTCTGCGTTCGGCCCGCCTCGAATGAGCGCGACAGCATTCGGGAGGATCAATACCCCTACCTCGCCCTCACCTTGATCGGGGTAGACGATCTCCAAGGGTTTGCCATGGCGGACCCGGTCAACAGCATCATCACTGTCCACGAGCGCAAACTCGAACTCGCCCGAGGCGACGAAATCGGCACTCTCTCCATTGCTGGTGGACAACTTTACCTTGTTGTTCTTGAGGCCAGCCAGGAACTGCTTACCCTTTTCGTCGCCCCACAGCGTGAACAACGCGGCCATCTGAGCGGTCGTGGTCCCAAACAAGGGATTGGCGATCACTCCTTTCCCCTTTGTCTTTGGATCAACGTAGGCGAGAGCGCTAGCGGGCTTAATACTTGCAGCCTTATTGACCACGAGCAACCGCGCCCGCGCTGAAAATCCTGTCCAGTATCCTTGTTGGTCCTTGAATCGGTCAGGAATTTCCGCGGCCGAGACCGGCTTGTACGGCGTTGAAATCCCTTGCTGCCGAAGAACGTCCGCGCGCACCGGCTCGTTAGCCCAGTAGACATCGGCCTGAGGATTGTTCTTCTCCGCTAGCAGACGGTTCATGACTCCGGTGCTCTTGGCCTCTTCTGTGTCGAATACCGCGTTAACCTTGATGCCGGTCTCGCGCTTGAAATCCTTTAGGATGGACTCTGAGAATATCTGGTCCTCGCTGACGTAGACGGTGACCGCGTTTGGCCGGCCGGTTCCGCACCCCACCAGCGCTGCCAGTGAGAGCACGATCCAGCACGAGCGGTTTACTGTGCGACGCGCCACGGGGAAACCTGCGGCCAACTGCTGAGAGCCTTCTTGGCCCATTCCGTCGTTTCGCCCGTGTGACACGAATTGCAGGAGTTGGGGATCTTCAACGTCTCCGTAGCGGAGGGCGGAATGAATTTGAACGTGTGGCTCCGAACATTGACGTCGGCGATGGTCTGCTCGATCTTGGGCATGTGGCAGCCGATGCACTCGTTGCCAGCTGTCCCTGCCGGGTGATGCGTGTGTTGCTCAATGGTCGCTGTATGCGGTCCATTCGGAGACTGCGGACCGTGACACGTGAGACACATGACACTCGCTGGTTTCAAAAGATCGGCATTGTTCTCGGTTCCGTGGACGTCGTGGCAGCTAAAGCATGTGATGCCACGCGTATACATGACGCTCGTCACAAAATCGTTGCCCTGCATGCGATTCTTGTGCGCGGTGCCGTCCGGGAAGTGTGTGAAGGTGGTCTCACCGAGCTTGTGTTCTTCCAGTTTCCAGAAGTTCTTGAGATCAAGCCCTACGTGAAATCCGACGGGCCAGTCGTAATACTTGCTCTCGATCGGGCTTGTCAACGGTTGGCCCTGGGAATGACACTGAATGCAAACGTTATTAGCTTGAACATAGTTCAGGCGGGCCGGATTCACAATGTTGGCGCGGGACGGCCGCTGGATGTGCTCACTTCCAGGTCCGTGGCATTTTTCGCAGCCCACGTTCCATTCTGTGACGGTCTTCGTCTGGATGTTGTAGTTCACAGCATGACAGCCGTCGCAGAGGGGTCCGGTCGGGCGTGCAGAGTTTGCCTGTGGGTAGAACTTGGTCCACCAGTCCGTGCCATTGGCGACGTTATACGCACGCCAGATTCGATGGTTCACGTCCCATTGGGCACCCAGGGGAAAGTAGTCGTCGCCCACTTTTTGGAAATATCGTTGCTTCCACTTGGTCCCGTACACGAATGCGATATCCTCTTTTTTGAACGTAACCAACGGATCCGGTTTTGTCAGATCAGGAAGGATGACCTCCGGGTGAACCTTCGGATCCGTCACTATGTTCGCCATTCGCGTCTTGCTCCACCGTTCATACATCGCCGGATGGCATGTCTTACATGCCGCCGAACCTACATACGTGGCGGTAAGCCCAGGAGGTGGGCTTACTGCCTGGCCATGGAGTGTAGCCGACAACCCAGCCACGCTGGCGACTAAAAGGAATCTCCGACTCATGTTCAAGGGAATGCTCCTTTGATGGTTCTTCGCGATCACAATCCGGATCGTCGGACTAGTGGTGCTCCGCAGCCTTCGCGCTGGTCGCTTTACTCTTCCCAAGTTCGTTAAGAGCAGCTTTGAATCCGTTGGCGAGCTTCTCCATTGAACCGGTGCCCCAGTAGTGCAAGAAATAGATGGTCGGCTGAGTGCTGGTCATGTGGTAATGAATCGCGACGACGTTCAGTCCGTTCGCGCGAAGTGCCTTTAGAACCGGCGTGACCTCCTGGGCCAACATCGCAACATCGCCAGCGACCTCCGCGTTCGCGTCGCTCCCATAAAACGCCGCCCACGTATTCAGGCCCATGCGCGAATTGATCGGTGCACCCATTTCCGTCAGCTTAAGATCATCGCGGCCGACCGTAATCTTATAGACTGCTCCGTTCTGCTCACCTTCGTGTCCAACAATCCGCGCGATCTTGGCCGTATCCACCTGCCCGGCTGAGACGTTGGCGTTCCCGCCGGTTATCGAGTTCTGATGTTGAGGTGAGCCCTTGCCAATCAGGTCGACCGCTGGCTTCGCCATTTTCGCAAGATCTACGGCCTTCCCGTGGCCGTGGACGTGCATGTAGAAGATACGAGGGCTCTCAAAGAAGAAATGGTTATGGACGGCGGTGACTTCGAGTCCGTTATCGAGTAAAGCGGACATGACTGGATTGACCTCGTCTTCCAGAAGCACCAGGTCACCCATCATCACGTCCATTCCACCGGTTCCTCTAGTCATCGCGAGCCATCCTCCGAAACCGAAGGGAGTCGGCGTTGCGATTCCATCGATGGTAACTTTCAAGTCGTTCCGCGGGATGTTGATCTTCAGGACGCTGTCCTTGAAGTCACCCTGTTTTCCAAGCGTCTTCATTGCCTGGTCGTACTCCGCCGGCATCTGTTGGCCGTATGCGACCAGCGTGATCGTCGAAACTAGGAGAGTTTGCATCAGTCGAGTCATTGTTTTAACCTTCCTTGCGCTACTTAGCGCCGTAACTGAAATCATCGAATAACGTTATGCTGTCGGCCTTAGTCCACACGCCCACTTTGCCCGCGTCCTTGAACTTCTCGTCATCCCATTCGATGGCTTTCTTTCCGTCAAACATCACCGTGAAGTGTGAATCTTGGAAGTCGACTCGCAATGTGTGCCATTGGTTAGATGCCACCTTGATGCCCGTACGTTTCCTCTCGGTGCGTCGCCCGTTGAGCGTGTCATAGATAGTGACATTGTCTTCGAGTGCGTTCGCGCGCGCGATGTAGTAGTTATTCGAATCTTTGGCTCGCCAGACCACGCCTCCCGCCTGGTCCTCCTTGCCGGCGATCGGCTTGAACTTGACCTCGACAAAACCGTTCTTCAGGTTCGTATCGTCTTTGAGGCACACCGGATATGTCGCTTGGCCGGATTGCTTCAAGACATTCGGGGGGCTCGGCGCGGTGCTGTCTTTCTCGATAGTCCACTTCGCGGTGCCGCTGCCGGTCTTGGTGGCGGTCCAGCCCGGCGGAGGGGCACCGGTGGCTAAGCTATCGAAATTTATAGTCTGGGCCCAGGCCCCGCTACCCGCACCGGCAACGAGTATTACTGTCGCTAGTGTTCTCATGACTCTCATCCTTATGTCACCCCTACTTCTTGCGTTCATCCACAACCTGAAAATCATCGAAATAGATGACGCTGTCCGACTTGGTCCAGAGTCCGGTCTTGCCGGCTCCCGTAAACGTCGAGTCTTCCACGTCGAACAGCTTTTCGCTGTCCAAACTAACGGTAAAGAGATTGCCCTGAAAACTGACACTCAGCGTGGACCAGGTTTGCTTCGGAACTTGGTGTTTGACGCCGTAGGCATTGGACACGGCTCCCCTGGGAGCAAGGGACACTCGCTCGCCGTTCTGCACTTTGTAGAGCACCACATTGTTTTCAAGCGCGTTGGCGCGGACGATGTAGTAGTTATTCGGATCGCGGTAGCGCCAAACCAGACCTGCCCCTTGGTCCACGGTCCCGGAAACGGCCTTGAATTTCACGCTGATCGTTCCGTCCTTGACACTTATGCCATCCCAAATGGCGAGCGGAAACCGTCCTGCGGTGCGATCTCCGGATACCTGGGCTAAAACATTGGGCTTGCTCGGCGCTGAGCTTTCTCGAAGCACTTGCCACTTCGGCGGGCCGCCTTGATGCGTCATGGCAATCGTCCAACCCGAAGGTGCTTCACCGGAGGTATTGCGATCGAAGTTGATGGTCTCAGCGTGGCATGGGTGAATTGCTGCCAGCACCAACAAGCTTCCGAACGGAACCAGAAACCTCATGCCAGCCCCATTGTGCACCACGAATATTAGGGTTACCTGAGTAAACGCGCCAGATCCCTGGAATGCGCTGATGGCGCGCGGATTAGAAGCCGTCCTCAGATGATCCTAAGAGTGGTGTGCCAACCTGATAGACACAGTCTCGAGACGAAATGCGGATTCTGGTTGTGGAGGATGACGCCAAGATGGCCCAGTTGCTGCGCCGCGGCCTTGAAGGCCAGGGCCATACGATTGAGGTCGCGATGGACGGAACCAGCGGGCTAGAGAAGGCGCAGGGCTTGCCGTTCGATGCGATCGTGCTGGATATTATGCTGCCCGGCTTGGATGGTCTCCAAGTTGCTCGTCGCCTCCGGGCCACTGGGATTCGAGTGCCCATTCTGATGCTGACTGCCCGAGACTCGGTGTCGGACATCGTAAGGGGTCTGGATGTAGGCGCGGATGACTATCTCACGAAGCCATTCTCCTTCGAAGTACTCGCCGCCCGGCTCCGTGTGATCGCGCGCCGCACTGCTGGGGACTCCGATAGTCTTGTGCAGGTCGCGGATCTGAGCTTGAACACTGAGACCCACGAGGTACATCGTGGGAAACGGCCATTGGTCTTAACCCGCACGGAGTTCGTTCTCCTCGAACACCTCATGCGCAAGGCTGGCCGGATCGTATCCCGAGACGATCTCATTGAAGCCGTTTGGGGAACCGATCGCGAGGTTGGGCGGAACACACTCGATGTATTCGTCTTCCAGCTACGAAGCAAAATCGAGACGGGCGGTGCCAGGCGCCTGCTCCAAACGGTGCGCGGATTCGGGTACACCATGCGCGAGACCGAGGACTCATGAGTTTTGCTTCCATTCGGGTTCGGCTCACGGCCTGGTATCTGGTGATGCTGGCGCTCGGGTTGGGAGTGTTCGGCATAGGCAGTTGGTTCGCGATGAGAGCCAGTGCGTTCCATACGATCGACGAGGAGTTGGAAGACCGCATCCGCGGCGTCGAAAAGTTCATGCAGCTTCAAATCGCCTCACTTTCACCCGTTGAAATCCGTGACGAGTTCAGAGAGCACTCGGTCCTCGGACCCGGTGGCGATCTGTTTCAGGTGTGCGACGAAAAGGGCCAGTGGTTGTATCGTTCAGCAGTCCTCGAAAACAACCGAGTTCCCATTCGCCTTCCAACTCAACTCGGAGATGAACCGATCTACGAAAATATTAGCGTCCAAGACATCCCCATCCGCTTTGCGACAGGACGGGTGGTCGTGAACGACCATCCATATACCATTCAGGTCGCGGCGCCGCTCAAGGAGTTCTACGAAGCGCTGGAACGTTTCCGGCTAATCCTCTGGCTTTCGGTTCCACTGCTCCTGACAGGGGCCGGTTTGGGTGGTTATCTGATCAGCCGGCGCGCCTTGAAACCGGTCGATCAGATCACCACCGCCGCCGAATCCATCAGCATCAGCAACCTATCAGACAGGCTGGAAGTGCCAAAGACCTCTGACGAGTTACAACGCCTGTCGGAGACCCTAAACAGGATGCTGGCTCGACTGGACGCCTCGGTACAGAGAATGTCCCAGCTTACGGCGGACGCTTCCCACGAGCTACGGGCTCCCGTTTCCTTGATTCGAACGACCGCTGAACTGGCGATTCGCGGTGGCCGAACGAACCCCGAATATCACGACGACATGGTCCAGATCCTAACTGAGGCGGAACGGACCAGCAAGCTGATCGATAGTCTCCTGTTGTTGGCCAGGGCCGATTCTGGCGCGGCCGGGCTGCAGCACGAACTCTCCGATATTTCCATAAGCGTTCGGGAAGCCATGGAACAGGCGCGAGCCTCGGCCACTGAAAAGAGGACTGAATTAACGGCTGATTTCGATTCGAGCGCTCTTGTCGTACGAGGTGACGGCGAAGCCTTGCGACGACTCTTCTTCATTTTGATCGACAACGCCATCAAGTACACCCCAGAAGGGGGCCGAGTCCGGATTCGGGTGGAAGCATCGGATGGACAGACCACGATCAAAGTGACGGACTCCGGAATCGGGATCTCGGAATCCGACCTTCCGCATATTTTTGACCGCTTCTGGCGCGCCGACAAGGTTCGATCCAGAGGGGCCGGCGGTGCTGGTTTAGGTCTCTCGATAGCCCGTTGGATCGTGGATCAGCACCGGGGAGCAATTGAGGTGCAGAGTGAACCTGGTCAAGGCAGCACATTCACGGTAAGGATTCCGCTTGCGAACCTGGAAGCTCCGTCTGAGCAATCTTGAGGGGCCAATAATAGCCCCGCGCCACGGGTGTTCTGTCTTTGACATAAAGAAGGGTTCTAATGCTGTGTAGTGTTGTTCCTAGGCAGTTCCAAACCAGTCCGGCCAACTCACCCAACCTTTGTTCTTGTAGTGGCCGTACGGATCGGAAGGTATGAAATGTGGACGGGGCTTCTTCCCTGGAAGCTTCCCAGTCCTGTAGAGCTCCCATTCGCGGTAGCCCTTCAATTTCAATCGGCGAACGAATTTCCTGGCCTCGGCAAAGGGCAGCAATTCACGTCGCTGATTTGCGACCCTGTCCGTCCCTAACCAGTTCCCCCAACCCTTCCATCCTTTGTCCTTATAGACGACCTCAGGCTTTCTCGGGACGTCTATGGGCAGCAGATGCAGACTTCGACGCCATTCCGCTTCTCCTCTCAATCCAAGTGTTCGCGCGAAGGCGCGTGCGGCTGAGAATCGGAGGTAACGACGGTTTCGGTTCGCGATGTACTTGGTCCCGAGCCAATCGCCCCATCCTTTCCATCCCGCGCTTCGATAGGTCGAGCTGGGAAGCGAAGGAATATCCTCAGGGCGCGGTGGGCGGTCTGGCATCTCGCCCTTGCAGTAGGCCAGCCATTCCCGGTGGCTGTTTAGGCCTAGAGTACGGACAAATCGTCGAGCAAGACGGAACAAGCGAAACGTTCGCTTTTGTGAGGCGATCGCGGTTGTTCCCAACCAGTCGCCCCATGTAAGCCACCCTGAGTTCTTGTACACCTGCTCGGGCGCGGACGGAATGTCTCTTGGGCGCGCTGGCTTTGAAGGCAGTTGGTCCGAGAGGTATAACCTCCACTCATCCTGATTCTTGAGGCCAAGTGAACGGACAAACTTCCTGGCTTCCTCAAATGGACGCCACGACAGGCGAGCCAGTCGAGACCAGCAGCGAGTCTGGATTGCATCCCCAAAGGCGCGCTCTTCAACTCGAAACCCGGTCGGCACATCAATGGAAAAGATTCTGTGCGGAACTCTTCGGACGCCCTGGCTTACGGTTCTGAAGTACTCGACGATACGCTCGTCATTGGAGGCCAAAGCGCGGAGGACTGAAAGCAACGGTGCGAATGCCGAATCGAACACTTCCGAGGTTGGCTTGGAATCGATCACGACGGGGACAATTATGTAAGCGGATCGTTTCCCCGGATGGGGCCGAAGCGCGCGGCCCACTGCCTGAACAATGTTCACTACACTGTTCTTGGGATCGGCGAACAGAACGCAATCTATACAGGGAATATCCACTCCCTCCGAAAGGCATCGTGCGTTCGTTACTAAGGCATTCCTTGACCGTACGAACGTGCGCAGAATCTCGCTGCGGTGGCCGGTGGGCATTGAACCTGAGACGTGAGAGGTCGCAAGGTGACCAAACTCAGGCAATACTGTGCTGAGATGATCTTGGCATTTCTTGAAGGATCGCGCTCTGGCCACGCTACTGTGGAAGGAGAGGGCCTTTCTGATCGGGTACTTAAGCATCGCTCTCCGAAGAGCGACGGCTGATGCTAGCATTTCCGCCTCGACACACTCCAGGCCACGCTTATCGGGCTTCAGCAGGGCGTTCTTCCTGATGAGTTCGGCCACTTCGTCGCGCAAGACGACCATCGTTATGATTTTGTAGTCACACAAGATTGGCGGTTTAGCCTCCAGCGCAGCTTTGAAACTGAGAAGGCTAAACGTTTCACCGTACATCCGAACGTCGTCCATGCTGATGACCTGATCGCTCTCGCCTCGATATCGGCGTTCCGTCGCAGTCATGAAGAGCCGTTGGCGGATGGTGATGTTGTCGTCATACAGGAGGTGACTGAAACGGCCATCGGCCAGCCCGGCAGTTCTATGCGCCTCGTCCATGATCCCGAGGTCGAAGCTCAGCCTGGCGCGTCTGGCAGCCGTAGCAACAGAAGGACCACTCTGATAGGTCGTAAATATGGCCGTGACGCCATCTCTTTGGGTCTTCAGCCAACGGGCAATTTCGACCGGGTCCGTGTACACACGGAATCCAAGATCTTGCACTAAGAACGGCGCGTCTATATCCCCAACCGAGTCATCACTGCAAACGGCGATCCAACTGAACTGCCGTTTCAGGGCCACCGACTCGCGCGTCCATTCTTCGATCACCTGGCGAAGTAGGCCTAAACTGGGAACGGCTATTACGATTGTCTTCGCTGCGAGCCGAGAGGCAATCCAGTATGCTGCCAAATTCTTCCCAGTACCGCAGGGCATTATGAGCTTTCCGCGAGCGTTGCCATCTCTCACGAAGTGGTCGTGCGACCGTTTGACGCACTGCCTTTGGTGCGGTCGCGGCTGCCGTGGCTTGATACTGATAGCACTGCGAGAGAACAGTTGCCGCAATCGGTCGAAGAAGTTGCGGTCTAAGGACTCCCATACATCGCCGCTGCAGAACTCCAGACGATCCTTATGGAGCTTGAGCTTGCGACTACGGCGGTTGGCGGGTGTGCAGACCAAGCCAAGGCTAACGTTTCGACAAACTCCAAATGCCAGGTCGGTGAATGTCGCTAGTTCGCGACGCGTAGAAGTAGCACTCGAACTGCGGAATTTGCACTGAACAGCCCAGTAGTCTCCTGTGTGAGTTTTCGCGACGAGATCAATGCCCTCGTCACGTCGAGGCAGACCCAAGTGGCGGCGGACGGAGTCTGGTACTTCCTCGACTAACCAGACGTTCCTGAGGATTGTACGGTACTTAGGGTCGAGCTGCAGAAAACACTTGACCAGGACTTCGAACACACAACCCTTTTGAAATGCGGTCAGAGACGCAGTTCGCAGGACGAAGTCGTCCCAGTCCCTACTCAGCGTCAGCAAGCGCGCTGCATCTGCGCGCGCCCTAGACGATGGCACGTTGGAGCCGGGTGTGCGATTCATAGGCGGTGCTATCTACTGGCTGTAGATAGAGCATGCCACAAACGGACAGACTTTGGGGAGGTGAAAGACTTATTGATAGCCTTGGGCAAGCGGGTCCACGATCTTCGTGCTGCGAAAGGCTGGTCGCAAGAAGAATTCGCCCACGTCGGCGGCCTTCACCGCACCTACATTGGGCAAGTTGAACGAGGCGAGAAGAATATCAGCTTCGGAAACCTGGTGAAGCTTGCTAGAGCGCTAGGGCTGACTCTCCCAGACTTGCTGGGGAGCTTAGAGGATCGCGGAACAACTGAGGTAGCCAAAACACCGCGACGAACGAAAACAACCGCCGACCGCGGCGCCAATCCTGAGCGTCGTCTGCTTGAGATCCAACGGGCTGTTAAGCGACTCGCACATCAGCGGACTGAAATGGATCGAACGGTCATGATCCTGGAAGAGCTCTCGACGCCCAGCGGGAGCAGCAGGGACAAACCTCTCCGTGGACGTTCCAAGAATCGGGGTTGACCCGGCCAGCGGGGATTGGCACTGGCTGCATACGTGACCTGTTCCTAAGATTTACCGCTGTGTGAGACGAGCCTTACCGGTTCCGGAGACCGGATAACGGGTGCGTGATGGCAGCCTAATCGGATTGGATCGACAAACGCTTCTGATTGGCGGGCCCCATAATTCCTTATTATCCGGAGCTTGGGCCAACTACCTATTGCCATCAGATCCGGTAGCTGTCGCCATTCGCGCTTCGACTGGTCCACCAACTATGCTTTCCTGCTTGGCCTTCGCGCATCCGACAGCGTTCAGCAGTTGAGGCTTTTCTTTAGTCCTCACACCCTTCGTGTCCCACGGTCATAGATCTACCTATATAGTAGGTTCGTTGACGGGATTGGAATCAGAACCTACGAAACATTCCAAATGAAAATGGATATCGTGTATCCATGAGATACCCTCCGACATCAGGCCGAGCGTATGTCGAGAAGAACGAGCCTTCCAGATACACCGAATATCAACTTCAACGCATACTTGGCGGCGATCTTGGTGGATTGGATGCGAGTGAGCGTGAACGACTAGAGCAAGTTCCTTCGAGCGAGCGGCCCGCCTTCTTCAAGAAGTTGTACTCGGATCACCTGAACGAATGCCAAGAGGCGCTCGGCAGAGACTTCGAAGCGGTAGATCCTCTCAACTTCCTAGCGATGTTTGCTACCGGTGGCTACATGAAGATTCCAACGGCAGAAGGCAAAGGAGAGATCAACCAAGTTCATATCGAATTGGCGCAGTTCCTCGTGCTCAAGTACGGCAGCCATCTCAACTCGACGGAACCGTCCCTGCCTATCTATAGTCGAATTGCGCAATCCATTCGCAACGTCCTGTTATATGGGGGCCTCTTGCGATCTCCAGTTCTCGATTCAACGTTGTCAGCGGAAGACAGTCTGAGGCAAAGAATCGCATACGGGGTGGCCCAGGACTTTGCGGGCCTGAGGAGTTGGGCATACCCGAGCGAATTGGACGATTTGCTTACTCGCCTGACAGAACCGCTAGAGGGCGCTATTCAACAGCGGCTCGGTTGCACGGTCGCCGACATCATTCGGTTTTGGCGGAAGCTGAGCACCCTTGCTTACGAACGTTTGCTCTTCATGGATCAACTCAGAAAAGCGGCACAGACTGCTGAAGGCTTCGAGATTTCACCTCTTAGGAAAAAGGCAGAGCAACTGGGGATACCAGCATTGGTAACCCTCCTAGACGGCAGGCTCACCGCTTCGGACCTTCAGAACGGGCTCAATAGAATGTGCGCTGTGACGTTCACTTTCACTGCATCGGCGTTAATTGGTTGCGTCGGCGGGTCCGAAGGGGCGAGTTGCTTCCAGACCTACATCAATGGATGTACCCTCAAACTGGGAGATCTCCGAGACTCCGAACTCACAGATGCAATATACACAAATCCCGTGTGGGATCGACCTCTCATCCAAACTACAGAAGATACATTCTTCGTTTGCGCACCCTCTCTTTTTCATTCGTTCGCCTTTCGTCACCTAGAGTCTCTTTTCAAAGGGCTTGGGTTGGCGAGAGAGTACGAAAGCCGTCGGTCTACTTTCCTGGAACACGAAATCCAGAAGAGACTCCACCAGGCCTTGCCTTCGGCAGAATTGTTCGGCGGTAACTACTTCTGGGCCGATGCAAAGCGCCGTGAAAAC
>JAIQFE010000004.1 GCA_020073445.1 Terriglobia bacterium
CCGCCGGCACAAGCCGTGATGTGGTGATAGCCGGTAAGAGGATAGTTCATAAGTTCTCCTTAACGAAAATGCGATGTGAATACAGATTAGCGCCCTGGCCCTCGACGTGTACAAACCATGATAGAGGACACCTTCAGGAGCACAGGAACAGATTGGCGATAACGGACCGTAGCCACCTGCTGGCGGGATCCTGCGTATACCGTTCGTGCCAATGCTGAACGATGTGATAGCTCGGTATGCCAAAGGGTAACGGTAGCACCTTAATCTGACCCGCGCTCACCAAATGACGAGCGAGTTGCTCGGGAAGAACCGCCAGGTAATCCAAGGTCGTGATAATGCCCGCGATGCCTAGAAAGCTGGGGACGGTCAGCCCGACTCTGCGCCGTATGTTTTTCGCTTCGAGCGTTTTCTCGACCACGCCGTGACCCGTTCCGCACGGCGTAATCGCCAGATGAGTTTCGTCCTGGAACTGGTCTATGCTCAAGGAATCCCCAACCCTCGGATGATCGCGCCGAAGAGCGCAAACGAACTTTTCCTTGAACAACCTCTGCTGGCAGAAACCAGCGCCCATGGGCAGAATGAATCCCACAGCCAAGTCGGCTTGACCCGATTCGAGCAGCTCCGGGGTGTCTTCCGAGAGCCTCCGCAGATCGATTCCAACTTTAGGGGCGACCTTCTTCAGGCGCTGCATGAGACGCGGCATCAACGTGACCTGCGCAATGTCTGTCGAATACAAGGTGAACCGCCGGTCCGAAGTCAGCGGGTCGAACACGACATGCAGATCGAGGGCTGTCTGGAGAATATCTTCCGCGCTCTTCAGTAGACCGATAAGTTCCACCGCATGTGGAGTCGGGTTCATACCCGACGAGGTTCGGACGAACAATGGATCGTTGAAATGCTTGCGGAGCTTCGCCAGGCTCATGCTGATAGCCGACTGGCTTAGGTCGAGATTTTCGGCCGTTTGAGACACGCTTCTGGTTTTGTGTAACTCGGTAACCACGGCCAGCAGTTTCAGATCAATGTTGGTCACGTCAGAAGCGCCCCCCAGCGCGTCGCGAGCCCCCTAACTCCAAACACGATATCACAAAAATGCATGCAATGCTAAGGCCCGCCCCGATCCTTCCCATTGCCGGTGCGACGCCTTGTTTCTAACGCCCTACCGGCCCGGAAGACTGCTGTCATCCTGAGCGGCGAACGCCGCTGCAGCCGGAAAACCGGCGCAATGCATGCATTGGAGGCACGACGACTCCGGTTCAATTGATGGGGAGTATCAATCGGGTCTATCGACGAACCCGCGGCGGGAGAGAACCGAAACTCCCGATCCGCGGCGAGGCTGCCCTACTTCACCAGATAGCCGGCACCAGCTTGTACTTCACCCGGCGTGCATAATCGGCATAACCGTCCAGCTCATTATGCAGGGTTCGATCTTCCAGAACCGTTCGCAGCACGGTTACGGCAGCCGTAGCCACGGCGGGAGCCAAGGCCCATCGCGAGTTCAAGATCAATGGCGTGGCGAGAGTGAACGCGGACATGCCGGTATAGCCCGGATGCCGTACGAAACGGTAGGGCCCGCTCGCGACGACTACGTGCCCGCGATCCTTCTGGATGCGAACCACCGAGGAGAAGAACCTGTTGGAACACATAGCCCATGCGATCAGGGCGGCCGCGAGCACCGCTATGGTAACGCCTGCGACGAACGCCCAGGTCGGCATGCGGTCCGACCAGTGATATCGCGTATCCAAACCAGCCGTGATCCAGGTGGCCACAGGGCCCAGCAGAACCGTCACGCCGATAATTGCCTTGTCCCAGCTCTTGCCTGCTTTGACGTTGCTACGCTCAGCGAGCAGCTCGGTATGGCGCCACAAAAGGGCCGTGGTCGCAATGCTGGCCGTAAAGTTTAGACCCAGGAGAACCCACGCATTCGGCCAATCCAAGCGGCCGGCCGATCCGAAGAGACATACCGACGTGATCGCGACGCTGAAGACTACGGGGACCAACCGTCTGGAAGTCGGAACGTGCGGCGTCTCGGGCAAGAGCCATTGTATATCGGTTCCGGCGGACAAAAGAAAAAGGGCGCGGAGGTGAACTCCGCGCCCTTGAGATTGCGATCGATCTAGCTAGAACGAAAAGCGAGCAACCAATGTGCCGGCGCGCTGACCGTTGGTTCCCGCTTCCGGAGTGATGGTGCCATAGCCGCCGCTGTACAAACCCTTGTTGGGGCCGGAAGTGAACGTGGTGGGAGCGGTCGCGAAGTTCCCCAGGTTAATCGCCGAGGTCGCGCCCAGCGGAAACGGGTACGTCATTCGGTTGAAGATATTCGTGAACTCCGCGCGAACTTGCAGACTGTAACGTTCTTTGATGCGGAAGGTACGGCTGAAGTTGGCGTTCTCCGCAGGGTAGCGCATGCCCCGGAAGGAGCGAATCGAGGCTTGATTTGCCCCGAACTGCCCGTTGGGGACGTTCGTAAATGCCGCCGGGTTCAGCACCTGGGTCTTGGTCACGTCAAAGCAGTGGCAGTTGATATTGAGCGGGTCGGTGTGATGGGTGCCACTGTAGTCGGTCCAATCCACCGACCAGGGACTCATGCCGGGAATCAACTGCGCCGGGCCCGGTCCGTAGCCCAGGAAGTTGCTGATGGGCGAGCTGCCGGAACTGGTGGGAAGGCCCACCAAAGCCGCGCTCTGGTAATTTAGATACCAGCCCGTACCCCAGCCGGACACAATGTAACTAAGAATTTTGTTACTCATGATACCGGAGTGAAAACGAGGCACCTCGTACTGGGCGCTAATCCGGAGCTGGTGCGGAGTGTCATAGAGGCTCAGGTTCTTGCCGAGATTCCGGTTGAACGGATCAATGCTGCTGGTCAGAGACAGCGTCTTCGAATAGGTGTAATTCGCATTCGCTGTCAGACCGTGGCTGAAGCGCTTGGTAAACGTGGTCTGAAGCCCGTCGTACCAATTCTTCCCGAGGGGAGCGCCCGCTGGGGCGATGGCCCCGGTGTATTGAGGGAATGGCACCAGCGACTGGCGTACCGTCTGAGTCTGCGGGAAGTTACTATAGGGGAGGAACTGCGTGAGGCCTACGCCCGCCAGTGCTTGCTTCTGCGCCGCGGTAAGGGCCGATATGGTTGTATTGAACGCGGTTGAGAGCGTCGGATTGCTGAAGTTTGAGCTAGCGACTCCGAGGGCTGCCAGAGTTGTTTGACTCAACTGGTTTTGCGGAGCCAGGCCGCTGCCGGCTGTCTCCCAAACACCGCGATTGCCGACATACCCGGCCTCAACAAACAGGTTGCGGCCGATTTCGCGCTGCACATTGACGTTCCATTGCAGCAGGCGCATGGGGCGGCCCGTGTTCTGATCGAGGAGGGTAGGCGCGGCGACGACGGCTCCAGGACCCTGACCCGCGGCCGGATTATTAAGGGTCGGCCATGCGGCTTGGACGCTGGACGGGATCCCGTTCTGGAGCAGTCCGGCTATCTGCCCGAACGCGGGCGTGCTGGCGCTGGCGGAATTTGACGCAGCACCGGTAGCGGCGGAAGAGTCGAGGGAGCCGTAAACCAGGCCAATACCGCCGCGAATGACGGTGTTGCGAGTTATCTGGTAAGCGCCGCCTAAACGCGGCCCAATGGCATACGGATAGTTGTTGGCGAATTGGCAATTGCAGTTCGCCTCATAAATCAGTGCGCCAGGCCGTCCGGAAGCCGAGGGATTCGGGGCGGTGCGTGAGAAGTCTCCATAGCGCCCGAACTGCTCTTTCTGGTAGGTTCCGTAGTCCCAACGCACGCCGTAGTCCAGAGTCAGCTTGCGGCTGACTTTCCAGCTGTCTTGCAGATACACGGCGGACTGGTAGTTCTCTGTCATGAGGTTGATGGGTGCGTTTACGGAGATTGCCTGCGCGCCGCCGAGCAGAAACGAAGCTAAACCGAATCCGGCGAAGCCCGAGGATACACTTTGGCCGTTCAGCGAGGTCTGTGTGGTGTAGTTCGAAGCATTACCAACGCTGGTGTTGGTACCGAAGGTGTATGAGCCGGCGGTGGTCGTGAAATTGAAATTCGGATACTTCATCTGCCGGATTTCAGCGCCGACCTTGTAGGTATGCGCGCCACGCACGTACGAGGCGGAAGTAACGAACGAGGGACGGCGCTCCCAGAAATGCTGGTCGAATTGTGGGCCTAAACTGTTCATGCCGCCCAACGCGGTATTGGTTGAGACACCGCTAAAAATCTGCGGGAGACCGCGGCCAGGAGAGATTGCGCCCGATAAGCCGAGTGTATCCTGGATGTTGATGAAAGCTTCGGGCCCCAACAAGAAGTCGGAGTCGTTCCAACCCAACGTGAAGTGAAGCAGGATCGCTGGTGTCACCGTGTAGTCCAAGTTGAGCCGGTATGTCCTGGCGGCATTGCCGGAAGTTCCAGAGACGGTGATATTATCCGGCAGGTCGTCGGCCGCCGTGCCGGTCCGGGGTGTAGAGGTGCTGGTCTTCTGGAAGTAGAACGCTGCGTGCAACTTAGAGCCTAGATTTTGATCGACTTTGATGGACGGGATGTAGGATCGGCGGCTTCCGTTGTACGACGCCAGATAGTTGGATCCCACCTGCGAGGCAGTTGCACCCTGCGGCTGCGGAACCATCGCCAGGATTTTGTTGGCCACGGGGTCGTACCTGGTCACCGGAATCTTATTGTTCGGGAACGGGTTGCGGACGATTTGGCCATTAACAGTCTGGAAATCCAGCGGATCGAAGATTGTGCCGCTGGGGATCGTGCGGTTGAGCGGGTCGGTGTAGGCGCCGGTCGCCGTTACCACTGACCGATTTTCCGTAGTGATGAGGTTGGAAAAATCTCCGTTGCGGTAGGCGGCAGTGGGTACCGTGCCCGGCGTGGTGGTATTGATCAGATTCTGCAAGAACTCTTCGAAGCTCCAGAAGAAGAATGTCTTGTTCGTGCCGTCGTAAAGTTTGGGGATCCGGACGGGACCTCCGACTGTGAATCCGAAGTCGTTCTGGTGAATCGCGTTCTTCAGCCCTGTGTAGGGCTGAGCAGCGTTCAGCGCTCTATTGACCAGATAGTCATAGCCGGTGCCGTGCAAAGCGTTGGTGCCGCTCTTGGTGATCACGTTCACCACTGCTCCACCGCCGGCCCCATATTCCGGGGCGAAACTGCTGGTCAGGATGGCGACTTCCTGAACTGCCTCCGTAGATGACTGCGTCTCCATGGTGGCGCCCCCAAGGCGGGAGCTGGTGGGGTTCATGGTCGCGCCATCCAGTCGAGTCGTAAGTGAATTGTTCGGAGTTCCGTTGATGACGGTGACTGTGATTGCGTTGCCGCTCCCCCCTGTGGGGCAAGTAGGGCCATCGCAATACTGCACTCCAGGCAGCAGCCGCGAAGCGGCAAAATAATCGCGGACGCCGTCATTAGTCGCGCCCACCGTGAGAAGCGGCAGGTCGTCCAGCTGCTTCAGCGTGAAGTTGCCAGCCAGCTCGCTGCTTTCGGTCTGCAGCAGGGAAGACTCCGCCGAAACGGTGACCGATTCGGTGTTTTGGCCAACTTGCAGCGACACATCCTCGCGCATGGTTTGGGCCGCCGCCAAGTGGAATTTGGTGTGCGAGTAGGTTTTGAAGCCCTGTACCGTGACTGTCAGGTCGTAGTCACCGATTTGCAACTGTGAAACGGTGAAGTTTCCTGTGTCGGTGCTGACTGCCGCATAGACTTGTCCGTTGTCGAGATTCTTGACGGTAACGGGGGCATTGGCGACGACGGCTCCCGTTGCGTCCGAAATGGTTCCGGTGATGGTGGCCAGGGCGGTTTGGCCGAATGCAAGAGTGCTCGACAGCAGCAGTCCAGCAATAAGAGCGATTCGATTCATAAATATCTTCTCCCAACACAATTCCGGCTCAAGGTTTCATAACCCCAACCGGGCAGTGGCAACCACGGTGGCTAATCCACACCGTGCAATGTGAGTACGCGACTATACCTAAAAAGACCTGAAGCTTTCGTCAGTATGATGGACCGGAATGCGTTCGTCTAGCCATTTCAGGTGATATCAGGCATCAACACGATTGATACCTTAGCGTGAAGGAATGTTCATCGATCCGCAAGAGTCAATGGCGCCATGTGGTTGGAGCGTGGAACACGCCATTCGGAATAGAGGCGTGCCCGGGCTGCGGCGACAAAAGGGGAAATGATTTTACAAGTCGAGCGGGAGAATCCGGTACTTCTTACTTGTCCTGCTTGCCTTTGCCTTGGCCGCGGCCCTTGCCCTGTGCAGGCGCTGCCAGCGCCGCTTCGAAGCTCTTCTCGTATTCGTCGACGTGAGCTTTGTAGCCTTCCGGGTCTACGAACGGATTCGGGTCGTTGGGACCCCGCTTCTCCAACTTGGCGTACTTCTCAGCCATGCCATAGAACGACGCGTGCGAGCTGACCCAGAGCTCTACCGGAAACGTGCGGGCCTTCTTATATGTCGCGCGGAAATCGTCGAGGATTCCCGGGTATTGATCGAGCGTCTGGACGAACCGGCCGTTCAGGCTGCACTCGATAAACGTGTAGTAGGATTTGCCGTTTTCCTTAAGTGTCGTGCTCCAGGCGAGGCAGCCGCGTGTGTGGCCGGGCATAATGTGGGCCGTCAAGGTCGTTCCGCCGAACGTGACCGTTTCGCCATCGTCTACGAGACGGTCGATCGGATGTTCTTTCCCACCGGGACGAAACTCCCGGGTCTTCGCTTCGTCGACGCGTCCAACCACCACCTGCGCGCCGGTTAATTCCTTGACCATCGCATCGCCTTCCACATGGTCCGGATGCGCGTGACCCGCGATCAGGATCTTGATGTCGCTGAACTTGAACCCCAATTTCTCTACGTTCGCCTTGATCACCGGCACCGACGTCTCGTAGTTGCTGTTCATCAGGATGTTGCCCTGGGGCGTGACGATAAGGAAGGAAGCCAGCTCCTTGGTTCCCACGTAATAGAAGTTATCCATTATCTTGTGGGGCGGGAACGGATCGTTCCAACCATTGGGCTGGCCAAACGCCGCTAAGGAAGACAGAGCAACGGCTGCCGAGAATAAGAGTATGCGCATGATCGTCAGGATTCCCGCAGCGTGCTTCGCCGCTGACTATTTCTTCTTCTCTTCTTTGCCGCCGGTGTAGCTGCTGCCGGTATCGAGCTTGCGGCCGTCCGGAAACTCGATACTGCTGGAGTTCGCGCGGTAGGCGCCGTCCTTTGACATGTGCCCGCGGACGACAACCTTGGTTCCCTCGGGGAGCGAGTTCCTGGTCCAACCGTTGCGCAGCAGGACGCCGGGCGCGCCGCCCTCAACCGACCAGTGCTGGATCTGGCCGTCCGGCCCCTTAACGTCCAGATACAGCCAGGAGTGCGGATTCACAAAATCCATCTTCACGACCGTACCTTCAAGCGTGACAGGCTTGTTCACGTCGAACTCGGCGGAAAAGGAATGATGGGCCGACGCCACGGACATGGCGAGAGCGGCCGTTCCCAGAATCGTGATCAATTTGCTGTTCATTGAGTTCTCTCCCTGAAATTTTTAGGATCCGGAGCGTTTTTCTGTTGCGGCTCCAGGTGCATCAGATCGCTATACAGAAGCTTATCCGCGAACGGCACGCACTTGTGTTCGAGGATTTGCGCGTTGTCATCGATCAGGCGGTACAGGGGCATCTCGATGGTCCACGGCCTCGAAAAGGTCTTCGGATCCTCCAGCGTCGCTTCGTACCGGATGTGGCTCGAGTCCAAGAGCGTGAAGCGTTCGGTCACCTTCAGCTGATTGCTGTGAAAGTTCCCCGCCCGATCCAGCTGCGATTTTTCGTTCTGGCCGGTGGTGACCACCACGAGCACGTTGCCTTCCCAGGTTCCGTCGGACTTGCCCATCCAGGTATCCACTGGCGGTTCCCCATGGCCGGTCATATGAATCACGCGATTGGTGGCGTCGAACGGGTAAACCATCACCAGGTCATTCTGCGCGCCGCCCTGCAGGATCTGGAACGGCATGTTGTGATAGGTGACCCGCGGAACTCCCAGCATGAAGCACCGAGCTTCGGGATCCGACGCGGGCCATTGCGAGCGATTCTTATCGCGCTGCTCGAGCGCTTTCGGTAGATAGGGGATCTTCCCGTCACCTTTAATGACGCTTTTGCCGGCTGGGATCGCGGCGATCGCGCCCAAGCCCCAGAAATCGTCTAAGCCTTGCGCCGAATGCGCTTCCAGGTTCCAGTAAGCCGTGTTCAACGCCTGCCAGATTCCGTTCAGGTTGGGATGGCCGCCAATCGTCGCCGGCCGTTGCCCTGGCTGGGCTTGTCCGGCCTTGGCTTGTTTCGCCTGCCCGCCTGGTTGAGTCTGCTGCGCCTGCGCGACGGACATCAGCGCCGCCATAGCGAACACGCCGATGAATCGATTTCGCATCTATCTACTCCCTATTGTACGCCGTTATTTTCGCTTCACAGAATAACACGCCCACTCAGGGAATGATCGGGTCAACAGGGCGGTTTTTCGCCTCGATAGATGTTCCCACTAGAGTAATGTAAGATTGATTTCGGACCCGAATGTAAATCGGGGAGGAGTTTTTCAATGATCAAACGGATGCTGGTTCTGGGTGGAATGAGCCTCGCGGTGGTCTTCGGTCAGAATGCTGGCCGAGGCGGACGCGGCGCAGCCCCGCCGGAACCAGCCGAGCCCGGAACTGCAAAGGAACGGCAGCTCTGGGCGTACGACGTGAAGCCAGTCCCCAACTACGTGCCGCCGAAGACGCCCTGGGGCGAGCCCGACCTGCAAGGCATCTGGCCCATCAACCATCTGATCGCCGTACCTCTTACGCGGTCGACGCGGCCGTTGCTCTACGGTGACCGGCTCTACAGGACCGACAAGGAATTCGCCGCCTTAACGGCCCGGGCCCGGGGTACTGGAGCAGTCCCGGACAGAGACTACCCGGACAGGCTCATGCGCCAACTGTCGCTGATCGTCGATCCAAAGGATGGCCAGTTCCCCGAGCTCACCGAAAACGGCAAGAAGCTCCAGGCTGAGATGAAGAGCAGCTACAAACCGGGTCAGACCGTTTTTGACAACGTCGACGACTTCAGCGCCTGGGACCGGTGCATCACGCGCGGCATGCCCGTTTCGATGGAGCCGCGCAACTACAACAACGGCATCCGCATCATGCAGTCCCCGGGCTACGTGACGATCCTGCTGGAGATGGCGCACGAGGTTCGCATCATTCCGACCAACAGCGGCCCGACCAAGGGAATGCCACCGCTGACTTCCGACGTCAAAGAGTATCTGGGCGAATCGCGCGGCCATTGGGAAGGCAACACGCTGGTGGTGGAGACGACCAACTTCAATGGCCTGGTGGGTCACACCAGCGCCGGCGTTCCCGGCTCCCCCGGCCCGCTGCAGCCGGAGACCCCGAACATGAAGATCACGGAGCGGTTTACGCGCGTGGCCCCGGATACCATCGAGTTCACGATGAAGGTCGAGGACCCGACGGTTCTGGCCACCGGCTCGTACACCGTGGCCTATCCGATGTACCTCGACAACAAGTACGAGATGTACGAATACGCCTGCCACGAAGGCAACACGGCAGTGCGGAACTACATCGAGACGTCGCGTTACGAACGCACGCATCCTAAAGACGCCAAGAAGTAATCCAGCTCAGAACGTAACCAATGCCACTAAAACGAATTCTTCCCGCTCTGGCGCTCACCGTTGCGGCCTTTGGCCAAACGCCGCTGGTTCCGCCCGCCAATGTTCCGTACGGCACACCGATCTCGACCGATGCCGCGAAGAAGATTGCGGCGGCCGCCATCGCCGAGGCTCGCAAGAATAACTGGGCGATGGCTGTGGCCGTCGTGGACACGGGCGGTTACCTGGTGTATTTCGAAAGGATGCCGGACACCCAGCTCGGCAGCATCGAAATCTCCATGGAAAAGGCGAAATCAGCGGCGCTCTTCCGCCGGCCGACCAAGTCGTTTCAGGACACCGTGGCCGGAGGGAAAGAAGGACTCCGAATTCTCGGCCTAACGGGAGCCGTCCCGGTCGAAGGCGGCATTCCGATTATCGTGGACGGGAAATTAATCGGCGCCATTGGCGCTTCCGGCGGCAGCAGCGATCAGGACGGCCGCACCGCTCAAGCCGGCGCCGCCGCGATGAAATAAGGAACTGCTCACAGCCAGGCTAGGGCCGGCACCTGTTTGCAGCGTTTCCGGGGCGGTACTTGCCATGGCAGTTCGAGCAGGATGTTGCCAGCACATCGGATGCCTGGAGCATCTTGTCCCGGTCCTTAGTTAGAGCGGCTTTGTAAGCGAACATACTGGCGTCCCGCAGCCCATTCACCATCTGCACCCAGTCCGCGTTCGCGAGGGGCATATCCCGGCCGTTGCTGCACTTGCGGCCAGGCGTCATCAGGAGATCCGCCGAGTCTGCCAGCGTGAGCGCACTATTCTCCACGGCCTCCCAGCCTCCGAACACACCCGTCAGCGGGTCGGTGGATGCGGAGGGTTCCGACGCCGGCTTGACCTCGGCAGGATCATATCTTTGGGTGAAGAAGACCACGTTCGAATGCGGAAAGAAAAGCGACCGCATCAGTTGATTGAGGTTCGCGGCGGGTGCGGCAGCCTTCGGGGCCGGCTGCGGCGCTGACTGCGCCATCAGGTATCCGGCACAGATAACCGCCGCAATAGCCCCACTCACTCCGGCGCGCCGCATCCGGCGATTGTGTCCGTCTTGCATCATTCCCTCCCTCGCAGAATACAGCGATCAGAATACACGGTACCAAATGCCCGTGCGCTCACATAGACTGTGGGTATGGACCACGCTACCCTCCTCCCAAAAATCGTTCGCAGCCTCTCCACGATTGCAGGCGCGGCGTTCGCGGCCGCGGGCCTGATGGCCGTCGCAACCACTCCCGTCCATGGCCAGGCCTTTGCCGATTTGAAGTCGGCACTGGTCGACTACTCGAAAGCCGACATCCAGCCGCACAAGACCTGCGACGATCTGGGCAAGTTCAAGAATAAGGAAATCGTGCAGATCGCCGCAGCGGCGATGCCCGCGGCCAACGGCGTTCCGGCGCACTGCCGCGTCACGGGTCTGATCTCACCCGAGGTCGCGTTCGAAGTGAGCCTCCCGGAGAAATGGAATGGGCGCTTTTATATGATCGGCAACGGCGGCCACGCGGGCGAGGCGTTGGACGACGCCGGCCGGGTCGCGCAGCGCAATCAAGCCGTGCAGCTCGGCTTCGCTTTCGCGCAGACCAACACGGGTCACGATGCTCGCAAGGAGCCGGGCGGAACCTTCGTGATGAATAATCCGCAGAAGGCCATCGACTACGCCTGGCGCGCCGTGCATCTCACTGCCACCACCGCCAAGGACATCACCAAGGATTACTATGGCAAGGCTGTCTCGCGCGCCTATTGGAACTCATGTTCGAACGGCGGACGCCAGGGTCTCATCGAAGCACAGCGCTTCCCGGACGATTTCGACGGTATCGTGGCCAACGCGCCCTGGTCGGATCAGACCGGCTTCACGATCGGCGCGATGTGGAATCAGAAGGCCCTGAGCCAGGCACCCGTGACGGCGGCGAAACTCGCCCTGGTAGCCGACAAGGTGATGGCGAAGTGCGACGCAATCGACGGCCTCAAAGATGGGCTGATCGACGATCCGCGCAAGTGCAACTTCCATCCAGCGCAAGACGTTCCGGCCTGCGCCGCGGGAACGGACCGCGCGGACTGCCTCACTCCCGCGCAGGCGGAAACCGTCGCCAAAATTTATAGCGGGCCCACCAGCAACGGCAAACCTTTCTTCACCGGTTTCATGCCCGGGAGCGAAGCCCTCACGGCGGGCGGGTTCGGCGCGGCGCCCGGCAGCGGCCCGGTAAGCGGATGGATGAACGTGATCGTCAGCGCGCAACCCGACGGCAAGCCCGCCGACTTCAACCTGGCGGAAAACACCATGCGCTATCTGGTATTCACTCCGCCGCAGCCGAACTACGACTACAAGACTTTCGATTTTGACCGCGATATTCACAAGCTGGACGATTGGAGCAAGAAGGCGGACGCCAAGAACCCCGATCTTTCGAAGTTCCACAAACGCGGTGGCAAGTTGCTGATGACGCATGGCTGGGCGGACACGATCCTTCAGCCCATGGCGAGCATCACCTACTACGAGCAGGCGGTTGCGAAGAACGGCCCCGCGACCTCGGATTCCTTTCGTCTATTTATGGTGCCCGGCATGGCGCACTGCGGCGGCGGGATCGGTCCAGATCGCCATGACCCGATGACCGCGATGATCAACTGGGTCGAGAAGGACAAAGCCCCCGCTTCGATGGTGGCGAGCCGCGTCGTGGATAACAAGGTGGTTCGTACCCGGCCACTGTGCGCCTACCCGCAGGTCGCCCGCTACTCTGGCCAGGGCAGCATCGACGACGCCGCCAACTTTCGCTGCGTCGCTCCGTAAGGGTTAGTTTGCCGGGGCGCCCGGGATCGGCGCCTTGCCGTCCACGGTAAGCACCAACAAATGTGCAGGCCGCGGAGGAGCCGCGGGACCTTTCGCATCGCCGCCCTTGGCCGCGCCGGGTCCGCCGCCCGCGACGGGTTCCGGACCACCAGTCACGCTGATGTACTGCTTCCCGTCGATCACAAACGAAATCGGCGGGCCCATCTGCGAGGTATGGAGATCCAGCTCAAGAAGCTTTTCGCCGGTATCGGCGCGGAACGCCAGCAGCTTGTTGTTCACGCTGGAGAACACCAGATTCCCGGCTGTGGAAAGGCTTCCGCCCGCAAATGGCCCGGCACCCGCGCCTGCCGCGCGCCACCGCTCTTTCCTGGCGATCGGATCCCACGCATACAAGACGTTGCCCGTAGGCCCATCCGGCCCGATCTGCGCGAGAGGCTCGGGTTTGGGAGCTGCCGCCGCCGCTTGCTGAGCCGCCTGGACGGCCGCTGCTTCGGCATTATCGGGAGCCGCGCCCTTCGCTTGATTCGTCGCCTGACTGGGGGCGCGCCCTCGCCCGAGCTGGCCGCCTCCCACTGCGGTCCCCATGTTGAACTGGCCGCGACCCGTTGGGCCGATCTCGGTGGGCGCCGGAGTAAAGCTTTCGGCGGCAGTATAGTTGGACCCCTGGCCGGCCGTGCCGGGGATGTAAACGAGTCCGGTCTGCGGATTATAGGACCACGGCGGCCAAACGTGACCGCCGGAAGGTCCCGGATTTACGTTGACCGGCGTCGTCTTATAGCGCGCGGCCGGATTGACGATCGGATGCCCCTTGGCATCCATGCCCGTCGCCCAGGACACTCTTGTAATCGGATCTGCCGAAATGACTTCTCCAGTGAGGCGGTCGATTACGTAAAAGAACGCATCCTTGGGCGCATGCATGATCACCTTGCGCTGCTTGCCGTTGATGGTCAGATCGGCCAGCATCAAGTCGGCGATCGAGTCGTAGTCCCAGTCGTCGCCGGGGACTTCCTGGTAATACCAAACCATCTTCCCAGTGGAGCCGCGCACGGCGATGATGCTGCACGAATAGAGATTGTCGCCAGGGCCGCGATGCACGTCGGTCCACGGACCCGGCTGCCCTGTGCCGACGTACACGATGTCATTGTCGGCATCGTAGGCCATACCGTTCCAGACCGCGGCGCCGCCGCCGATCTTCCACCATTCGTTGGTCCAGGTTTTGGCGGCTGCCTCCAGTTCCGGATGCTCGAACGGCTTCGACGGATCGCCCGGCACGGTATAGAAGCGCCAGAGCATTTTCCCGGAGTTCACATCGTAGGCCGAAAAGAAGCCGCGGATCCCGTATTCGCCGCCGCTGACTCCGATGATGATCTTGCCGCCTTTGATGACGCGCGGCGCCATCGTGATGGTGTAAGGCATGGTCTCGGGCGAAACTCGCGTTTCCCATAGGATCCGGCCGGTGGCCGCATCCAGCGCCCTGAGCCGTCCATCCACGGCCGGGGCGATGATCTTACCCTCGTACATCGCGATGCCGCGATTCACCACTCCGCAGCAGATTCTCGATTGCCAGACTTGCTGGTTCACCTCGGGGTCGGCGCGCCAGATTTCTTTGCCGGTCCGCAAATCGACCGCGTACACGATGCTCCACGGTGTGATGCTGTACAGCACGCCATTGAACACCAGCGGCGTTCCTTCCTGGTGGGTTTGCGGATTGCCCGGCGCCAGCGGAATCTCGTACGACCAGGCCAATCCGAGACGGCCGACGTTCGAATCATTGATCTGCTCCAGCGGGCTGAAGCGCTGCTCGGACCAATTGACGCCGTAGGCGACCCATTCTTCGCCCGTCTTGCTGCCGGTTTTCAGCAAGTTATCGTCCACCCGGCGCGGCTGCTGTGCCGTAACGATCCACGCCGTCAGCGTGGCGGTCGCTATCAAAACAGCTCCTGATCTCAATGAGCGAGCGCGGAACATACGTTGGTCCTCCCTGCGGCGCGCCTCAAAGGATATCATGACCTTTCGCGGCGGCTTCGGAACCTATCAATGCCATTGATGAGTATCATCATAAGGACGGACCAGGATCAAGCGTTCCAGGTGCTACACTAACCCCGTTTGGGTCCGTTGAAATTAAATCGGATTCCAAAAAACAATCGACCTCTTATGAGCCAGCAGAATCTAGAGACCCTCTTACAGAAGACCAGCCCGGTAAAGCTGTTGAGAAACTCGCCGATCGGCCCCTACGTGTATCCTGTCGTTGCGCCGGAATACACAAATTGGCGGGATGAGCAGCGCGCCTGGCAGAAGACCTGCGTTCTGTTCAACCAGTCGTATCACATGACCGACATGTACGTGGAGGGTCCGGACGCACTGAAGCTGCTCTCCGACCTCGGCATCAACACGTTTAAAAACTTCGGTCCCAACAAGGCGAAACAGTTCATCGCCTGCAGTCCTGAGGGGTACGTCATCGGGGATGTGATTCTGTTCGGCCTGGAGCCGAATGTTTTCAACCTGGTTGGCCGTCCTTCGATTCACAATTGGGTCCAGTACAATGCCGAGACCGGCGGCTACAACGCCAAGTGCACGCGGGATGAAAGAGCGGCCGCGCAGAAGGGTCCCGTGGTGCGCAAGACCTACCGCTATCAGGTCCAGGGTCCGAACGCGCTGAAGGTGATGGAGAAGGTCCTCGGCGGTTCGGTACCGGAAGTCAAATTCTTCCAGATGGCGGTCTTCACGATCGCCGGGAAATCGGTTCGCGCGCTGCGTCACGGCATGGTCGGCCAACCTGGATTCGAGCTGTTCGGCCCCGCCGCCGATGGGGAGGCCGTGAAGGACGCGATCGTCGAAGCGGGCCAGGAGTTCGGATTGCGGCTGTCCGGTGCCCGGGCGTATTCCTCGAACACCTTGGAATCGGGTTGGATCCCGTCGCCTCTACCCGCCATTTACACCAGTCCGAAAATGAAGGCTTACCGCGAATGGCTGCCCGAAAACTGCTACGAAGCGATCGGATCGCTGGGCGGTAGCTTCTACTCGGAAAACATCGAAGACTACTACCTGACGCCCTACGACCTTGGCTACGGACCGACCGTAAAGTTCGACCACGACTTTGTCGGGCGGGAAGCGCTCGAGACCATTTCGAAGAACCCCAAGCGCACCAAAGTCACTCTGGCGCTCGATTCGGCGGATGTGATGAAGGCGATGGGGACCATGTTCGACAAAGGCAATCGAGCCAAGTTCTTCGAGTTTCCGTCGGCGGTGTATTCCACCTGGCCCTACGACAAGGTCATGAAGAACGGCAAGACCATCGGCATCTCCACGTGGGTTGGCTATAGCTCCAATGAAGGCAGGATGCTGACGCTCGCCATACTCGACAATGAACAGGCGCAGCCCGGCAATAAAGTGACGTTTGTCTGGGGCCAGCAGCCTGGTACCGGCGAAAGACCCACCGTCGAGAGCCACGTTCAGGTGGAAATCGGCGCCACGGTTGCTCCGGTGCCGTATGTGGAAGTGGCGCGCGAAGCCTATCGCACGACGTAGGCCGCCTCATCCGATCCCAAACTTTAACCCTGATGGGCTACCTGTCCATCAGGGAATCTCCTAATGACCCAGCACGACGGGCACGCTAACCTGTCGCACGGTCGAACCTGTCGCGCGGTCGTATTGACAAAACTGGCCGACCGGCATATTCTCAATGCTACCGGGTCATTGAGTTAGTTTAATGCGTTCTCTACAGTTAGAAACCCGAACCTAGGTGTGCGTGTGCCTGTGGGAGGCTTAGCATGAAATCTCGTTTCCTTTTGTTACTGACTCTGTTGTGGATTGCAGCGGCTGGATCCGCCTTCGGGCAAACCGCCGCTGGAACACTGACCGGCATTGTCACGGATCCTTCTGGATCCGTAATTGCGGGGGTTCCCGTCACCGCGACCCACGTCGACACCGGCACCAAGATCATCGGGACGACTTCGCAGACGGGAAACTACACCATTCCGCAAATGCCCGTCGGCAGGTACGTAATCACGGTGTCGCAGACCGGATTCAAAACGTTTCGCCAGGAAAATGTGACTATCGCCGCGGCCCAAACCCTGCGTGTTGACATATCGATGGAAGTCGGTGCGACCACGGAGTCCGTTACCGTCACGGCCGAATCCACGCTCCTGCAGGCCGATACCGGAGCGCTGGTCAAGAACCTCAACCCCCAGCAGATTCAGAACCTCCCTGTGCTGCCGGCCACCACGTTCACCCGCGATCCGCTCCAACTGGCACTGACGCTTCCCGGCGCGGTGAGCGGCGGCGTCGGATTCGGGCCCCGCATGAACGGCCTGTCCAACGCCAACAACCAATATAAGATCGACGGCGAGCCCGTTACGAACTCGGGAGAGAAGGGCACCATTACCACCCGTAACAACGTGAGCCCCGACGCCATCCAGGAGGTTGCAATTCAGAGCAGCAACTTCAACGCGGAATACGGCTCGGTCTCCGGCGCGGTTTTCAACATGATCGTCAAGTCGGGCACCAACCAGTATCACGGCACGATGTTTGACTACATTGCCAACGATATCTTCAATGCCGACGATCCCGGCCCGCACACCAGGAACCGAGTGCGGCGTAACGATTATGGTTTTAACGTGGGCGGTCCGGTCAGGATCCCCAAACTCTATAACGGCAAGGACAAGACCTTCTTCTTCTTCAACTGGGAACAGTATCGCGACTATAACTTCTTCCTGGCGGCGATCAATCCTATTCCCACGGTACCGACGCAGGCTTACCGCGATGGCGATTTCAGCGGCCTGCTCAACGTCCCGGGCGTCACTGGCAACCTGAAGATCAACGGGCACGACTACAAAGATCCTCTGGGAAATGTGATCCCTCTTGGCACGATTTTCGATCCAAGAACCACTCAAAACATACCGTGCAATACGGCCCTCACGCAGGACTGCACCGCCGGATCGGTCTTACAGGTTCGCTCCCCATTTCCGGGCAACAAAATTCCCTCGACCTTGATCGACAAAGTTGCCGCGGCGACTCTCAAGTACGTCCCTCTTCCTCAGGGTCCGAACGCCGCCGCGGGACTCTTGGCGAACAACTATCTGAATGGCATCAGCGCAACCCGCATTACGCGATCACCGGCACTGAAGCTCGATCAGAACGTCGGATCCAGGGCGCGGGTTAGCTTTACATGGAACGACAATCACACCGACTCGCCTACCCAGACAGTGGCGCCCGGTGCATTTGCCGAAGGATTTCCGGAGCCAATCAGTATGAACTCCGGAACTTTCGAGGCGTCCCCGACCTTCCGGGCCAACCTCGACTACAACATCCGGCCGACCATGCTGTTCCACTTGGGCGTAGGCTGGCAGGAATTTAACTTCTGCGCCTGCCCCAAGACGAATGATTTCGACGCATCCACGCTCGGACTGACTTTCTCCAACGGCACGAAGCTTCCGCTGAATTCGTTCCCCCGGTTCCAGGCGACTGCAGGGCCTCCCGCCGCTAATCTCGTCGTCTCGAGTCCCGTACTGGGCGGCTTGAACGCCACTGGAAACGCCGGAGCCACTCGCCAGCTGGAACGTTACCCGTCGACCTCGGCCAACCTTACGTGGATTCACGGAAACCATACCTTTAAGCTTGGCGCCGATGCCCGGCAAAACCAGCAGGTGAACATCCTGGTCGCCAACAGCCAGGGAACCTACTCTTTCGGGACTAGCACCGCTACGGCTGCGTCCGGCAATGGAGTCACGTGGCAGCCGTCGCTGAACGGCCTGACCGGATTTACGGGCTTTTCGGGTGCGGTCGGCTTCCCCTTCGCGAATTTTCTGCTCGGCAGCGTGACCAGTCTCACTATCGCCGTCCCGACCGAGTACCGCAAAACGAAACAGCAGTACGGTATGTACATTCAGGACACCTGGAAAGTCCGGCGCAATCTCACTATCGATTACGGTATTCGCTGGGACTACGGCACCTATGCCAAAGAAGACTATGGCCGTGTCGCCGGCTTCAGCACGACTATTCCTAACCCGGCCGCGAACGGACGTCGCGGTGGCTATATTTACGAAGCGTCGTGCAACTGTCAGTTCGCCCAGAACTATCCGTATGCAATCGCTCCGCGGTTGGGAATTGCGTATACGCTCGATTCCAAAACGGTCATTCGCGGCGGAGCCGGCATCGCGTACGGTGCGACACCGTTCACCGGGGGCGGCGTCATCAACAGCATCTCGACGCCTACTCTGCCGAACGGCTTCGACGATTTCAGACTGCAGGATGGCATCCCGGTCAATAAGTACAATCCCGTGGTGGCCACCTCCGATCCAAGCGCCGGTTTCGCGCCAGGAACTGTAAATACGAATCTCTCTACCTTTGTAGATCCGAACGGCGGACGCCCTGACCGCACCTATCAGTGGAACATCAGCCTCCAGCGGGAGATCACCCGCAACTTTGTGTTTGAAGCTGCGTATGTCGGAAACCGGAACGTCTGGGCATCGGTCAACGGCTTCCAGGACTTCAACGCAGTCTCGGTCCAGGATCTGAAACGCTACGGTTTCACGGTGGACAATTCGCCCCAAGGATTGGCCGATGCAACTCTCTTGAATGCCCGCCTCAACTCGCTCACTCCGGCGCAGCAATCGACACTCGCGAGCCGCGGTATCTCCGTGCCGTATGCGTCGTTCCCGACATCTGGACCGTTCGTTCAGACCGTCTTCCAGTCACTCAAGAACTTTCCGCAATATAGCAGCGCGCTTCAGCCCTTCGCGCCGCAGGGCAAGTCATGGTACGACTCGCTCCAGCTAAACCTCACCAAGCGCTTCTCGCATGGATTCTCAGCGAACGGCGCTTATACGTTCTCGAAGAACCTGCAATGGATCAGCACCCCCGACGTGTTCAACCAGAGCATCGGGAAAGACCTCAACACCTTGAACCCGCCGCAGATCTTGCGCATTTCCTTCGAATACCGCGTGCCGCGATACAATGGCGCCCTTCCGGTGCTCCGCAATAAGGTCGTTTCTTATGCTCTCTCGGACTGGGCGGTTTCCGGCGCGCTGTACTATACGTCGGGAGCATTCCTGAGTCGTCCCGCGGCCGGTTCGACCAACGGCATCAACCGCTGGCTCGGACGGGGTCCCGGCGGCGCGCAGTTGAAGAAGAATGCGGATGGGAGCTACATGAGTCCCTGGTCGGTGGATTGGTACGATAACAGTGGTACTCATCACACCGATCCGCTCGATATCAACTGCCACTGCTTCGATCCCAACAAGACCGTCGTGCTCAATCCGGACGCATGGCAGACGATTCCGGATGCCCAGTGGACATCGGATACGTCTCAGTACGCTTTCTTCCGCGGACAGCGGAAACCGGCAGAATCGATGAACTTCGCAAGGAACTTCAGGATCAAAGAACGGTACACGTTCCAGGTTCGAATCGAGTTCCAGAACGTGTTTAATCGCGTTCAGCTGCCGAATCCCACGGGACTTGCCGTAAACGGTGGTGCGGGAGCCGTCAGTCCCCTCTCTCCGACCTATCAGTGCAGCTCCCCGGGGACCTGTAACCTTAACACCGTTAGCGGGAGATATATCTCCGGCTTCGGCACCTTCGGCAATCTTGGAAACGGCGGACAGCTCGGTACGCCGCGCAGCGGCCAGCTCATCGGGCGCTTCACGTTCTAAGAATCAAAAGCAGGCAATAAGGGCCGCTTGGACATCGGGTCCGGGCGGCCCTTTTCTTTTGATTACAGCTCGGACAGTTCCTTGAATTGTCCGGTGCTATCGCCGAGTTTTTCGGCCGGCACGCCCAGCTTGTTCAGCAACGTCAGCTGAAGATTCGTGAGCGGCGTGTGTTCCGGATAGATGAGGTGGCGCCCGCCCTTCAGCGTCCCAGCGCCTCCGCCCACGACGAATGTCGGCAGCGGACCATGCGTGTGCCGGTCGCTGTTACTGATACCGGAGCCAAACAGCAGGATCACGTGATCCAGCAGCGAGCCATCGCCGTCCGGCGTATTACGCAGCTTTTCGAGATACTCGGCGAACAGCTCGATGTGGTGCCGCTGGATGCGCGTGCACTTTTCCATCTTCACCGGATCGTTCTGGTGGTGCGTGAGCGGATGGTGCGGCTCGGGCACACCGATCTGCGGATAGGGCCTGCCGGTCTGCTCGCGGCCATACAGGAACGTGATCACGCGCGTCAGGTCGGACTGGTAGGCCAGGAGTTGCAAGTCATACAACAACCGGACCTGATCCACGAAATTATCCGGGATCCCCGCAGGCTGATGCACGTCCGGCAATTCTTTCGAACTCTGCTCCTCGGCCTTCTGAATTCGCCTCTCTACGTCCCGCAACGCCGCCAGATAGTCGTTCATCTTGCGATTGTCGGCGGTCCCCAGCTTGCGCTGAAGCTGGCTCACGCGATCGTTCACGGAATCCAGAAGACTGCGATCCTGCTTCAGGCGCGCGGCGCGTACGCGCGCGTCCGTGCTATCGCTCGAGCCGAACATCCGCTCGAACAGCACCCGCGGGTTATTTTCCGCCATCAGTGGCAACGTCGGGGTCAGCCAGGAAACCGTGCTGCTATAGGCGCAGCTGTAGCCCAGATCGCAGGACCCCAGGAGGCTGTTTTCGTCGGCCGTCATCTGTAGCGAGGAAAGCTGGGTTTCGCGCTCGAACGCCTTGGCGGCGATCTGGTCCATGGAGACGGCGTTCTCCAGGATGCTATCCGACTTCTTTACGTGCACGCCCGTAAGGTAGCTGCCGCACGCGCGGGAGTGGTCGCCGCCGCCGTCGCCCAGCGGCTCCGCCTGATCGCTGAACAGGCCCGTGATGACGATCAACTTGTCCTTGAAGGGCTCGAGTGCCTTGAGCGTGGGGGAAAGCTCGTAATTGGTGCCGGAACCCGACGGCAGCCATTTGTCGTAGATCACGCCGTTGGGATGATAGACGACACCGAAGCGCTTCACAGGAGCAGTGGTCGCGGCCGGCGCGAAGGCCGGAATCATGGCGTCGAGCAACGGCAATGCCACAGCCGTGCCCGCCCCCCGAAGTATGGTGCGGCGTGAAATGGCCTTCTTCGTTAGGAACATGTCCGGTTCTCCTTACTGAGATCCTGTTGGCGCGGCGGTTCTCATCTGAAATGGCGCGCTCTTCACGGTGGCCAGAATGAGTGACGACCAGCGGTACCCGTCCGCCGCCGCTGCCCGGTCAATCGCGCGCACCGCGGGAGCATCGTAGTACTCCAGCCCCCGCCCCAGGGCGTATGTCAGCAGTTTCTCGGTGACGGCCGTGGCGAATTGCGTTTTCTTCGCCACCAGGGCCTGCCGCAACTCGCGCGATCCGTTGATTTTCGTGCCGTCCAGCAGCACGCCCGAAGCGTCGATGGCGCGGCCCGCGTCAGTGGTACGCCACTGCCCGATGGCGTCGAAGTTTTCAAGACTGAGCCCCAGCGGGTCCATGCTCTTGTGGCAACTCGCGCACGTCGGATTGGCGCGATGCATCTCGAGCATTTCCCGGACGGTCAATGGCTTGCCATCCCTGTTGCTCGCCTCAAGTTGAGGCACATTGGGGGGCGGCGCCGGCATCGGCGCGGCCAGAATATTCTCCAGCAGCCACTTTCCGCGAATGGTCGGCGACGTACGCGTGGTGTAAGACGTGACGCCGAGCACGCTGGCCTTGCCCAGCAGCCCGAAACGATTCTCGTCGGTGAGTTTTACGCGCCGGAAGTGGCTCCCGTAGATCCCGGAGATTCCGTAGTGGCGCGACAACTGTTCGTTGAGAAAAGTCTCGTCCGACGTCAACAGGTCGATGATGCTGTGGTCGTCTTTCAACTGAGCATCGAGGAACAACTCCGTCTCGGTCACGAACGCGGTGCGGAGGTTATCGTCAAACCAGGGGAACTTGGTGCTATCCGGATTGAGCAGCCACACGTTACGAGTCTGCAGCCAATCGTCGAAGAAATTCTGGATCAGCGCGGCGCGCGTGCGGGGATCGGCGATCATGCGACGGACTTGCTGTTCCAGCACCACCGGCTCATGCAACTTGCCGCGAATGGCCAGGTCCAGCAGAGCGTCGTCCGGAATGCTGCTCCACAAGAAGAACGACAATCGCGAAGCCAGTTCGACATCGGAGATCCGGTATGCCGAACCCGGCGCAACATTTGTGGGGTCGGCCTCGATGCGGAACAGAAAATCCGGGCTCACCAGGACTCGTTCCAATTCGGATCGAATCCCGTCGTCGAAGGTCCCGGCCGCACGCGTTCGTTTGAAGAAGCTGACCAAAGTCTGCACATCGTCATCCGTGGCGCCACGGCGATAAGCCCGGCGAGCCAGGTTGGTTGCGATCTTCGTCGCGCAGGGAACTTCATCGGCGGAATTCGCGGGCCGGCATACAAAGAGAAGCCGCCGGCTCGGCGAATCGGCCGGCACTTTGCCGTTATAGGGACCGCCGATCAGCAACGATGCGATGGCGATGGGTGAGTTGGCGTTGTCGGAATTGCGGCTGTAAGGCGAAAGCCGATCCGGGCCGCCACCCTCCGGCGCCACGTCGTCGGCTTTCAGCATAGTCGCCATCACCTGGCGCAGGCCGGCTTTCACGGGAACGCGAACATGCAGCGCTTCATCCCCGTCGTACTCAAACGTCGGCGTGGGCGCTTTCCCGCCGCCCAGGGTGAATTGGGCCACGCGCACTCCATCCACGCGGATTTCGAAATGATTCTCCACGTTCAGGCCGCGGATGGGACTGCTCCAAGCCCGCTGCAGACGAATTTTGAACTCATACTCGCCGTCGACAGGGAAATAATGGCGGGCGGCGACTCCGCCTTTGGTTCCCAGAGGAAAGTCTTCGCCCAGACGCTCCGTCTGGCTAAGATACGTCTGGTCGTTGGCGTTATTTTTCATCGCGCCATAGCGCACGAACGCCGGTGGCATGTTCGGATCGCCCACGGCCCGGCGCGAGATGGCTGCCGCGGCGGATACGTAGCGGTCTAACAATGCCGGCGGCATCGATAGCGCTTCCGCGTTATTCTCGAATCCGAACGCCTGCTCATCCGGAGGCAGCATCGCCTGGGGATCCACTTCCACCCCGATCAGGTCGCGCACGGCATTGGCGTACTCAGCACGATTCAGACGATGCAAGCTGGCGGTCCGGCCCGGATTCACGTGAGCAGCCGCCGCGCGGTCGATTCCGGATTCGAGCCAATCCGCAACCGCATCATAAGTCGCATTATCCGGGCGAGGCATGCCCGGAGGCGGCATCGCTCGGCTTCGCAGCTTTACGATGACCTTTTCCCATGCTTGGGCCGAATTTGCCACCTGCACCGAGTCCGCCCGATCCAACATGAGGTTCGCGGTCTTCAGCTTCTGGTTGTGACAGGAGACGCAGTACTTGTTCACCAGGTTGCCCGCGGGAGTCGCCGGTTTGTTGTCCTGAAAACCGAAGGCCGCGGCAGCGAATACCGCCAGACAGGCCGTCGCGATCCCGTATATACCGTGGCGTGTCATGTGACTTTTCACTTTACTTCGCGGCATCGATTCTGGGACTCGCAGACGACTCCTAGCGTCGGATCCGCGCCGTGTTTCAACAGCAGATCCACGCCTTCCTTGTTCACAAGGACGCCGCCGAGCCGGTCGCCTTGACCGTTGGCCGCGCGGTAGGGCGTCGTGCCCGCCTTGCTGACGGAATTCACGTTCACGCCCAGGTCGATCAGTTGCGCCAGGAGTGTGTTCCATCCGCGATAGGCTGGTCCAAACAAGGCATTCTCGCCGACGGTCGTCTCGCCCTTCGGGTCGACTCCGAGATCCAACAGAAGTTTGACCGCAGCTATCGCCTGTTCCTCTGTGACCAGCGACTCTCCGATGCCATGGTTCAGGCCCGTCGCCGCCATGATAGTGCTCGCATTCGTCGCCGTCTGGATCTTGGGATCGGCGCCCGCGTCCAGCAGAATGTGCATCATCTCCACGTCGTCGACCGAGGCGGCCAGCAGCAAGGGAGTCGCTCCCACGGCGTCCGTGTATCCGGTGGCAAACGACGGTTGGCGCTTGGTCATTCGAGCGTTCACCTTTGCGCCGTGCGCCAGCAGGGCCTTCACCAGCCGCAGCTTGGCCTGACGATCCGGAATGCCGGACATCGGGTCTTCGAAGCCATACACCGGGTTCGAGGCGTAGCCTTCCCATGTGGTCGACGCCCAATGCAGGGGCGTAAAACCCGCAGCCTGGTTGTTGGGATCGGCTCCATGATCCAGCAGGTAAAGGGCAACGTCCACTTGAGCCCGCAGGGTGGCGACGAGCAAGGGAGTGAAGCCGCCGGCCCCGCCAGCCGTCCTGGCACCCCGGCCGCCTCCAGCAGCGGGTGCGGGCGAATCTCCATCACCAGGCTGCGTCAGAATGTTCACGTCCACTCCAGCGGCCAGAAATAGCTTGACGCTCTCCAGGTCCCCGACCCGCGCGGCGAAGTGGATCGGCATGAACCCATCCTTGGTATGCGCCTTGAGATCCGCATGCGCTGCGATCAGCGCACTCACCACGTCCGGATGACGTTCGGCGGCGGCCCACATCAACGCGGTTTGGTTCTGCACCGGCTCCTTCGCGTTGACCGCGGCGCCGTATTCAACCAGCAGGCGGACCGCTTCGACGTTGCCGGTCTTCGCGCAGGTCATCAGCGGAGTTTCACCGGTGGCGATCGACGTGTTTGGATTCGCGCCCGCTTTCAGCAGCAGACGGACAAATTCGAAGCTCGCGTTGGTGCACGCCTGCGACAGCGGCGTCATACCGAAATCGTTTGCCGTGTTCGCGTCCGCGCCCGCCTTGAGCAGCAGATCCGCTGTTTCTGCGTCGTTCCAGTGGGCCAGCCAGAGCAGCGCCGTCGAGCCGTCGCTGGACCGTGCATTGACGTCGGCCTTCTGACTCAGGAGCGACCGAACCGCCTTGGCGTCCTGGTTCCTGGCCGCATCCGGCAGTCGCAGATCGCTGGTGCCGGCGGCCATCGCCACCCCGGTGAGGCCGGTTACCGCGAGCAAGCAGTGCCTCAGGTGTCGGTCAAACATGCCGTCCCCTTTCGTCGTAAAGCGTTCTGCCCGAAGCTATTATACGGGATTTGGACTATCAGCGAAGGGTGCCTGAGGCGGGTCCACATACGAGGTATACTGCTACTCGTCCGGAGGCTCAAAACCGTTGAACTCGCTGGCAAAATACATCACCGTCGCGTCCCTGGGATTAGTAGCGTCAGCAACCCTCCATGCCCAGCCGAATGCCGTAGTTTACGAAGGCGCCCGACTGATTCTCGGCGACGAAAGCCCGGCCATCGAGAGCGGAGCGTTCGTCGTCCAGAACGGTCGCGTTACCGCCGTTGGCCGGAAGGGATCGGTCAAACCGCCTTCCGGAGCTACCCACATCGATCTGACCGGCAAGACCGTTATGCCCGCCATGAACAACGTGCACATCCACATCGGGTATGAGGGGTACACCAGCTGGAGTGTCAATAATCACACCCCGGAAAATGTCCTGGACCACCTGGAACGCGAAGCGTTCTACGGCGTCGGCACTGCCATGAGCATGGGCGATCAGCCGGCCGATTTCGCGATCAAATTCCAACAGGATCAGCTAGCGGGACACTTTCCGCCCGCCACACGATTCTTCTTCGCTGCAGGCTTGGCACCGCCTGGAGGCGGTCCCGATTCGCTCCTGATCACGGGAACAACGCCCTTGCAGGCCATCTACGAAGTTTCGTCGGGAGACGAGGCCCGCGCCGCCATCCGGAAGATCGCGGCCCTCAAGATCCAGCAGGTCAAGTTCTGGGTCGACAATCGGGACAACAGCCGCGGAGGCATGAAGAAGATGCCACCCGACGTCTACACTCCGCTCATTGAGGAGGCGCACAAGCACGGCATGCTGGTCCACGCGCACGCGACGAATCTACAAGACCAGAAGGGCGTGGTCCGAGCCGGAGTCGATGTGCTGGTACACACCGTCGCAAACGAGAAGATCGACGACGAGCTGGTCGCACTTCTAAAGGAGAAAAAACCGTACTGGGCTCCCGTAATGGGTCTCGGCGATGTCGCTGAGATCTGCGAGGACGACGATCAGTTCGTGGAACAGGTGCTGCCGGATTCCGTGATCGCGGACGTTAAGGCGGGCAAGACATGGTTGCCGTCGACGCCCTGCTCAGCGCCGGTCAATGCCCAGCGCGAGGAAAACTTGAAGTCGAACTTCGGCCGGATGATGGCGGCCGGCGCTCGCATCGTGCTGAGCACGGACGCGGGAGTTTCCGCCAAATACTCATTTGGTTTCGCGGAACATCACGAGATCGCGAGATACGTGCAATTCGGAATGAGCCCTGCGCAGGCGATGGTGGTCGCGACGTCGCGACCCACGGAAGTGCTGCGGATCAAGGATACGGGAACGCTCGCCAAGGGCAAACGCGCCGATTTCATGGTGCTCAACGCGAATCCCCTGGAGGACGTCCACAACACCCGCAAGATCGACAGCGTTTACCTGAACGGCGTGAAGCTCGACCGGGCGGCACTGCAAGCGAAGTTCAAGAGAGCATCCGTTCCGCACGCGACACGATAACAACGAGAAAGGTGCTACAAGCGCCCCGCGACGGCCCGCGCCAGCGCCGTGGTCTTCTCCCTGCCGGGAACGAACTGCTGAAAACCCAGCAAGAAGAATGTGTCGCCCTTGAGAACCATGATGGAGTGCCCGGCGGGCAACACCATCGCCCGATCGCCGACGCCTTCCACCTGCTGGGTCCCGGTCAAGTCGCTGAAGTCGACCCCCGTAATACCCTTTACATTGGATTTAGCCGATTCGAGCTTCTCCCACTGCGACTTTCCGCCTTTGCGCCAGAGCTCGATGCTGAACGCGAAATCCGTGTCTTTGTTATCGCCGTTGGCATCGATCAGAGCACCCAGTGCACCGCCAATCAGTTTCTCGGCGCCCGCGGTCGCGTTCTTGTCGTCGCCCTTGCCGACCGCGTCGATTCCGGCTGCGATTTCCGCTCGCTCTAAGCGTTTCCGCTCCTCGCCGTTAATCCAATAGCGGCACCATTCACTGCCATCTGGCCCGTCCTCGGTGAATTCCACGCGATCCACGGCAACCCCGAGAATCCCGGCCGCTTCCCGCCCCTCCAGGAACTGGCAGCCGTTCCCTTTCGACGGCGAAAAAACCCGCGCGCTGGTTGTCGAGCCCGATGAAAAACTATCCGAGGCTTCACCCGTGGCATACTCCCGCTTCAGTTCCGCGAGCTTCTGCTTGGCGCGATAACCGACATAGACCAACCCGCCCACGCCGATAGCGCCCAGCAAGACCACCACGCCAACGACGATCAAAATGACTTTGGTGGCCGAGCTGCTCCCCGCCGAAGGCGACGGCGCACCTGCCGGCATCGGTGGCGGAGCTTGCCCACCCGTTGGCGCTCCGCAGGACGGACAGAAGCGGCCAGCTGCCGCGGTTCCACATTTCGAGCAAAAGCTTGCCATGTTCCCTCCTTAGAGCTAACGCTCGATTTTGCGCGAGCGCCTGCGAAGCAGAGCGCCGTCATTCGCCGGCGAGGGATGCATGGGAGTCGGAGGACCACCGCCCCGAAAGCTGTCGGCGATCTCGTTGATGCCGTCGATCAGCGCATCCAGCATCCAACGCCGGAAGAATAACGTCGCCACGGCAACACAAATCACGAACCACACGCCAGTCGAAGTCATTTTAAAAGCTCCGCCACTTTCGCGACACCGGCTTTCGCGCAGGCATCGTCGTTTTCCTGATTCGCGCCGGAGCTGCCGACACCGCCGATGACGTCATTGCCCACCTGAATAGGAGCGCCGCCGCCCAGAGCCAGGATGTCAGGGAGTTCGCGCTGGGGCGCGTAGGCCGGATCGCTGGTGCGTTTCTGAAACTCGAGCGTGGTGGTGCGGAACATGCGAGCCGTGTAAGCCTTGCGCCGGGCCATCTCCACTTGCTGGGCTGTAGCCTCCTCATCGCGCAGGATCACCATCACCTGCCCTGCCCGGTCGACCACGGCTACCGCGGTGTTGAAGCCTTTCTGCTTGCACGCGGCGAGCGCTGCTTCGGCAATCGTCTTGGCCATGGGCAGCGAGAGATTGCGCTGGGTCACCAGACCTTGAGGGATCGCGAGACTCGGGGCGAACGTACCGAGCACAACAGAAAGAGCGATGAAGGATGCCCGCATCTTTATCTCCTGAGAGTACCCCCTGGCAGTCCTTTGTAGCATAACGGTCACCGCCTCGCGTTGGTCTCGCCCAGGTGAGACAATCTGGGGAGATTACTTCGGCCACGAATAGGTGTATAGGAGCAAGACCATGAAACCAGCAACGCAGTGTTCCCTTCTGGCAGTGGCTACAGTCGCGGTTTCCCTGAGCGCCTGGGCGCAAGGAATCGACTACGCCAAGATCGAAATCCTGACGGAGAAGGTCGCGCCGAACTTGTACATGCTCTCCGGCTCGGCGGGTGCCGATCCGGGGCACGAGGATGCAGCCGGCGGCAGGATCGGCGTGCTGGCAGGCGCGGACGGCATCTTCATGGTGGATTCCCAGTACGCGCAGATCACCGACAAGGTGGTAGCGGCGATCCGGAAGATCAGCCCCGAGCCGATTCGTTTCCTGGTCAACACACACGTCCATCCCGACCACACCGCCGGCAATGCCAACATCGTCAAATTGGGCGCGCTGTTATTCGCACGGGAAGAGCTGCGCGAGGAATTGTCGCGTCCACCGGCGCGAGCTGGCAACGCTGCTCCCGCGGGAGATCCGGCGCGGCTTCCGGTGGTGACCTACGGGTTGGGCGACCCGGTGAAACTTCGCCTGAACGGCGAAATCGTCGATCTGATTCCGGTTCGCGCAGCGCACACCGGCGGCGACACCATGATCCGGTTCGAAAATGCGGACGTGATCATGATCGGCGACTTCTATCGGAATTACGGGTATCCCTTCATCGACACCAATAACGGCGGCACGTTGAAGGGTGCGCTCGAAGCGCTCGATCTCACGATGAAGATGGCCGGTCCGAACACGAAGCTCATTCCCGGCCATGGCACCAACATCAACCGCGCGGATATCATTCCTTACCGCGACATGATCCTGGGCGTACAGGCGAAGGTGCAGCAGATGATCAACGAGGGTAAGAGCGAGAAGGAAGTTCTGGCCGCGAAGGTGACGGCTCCCTATGACGCCAAGGTTCCCGGGGGACTGCTGCCGGCGGGCGCGGGGACGAGCGCCGACCGGTTCGTCAGCATGGTGTATTCGCAGTTGAAGGGCGGCAAGTAAGTTCGTCGAGTGGCAGCAAGCGTCCTAGCAATTCTGATTCTCCTGTCTTGCACGGCCTTTGCCGGCGATCCGATCACGCGCCTGAGCCAGCGTCTGAGCTCCGGCGATATCAAGCTCGAATTCCAACTGGGCGGGCTCGGTTATCTGCCGAGTCTGCTGCAGCAACTCGACGTTCCCGTGGATTCTCAGGTACTCGTCTTCGCCAAGAACAGCTTTCAAGCTGCGAAGATCTCGCCACGAACGCCGCGCGCGCTGTACTTCAACGACGACGTTTCGGTCGGCTTCGTCCCAGGCGGTGAGTATCTGGAGATCGCCGCGCTCGATCCCATCAAGGGCGTAGTGATGTACACGCTGTCCACTGCCCAATCCACCAAGCCGCGCTTTGTGCCCCGCGATGTTGAGTGCGCAGGTTGCCATGGCTATTCGGGCGACGTTACGCTCACCGTCACTTCCGTCTTCCCCAAGCCCGATGGCGATCCTTTCCTCCCCGTCACCGGATCGCAGCCGCTCACCATCGATCACCGCACTCCTCTCTCGCAACGCTGGGGAGGCTGGTACGTCAACGGAACTCCTGGCCCCCAGCATCACATGGGCAACGCTGTCGCGCTGGATCCGAAGCATCCGCTGGAACTGACGCGCGTGGCCGGAAAAGCTGACGTCACGCGCTACCTCGCCCCTACCAGCGATATCGTGGCCTTAATGACGCTGGAGCATCAAACGCACATGATCAACCTGATCACGCGCGTCAGCCGCATCTATCGCGCCAATCGCAAGGATTCTGCCGCGATCGACGAGCTGGCCACTTACATGTTGTTCGCGGACGAGGCCCCGCTCACGGAGCCCATCCACGGTATCTCGACGTTCACCGAGAGTTTTGCCCGTCGCGGTCCGCGCGATTCCCGTGGGCGCTCGCTGCGCGACTTCGATCTCAAAACCCGAATGTTCCGCTATCCGCTTTCCTACATGATCTATAGTGAGAGCTTCGACGCCATGCCCGTTGCCGCTCGCGATCTCACCTACCGGCGCCTCTACGATGCCCTTTCCAGCAAGCGCAACGGGGAAGACCGCCGGGCTGTTCTCGAAATCCTTCGCGAGACCAAGACCAATCTCCCGGCGTACTGGCGGCACTAGTGGGACAAGCAAACAACAAAACGGTGCTGCTGCCGCTGGCGTTCGCGCTCGGCCTCGCGGGTCTGGCATTCCTGCCTGCAGTTCACGGGAATCCGAAGACGTTTGCGGCGTTTCTGGGCGTTTCGGCCGCTCTGTCTGCGTGGGACGCGCTGCTGTTTGTATCTACCAGGCGCGGCGGGCGAACGCTCTCCGTGGATGTGGCCCTCAAGAAGCAGCACTACTTGCAAGCTTGCGTCCAAGGCTCGCTGATGGCGTACTGGGGCTATTACTGGCCTCCGGTTTACGCCTTTGCACCCTTCATCCTGGCCCAGCTGGTTTTCGCGTACGCGTTCGACATGCTGCTGGTCTGGTCGCGGCGCGACGTTTACACGCTCGGGTTCGCCCCATTTCCGGTAGTCGTCAGCATCAATCTATTCCTGTGGTTCAAGCCGGACTGGTTCTATCTGCAGTTCCTGATCGTGGCGCTCGGATTGGCCGCGAAAGAGTTGATTCGTTGGAACAGGGACGGACGGCGCACGCACATCTTTAATCCGTCGTCCTTTCCACTGGCGGTGGTCTCCGTGTTCCTGCTCGCCGCGGGCAAGAGCGATATCACCTGGGGCCAGAGCATAGCGACGACGCAGTTCTATCCGCCAAACATGTACCTGGTGCTGTTTCTGCTCGGCATGCCGGGACAGTTTCTCTTCGGCGTAACCACGATGACCATGTCGGCCGTGGTGTCGACCTACGTGTTCGGCCGCCTTTACTTCGCGGCGACGGGCATCTACTTTTTCTACGATTCTTACATTCCGATTTCGGTTTTCCTGGGAATGCACTTGCTGTTTAACGATCCTGCTACATCGCCACGCACGGAGTTGGGGCGGATTATTTACGGATCGCTCTACGGACTGAGCGCTGTCTGGTTGTACCAGTTGCTGGGTAGCGCGGGGATGCCGACGTTCTACGACAAGCTGTTGCAAGTGCCGCTTCTGAATCTGTCGGCCAAGTGGATCGATCGCGTTGCGGGCCAGTGGTTCACGCTCGGACGCTCGCTAACCGCGCGGCAGCGCAACCTGGCGTACATGTCGATCTGGGCGGTCATATTCGCGGGCATGAGCGCGACGCAAGGCGTCGGCGACAGTCATCCCGGCCAATGGCTGCCGTTCTGGCGGCAAGCCTGCGAGGATGGCCGCGCGTATGCCTGTCCCTACCTGGCCGATTTGGAGACGAGCTTCTGCGATCGAGGATCGGGCTGGGCGTGCAACGAAGCCGGGCTGCTGCACATCGCACTCTCGCGGTCGGGCGAGGATCTTCGCCGGGCCGATCCCGCGGGCGCGGCGGTGCCCTTGCGGCGCGGGTGTGAACTCGGGTTCGCCACGGCTTGTCAGAATTTGAATACGCTGACCAGCGGCACGGGAAGTTTTGCGAGGGCGCAGCCGACCATCGAGGACTTGCCCATCATCTTGCGAGGAAGCAAGGGCGAGATCCGCGAACGGGATCCGTCGGCGCTGTACGCGCTCGCTTGTCATGAAGGGTGGCCCGACACCTGTGGCCGCTCACCGTTGACGGCGAATAGCCTCCCGTAGCGAGTCGACACGGCCTTCGGCGCTGAAGAAGAGGTCTTCAGGAAAGCGCCTGTAGGCCAGCATGCCGGCGTAGATGGCCGCGCTGTCATCGGTGTTCAGCCCGATGCCGGCCAGGTACTGCATCCGCAGGTTCCGGTCGCGATTGATGGCGGCTCCTTGCAACCATGATTTGAGATCGCTTGCCCGGCCTGCGTAGGTCGCGAACAGATCCACCGGCGAATTCATGCCGACCTCGGCGAGAGATTGCGGCAACTTACTGGAGTCATCGCGATAGCCGACGCGCTGTTCCATCGCGTCGAGATCGATTCGCAGCGGTTCGACCTGGCCGAGCAACACCATGTCGTGACCCTGGCCCTGATACGGGTTGCCCCAGATGGTGCCGTTCGGAAACACTTCGAAGAAGGTGGCGACGGAGCTCTTGACCGCATCCTGGTTGGTCTCGAAGAGCTGAATGTACATGGTGACGACGCCGCCGGGATTGAGGTGCTGCTTCATCGCTTCCAGGAATTCCTTGGTGTACAGGTTGGCCGCGCCCTTCACCCACGGGTCCAGTGGATCGACCGTAATCCCATCGAAATGTTCCTTGGTGGTCAGAACGTAGTGGCGTCCGTCGTCGATGCGCAGCTCGACTTTAGGGTTATGGAGGACATCGAAATTCGGCTCGCTGAAGTATTGCGAGGCGGCTTGCGGGACTAAGGGTTCGATTTCCGCGATGGTCTCGTGCTGCACTCTCGGGTCGATGGAGACCGCGCCCGCCGTGATCCCCGCGCCGCAGCCGATGACCAGGACGGAGCGAGGATCGGCCGCTGTCAGAGTGGTGAGATGCCCCAGCATCCGCTGGAGACGCATGTCGCGGGCAACGTTCGAAGCCTGGATCTTGCCGGCGACGTGAAAGGTCAAGGTCCCGTTTGGAAACTTCGCGACGGCGACCGATGAGTTGATGCCTTCGCCTGCGTAGACGATTTCACCCTTGCCGACCCAGGTAGCAGCGTAGCGGCCGTAAGCAATCAGCAGTTTCGAAATAGGTGGAACGGTATAAATCAAGAGCGCAACGGGCGCAATGACGAACCATCTCCGAGGCAGAAGCAACAAGCTGGAGATAACCGACATGGCAATGAGCACCTGCTCCGTGCGCGACGATCCTACCCATGCGACCAGGAGGAGGCTCGCGCCAAGTGCGCCGATGATGGCTCCGATCGTGTTGGCTGCGTAGATTCGAGCGAATAGCCTGGAAGGATCCTGCCCTGCCGTATCTTGTTTGGACGCCGCGGCCGCCGCGAGCGCCAAAGGGAAGCTCGCGCCCCACAGAAGGGTCGGCGGTAAAAGGGCCCAGATGGCGCGGGCAAGGTCGAGCTCGAAGTTGAACCAGACGTTCGAGGATATCGATGGGTCGATCGGCCAGTAGGGGAGCGATGCGGAAATGCTGTACGCGGTCCACGCGATCGCGACGGCGGCGAGCAACTGGCACCAGCCCAATGCGAGTCGTGGCTGCGCGAGACTTCGGCACAACAGTGACCCGATGCCACTGCCGATTCCAAGACCAGTGAGAAAGACCGCCAGGATGATCGCAAAGGTATAAACCGAAGCACCGAAAAGCAAGCTGAGCGTGCGCGTCCAGATGGCTTCCGCACCCAAGGCGCAGAGTCCTGAGAGCGCGATGGCGATGTAGATGGTCGAAGAAGAGCCCCCGCCCTCACGGGCGCGGCTGAAACGGCCGGGGCTGGGATCGGCGCTCGGCGTCCAGTAGGCAAGTGCGAATGCTAACGCTGCAACCGCCACGTTGATCGCAACGGCAACGTAGGTCGCGGTGGCCACATCGTACACGCGCAACAAATAGAATCCGGAAAGGAGACAGCCGAACACTCCTCCGGCGATGTTCGCAGCATAAAGCAGTCCCATTCCTGAAGCTTCTTCGTGGCGAGACAGGACGGGCAGCGTCGCGCCCATCAGAAGCGTCGGCGGCAGAAGACACGCAGCGGCCGAGTAGGGGCCGCCCACGAAGGGCATCAGGAACAACACCAGGATTCCGCAAGTGGCGATACCGAGTTCGATTGCGTACAGGGGAAAGCGTCGCAGGATCAGACTGCCGAGACACATTCCTCCCATAAAGGTGGCGAGGAGGATGCCGAGCGAAACGGCGGTGGAGCCGATGACCAACTCCAGCAGTTGGAACCAGACGATTTCATAAATGAGCGCCGCCGCGCCGCTGCCGAACGCAAGCAGAACACCCATCCTACGCAAATGTAGCTCAGCCTTCGTACTGGAGCACGTTTAGGCCGGCATTCCAGTCAGTGACGTACACGAGTCCATCGGCGGTAACCAGGATATCGGCGGATTTCGCGGCAAGAGCAACGTTGGGGCGCGGATCGATCAGCTTTTTGGGAGCCGGAGGGAGCCAATAGGCGATTTCCTTGGGCGCGAATGCGTCCTTGATATCGAAGACGCGGACGCCAGCGACGTTGTAAGTGGCGAAAATAGTCTCCTCGCTGCGAAATGTGCCGGGGCGGTTTTCATGCAGGTTGTGCGGGCCGAACGTTCCGAATCCGCAGAAGTTCCGCTCCTTGGGCGCGGGCAAAGTGGCAATCGGCACCGGGTTCTCCTCGGCCCGCAGATCCACGATGAAGGTGGCAAACATGCCCTTGGCGCATTTCTCGGCATTCGCTTCGTCGGCCACGACGGCCAGCTTGCGGCCAGGCAAAGGAAGCGGAGTATGGGTGCCTCCCGGAAAAGGCGGACACCAGTTGATGTGCGAGATCAGCTTCGGATTCGCCGGATCGCTGAGATCGTGGACGGTGAAGCCGCCGTCGCGCCAGGCTCCGTAACCGCGATTGCCGGCCGTGATCATGTGATGCAGGGCAACCCGGCGGCCGGGCGCCAACGTGGACGGCTCGCCAGCCGCGCGATTCATCCCGGGCATCCACCAGCGCCCGACGATTTCAGGCTTGGTAATGTTCTGGAGGTCGACCATGCAAAGAAAGTGATCGGTGAAGCCATCGAAATGCGCCGCAATCGCTGCATAGCGTCCGCCGGCCCACCACAGGCGATTGATGCCGAGACCGGGCGTTTCGAGAAACGCGATCTCCCGCATCTCGGAGGGACGGGAAATATCGTGAATACTCAGGCCCGAGCGGAATTTCTTGCGGTTGGTAATGCTATCGGCCAGCGCATTCTCGAAATAACCGCGAATGTTGTCGTAAGACTGCATGGCGACGATGTTCGCGCCATTGGCGAGCAACAGCAGGTCATCGGAAACCTGGAGGTGATGGGTCCGGGTAAAGTCTCCTCCGGTGAAGAAGCCGACAGGTTTCAGTTTGCGCGGATCGGCCGCATCCAGGATCGTGACTCCGTTGCTGAACATGTGGCCGACATAAAGATGCCGGCGGTTGAGCATCACCTGAACGCTGTCGGGCCGGCCGCCAATATCGCTGTAAGAGAGATGACGGAAGCGTTGTCCGATGCCTTGCGGCGGAACGGCGTTATCCTGCGCGTCCGATTGCAGGGGGCCGGACGCCAATGCCGCGAGACCCAGCAGACCTTTTCCGCAATCGCGCCGAGTGATGGTCGCCATGTTTTGACCTCACAACCAGCTTACGTTGAACCGGCTCGGCACGGTGAAGGCGATCAGGGCAGTACTCGGGGGCGCTTACTTACCGACCGATTTCAGGGCCGCTCCGCCCTTCTCGACGCCGGTACCGGTCCCTAAAGCGAGCTTCTGGGCGCCCCATTTGAGGCCCCGGCCCGATGCTTTGAGGCCCCTGACGGTGACTTTACCGGTAGCGGCGCCGGTCTTAGTTACGGCGGTCTTAGCAGAGTCGCCGGCTGCCTTGATGTCTTGTCCGGCTCCATCCTGGTTCGCGGCGGCGAGCGGCAGGATAAAACAGATTGACAGGAAAATGTTTCGTATAGCGCGCATGGTTCTACTGTACTCGAAAACTTGCCGGATTGCCGGGACTTGACTTCGCAAGCCGGGGTTCTTATCGTGGAATCTAGCGCACAGGGCGCTTCCAGTCCGCGGAAAGGGCAGTGCCCGCCTGAAAGAGAGAGTTTGCGGTAACGAAACTTCTTTCCAGCCTGATACATGCGGACTCCAGGCTATAGCGAGAGGAGCTTCGTGTGCCTGAGAGAGAACTACCGACTCGTCCGAGTCTCGAACAATACAAGAAACAAGCCAAGGACCTGGTGAAGGATTGCGCCAACGCCGCGCCTGCGGCTTTTGCGCGTATCCGGCAGCATCATCCGCGCTTACTGGACGTCCCCGACTCCGAGATCCAGCGTGACTCATTCAAGCTATCCGATGCGCAGCTGATCATTGCGCGCGAGCACGCTTTTGAAAGCTGGCCCAAGTTCGCAAGGCATATCCGGACGCTGCGTCCGGAGTCGCCCAGTCCGAGCCAGCTTGCAGGATGTATTCGAGTTGACGGAATTGAGCTTCCGGCACAAGTCGCCGTGCCGGAGGATGCCAGGGGACTTGTGCTGTTCGCACACGCGAGCGGGAGCAGCCGCTACAACCCAAGAAATCATCACATCGCGGACACGCTCCATCGCGGAGCCCTCGGCACGGTCCTGACGGATCTCCTGACTGAAGACGAAGAGCTTGCCGACATGGAAACCGAGGAGTTGCGGTTCGATATTCGCCTGCTCGGGCGCCGCCTTGCGGCAATCTCGAAGTGGATCGGGGAGCAGCCGACGATCAAGGATCTAAGACTGGGCTATTTCGGATCCGATACCGGCGCAGCCGCCGCTCTCTTCGTGGCAGCTGAGCATCCGAGCCTGGTCCAGGCGGTCGTCTCCGGCGGAGGAAGGCCAGACCTGGCAGGGCCGTGGCTCTGGAAAGTCCAAGCACCGACCCTTCTGATCGCGGGGAGCAAGGATACCGCCGCTCTCGCCTTCCATCACTCGGCGGTGGAATGGTTTTCGCGGCAAACGGTGTGCGAGCTCGAGATCATCGAAGGTGCCAGCCAGCGCTTCGAGGAAGAAGGCGCGTCGGACCAGAGCGCCGTCCTCGCGCGCGATTGGTTTCGCCGATACCTGAACATCGGGGCCACTGTATGAGCGATCAATGGCTTGAAGTGATCCCGGAACATCTGCGCGATGCGGCACGAACGGCGGTGTCGTCCGCATTCGGGTCCACCTTAATCACATCCCTCCAGCCGGTGGCCGGAGGCGCCTCAGGCGCATTGACATACCGGGTCGAAGTGGATAGCCGACCCTACTTACTCCGGATCGAAACCCGGCGCAGTCCTTTACGCAACCCGCATCAGTATGCGTGCATGCGAATCGCAGCTGAGGCTGGAATCGCACCGCCGATGCGTTATGCGGATGACGCGACAGGCGTGGCCATCATCGACTACATCGTTCAGCGGCCATTGCAGCAGTATCCGGGCGGGCCGGGCGGCCTGGCAACGGCAATCGGCAAGCTCGCCGCCAATTTGCAGGCAGCGGCTCCGTTCCCGGTGCTCGGCGATTACCGCGTTTTTCTCGATCGAATGCTGGGCTACGTTCGGCGCTCGTGCGCTCCGGGTTTGCTCGATCGGCATGTCGAGGGGTTCGAGCGCATCCGCCAAGCCTATCCGTGGGACGCCGCAGGGCACGTATCCAGCCACAACGACCCGAATCCCGGCAACATTCTCTTCGATGGCGAGAGGTTGTGGATGATCGATTGGGAGACGGCGTATCGCAACGATCCGCTGACGGACATGGCGATCCTCACGCAGAATCACGCGGCGACTCCGGAGTTGGAGGACGTGCTGCTGCAGGCCTGGCTTGGCCGCCCGGCGGATCGCGCGCTTCGAGCACGTTTGGTATTGATGCGGCAAATGACGCGCCTGTACTACGCGGGCCTTGTGCTGGCCTCATCCGTTGGAGCTGCGGCGCCGGTGACGGATCTTGACGCGCCCACGCCGCCCGAGTTCCGAGCCATGATCGCCGGTGGACAACTGAAGATGGGGACTCCGGAAGCAATGCTTGTTCTTGGGAAGATGTTTCTGGCGGGGTATCTAGAGGGTCTAGACGCACCGGGATTCCAGGAGGCGCTGGCCATCGCCCCACTCAGCTAGTTTTCTGTTGGAGGCTGGGCGCTATCGATGACCACGACTTCGAGCGAACCCTTGGCCGGTTCCAGCTTGAGCCCCCACTGCTCTCGCACGGCCGTGAAGAGCGATGGCCCGGCAGGATCGAGTGGGGCGAGCTGGAATTCGAGCTCCATTTTGTATCGGCCCGTCAGGCCGGTCCGATCCTCCACGACGCGGCCCAAGGCTTGCCGTTGGACCGACAACATCTCCGCAGCCGCGAACATCGTCGCGCCCTCCAGGAAAATCCCGTCCGAGCGAAATGGGGATGGGCAGCGGGGCATTTTAGGATCGTCCTCCCGGGGAGTCGCGCCGCCTGGGCAGGTCCCATCCCAGACGACGACTTTCGGACCGAGCTTGCCATCGGCGCGGGCGGGCGTCATAGCGAAGACGTCGATGGTCTGCGTTTCCGTGTGGGTCTTCAACGCAAAGCGCTCCGCCAGGAGAGTCCGCAGCATCGCCCGGAACTGACGCGGGGTCGCGCTGCCTGGCGCGAGACCCTGGACGTCATAGACGGTTTTGGCGATCCAGTCGGGGCCGCCGGAAACCCGGAGCGCAGTGCTGAGTCCGTTCCCGTAGGCGTAATAAACCAGGTTGCGCAGGGTCATCTGGAAGGAAATGCGGCTGGGGTCGACCTGCACGACGCGGTTGAGAGCGGCGTCGGGCGGCGCGGGTTTGATGGTCGCCACCTCGAACTTGAGTGCAGGCTGAGCGAATGCTGACGTCGCTAATAAAAGGGACGGAATGAACCGGGAGACCGTCATTGGAAAGCCCAGTGTGTCGCGAAAAGAGGTTTGGATCAAGGCCCGGCGGTGAGAACGCCCCTGGCTCAGGTTCGATCTGATATCTTGCCTAAGGAACTTCATCCCGACGGACGTGGCTATGGCGGAGATAGCAGGCAAGGTCCAGAGACTTCTCAGCGAACTAAACCAGAGGAGCGCGAAAGAGCTGAAGCTGGCTCGTTGGAGCCATTGGCTCAACATTTGCGCGATGTTGCTTACGCTCATCACTACGGGTGCGGCGGTAGCGTATGGCATATTTCCGAACCATTCGTCTCAAGTGACGGCAGGGCTCGCCTTGGTACCGGGCGGAATCTCGTTACTCGCAACCTCGTTGAAACTCGAGACGCGGTGCAATTGGCATTACAGGCGATATTATGCGCTGTCCGCTCTGATTCGTACCATTGAGATCGAGCTGCCAGAAACTCCGACCCAAGACCAGATTGTGGCCGTTTCAACTTCTTTAGGTAAATTAGATGTCGACCTGGAGTCCGTCTGGGAGAAGGACCTCTCGTTGGATTGGAAGAAATTTCAGAAGAACGACTAGCGCAAAGGGCCGAGTCGGTTTGATTGAGTGCGGGTGCAGAAGCACCCGTTGCAGGCTAAAGCCCGCTCCACTAGCGGCTTTGGCAGGCGGCATTAAAGTCCGAGTAGCCTGCCCGGTCCAGAGTCACCGAAGCGTGTTCGATCTTCGCGCCGGAGCGAAACGTACTTGCCCAGGCGTCGCGATCGTCCATTACGAGTTGCTGCCCACGCCAGCGGCCAGAGAGGTCGAAGTAACCTCGGTGCTGGCCTACATCGAAATACTTTTGTTCGAGAAGGCGAATACCGATCAGGGCGTCCTCAGTGGTCGACCAGCCGTTGTAAATCGTACCCGACAGCTTCAGGTATTGGGACACGCCGCGGGAAGTGCACAGCGAGGCCGAGCCCTGCACGCCACCGGTAGGACGCAGGCCATCCAGTCGAAGGTGGCTAAAACTAGACGACGGGTAGAGCAGCAAGTAGAAGGGATAATCTGCGCCCTTGGTGTGGAGCGTGCCGGTGCCCGACCAGTAGAGAAGGGGCGTCGGTACGCCACCGATGTGAAAGGACCAGGGTGAGGTGACGGCGGCGACGGCATAAACTATGCCTAGGCAGAGGATGATGAGTGCGAATAGCTGCGCGATGCATCCGCGGCGGCGTGGGGTCCGCATGGGTCGAGTATATCCCGGCGCCACCGTCTCGAAACTATTTTCAGAAGGCCTTCCGATTCCGTTTTCACCCGCACGGAGTGGGACCGGATTATGTCCCGGCTGGACACCCATCATACGCAAACGTCGCGCGGCGGTGACTAGTATGCCGCGCTGTGTTGGATCAGCCCTCTGATGAGTGAGCGCTCGATCTCCTCGATTTCCAGGGTAAGGGGAAGGCGGGCGCAGTGGTGCGGGTGGATGTTGTAAGTGGAAGAGTCGTTGGGAAGAAATAGTCTCGCCGCGAGGGTGTTCAAGAAATCGAGGGGAGCTTGGCCAACTCGATAGGGTCTACCGACTTATCGCAGAGTTGGATTTCGCAATTGTACAATGATGTCATAGATTTGCACGATCAATGCCCACCAGAAACAGACCCGAGAACGCCCTAATCTCACTATTTCTCTCTGCATACGAAAATGATGCGTGGCAAGATTGCAGCAAGACGTGGCTAGATGAGGAGCACGACCGGGCGGTTGAGATCCTCGCGACCCGCCAATCAGACGGAGCGATGCTCGCGATCGAACATACTTTGATCCAGCCGTACGCCTTACACAAGCAAGAGTCTGTGCGCTTCACCAAGATATTCGGTGCGATTCAAAACGACCCAAATTTAATCGTTCGCAATCGAGGAGTTGATGTTCTTATACGGAGCGGGACCCTGGCCGAAGGTTATGACTGGAAATCGATAAGTTCAGCCGTTCATGACTTTCTTCGAGCAAATATACGCAAGCTTCCTGTCTAATCACATCGTGAGGGTCACTGGAACATCATCGTCTCGACTCCTAATACGAGTAATGGAAGAGCGAGATTTCGAGGGCGATGTTCGGATTGGGATTAATGCCAGGCAGCTTCGCGACGACACAGTGGGCGCCGTCGTCGAAAAGGCTCTCAAGACGAAGGTCGAGAAACTCGCGGACACCAAGGCCGATAAGCGAATCCTCCTGCTTGAGCGTGATGAATCAACGCTGAGTGAGGATTTGATTGCGACGGAGATAGAGGACAAGAGGCACATGATCGAAAAGTTCGATAAGATTCACGAGGTCTGGTTCGCTGAAACGATCCCCCACTTCGGCGCCTCAAATTACAAACGGTTCTCCATGCGCAGAAAGGGACGAACTGTGAAATTCCTGGCTTTCTATAAGGGGCGCATCCACAGCCGTTACGGGACCTAACCGCTAGCGGTTTCTCAGGCTTCACTTTGCCGTCGCGGGCTTCCACTCTCGCGCCCGGCGCTGTGCCTCCCCAATCTGTTGGGGAGTCATCTTCTTGGCAACAGAATCTCGCACTTCAGAGTATTTCTTCTGATCCCCACCGCTTGCACGGGAACCGGCAAGATTGAGCCACATGTGCGCTTCCACATAGTCCTGCGTGACCCCGTGGCCGTCTATGTACATGCCCCCGAGATTGTATTGGGCAGCCGCGTCCCCTTGCTCAGCCGCTTCGCGGTACCAGCGGGCGGCTTCAGCATAGTCCTGTGTCACCCCTTTGCCATTCTGGTACATGATGCCGAGATTGGACTGGGCGCCAGAGTATCCCTGGTCCGCGGCTTTGCGGTACCAGCGGACGGCTTCGGCGTAATCCTGCGTCACCCCTTGGCCCGCCTCGTACATGAAGCCGAGGTTGTGCTGGGCGTCAGCATGTCCTTGGTCGGCCGCCTTGCGAAACCAGCGGACGGCTTCAGCGTAATCCTGCGTCACTCCTTTGCCGTTGGCGAACTCGACTCCGAGGTTCAATTGGGCGTCAGGGTGTCCCTGGTCTGCGGCTTTGCGGTACCAGCGGACGGCTTCGGCGTAATCCTGTGTTACTCCTTCGCCCCTGTCGTAGGCGAGGCCGACCTCGTACTGGGCGTCTGAGTCTCCCTGGTCGGCCGCTTTGCGAAACCAGCGGACAGCTTCGGCGTAATCCTGTGTCACGACTCGACCGATGACGTTCACGAGACCGAGGTTAAACTCTGCGTAGGCGTCCCCTTGCTCAGCGGCTTTGCGGTACCAGCGGACGGCTTCCGCAGAATCTTGTGTCACTCCTTCGCCCTTGTCGTACGCCACGCCAAGGTGGACTTGGGCGTACGCGTCCCCCTGCTCAGCGGCTTTACGGTACCAGCCCGCAGCTTCCGTTGGGTCCTTGGGGACGCCACGTCCGAAATAGTACGCATCCCCAAGAGAAGTTTGGGCTGCCGCATTCCCTGATTCTGCGGCTTTCCGCACGTCGGCCGAAGGTGGCGCGCCAACCTGAGCCCGGCCTATCGCCGTGATCGCACAGAGAACCATCGCCAAGGGAACTCTACGTGTCATCGCCATTTAGCTCCTTTCCGAAGACTATCACTTTGCCCTTAAGATCGACACCGATCAATGGATTCCCGACGCTACTGGATTGAATCAGACAGTGATGCTCTGTTTAAAGGGAGGCGTTGGGAGTGCGCCGATAGGCGATGTCAACCCTCGGCCATGTTCCGAGCTAGACGATCACTTTTATAATGGCCCCATGAGCACCCTAGCGGATTCAGCCGCTAAAGCCGCGGTCCGCCAACGCATCGAGCGATTGACGCCAGGTACGCCGCGACAATGGGGCCGGATGACTCCGCACCAGATGGTCTGCCACCTGACCGATGCGTACCGAATATCATCAGGCGAACGGCGAGCGAAGGCGCTCGACAATTTCATCAGCCGGTCCGTTGTGAGGCTGGTGGCGCTGCACACTCCGCTCACTTGGCCGAAGGGCGCGAAGACGGTTCCTGAAGCCGATCAGGAACAGGACGGCACCAGGCCGGCGGAGTGGGATCGGGATCTGGCGGACTTGCTCCGCCGGATTGATGCTTTCAGACCCCTCGAAGGCCACCCGCATCCTTTGTTCGGCCCCCTGACGCAGAGCGAGTGGAACGTGTGGGGCTTCCGTCACGCAGACCACCACTTGCGGCAGTTCGGACTGTAGAGGCAGTTGAAAACATTTGCGATGACCGCTCCATAACTGTCGCGGCTCGGAAGTTGTTGCGGGTAGGTAAGAGGAAAAACTACTTCTTCGCGGCTTTTTCTTCCGCGCGAGCGCCGGCAAGGATGCCGGTCATGCCGTAGTTGCCTTCGTGGCAGGCCGAGTCGAAGATCATGTGGCGGGAGTCGTCGGCCTTGCCCATCTCAATGAGGACGGTCCACGGCTTGGTCCACGTTTTCGGATCCTCGAAGGTGATCTCGCGGCGCAGGTTGTTGGCGTCCACGCGGCGGATGCGTTCCGTCATCTTGTACGTATCGATGTTCGATCCGCGGAAGCCCTGCGAGAAATTGGTGGTTTCGATGACCAGCGTGTTGCCTTCCCAGTGGCCGCGCGAGTCGCCCAGATAGAACTTGAGGCTGGCGGGAGCGTGCGGACGCCGGCGTGATCGTCTTCCATGTAAAGGTAAAAAGGGGACGGACCGCTCTGTCCACTGCCGCGCTGGCGGAAGTCAGGAGCTTACTGGAGGGGACAGAGTAGTCCGTCCCCCTTTTTACTTCTTGGCGGCTTTTTCTTCCGCGCGAGCGCCGGCGAGGATGCCGGTCATGCCGTAGTTGCCCTCGTGGCAGGCCGAGTCGAAGATCATGTGGCGGGAATCGTCGCTCTTCCCCATCTCAATGAGGACGGTCCATGGTTTGGTCCACGTCTTCGGATCCTCGAAGGTAATCTCGCGGCGGAGGTTGTTCGCGTCCACGCGGCGGATATGCTCCGTCATCTTATAGGTATCGATGTTGGATCCGCGGAAGGGCTGCGAGAAATTCGTGGTCTCGATGACCAGCGTGTTGCCTTCCCAATGGCCGCGCGAATCGCCGAGATAAAACTTGAGGCTGGCGGGAGCGTGCGGACGCCCATCCATGAAGATGGTACGGTTGCCGCCGCCGGCGTGATCGTCTTCCATGTAAATCGCCAGGGATTTGGGTGACTGCACGATCTGCATCACGGTTCCCTGGGCGAACGCGGTGTTTAGCGGGAGGAACGGCATCGGCACGCCGAGACAACGCGGCGATTGCGCGATGAATTCGGGATTATCGTTCCCGCCTCCGCCTGGGCCACGGCCGCCGGCACCTGGAAGACCACCGGGACCACCCGGGCCTCGACCGGCTCCGCGGCCTCCCTGCCCTTGCGCCGCCCCGACAAGTGGAGGAATTCTCCCGTCGGGCGGATCGATGACCATGGAGGTGCGCTTACCGGTTTTCAAGATCGAGTTGAAGACGGCGTTGTATGCGCCGGTTACGTCGTTGGCCCCGGATGAACGGGCATTGCGCCCGGGATCCAAACCTTTCTTTGCATCGGCCGCGGCGACTTCGGCGTCGGTCAGGAATTCCTTGCCGGCATTCGCGGCGGAGCGTTCGAGGGGAACGTCGTACATCACGAACCAGGTGCCCTGCAGGTCGGGATCGCCCCACGGTGTTCGAAGCGAGGCAGGCGCCTTCGCGACGGCCTTGGCCTTGGACTTGGCGGCACTCGATTTAGATGCGGTCGCCGGAGTCTGGCCGGTGAGTGAGATCGCGGCCACAGACACGATGACAAGAACGCCGCCAATCCAAAATTTCTTCACTTGGCAAAGGATAGCACCGCTGAAAGGGAGGATCAATCTGCCTCTAGATCTGTGCCTATGATACATTGAGGCGCTGGAGGCTTTTACATGCAAGCTTGGGGCAAATGCTTGACCATCACTGTGTTCACGGCCGTCGTGGCGTCGGCCGCGGATGGACTCCCTGGCCGGATCGCCGGTAAGCCCGACTTTAACGGGATTTGGGAAGCCAACAATACAGCCAATTGGGACCTGCAGACGCATGCGGCGCGCCCGATGGTGGGGCAGCCCGGACTGGTCCCTGGCTCGCAAGTTCTCGCTGCGCCGGTGCTCGGGCTGGGCTCGCTCGGCTGGGTCCCGGGAGGACTCGGCGTGGTGGAAGGCGAGGAGATCCCGTACCAGCCGTGGGCTGCGGCGAGGAAGAAAGAAAACCAGGAGCACTGGATGGATCGCGATCCCGAGATCAAGTGCTTCCAGCCGGGAGTGCCGCGCGCGATGTACATGCCGCACCCGTTTCAGATTATCCAGAGCGCGACCAAGATCAACATGGTGTTCGAGTATGCGAACGCGCAGCGCACGATTCACCTGAACAAGATGGAAGATTATCCGAACGTGCTGTGGATGGGGTACTCGGTGGGCCACTGGGAGGGCGATACGCTGGTGGTCAACGTCACGGACTTCACGGATGCGACGTGGTTCGACCGGTCGGGCAATTTCCATAGCGACGCGCTGCACGTGGTGGAGCGGTATACTCCAATGGGCAAGGACGTCATTCGCTACGAAGCCACCATCGAGGATCCGCAGGTGTTCACGCGGCCTTGGAAGATCAGCATGCCGCTCTACAGGAGGCTGGAGCCGAACGCCCAACTCACCGATTTCCGGTGTGTGGAGATGGTGGAAGAGACCATGTATGGGCATCTTCGCAAGGATCAACTGGTCAAGCACTGGGAAGGCACGACCATGAACGTGGACATTACGCGCAAGATCCCGCCGGGGGAGGCGGTCCACGAGCGTTATATATCGGGGAACCCGCCGGCGGCAAAATAAAATTGCCGCAGGTTGTAGAATAGTGAGGGTCGGGAGGTTAGTTCAGATGCGAGCCAGATTCACTGTCGGAGCCGTGGTCGTAGCCGGCATTACGATGCTTTTGTCGCCGTCGCCCGCGCGGGCGCACCATGCGTTCGCGGCGGAGTTTGACGAGAAGAAGCCGGTTAAGTTCGCGGACGCCACGGTCACGAAGGTTGAGTTGATCAACCCCCACAGCTGGATCCACGTCGACGTGAAGCAGCCCGATGGAACAGTGGTCAACTGGGCGATCGAGGCGGGCAGCCCGAACATTCTGCTGAGGCGAGGCATCACGAAAACCACGCTCAAGCAGGGGGACAAGATTGTCATCGACGGGTATCAATCGAAGGACGGATCGCACCGAGCCAACGGCCGCGACCTCACGCTGCCGAATGGGCAGCATCTTTTCCTGGGATCTTCCGGTCCCGGCGAAGGGGCTCCGTACGAAGTGCCACGGCCCGGCGTCGACACGAAGTAATCCGGCGGACTAGTTTCCGGCCTCGACCTTGAGTTCCTTGCCATCGGGCAAGGTGATCTTGGTGACCCAGATCGAAGGCACGTTGTTCTTCCCGACATAACCGGTGATGGTGACTTTGTCGCCAGATTCCAACGTTGCCGCGGTCCATCCACGAGGAGCCAGGTGGGCCGGACTAGTCATCTCGCCGTGCCAGGTGCGAACTTCACCCTTGTCGTCTTTGACGTCGAAGTCGACGATGCAGTGGGGATTGGTCCAATGGAAATCGGATACCGTTCCAGTGAACGTTACTTCTGACTTCGTGTCGAAGGCTGCGTATCCGTGGTGTGCGCCGGCTATACCTGCGGTGATCACCAACGCTAAGAGAATATTCTTCATTTGGTTGCTCCTTGTGCTGCCGCGACCGGTCCGTTATCGACCCATTTATTGAGATCCCGAACGTACTCGCGTCCAGCGAATGTGTACGAAGGGACAGTAACCACCAGGTAGCACTTGCCGACCAGCGGCCTGCCGTTCCGATCCTTGTCATTCTTGGCCGTCGCGACCACCCAGACGTCGAAGTTGTTGCCGGGGCTTTGAGAAGCGGGCGTGAGAAGACCCGTGGGGCTGACTTTACCGACGAAATCCGTGCTGACGCCTTCCGCGACGTAAAATACTTCGAGCGACCAGTTCACCTCCACGGGACCAAGATCGACATCGTCGGCGGTGTGCAGCTTCCCGTCGGCGCCGCGCTGGTATCCAATGGCTTCGAACTGCTGATAGCCGCGGGGTTGCGTCGCATCGCCGAACGTGGCCAGAGCCGATTCGGGCGTTACCTTGACGTAGTCAACACGATCGTAAATCGCGAGGGCGCCGGGGATCGCGGAACCTTTGAGGGCAAGGTCGTGTTTGCCGAGCGAGGCGTCGGAAGCGACGTCGACGTCCGCGATCACTTCACTCGCGGTATGAGATACGATCGTGCGCACCGTCAGGCCGGGCCCGAAGTTCAGGTCTGCTGGCCCGATCTGCGTGGGAAGGTTGTATCCGACCACGCGAATGCGATTGGCTTGGGAGTCGGCCTTCAGAGATGCGCGATCGACGGCGACGAGCGTGGGATTCGAAGAGGCTCGCGTGAGCTTCACATCGAAGCCGAACTCCTGATACTGTCCCCAGAACCAGCGGCCCTCAGCGGACGACTGATCCGGCGCGATCCACAAAACCTCGCGGGTCTCGCTGGCGAGATCGTCGGCAGCGCCACTCGCCGGGCTTGTGCCATTCGCGAGATTCTCGCCCTTGGAACGTCCGCGCCAGGCGTAGCCCCCGTAGACCGCGATGTGCCCGGAGCGGACAAGCTTCGAGCCGTCACGCACGGAGATCAGGGTCACACGCGTGTTGAACTCGTCGTCGCCGGTGGGAACCACCTGCATCTCGCCGAAGTATTTCCCATGGCCCAAGATCGAAGCGGTCACCATCCAGCGGCCTGCTAGGTTTACGGCGGACTTGCGGGCGCTCCAGGCGTCCCATTCGGGAGTGTGCAGCGGAGCGGCCTTCGCCAGAAACGTCGCCGTGGCCTCATTCGGAACTTTGTACTGCGCGGCATGCGAGGCTGCGAACTGTTTCCAATCGTCGGTCGAACGCCTCCAGGAAAGCGCGCGAGCGAACGTGTGGCACTTGGTGCAAGCGGTCCCGAGTCCGCCGCGCGGAAGGGTAGTTTCCTCCTGGACGCGGCGCTCGGTGTCATACATTACCGGCTTGGCTTCCTCAGGTGCGAGCCCATGGTTGGTGCTGAGATATTTGACGATCGACCGGGCCTCGGGAGCGTTGACGGAGACGCCGTAGCCGAGGATCATCCGCTTCAACGCATCCTGCCAGGCTTCGGGCGTGGTCCGCGCAAACGAGATGCGCTGCATGTTGCCACGATCGTCGCGCGCGTGGCAGCTGGCGCACTTCGCGATCACCAGCGGATCGTTGACCGGGATGCCTTCTTCGGACTGGGCGCGGGCGACACCGGAAAAAACAATACAGAAGATGAGAGCGCAAGCGAAGCTTCGAACAGCCGAGGTCATTGTTTCCTCCCTGGATCAAAAACCAGACGAAACAACGGAGTAGGTGGGACCGGCGGGGTCGAACGGGCTGGACAGAACGTGGAAGCCCGATCAGTTTTAAGTCTAGCGCATTGTAGGCCAGTAAATCACTTATAATAGAGGAACGCAGATCCTAAGTCGATACGCGTATCTCGTCCTTCGTTCTGGACACTTCCCAAGTAGATAAGACTGATTCCGGCCGAGTGTATCTGTACGCCCGGTCGCCTAAAGGAGCTTTCACTTGGCCTTCTGGAGGGGACAACCAGCCGACGAAACCCGAAGCGAAACGGCAGTTCTGTTCGCGGGATACCGGCGCGTCGCGCGCTTCCTGATTCCGTACCGCTGGCGGATGGTTTTCATCCTGCTTACCGGAGTCGCCGCGTCGGCGTTCGGGCTCGCTCAGCCGTACATCTCCAAGCTCCTGATCGACGAAGCTCTCCTTCAGCGGAATTTTCATGCGCTCTTGATGATCAGCCTGCTGATGGTCGGCGCTACCGCCTTGAGCTTCGCGCTGAACATTTTGTCCAGCTATCAATACGTGCGGGTCTCGGCCGCGGTTCTATTCGACATGCGCGTGGCGTTATACCGGCATCTGCAATCGCTATCGCCGCGATTCTGGGCGCGGAGCAAGCTGGGCGACGTCGTTTCGCGGATCAACAGCGACATCTCGGAAGTGCAGAGAGTGGCGGCGGACAGCCTGTTGAGCGTGCTATCGAACGTGGTCTTTCTCATCGGGAGCGCGGTCATCATGGCGTCCTTGAACCTGCGCCTGTTTTTGCTGAGCATCGCGGTTGTGCCGTTCAGCCTATGGGCGCTGCGGCATTATCAAAACAAGCTTGCGGGACGCGTAAAAGCGGTCCGCCAGAGCAGCGCGGATATCGGCAGTTTCCTCCTGGAAACCTTGCTGGGGATTCGCGCAGTGGTGACCGCCGGCGCGGAGAAGCGCGAGGTAGCCCGCTTCCGCGAGCGCAACGATACCTTTCTGGAGGCGCTGCTGAAAATGCAGCTGACGTCTTTCCTGTCGGGAGCTGTTCCGGGAACCATGCTGACGCTGTGCACCGCAGCCCTCTTCCTTTACGGCGGCAAGCTGGTGATCGACGGCGTCCTGACTACCGGCTCGCTGGTGGCGCTGATGGCCTACCACGCCCGGCTGCTTTCTCCCGTACAGAACCTGATGAGCCTGTACACCAATCTGGTTTCGGGAGGCGCGTCTCTGGCACGGGTTTGGGAATTGTTCGACACACCGCCCGAAGTTGCCGAACGTTCGCTGACCACGGAGTGTTCCAAGGGCGGCGGCGATGTGGAATGCGTCAACATTACGTTCCGTTACAACTCGGCCGATGCTGTGTTCGAGCGGCTATCCTTCCGTGTGCCGGCGGGAAGCATTTGCGCGATCGTCGGACCCAGCGGCGCGGGCAAGTCGACGCTGGCCGATCTTCTCGTCCGCTTTTACGACCCCGAGCAGGGCGCGATTCATCTCGACGGCACGGACTTGCGCGAGCTGCGGCTGGTAGATCTGCGCCGCCAGGTGATGCTGCTCGATCAGGCGCCGTATCTGTTCCAGTCGAGCGTGCGCGAGAACATCGCATACGCCCGGCCCGACGCCACGGAACAAGAGATCATCGCTTCCGCGCGCGCTGCGGCCATTCACGAAAGAATCATGGCGCTTCCGAACGGGTATGACACGGCGCTGGCCGAGCGCGGTCAGACCCTTTCGGCGGGGGAGCGCCAACGCGTGGCGCTGGCTCGAGCTTTACTGGCGAACCCCAAGGTATTGGTGCTCGACGAACCAACTTCGGCATTGGACGAAGAGAATGAGCGCACCATCGCCGAGACGTTATCGACAGCGCTCTCGGGACGCACGGCCATTATCATTACGCATCGCCCTTCCCTGGCACGCATCGCGGACCAGGTGATCACTTTAGGCACTCGGGGATCGTAATCTATATGCGGATCGCAATCATCGACAGCGGCATTCATGAAGGCCATCCGCACGTCGGACGCGTAGCGGGATCGGTTCATGCGACCGCGACCGGCTGGGGTGACGATCCCATGGATCATCTGGGACACGGAACCGCCGTGGCAGCCGCGATTCGCGAGAAGATGCCACGGGCGGACTTGTTCGCGGTGAAGATTTTCGATCGCCGGCTATCGGCGAATATCGAAGCCGTCTTGCGTGGGTTGAGGTGGTGCCGGGACGAAGGGATGGATTTCGTCAACTTGAGTCTGGGCACGGCGAATCCGGATCATCGCGACCGGTTCATGGAAGCGCTGGCCGGGGAAATGGTCGTGATCAGCGCCGCTCCCATGCTGCCCGGCAGCCTAGCCGGCGTTATCGGGGTCGATTCCGACGAAAGTTGCCCGCGCGATGCTTTTCGCTATGAGGACGGAGTGTTCTATGCGTCGCCCTATCCGCGGCCCATACCGGGAGTGCCCAAGTCGCAGAACCTGCAAGGCATCAGTTTCGCCGTGGCGAACATGACGGGGCTGGCTGCTCAAGTTCGTGAGGCTGCGCCTCGCAAAGACATCTGGAGTGCGTTACTGGAGCGCGCGACTTACTTACCGGAAGCGTCGTCGGAATCGGTCCGCTCCGAATATTCGGCGACGTCAGGGGAAGCATGAAGCTCGCTGAGCGTGGTTTCGGTGAATTCGAAATGATCCGACAGCAGTTCAGCTACGGTGAAGGAAGGCTCCGCAACCCCGTTGCGCGCGTGACCGTGCGTCTGCCCGATGACATGATAAAGCTCGTGCGCCATGAGTCGCGCCACGGCACGGGCATAGACGAATTCCTGTACCGTTTCCGGTTCCTTCCACAACGAAGGACCCAGGAAGGAGTTCAGCGCCGCGCAGTCGATATCGCCAAAAGGAAGGACCACCCCGTCGGCCACAGCGCTCGAGGCCAGGGTGAAAGGTCCGCTGACGGCGTGTTCGAAACGAGCGCTCGGTTCCGTAGGGCGGCACGAGCCTCGCAAGCGGACCAGCGCGGAGTAGTCGTTTTCGGCGGCGTCGCGGTCAACCGCGGGATCCTGCCATTCCACATGGATCGCGGCTGGCTGCAGGAGGTGGCTCAGCTCCTGCTTCATTTCCGAAGAAGCCGCGGGCGCGATGGCCGAGTCCGAGGTCAGGAAGATGACCAGCTTCTTTTCGTGGGATGGGAGAGACGTCGCGTCAGCCGAAGGGATAGACTCCGGGCGGCAGATGCACATGCTCACGCTGAGCACGCCGGCGAGGGCGAAGATGTGTGCAACACGAGGCACAGCAACCACAGTTTAGTACAAAAAATATGAAAAACATTTTCATATCCGGGGATGGAGTTGCGGCGTGCTGCTGCGCCTATCTTCTCCAGAAGGCCGGATTTCGAGTGGCCGTGAAGCGAAACGAGCGTCCTCGACTGCCCGCGATTCTATTGAGCGATGCAGCTCTAGCCCTGATCCAAGGCGTTTTCGGCGATTTATCTTTCGACCAGTCGCATCTCATTCGGCGTCGCGTGGTCGCATGGGGGCCGGATTCCCAGGCGGTCACGGTCGACCACTTCGCGCGCGTCGTCTCGGAGCAGAACCTTTTGGCGAAGCTGTGGTCGCGAGTGGATCTTGATCCGGAAGGCGACACTGACTGGACGATATTCTCTTCGAGGCCACTGCCTCCTGGCGCGATCGAACAAAGATTCGGGACGCGGACGGCATCGGTTGTGCAGGTGTCACTAACGGACCAGTCCGATTCCGCATCCTGCTGGATCGAATCGATCCAGAACGGATGGTTGTTCCTGATCCCTGATGGGCCGGGCACGGCTTTGGTCCTTGCCGTGGGAGGTCCCGCGGAGTCGCTTCTCGATCAAAGCCGGATCATCGGGGAGCAAATCGCAAAACGCGGCGAAGCGGCCGGAAACTTTCCGGCGCATCCGCGGATCTTATCCTCCTTATGTGGGGACGCGTGGCTGGCATGCGGCACCGCTGCCATGGCTTTCGATCCGATCTGCGGCGATGGAACTTCGCACGCGGTCCGCGAGGCGATCCTGGCGGCGGCGATCATCCAAGCTGCAGCCGACGGTCAGAATCCGGTAGAGTTACGTTCGCACTACGAGACTCGCTTGCTGGCGGGATTCGGACGCCACCTGGCGCTATGCTCGCAGTTCTATAAGACCGGACATCACGGACCATGGTGGGAGCAGGAGCTGAAATCGCTCGAAGAGGGCATGGCGTGGTGCGGGCAGCAGCTCGGCGATCGCCGGGATTTCCGTTATCAGCTGAACGGCTTCGAGCTGCAGCCTACTGCAGGCTGAAAATCTGTTCGGTGTGGACGTTGACGCCGCTGGGAGTGGTGACGTCGGATTCGGAGGTCAAAGTATTTCCATCGGGCGAGACCGTCATATGCGTAGTTACCGCAGGACGACCCGAGCCTTCCATCAGGACCTTATATGACCCGCCATCGCGAGATACCCTGGCGGTACCCATCTTCTTGCCGTCTCCGCCCGTGACCTCGGCCTCGGTTCCATCCAACGGCGTGGTGAACTTGAGAGAGACGACCGGCTTCTCGTTCACGGTGACGATAAACGCGAAGTCGAACGACTTGCCGGCCCGAGTGATGGCAAGGGTAAGCGGGTTCGAAGCGGTTTCTTTCCCCGCGACCTCCTGATGCTTAAGCAGCCACTTTCCCGCGATGGGCTCATCCGCCCGCGCCAGCGAGGTCGCAAGAATGAGAAGAGTTGCGGCTCGCAGCAACACGCCCTAATCCAGCCCTTTTCTGTGCGCGAACTGCTCCAGGAATCCAGGATTCTGGGCGCTGATCGTGCCGAAAATGCGGAGGCAGGTGTCGGTCCACTCGCGAATCCAATCGCAGAAGTGCAGGTTCGCATGGCCAGTATCGCCATACCGGACGAATGCTTCGTGGTGGCATCCGCCGGCGCACAGCGGCCGGGCGAAGCAACTGTGGCAATCGTACTTCGCACCTATATGGCCGCGGTCCAGAAAGTCCTTCTGCTTTTCGCGATCGACGCCCGTGGAGATATTGCCGAGGGAATGCGTATCGGAATCGACAAAGCGATGGCAGGGCGCAATATCGCCGGAGGGCCCGACGCCGAGTAAACCGAGTGCCGCGCCGCAGGGGTGCGATTTGTTCACACCCTGGTAGAGCTCGCCGAGCGTTTCGCTGACGTTCGAGAAGCCGTGCAGTTCGCCGCGCAAAGCGTGTTCCAGATATTCGTCCGCCAGGAGCTTGAATTGTTCGAGCACGCCGCCCATGCCCTTTTCGTTAATCGCGTAAAGCCGGTCCGGCGAGGTCGTCACGGGCGCGAATCCAACCTCGGCGAATCCGAGCTCGTTTTTCAAGTGCCGGTAGATGCGGATCACGTCCGTGACGCCGTTGGTCAGGGTCACGCGCGCGGTGATCGGCCGGGTGCGATGCCCTTGAATCAGCGCCTTCACTCTGGGCTCGATGATGTCGTAACTGCCGCGCCCGTTGGCGAACACGCGCAACTTGTCATGCAATTCCGGAGGACCATCCATGCTGACCGTGACGCCGATGCTGTTATCCGACAAGAACTGGATGATCGTGGGCGTCAGCAGAGTCGCGTTCGTGGTGAGGCTGAAATCGATGAAGCGATCCTGGGAGGCGGCTTTATCGCTGGCGTAAGCCACCACTTCCTTGAGGAGCGGAAAGTTCATCAGCGTCTCGCCGCCAAAGAAGGTAATGTGAATGGATTTCCGGCCTTCCGATTCCTTCAGCAGGAAATCCACCGAGGCCTTGGCGGTCTCGATGTCCATGAACTTCGGCTTGCCCTCGGGCGTCGCGACCTTGTCTTCGCCGAATTCGTAGCAGTACGTGCATGCGAGATTGCACTGGTTGGTGAGGTTCATCACCAGGCTTTGCAAAGGAAACTTCGCGGGCGCGCTCTCCACCGGTTCGGGCGCGGGTTCGCCGGTCACGATCGCGCGTGAGAACAGCATCTCGCGCAGAAGCTCGGAGGCGTCGTCGAACGCATAGCCGCGATCGGAGAGGGTGGCCAACAGATCATCAAACTGCGCTTCCCCCGCTGAAAGTGCACCTATGACCGCGGCCACGCCCTCGTCCACTTCGAAGATGGCACCGGCCGGAACCAGATAGAGAAACTGGCGGCCACCTCCTTCGAATTTGTGAAATTCTCCGAGTCTATACGTGCGAGTCTCTGTTGCGAGCATCCATCACCTCCAGGAGGATCACTCCCGCCGTCGAATTTGGACTATGGAACGCCAATCATTCCGCCGCGCATGTCATTGCCTAAATCCCAGGTTGCTTCGTGCTGGAATGTGACCGCGTCATACACGTCGATTTCAAATCCTGCTCCGTACATGTAGAGCTTTTTGCCATCCGGCGACATTCCGAAGCTGAAACGCGACCGGCACGGGATTTCGGAAGTCTTAGCGATGCGGCTGGTTCCCATATCGATCCCCCAGACCTCGCAGCGCTTATTCCCGAGCGTCCCTTCGGTGACCACCGTGTAGCCCATCTTCTTATCAGGCGTGATCCGCAGATTCGTCATCGATACGGGCGCGGGCCCGATCGGCGTGAACTCGAACTTGCGGGTGTTCAGGTCGAAGTGAGCCAGTCCGAACGCTTTGTTGTGCACGATCGGGTCGGAAAAGTTGAAGAGAGTGACGCGCTGGCCGGGTTCGCTAAGGGCCTCCTGGAGCCCGCCAAGGCTTAAGCTGTCTTCGCTCGGATCTTCGGGCCGCCCGAGGTCGATTCGCTCGACAATGCTGAAGTCGGACGACTTCATAACGATTACCTGATTGCGGAACTGATACAGGTACTGGCCGTCCGGAGAAACCTCGAATGCCCCGCCCCCATTGCCGCCCCCGGCATCCGGCGTGTCGCCTTGCGCCGCCGAGGAGTCGACTGTCTTCACGATCTTCTGTTGCGCCAGATCGATCACCGTGTACTTTGGCTTGCCGATCTCGAATCGGTCAGCGTGCTTGATGATTTCCGTGGTCGTCGCATACAGAACTTTGCCGTCCGGATCGGGAGCGGCTCCGTTGAGACGATAGCGGTGCGTCTCGGAATTCAATACGAAGTGATTGGTGACCTTGCGGGTGGCGATATCGATGACCTCCACGCCACTGCGGTCGTTAGTCGTGACGAAGATGGTCTTCTTGTCGTTCGAGAGACGGAGCCCCGTGGGCAAGCCCGTCACCAACGGAATCCGCTCCAGAACCTTGCCGTCGGCGGTATCCACGATCATCACGATATTCGGATACGCGCCTAGGTATAGGGTGCCTCCGCTCGCGAAGACACAAGACAGGATGAGCAAAAACACTAGCAGCTTCATAGTTCCCTCGTAATCGCCTCTCGTCGTCAGCTCTCTTAATCAACTACGGAAAAACCAGATCGAGATTGCGCCAGTCCTTGGTGGCAGCGGCACACTTGCTGGCCCAGTCCGGATAGTTGTTCAGATGGTCGGGCACTTGCGACGGCCAGAAGCAAGTCACGTAGCAATCGTAGATGTCGCGCTCGACCGGCTGACATAACCCAGCCGTGCCACCCGCCGAATCGACCTCCCATCCGGGCGAAAACGCCAGTGCGCATCCCATGGGCACATGGGGCCGCTGCTGCGGCGTCGGATTCTGATTATTCTGCAGACCGACGACGTCTTCCGCCAGGGATGCGACGTAATTGTCCACTCGTCGCGCCTTCTTATTGATTGCTCGCAAGTGTTTCATCGAACGTTCCTTTCAGCGAACTCTTCTGCGGTCACTTGGTCACCTCCGGCTGATCCCACTTGATATAGGTGGGAACGGTTACTACCAGGTACGACTTGCCGACCAGCGGCTTTCCGTCCTTGTCCTTCTCATCCTTCGCGGTCGCCACCACCCAAACGTCGCCGTAGTTGTTGCGGCTGAATTTGCGCTGGGGATTCGGGCCGTCAATGTTCGGACTGAACAGTCCGGTGGAGCTCAGGCTGCCGACGAACTCCCTGTCGTCATCGCCGAACACCGACAGGAATTCCTCCACCGACCAGTTCACGTCCACTGGACCCAGGTCAATATCGTCGCCGGTGTGGATCTTACCGTCTTCGCCCTTCGCAAACGCGATGGCCTCCAGTTGCTGGTATCCCTTCGGATGCACGCTCTTCGCGTCGCCGCCCAAGCGGGCGAGCGCCGTCTCCGGCAGAACTTTGATGTAATCGATCTTGTTGTAGACGGCGATGGCATCCTGCAACGAGGAGCGTCCCACCGCCACATCACGTTTGCCAGTCGCGGCATCGGCCGCCACATCGACTTCCGCGACAATCTGCGTCGCAGTATGCGAAACGATGGAGGTGACCTTCACGCCGGCGCCGAAATCCAGATCGGCAGCCGTCACCTGCAGCGGGAAACTGTTCCCGATCAGACGCACGCGCTGGGCTTTGGATCCGGTCTTGAGCGAATATTTGTCGGTCGTGACCAGGAGAGGTTCGGAAGTCGCGCGCTGAATTTTCACGTCGAGACCGAACTCCTGATACTCGCCCCAGAACCAGCGGCCTTGGCCCCAGGATTGATCGGGCGAGATCCACATCGCCTCGCGCATTTCGCTTGAAAGATCATCCGGCGCCGCGCTGGCAGGGGCCGCGGAACCTTTCGACCGGCCGCGCCAGGAGTAACCCGCATAGACCACGCTGGTTCCGGTCCTGGTGATCGCCGGCCCGCCGCCCACCGGCTGAAGCTTCATGGTGGTCGTGAACTCATCGTCCGCCGCTCCCGGAGCGATGGTCATTTCGCCGTAGTATTTACCCTTGCCTAGAATGTGCGCCGAGACCATCCACTTTCCAGTCATCTTCGGCGCGCGCATCCGGGTTCGCCAGGCAGCCCACTCGGGCGTGTGCAATCCGTAGTTCTTGGTAAGGAAGTCGATGGTCTGATCGATAACAGGTACTGCTGGCGCCGCCGGAGCGGAACCGACTGCAGGAGCTCCGCCACCGCCGCCGTTCCTGTTACCGCCTCGGAATGCCGATTCCGCCTGCTGGTAGAGAGCGGAGTGCAAGGTCGTCAGCAGGGTCCATTCTTCTTTGGTGCGATGCCACGAAAACGGCCGGCCAAGGGCGTGGCAGTTCATGCAGGTGCTGCGAATCGCTTCGTTCGGCACATCTTCGTCCTGAATTCGATGCTCCGGAATGTACATCACGGGCTTGGCCTCTTCCGGAGCCAGGCCGTGATTGGTCGCCAGGTATTTCAGGATCGGCTTGGCCTCTTCGGACGTGATGACCAGTCCGTTGAGACGCACCATCCGTTTAATCGCTTCTTCCCAACCTTCCGGAGTGGTCCGGGTCCAGGATATCCGCGAAAGATTGCCCTTTTCGTCCTTGGTATGGCAGGTTCCGCATTTCTTGATTACCAACGGGTCGGTAACGGGGAATCCTTCTTCGGCCGCTGCCGCCGGTTCCGCCGCGGGACGCTGGCCGCCGCCCCGCCCGTTTCGGCCCTGGGCCATGACCAATCCGCTACAGAGGACTACGGCCAACGAAATCCCGACTCTCTTCATGAAATCCTCCATGGACACTCAGATCCTCAGAATGTGACTCTTCCCGTGAGCTGCAGGGCGCGCGGGCCACCGGCTTCAGCGTTTTGCATAGCGTTGATCGTGCCGAAAGCGGCATTTCCCAGAACCAGGCTGGATGGAACCGCGTAATTCGGATGATTGAGCGCGTTTGCCGCGGACGCTCCCACGCGCATCTTCACGCGTTCCGTAATCGGGATCGTACGGAACACGGAGAGAGACACGGCTTGCGTCCCAGGGCCCAGGACGGAGCCGACGGGCGAGTTTCCGTAACGGCCAATGTTGTTCGCGGGGACGGCGTAAGCCGCAGGGTTGACCCAGAGAGCCGGGCCCTGGTTCACGGGAATCGGCGATACCCCGGGAACAATATCGGCTCGGACCGTTCCACCGGCGGTACTCGAGGAACCCGTGCCGGCGGGATCGGCGCCGCTGGTCGTGACCGTCAGGAACGGGCCGGTTTCGAAGGTCAGGACTCCAGCCACTTCCCAGTTGCTAACGGCTTGCCGAAGGATGGCATTATGCCCCGTGAGCGACGTTATGTAGAGGAAGTTTGACTGAAAACGTTGACGGCGAGTGTAAGCCACGTTGCCGTAATCGAGGCCGGGATTAAACCTGTCCGTGATGGTGCCGCCAGCTTCCGTGGAGAACGCGGTAGGATTCGCTCCTCCCGCATCAGAGAGGTTTTTGGCGAAGGCGTAACTTGCCTGAAACTGAAGGCCTTTCGAAAATCGGCGGTTCGCAGCGATTGTAACTGCGTGGTAGTTACTGCGCCCACCGTTGGTTTCATAGGCGATGTTGCTAAATCCCGGATATGGAGTGGCTGCCTTGGAAGCCACGAAGCCCAGCGTGTTGGCGGGAATCTGGTTGGCGTTATATTGATACCCCAGTTCGCTCCCATGACTGCCGTCGTAGGTCACCCGCAAACCTGTGCTGAAACCGATGTCGCGTTCCACCGTGAAATTCCATTGCTGGACGTAAGGATCGTGGTAATGCAAGGCGGAGGCGAGCTGGAACGATTCGGCTCCGGGTACCGCGAGGACAGCCGGGAATGCATTCGGAAAGGTCAATACCGGTTTTCCACCGACGAAAGAGTTGGCGTATTTCGCCACGTAGCTTGCTTCGGTTGCCCACGATGCACTTACTCCGCTGCCCGCTTCAGCCTCGATGAATTTTCCATAGCCGCCGCGGATGACCGTTTTGCCATCCTTGGTCGCCCGGTACGCAAAGCCGATGCGGGGAGAAAAGTCGCGCGTGTCGGCATAGCGAAGACTCGGGTTTACGCCGATCTGACTGGCCGTGATGATGGGCGTCGGCGCAATCGACGCTCGGAACGAATCATTAACCAGTGATTCCGCGCCGTCGGGAATGACGATCGCGCCGCGCACCGTTTGCCCGTTGATGGTGCTGACGTAGTCAGGCAGAAAGTTGGAGATGTTGTTGTAATGGTCGGCGTAGTTGGGGTGATATTCCCATCGCAAACCGTAATTCAACGTGAGCCGCGAGGTGACCTTCCAGTCGTCCTGAATGTAGGTTGCATAGCTGTTTCCGTAGCCGTCGGTATCCGGCGCCGTCACCGTTGTCAGCCCGGTTTGGTCCGGAATCCCCAGCAGGAAGGCCGCGAACGGAGAACCAATGGGCCCGCTGGTCACGGACGAATTATTGAAGGTGTACGTCCCCATCCGGCCGCTAGCGAAAACGTTGGTATACAGCCCTTTCTGGTGGCGGAAGTCGCCGCCGAACTTGATGGTGTGGCGACCCTTGGTCCAGGTCAGGCTATCCAGGAGCTGAGCTGTGCTGGCACGCGAGCGCGAGGTTGTCCCGCCGCTGGTGGCAGTGAATCCGGTGATCGTGAAATTCGTAGCGGCCGCGCCCGGTGGCGGTGGGAAGGGAAGAGTCAGTCCCAACGCGGAAAGAACCTGTCCCGACGTATATCCGTAGCCCGTGGCCGTGTTCTGCCCACTCAGGCCCACGCGAACCTCATTCACCATATTCGGAGTGAGGATGTAATTGTGGGCGCCGGAAACGCTGTAGTCGTTTTCGAGCTGGTTCCCGCCGCCAAGCACGGTAGCGCCGGTCGGAGCCGTCAGGTTCTGCCTGCGCTTGTAGGTAAAGCGCGCGAAGGCCGTCTGCTTGGCCGTAATATTGTGGTCCACCTTAAGGTCGCCTTGATTGTTCACAATCGTGGTCGGAAAGTTTTGCACGTAGTTGTTGGCGATCGCACCGGGCGCGCCCGTGTTCGGGGACATCGGCCAGTAGTAATTCATGGCTCGCTGGGAAAGATCGGATATACGAGTTAGCGGTATTTGATTCCCAGGGAAGGTGCCGCCTAGCGGATCCTTCACGATGGTCTTCGGCAAGTACACCGACAGATCGCCGGACTTCATCGCCGCCGTCGGTATGCTCACGGTGGTCGCGGTCGACCTCGGGAGCTGTAGCCCCTCAAAGTCCGCAAAGAAGAACGTTTTGTCTCTTCCGTGATAGAGCTTGGGAACGGAAATCGGCCCGCCCATGGAAGCTCCGTAGTCGTTCATCACCAGCTTCGGGAGGGTTTTCGCAAACGGGTCGCGCGCGTTCATGAACTGGTTCTGCCAGTTCTCAAACACACTTCCGTGATAGGCATTGGTGCCGCTCTTCGAGATCGTGGTGATATCGCTGACGCCGCTAAACTCCGCCGTGTTGTTGATCTCGCTCACGCGAATTTCGGCGATGCCCTCAAACGACGGGAATAGTTCCGCGATGGGCGCGCCGGTCTTGGCGCTCGACGTGCTGATTCCGTCGAGAGTCATGGAAAGCATGGCGGGTTTGTTACCCGCGACCGAGATGTTCCCACTCGCGTCGGTTTGAACGCCGGGCTGCGTCGTCAGGGTCGTGATCGGGCTGGTGGAACCGCTGGCGCGCGAGGCTATCGCCACCGGAAGATCGATCAGCTCGCGGCCGACTTTGGTCTCGGCCACGTTCGATACTTCCGTCTGGACGGTGGACACGGCAGCCGTCACGGTAACGGATTCGGTCTGCGTCGCGATCGTCAGGTTGGTGTCCACGCGAGCTGCTTGCCGGGCCAGGAGCTCAAAGCCGGTCACCGAGGATCGCTGAAACCCGGGCGCTTGGAACACAAGATCATAGACCCCCGGGTCGATATTCACGAACAGATACGCCCCGTCGGCGCCTGTTACGACGTCGCGCTTGACGGAAGTACCCTTGTTCACTAGGCTCACGACACAAGTAGGAATCGCGGCCCCGGCCGGATCGCGCACGATTCCGGTGAATGAACCAGACGTCGATTGGCCCGACGCGCTGCTTAAAAGAAGCTGAATCGCCATCATCGCGATGGCGCATGAAAGACTCTTGATTGAGAAGCCACGCATTAGCGCGGTGTAGTTGGATGACATTTTCGAAACACTCCCCCCTAGTGACTAGAACGTCCGGCCTCCGCTTGGCTTGAGCGAGCGGATTTCGAGACTTTCGGATTTTAAGGATTAGCGTCCGAACTTGGACGTGGTGCTCTCGCCTTACTTCGTGCGAGTTCCAGTGTGTTCCTGAAGACCAGGAGCCACGTTAAGGATTGCAGAACGCTGCGGCTGCATGTCTCGTCACCTAGGAGACATCCCGACTCGGCAGCGGCGATTGGGAACCATCAGAACATGTGGTGGATCCCAGTTGATTGACAATCATGCCACAGCTCACATGAAAAACGCATAAAAATCGACAGGCTTTACAAATCTAATGGACCCTGAAAACAGTACCCTACGCCCGGTACGGTACGAATGTAACTCGGCTTCACACGATCGACATCAATCTTCTTGCGGAGTAAACGAATGTACGCGCGCAGATATTCCAGTTCGCTGCCGTAGTCGGGGCCCCACACCGATCGCAACAGTTGGACGTGGGTGAAAGGTGTTCCCGGTTTTTGCATCATCATGGCAAGGAGATCGAACTCCGTGCGCGTGAGGTGAATGGGACTGCCGTTCTGACGGACGTGCCGCCGCTCGATATCCATCTCCAGATCGCCCGACCTTACGATCTGCCTGGGCGATCCGGCCAAGTGAACGCGCCGCAGCACGGCTCGGATGCGCGCCAGAAATTCACGCGATTCGACGGCGGCCGTGATGTAGTCGTCCGCTCCCGCCTCCAACCCGTCCGCTCTGCGATCTCCGCCCCCATGGTCCAGGTCTCCGATCGAGATCAGCACGATTCCGCTCCCTGGCGACAGTTTTCTCACCCGGCGGCACGCTTCGATCGCCGCTGTGGCGCTGCGCTTCTTTATTCCCAGCAAGACGAGGTCGAAAGGATAACGCTGGACTAGCTCCTGCAGCGTTTCCATCGAGCGGGCTTGCTCCACCTCGTAATCGGCGGCCTGAAGAATCGCTGTCAGCCGAACAAGGCAGGAAGGATCCTCGTGCGCGATGGACACGCGAGCCCGCCGTGAGGGTGCGATTGCAAGATTCGCAGCCGACGCGAGGTTTTTCACGATTTACCTCCAAGTTAGTGATCGAGAACCCGGACCCGAAGGTGCGAAATCGACGAAGGAGGTTGTGCTTACGAGGCGAGGAAACCTGTGTCCAACATGGAGGCCGAAAGCGGATTGCGTCAGACCGAAGCCGACGGGTCTTCAGGTAAAAGACGAGGTGCCCTCATCATAACAGATGCCTTGCGGTTGGGGTGAGTTCTCACGCCTCGGGAACCGGCAACGGATTGCGCTGCGCGAACTGCGCCTGGTGCCAGTACGGGTACACGCGAGCAACTTTGCTGGCCGCGTCGAGCTTGGCGATTTGCGCTACGGTGAGATTCCAGCCCACGGCGTCGAGGTTCTGTTTGAGCTGCTCTTCGTTTCTGGCGCCAAAGATCACAGTAGAAACCGTCGGCCGCTGCAGGAGCCAGTTCAAGGCGATTTGTGGAACGGTCTTGCCGGTTTCCTTGGCGACTTCGTCGATGGCCTCGACCACTTTGAACAGGTGCTCGTCTGAAACCTGCGGGCCCATGCCGGCGGTCTTGGGAAGCCGGCTCACTTCGGGCGGCGGCTGGCCGCGACGAATCTTGCCCGTGAGCCGTCCCCAGCCCAGCGGGCTCCAGATCAACGCGCCGACTTTTTGATCGAGACCCAGCGGCATCAGCTCCCATTCGTACTCGCGCCCGATCAAGGAATAGTAGACCTGGTGGCCGACGTAGCGAGTCCATCCATATCGATCTGAGGCGGTGAGCGACTTCATGAGGTGCCAGCCGGAGAAATTCGAACACGCGATGTAACGCACCTTTCCGGAGGTTACAAGGTTGTCCAGTGTGGAAAGAGTCTCCTCGACGGGCGTAGTCGCGTCGAAACCATGCATATGGTAGATGTCGATATAATCCGTGCCCAGGCGGCGAAGGCTCTCTTCGCAGGATCGGATCAGGTGATGGCGCGACGAGCCCAGGTCATTCGGGCCATCGCCCATGGGGAACGTAGCCTTGCTGGATATCAGCAACTGTTGGCGCTTGCCGGAAACAGCTTTGCCGAGGATTTCTTCGGAGAGTCCCTTGGAGTAAACATTGGCCGTATCGAAAAGATTGACTCCGGCGTCCAGGCAGACGTCGATCAACCTTTTGGCTTCCTCGACGCCGGTGTCTCCCCAGGCGCGGAAGAATTCGTTACCGCCGCCGAAGGTTCCCGCGCCAAAACTGAGAACGGAGACCTTCAAACCCGAACCGCCAAGCTGTCTGTATTCCATATTCTGATCTTAAACTCGGATGATATTCTCAAGGTATGATCTGGAAGTTCCTAGTTCTGGTTCTGGCAACAGGGGCGTTTGTAGCGGCCAACGCCCAAATCAAGACCTTCCCGTTCGCTTACACGCAGCAGGATCTCCCGAACGGACTCCGGCTGGTGACGATCCCGACCGATTCTCCGAACCTGGTGTCGATCTACATCGTGGTGCAGACCGGATCGAGGAACGAAGTAGAACCCGGCAAGTCAGGCTTCGCGCATTTGTTCGAGCACATGATGTTTCGAGGCACCGCGAAGTATCCGCCTGAAAAGTACAACCAGATCCTGCAGCGCGCCGGCGCGGCCTCGAACGCGTACACCAGCGACGATCTGACGGCCTTCTACACTACCTTTTCGAAAGAGGATTTGGCGCAGATTCTCGAAATGGAATCCGACCGCTTTCAGACTCTCAAATATACTCCGGAAGTTTTCAAGACGGAGACCGGCGCTGTCCTCGGCGAATATAACAAGAACAGTTCGGATCCGGAAGAGAAGCTGGACGAAGTGCTGCACGATACAGCCTTCGACCGGCACACGTATAAGCACACCACCATGGGCTTCCTGAAGGACGTTCAGGATATGCCCAACCAGTACGATTACAGCCTGAAGTTCTTCGATCGCTACTATCGGCCGGAGTACACGACCATCGTGGTCGCGGGCGATGTGGACGCCAAGCAGGTTCGCGCTCTGGTCGACAAATCGTGGGGGAACTGGAAGCGCGGCAGCTATCATCCCGATATTCCCGTTGAGCCGGCACAGCAGAGCCCTCGCGAAAACAAGATCGACTGGCCCTCGCCGACCCTGCCGCTGATCGAAATCGCGTTCCACGGCCCGGCTTATTCGGATACTGACAAGGACTGGACCGCGCTCGATGCCCTGGCGACCTTGGCGTTCGGGCGCAATTCGGATTTGTACGAGAAACTGGTGGTCCGCGAACAGAAGGTCGACCGGCTGATCGGCGATATGTCGCAAAGCGTGGATCCGAATCTGTTCGCGATCGAGGCGCGAGTGAAGACTCCCGAGGATGTTTCCTACGTTCGCACGCAGATTCTCGACACGATTAAGCACTTCCAAGACGACCTGGTACCCGCCCAGAAGCTGAGCGCAGTTCAGAGCCGAGAGCGCTACGGGTTTACCATGCAGCTCGACAACAGTCAGTCCGTCGCGGCGGCGGTTGCACGCTACATTGCGCTGCGGCGGACGCCTGACACGATTGACAAGCTGTACGCGATCTATTCCCGGCTTACTCCGGAAGACATTCGGGCCGCGGCACGAAAATACCTCACCGAAAATAACCGGACCATCGTCACGCTGACGGGTCCCGCGGCTGGAGGCGGCAAATGAGAGTCGCTTCGGCCGGCGTCATAGGAGTGCTTCTTGCCGCTAGTGGATTGGCTCAGATGAGAACGGTCACACTTCCCAGTAAATCCCCGCTGGTCAACATTCGAATCGTCTTCACCACTGGCGCGATTGTGGATCCGGCAGATAAGCCCGGCCTTTCCCACCTCACTGCGGCGATGTTGGCCGGCGGAGGAACCAAGGATCTCACCTATAAGCAGGTGGTCGACGCGATGTTCCCGATGGCTGCTTCCTTAAACAACCAGTCGGATCAGGAAATGACGGTATTCAGCGGGACCACGCACGTGGACAATCTGCCGGCGTATTACAAGCTGGTGCGATCCATGCTGCTCGATCCAGGCTGGCGCGAAGACGACTTCAAGCGCATTAAAGACGACGCGATCAATTCGCTGCGAGTGGGCCTGCGCGGCAACAACGACGAAGAGCTGGGCAAAGAAGTCCTGTATTCGACGCTCTACCGCGGCACTCCGTACGGCCACTACAGCGTCGGGACGATCTCGGCGATCGAGAAGATGACGATCGAGGATCTGAAGCAGTTCTACAAGCGGCACTACACGCAGTCGAACCTCATTCTCGGCCTGGCGGGTGGATACCCGGCGGACTTCCTCGATCAGATCAAGAAGGATTTCGCGGCGCTGTCGGCGAAGGACGAAACGCCCGTCCCGGCGATCAAACCGGAGCCGATCGACCACACACGCGCCACGATCGTCGAGAAGAACACGCGATCGGTGGCTTATTCCTTCGGTTTCCCGATCGACGTGAAGCGGGGCGATCCGGATTACCCGGCTCTGCTCCTGATGCAGTCGTATTTGGGCCCGCATCGCATGAGCGGCGGCCGCCTGTTCCAGCGCATCCGCGAGATTCGCGGGATTAATTACGGCGACTACGCGTACATCGAGTATTTTCCGCGGGGAATGTTCGCGATGGAGCCTTCGCCGAATCTCGCTCGACGCAGCCAGATTTTCCAGATCTGGATCCGGCCCGTCGAGCCGCCCGCCGCAGCATTTACCCTGCGCCTGGCATTCTTTGAGTTGGAGAAATTGATCAAGGACGGCATCCCGAACGAGGACTTCAACCGGACCAAGGAGTTTCTCACCAAGTATGTGAACGTTCTCACGAAAACCAAGAACGCCGAGCTCGGCTATGCGATTGACAGCCTGTATTACGGGATTCCGGACTACAACAGCTACATCAAGAACGGAATTGCGAAGCTGACGGTCGAGCAGGTGAACGCCGCCATTCGCAAGCATCTGCGTGCCGACCGGATCCAGATCGTCGCGGTGTCCGCGAACGCCGAGCAGCTCAAGAAGCAGCTTGTGGGATCGGGACCGGCGCCGATCGAGTACAACTCAGCCAAACCCGCGGCGATCCTGACTGAAGACAAACTGGTCGAGAAGCTGGATCTGGGCCTGCGCCCCGCGGATGTTCAGATCGTCCCGGTAGCCACGGTCTTTGAGTAATCTCCCATACCGAAATACTGAAACGTTATCGCGACAGAATGATCTCTCATAGAGAATCGGGGAGAACATTCGTTCTTGCGGCGCAACTTGATTTATCCGCATCGCAGCGTCCGGTCCTTGCCTTTGAATGGCGCGAGGCTGACAGCCGCTGTTCTGTTGTCGTTGGTTCTGACGATGGCCGCGTACTGGTACCGCGCCCCCCTGCTGGCCCGCCACAATCAGATTTCGGCAGCTCTGCTGCGCGCATGCGACATCCCCACGGAGGGTTCCACTCAGGTCGACCTCTTTGATCCGATCGGATCGGCCGAGGTGGTCACCATAACCGTATTTCGTTTGCCCCAGCAGCCGGTGCGAGTGGCGATCCTGTTTGTCGGCGCGGTTCTCGTACTCATGGGCGTGTACGCGCGAGTGGAATTGGCGCGAAACTTCATCGTCTTCCTGCTAGTGCTGCTGTTTCTGGCAGCCGGGGTGATGGTGTTTTCGCCGAGTTCCGAGGTCACCTCGGTCGAGTTCTCGCAAATCTGGTTACGCGGGGAGATCCTGGTGTGGCTGCTGTTGCCGTGGTTCTCCGCCGGCTTGCTCGTCCTACTGCAGCCGACGGTATGGCCTGGAGTGATATGGGCCGTCCTGATGCAAGCTTACGGTTTCCTATGGTCCGCCGTCCGGCTCGCTTTCTGTCTGGGCGTCCTGCACTTTAGCGGCCTGCTCTTAATGCCGTTACTGTGGTTCACGCTAGGACTTCTCGCGGATGTCCTCTACATCGTGGTGTTCTTGTCTTTATCCACGCGCGTCGCTGGTCTTCAAGCATGGGGAAGGCGGGCCTATTGGCAATTCTGATTCTGTTTGCCAAAGTGATCGTCGGCATTGCCATCGTCGTGTTGACCTTGTATGCGGGGCGTCACTACGGTTTCACTTTGTATCGCCTTTCGCTGCGGCGTCCGCGGGATACGAATGAACTGGTTGGATTCCTAACGCCGCGGATCTCCGTACTGGTTCCGATGCACAACGAAGAAGGCGTGGCCGCGGATGTCTTGCACGCGCTGGTGGAATGCGACTATGACCACGACCAGCTGGAAGTCCTGGCCATCAACGACCGCTCGACCGACCGGACCGGCCAGATCATCGATGCATTCGCAGCGGAATATCCCATCATCAAACCGATTCACCGGACCAGCGGGGCGGGCGGCAAGGGCGCGGCTCTCATAGATGCCACCAAACAGGCCAATGGCGAGATCCTGCTGCTATTCGATGCGGACTACTTTCCCGGCCGCGCCATGCTCAAGATGCTGGTGTCGCCGTTTTGCGATCCGGAAATCGGCGCGGTGATGGGCCGCGTGATTCCTCACAATAGCGGGAGCAGCCTGCTTTCGGCCCTGTTGGGACTGGAACGGGCCGCGGGCTACCAGATCAGCCAGCAGGCGCGCTTCAATTTGGGGTTGACTCCCCAGTTCGGCGGGACCGTCGGCGGAGTGCGCGCCACCGCGCTCAAAGCCGTGGGCGGCTGGAACTCCGACTCGCTGACGGAAGACACTGACCTGACGTTCCGCCTGGCGGCCAGCGGTTGGAAGATCGGCTACGTGAACCGCGCGGAGTGCTATGAAGAAGCGCCGGAATCCTGGCCGGTTCGCAAGCGCCAGATCGTTCGATGGGCCATGGGGCACACCGAATGCCTGCATCGGCTGGGCGGCGAAGTCTGGTCCAGCCGCTTCATGAGCAGGTTCGAGAAGCTGGATGCGATTTTCGTTCTGGGTTGCTACTGGACAGCACCGATTTTAGTCATGGGATGGCTGGCATCGCTGGTACTGCTGTTCAGCCCGCAAGCGCACCAGGTGCCGATCTTCGCGGTGGCGCTGTCGCTGGTCGGCTACCAGCTGTTCGGCAGCCAAGCGACCTTCTTCGAGATGGGCGCGGCCGCGCTCTTGGACGGCAAGTCGCGACCCGCGGATCTGGTGCCGCTGAACCTGGTGAACTTCTTCGCCAGTACGGGCGCTATCTGCGAAGCGTTGTTCCGGTACTATTCGGGACGCATTTTCGGCTCGCCCGGGCCCGGCTGGCACAAAACCAAACGCTACCGCGAAAACGGAATTCATAACGGTAATGGCAATGGGAACGGGCACGGAAATGGCGGAAGACAGCTGTACATTCAGGGAGCCAACGGCTTATACAGCTGCCGGCTGGAGGAACGTCAACAATGATTACGGCTATCCCCTGGACGTTTCTGGCGTTTACCGGAGTGGTGGGCGGAATCATCTATCTGCACTTCTACTTCGCGCACAACCGCTGGCGGCAGGTGCGCGGGCAGGAGACCGAGGATATCGATCCCAGCTACATCCGGCGCGAAGATTACTTTGGCCAGTCCTTTCGAACCAAGCTCCAATCCTGGCTGGAGCTGCCCGCGGTCACCTCGTCCGACGGAGTTCGGACGATTCAAAAAAGCAGCGAGCGCATCCGCGTGATTCCAGCGCTGCGTCTGGCGGATCGGGCGCAGTCCGATGACATCCTCTCTATCCAAAGCGACTTCAGTTGCGGCGCCGCAGGCAATTTCACCCGTGAAATCTACGCCGCAGGGAACGTGAGTGTTGGAGCCGGATCGAAACTGCAGGCCGTCGCCGCGGATGGGGATATCACGCTGTCCCCCGAAGTCGAAGTTGCGCGCTGGGTGGATAGCTTGGGGGAACTGCGCCTGGGGCGCAACTGCATGATTCATTCCCGCGCAACGGCTCGAAAATCGGCCTTTCTCGATGTGGGCGTCCAGGCCCTGTCGGTGTTCGCTCCGGAAATCACCACCGCGCCGGGAGCCATGGACGCCAGCCGCTATGCGGCATCCTCGCCGGATCGTCTGCAAATTCCCCCGGTGGCGGGCGCGGATGCAAGCGCGCTGAGCCGGATGGGATTGGACTTGTCGAAATTGACGCCGCTCGGCCCGGAGTGTTGGATTTATGCAGGTTCGTGGCGGCCTGAAGCGCCCGTGCACTTGACGGCGCAGTTGGTCGTGAGGGGGGATTGCTCGATTCCGGCCAGCAGCCTGCTCGAGCAGGACCTCAAGGCGTCGGGCAATCTGTACATCGGAGCGGGCTCGGAGTGCAAAGGCAACGTGGTTTCGGAAAAATCGATCGGCCTGGGTCCTGGCATTCATTTTGCAGGAATCATCCACGCCGATGGAGAAATCCTGCTCAGCAACGGTGTACACGGCGAGTCCTCCGTGGGTCCGGTTGCGGTGGATGCCGGTTCGTGGCTGTATGTCGAGCAAGGTGTCACCGTTCGGGGAAAGCTGTCGAGTGGAGAGCGAGTGCGAGTAATCGCGCCGACGTCGGCGCAGGCCTGGAGACGAAAACACCAGCCTGCCGTGCGGCCAAAGTCGGGTGCAGCCAAATGATCCCATCGCGCAATTTGCTGGTCTCCCTACTGATGACAGCCGCGATCGCCCGGATGGCGTGCGGCGCCGAAACGGCTTCGGATACGCAGGATCCCAATTCGAGCGGGACCGGCATTGACGCTGCGGGAGGCTATGCCCTCTCTCCGATCCGTGTCGAACTGGGAGGCTACTCCAGCCACGTGAACAATGGATTTGGAAACTGGAGCGGCGGCCAAGCCCAATTGTGGTATCGCAGCCGCTTCTTCACTCCGGCGTTCACCGTGGACCGGCAGACACGCCCGCAGGGAAACCAATGGAACTATGCATTCTTTTCTTACGCGAACTGGAGCAAATCGTTTTACACGACGCAAGCATTTAGCTGGGCTCCGCAAAAGGATCCCCTGGACGTCTACTTCCCCAAGCGGCGCTATGACATCCGCGCGTACTGGAAGCTGCCCCCGGAGCAGAAGTTCATTATCGACGCCGGGTACACGCGCTTCGATTTAGGCGCCCCGGGACACGGCCAGATCTTCAGCGCCGGCGCTTTGTACTACCACAATAAATGGGTCGTCGACGCGGATCTCTTCATCAATCGCAGCCAGCCGGGAGATCTATACTCCGCATCGGGACTTCTGGCCGTGCAGCATGGTCAGGAAGGTCGCTCCTGGCTGGGAATGACTGTGGGTGGCGGCCGCGAACTCTACCAATTAGTTGGCCAGACCCCGTTCGAAGCCCGCTTTATGAGCTATTCCTTCAGCGCATTTTACCGCCGCTGGCTCAGCAGGCATGCGGGTGTGGTGTTTTCAGGGCAGTTCCTGAACAAGCTGGATGCGTACCGGCAAGCCGGCGGATCAGCCAGTTTATTTTTCGAATTTTGAAATCGCTTTAACCGCTACTTGGCCGCGGCGCTTCCATCCTAGAACGGCCAGAAACACCAATCCAGCCAGGCATCCCGTCGCGGTGGCCGGCTCGGGAACAGGCGTCATCGAGAAATCGACGATGTCCTGATTTTGATAAGAGAAGCGCGTGCCCGCGGTAAAGCCAAGATAGGCATCGGTCCCGTTCTGCAAGGAAAGCGTGCTGGCCAGATTCAGGGGAACCGACAAGACCAGAGCCGAATCCAGGTACACCGTAAGCGTTCCCGGATCGTAAACGATCATCGCCTGGTGAAGATTCCCATCGTCCATCAATGGGGACAGCGCTCCGGTCATGCTGAGAGAAGGGTTGGCGGTGCAGGTGACACCAGGAAGATCCGGCGCCTTCAACGGATCGGTGGTCAGTTCCCCACCCGTGCAGAAATGGTGGGGCACGTTGAAATCGGTACCGCGGGTATTCACCGCGATGTAGTTACCGTTGGGATCGCCATAGGCGTAGTTGTTCTGATAAGTGTCGAACATGACAGCGACGCTATCGAAAATCCCGAGGAAACCCATTCCACCCGCGCCGCGGCCGATGGCGCTGGTGCCGCGGAAATCATTCTGAATCACGAACGCGATGCCATCGCCGCCGCTGCCGTCGGCAGGGTCAACCTGCCCGGTGGCATCCGACATCCTGAAATCGAAGCTGACCGCGAACGGATCGACGACGTTGACGGCATTGGGGGTCCAGGCCGCGCCGGCCGGCGGGTCGCCCACGGGCGGGTCGCCCGGATTCAACCCTGGGTTCGTTTCGTAGTTGGGAGTCAGCCGCAAGACAGTGGTAGGCATGAGCTGTGATGTTCCCACCAAGTCGAGGGTCGAGAGCGTGATAGGGCTGGCGCTTGCGGCGGCGGCGAGCAAGCCAAACAGTCCAATAGTCGCAAAACGGTAAAGCAGGGGATACCTCCAGAGATTCCTAGGGACGGCGCGGGCAGAAACTTCGTATTTTGTCATCTTACCAGTTAGGATCATGAGGCACCTTTGGAGTAGGGATCATTGTCGAGGACTCAGCGTTTCAACGGGTGCCGCCGACGTAGTCCTGGTAAGCGTGCCCTCAAATGAGGGCAATCGGAGGAGTTAGACGGATCCGGCGGGATCCGATTTCCGCCTCGCATGCCTAACGATCGGCAGGTTTTTTGCCGATATTCGAGCACCGACCGTTTATGAGCACTCGCGCCAAGCTGCCGATGCCCGTCCGTCCAGGGGAACCTTCGGTTACGCAGGACGATGGGTTTCGCGAGTTTGCCGAGAGCATCGTCCAGCACATCGACGAAGTCTTCTTCTGGCGCGATCCGGACAGCTTGAGGCCATACTTCGTCAGCCACGCCTATGAGAGGATCTGGGGCCAATCCTGCCTAAGCGCGTACGCCGAGCGCTCCTCTTGGATCCAATCCATCCATCCGGAAGATCTGGAACGCGTGACCCACGAGTTTCAGCGCGCCGCCACTGCCAGCCAATCTCAAATCGAATATCGCATAATTCGGCCCGATGGCGACGTACGGTGGATCTGGGCGCGAACGTTTTCGGTCCCAACGGAAACGGGTACCCGCCTGATTGGAATCGCGCAGGACGTCACGGAACGCAAGCAGGCTGAGAAGGCGCGGGGGTTTCTGGCGTCGATCGTAGAGTCCTCCGACGACAGCATCATCGGAACGGATCTGGACGGAATGATCCTGAGCTGGAACCATGGCGCCGAGACGCTTTTCGGCTACACCGCCGAAGAAACGGTCGGAAAGCACATAACCCTGTTGTTCACCCAGGCCCGGCGGGCCGACTATCTAAATTCACTTGACAAGATCCGGCGCCAGGAACACATAGAGCGCTTCGAATCGATACGTGTGGGGAAGAACGGGATGCCGATCGACGTCTCGGTCATCCTGTCGCCGATTAGAGACACCTTGGGACGGCTCCAAGGGGTTTCCGCTATTTATCGAGACATCACCGCCAGCAAACGAGCCGATGCGGAGCTTGTGAAAGCCAAGGAAGCGGCGGAAGCGGCCAGCCACGCGAAGAGCACCTTTCTGGCGACCATGAGCCACGAGATTCGCACGCCGATGAACGGCATCCTGGGGATGACGGAACTCGTCCTGGATAGCGAACTCACCTCAGAACAGCGCGACAATCTGGAACTGGTCCATCTGTCGGCCGAGTCCCTGCTGACGGTGATCAACGATATTCTGGACTTCTCCAAAATCGAGGCCGGCAAGCTGGAGTTCGAATCCATTCCGTTCGATCTTCGCGACCGGCTGGGCGAGATCATGCAGACGCTGGGGTTCCGGGCGCATCAAAAGGGTCTTGAACTCATTTATGACGTTCACCCGGATGTGCCCATAGCATTATCGGGGGACCCGGGACGCCTCCGGCAGATCCTGGTCAACCTGGTGGGGAATGCCATCAAATTCACTGAGCAGGGTCAGATCCTGGTGAACGTCAAGCTGGAATCCATTTCCCCGGATAAGGCTTTTGTGCACTTTTCGGTCCGGGACACGGGAGTAGGCATTCCCGCCGAGCAGCAAGAAAAGATTTTCGAGGCCTTCTCCCAAGCCGACCAATCCATGACCCGCAAGTACGGCGGCACGGGTTTGGGACTGACCATTTGCAGCAGACTCGTCGGGATGATGGGTGGGAAAATTTGGGTGGTGAGCCAGGCCGGACAAGGCAGCACTTTCCATTTCACCGCGGAGCTGGGTGTTCAAACCCTGGTTTCAGAACAGGCCACCCCGATTCACCCAACGCTGCTGCGCGACCTGCCGGTGCTGATCGTCGACGACAACTTCACGAACAGGCAGGTTCTGTCTGGAATCGTGACCCAATGGGGAATGATCCCTACGGCGGTTGAAGGCGGGCGTGCGGCGCTGCTGGCGCTTGAATCCGCCAGGGACGCGGGACGGCCCTTCCCCTTGGTCCTGTTGGACGGGCAGATGCCGGAAATCGACGGCTTCACGCTGGCGCAACAGATTCAGGACCATCCCGAGCTGGTGCGGACAGCGATCATGATGCTGACGTCGGCCGATCATCTCGGCGACGCCATGCTCTGCCGGAAACTCGGCATCTCCGCTTATTTGGTTAAGCCTGTACGCCAGTCGGAGCTCCTGGACCTGATCTGCAGGAGCCTCCAGCAAGTCCCTCAAGACCAGGGCGAGCTTCCGCGGGTTCGGAATACTCCGCGGATCCCCGGCAGCCCGTCACGAGTCCTGGTCGCCGAAGACAACATGGTGAATCAGACTCTGGCACGACGTCTGTTAGAGAAGCGAGGATACGAAGTGTCCGTTGTGGGAGACGGCCGGGCAGCACTCGCCGCCGTGAATAGTGAATGCTTCGATATCGTACTGATGGACATCCAGATGCCTGGGATGGACGGATTTGAGGCCACCACCGCGGTTCGCCTACACGAGCAATTGTCAGGCGCCCACATCCCGATTGTCGCCATGACCGCGCACGCATTTAAAGGTGATCAAGATCGGTGTCTGGCAGCCGGAATGGATGCCTATGTTTCCAAGCCGATCCGGCAACAGGAATTGTACGCGACCATCGAAAGTTTGCTCGGTCCAAGGCGAGTAGCCGAGCCGGACGGGACCATCGGGCAAGTGCGCGACGAACTCGTCACCCGCGACTAACGAGTTCCCTATCGAGCCTTGGACAACTGATCAATGCATCTAAGGATGGTTTCCTTGGAAAGCGGCTTGACCAGGCTGACATGGGCTCCCAGAGCACCCGCCGCTCTCAAAACGTCCGTCCCAAAGGCTCCCGACATGGCAACGATCTTGACATTTGGCTGTTCTTTCTTCAAAGCTCGAATCAGTTCCATGCCTTCCTCACCGGGCATCGCCAGATCCGTAATGACCAGGTCGATCGAACGCTTTTCAACCTGCATCCTGGCATCGCGGCCGTCCTCTGCCATGAAGGTCTGAAAACCCGCGCCCGCCAGCGTCTGGGCCAGCAGATTGCGAAGCGAAGGATCATCGTCGACCACCAGCACCCGGCGAATCGACGCGGATGGGGAGGATGTAGTCGAGAGCATACTGCCGATCTTGTCGCACAGCGCCTCCGGCGAAAACGGCTTCTGCAGGAACTCCGCACCTGGCGCGAGATTTTCGCGATCGTCGACCACGTTTCCGGTGAAGCCGGACATGAACAGGATCTTTGTTTCCGGCCGATTGGCCGCGATACGGCCGGCAATCTCCTTACCGCCCATATTGGGGAGAAGCACGTCGGTCAGCAGAAGGTGAATGACTCCCTCATACTCATTCGCAAGCTCGACAGCTTTATTTCCAGTTCCGGCCACGATCACTTCATACCCGGCATCGGAGAGGACTTCCCCGATCAGCAACCGGATCGCGGGATCGTCCTCTACGACCAGGATCGTCTGGCGTTGCTCAGTCGCGCGTCCTTCGAGATCCGTGGGCGCTGATTCCGATCTGTCACCGCCGCGCGGCAGGAATACCTTGCAGGTGGTCCCCCGTCCCGGTTCGCTCTCGAAGACGATGCATCCGCCGCTCTGCTTTACAATGCCGTACGCAGAGGCAAGACCGAGCCCGACGCCTTGGCCGGCCGGTTTCGTGGTGAAGAAGGGCTCGAACGCCCGCTGCTTCACCTCCGGGGTCATGCCCCGTCCGGTATCCGTTACGGCGAAAACCACATAACTGCCGGCAGCGAGGTTTTGAACTCGCGCGGACGATTCCTCGAGTTCCTTGTTTGCCAGGTCGATCGTCAGCTTGCCGCCACCGGGCATGGCTTCTCGCGCATTGGCGACCAGGGCTAGGATCGCATCCTGGAGCTGGACCGCGTCGACTCTGACCGGATCCAAGTCGTGGACGATCCGCGTCACGAACTCGATACCGTCGCCAGCGGCGTTACGGAGCGCGGGTTCCAGATCCCGAAGCAGGTCGGCCAAATTGACGACTCGTGGCTGTAGCATCTGTTTTCCACTGAATGCCAGCAGGTGCTTGGTCAAAGCTGCCGCTCTCCCGCCAGCCTTGTGAATTTCTTCCACGCGATGGTAAACAGGATCGTTCTGATTGGTCTTGGCGAGCAGCAGCTGCGAATAGCCAAGGATGACGTTCAGCATGTTGTTGAAGTCGTGCGCCATGCCGCCCGCCAGCTGAGCAAGCGCCTCCGTTTTCTGGGCTTGGGCGATTGCACAGAGCCTGCGATTCTCGTAGACCCGGCCAGCCAGGCCGCCCAGGATACTGGATAGCCGCGCATCTTCTTCCGTAAATTCCACCGAGCCAAGCCGGTGAAATAGACACAGCCAGCCGTAACGCCGGCTGGACGAGGCGATGGGCACCGCGAGCAGCGAGCTGAAACTCGGGAAGCCCGGCGGCATACCGAACTTGGCTGGATCCGCGCTAGTATTGCGCGCCCGGACCGGCCGGTCTCCGGAAACGAAGCCGGCCATCACGGCGTGAACCCGTGCCACGTCCTTCAGACCGGGATATGCTTCCGCAGACAATCCCGCGACATACATCTCATCGCCGTTGTCCCCGGCGATCCCGACTAAGCCGAATTTGGCGCTGATGAGATCTCGAGCCGATTTGCAGAACTCCTCCAACAGCCGGCTCGGTTCGCTCTCGGATGCCAGCCGCAGACCGGCTTCCAGTAACGCGTCCAACCGCGCGTTCAGGGCTGCCATTTCGACGGCTTGTTTCGACAACTTGTCCATCACCAGGCGCAAGTGATCGCGGTCGAAGTTTTCCGCGACCGGGGCGGGCGGCGCCGTTTTGTGGAGGCATGCCTCGACGGCTTGCAGGACGGTTTCGTCGCTGCACGGCTTGGTAATCGTGTGCTCTACTCCGCATTCCCGAGCGAGGTCCTGGGCATCACGTTCTCGAAATACGGCGGTGCAAAAGATGACTGGCGTGTGGGCGATTTCGGTAGTGGACCGTAAACGGCGCACGAATTCATATCCGTCCATGGTCGGCGTTAGAATGTCCGTGATGACCAGGTCGGGGCGTTCGGCCGAAACCAGTACGAGCGCCTCGCCGCCATCCGAGGCTTCACGAATCGCATAGCCGGAGTTTGTGAGGATTTCAACCAGCAGGCTGCGATTACTGGGATTGTCGTCAACGATCAGGATCTTGGCCATCAGCTGTCTCCTATAGGCGCGCGTAAGGTCCGCCTGTAGTTCATCGGAGGGTTGGTGCGGAGGGATTACATGGCCGCGGATCCGGATAGACCCCAGGATTGTAACCACTTAGGCATGGATCGGCCACTTTCCCGAGGGAATGGGGGGTATTCCTATTAAGGCGCTAATGCTCGGAGTAGCCCTAGCCGATCCTACCTTAGTACTAATTCGGGCCCATTATGACGCTCACCACAGATCTCGTCAGAAGGTTCCTCCTTACCGTTCCTTTGTTTGCAGTTCCTGCTATAGCCCAAATTTCCGGCGGAGCATTCCGGGGCGAGATTCGCGACGAGTCCAGCGCCGTAATGCCCCAAGCCAAGATCGCTATTCGATCCAACGAGACCGGCCTGGAAGTAATCACCGAATCGAATGGCGACGGGCTGTACCTCACGCCGAACCTGACTCCCGGATCGTACCTCCTGAGCGCGACGAAGCCGGGTTTCAAAGCCGAAATATTCGGTCCGGTGGCGCTCCAAGTGAACGAGACTGTGCGCGTGGATTTCAAGCTCGCCGTGGGCAGCGTCGCCGACTCGGTGGAAGTGCATGCCACCGCGATGCAGCTGCTGTCGACAGAGAGCGCTGAAATTTCGCAGGTCATCGGGAGCAAGCAGGTTTCCGAAATTCCGTTGAACGGCCGGCAATGGCAACAGCTGATCGCATTGAGCGCCGGTGTGAATCCAGGTGCGCCCGGGGAAACTGGATCGCCGAACTCCGTGAACGTGAACGGGCAGCGCGCCAAGGCCAACCTATACATGCTGGACGGGATCTCCACCACTTCGTCCGTCCAGGGTCGAGGCGACACCTTCAACATCCCGCTGGAGGCAGTGCGGGAGTTTTCCGTGCAAGCCGGAGATTATTCGGCGGAGTTCGGGAACGTCGCGGGCGGCGTAATCAATCTGGAGTCCAAGTCCGGCACGAACAACTGGCACGGGTCGCTGTTCGAGTTCTTCCGCAATGACAAGATGGACGCAGCCAACTTCTTTGCCAACGCCACCGGGCAACCCAAGAATCCCCTGCGCTACAACCAGTTCGGCGGATCGATCGGGGGACCCATACGGCACGAGAAGACGTTCGTCTTTGGCGACTACCAGGGCACGATCACGCGCAACGCCTCTCCCTTGGTGACCACCGTTCCGCTAGACGCGCAACGGCTGGGCGATTTCTCAAACCTGCGGGCCAACGGCGCTCGGGTTCCCATTTACGACCCGTTCGGGGCGTCGACGGCGCGTACGCCGTATCCGAACAATACGATTCCGCTCACCAGCATGGACCCGGCGGCTGCCAACATCACTGCCCTTCTGCCGCATCCGAACCAATTCGATGCAAACGGACAGCCTTTGCCGTTCAACAACTATGCGGTGACCCGATCGAACTCATCCGATGTTCACTCAGTCGATATTCGCGTCGATCATCAGTTTTCGTCCAACAACACACTGTTTGTCCGGCACTCGTTCCAGGACACGAACTCGGTGCTCCCGTCTCTTTTTGGCCTGCCTCTAGGGGGGCCTCCCACCCAGGCCGGCACGACCCTGGCCCGCAGTCAGAATGCAGGCATCGGCCACGTCTATCAATTCACTCCCGCGCTGATCAATGAGATTCGCATCGGCCTCAATCGGCAGACCACCAGCCTGACCCAGGAAGGCTACGGTCAAAACCTTTCGCAACAATTCGGGATTCCGGGCGTGAACCGGAGCCCGCAAACTTCGGGCCTGTCGACGCTCAATATCTCAGGCTTGTTCAGCCTGGGCGGGAGCATCCTTACGCCGCTGCGGGTCGCTTCCACAAGCTGGAATTTCAGTGACAGAGTCATCTGGATGAAGGGACGCCATACCTTTCGGTTCGGCGTGGACAACCAATACGAGCTGGGAAGCACGGGGTACCTCGTATTTGGGCGCGGCTACTATACGTTTCTCAACTTGACGACCAGCACTCTGGTGGGTCCCGCTGGCGGCAATGCGTTCGCGAGCTTCCTGGTGGGCGCCCCGTTTCAGGTGTTGCGAGACGACTTCCCACCCGGCATGGTGGGACTCATCTCTACGCGCTACGGCTTCTACGCACAGGACGATTTCAAGATCACTTCGAAGCTGACGCTGAACATCGGCGCGCGCTACGACATCATGCCCTATCCGAGGGAGAAGCACGATCGTCTGTCCAATTTCGATCCTGCCACTCGGACCATGCTCATCGCCGGGCAGAACACGAGCGAACGTCTGCGCGCGATCGATTACAAGGATCTGGCTCCTCGCGTCGGCTTGGCTTACGCTCCTGGTTTAAAGACTGTGATTCGCGCGGGCTATGGAATCGGATTCGTGGATCCCGTGGGAAGCGGCAGCATTCTGAACAGCAACGAATTCAACATACCTTTCTATTTCCGCGATAACATCACGCTCTTTCCGTTCTCGGCTCCCACATACAGGCTCAGCAGCCTGCTTCCTGCGCTAACCGTCCCATCGCCTTCGGCTCCGACAGGAGACCAACGCTATCTCACACCCAACGACGGGAACCAGTACTCGCAAACCTGGAGCTTGAGCGTGCAGAAGGGGCTCAGCAACTCCTTGATGTTCGAAACGGCGTATGTGGGCACAAGCGGCAATAGGCTGCTCATGACGTCCAATATCAATGCCGCACCCCCGGGCGCGACGAATCCAGTTGCTCGCCAGCCGTTCGGATCTGCGTTGGGTGAAGTTCGCCAAGTCTCGAATGGCGCCCATTCCATCTATCACGGCCTCCAGTCCAAGCTCGAAAAGCGATTTTCGAACGGGCTGTACTTCCTGGCGTCGTATACGTGGTCAAAATCGATCGACAACCAGAGCAACGGGACGGACGATTCGGCGGCGAGCGGCCAATATCCTCAAGACCCGAATAATGCCGCCTTGGATCGTGGCTTGTCGAGCTTCGACCGGACCCATCGCTTCATAGGCAGCGCTGTCTGGGAGATTCCCTTTGGCCGTGCCGGACACAATGATTCCGGCGTCTCGGAATTCAGCCACGCGATCCTCGGCGGATGGCAGCTAAGCAGCGTGTTTGGGGCCCAGACTGGGACGCCGTTCAGTGTTCTGATGCCCTGCGCGACGATCAACGCCCAGGGAAACAACTGCCGGCCCAATGTCGTCGGGAACGGGGCACTGCCATCCGGCCAGCGCTCGATTGCCGAGTGGTTCAACACATCCGCCTTCGTGATCCCGTCTCCGCAGGCGTACGGAAATGCCGGCCGGAACATCCTGCGTGGGCCGGGGAGCACCAATATCGACCTCGGCCTCTCGCGGTCGTTTCAGTGGAGCGGCACGGAAACGCGCCGATTGCAGATTCGGTCCGAGTACTTCAATGCTCTGAACCACACCAACTTTGGCCTGCCATTGCATTCGACCGATTCGCCGGCGTTGGGAACCATCACGTCAGCCGCGCCGGCACGCGTCATCCAGATCGGCGCGCGTTTGGAGTTTTGACCATGCAGCCCAGTTCGTTTAAGGACCGATTGTCTGAGGGGTTATCGAAACAGCCGAAATCTGTGTGGGTGCGATATCTCCTGCCGGTGATCGGGATCGCAGTCTCCGGCTTGGTGCTATTCGGCCTCTCCTTGGTTCTACCCAAGGGGTACGATTTCCCGGGTGCTCTTCTGTTCCTAGTGGCCATTTTCGTTTCGGCCTGGTTTGGAGGATACGGTCCAGGCGCGATCGGCTGCGTGCTAACCATGTCCCTTCCGATGATCGGGAAACGGGAATTCCATCCCATGAGCCTGGATTTTGGCCGCCTGGGACTTCTCATCGCGTTGTCCCTCCTTATCAGTTGGGTGGCTCATTCGCAGCGGCGCAGGAAAGAAATTCTCCGGCAAGCCAACGATGAACTGGACAAGCGCGTGCGGAGCCGAACAGAAGATCTGGCACGTGTGGTCCATCAGCTCGAGTCGGAAGTAGAACAGCGCAAGAAGACGGAAAAGCGCCTGCAGACTCAGTTGGAACGCTTGAACCTGCTGGATCAGATTACGCGCGCCATTGCCGAAAGACTGGACCTCCGCAGCATTTTCCAGGTGGTCGTGCGGACCCTTGAAGAGAGTCTTCCTGTCGATTTCGCATGTATCTGCCTGTATGACGCCCCCGGCGAATTCCTGACGGTGACGTGCGTGGGCGTCCACAGCGAACCTCTGGCGCTGGAGCTCGCCATGACCCAACAATCCCGGGTCGAAATCGACCAGAACGGGCTCTCGCGGTGCGTGCGCGGCCAGTTGGTCTATGAGCCGGATCTGAGCGTGGTGGACTTTCCGTTTCCGCAAAGGCTCCTCCGAGGTGGATTACATTGCGTGGTGGCGGCGCCCTTGCTGTTCGAGAGCAAGGTCTTTGGGGTTCTGATCGCAAGCCGCCGGCAAGCCAACGGATTCGTCAGCGGAGACTGCGAGTTTCTGCGGCAACTCAGCGAGCACGTTGCACTGGCGGCGCACCAGGCCCAGGTGTACACGGCCTTGGAGCAGGCATATCAGGATCTTCGCCAGACCCAGCAGACCGTCATGCAGCAGGAACGCCTGCGGGCATTAGGGCAGATGGCCAGCGGTATCGCGCACGATATCAACAACGCAGTTTCGCCCGTGGCGCTGTATACCGAGTCGTTGCTCGAGACGGAACCGAATCTTAGCCCGCGCACCCGGGAGTATCTGGAAACGACGCAGCGCGCCATCGAGGACGTCGCGCAAACGGTCGCGCGGATGCGCGAATTTTACCGCCAGCAAGAGCCGCAACTGGAGCTCGTTTCGGTCGACTTAAGCCGGCTGGCGCAACAGGTTCTGGATCTGACGCGAGTCCGGTGGAACGATATGCCGCAGCAGCGCGGCAAGATGATCCAGCTAAAGACGGAGCTATCGCCTCAGCTTCCGCCCATCGCGGGAAGCGAGAGCGAAATTCGCGAGGCCCTCATTAACCTGGTTTTCAACGCCGTGGACGCGATGCCGGACGGCGGCACTCTCACCGTTCGAACAAAAGCCAGCAAGAGCTCGCGGCATGCGGCCGGACCTCCCGAGGTTCACCTGGAGGTGGCCGATACGGGCGTGGGCATGGACGATGCCACGCGCCGCCGCTGTCTGGAGCCGTTCTTCACGACGAAGGGCGAGCGGGGCACGGGCCTTGGCTTGGCGATGGTGTACGGGATCGCACAACGTCACAACGCGGAAATCGAGATCGAGAGCGCAACCGGGATAGGCACCACTGTGCGCCTGGATTTCCCGGTGACGATGACGAAGGACGCGGAGGACGACCAACCGGAAGTCGCCGCCCCCGCCAAGGTACGCCTGCGGATCCTGGTGGTGGACGACGACCCGCTGCTCACAAAATCGCTTCGTGACACGCTCGAGGCAGACGGCCACGCAGTGGTTACCGCGAGCGGAGGCCAGGAAGGCATCGACACTTTTACGGCCTCAGAGAAGTCTGGCGAACGGTTCGCCGCAGTCATCACCGACCTCGGCATGCCGTATGTCGATGGCCGCAAGGTCGCGAGCGCCATAAAAGCGGCCGCGCCGGCCAAGCCCGTGATCATGCTGACGGGCTGGGGACAGCGCCTGGTTGCGGAGGGCGACATACCGCCCCACGTCGATCGTGTTCTGAACAAGCCGCCCAAGTTGCGCGAGTTGAGAAGCGCTCTGGCCGAACTGGTCACTTCATCCCGTTAAATCGAGGAAGCGATTTATGCCCGCTCCGCTTGCGAAACTCCTGATCGTGGACGACGAGACCGCCCAGATGACGGCCCTCTGCAAGACTTTGCAGCTGGAGGGCTATGAGACTGCCGGGTTCTCGTCGGCTGGTGAAGCGCTCAATACTCTGCGCGCGCAATCGTTCGATCTGGTGCTCACCGACATGATGATGCCGGAGATGGATGGCATCACGTTACTCCGCAATGCTTTCGAAATCGATCCGAATCTGGCCGGCATCGTGATGACCGGACATGGCACCATCGGCACCGCGGTGGAAGCGCTGAAAGCCGGAGCGCTCGATTACATTCTCAAGCCGTTCAAGCTGAGTGCTGTTTTGCCCGTGCTCCACCGTGCCCTGGGCGTGCGGCAACTGCGGATGGAAAACATCCAGTTGCGCGGAGCGGTCAGCATCTATGAATTGAGCATGGCGATCGCCTTTGCCTTCGACCGGGAAACTGTGTTGCAGAAGGTCATGGATGCGGCGCTCCAACAAGACCCAACCGCGGACGTTTCGATCCTGCTGCCCTCGGAAGACGGCAAGGAGCTACAGGTGGCGTTGGCGCGGGGCCGGAACGCGGAGCACGCTCGAGCCAAGCGTTTGCCGATAGACCATAACCTGCTGGAGTGGATTAAGTTCAGCGGCGCGCTGATCTCGAACCCGGCGGAGCTTCTAGAGATTCAGTCGACCTTCGCCAGGGCTCTGCATGACGTTACCCGGGGCGTTTCGGTTCCCATGCTCACGGGCGGCAAGCTCGTGGGGATTCTGAATTTCGATCCAGGGCCGCACCAGCGGGTTACGACGGGCCAGCTGAAAGCGCTGAACATCGTCGCGGGCACGGCCGCGTCGGCTTTGGAGGGAACGTCGCTTCTCGAGCAGGTGCGCGCAGCTGAACAACGATACCGGCGGCTTGCCGAGAACGCACCGGACATTGTGTTTCGCTACGAGCTGTCTCCGCAACGCCGATTCGCGTATGTGAGCCCTATGATCGCGGAAGTGACCGGGTATTCGCCAGAGGAACACTACGCCGACCCGGACATAGCCTTCCAAATCCTCCACCCCGACGACCATCACTTGCTACAGAAGCTAGTAAGGGGTGATGTACGCAAGGGCGGCACCGTCACCATGAAGTGGGTCCACAAGCAGGGCAACATCATCTGGATAGAACAACGGAGCGTAGTCGTTCGGGATCCAAATGGCAAAGTGATCGCGATCGAGGGCATCGCCCGCGATATTTCCGAACGCCGGCAGTTGGAAGAACAGCTGCGGCATTCGCAGAAGATGGATGCGATCGGGCGGCTGACGGCCGGCGTCGCGCATGATTTCAATAATCTGCTCACCGTGATTAACGGGTACTCCGACCTTTCGTTGCGGGAGATCCCGCCCGGCAGTCCGGTTCGGCGAAAAATCGACGAGGTGAAGAAGGCTGGAGATCAGGCCGCCGCCCTGACGCGCCAGCTTCTTGCATTCGGCCGCAAGCAAGTGAGCCAGCCGAAACTGGTGGACGTAAATGCCGCCGTGAACTCAAATTTAGGCATCCTGCGCCGCGTCATCGGCGAAGACATTCAACTCGTCACGGTGCTCGATCCCGACTTGCGTCCCGTCAAGTGCGACGAAGGACAGATCGAACAGGTGCTTTTGAATCTGGCGGTCAATTCGCGCGACGCAATGTCGCGAGGCGGAAAACTGACCATTCAAACCGCCAACGATTCCGATCACGTGATTCTTTCCGTTAGCGACACGGGCTGCGGAATGGACGCGTCCACTCAGTTGCGCGTCTTCGAACCGTTTTTCACGACGAAAGAGTCCGGGAGAGGCACGGGCCTGGGGCTCTCCATCATCTCCGGCATCGTGAAGCAGAACGGTGGAAGGATCGAGCTGGATAGCAAACCGGGAGAGGGAACAACCTTCAGAATCTATCTGCCAGGTGCCGAAACCGCGCAGCCCAATGCCGCAGCACGGCCGATGACGGAGGCCAGAACCGGCTCGGAGACGATCCTGGTGGTGGAAGACGACGGGGCGGTCCGCGACTTCGTTTCTACGATCCTTCAAGACGCAGGATATCGAGTGGTCACCGCGCGTCATGGGCATCAGGCGCTAGAGATTTTCGAGCAACAGAAGAATCCGTTCGGGCTGGTGGTGACGGATCTCGTCATGCCTCACATGAGCGGGCCTGATTTAGTCGAGAAACTTCGCTCCCTCAATGCGGGCGTGAGGGTTCTATACACGTCGGGATATGCGGACGACGCCGTTGCGCGGCACGGCGACCTCGATCCCGAGGTTCCGTTTATTCGAAAGCCGTTCAGCTCGGAATCCCTCTTGCAGAAGGTCCGGGAAGCACTGGACGCTCCGGTCGTTTGCTAGGTTAAGTCCTCCGGGTGCTCGGAGATGCTCAGGGTGTTGCCGTCGGGATCCTTGAACCAGGCGATTCTTGCTCCGCCCGGCGAGTTCCAGACGCCTAGTTCATCTTGATCCATTCCGGGATAACGTTCGAATTCGACTCCGGCCTTCGCGAGAGCCTTCGCGGCAACCTTGATCTTAGGCACTTGCCAGCCGAGCACCGTAAACCCCGCCGGTTTGAACTTCTTCACGATCGCTACTCGAAGCATGATGCCGTTGGCGTCAAACACCAGGGCGAAGGGCAGCTGCTCGGAAACCAGTGGAAGGCCCAGCGTGTCGCGGTAAAACTTCTTCGAGCGATCGGGATCACTGGTGGCGACAAAGGCGACTATGTGCTGCTCACGAAGCTGGAATTTTGCGGCCATAGGGCTATCATGAGCCGAAACTCCAATTATCGCAAGTAATACCACACCGGAATCGAAGAGTCTCGTGTTCCGCGGGGTCTTGGGAATCGCTCCTAAAGTCTGGATTCGGCGCTGCAACGATTGAAATCGAAATTAGAGCCGGGGCCTGCTTCCAAATTCTGTATATGTTCTTGATGTGGAAAGGGCTATGGTTCTTGTTCACCTGTTCTTCAATAAATGTTCATTCAATTTGAACCTGGATTCTGATATGCTACTTCCTCAAAGTCCCTGTCTTCCAAGCCCGAAGAGAGATCGGCAAAACCTATGAAAAAAATTTGGCTTCTAAGCCTTTGTGCATTCGTGTTCTCAGCGAGTTCATCACTGTTCGGCCAGGCGGCCTCCGGCACTTCAACCATCAGCGGTCTGGTGACCGACCCTTCCGGGGCTGCGGTCCCAGGAGCGGAGGTCATTGTTCGCAATGTGGGAACTAACGTGGCCCGCACACTGACATCCAATGAGGACGGTCTCTATCAGGCGGTTTCCTTGCAGCCGGGAGACTACGAGGTAAAGGCGTCCAAGCCCGGATTCGCCACGCTTACGCGCACTGGTATCACCACGAGCATCGGCCAGCAAGCACGCGTGGATCTGGAGATGAAGGTATCGGGAACCGCCGAGAATATCACCGTGGAAGCCAACACAGCCGTCGTGGAAACGGAGAAGACGGACGTAAGCACGACAATCAACTTGAAGGACATGCTGAACCTCCCGATGAGCGGCCGCCGCTGGGATACCTTCGCGCTTTCCACACCAGGCACCTCCAACGACGGCGGATTCGGATTGCTCAGCTTCCGGGGCATGTCCGGCCTGTACAACAACAACATGATTGACGGCATGGATAACAACCAGGCCTTCTTCTCCGAAGCCAAGGGCCGTACCCGTCTGAGTTTTGCCTACAGCATCGATGCCATCCAGGAGTTTCAGGTCGGCAACAGCTCCTTTTCAGCCCAATATGGTCGTGCCGCCGGAGGCGTGGTGAACGCGGTAACGAAATCTGGAACCAACGAGTTGCACGGGACAGGTTTCTACCTGATTCGCGACGACTCCTTGAACGCGGCCAATCCATTCAGCGCGTCGACATTGGTGCCGCTGGGGCTGCCCGGTAAGCCCAAGGATCGGCGTCAGCAATATGGGGCTTCGGTCGGCGGCCCCATCAAAACGGACAAACTATTCTTCTTTACGAACTACGAATCACAGAAACGTAACTTCCCGATGGCCGTAGTTCCCGCTTCAACCGGCTTTTTCACAGGGTCGTGCACCGCCGCGGGCTGCCCTCAGGTCGTGTCGTTTTTCAAAAGTCTTGTGCAAACGCAACCGCGAGAGGGTAACGAGTCCGTCGGTCTTGGGAAGATCGACTACAACTTGAATTCAAAGAATACCCTATCGGGCTCGGTCAATATTCTGCGCTGGGATTCCCCGAATGGAATCCAAACCGCTCCTTCCACTTCGGTCCATGAGAGTATGAACGGTTCCGATGACGTGAATTCTGAAACCGTGATCGCCCGCTGGACCACGATCTTCACGCCGACGTTTCTTAGCGAACTGCGCTTTCAATACGGCCGCGATTTTGAATTTGAACTGCCCAACGCTCCGGGACCATCCGTGAGCACCACCGGCGGTATCAACTTCGGCATGCCCAATTTCCTGCCGCGTGCCGCGTATCCGGACGAGAAGCGCCTGCAGTTCTCGCAGAACCTGAACTGGCTCCATGGCAAGCACTCGCTCAAGTTCGGATGGGACATAACGCGAGTCGACGACCTGCAGACCAACCTGTTCTCCGGTGGCGGCGTCTATAGCTATTCCTCGCTGAACAACTTCGCCCTGGATTGCGGCAACGCGGCTCTCCCGATTCCTCTGACCAGCAGTTGCACGGCCGACGCCACCGGCGGCGGAGTGGTCGGGAAACACTACTCGACGTTCACCCAAGCGTTCGACTCGCTGAACTTGGCCGGCAGTACGGATTTCAAGACTTGGGACTATGCAGCGTACGTGGAAGATAGCTGGCGGCTGGCCCGCGGTTTGATCCTGAATCTCGGGCTGCGGTACGACATACAGACGATGCCGACCCTCAAAGGCAGCCCGCTTGAGTCGCGTACGAATACCATCAATACGGACAAGAACAATTGGGGCCCGCGATTCGGCCTGAGTTGGGATCCCACCAACGATCAGAAGACCGTGATTCGGCTCGGCGGCGGAATTGTTTATGGCCGCACGCAAAACTCGACCATCGCCAACGCGATCACGAACAACGGCGTACGGTTTGTTTCTTACACCCTGACACCTACTTCCGCCGGATCACCCACATTTCCCAACGTGCTGGCCGCGCCTCCCAGCGCCGCCGGCTCCAAGCCAGATATCGTGTTCTTCGATCCGAAGTTTGCCAACCCGATTACATACCAAGGAGAGTTTTCGATCGAACGCGAAATCGTGCATAACACCACGCTCAGCGTCATCTACATGGTGAATCGCGGCCAGCGCATGCCGGTCTACCTCGACACTAACCTTCCCGCGGCGACTACTCAGACCTACACGGTGTGCGGGTCCGCGCAGGTCGGCAGTTCCACCACCTGTGCCAATCCGGTCGGGACTTTTGTCAGCCCGTTTTACACCGGCGCCCGTCCGAATCCAAACTTCGGCTTCATGACCGACATCTCCAGTGTGGTCAATACCTGGTACAACGGCCTGGTCATCCAGATGAAGCACCGGTTTTCTCACGGCTTCCAGATGGATGCAGGTTACACCTGGTCCAAGGCGCAGGATGACGATCAGAATTCTCAGACCTTCACCACGAACGAATCCGCGTCGAATCCGAACAACCTAAAGAACGACTACGCGCTGTCGAGCTTTGACCAACGGAAGCGATTCACCTTATCGGGGGTATGGGAATTCCCGACGCATAACATTCAGTCGAAAATGCTGAAACGCGTGGTGGACGGCTTCCAACTTTCCGGCATCCTCACGCTGGCGGACGGACGGCCATATTCTCCCGGCACCACTGGCAGTCCTTCGCCGGGCGGTGTGACGTCCGGCATCATCGGGGTCGGTGGCGACTCACGCGTGCCCTGGGTGGGCCGCAACACTTTGGTCGGCCCGGGCGCAGCCAGCCTCGACGTCCGTCTCGCGCGCACGATTCCGATCACGGAGCGGGTCCGTTTGTCGTTGATCGCGGAGGCGTTCAATCTCACCAATCGCTACGAGATCACCAGCATCGACCAAACGCAGTACCAGTTCGGCGGCACGACGCTGTTTCCGCGAGCCTCCTACCAGACGCGAAATGGTTCGGGCACCAACCTGTTCGGCGCCCGGCAGATCGAGCTGGGAGCGCGCGTCACGTTCTAAGGGCTCCGCGGTCGCTTTTCAGCGCGACTGCGGAAATCCTAGATCGACTTTGCTGGTGCCCGGGTCTTTCCTTGTTTCCGGTGCGGGCCAACGGCTGGTGACAACCTTGGTGCGGGTGTAAAACTGCACGCCTTCGGGACCGTAGATGTGAAGGTCGCCGAATAGCGATGCTTTCCAACCGCCGAAGCTGTAATAAGACACGGGGACGGGAATGGGGACGTTCACTCCCACCATTCCCGCGTCCACATCGAATTGGAACTGCCGCGCGGCGCCGCCATCGCGCGTGAAGATCGCAACACCATTGCCGTACGGGTTCTCGTTAATGATGCGCAGAGCCCGATCATAGGTATCGGCTCGGACGATACTCAATACCGGCCCGAAGATTTCATCGCGGTAACAGCGCATGCCGGGCTCCACGTGATCCAGCAAGGACGTTCCCAGGAAGAAGCCGCTGCGTTGGCATGCGGGATCCTGGCGCCCGTCCACGGCAACTGTAGCGCCTTCCGATGAAGCATTCGCCACGTAGGATGCCACGCGATCGCGATGCTCTTTTGTGATAAGCGGGCCCATCTCAATGCCCTCTTCCATGCCGGGACCGACCTTGATCCTGGACATCCTCTCGCGAATCGCGGCAATTAAAGGATCGGCGATGGCACCCACAACGACGACGACGGAAATGGACATGCAGCGCTCGCCCGCCGATCCGAACGCGGCCGAAACAGCGGCGTCGGCGGCCATAGCGAGATCGGCATCGGGCAATACCAGCATGTGATTCTTGGCGCCGCCCAACGCCTGCACGCGTTTGCCGTTACGTGTTCCTGTTTCGTAGATGGATCGCGCCACCGGCGTCGATCCCACGAAGCTGATCGCCCTCACGTCGGGATGTTCCAGCAAACGGTCGACTACGGCATTATCGCCCTGCACGACATTAAAAACGCCATCCGGCAGGCCGGCTTTCTTCATCAGCTCCGCCAGGTACAGGCTCACCGACGGATCTTTCTCCGACGGCTTCAGGATGAAGGTGTTGCCGCACGCGATGGCAAGGGGGAACATCCACATCGGCACCATCGCGGGGAAGTTGAACGGCGTGATGCCGGCCACGACGCCCAGCGGCTGGCGGATCTGATAGACATCGATGCCCCGGCTGGCCTGCTCCGAAAACCCGCCTTTCAGCAGGTTGGGAATTCCGCAAGCGAACTCGATGTTCTCAAGACCCCGGGCGACTTCGCCCATGGCGTCGGGAACGGTCTTGCCATGCTCGGAGGTGAGCATCTCGGCGATTTTGCGACGATTCGCGTCCACCAGCTCACGCAGCTTGAAGAGGACCTCGGCGCGACGCGAGAGAGCCGAAGCGCGCCATTCGACGAACGCCTGCTTGGCGGCCTCAACCGCCTGGTCCACTTCAGCCGGGCTGGCAAAATCGACGTTGGCCTGGGCTTGACCTGTTGCCGGGTCCCAGACGATTCCAGATCGCCCGGCATCCGACGCGACCAGCTTGCCGCCGATCCAATGATTTACAGTCCGCTGGCCTACTGTCCGCACCTGAGAACCGATGTCCGCGATCGCCATAGCATCTTCAATCCTATTACGATAGCGGAATGCTGGGGTGAACAAATATGGATTGCGTAATAATGGCGGTGTGACTAAGGAAGAAATCATCCTGGCTAACCAGGAATGCCTGTTCCCGGCGGTGTTCCACTACTTCCGCGATCCGCTGGTGCTGACCAGAGCCAAAGACCAGTACGTGTGGGACGCCGATGGCAACCAGTATCTGGACTTCTTCGGAGGCATCCTCACCGTCAGCGTCGGTCACTGCAATGAGAAGGTGAACCGGGCGGTTCACGCACAAGTCGACAAGCTCCAGCACGTTTCGACTGTGTTTCCTACGGAGCCCCAGGCAGCCCTGGCGCGCAAAATCTCCGATCTAGCCCCTGGAAAAGGCTGGAAATCGTTTTTCACCACCAGCGGCACCGAAGCCAACGAGATGGCGATCCTGGCGGCGCGCTGCTTCACTGGTTCTTCCGACATCATCGCGTTGCGGCATTCCTATCACGGGCGTTCCTCGCTGGCGATGGGAGTAACCGGGCAGTCGAGCTGGAAGCTTGGACCGCCCGTGCAAGCCGGAATCACGTTTGCCCACAACGCCTATTGCTACCGTTGCCCCTTCGGTTTGACCTACCCCGATTGCGAAGTTCGCTGCGCGCAGGACGTTGGCGAGCTGATTCGGACCACCACCACCGGGCAGATCGCCGGAATGATCGCCGAGCCGATTCAGGGCGTCGGCGGTTTCATCACGCCTCCCAAGGAGTATTTCAAGATCGTCTCCAAGATCGTTCGGGAGTATGGCGGCGTCTTCATCAGCGACGAAGTGCAAACCGGCTGGGGCCGTACCGGCAATCGATGGTGGGGCATCGATCAGTGGGACGTCACGCCGGATATCGTCACCAGCGCCAAGGGCCTGGCGAACGGGTTTCCGATCGGCCTTACCGCGGCTCGTCCGGAAGTGGCCGATAGCGTCAAGAAACTCACGATCTCGACATTCGGCGGCGGCCCGATTCCGACGGCGGCTGCGAAAGCCGTCATCGACCTGATCGAGGAGGAGGACCTCGCGGGTAACGCCGCTACAGTCGGCGCTCACTTGCGCGCGAGTCTTGAGGAATTGAAGAAGAAGTATCCTCTGATCGGCGATGTGCGGGGCATGGGGCTGATGCAGGCGATCGAGTTAGTGCAGGAGGGAGCATCTAAAACGCCCGCCACGGCCGAAACCCTCCGGTTGATGGAGGCGGCGCGGGAGAATCGGCTGCTGATCGGGCGAGGAGGATTGAATGGGAACGTCATCCGCATCTCGCCTCCGCTCAACGTGGGCATTGCGGACGTGGACACTTTCATCCGCACTTTAGATGCGAGCCTGGCTCAGGTTTGCGCACCGGCGCTTTCTGGCACCGCGGGCTAACCCCGGAGAGCCAATCGAGCTACTGTCGGAGTGCGAGATCGGTGGGCGAAGCGGGGTCGGGCGTCGGTACCGACTGAGGTAGCATGATCACGTGCATCTTGCGCTTCCCTTTAGGTTTCTTAGACGAACCTAGCCTGCGAGGCCTGGTCGCGCCACTCTCTTGCGCAAGAGCCAGGCGCTCTACCGCTTCGATGGCCTTTCCGATGCCATAAAGAGCGGAACGGAGCTCTCCTATGGTCTTCATAATGTCGGGAGAAGCAGCTCCGGATTGCTGCCGTTTGACACGATTCCGGTGGAACTCGAGTACGGCCGTTTTCATTTTGTGACTGTAAATTTAACAGCGAAAAAACCCCGCGGAACGGGACAACCTTGGCGAGACTAAATTGCGCTTGTTTTCAATAACATCCGGTTCATGCGCCGGTGGCTGCCCCGCGAGGGCCAGAAAGATAGACGGCGAGCTCGGCGATCGTAGGCCGATCGAGAACCTCCTCTGGCGTAATATCGATACCGAACCGCTGCCCAAGCCGCAGAGCGACATCCGCCGCAGATATGGAGTCGCCACCCAGATCGCGAAAGGGATCGTGAATCCCGATCGGATCTAAGCCCAACAAATCGCTCCAAATTTGCGCAATAGCCACCTCCATCGGGCTGCCAGGCGGCCGGTAGTCGTTTTCCAGGCGCGGTCTGACCGGTGCGGGCAACGGCAAGGCGCTGCGATCGATCTTCCCGCTGGTCAACTTAGGCAGATCCTTCAAGAAGATGAATCTGGCCGGAATCATATGGTCGGCCAAGCGGTCCTGGAGATACCTTCGCAATTGGCTGGCGCTCGGCGTTCCGACGGGCTTCGCCGCCACGTAGGCGACCAAGCGTTGCCGATTTCCGATTTCCCGGACGGCGGTGACGGCCTCGCTCACCCCGATGTGAGACGTGAGAGCCTGCTCCACCTCCGGCAAGTCGACCCGAAACCCGTTGATCTTGACTTGATGATCGATCCTGCCGACGAACTCGATCTCGCCGCCGGATCGGAATCTTCCCAAATCGCCGGTCCGATAGAGTCTTCGTCCTGCCTCGAAGCTGAACGGGTCCGGAATGAAGCGTTCCTGTGTTAAATCCGGTCGATTGAGATATCCACGGGCCAAGTGGGCCGCGCTCACACAAATCTCTCCGGCCACGCCCACGGGCACCGGATTCATGTCCCTATCCAAAATGTAAATCTGGGTATTGGCGACGGGCCGGCCTATCGGTATCTCGCCGCCCGCGGTGAGAGATTCGGCGTCCACTTCCCACACGGCCGCAGCCGTGCCGATCTCGGTACTGGCATAGCGATTGTAGAGTCTCGCCTGCGGCATGGCCTGGGCGAGGCGCTTGACATGAGACGGCGTGAGCCTCGAACCCGCCACCCCCAGGGTGGTGATCTTTCTTAGTCGCGACGACGCTCCGAAATCCGGAGAAAGGATCTGCTGCAACACAGCTGGAACCAGGACAAGCCGCGTAACCCCTTCCTTCTCCAACACGGTCATCATTTGATTGCTGTCCCGGATCTGCTCGTCGGAGAGAACCACCACCGGCACACCGCTCATGAGGGGAAGGAAGAGATTCGCCAGGGAGAATCCGTAACTGAGAAAAGTATTCAGGCAGCAAACTTCGCGGTTGGCGTAGCTCACGGTCATCAAGCCGTTTGTGATGCTTCGGTGAATGCCGACGACTCCCTTGGGCTTCCCGGTGGAAGCCGACGTGTACAGAACGTAGGCGGCGCTGTCGGGCGTGATTTCCGCAGCCGGAGGGGTTCGATTCTCCGCGGCGATCTGCCCGGAATCCCGATCCACGCAAACGGTCTCGATCCCGGCCAGAACCCGATGCCGAAAACGGGCGCTCGTGACTGCGATCGCGAGTTTGGAATCTGAAGCGATCTCCTCCAAGCGGTGTTCCGGCAAGCTCGGGTCCAGGGGTACGTAGGCTCCGCCGGCCTTCAGGATCGCGAGGATTGCCACCACCGCGTTCAGAGACTGCTCCATACAAAGGCCGACCAGCACCTCGGGTCCCACGCCGCGACTGCGCAGATAGTTCGCGAGCCGGTTGGCTTGTTCGTTCAGCTCGATGTAAGTACGCCTTTGGTCTCCTTGAATCAGCGCCACGGCGTGCGGCGTCCGCCGGACCTGCTGTTCCACCAACTCAGGTACCGAGCCTTGCGGGTATCCACGATCGGTTTGGTTCCAGTCGATCAGGATCTTTTTCATTTCCGGATCGCCAAGCATCTTGACCGTGGAAAGAGGCGCGCGTGGATCGTTCGTTAGTCCCGACAGGAGGGTTCGCAAGTGCTCTGCCGTGCTCGCCAGGGATGCATCGATCATTCCGATGAGACCTCCGGAGTCTTTCCGGAACCCAAGTTTGAGAGGCTGACTCTTCATCTCGAACTCGGGAGGCATCAGAATCTCGATCTCAGGGCCCTCCGGACGATTCGGAAGAACCTCCCGCGCACGGGCCAACATCTGTTCGAACGACGGGTCGTCCGGGACGATCATGGTCACCGGCAAGAGTCCAACCCAAGACTCGTTTGCATGTGCGGTGGTGCGAACGGCGAGCATGCCGTCGCATGAGTATTTGTGCAGTAACGCGGCCGCAGCCACCGCGAGTGCGGTGCTGAGAGGCACGTCCTTGGCGTCGCAGAGTTTTCTTAATCGCGCTACGACATCTTCCGGAACTTCGAAGACCTCGGTTGCAGTGAGGCTAGGTGACGCAGACTCGGCCATCACCTACAAACAGCGTCAGGCTCTCAGCAAAAGGGACGCGGCAGATTATTGGAAGTGGTTCCGCGCGGCAGTTACGGAATCAAAACTTATCTGTGCGTCTGAGGTGGGGCTCTTGTAAACCGTGACTTCCGCATGGCAACGCGCGCAGTTATCCTTGCGTTCTTCGATCCGCCACGGATTAAAGATCGTCGCCGTGGATTCGAAGGAGGCGTCCATGGCGTAGTTTCGCCAAGCACGCGGAACCTCCCCTGCTCCGTCGAAATCCTTGGGACGGTCCCCGCCGAACTCCTTAGACTCGGGATCCCACCAGAACGTGGTCCACAGCCACCGCCCCTGGACTTTATGGACCAAATGGAACGCCATCAGCACCGCGAAATCGCCGCACAAGGCACCGTTATACCGTTCTCCGGGGTTCAGCCGGACCCAGAAAAACTCGTCCAAGGAAACATCGGCCGCATCAGCGGCGGCCGGTTCGCCCTTGCTTGTCGGAGGATCGCAGGCCGCGGATCCAGTTCCGAGATGGCTCGGCAAGGTGATCCGGATTCTTTGAGTGCGCACCTCATTCCCTGCCCGAATCGCGGCTTGCACTATCTTGCCATTCTGCGGGTCTGCCGGCCGCCGGACAGCGTTCCAGAATGCAGCCGCGAGATGCGCGCCATCGGGAAATTGCAGCGTAATCGTCGGAGGCTTAGGCTTGGACTTTTCCCATGTTGCGAGAACCGCATCCAACGGCGCCGTTCCCGTAGCGGGCGACAGCGGCGCGCACAATCGGACAGCGACTTCCGGGCTGTAATGGAAGCTCTCGTCCAGAAGGTTGCGGGCCGAAACTCCCCGAACCGCGGCGGGTGAGTGCTCGCCACAAGGGAAAATCTCGCGAGCGGTCGGCCAAACGACGAATTTCGGAATGCTCTTCCGAGTCCCGCTCTCCTGGATCAAGTCTCGCGCCAGTCTCCACGCGTCCAGCCGGGGTGATCTGGGGCGAGCGGACTGGGGAAGAATCGCCACCACCGAACCAAGCCCGATCAGGACTGCCGCGATCCGGCCGAAAGTGCGGCGTGACATTACCGGCTACGCGAGCAACGCGGTAACCACCTCACGCACCCGCCAGACCGATGGGTGGGGATAGCAGTTCGAGTCCCACAACGTCAATCCGTCACTTGCGGTGGTTGCGTAGGTAGCGTGATAGCTTTCCGATAGTCCACGGAGAACCAGGCTGATGTTTTTAGCGGTGTCGTCGATAAGTTGACCGTCCACCAGCCCTCCCGGCACCGCGATACTTCCATTTACCAGAGCTCGAATTTGCTGGTAAACTTTCGGATCCACTACTGGAAGCAAATCGCGCAGCCATTTTGCGTCCGGCAGAGTACTGACGTCCGGAGGGGTCGGCTGAGCTGAAATGTACTGTAGATTGGGGCGCTGGTGTTGGGCGTCTTCCAGAGCCATGATCAGGAGCATCGCTAGCGCGTGCTTGATACCCGTTGTGCCGTAGTGTTGACTCACCTTACTCTCCCCTCGAATTCTTGAGATTTTCCCTTGCTAGAAAACGTGTAGCGGGCCATTCATCATCGGTGATCCAGGTGAGGAATGAAGTGGCGACAATTTGCTGATATTTGAGTCTTGCTCCACCGTGGTCTCCCGCCAGATCCATAACCCTGGCGAGATACTCTTTCGGCTGTTGCGGCCGATCCAGATTTGATGCCTTTTCGAAAAGATCGATCGCCTGCTTATAGTTCCTCTTAGCCGCAAGAATCTCGCCCCGCATCCGGAACAGGTCGGCGTCATATCTCGGGCCAACGCCGGCAGGAAAACGATTCATAAGGCGGTTAGCCTTTTCGAGCGAACCGTAACGCGCCAGAATGCTTACGGCCTGGACAATTACCCATGGATATTGGCTCATCGAACCAGCGTCCGCGGCGAGTGCAATCGCCTCTGTGTGGTTTCCTCGGATTCCTTCCAGGTACGCCAGCGCAACGGCTTTCTGTGACGCGAAGCCAGCATTCCCGGTCTGCTGATCTTTGAGGATTCCATCGCGCAGAAGTTTCCGCGCCTCATCAATTTTTCCTTGATCTGCTTCCAAATTGGCCAGTTGAGCGGTCGCTCGGGACGCTTCCGTCGTGTCATCGGAAAGCATTACTTCGCGAAAGAAGCCTGCAGCTGCCGGATAGTTCCCGCGCAGGGCTGCGACGGTTCCATGGAATTCTTGTGCAAGTGGCTTGCGCGCAATAATGTCAAGGATCGTAAGCTGCTTGTCGACCGCGTCCCCTAACTCGTTCAAGGCAGCGAGGCCCCGGATCAACACGGTGGTTCCGAATTCTGTGTGCGGAAACCGGTCCTGGGCTTCCTGCGCGAAGCGCACGCCTTCGGTGTACCGCCCCATTTGCATCAGGCACCACGCGAGTAGCTGGACCGGTATCGGGTCATTCGGAAACTTGCCAATCCAGTCACGAAGAACCGGTTCGGCTTTACTGAAGTCCTTGATTTCGAGGGCGTAACGGCTCTCGATGTTCAGCCGTTCGTGCTCCGAAAGATGTTGGGCCCGTGCGAGTTCAATCGCCTTCTGCCAGTTCTCAAGACCCTCTTTGACCTTGTTTTGACTGTCGAGAATATCTCCCAGCCGCATGAAGCCCATGGCAAACTGCGGGTCCCGGTCAACCGCCCGGCGCAGCGAGGAAACCGCGTCGTCAGCATGCCCCTGGGCGTAAGATCTTTGCGCCTCGCTATAGAGACCTATGGCTTCCCAGCTTGAGCTGGTAATGTCCTGCAGCAAACGATTGTTGGCAGATATCTCCGCTGCGTTTTCTCCCGCCAGCTCTCGTACATGCATCGTTGCTCTGTGAATGGCTTCGAACACGTCCTGGGGTCCTGACGCCGTCTCCGTGTCGTCCCACTTTTGAAATGCTGTCTCAGGCGAGGCGCCAATTTGCTCACAACGAACCGAGAAAACGTAACTGTCGCCCACTCTGCTAAGTGTTGAGTACACCAGCAATGGCACGCCTTCCCGGACCGCTATCTCGCGCCACTGTTTTCCCTCAGGCCTCACGGTCGGATCCCGGCGCATCGCGCGAGCCACCTCGCGAAAGCGCCGCTGATCCCACACATTGAAACGAGCCGACTGCCCGAAGTCCTCGCGCAGGACCGCCGTCAAGCCGTCGAATCGGCTGTCCTGCGTCGTGTTGTCCGCGAACGCAATCATAATTACAGATCCGGGCTTGAGCCCTTCCGGTTGCTTTTGCCTCGAGTACCATAGAGTGCGAAGACTCGCGAGAAAAAGGGCCAGTACAACTAGAACTATTGCAACCGACCTCCAGTTCGAACCCGCGAAATGCCGCAGTTGGAGCGGCAGGACGTGTTGTGCTTGGACCAGCTTCTGAACTTCCTCTACACTGCGCGGGCGCTGCTTGGGATCCCGTTCGAGACAACTGAGAAGCGCGTACCGCCAGGGAGCCGGCAGGCTCTTGGGTATCTGCGCCCGAAACTCGGTATCGGTTGTCGCCCTCCGCACTGCACCGGCTAATCCGCCGATGCCGGTTGTGTCGGAACCCTGCTTGAGCGCGCGAACCAGGATCAGCGCGGCAGAATAGAGGTCACTGCGTTCGTCGTATTCTTCGAGCAACTGCTCCGGGGCCATCCAGTCCAGCGTGCCGACCAGGGTTCCCGGGCGCGTAAGACCGCCGTCTTCACTCGTGAGAATCGGCCGCGCCAGGCCAAAATCGAGGATAACCAGGCGGGATCCCGTTAGTATCAGATTGGATGGCTTCAGATCCCGGTGAACCACGCCGGCCGCATGAGCAGCGCGGAGGCCCTGCAAAAGCTGGTGCGCCAAATCATTCCAGAGTTCGAGCGGCAAAGGGCCGCGTTCCAACACCTTGGAGAGAGTTTCGCCTTCCAGGAACTCCATGCTCAGGTAAGGCAGGCCGTGGTGTTCTCCCAAATCGTGAATGCGGCAGATATTGGGATGCGTTATTCGCCGGGCAATCTGAACTTCCTGCTGAAACCGCTCCAGGAGCGAGGGATCACGGGCAAATTCGGGCGCGATTATTTTGATGGCGACGCGCTCCCCAAGCTTGCTGTCGTAGGCCTCGAAGACTTCAGCCATCCCGCCCTTGCCAATCGGCCTGAGGATTTTGAATCTATCGGCGATCAGGTCGCCCTGCTGGAGCGCGGGCCGATCAGGAAAGAGCCCCAACCCTGCCACCGGGCGAAGAAACTCCGCACCTACTTCGGCGTGCTCCACGAGTCTCCTCAGTTCCATTCGGATCGCGGGATCCTGGATCTCCGATTCCAGGCGGCTCAGTACTTCCGGACGCTCCTCGAGCGGCTTTTGAATGACTTCTTCAAAGAAGCCCTGGAGTGTTTCCCACTGTTCAGGTGTCATACCGACAATTCCGCGTGCAACCAGGCCCGAGCCATCGCCCAGTCGCGCTTGACCGTGCGCGAGCTTATCTTGAGGTAATCGCCGATCTCCTCTTCGGACATCCCGCCGAAGTAGCGCATTTCGACGATCTGACTTTGACGCGGAGCCCATTCCCGCAGGCGTTCCAGGGCATCGTGAACGGCCAGGAATTCATCCGAGCGGCGTTCGTCGTAGATCAACGCGTTCTCGATCGGGACCATCTGCGGGTGATGTCCGCGCTTGTCGGCTTTTTTGGTTCGGGCGTGATCCACCAGGAAACGGCGCATCACTTGAGCAGCCAGAGCCATGAAGTGACCCCGGCTGCGTGCCTCGGGAGGATTTTGTCCAAAGATCTTTACGTAAACTTCGTTGACGAGCGCGGTCGGCTGAAGAGTATGATCGGACCGTTCCTTACGCAATTGATAGGCGGCCATGCGCCGGAGGTCACCGTAAAGAATGTCGAAGAGCCGGCCTTCCGCAGACCGGTCGCCGCCGAGGATTCGCTCCAGCAATAGCGACACTTCTCCTGGAGTCGTAATCATCGCGCCTGCACTATCTGAACTTAACATTGTAGTCCCTTTATATAGACGGGAATACGTCTCTAAATCCCTGTCCAAACCAGCTACTGTGCCAGTGTAAGCGTAAGCGCCAAGTACCCCGCGCTCGGCCCCGAAGTGCCTTCCCGACTACGTTCGTCCTTATAATTCAGGCACTTAAGTCAGGCTCATGAGAGCCAAGACATAGTGGCCGTAGCTACGCAATCGTATCGTGATACTGCGATTTAATTTGGTACCTGAAGCTGGCCGCGCCGGGCCAGCCGACTGGTGACGGCACGGCGGAGCCCGGTTTCCTCCAGATCGCGCAACCGTTGTTGCGCAATTACGAGACGAAAGATCGCCTGCCCGAGGCCATCTATGTCCGGTCGGCCGATACCCGGATTCAGGGCTTCCTAAATGACTATTTGAAGGGCGTTCTGAATATTCCGGCTGCCCTCGCGCATCGCCGGCAACTACTACGGCTACTGCAAAAGGAAGTGAAGACGCTGGTCAGTCTCGCGGCAAATCTGTACGGCCTGTGCGAGGAAGAACACGCCCGAGGCGCGATGGCCTTCCCGACCTACGTCCTTGGACAGGATTTCCATGCCGGAAGGACCGTCAGTCTCAAGAAGGCTTCCTTTCGACTAAGGATCGAGATATCGCTATGTGGCAACGTCACGTAAAATGCCTCGAAGCGTTCCAGTCAGCGAACGAGGGTGGAGCTTATCCGGACACGCTGAATATCCAAGAGCGTCTGGCAGCCGCTGGAACGCAGTTGACCCGCGTGAGCGCGGCGGCTCAATTTCAGATGCCTTAGACTAGAGAGACGGCCACGAATTCGCCGCAAGCCCGCGTCGCACCGCAACCACGTTGTTTCTGAAGGAACGCAAGGACTGGAACGGAACAACGAGGTGTGCAGGAAATGGCAAACCCAGCAATGGCGCGTGAAGAAAACTACGTGTTGACTCTGGAGGAAATCGGAAACCTCACGCAGGAAGGCGGAAAGCCCGCCGAAACGCTGATGAACGTGGTGGCGCTGATCGCCCGACGGTTCCAGACCGACGTGTGTTCGGCATATTTGCTCGAGCCGGACCGCGCCAACCTGGTTCTGGCCGCGACTCTCGGCCTGCGGCCCGAATGCATCGGCACCCTGCGCATGGCGATCCAGGAAGGCCTGGCAGGACTGGTGGCCGAGCAGGTCCGCCCAATCGCCGTCGAGGAAGTAGAACGGCACCCGCGCTTCAAGTATTTTCGCGAGGCGGGCGAAGACGCCTACAAGTCCTTCCTGGGCGTCCCCCTTATCGATCAAGGAGTCCTGCAAGGAGTTCTAGTAGTCCAGACCATCGAATCGCGCTTGTTCCGCGAAGACGAGATTCGTATGCTGGTGGACGCGGCCGCGCAGGTCGCCCCTGTCGTGAGCGAAGCGCGCACACTCGACCGATTCATCGCTCCCGCGCAGGAGCGGCTATGGTCTCTGGCCCGCAACCTGTGGTGGAGCTGGGACAACGAATCGACCAGCTTGTTTCGCGACCTGGACCCGGTTCGCTGGCGCCAGTTGAACCATAATCCTGTCGCGCTGCTCAACGAGATGCCGCTCGCCACACTCGAACGCCGCGCGGGCGAGCTGGTGCTGCATGGCCGCATCAATTACGCCTATCGCCGACAACAGGAATATTTACAGTCGGACCGGACCTGGGGAGCGACCCATGCCGGCGTTCTGCGGCCGCGCCCGGTTGCCTATTTTTCCGCCGAGTTCGGAATCCACGAATCGCTTCCCGTTTACTCAGGCGGCCTGGGTGTGCTCGCCGGCGACCATATCAAGAGCGCATCGGACTTGGACATCCCGCTCATCGGGATCGGGCTGTTCTACGGCCAAGGCTATTTCCGGCAGCGGTTGGATAAGAACAGCTGGCAGCAGGAAGAATATCTTCAGACCGATCTCAACCAGTTGCCGATGGAGCTGGCGATCGGCACCAACGGCCAGCCGGTAAACGTGCAAATCGAGACGCGCAGCGGGTGCATCCGGGCCAAAGTCTGGCGGCTCAAAGTGGGCCGCTGCGATTTGCTGCTGCTGGATTCGAACGTGGAAGGTAACGCGCCGGAAGATCGTGAACTTACTTCCCGCCTTTACGGCGGCGATGGCAGGGTTCGTATCCGCCAGGAGTTGTTGCTTGGTGTCGGAGGATTTCGCGCGCTAAAAGCGATGGGGATCACCCCTGGCGTCCTGCACCTCAATGAAGGGCACAGCGGGTTCGCAGTACTTGAGGCCATTCGCAGCCGGATGGAGGAAGAGGGCGCCGACTTCCATCATGCGGTGCCCCGCGTCTCGCGCGAAGTGGCTTTCACGACGCACACTCCGGTTCCCGCCGGACACGACCGGTTCGACAGCGGATTGATCGAAGAGCACCTCGGACCGCTCCGCGATGCGCTGGGCTTATCGCATGAGAGTCTCATGGGACTGGGCCGGGAGAACACCAGCAATCCGCATGAGCAGTTCTGCATGACGGTGCTGGGTTTGAGGCTTGCGCGGCGCGCGAACGCCGTCTCGGCGCTGCACGGAGAAGTTTCGCGAGCCATGTGGACCGGGCTCTTCCCCGGCAAGACCGAAGACTCCGTTCCGATTGGCCACATCACCAATGGCGTGCACGTGCCCACCTGGCTGGCGCCCCAGATGTTCCGTCTCTACGACCGCCATCTCGGCACGGGCTGGCACGAACACAGCGGCGAATCGCGTATTTGGGAAAGCATCGAGAACGTCGACGATGGCGAGCTGTGGGAAACCCACCTGAGCTTGAAAGCCCGGCTGCTGGAATTCGTACGGCGCGCCGCGGTGGAACAAGCCGAACGCAGGGAGGAATCGCCGGAGATACGCCGACGCCTCAGCCGGATCCTGAGCCCCGACGTGCTGACCATCGGGTTCGCCCGCCGCTTCGCCACCTACAAGCGAGCCAACCTGATTCTTGCGGACATGGAAAGGCTGGCATCCATGGTGAATGATCCCAACCGTCCGGTGCAGTTCGTTTTCGCCGGCAAGGCGCATCCCATGGATGAGCCGGGCAAGAGGGTCCTCCAGCAAATTGCGGAATTGACGCGCGATCCGAAAGTCGGGGAACGTTTCGTTTTTGTCGAGAACTACGACATCAACGTAGGGCGGTTCTTCGTGCAGGGCGTCGACGTGTGGCTGAACAATCCGCGCCGGCCTTTGGAGGCATCCGGCACCAGCGGCCAGAAAGTGGTCCTCAACGGCGGGCTGAATCTGTCGGTCCTGGATGGCTGGTGGGCCGAAGCCTACGACAGCCTCAACGGATTCGCGATAGGAACGGGACGGACGCATTCCAACATGAACGTCCACGATACGCGCGATGGTGAGGATCTGTATCGCACGCTCCGTGAAGAGGTGATTCCGCTGTTCTACCAGCGCGATCGCGACGGCCTGCCGCGGGGCTGGATCAAGCGCATGAAGCGTACCATCCGCACGCTCGGCTGGCGGTTCAACGCGAACCGCATGGTGATGGATTACACGCAAAAGTGTTACATCCCGGCAGCTGGCGGCACATCGGGCGATATGCGGCGGAGCCTGTAAACCGCCAGTGCCGTACGGATTACAGGTCCGTGCAAAAAATGCTTCTCAGAGCCAGTATTCAAGCTTCTTGATTCCAGAAGGATTGGGAGCCTCAACCGATTTGGCAGGCGGATTGCCCAAAAGCAATCGAGCCGAAGGGGCTCAGAACTGAGTTGAGGAAATACCATGAAAACACCAATGACATTGGGAATCATCCTCTGCATGGCGGGGGCGGCCGGTTACGCCAAGGACTTCGACGGGAAGCTGATCGACGCATCCTGCTATCAGACCCATTCCACCTCAGCAGCGTCCGGCCAAAAGCCGGTCAAACGGGACAAGATTGACAAAGACTGCGCGCCGACGTCTTCGACGACTGCTTTCGCCGTGCTCGCGGATGACAAGATCTACAAACTCGATGACGCGGGCAATGCGCGAGTTGCGGAAGACCGGCAAAGAGGAAAAATAAAGGCCGACAAGGACGGCGATGTCCACATTTCCGTTTCCGGCAAACTCGAGGGCGATACGATGAAGGTCGATAAAGTCAAAGGCCGCGACTAGGGATTTGTAGAAGCGCACTTGTAGACAATCGACCCTTCCACGCGCACCTGGGAGACGCTCTCCGCGCCTGCAAGCGTGAATATCGCGGCTAGGGCCTGATCGGGCGTCTCCGTTCGCTCCAGAACGGCCGACAGCGGACCGTCCGCGGGCGGCTTTATATAAACCAGATCGGCGGCTTTCCCAGGTTGGAAGTCGCCGATGTCCGTTTCTAATCCGAGGGCTTCAGCCCCCGCCCGCGTCGCAAGGTACAGCATGTGAGCCGCATCGAGCAGCGCACCGTTCGGCGCGATTCGCTGCAACAGGTAAGCCTGCAGCGCTTCCTTAAGTAATCCGAAGCCGATTCCGCCTCCGATATCCGTCCCCAGCGCGACGCGGACACCAGCTTCGATATGACGCTTCAGGTCGAATAACCCGCTGCCGAGCGCAGCGTTGCTGCACGGGCAATGTGCGACAGCCGTACCAGCCGCTGCTAGCCGTTCGATTTCGGATGCGGTCGGGTGAACGTTGTGTGCCATCACGGCGCCGCGACCGCCGACTCCAAAACGCTCATACACGGCCAGATAGTCGGGAGCCCACGGGAAGAGCTTGGCCGCTTCCGCGATCTCTTGCGAATTCTCGTTCAGATGGGTTTGGAATCGCAGTCCCTCGTGCTCTCGACGCAACGTCTGGCAGACCTCGAGCATCGCCTCCGAAGTCGATAGGGCGAAGCGCGGCGTCACCGCATACAGCAAGCGCCCGCGTCCGTGGAAGCAACGGACCAGATCGCTGCTATCGCGATAAGCGGCCTCGGGAGTCTGGTGCAGCTCAGGACGAAGCTTCCGGTCCGACAGCACCATTCCGCTGACGATTCGCAAGCCCGCTTTCGCCCCCGCTTCGAATAACTCTGCTGTTGCGGCGGCGAAGTGCGCGCCGAAAACCAGGGCCGTGGTGGTCCCGTGCGAAGCCAGCGCGTGAACGAATCCCTGGGCGATCCGGCGCGCATGGGATTCATCCGCCATCCGAGCCTCTTCGGGGAGAGCGCACTCCTCCAGCCAGTCGAGCAGAGTCCGCCCCAGGCCGCCGATTATCCGGAGCTGCGGAAAGTGAATGTGGGTATCGATCAAGCCCGGAAGAAGAAATCCGCCCCGCAGATCGGTGATCGTGGCGCTCGGATTCGCCGCGCGGATCGTCTCAAAATCGCCGGACGCGGCGATTCGGCCGTCGCGAATCAGGAGTCCGCCGTCCCAATAAGACTCCAGTGCGTGATCTTGCAGAAAAGGATTGCGGGGAGTGTGAAACAGGGGCGCCCGCAGCAACTCGCCTTGATCGGGGCCGCTCACGGTCGAGTCATTTCCTTCGCGTCTTCTCCTTCCTCTTCCTTGGCAGAGCTCATATCGTTTACGAGCGTTTAGCCCGCGTCTTTGGCCGCTTTGATCTTCCCGCTCTTAATCGCCGCGACGAACGCCCCGTAATCGAGTTCGGTTTGGTCGGCGTATTCGCAGGCAAAGTCGCGCAGCACCTTCGCCATTTTCGCGCCTGAGCCGCAATACCCGCGAATTTGGCGCGCATCTCCCGACCGGCCATGGCCGCGCGCGAGCAGTTCTCCGGCAACCAGTGCCAGGCTCCCCAGCCCCCCGCCGCGTAACTTCTGCAAATCGACGCCACCCTTGTGATCATTGAGCTGCCGGACCAAATAATGATGATGTCCGACCGTCGTCCATCCGAGCAGCAGGTCCGAGATCGACTGGATGGCCCGTTGCCCCTCCGCCGCACGCCGCCCTTGGTGCGGTTGGGCGGATGGCAGGAACTTTGCATAGGCTGAGGCCACCTCCTGCTTGATCTGCAGGAACATGGGATCGTCTGCGTCGTTCCCTTCGAACAGGACCACATAATCCCGCAGCCCGACGCTCCCCGTCCCCACCACCTTGAACCCGACATCGATACCGTGGAACAGATCGAACAGATGGCGCCGCTCGGGCGCCAGATTCTTGCGATACGCGCCCAGCGAGCCGAGAATCTCCCTGGCCTTCGCTCCCCGAACCCGCCAGAAGCCCGGCCGCAGATCGCGGAATCGCCACAGTCCGTGGCTGTCTTCCTCGATGAACTTCTTCAAAAGGTCCAAGGGACGCGCACGTTCCGATTGCTGCAGCGCCGCATGAATCGGCTGAACACGCTTTTGCCGGTGGATTTGATAACGGGCCACTTGCAGGATCGGCATCTCCGAGAACTCGGCGATGGACCGGCAGTAACTCTCGGTGAACGTCTCCGCCGCGTCCCTGCATCCCGGACGATCGTGCCCGCACTCCTGCCCCGCCAAAATAATGCTGACCGCCATCCGCTTGACGTCCCATTCCCAGGGGCCGCGGATGGTCTCGTCGAAATCGTTTAGATCGAAGACCAGCTTCCCATCGGGCGACGCGAACGATCCCAGATTCTGTAAGTGCGCATCCCCGCACAGTTGCACGTGCAGACCCGAATTCGCCAACCGTCCCAAATCCGCCGCCATGATCGATACAGCGCCGCGGAAGAACGCGAACGGCGACGTTCGCATGCGCCCGTACTTAATCGGCAACAACTGCTGTACGCGGCTTTCGGTCGAGGCCCGCAGCACATCGATCGGATCGAATCCGCGTTTCTTGGGATGCAGTTCCGCCAACGACGCCCGGCTCACTTGTTCGCGCCGGCTTTTACCTAGCCGGGTCCGTTCCTTCGCGGTGGCGGTCATCGCCGGGGATCGCTCTTCCGGTCAAGCCACAGCTTGACGGGCAGCAGGGCGCGCAGGGTGAAGAGATTGAGCGCGGCTAGAATGATGGCGATCTCAGTGTGGCCCATCGCCACAGACGCACCGATGATGCCGGCGTTCCAAATACTCGCGGCAGTCGCGGTTCCCTTCACGGTTGCGCCTTCTTTGAGAATCGCTCCGCCGCCCACGAATCCGATACCCGTGATCAAGCCCTGCAATACGCGCGACTGCGCGGCGACATCGGGCTGAGAACCAAGAACCAGCAAATAGCCGCAGCTCGCCATGCCAACGATAGGGAAAGTGCGGAGGCCGGCGCTGTGCGCTTCTTTCTCTCGATCCCAGCCGATAAATGCAGTCAACAGGTAGGTGAGGCCGATTTGTTGAAGATCTGTCCAGGCTTCCTGCCAGTGGCCAAGTGAAACGAGCACAAGTAAGCCTCCCTAGAGAATCCTAGCTTACTTGTTTGTGCCCGCGCCTAATAGAAAAGTTATTTGAAATCCAGGGGTACGTAGGAGTAATTTGCGCCACCCACCGATACCCACTTCGTGCCGTCAAAGTAAACGGCGTTGTTCACCGCGGCGAGCGACGTCGGGGAAACAGGTCCGTAGTCGTACCACGCGTCTCCTCCCGCCTGTTCCAGGCTGACCAGGTAATAGGACGTGTTCGCCTGCAAGGTGACGGGGCTCGCCAGATCCGCGTACCAGAATTGCCCAGGCGTCCCTCCCGTCATCGACAACGACACGGATGCTCCCGGCACGTTCGAGCCGTCGGCGGCCAGCACGATTTTCACCGTATGGGCGCCGCTGTTACCCGTTGCGAATATTCGTCCGAGCGAGTGAACCGTCACGTTCGCCGAGCCTACCGTGAACTTCGTCCCGACCCATCCTGTGAAATCGTTACGCAGGTTACTCGCAGGACTGAAACCGGACAGCAGTGTCGTATCCGGCGGCCCCGCTGCGTACAAGAAGCTAACCGGTACGTAGGAAGTATTCGGCGTGCTGATCACGGCCCAACTGGCGCCGTTCGAATAAACCGAACCGTTCACTGCGGCCGCGGAAGTCGTAGTCAAGGTCCCGTAGTCGTACCATTGGTCGCCGCCGCTCGTTTCCTGACTGACCAGATAATATGCCGTGTTGCCCGGCAGTGTCAGTGTCACGGATGCGTATTTAAATTGGCCTCCCGAGCATCCCGCCATGTTTAGCGACACCGATGCCACGTCCAACCCTGTGGTCGCGTTTACAACTTTCACCGGATGTGTTCCCGCGTTACCTGCAATGCACATCCGCCCCAGCGAACTGACACTCAGCGAACTTGATCCGACGGTGAACTTCATCCCCACCCATCCGCTGAAATTGTTCCGGATCGACGGTCCGTTGAGTGCGTACGCCGTCACGAAGCTGGTCCCGGAGACGGTTCCGCCGCCAGAAGGATCCACCGTGGTCGAATCGTTAGCCGAGTTGTTACTCGTATTGGTTTCCCCGCCGCCAGATACAATTGCGGTCGTTATTAGGGGCGATGACGCGTTGCTCGCGACGCCCACGGTCAACGTGAGCGGATAGTTCACCCCGACGGCTAACGCGTCGCTACGCGAGCATGGTCCCGCAGGTTGCGTGCACGTCCAGCCTGCGCCGGCGATGCCTGTGGCGATCAAGCCGGTGGGCACTGTGAGCGTCACCGATACAGGAGCACTCGTTGCGCTCCCTCCCGAGTTACCCACGGTGATCGTGTAAGTGTCGGCAGCATCCGCTTGAACGAAGTTCCCCGAGTGAGTGACGCCGATCGTCAAGTCAGCCGGTCCTGGTGGAGGCGGCGGAGGTGGAGCAGCCGTCGCATAGATGAAGTTAACCGGCACGTAGGACGTATTGGGTGTGTTGATGGTGGACCAGCCCGTGCCATTCGAATACACCGAGCCGTTTACCGCCGCCACGGACGTGCCGGTGAGAGTTCCGTAGTCGTACCACTGGTCGCCCCCACTCAATTCGTTGCTGACCAGGTAATACGCCGTGTTGGCCTGCAGCGACACATTCAGCGACCCAAATTTGAACTGGCCCGGGGTGCACCCGGACATGCTTAGCGACACCGATCCCTGTGGCACATCCAATCCTGTGGTCGCGTTCACCAGCTTCACCGCGTGCGCCGCGGAGTTGCCGGCGATGCAGATCCGTCCCAGCGAACTTACCGTTAGCGCGCTAGATCCTACCGTGAACTGCGTTCCCACCCAGCCGCTGTAGTTGTTCCGCAGCGCAGGCGAGTTTAACGCGTAGGCGGTCACGAAACTAGTCCCGATGCTGGGAGGATTCACCGTGGTCGGGTCGTTGGCCGTATCGTTGCTCGTATTCGTTTCGCCGCCTCCTGACACAACCGCCATCGTAGTCAGGAGCGATGACGCATTGCTCGCCACGCTCACCGTCAACGTCAGCGCTGGATAGCTTCCGCCACCGGAGAGAGCGTCGCTGCGCGAACATGGTCCCGCCGGCTGCGTGCACGTCCAGTTACTGCCGGCGATGCCCGTTGCGGTCAATCCAGAAGGCACCGTAACAGTCACCGATACGGCCGTGCTGGTCGCACTCCCGCCGGAATTGCCCACCGTGATCGTATACGTATCGGCGGCATCCCCTTGCACGAAGTTGCCGGAGTGGGTGGCGGTAATCGTCAGATCGGGCGGACCCGGTGGAATCGCCGCATACACAAAATTGAGCGGGACGTAGGAAGTATTGGCCGCGCCGGACAGAGCCCAGCTGGCACCGTTCGAATAGACCGAGTTGTTCACCGCCGCGTCCGAGGTCGAGGCGACGGTCCCGTAGTCGTACCATTGGTCGCTCGATTCCTGGCTCACCAGGTAGTACGCCGTGTTCGCCTGCAACGTTAAAGAGCCAAGCGAGGTGTACTTGAACTGTCCCGCAGTGCACCCGCTCATGCTAACCGACACCGATCCCTGCGCCACGTCCGCTCCCGTACTCGCGTTGACCAGCTTCAGCGTGTGCGTTCCCGAGTTGCCGGCGATGCAGATCCTCCCCAGCGAGCTCACGCTCAAGGCCAGCGATCCGACCGTGAACTTCATCCCTACCCAGCCGTTGAAATTGTTCCGCAGGCCCGGTCCGTTAAGCGCATACCCGGTTAGGAAGCTAGTAGCTGGCGCACCCGTGCATTGGAACCCGGCGGTTGCCGAACGCGGAGCCGACATGGTCACGCTCTGCAGATTCGCACTGCCAGTCAGGTCGCCGGTCCAGCCCGAGAACGAACAGACCGGACTACCCTGAGTCGCCGTCAGTTGAACTTGCGTCCCGATGTCATAGAAGCCTGTTGCCGACGGCGGATTGGCCGAGATAAAGCCCGCGCCCGCGGGCGACACGATCGTCGACAGCAGGAACTGGGTCGAAAACGTGGCCGTGTAAGTTGTGTCGGCGGTCGGCGCGACCCCGTGAGACATCGCACCGCCATCGCTCCAGTTGCTCCACTTATACTGCGTGCCGGCCCCGGAAACTTGCGAACTTGCGGCCGCGATCGTGTGTAAGGCTCCAGCCGTCCAGTTGAGCACCTGCGTTCCGCTGTAGTTCGTCCCGTCCACAGAGAAGGAAGCCCCTGGCGGATTGCTCTGAACAGTCACGCTTACCGGCGTGGAGGGCACCGTGGTGTACAGGAAGTTGGGTGGCCCGTAAGAAGTGTTCGCCGTATTGGTGGGAATCCACTGGGCACCATCCGGGGAATAGATCGAACTCTTGACGAGCGCCGCGGTCGTCGAGACCAACGGACGGCTGTCGTACCAAACATCGCCCGTGGCGAACTCCTGGCTGACCAGATAGTAGCTGGCGCCTGCGGGTAGCAGCAGCGCACTCGGCAAAGCGACATAGACGAACTGGCCGACCGTGCAGCCGGCCAGATTGACCGACACCGAGCCGCCCGGCAGATCCAGGCCAGTGCTCGCGTCCACAAACTTGACGGTGTGAATCCCGGCATCGCCCGACACACAAATACGGCCGATCGAAGTAACATTCATGGCGCTGGCCGCCACGGTCACTTTCATGCCGATCCATCCGGTGAAATTGTTGCGAAATATGCCGGCTGTGTAGGCGATCAGGAAGGGAGTCGACCCGCCGGCACCGCCTCCGCTGCCGCCCGTCGCGCCGGGCCCGAAGAAGATCCCGCTGATGACCGCGTTCGGCGGAGCGCTCGCGGTGGCGATGATCTGGACGTGACCGGTGACGTTCCAGGTGAGGTAAACGCCACCGCTGAAGCCGGAAACGGTCTGAGTATCCAGAGGCGCCCCGGTATCGGCATCTTGAACCTGAATCGTTTCCACTCGTCCCTTGCTGTCCCAGTCGATTACGTAAATCGTGACCGGATGCGAGCCGGTGCCCACATTGACGTCCAGGCTGAAACTCACCGGATTAAACCAGGTGGACGCGATGGTGCCCCCGGTACCGGCTATTTGCAAGGCTCTTGGATCGATGGGGTTAATCCCCCAGGTAAACACCGACTGATTCTGCACTGCGACGCTGGCATAGGCCGGAAGCTGAGGCGCAAGAGTGGCCAGAAAGGAACCGTCCGCTCCGTACGCACTCTGCCAGCTTCCCTGTGTGGTGATATCGCGGGAGACGAACGCAGCTGCGCTGGTGGCCGGAGAGCTTCCCGGCGAATAGATCGTGAGCGTGAAGTTTTGCGTGGTATCCGGAAATACTCCATTGCTCGCGGTAAAGATCAGATTGTAGATTCCCTCCGAGCCGGCAGCCGGTGTTCCGCCCAGAGTGCCGGTGCCGTTTCTGTTGTCGACGAAGCTGATGCCGCTGGGCAGAGTTCCCGCTACCGTAAGTACCGGAGGCGGCGCGTTATTCGTGGTCACCGGGAACGTGATCGCCGTGCCCACCGCGAACGCCGTATTGGCCCGGCTGGTGAAGTTCCCGGTATTCGCGACGATTTCACGAACGCGCTGATTGGGTTCGTCGTCGAAGTAGACGTTGCCGGAGCCGTCGACCGCTAAGGACCGGGGATACGATATCTCAGAAATCGTGGCCGGAAGGTTGTCCCCGTTATAGCCATAGATGCTGGAGCCCCCGATGGTGCTGATGATTCCCGTGCTGTTCCTGACAAAACGAATACGCTCGGCCTCCAGATCCGAGACGTAGATGTTTCCCGCGCCATCCACGAAAACTCCGTCCGGATCTGCGAAATTGGCGCTGGTGGCCGGACCTCCGTCGCCCTTGTATTGATAGGTGCCATTGCCGGCGACTGTCGCGATATACGCCGGCGGAATGGTAACAGTGGCCACAACGATCGGGCTGGTCCCGGTGTTGACCGCGCGAATGCGCCGGTTGTAGGTGTCGCAGATATAGATGGTCCGGTTGCTGTCCACGGCGACGCTATAAGGGTGGTCGAACGAAGCACTGCCTGCCAGGCCCCCATCTCCCGCGTATCCTTGAACGCCGGTGCCCGCAACGGTTGCGATGTAGCCGGCCGGGATATAGATTCCCCCCAGGATGATCCCCGTGCTGCCCATGTTCACCACGCGAATGCGCTGGTTGCCGGTATCGGCGATGTACAGATTCCCGGTGCTGTCCACCGCCACCGCGTAAGGGAACAGTGTCCCGTTGGTAGCTGGACCGTAATCTCCGCCGTAGGCGCCCGAGCCATTGCCGGTTACCGTGGTGATGATTCCGTTCGCGCTCACCTTGCGCACGCGAAAGTTATTCAAGTCGGCGATGTAGATGTTGCCGCTGCTATCGACGGCCACTCCCGAAGGATTATTGATCTGGGCGCTGGTCGCCGGTCCTCCGTCGCCGCTGAAGCCCGCCGTGCCGTTTCCCGCAACGGTCGCGATGTTTCCAGGCTGAATCGTCACGCCTGCCACGGTGATCGCATTTGCACCGGTATTCACCACGCGGACGCGATTGTTGCTCGAATCGCCGATGTAGACGTTGCCGGCGCTGTCCAGTGCCAGGCCGAAGGGGTTCTGCAGCAGTGCACTGCTCGCCGGTCCGCCGTCCCCGCTGTAACCCGCCGTGCTGCTGCCGACTACGGTCCGGAGTAATTGCGCCCCCGCTCGCGAAGGGAACCCCAGGCAGGCAAGAAAGACAGTAATCCAGAGCACAGGAACGGTAAAACGTTCCCTCAGGCAAATGTTCATATCGTTCCACGCGCGATAGGCGGGATTCGATTTTAACCTGCGACTTGCCGAAAACGAGTCGCGGATTCCAGCCATTACGTATAGAACTTTTTCAGTGATTCGTGCGTTTTGCGGGCCGCGGCGGGGTCGGCGATGGGGTGAGGATGCTAATGGCCGGCCACAGTGGCCACTTCCGCAGCCGACAGCGCTCGGTTATAGATCTGCACATCGTCGAGACTGCCGTTGAAGTAGTTGCCTACTGGCGAGTATCCGGCCTGTCCGACCAGGAGCAGAGCATAGTTGCTGCCCGCGCCCGTCACCTTGAGTGGCGACACCGAACTCAGGGCCCCGTCGACATAGAACGAAACGTTGCTGTTCAGCGTGATCGTAACTGCAACGTGGTGCCATTGGCCGTCATTAATCTTGGCCGAATCGCTCGCGACTTTGTTGCCGTACACCGCCGCGTTGTACGTGCCGATCTCCAACGCCAGCGTGCCGCCAGCCGTGGTCCGCAAGACATAGCCATAACCTTGGGTGTCGTACTTGGAAATGAATGCTTCGATGCGGCTGGTATTGCTGGTCTTGATCCATGCGGCCAGAGTGAGATTCTTGTTAAGCTCGGCTTGGCTCGCGTAGGCCATGTTGATCGACCCATTGCTTGCGAAAGCCAGGGCTTCGGCGACCACGCCGGACGTCTTTGAAACGGAACCCGACATCGTCCCTGTGTAGCCATTGCCGGATTTGTCGAACGTCTGCGCGCCGCTGGTATCGGCGGCGTCGAACGTCCAGCGCCCGATCAAGCCCGCCGGCAACGTCCCTGGCGTGGGTGTGGGTGTGGGAGTCGGCGTCGGAGTCGGTGTGGGTGTTGGAGTCGGATCAGGCGTTGGAGTCGGAGTAGGCGTCGGAGTGGGGCTCGCGCCACTTGCAGTATATAGCCCGTTCACTTCGCTTGCCGAGAGCGCCCGGTTGTAGATCTGCACCTCGTCCAAGCTGCCGTTGAAATAGTTTCCTAGAGGCGCATAGCCAGCCTGGCCGATCAGCAACCAGGCATAGTTGCTGCCCGCGCCGGTCACTTTGAGCGGAGATACCGAGGTCGAAACCCCATCAACATAGAACGAAACATTGTTGTTCAGCGTGATCGTCACCGCCACATGATGCCAATTCCCGTCATTGATTTTGGTCGTGTCAGTAGCGATCTTGTTGCCGTACACTGCGGCATTGTACGAGCCGACTTCCAAAGCCAGCGTGCCGGCCGCAGTCGTTCTCAAAACATAACCATAACTCTGCGCCGCATCGTACTTCGAGACGAGAGCCTCAGAGCGACTCGAGTTGGTCGTCTTGATCCACGCGGCCAGGGTCAGATTTTTATTGAGCTCGGCCTGAGCGGCGTAGTACATGTTGATCGATCCGTTGTTCGAGAAGGCGTACGCGTCTCCCAATTCCCCCGACGTCTTCATAACCGAGCCCGAAATCGTTCCCGTGTAGCCATTCCCGGATTTGTCGAACGCCTGAGTACCGTTGGTGTCGGCAACGTCAAAGGTCCAGCGGCCAATCAGGCCTGTCGGCAGCGACGCTGTTGTTGGCGTAGAACTCGGAGCAGGCGTCGGAGTCGGAGTGGGCGTAGGCGTGGGTGTCGGAGTCGGCGTAGGATCGGGTGTTGGCGTGGGCGTGGGATCAGGCGCTGGTGTCGGAGTGGGCGTTGGGGTCGTACTCGCGCCGGTGTACAATCCATTCACTTCGCTTGCCGACAGCGCGCGATTATAAATCTCCACTTCGTCCAGGCTGCCATTGAAGTAGTTACCCACCGGCGAGTATCCCGCCTGGCCGATCATCAGCCAGGCATAATTGCTGCCCGCGCCCGTCACTTTCAGCGGTGACACCGAACTCACCACTCCATCCACATAGAACGAAACGTTGCTATTCAGCGTGATCGTCACCGCCACGTGGTGCCAATTCCCGTCATTGATCTTGGCCACATCTGTGGCGATCTTGTTGCCGTACACCGCGGCGTTGTACGTGCCGACTTCCAGAGCCAGCGTGCCGGCAGCCGTCGTTCTCAGAACGTAGCCATAGCCTTGCGTGTCGTACTTGGAGATGAATGCCTCAGCGCGGCTCGCGTTGGTCGTCTTGATCCACGCGGCCAGGGTCAGGTTCTTGTTGAGCTCCGCCTGGCTGGCGTAGGACATGTTGATCCAGCCGTCGGTCGAGAACGCGTAGGCATCGCCCAGGATCCCGGTGGTCTTCGTCACCGAGCCCGACATCGTCCCTGTGTACCCATTGCCGGATTTGTCCAGAGTCTGCGTGCCACTGGCATCGGCCGCGTCGAATGTCCAGCGCCCGATCAAGCCCGTCGGCAGAGATCCCGTCGTTGGACTAGGAGACGGACTAGGAGCTGGGCTGGGAGTGGGCGTAGGCGTCGGGGTCGGAGTGGGCGTCGGATCGGGTGTGGGCGTAGGAGTAGGAGTCGCTCCGCCCGTCGAGTAGTCGATATTAATTTCGCTCGCGGAAACGTATCCCGCATGCGCGGCCGTCGCTTCCAACCGGATGTAGCTGGCCGCCACGGGAGTGAACGAAACACTCTTCTGCGTGGCGTCATCGGCCCAATTGCCGCTGGCGATTTTCACAAACGTTGCGCCGTCGCTGCTGGCGTAAACATTGTAGGAAGTGATGTTCCCGTTTGCGACACCATCCTGCCTCGGCAAGTAGCGCAACGTGCTGACGTTATAACTCGCGCCCAGGTTCAGAACAATGGACTGAGGCAGCGGCGATTGCGGTGAACAGCACGGCGCCGCGATGTAGGCTGTGTGCCACAGAGTACTGAGCGTGCCGTCCACGGCTTTGCTCGCTTCGTAGCCGGCTGCCTGGCTAACGGCTGAAGCGACGATCTGCGACTGCGGAACCGTGCCGGCCGTCGGCGATGGTGTGGGCGTTGGCGTCGGAGTCGGGGTCGGCGTAGGAATTGGAGTCGGAGTCGGAGTCGGGGTCGGTGTTGGGCTGCCGCCCAGCGGATCGATTCGGAAATTATCAAACTGGATCGTATTGAAACCGCGCACGCCCAATCCCGCCATGCCGCTTGCGTAGGTCGTGTCGGCGATCGAGGTGACCACGGTTCCATCCACAACGCCCTGAACGTGGTAACCGTTGAAGATCAGCCCCATAGTGTGCCAGGCACTGGAGGAAAATCCAAAAATGCTCCCGGAAGCGATGGGTTGAAAGTTTCCTATGCGAAGACTCCAACTGCCGGTGTTGCTTAGGTAAAACTGGTAGGCGTCCAGGTCGCCCGTGCCCTGGTGGTGCAGGCTCATGCGGCCGATCAGCTTGGCGTCCGCGGCCTGTTCGAAAAACACATCCGCGCTCACTTGGTAGTCGGTCCAACTTGTCGAACCCAGAATGCTGGCCGGCTCCACCGGACCCATTTGCGGCCAGAGGATCGGCTTGATCGCGACGACTTGGCGCAGGCACAGCCCACCGTGTCCCGAGGCGCAGTTTGCAGTTTCAAAAGCGCCGTTCAGATCGGCAAAATATTGCGGCGTGTGGCCGGCGCTGTAGCCGTCAAAAGTATCTCCGTATGGTAAAGGGAAGGGTGACGCAGCCGGAGGAACCGCGCCGCCCTTACTCTGGCTAGTCGTAGTCGTCAGGGAGTAAATTGTTCCTGGCGCCAGAGTGAAATTAAAACTGCCGTTAACGGGTGCGATATCGGCTTGTTGCACGAACTGGGTGTTCTGATCGGTTTTCCAAACGTGCAAAACACCGGTCGAAAGACCGCCCGTTATGCTGAACGCCACCGGCTGTGTGCCCGCCGCGTCGATCGTCTCCATGATGATGCTGTAGTCGCTGCCATTCTTGAGCGTTACGTAGCTGCCTCCGCCCGAGAGAAAGCCCGACGAGCTGTCTAAATACTGCCAGCCAGGCTGCGCGAACTGGGTTGTGTGAGCCATCGCCCAAATAGCGGGCTGGACATTATAGTTACCGGACCAGGGAGCATTGGCATACATCAACCCGGACCCCGGAATCGGCAGCACATCGTAGTACGACGAAATGGGACTCCACACTTCGCTCTTCGTGATCTTGCCGGTGATGTAATTGCGATTGAAAGTTTTGGCCAGGTACGCTGCACCGGTCCAGTCGCCGCGCCAGTCGCCCTCTTCGCTGGCCCACAGGGGCTTACCGGTGGCGCGGACCTCGGGCGTACTGTCGTAGTTGATGCGGGAGACGTAGTGCGCGCCGATCACGTCCACCGCGGCGGCAAAATCCGGATCGGCATACATCGCGCCGATCACCAGCCATTGCGATCCGCCGGTTTGATCGGCCGCCACCAGCTTGGTGGAAAGACCGTTTGCCAGCAAGGCGCTCTTCAGATTCTTGGACCAGGCGATGTTGTAGTCGTTCTCATTCCAGATGCCGACATAATCGACGGTCAGGCCGTAGGTGCTCTTCGCGCCCTTGATGAAGTTGATGATGTAGTTGATGTTGTCCTGCGAAAAGAAATTGCCGTTCCCGATCCAGCCCGGCGCGCCCCACTCCAGGGCGTCCAGCTTGATGTTCGGGTTACGCAGCTTGGCCTGCTGCATCAGCCACCACTCGTAGCCGCGCGTATAATTCTGGTCGCTCGCGCTCCGCATATGCGCAGGTTCCGAGCCGTCGGTGGAGTTTTCATCGCCGCCGATTTCGACCTTCAGATGCTGGATGTTCGCGCCGTAGTTGGGCTTAAAGAGATAGTCCAGGATTTGGCTGCGCTGGGGCTCCGGGTAGTCGATCAGCAAACGCGACGACGCGCCCGCGCTGACCGCGCCTAAGCCCTCATAAATTCTGCCGCCGCTCGCGCCCGTCAGGGTGATGCCTTGCGCGTTCGCAGAGGCTACATCCATCACGGCGGCGCCTCCCCGCTTCACCGATGTCAGGCTCAGCCGATCCGCAACCGCGGAAGCCAGCATTCCATAAACGACCAATTGACTCGAGGACGTTGGCACATAGACTTTGCCGTTGGCGACGGTGGGCGCAGCCGATGGTGCGAAGTTGCCGAGAGCGTCCCGGCCCCCATTCCGATCGCTGTCCCAATCGCTGTTCCACAACTCTATCGATACATCGGATGCATCAAACGCCCGCAGCGCGCCGGGTACCGCGGCAACACCCGGCGGAGCGCCCGGCGTCGTAGCCCAGACGATTCCCGATCCGGCGGTATTCCCGTTAGCGGAAACGCTCAGCGCAGCGCCATAGGGTACAACCGCTGTGCTCATCGAGGCTGGATCGGCAGCCAGCACTCCGCCAGCGAATGGGTAGCTCTTGAGGCGATCGTCACCGCTCCAGACATACAGCGATCCGCTCGCCTGGTTGTAGGCAAGCCCGCCCGAAAATCGTCGCGCCGCATCGCCGGAAAAAGTATCCACGATCGCCAGACCTTGCGAAGGATCCAGCTTCACGCAGCTTCCGCCAAACTTCAGAATGCCGTCGTGGATACCGTTGCCGGTGCAGGCATAGATGAATCCAGCGGAATCGGCGGAGAGTCCCGCGCGGCCGGGCGCGAGATTTTGCGCCGCCGTCTGTTGCAACGTGGCCGCATCGTATCCGAAGATCCAGCCGCTTTCAAATGCGACGTAGACCTTTCCACCTGCCAGCAGCAGTCCGGAACTCTGCAATGTCCGGCTCGCATCGAAGGCGATCGGACCCGCCTTCCCTTCGATCAAGACCGGGCTATTCGGCTTCTCCGCACCCGTCAGAAGATCCAGAGCGTGCAACTGGTAGATCGGAGACTCGGCTTGGATCAAGGCGACCGCATATAACGTGCCGCTCGCTGCTTCGATCACCGGCGGGCCCAGAATCCCGGCTGTGACACCGTTCGTAGCGGGCGCCGTTGGTCCCAGGCTGGTCCTCCACAGAGGGGCGGATAAACCAGGATCGTCCGCGTCGAAGGCGTACACGCTGTTGTTCGTCGTCGCCGTGTATACAATATTGTGCATTCCGTTAGGCGAAATGTTTACATTCGGGACGTAAAGCGGCTGCCCAGCAATGTTGCCGTCCACAGCGCGAGTGAAGAGCTTTCCGAATCCGCCGGCCTTCACATTCAGCGGACTCAGTATAGTTTCGTTCTGGTTAACCGCCGTACGGCCAGTATCGTTTTGTGCAGTGAAGACAGTGCCTTGCGCATGCACGAACGCTGGACAAAGCGCCAACACGAAGATGGAGATTCGAAGCATCTGACCGCAGTGGACAGCTACGGGTACTCACGTCATGGCGCGAAAAACTTTGGACGCGTCGCGCGCACTACAACATGAGGAGTCCCGATTATCACGAGCCTCCCGGCTTACGTCAAGGTTCAAAATAAACAGCCGCTCTCTTCGGGGCGAGCGGGGACTGAGTCGTGGCTAAGGGGATTTACCTACATCAGATTGGCCGCCCTGTGGAAATTACACAAGTCTTACAGAAGACTTGCCAAATCCCTGGTAGCTTGGGTATGCACCAAAACAACTGGAGATTCAGTGAGTACTGACCCGATCGTCCTTCCAAGCCGCCAGAAGCTCAACTGGCTAACCACTATAGTATTGATTCTGCTGCACATCGGAGCCGTTGCAGCGCTTTTCGTGTTCAGCTGGCGCGTCTTCGCCGCCTCGGTCTTTCTTTATTGGATGACCGTCGGTCTGGGAATCAGCATGGGTTACCATCGCCTGCACACCCATCGCTCCTATCAGATACCCCTGTTCCTCGAGTATTTCTTCGCCGTTTGCGGCTCACTCACGTTGGAAGGCGGACCGATCTTCTGGGTTGCCACGCACCGGCTGCACCACCAGAAATCGGATCAGCCCGGCGACCCGCACTCACCGCGAGACGGCGCCTGGTGGTCCCACGTGGGCTGGATCCTGCTGGGCGAGACCAATCACAACAACACCCGCGTCCTGTCTAAGTACGCTCCCGACCTGGCGAAGCACAAGTTTTACGTCTGGCTCAACAACTACCACTGGGTCCCTTTGACCGTTCTTGGCGTCGCTTTGTACGCCATCGGCGGGCTGCCTCTGTTTCTGTGGGGCGGGTGCCTTCGCGTAGTCGTCGGCCTTCATTCCACCTGGCTGGTCAATTCGGCGACCCACATGTGGGGCAGGCGCCGGTTTGATACCCGCGATGACTCCCGCAATAGCTGGTGGGTCGCGCTTCTCACCTTCGGCGAAGGCTGGCACAACAACCACCATGCGCATCCCACGTCGGCCCGGCATGGCCTGGCCTGGTATGAGCTCGATCACTCCTGGATTCTGATCAGCATTTTCAAGTTCTTCGGTATCGCGAAGGCCGTTAAGGTGGCCAGCATCCGCGGCGAATCCGCCGTACGCGAAGCCGCCTAGGCGGCTTTCGCACAGACACCTCAACTCTGGCTCGCGTAAGCTGGAGTAATCATGGTCGTTCCCGGCCGCGGCAAGTCGATTGGATTCTTCATCGCCCTCGGCATCGGCCTGATTTCCGTCATTATCCTTCTCTACGTCGGCTGGTTCTTCTTCGGCTGGCGCACCGGCATCCTGTTGTTTCTGGGTGTCTTGTTAACGGTGATGCTGATCAGCGGCATCGTGCTCAACACCGTTTTCCTGGTGCGCGAGATACGGCGAAACGAACAGCAGGACGCGTTCATCAACGCCGTCACCCATGAGCTCAAGACGCCCGTCGCATCCATGCGGCTGTATCTGGAAACCCTCCAGACCCGCGCCGTCGACGAAGCCAAGCGCAAGGATTTCTACCGCATCATGCTGGAGGATAGCGACCGGTTGCTTGAAACTATCGAGCAGATCCTGCGCACCGGGCGCATCGGCCACAGCGGCCGCAAGCCCACTCTTTCGCGCCTCGATCTCGGCGGACTAGTGCAGGAGTGCGTGGCGCGTGCCCGCACGCTGTACGGCTTATCGCCCGAGTCGCTAAGCTTCGAGCCCAATTCCCCGATAACCATTCTGGCGGACATGGATGAGATTCGCGCGGCGGTTTCCAATCTCATCGACAACGCCGTGAAGTATTCCGGCGCCACCGTAAAAGTTTCGGTGGAAATCGCCGCGACCGACGAGAAGAATGTGGCCATTCGTGTACGCGATGAGGGCCCGGGCATATCGAAGACCGAATTGAAGGCGATCTTCAAACGTTTCTACCGGGCTTCTGGACCTTCTGCGCCGCGAGTTCCCGGAACTGGTCTGGGCCTGTACATTGTTCGCTCCGTGGCCAAACGGCACGGCGGACGAGCCTGGGCGGAAAGTGAAGGTCCGGGACGCGGGAGCACGTTCGTGCTGCAACTGCCAATTGCCCGATGAGACATCGATGAGTAAGGTTCTCGTAGTGGAAGATGAGCAGCACCTCGCCGACGGGCTGCGCTTTAACCTGGAAGCCGAGGGGTATCAGGTCCAGGTAACGGATACCGGGGAGGCCGCTCTGGAAGTGCTCAAGGCAGATCCCGCCGCCTTCGACGTCGTGGTTCTCGACGTCATGCTGCCGGGCAAGGACGGCTTTAGCGTGATGTCGGAAATGCGGGGTGCCGGACAGTTCGTCCCGACCCTCATGCTTACAGCCCGGGGCCATCCCAACGACGTGCTGAAAGGGTTCGCCGCCGGAGCGGACGACTATCTTACGAAGCCTTTCGATCTCGCCATTCTGATCGCTCGCATCCGAGGTCTGCTGCGGCGGCGCGAATGGCTCACGAGATCGATGAACACGCCGGCGACCTCCCCGCCGGCTCCCGACGTCTTCAAATTCGGCGACAAATCGGTCGATTTCGACCGCCTGGAACTGCGTGTCCGCGACCAGACCTTTCCTCTGACGCTCATGGAAGCGAATGTCCTGCGTTACTTGATCCAGCACGACGGCAAGCCCGTATCTAGAAAGAAAATGCTCGAAGAAGTCTGGAACCTGCACGAGGACACCGACACTCGCGCGATCGATAATTTCATCGTTCGCCTCCGCCGCTACATCGAGGACGACCCCGTCAAACCCCGCCACGTCCTCACCGTTCGGGGCGTTGGCTACAGGTTCATGTCGGAGCCCGATAAAGAGGAATAATCCCCCGCCTTTTTCAAGTCCGCAATGGAATCCTTACTCGCAGGACTCTCCGAGCACGGCTACACGATCCTGTTCGCGATCGTATTTCTGGAGTCGGTCGGGCTGCCGGTGCCTGCCGCGCTTGCCTTGCTGATCGCGGGAGGAGCCAGCGCGCGCGGATCGCTCTATCTGCCTCTGACCGCAGGCAGCGCCCTTCTGGCGTTCGTCATCGGAGACACGCTGATGTTTTTCATGGGCCGCTACACGGGATGGTGGATGCTGAGCGTGCTCTGCCGCCTTTCGCTGAATCCGGAATCCTGCATTCTGCGCTCGGCCGATTCATTCTATCGCCGCGGGCGCACCGTGCTGCTATTCGCAAAGTTCGTACCGGGGATCAACACCATGGCCCCGCCCCTGGCGGGCAGTATGAACATGCGCTTCGGGCAATTCTTCGGGCTCGATTTCACCGGCGCATCGCTGTATGTGGCGGCGTATCTATCGGTGGGTTTTCTCTTTAGCGGCGCGCTCGGAACCATCACGAGAAATTACGAGATCTTCGGCCGGGTGGTGAGTTGGGTACTGATCGCGGCCGTGGTGGTTTACCTGGGACTTCAAGCGCGAATGTGGATCAAGGCGCGAGCTCTGCGGTCGATCCCGCTGGTCAGCGCCGCGGATGCCGCCAAGGCGTTGTCGACGGATGGGGCGGTGATCTACGACGTCCGCAGCCACGGTTATTACGACCGCAAGGCGGCGCGGGTGCAGGGATCCAAGAGACTCGAGCCAAATGCGCTTCATCGTCTGGAGGACGAAGTTACCTCGGAAAAGCCGGTCTACTTGTATTGCACCTGCGTTCGCGAGGCCACCAGCGCTCGCGTCGCACAGCGGCTCCTCGAAAAAGGCGTGCGCGTGGCAGTCATCAAAGGCGGCTTGCGGGCCTGGAAAAAGGCCGGACTGCCGCTGGAGCAGGTTCCGCCCGAGGAACTGACCAAACTGCCCCTTTTCGATTGACCTTAGTGGCGCGTTCCTCGAACACCGCTCCATAACTGTTCGCGAACTGTTCGCGGCTCGGTAAGTAGCTGTACCCGCAGACACCGATTCCGAGCCGCGAGAGTCATCGAGCGGTGTTTATCAGCGACCTCTGAAAAACCTGCGCCACCCGCAAATCCAATCGGGGCTTATCTGCGTACAATGACTGGGGAGCAATCATGTTGATCTGGAATCAGCTTAAGACCCGGGCCGCCGAGCAACCGCAGAAGCTTGCACTCATTTGCGGGGACACCGCGATTACCTACGCCCAATTCGCGGCGCAGGTCGAGAATGTGGCCCATTCCTGGCTCAGGAAGGGCTTAAAGCCGGGCGATCGCGTCGCCCTGCACATGAGAAACGGTATCGAGCTGGCCGCCTGCTATTACGCCTGCTTCGCCGCAGGATTCGTCGCCGTGCCGGTGAATACCCGCCTGACGCCCGAGGAGATCGCCTACGTTCTCGAACACAGCGGAGCCAAGGCCTATCTGGCCCAGACGGATCTTCGAATCCAGACCTCCGTTCCCTCCTGGGAACTCGATCTGGACGTCCGACCGGAAGCCGCGGAGCGCCCAATGCCCGTCCCGCATCCCGACGATCCCGCGCTGCTGCTCTATACCAGCGGCACCACCGCGCGCCCCAAGGGCGTCAGCCATTCGCAACGCACCATCGCCGGCAACGCGTCTTATATGGAGGCGTGGGGCCTGAGGCCCGACGATCACACCTTGCTCTTCACGGCCATGGTGCACGCCACAGGATCCATCATGCTGCTCATGTCGTCGCTGTGGGTGGGCGCGACCGTGACCATCGTGCCCCTATTCGACCCGGCCACAGTACTCGACACTTGGGAGCGCAGCGGTGCGACCTTCCACATGGGGCTGCCGACGATGATCCGGGCGCTCCTCGCTGAGCAGCGATCGCGTCCGCGGAAGATCACCACGGGTCGCTCGGCCATTTGCGGAGGCGACGCTGTCCCGATTCCCTTGCAGCAGGATTACGCCGACGCCTTCGGCCACCCGATCGTCGAAGGCTTCGGCATGACCGAGGGGCTGCCGACACTCGCCAACCACCCCGACAACAATCGTCCGGGGAGCATGGGACGTCCGGTAGGCGACGTCGAGATTCGCGCCGTCGAAGGCGAGCTATGGATGCGCGGCTCCGGCATCGCCACGGGCTATTGGGGACATCCGCCGTTTGAAGATGGCTGGCTCAAGACCGGCGATCTGGTCGAGATCGACCCCGATGGCTTCGTCTGGTTCCGTGGCCGAAAGAAAGAGATCATCGTGCGAGGCGGGTCCAACATCGCTCCGCAGGAAGTGGAAGAAACGCTGTACAAGCACCCTGCCGTCGGCGAGGCTGGCGTGATCGGCGAGCCCGACGAATACTGGGGAGAAGTGGTCCTTGCCTACGTCGCTCTCCGCCAAGGCCACACTGCGACACCCGAGGAACTGATCGCCTTCGCGAAGCAGCATCTGGCTGAATATAAATGTCCGGAGCAGATCCTATTCCTTCCGGTCCTGCCTAAGGGCGCAACCGGAAAGGTCCAGCGCCGCGCGCTCAAGGACCTCCGCATGAGCGCGGCAGCCTCCTAGGATCTTTTCGCACGCCAGCGCCGGCCCAGCGCCGGGATGATCGCGCCGCCGATATTCGCGAGATTCGCATCCGGCAGCGGGGGACGCTCTGCTTTCGGATTTATTGCAGCGATCATGGAGCGGATCAGCCTCATCGCGGCACCCAGCTTGGCGCGAAAAGGATGATGCGGCGGCCGCCCGTTGACCCGTACCACCAGCACCGTCACGTCATCTTCCGTCAAGTTTTCTGGATGCCTCTCCGCGATCTCCTTCAGCAGAGCCTCAATCAAAAGACGCGGCTCCACGTCACCCAGGTGCCGCATGATCCGCAGGACGCCCGCCTCACCCAGATCCTTACCGTCGGCATCGCGGGATTCAATGAGCGCATCCGTGTAGCTGACTACGCAATCGCCTGGCTCAAGCTCCACATCGAACTGCTCATAGTCTGAGACGTCGATCATTCCGAGCGGGATATTGCTGGGAGTAGACTTGACGGTCGCGTCCAGAGAATGATGCCCCAGGAAATCCCAGCGCCTCTGCGCCGCGTGGTACATCAGAGGCCGCGGATGACCCGCGTTGCAGACGGTCAAACGTCGGCTGGGCGCGAAAAACGTGCTGACAATCGCCGTCGCGAACGTTCCACCCTCCGACAGCTCCATGAACTGCTGATTCAGCAGCCGCACGAATTCGGTCTGATCCAGGCGGTTGACGAAACGCCGCATGAGGGTTCGCAAGTCGGCTGCGGTCGCGGCGACCGCGTTTCCGTGTCCCGACACATCCGCCAGCAACAGACGGCTGATACGCCCGGTGGCACAGCTCGACGCGTAGTAGACGTCTCCGCCGGCGTTCGCCTGTCCGTAAGGTTTGCTATAAACCCACGCGTCCAGCCCTCCGAATTCCACACCGGCGGACGTGAGCTGGCTCCCGCCCCAAACCTCCATGCACTGCATGCGTTGCGTGGCCGTTTGGTTACCCGGAGGGATCACTTGGGCATTATAGCGAGCCACCCCTTGAGTGTTGTAATGGCTACAGTGGATCCGGCAGGCGGTGTATTCCTCATTTTGCTGCTGTTCGTCGTGGTTTTCGCGCTGCTCGCGCGGAAGCTTCAGACGCCCTATCCCATCGTCCTGGTGATCGCCGGCCTGGTGCTCAGTCCTATCCCAGGCACGCCGCACATTCCGCTGAATCCGAAACTCATTTTCACGGTGGTGCTGCCGCCGCTTTTGTATGCCGCAGCGTGGCTTACATCCTGGCGCGAATTTCGCCACAACCTGGTCAGCATCATATCCGTCGCCTGCGGCCTGGTAGCCTTTACGATCTCAGGCGTCGCTGTCGCGTGCGAATGGCTGTTCCCCGGGTTCGATTGGCGGATCGGCGTGATCCTCGGAGCTGTCGTCGCGCCCACCGACGCAGTTGCGGCCACGGCCATCGCGTCTTCGGTCGGACTGCCGCGGCGAATCGTCGATCTGCTCGAAGGCGAAAGCCTGGTCAACGACGCAACCGGATTGCTGGCGCTCGAATTCGGCATTGCGCTGGTGTTCGAAGGTACGACCCCGACTCTGGGCGCAGGTCTGATGCGCTTCGCCTATTTGGTGGCCGCCGGACTTGGTGCCGGCGCCATCGTCGCATTCGCCGTCGCTTGGATCGAACGCTGGATCGACGACGGCCCCATAGAGATCGCGATCTCTCTGATGGTGCCCTACGCCGCGTACCTGGGGGCCGAGGCGATCCATGCTTCTGGAATCCTCGCCGTCGTCGCCTGCGGGCTAATTTTGAGCCGCAAGAGCGCTGAGATTTTTTCGCCCGCGGTTCGTCTGCAGGTGTACTCGGTATGGAGCGCGATCGTGTTCATCCTGAACGGCGTGGTCTTCGTGCTCATCGGCCTGCAGATGTCGGGGATTGTCCGCGGCCTTGCGGGAGTGAGCCTGCCGCGCCTTGTCGTCGATGGTGCCCTGTGCAGCGCCTTGGTGATTCTGCTTCGCCTGATGTGGGTTATTCCAGGCGGGCGCTTCTCGTATTTCATCCGCCGCCGACTCCTCCATCAAACCGAGCAGCGCCCCACGGGAAAGGAATTACTCGTGTTTGGATGGAGCGGCATGCGCGGCGTCGTCACGCTGGCCGCGGCCATGGCCCTTCCGGATTCGCTGCCGGACGGGACCGCCTTCCCTCAAAGAAACCTGGTCGTGTTTCTTGCGTTCAGTGTCGTCGTATCGACACTGGTTGTACAGGGACTGAGCCTCGCGCCGTTGATCCGCGCACTCGGACTCGCAGGCGGAATAGGACCCGATTGCGAGGAGCAGGAGGCGCATCGAATCGCTATTCAGGCCGCACTCGCCCATCTCGAACAAGCGCGCGGCCATGATCGTGCCGAATATAGCAGCGTGTACGACGACCTCGCGCAGCACTATCGAGCGCAACTTGGCGCGCTAGACAGGGTATCGGATGACGCGGCGGCACCGCAGCCGCTGCACTATCATAAACACCGGACGCTTTCGCACGAATTACTCGGCGTGCAGCGGCGGACCCTGCTGCGGCTTCGCCACGAAGGCCGCATCAACGATCAGGTGCTTCGCGGTCTCGAACGCGACCTCGATTTGCAGGAAGCCCGAGACTTATAGGATCGGCCGCTGCAATCAAAAGCGGTTCCTCCCTAGGAGCTTAGGGAAGCTGCCGCAATTGCACGCTTTCCTTGCTAATCGCAGGATCCCCGTGGCCAACGAACTTGACGGCATCGGCCAGACTCGTCACCAGCTTGCTTGGGCGCGAAGGTTGGAAACGCTGCATGGCGCGCTCGCAATCTCCGGAGAATCCCCACACACCGACGATCACCTTGGATCGGGGATATCGCATTTGGAGTTCCCGGCTGAGGGTTCTGGCTCGCGCAAAGGCGAAGGGAGGCAAGGCCGAGATGCAGAAGGTATCGCTGTCCGCGGGCTTCATGAATCCGACGGCGTTTTGCAGAATCGCATCCACGGAGAACGAAATCGCGGCATACCCGGCCTGCTCCAGAAGTTGGGCCAGCATCGCCGCCGTAATTTCGTCTGCCTCATCGTTGGCGGGAATACAGAGGACCCGGCCGGTTCGAGGTTCCGGAGGATTTCCATCCGCCGATGAGTCCGCCAGCAGCGAATCGGCTCTCAGCGTCTGTTCGGAAAACTCCACCACCATTTCCTTGATGCTCATAAACAGAAATTCTTCCCGCGTACGGTCCAGCGCCCCTTTGTGGCGATCCTGTTCGGCCATGGTCAGCGCCGGTATGATCACCGCATCGTACAGTTGCGATAAAGAGTGATCGCGAAGATACAGACTGGCCACCGTTCGCGCCTCACGGTCGTCCATTGCCAGCAGCCGCTGATAGAAGTGCGCCTCCGGCACCAATACGGCTTCATCGCCCAACAGGACATGCAGAAACGAAAACTCCGGCACGTAGCGGCCCAGAACCACGACACAGACCGTGAGCGGGGTGGACAGAATGAGGCCAGCGGGTCCCCACAGAACCGTCCAGAAAACCGCCGTGAGAAGCAGAGCCAGGGCGGAGATTCCCGTGTGCATTCCATAGAGCCACGGTTCCACGAAGTTGCTGGTGGCCAGCTCCAGCGCCGCGAACAACAGGAAGACCAGCAGCGGATGCATCCAGTTGTCGAACACCGCAAGCGCGAGCGTAAATGGCAGTAAGCCCGACACGAACGCTCCGACATAGGGCACGATTCGCAAGATCCCCGCCACGCTGCCCCACAAAGCCGCATACGGGATGCCGATCAAGTACAACCCAATTCCACACAGAACGCCAAAGCCCACATTCACCAGGAGCTGCATCAGAAGATACCGGCTCACTCGGTGGGTTGCGTCCTCCAGCGCCCGCGTCATCACGTTCAGTTGACCCAGTCCAACCAGGCGGAACAGTCGATTGTGCAGGTCCTTCTGATTGATCAGCAGGAACACACTGAAAATCAGGACCATTCCGAACTCCCCCAGGGGCGCCAGAAAGGGCTGGGCCAAATCGCGCAGGCGCGCTAATTCGTTCGCGGGCGGCTCGACGATTTGGACGGGCTGAGGACGGCTGCCGCGATCGCTGGAAACCGGTGGGGCGGGCGCCTCCACGGTCATCACTTCGGTCGCCAGGTCTTTGATAGTCCTGGTCGCCTGCCCCAACGCCCCTTCGCCGGGCGCGCGCATAGCTTCCAGCTTGTTATGAATATTTTGCCGATAGCGGGGCAGTTCGTTCGCGACCCCGACCAGTTGATTGAAAATCACCCAGGCGACGCCGCCGGCGGCCGCGATCGAAACGATCATCACCAGCGCCACCGCGGGAACGCGTCCGAGGCGCATCTTGCCCAAACGGATCTGGCGCAGCCAGTCCACGGCGGGCATCAGGACCAGAGCCAGCGTAATCGCGAACGCCAGGGGAACAAGGATCTCGCGAGCCAGGTACAATACGCCAATCACCGCAATCAGGATTGCGGCGGTCCGGACACCGGAGGAACCGGGTGGCTGGTTGGGCTCGATCATGCCCGCGGGTGCTTTCGGCGTTTTGACGGAATGATTCCGAAATTCTACCACTCGCGCCAGTCTGGAGCGATCCTCAGTCCGCGCCCATCAAGCCGCGATATCGACCTCGCTCCGGTCTGCGGTCTTTTCGCGATCCACCGCCTCTTGGCAGGCGATACAGTACGAGGCCCATGGAACTGCGGCAAGACGCTTCAGATTGATGCTCGCTTCGCAGCCGGCACAGACTCCGAACTCCCCCGAACGGATGCGGCGCAGCGCGTCTCGCACTTCGCCCAGCCGGCTGGAGTTGCGCTCGAGATTGCCCATGGCATAATCACGATCGTTGGCGTTCTGCACCCGGTCCAGTTCATCCGAGGTCGTCTCGATCACCAGAGCCTCGCGGTTGCTACTTCCACTTCCTATCTCGAGCAGCTTGCTCTCTAGCGCCCGTCGAAATCCATTGAGCTCATTTTTTGTCATGGTAATTATTCTCAGTTCGATGAGGTGGCTTTCTGCTTCTTCACCTGCAACTCATTCACAACCTGGTCCACGTTCAGGACCGCGGCAGCGACCTCTTCGGCCCGCGCACGCTTCGCTTGAGAGTTGACGTCTCCGGACAGCGTCACCACGTGATTCTTGACCGCATATTTTACGCTCTCGTGAAGTCTGTTTTTGATGAGCGCCGCATCCAGGTTGCTCTCGATGCCCAGATCCAGATCGACATTCACCTTATGCGCGACATTCTCGGCCCCCAGCGGAAGCACTGCGATTTGGTTTGCGACCACCTGAGACCCTGACATGGATCTTGCTATGGATTCCGCTTTTGCCTTGTCATCGTCCGACATGACATTTCCGCCCAGGGTCACGACACCCTTGTCGCGGTCTTGGCTTACTGTGACGCTCTTGAGACCGGCTTGCTCCACCGATGTGCGGATCTCGCCGGAAACGTCGGCTGACCTGCTGAAATTCGAGCACCCGGCTAAAGTCCCGACTACTACCACGGCCAGCCCCAGGACTATCGTGGGCAGGTACGTTTTGATCTTTTTCATGTTCTCTCCTCCGATGACGACACCGTCAGCCTCTACTTAAGGCATGGGAAAGGCCGAACGTTGTTGGCTGGAGCATTTCAGCGCGGCCACGCGCCAAATGCCAAACATGGCAGGCGGCGCAGTTGCAAGGGCGTCACGGCTGGTAACGATATGTGGTCACGTGACCAAGGATGGTTAGTGGCAATCGCGGGTCAGCCCCGAGCCAGCGCCTCGATTGGGTGAAGTCGCGCTGCTGAAAATCACACGCCAGCCTGCAATCGCGGAGGTCGATAAGCCGCCGCCGGGCTTAACGCTATGTCGTTATATGACGCAACATGGTCACTGCATTGTCAGGGATGCGCGACTCCGCGCATTGCAGGTATGTAGAACTGGACTGCCGTTTTCAGCTCGCGGACCGGGCCTCCACGTGCACACGGCAAGGTATCTATTCCCAAGGAGAAGCATGAAACGATTGATGTTCGTAGTAGGTTTGTTTTCGGTCTTGACGGTTGGATGCGATATGCGTGGCCGTGATGGAGTTGCCGGACCAGCCGGAGCCGACGGCCGAACCGGTGTTGCCGGATCTGACGGATCGTCTGGCGCCAAAGGCAATGAGGGTAAAACCGGCGCGGATGGCGCGACCGGTCAAAGCGGCACGGCGGGTCAAAACGGAGCTACAGGCGCGGCGGGTGCCGAAGGCGCGGCCGGAGCTGACGGTGCTAAGGGTGACCGAGGTCGAACCGGAGACCGGTAAGCTCTACGCGCCCGGGGGCACGATTCAATCTGACTCTTTCCTGCGGTATTCGAAAGGCACATCATCCTCGAGAACTTCTTTCGTGCGAACCTCGCCCGCGTCAGCGTCCGGAGCATTTTCCACACCGCTGATCACTTCCGCCTCGAAGGATTGCCCTTCTTCGAGCAGTTCCACGACGCTTTCCGAGTTCGCTTCTGCAACGTCTGACAATCCCTGAGTGTCCCCGGACTGGCCGGCTGAACCCGGACCTAACCCGTGCTCCTTAGCGGAAGCGGGAGTGCTGTACGTTCGGCGGCCTTGGTCCTGTGGCTTTTTCATGCCCTTTCTCCCTGCAAGTACCTTGCCAATACTTGGCTTAATGTTAACAATCGCGAATGGTCCGCGTCGTGCACGTCAAAGTGCACGTCTTTAGAGCTGGAGGGAAAAAAGATGCGAGACGCACACAGAAAAGCAGCCGAGCAGCACGAACTTGCGGCAAAGGCACACCGTACTGCTGCCGAACACAATGAAAAAGGCGAAGACGAAGCGGGACGCTGGCATTCGGAACGGGCGCTGGAGTTCTCCGAGCGCGCTTACAAGCTCGCCAAGGAAGCCCACACGAAATCGGGCCAGATCGTAAGTCTCAAAGAAACAGGAACTCTTTAGATATGTCTACTCGTCACAACCCGGAATCCCATAACGACAATCGCCGGCGGGCTGCCGAACTGCACAATGTGCCGGCGCACGCCCACACTGTCGCCGAGCAGCACGGCAAACAGGATCACCTCAGCGGACCGGAACTCTCACGGCAAGCCCTGGAGGACTCGCAGGATGCACATCGGCCTGCTCAAGCGCCTACCATTGGACATGGCGTCGCTGCGTTCGGGCACGATGACATCGCTGCCCTCGCGTATGAACTTTGGCGAGCCAGAGGCTGTCCGGACGGATCGCCGGAGGAAGATTGGTTTCATGCCGCAGAACAATTACGATCGCGCGCACACACTACCTGATCCAGCGCAGGGGGACCGCCGCTGTCCGAAATGCGGCATGGAGACGGAGTCCATCGAAATGGGCGCCGAAGGCCTGGCTGTTCAGGAATTGCAGCTCTGCCCGAACTGCTATCTGGTGACCTGGACGGACCAGGACGGCCCGCATATCCGGCAAGGCGTGCCGGTACATCCGGGCGATACCCTTGGTAACGAACCGGACGCGAGTAAATCCGGCTGGCTGCCGGGCGAACCTGAGGAATGTTGAGTGCGACGAATGTCAGGCGCCCGCCCCGAAGGATTCGTCAGATGGCAGGTCTTGCTTCCCGGCGATCCGGAAGTGGTATCGCTCCAACCCTACCGCGAAGCTGAATAGCTCGCAGCGCACAATGGTCCCCACGGCAACCAGTTGCAGCGGAATCCGCCCCTCTAACCGCGTGGGCCAATCGATGTGCAATTCCAGCGTGGTGCCGGCGCTTACTTCGTGCTGATACATAACCAGCACGCCGCCGCTGCTGATATTCCGCACCCAGCCCGCTCCGGCAACAGGATACGCTTGCCCCAGGGATCGAAAGCGAACGCGTAGTTCGAACGGAAACCGGAGCCTCGTCCGGCGTTCCACCTGATGTGGCGGATCGGAATCCTCCGTCCGGTATTCTTTTTCCTGACTCGCCAATCGTGCAGAACTGCGCATACTCTCTCTCGCTAGGCTGGACGCCAAGTAACTTAGATACCGCTGGCCTCGCAGCGTTTCAATATTTAATATGCCCCGCGCGCCAGCAGAACCGCCGTCACGGTCCGAGCCAGGATATATAAGTCCAGCCACGGTGACCAGTTCCGTATGTAATAGGTGTCCAGCGCTTCCTGCACTGTCAGATCGCCCTGGCTGCGCGCGGAGATTTGCCACAATCCGGTTAACCCGGGCAAGACGCGAGTCCGCAGCGTCCGAAACTCATCGGAAAACTCCTGGAGATGATAATCCGGCAGAGGACGCGGACCCACCAGGCTCATCTCTCCCCGCAGGACGCTCCACAGCTGGGGAAGTTCATCCAAACTGGTACGCCGCAGCAGCGTTCCGATCACCGGCAGCACCCGCGGATCATGCCGCAGCTTGAAGTAGCGGCGCCACTGCTCCCGATCCTCTGGATGCTCCCCGAGCCATTCCTCCAACAGCCTGTCGCCATCCAGATACATCGTGCGCAGTTTCCACACGGCGATGCGGCGGCCGTCCATGCCCCCGCGCATCTGCCGGTAGAACACCGGACCGCGGCTCGATGCATAAATCCACAACGCCGCCACGAACATCACCGGCAGGCTCAGCACAAACAGCGGCGCCGCGATCGCCCGATCCATCACGTGCTTCAGCACATGATTCCGCCGCAGCAATAAATTCTTCTTGATCTCGAACCCCAGCGATCCGCCCAGATCGCGCGCGTTCACCCACAGGCTGGCGACCTCGGCCAGATCCGGAATCACCAGCAGCCGTGGAAAATTCAGCTCGTGCAGCAGTCCCCTGATGTCAGCCTGGGCATCTCGGCGATCCAGATCCGCCAGCGACACGATCGCCGCTTCCGCGTGCCGCTCCAAATCCGGCGCGAGCCCCAGCGGGCCGATCACCGGGATCCCCTCCGCGGCAGTATTCCACACCGCTGCGCGATTATCCAGAAACGCGATCGGCTTGAGCCCCAGTTGCGGCTCGCGAAGCAACGTACGAGCCACCGCGCGGCCTGTATCGCCCGCGCCCAGCATCACCACCGGAATGCCCCATCGCCCGCGCCCGATCAGGAACGCGCGCGCACCCGTCTCCGCCAGCGGCGTCAGCAACAGCACGAACAGCAGCGTCGCCAGCAGCACTCCGCGTGAAAACACGCCGCGAGACACCAGATTGTCCCACGCCACCAGCCCGCCGAACACCGCCAGCGTCGCGAGCATCCGCCGCCGCAGCCGCTCGACGGGTCCCAGCATGTAGCCCGGGTACAGCCCCAGCTGGTAGTGGACCATCGGCAGCAGCAGAATACCCGCCGCCACACCCAGGTATTGTTCGGGACCAACCCCATTCGGGAACCAGGGCGCCACCAGCCGGCGCAAACCCAAGCCCAGCAGGAACGCGATCTCGATCGCCAGTACATCCGCGCCCAGGATGGCCCACGGCGCCCATCGCGCCGCCGGCGCCGATTGTATTGCCAGTGCCGGTCTCGCCGCGGTACTCATGTGGTTTTAGTGGAGCGGGCTTCAGCCGGCAACGGAGACTTCAGTCTCCGCAGCAATTGCGTGGCAGCCAGCACCACGAATTTCGGATTCTGCGTCAGGTACCGCCGCCACAAGCGCCGCGGCTCGGACGCCAGCCGGAACATCCATTCGAGTCCGCTCGACTGCATCCAGCCGGGCGCTTGCGGTTTCGCCCCGGCGAGAAAATCGAACGCCGCGCCGACCCCCAGCATCACGCCCCGCACGCGATCCTTGTGCGCGTGCATCCAGCGGTCTTGCTTGGGGCTTCCGAGCCCGACAAAGAGAATCCGCACGCCTGCGTCTTCGATCGCGCGCATCGTTCGCCGGTCTTCTTCAGGTGTCGCCTCTCGGAACGGCGGAGCCTCGGCATACGCCACTTCCAGCCGCGGATACCGCTGCTTGGCGACGATCACAAGACGATCCAGCACCGCCTCCGTGCCGCCGTAAAACCCCACCGGAACGCCAGCATCGCCCGCGGCTTCGAGCAGTACATTCATGAGATCCGGCCCGTACACGCGAGTAGCCGGATGTGCTCCGAGCCAGCGCAGCATCCACACCAGAGGCATGCCATCGCTGGTCACCAGGTCGGCCTGATCCATGACGGCCCGGTAGTCCGCCGATCTCCGCGCTTCCATGATGTTGTTGACGGCGGCGCAGCAGACGTAGCGGGACTCGCCGCGCCGAGCCCAGTCCAGCACGCGTTCGGTTGTATCGGCGTAGGAGGTCGCATCGATCCGGACGCGGAGGATTTCTTTGCCCTCAACTGGCAACATCTATTTCCTGGCCAGAACAAACGAATGCAAGGTTCCATCTCTCGATATCGGGAACGTTCTGAATTCGATGTCCCTGAATCCCAAGACTGTCAATTCCGAATGCAGGTACTGGATGTGGACAGCCGTCATTCGCATCATCCTGGCGCCAAATCGCCGTTTGGTCCATGCCAAGCATTGTGAGACGGCCAACGCGGTGTTGACAGCATTCTCTAAGAACCAAGCGATTCTTCCGACCTTTGGCCACGCGTAAAGTGGAACGTGAATCATGATCGTTCCTCCCGAATCCAAGACCCGAAAGAATTCACGGAAATACTCCAGAACGACCCGCGAACTATCTAGATGCTGAAGGACGTGCGTAGAAAAGATCGCTTTGACGAACCGATCTTGATACGGTAGTTTGATCCCGTCAGTCAATCCAAACTCAACGTTGCCCCTAGTGCTCGCATCCCTCGCGCGCTGAATCATCTCAGGTGATATATCAACCGCAAATACTCGTCGGAACGAGGCGGAAAGAGGGCAAGTGATACGCCCGGTTCCGCATCCGACCTCAAGACAGCTCTCGAGGTCAAGGCCGTACTGGTGCCAACGCTGAATGAAATCCTCCCAGTCCGGTTGGCCGGTTGCGTAGAACTCCTCATCCGTCCACGGAAGGCGTCCTCCGCACTCACGATCTGGTTCTGTGAAAACAGCCCAGAGGGGATCCTCCCTTCCCCAGCGGGTCCATTCAGAATTGGAGTCTAAGCCTTTCGCTCGCATTAGACTTCCGTGCGTCTAGGCTTCGGATTAGGAAGCTTCACGCAGCCTCCGCTGTGAATTCTCGATCGCCATTTCATAGATGGCCATCAACGCTCTATAGCTGCGCTCGGCGGTGTACTTTTCTTCGTATTCGCGCCGGGCGTTCGCTCGCATCTCGCGCATTTCTTCTGGATGCTCGAACGCCCACCGGACCTGCCGCGCGAGGTCTTCTGAATCGCCGGGACGGAACAGGAACCCGTTTCGGCCGTGGGCGACGCGTTCCGCCATGGAGCCGAGGTCGGAAGCGATAACCGGCGTTCCAGCCGCGAACGCTTCGAGAACCGTCAAGGGGCCGATCTCGAAGCATACCGAGGGAACGATCACAACCCTAGCATCCTTCATTAGCGAATTCACGCTCTCACGGGATTGATCGCCGAGCCAAGTCACACCGGGCGGCCAATCTTTGTCCGCCAGCGGACCGTCGCCCGCGATCAGAAGCGGGATGTCCGCCAGCCCTCGCCAGGCTTCCGCCAACGTATGGATGCCTTTCTCCTCGGAGAGCCTCCCGACGAAGAGCGCATAGTCACCCCTGCCGGTACCTTGCCCAGGATCTGGCCAAATCATGTGAGGCTTCACGGCGATGCGTTCTCCGGGCAATCCGCCTTCGATGAACTTTCCGCGCGCAAACTCAGTGTGTGCGACGTAGACGTCGACCACCCGATCCCACGTGTGTGCGCCACGATGTGCGGATAGCATTAGGGCTACGGCGGCGGTAGCTGGACGGCTATTGCGATAACAGCGGTGCCGGACAGCGGGGAGAAAAGACTTCCGCTCGATGCACTCCTCGCACACATTGCCATTACGAGCAAGGGTCGCTCCTGGGCAGAGCAGCCGGAAGTTGCTTAGTTTCTGCACGACGGCTGCTTGGCCGCGAACAGCGTAAAACCCGGCGGGGGAAATCAGCGGAAAAGTGTTGTAGAAGTGTGCGATCTGCGGCTTGTGCAACTGGGCGAGACCCCGGAGTCGGCCGTACGATCCTTGATTCCACGTGGCCATTAGACCGGAGAGTATTCCGCTTTGGATCCGGTCGTTACGCTCCTCATAGCGGATGACGGCGTTCCCGTGACTTTCGAGAAGGGCTGTTTCCCCTCGAAACACTTCGTCCTCTCCGCCGGGTTGCTTATAGTAGTTGTGAACGCTTAAGATCGTGAGCGCCAATCGAACTCCTGACGTCATTAGGGGCTAACGATACGCTCCCAAAGCCAACTTCCAACCAACGCGCAAAGTCTTGGCGACGCAGTAGCGCATCTTTACCGCGATTGGATTCTCATAAGAAACACCTAGCCGTTCGCGGATCACGCGGTCTTCTTGGTCGCTTATGCAACGCAACCGTTTGTTCTTTTGCTCCGGATAACTCCGCAGCCGCGCCCATTGTCGGGTAACATGCCTCGGAGGAGATCGTTTCGCCAACCGGGCAAATAGATCACCGTCCATCGCCAAATCGAAGCTTCGGTCCAACCCTCCTGCCTGCTCATAGAGACGCCGTCGCCAAAAAGCAGCTGGTTGCGGAATATAGTTATGGTCATGCAACCAGATGTACCAGTTGAAAGGGATTTCCTTCTTAAACTTGATGGGGTAGCCGCTCTTGTCTATCCATGTCGCATCCCCGTATAGGAACTCCGCGTCGGCCGAACGGACAAAACAATCAAGAACTTGACGGACAGTCCAGGGCTCCAAGAGGTCATCCGAACACAACCAGCCCAGTATGTCTCCAGTCGCGCGAGCGAACCCTTTGATCAGAGCGTCAGTTTGCCCCGCGTCGGGCTCGCTAACCCACTGATCTATCTTGTGTCCATATCGCTTTATGATCTCGACGGTGTTGTCTCGCGACCCGCCGTCCATCACGATCACTTCAAGTTCTCCAGGTCGAATGTCGCGTTGCGTGAAGAGGCTGTCGAGCGTCGCACCGATGAATTCGCCGTGATTCAGCGACGGTACGACAACTGATAGTTTCAATTGCTTGGACATGGAGTTAACGGCAACCCTTCCAGCCTTAGAACTCTACGCTGCCCGGTGACCTCCATGGCGATGCGGCGACGTACAACGGCTGCGCAAACAGAGACTACAAGCAAAGGACCAGGGACCTCCGCAATCCCTCCTGCCACCACGTTGGTTAACGCATAGTAGACAAAGACTGCGAACAGCTGCATGGCAAGAGGCTGAAGCTCAGGGTAAGGCCGCACGATTCTCACGAGTCGAATCATTTCCATCCAGGTCAACACAAACACCAGCCCCAGAACTACCGCACCCAGAAGCCCCAAATCCACCAGAACCTTGGAAACTGCGTCATGGGCTGAACCGATGCCGAGCCCTGTTTCTCGAACAAAGCGAATCAGCAAGAACCGGGTACCAGCGCCGTACCCCAGTCCCAGCCAGGGCGAATCTTTCCATTGATTCACGAGAAATTCGAAAGCTTGTGTCCTACCAGTGAAGGTCAACAGAGATTCGAAACTCTGCCCGCGCATTCCGAATACGACAAGTGAATCGACCATCTGGGTGGCGATTAGTCCCAGACAAACGAGGCCAATGATCAGAAAAGCTACCACTCGGCTGTAAGACCTACGGTGCAGAGTCAACATCACCAGTAACATCGCGAGCGCGCCAATGATCGACGACCGGGTTCGGCTCAATCCTAGGAAGACCCATGTTAGTGTAAACAGCCCCCAACTGCCGATCCGCACCATCTGTCGCGAGGAAAACAGGGCCGCCGACAAGAAAAATAGACTCGCCATTGCCGTCGGCGTTCCGTAATCTTCGAAAATTCCGCCAGCCAAACGGTAGCCTATGTTCGGCAATTCCGTGCCTACGAGTTTCGGGTCGATAAGAAGGAAGCTCGCATTCAAAAGCCACTGAACGATGCTAACGGCCATGTAGACCGTGAAGACCATCGGTGCTGGTCTGGAGAGATCTGAACGATCCGTCAGGAGTGCCACTGCTAGCAGGGAAGTTAGAATCTTTCCAGCGAAGAACAGCGTATAGAAGGGGCTAACCGAGTAGGTGGCCGACGCCAGGGCGAGCAACCCGTAGGCTAGATAGAGTCTCAGAGACGAACGCCATACAACCTTGGGAAGGAAATGTCGTCCAAACAGACCCCGGCCTCCCAGGATAAAAGCCACAACTAGGGCGGAAAGTATCCACACAGCAACTTGAAAGAATGCCGACCCGTCAAGGTCGAACGGATTTTCCAGCGCTATCCCCAGGGGTCTTTGGTCCACCCGCAGGCGGGGCGGGCCCCAGAACATGAGCGCGGTTAGCACGACCAAAAGCTGTTTCACAGGTTAGCCATCTGTGACCGAGGACCCAACAGTGCTGGGAAGCTTTGCGTGGATGTTCGTAGAAATACGAAATCAGCCTGCAGAGTCGCTCCAGATTCGCGATGACTGACAACCTCATCTATACCGGCCGACGAGTACCCAAGGTGCCGGATAAGCGGGTAAATCTCGTCGAAAAGTAGCTGGCCCTCATAAAGTTCCCGGAAGCTCATTTCGACAATCAGTGCACTCGCCCTCTTAAGAGTTTTCTCGCCGCCTCTCAATACTCGATCCTCGTAGCCTTGTACATCGAGTTTGATTAGTATTGGGTCTGACAGATCCCATGTAGTGGCCCAAGAATCCAATCGCGCGATCGGTACCCGCAAGGACTTCGTACTTCCTGTTCCCGGGAACGACTGGGTATGTATCTGCGTTACTGGCAAAAACGATGAGGATGGAGAAAAACTGTTCCGGTGAATTTCGGCTTCGCCCTCTGCATCGCCGAGAGCAAGCGAGTGTATGAACATGCTCTTGTCCCGCGCCGCCCAGCGCCGCAGTTCTTCGCAAGGCTCAGGCAAGGGTTCAAAGCTGTGGATGGTCGCGTTGGGTAGTAGCGCTCTAGTCTTTCGGGCGAATTGTCCGGCGTTGGCACCAATATCGAGTACAGTCCTCACGGAGAGCTCGCGAAGATACCTTGGGCCCAGCTGTCGTCGCACCTGAAGTCCGAACGGCAGCAGCAGGCTATTTACCAGAGTCCCCAGCCCTCGTCGAATCGGAATCATCGGTGCCAAATCGTGCGCTAACGCACCGTCTCCTGGCCAGATGGCCGGTTGTAGTAGCGATAATAATTACGGTTGTAATAACTGTAGTAATATCCAGGACTCACTTCCCGGTGAACTTCATTCAACACCACCCCCACCAAATTCGCCCGCAGCCGCGTCAGGATCGTGATCACCGAGCTCAGCGACTTCCGGCTCGTGTCCCCCGCCCGCGCCACCACGATCACCCCGTCCACCGCCGTCGCCATCTGCAGCGGCTCCGCGAACCCCAGCAGCGGTGGCGCGTCCAGCACCACCAAGTCGTACTCGCGCGTGGCTTCCTCCACCAGCTCTGCCAGTCCCATGCCGATCAGGTCCGACGCCCGCCGCGTCGACGGCCCCGCCGGCAAAACATCCAGACCCTTGGGATCGTCGATGCGAATCACCGCGTCGCGCCACGAAATCTGCTCCAGCAGCACGTTCGATAGCCCCACGCTGTTCGGCACCTGATACAGCCGGTGCACGCTGGGCCGGCGCAGATCGCCGTCGATCAGCAGCGTCCGCTTATGCTGGCTGGCGTGCGTCGCGGCCAGGTGCGCGGCCACCGTCGACTTGCCTTCCGAGGGCGACGCGCTCGTCAGCAGCACGCTCCGCAGCCTCCGGTCGAAGTCGGTCAGCAGAATCGAGTTGCGCAGCGTGCGGATGGCCTCTTCGTAGTTGCTCAGCGCCTGTTCGCTCTCCGCATGCGCTCGTGCAAGAGCAACATTGCCGTTTCCATTCACATGCACACCATTGGCGATGGAAGGTGTCACGTGAATCCCCTGGATCGGACTCAAGTGGCGGCGCCATGTCTTCACCGCCGGTAGCGACCCGATCACCTCCGCGTTCATCAACCGCGAAACCTGATCGGGATCGCGTACCGTGTTGTCCAGTACGTCATTCAGCACCGCCGCTCCCACGCTGAAGAACGTAGCGAACAAAAACGCCAGCAGCACGTTCAGCCACATCTTCGGAAACACCGGCCGCAGCCCCGGACGCGCCAGATCCGCCACGCGAATCGAGCTGTTCTGGAAGCTGGCGTTGATCCCCGCCTCCCGGATTCGGCGAACCAATTCCTCGTAGAGCTTCTTATCGCCCTCTGCCCCGCCCTTGAGCGTCTGGTATTCGAAAGACCGCGCGTTCAGGCCGTCGTACTCGGCCTTGGTGTCCTTCACCGCGTTTTCTAGTTGCGATTCGCGATCCATGGCCTGGAAATATTCCACCTGCGCCCGCCGAGCGACATTCTTCCGCGCCGCATCCAGCTGCGTTTCCAGTTCCGTCACCCGCGACTGGAGCTTCTTGTATTCCGGATGATTCGCCCCGTAGGTCGTCTTGGCTTCGGCGAATTTCTGCTGCGCCTCACCCAGGTCCTCGGTCAGTTTCTTGAGCGCCTCGCCTTGATTCGACGCCTGCGCCGCCGCCAGCGATCCGTTCTGCACCGAGTTAAATGCGGCCTCTTTACTCACGCGGTCCGCTTGCGCCTTGGTGTATTCGCTGTTCAGCTCCAGCAGCCGCGCGGTCAGGATGCTGGTCTTTTCTTCCGGATTAATGAGATTCAGCTCGCGCTCGAACTGCGCCAACGCGGCACTGGATTTCTCCATCTTGGCCTTCAGCTCTTCCAGCTGCCGTTCCATGAATTCGCTCAGGCTGGCGGTGGCCTTGTAGCGGATCTCGTAAGAGTGCGCCAGATAGCTCTGCGCGATCGCATTCGCCACATCCGCCGCCAGTTGCCGGTGTTTCGAGCGGTAGCTGATCTGCAAAATATAGGTATTGGGCGGACGCGTGACGCGTAGCGGCTTCAGTTCAACGGGGGCCTCGCGGCTGGTGTCGGAATTATCCACGGCTTCTTCGAGCGCATCCGGTTCTACTTCGCGCAGCCTGAATTTGTCCACCACCGGCCGCAGCACCGAATCCGACTGGATCAGCTTCACCTGCGTCGCCAGAAACTGGTCGGCGTCGTTGTTAACGGACTGCGTGGACTCTTCGCCGATCGCGGCGTTAGGCATCCGCCGGTCGATGTCGATCGTCGCCGTGGACTCATAAATCGGCGTGAGCCGCAGCGACACAACCACGGCGCACAGCACCACCAGCGCGACGAATCCCAGCATCCGCCAGCAATGACGACGCAAAATCCACAGGTAATGCGCGAGCGGAACGTGCGCGGGAGCGGATTCATACTCCGCATCCACAATCAAAGGGGGATTGACAGCCCGGTACGGTTCAGGAACCGAGGGCAGATTAGGTTCCAGTTGTTTCATTACTTCTCTTTCAATGCCAGATCAAAACGCCGGATGCAGTGGACGCGCCGAATCCGGCGACGCGATCGAGAATGCTCATCGTGTTCCGCCGCGACTTGTTGTCCGGAACGTAGAGAATGTCGCCGACTTCGAGCGGTACATCCGGGCTCTTGCGCTCCATGATCTTGGCCAGCTCGATCGGGATTTCCTGCGGCGTCTCGCCTTCCCGCCGCCGCACAATATAGCCGACCTTTTGCGAAAACGGCATCAACCCTTCGCTCAATGCGATCATTTTAAGCACCGTCTTGTCGGCGGGATCGCGAATTGGAAATGCGCCCGGTTTGCGGATGTTCCCCAGGACGAAGATCTTATCGGCGACCGGCACGCGAACCTCTTCGTTGCCCAGGAGCCGCAAATTCAGCGCGGGATCGGTACCATCCATCAGCCGCTTCACGGCGATGTGGTGAACGACATCGCTCTGCGTCACCAGGATTTCCGGTCCGGCGTCGTCGGTGAATCCTTCCGCCCTCGATAACGCATCGAGCAGCGTCACCGTACCGTCGGACTGAAATGTAACCGGTTTACGCACCGCTCCCATCACCGAAATCGGCCGGCTGTGATACTCCACCACCGTAATCTTCACCACGGGATCGACCAGGATCTCACCGGACTTAAGTGCGTTGGCCAGCTCGATTTCAAGTTCGCGCGGCATCAGTCCGGCGGCCTTGACGCCTTCCGCGAGCAGGGGCAAACGAATCACGCCATCCGGATCGACGCGAACCGTACGGGTCAGCTCGGGCGCATCGTAGACCGAAACCGCCACCAAATCACCAGAATGGAGTTTCAAGGCGGGCAGGTTCGCGTTCCCCACTTCTTCCATCAGCGATGGCCGAACTTGTGCATTCACAAGCCCAAACGCAATCGCTGATACCGCGAACAACAAGATCCTTCTCATGATTCCTTCTCTAGAAGTTCCGCGATCCGGGCAACACTCGACTTCAATTCCAGAATTTGCTGATCCAGCGCCGGCTCGGACAGCGATCGCAGCAGTTTCGTCCGCGCGAAGTCCGACAGGCTCCGCGCTCCGCTGGAGGCGGTTTGCAGCGCCTGATATTCATCTTGAGTGAGCCGGAATATCAGAACTTTGTTTCTAGGTTTCGTAACTGCCACGTTGGTTCAAGCCCAAGTCAGAATTTCTGGTGCGATCATGTCGCGGTCGACTTCCACTGCGATCGATCTCTGCAACGCGGAGACGCTGACGACGACTCTCCATCCCGCTGATTCGCGAGCTAATGTTCCTTCCATCCCTGCGAGAACGCCCTTTTCAATCCGCACGCGCTGGCCCGCTCTTAGGTACGGCCACGGTCCCAACGGCAGTTCGGAGCTAACAGCCCGCTGAAGGGAGGCGATCTCGTGGTCCGGAATGAGCGCCGGGGTACGGTTAAAGCTGAGAACTCTTTCGACGCCAGCCTGACGCATCACTGCCATGCGTTCCGCGAAGGTGGATCGGCAGAAGACGTAGCCGGGAATCAGGTTCTGTTCTAGAATCTTGATGCGGTCGGCCCACCGGCGCCGCACTCCGTGCCAGGCCACGAAGGATTCCAGGCCAATGTTAGCGAGGCCCTTCTGGACGCGTCGTTCCGCACGTGGCCGCACTACTAAAGCAACCCAATCTGAATTCATTTCGGAACCGTCTTGGACAACCAGGGGAGGAAAAAAGACAGAGCTTCCGCTATGAAGAGTTACAGGGAACTCCACCACAGAGGACTCCGGGGGAGGAGATTACTGAGTAGTGTTATACAAATCGAATGCACTGTCAAGACGAACAGACGGCGCAGACGATTTAACGCGCTGGTTCTTGCGTTGGCGCTGCGGCTGGAGTTTGTCCACGACCCCCGCGACCGGCATCGCGGCTGGGACGATCATTGGACTTGGCGCCAGGAGCGCCCGGCTTAGCGCCTTTCGCGACCAGGTAATCGACCACTGACTGGAATCGCAGGGCCTTGGCGGCATCCAGCGCCGTGCGCCCGTCGGTATTGACGAAATTCAGGTCGGCTCCCAGCTCGACAGCCAGCTTCACGCTTTCCAGGGTGAGAGCTTCACGATCCAGGCGCTCCACTTCGACCCACGGACTCACACGCAGCATTCCCAACGCGGCCATCACTGTGTTGACGTTTTCCTTGCGTGGCACTCCACCAAATCCTTGTTCGCCGACCCAATCCGCGTGATGCACAAACTTCGGATCGGCGCCGGCCTTGACCAGAAGACGCATGACGTTGGGTTCGGTGAAACGGGCAGCCATCCAGAACGGCGTCGCGCCTACCAGCTGCGGGTCGAAATGGAAATCGTCCGATGACCGGCGAGTCGGCGTGAACGTCTTCAGGGGAAAGTTCGGATCCGCATGGTGATCGAGCAGAGCGGCTACGACTTTCTCGTCGCGACGCTCAATAGCTTCGTGCAAAGCGGTAAATCCGTTGGACGCAAGGTTAGGATCGGCGCCCTTATCGAGCAAAAACAACACCAGATCGCTGAAGCCCGAGTGCTCCGCGAGGGTTGTCGCGCTGACGCCCCACGCGTCCGTATCGTTGACGTTCGCTCCGGCGGCCACTAGGAGTTTCGCCGATTCAAGATCGCCCACGCGCGCCGCGAACATCAGCGCCGTCTCGCCACCATGAGGAATCGTTAGGTTGTAGGGGAGATAACCGTGCGGCGGCACCGCCATCACTTCGTTATAGACATCCGAGCGAGCCTTGAGATCGGCGCCATGTGCGAGCAACACCTTGACCACCGCGGGATGCTGCTGCGAAACGGCCCACATCAGAGCCGTTTGCCCGCGCGTGCCGTGCACATTAGGATTTCCGCCCTTAGCGAGCAACTCTTCAACAACTGTTGGATATCCTGAACGCGCCGCCACCATCACCGGCGTTTCGCCCGCCAGCAGCGCGAGGTTGGGATTCGCGCCGGCATCCAAGAGCCGCTTGACGATCGCGACGCTTCCGTTTTGGCTCGCGTTCCATAAAGGCGTCGCACCCAGGTCGTTCGCCGCGTTGGCCTTCGCGCCGGCTTTCAGTAGTAAGTCCACGCTTTCGAGATCGTCGCGGTAGGCCGCCCAATGCAGAGCCGTGGTGCCGTCCGGCTCGGCGGCATTCACGTCGATCTTTTTCTGAATGAGCGACCGGATGGTTTCTTTGTCGCTGCGCTTGGCGGCATCCACCAACGGCCGGCCGGCATCAGCACCGAACAACGATACCGCAAGCAAAAGCGGGATCAGTCGCATGTTCTAGACCTCGGGAAGCGTATCGATCGGAAGCTTGCCGTTGCTGCCGCCGACCTTCTCCACCGGGTAATCCATCTTGTCCATGATGGTCATCAAAAGGTTGGCTTGCGAAGGCTTGTTGGCGAACTTCAAGTGGCGGCCGCCTTTGATCTTGCCGGAACTGCCGCCCACCAGCATTTGGGGCAGGTTGTCGCCTGAATGCCCGTTGCTGTTGGAGAGGCCCGCACCGTAGAGAATCGTCATGTGATCCAGCAGCGAGCCGTCGCCGTCTGGCGTCGCTTTCAGCTTGGCCAGATATTGCGAGAACAATTTCGCGTGATACGTGTTGATCTTCGACATCTTCTCGATCAACTCGGGAATATTGTTGTGATGGGAGAGCGGATGGTGCGCTTCCGGCACGCCGATCTGCGGATAAGGCCGCGGGCTCTGCTCCTTGCTGATCATGAACGAAATCACGCGGGTGAGATCCGACTGGAGCGCCAGCACCTTCAAATCCATCATCAGAGCCAGGTGATCCTCGAACACCGGCGGCGCGCCCAGCGGCTGGTCGAAAGCGGGCAGCTCGATATTGCTCTGCCGCTCCGCCATCTGGATACGGCGCTCGACGTCGCGAACCGCGTCAGTGTACTCGTTCATCTTGACCTGATCCTGCGGACCGAGCTCTTGTTTGAGGCTCGCGAGCTTCCCGTTGACCGAGTCCAGAATGCTCTTGTGCTGCTGCAGGCGCTTCGCGCGCGCAACGCGATCCGTGCTGCCGGTATCGCCGAAGAGCTTCTCGAAAATCGTGCGAGGATTCCAGTCCATCGGCAGAGGCTGCGTCGGACTCTTCCAACACAGCGTGTCGAGATAGGCGCAGCTCAAGTTGCCGGTGCAGGCGCCCGCATTGGCGGGCTGGTCCATGCAGATTTCAAGCGTCGCGAGTTGCGTTTCCTTGGCGAAGTGCTGGCCCAGCATCTGGTCAATCGAGACATCGGCGATGATTTCGATTTCGTTTCTGCCGCCGCGCGGCGTGCCGGTGAGAAACGATCCCGATGCCCCGGCATGGATATAGTTCCAGCTTGCCTTGATACCCGAAAAAACCAGCATCTGGTCCTTGTACGGGGCCAGCGGCTCCATGATGGAATTTAGCTCGAGTGCGGTGCCGTCGCCCTTGGGAGTCCAATATTCCATGGCCATGCCGTTCGGCACGTAGAAGGCCTGGAAACGGTGCGCGGGCGTCGTAGCTGCGCGCATCGGAGGAAGCATGGCGTCCAGGAACGGCAGCGCCAGAGTGGTGCCAATTCCCTTCAGGACCGTGCGACGAGGCAGAGACTTGGTCAGGAAGGCCATGGTGTCCTTCTCCTTAGCCCTTTCATTTTAGCCCAGTTACCGAGTTCGTGGGCTGCGGGGTTGTCTGGGCAGAATGAACTCTAGGCCATGTGAAATTGTTGCTCGAAACTCTCAACGGCAAGCTGCGAATGGAAGCCGGAGACGGCTGCCAAGTTAAGGCAGCGCCTGAATCGGCTTCGCGGATCAGGAACTATTGTATCTATCGCGTTCCCGTGCCGTCGAGCAAGAGGTTCTGGACACGCTGAATAACTCCGCAACCCGTGGCCCCTGATAACCCTGGTTGAAAACGAAGGCGCAAGGACAGCTAATTACGAGACCTACTTCCGCGAGTTCTCCCGCGGCGCGGTTTCGATCCTCTGTCTAATTCTGGCTTGCTGCGGAGTTTGCTCGCGACGTAAGAATAGCAGTCTGCAAGATTGAAAGTTGCTTCATTCCTACATTGATCGATAAGCCGCTCGACTTCTTGTAGTCGGTGGGGGTTTTGCCTCAAAAACTCAGACTTCATCTCATCTAGACTCTGGGCAATCGGTCTCATCGCTTAGGCACCTCCTCCGGATGTTTCCGGAAATATTCTTGAGCTCTTTGTTTGTATGTTGGATCGAGTTTGAACATAACCTCGGATAGCGCGGCGCCCATCTGGCCCATGGCGGCTGGGCGTTCGTCTTCTCGCCAACCGCCCGCGTAGGGGAGTTCGATCTTTTCCGTTCGTGCGCCGATCTTGCCAATGACCGTGAGCTTGGCTCTGCTTTGGGGGTCGCCGGGACCGACAAGACGGATTTCGTTCTCGATCTGAAGCTGGGCGGTGCCACAGGGACGAATCAACCGGTATCCAAGATCAGCCCAATGCTTTCTATCAGAATCGTAAGCGGCATCGCCCAGATCGACTTCCGAACCGGAGATGTATAGGCTCGCACGGACGCAAATTGACGTGAAGGGCAGGGGTTTGGCTTGTTGGGCCTCAACCCGACTCACATAGGCGAGCTAGATCAATTGAATCGCCGTTCTCAGGAGCGACGTGCATCGGCGCATTTGGAACAAGCCTATCGCCAAGGAATCCCGACCGCAACTTCGGAACAGGACCTCAGATCGTTGCAGCATCCGGCGTGCCCAGCGACGTGCCACCGTACGCGGTTCTTCCACGGTAGTTGATCACAATCGATACGTCGGCCAGCCGAGGGGACGAAGTTCTTTGGCCATCGCGCACTCAGAGTAATTCGATGAGGGATTCAACCGTTATCGACCTCATTTGAGCAACCTCAGCGAGAATTCCATGGAGTGTTCCCGTCTTCAACGGCTTATGCAAGGGTACGGTGATGGCGTGGACGGGCGGACTATCGTGCCGCAGTCTGATGTGGCTTCCTTTTTGGCGGACCACACGATAACCGAGCTGCTCCAGCGCACGAATGACACGTTCTGCTGGAACTCCCCTTGGGAGCTTCACGCGGCTTCGACTGGGATCAGCTCGTCCTTCACGTAGTGGAGCTGGATGATGCTGGGATGTGTAGTCGCATCTTCAAAGTGCAGGGATGTCGCCTCGACAACATTGGCTCGGAGCTCCTCCCACGTGTCGGCTTGGGTGAAAATGGCATGACCCAGCGCGCGAGCGCAATAGCCACCTTCCTCCGCGTCACGAACTTCGAAGATCAGCTCCATGCCCCTAGAATACCTGAGGTTACTTCCCCTTCATGTGCTGCATGCTCTTCTCGTTCTCCGCGCAGATTTCATCCACTAGCTCGGTATCGAGAACGATGGTCTGCCGGAACTTCACCGTCCACGGCTTGGTGTAAGCTTTCGGATCGTCCACCGTCACTTCGATTTCCAGATGCCCGAAATCCGGCCGCCGGAACCGCTCGGTCACCTTCGCCGCGCTGGTTAGAGGATCGCCGCGCATGTCCAGCCACAGATCGTCGCGGTATCCGATGGTCTGGACCACCAGTGTGTCGCCTTCCCACTTGCCGGAAGAGTAGCCGTTCCACGAGGGCTGTGGATCCTCCGGCAGCGGACGCGCATCCGTGAAGATCTGCCGATAGTTGGCGTTGAATTCATCCAGAATCACGATCAGTCCCGGAGTCTGGACGAACTTCTGAATGTGCGGCAATCCGTAAGCCCGCGGGAAAGTCGAAGGCAGGCATTTTGAATGCGGGTCCTGCGTCCCAGCCGTCGCGGCCCGCTCCTTCATCAGAGCAGCGGCCCATGGCGTATACGGGAGGCCTCCTGGCAGACCGTCCGCGATGTTCCCAGCCTGCCTGGGGAGCCCGAGACTCACATCTCCGATTCCCAGACCTTTTTCGATGCACTCGCCGCTCTCGCCCTTAATATCGGGCGGGCATGAACCTTCATTGCCGATGTTGAACCACATTCCCGTGAGGTCAGGTTTGCGATCGGCAGTTCGCGGCGCGGGTGCGGCGAGGTTAGGTTTCCCGTCGCGGGTCTTAGGGACACCCGCAGTCGGATAATGCAGCCATTGGGCGGATAGCGACGACGCAAGAAGTATCGGGATGAGAAGTTTCAACTTAGTTGGACGCCGTGACCGCGGGTTGCGCGGTTCGCATCAGGAACGCGGGACTCTCAACGATCCCCACAATCAGGGACGACCATCGGTACTGTTTCGCCGCCGCGTCACGCACGATTCTGCGCACCGATGGCTGATCGAAATACTCCAGCCGCCGTCCGAGCGCGTAGGCCATGAGCTTTTCGGTTACCGTGCGCGGGAATTGCTCCGGGTCTTTGAGCAGAGCAGCCCGCAATCCCGAAAGCCCGTCGATCTTCATGCCGCCGGCCGTGGTTCCGCTCGCGTCCACTGGCTTGCCCGCTTCGTCGATAGTGCGCCACCCGCCGACCACGTCGAAATTCTCGAGCGAAAATCCGAGCGGATCGATCACCGAGTGGCAGCTATTGCAGGTCGATTGAGTCCGATGCTGGGCAAGCCTTTCGCGCATGGTCGTCGGGATAGTCCCGGGCTTGGTCTCAAGTGTCGCGTTCACTCCAGGCGGAGGCGGTGGGATCGGCGTGCCGAAGATGTTGTTGAGCAGCCATTTGCCTCGCAGAACCGGCGACGTGCGATCGGGATAAGAGGTCGTGACCAGCAAAGCCCCTTGCGCCAGTAAACCGCCGCGCTGATTGTGATCGGGGAGATTCACACGGCGGAAGCGGCTGCCGTAGACTCCCGGAATCCCGTAATGCCGCGCGAGCCGTTCATTGACGAAGGTATAATCCGCATCCAACAAATCCGGCACGGGGCGATCCTCGCGCAGAGTGCTGCCGACGAACATCTCCGTCTCCTGCTGGAAAGCCTGCAGCAAACTCTCGTCGTAATTGGGATACTTCGTTGGATCCACCACCACGTCTTCCACCTGCCGCAGATTCAGCCACTGCGCGGCGAAATCGTTCACCAGGGCGTCGGTGGCGCGCGGATCGGCCAGCATCCGCCGCGCTTCTTTCTCCAGAGTCTGCGGATTGCCGAGCTCCTTATGCTCGGCGAGCGTCAACAGGCGATCGTCAGGGATGCTGCTCCACAGAAAGAACGACAGCCGCGAAGCTAATTCCAGATCGCTGAGCTTGTACGTGGCGATCTTCGTGGCCGGATCGCGAACCACGCGCAGCAGGAAATCGGGATCCACCAGCATCCGTTCGAGGGCGAATTGAATCCCGTTATCGAAACTTCCGCCGTCCTGTCTGCCATTATCGAAGAACTCCAGCAGCGTATCCGTGTCGGCCTTCGTCACGGGACGCCGGTAGGCAAGTCGAGCCATTCTCGAAAGAATGGTCGCGGCGCAGGCGCGTTGCTCCGATACGGCCTTCGGAGGCTGGCACACGTAAATCGCCTTGCGGCTCGCGGTATTCGTAGCAGGACCTTGCACTTGATACGGCCCGCCGACCTGAACCGATCCGACATTCGCGTTCCCCATGTAGACCTGGTCGTTCGAGATGACTCGGCCAAGCTGGGTCGGTTGCGGCAGGCCTTCCGGCTCCCACATCTCGCGCACGAAGGACACGCCCACCACTCGCGAACCTGCCTGGACGGGAACTCTCACTTCCAGACCGGCATCGCCGGTGAGCTGCATATAGGTTTCCCACTCGGGATCGCCCGCGAAACCCGGCTCGCCATCACCGGCATAACTGGACGCCGCGGCGCGGCCCTTGCCGGCACCTCCCACCGTGAACCGTTTCAGCAGCTTGCCATCCAGGCGAATATCGACCTTCTGCGGCCAGCCCATGCCCTTGAGGTAATCCTGATATTGACGCTGGAGGCGAACCTTAATAAGGTACTCGCCATCGACGAGGAAATCGTAATGAATCGCCAGGCCGCCGCGGGATCCGAAAGGCAGGTCTTCGCTCATCCGGTCTTCCTGCAGCACGTGCAACGGAACCTCGAAGGTTTCTAAGTTGGGCTTGGCAGGAGGCAGGCCCGTCGCGATGCGCGTAACCTGGCGAGCCACCGACATGTATCGCTCCAGGTGCGCCGTCGAAATGGAGAGCGTGTCCGCGAAGTTGTCGAAGCTGCCGTCGGCCGTGTCATCGCCGGGAAGCAGCGGCTTCACGTCCATATCCAGCTCGAAGAGGTCGCGAATGGCGTTGTTGTATTCCGAGCGATTCAGACGCTGCACCGCGCCGATTCTGCCCGGATTCGGATTGGCCGCCCACGCCTTATCGATTTCGTTTTCGAGCGTGCTGGCCACCACCCGGTACGTCGCGGCGTCCGGACGCGGCATTCCCGGCGGCGGCATCGAGCCAGCGCGTAGTTTGCCGATGACTTTCTCCAGCACTTCAGCATGCGCGCCGGGCTTGGCCAGATCGACCGTGTCGAGCATCAGCCCAGCGGTCTTGAGTTTCTGGTTATGGCAGGTGACGCAGTAAGTATCGAGGAAGACCCGAGGGGTCGGAGCCGTTGTCGGGGTGGCGTTGGCAGGCGCCTGCGCGCTCATTCGCGACAGCGCCACGAAACCGGCAGCTGAAACGATTAAGGCCGCTGCGCAGATTGCGGTCGAGCTCCGTCGCGACAGATGCCGAGTTGCCATACGTTGCAAGTCCGGACAATTGCAGTATATAACGGTTTACACGGGACTTATCTGACAACCGGGATCTTCGCAGACTTACGAATCGCGTTCCGGCAGGCACGAAAACACCTGGGCTACTCGCTCACGTGCGTAGCTGTGCTGGCATTTGGGCTCGCTTCCTCCAGCGCGGTCTTCTCCGTTCTGTACTCGACGATCCTAAAGCCGCTCCCCTATCCCGAACCGGATCGGCTGGTGGCGGTGCACAACCGCTTCCCCCAATTGCCGCGGCTCGGCACGTCACCGGTCGACTACGTAGAGCTGCGAGAACATCGCGAATTGTTTTCCGATGCGGGTGCTTACTATTTCGTGGATCTGACGCGAACCGGTATCGAACGGCCAGTCAAAGTCAACGCGATCGCTGTCACCTCCAGCCTGTTCGACACGTTAGGCGTCCGGCCACTGATAGGACGAACATTTACGGCCGATGAGGAGCGTCCTCAAGGGCCCCACGCAGTCATTCTCGGCGAACGCTATTGGCGGGAACAGTTTGCGGCCGATCCGGAAATACTGAACCGCACCTTGCAGCTCGACGGCCAGCGGTTTCAGATCGCCGGGGTGATGCCCCAGTCGTTCGCTTTTCCCAATGATGTGACCCAAATGTGGGTACCGATCGCGTTCAAGGAGAGAGACTTGACGCGCCAGAACGTGTTCCTGCGCATGAACGCGCGACTGGCTCCCGGCGTAACGCTCGATCAAGCCTCGGCACGCATGGCGGAACTGAGCGAGCGATCCTCGCGCGACCATCCCGATCCCCGCCGGTCGACCAGCGCGGGTTGGACCATGTTCCTTTCCCCAATGGCGCACGACGACGATGGATCGTTGCGGCGCTGGGTGATGATCTTGTTCGCCTCGGTGATGTGCCTGCTGCTGATCGTGTGTTCGAATGTCGCGGGACTCCTGCTGGTGCGATCATCCGAACGGCAATTCGAACTGTCCGTGAGGCTGGCGCTGGGAGCCAGCCGAATAAGAATGGTCCGGCAGCTTCTGACGGAAGTTCTGCTGCTTTCCATCGGCGGCGGAGCCATCGGGCTGCTGCTGGCGCGGGCGAGCATCTCGTTGCTTTCCGAATACGGACCAATCCGCACGCTGCAATTCGAGGCTCCTGTGTTCTGGTTCGGCGTCGCGATGTCTCTGGTGACCGGCGTGGCCTGCGGGCTGTACCCCGCTTGGTCGGCGACCAGGATACCCGCGGCGGATTCATTGAAGACCGGTGGTCATCAAAGGACTGCCGGCAAACGAACCTGGCAGCAGGGTTTGATTGTGGCTCAAGTGGCGCTCGCCACGACGTTGCTACTGTGCGGCGGACTCCTGGTGCAGAGTCTCATTCGGCTCTTGAACGTGCCCCTCGGATTCGACAGAACGAACGTCCTGAGCATCCAGATCGCGCTGCCAAATTCCCGTTACACGACTCCCGAAGCGCGGGGGCGTTTCCTGAGCGCCCTGTTGGACGACGCCCTGCGCATTCCCGGCGTGGAAAACGTGTCGGGATGCTCGCTTCTGCCGTTCGGCTATGGCGAGAACGTCAATACTTTTGAAATCCCCGGCCAGCCGAAGCCTCCTGTACCCACGTTCGCTCTAATTAACAACGTACTCCCCGGCTACTTCGAGACCCTGCGCATCCCGCTGGTCCGCGGCAGATACTTCGCGACCCGGGACCGGCCTGGATCGGAGCCCGTGACGCTGATCGACGACACGTTGGCCCGCCAATTCTTCAACGGTCTCGATCCGGTCGGTCAGCGGATAAAAATGCCTTGGGGCTCCTTCACCATTGCCGGTGTCGTCGGCGGCATTAAGAGCAACGCGCTCGACCTGGAGAATCGCCCGACCATCTACTTCAGCGCGCAACAGACGCCTGGTAGCGGCACGACGCTGGTGGTCCGCAGCCAGCTTCCCGAGAACACGATCACGGAGAGCATCCAGCGCATCGTGACGCGGATCGATCCGGATGAGCCGGTCTACGACGCCATCCCGCTACAGACATTCGTCGACCGCTCGGTCAAAGCCAGGCGCTTCGTCGCTTCGCTGATGAGCGTCTTCGCGAGTGCGGGCATCGCACTCGCCGCACTCGGCCTCTTCGGCTTGCTCGCGTATATGGTGGCCCTGCGGCGTCGCGAGATCGGAATCCGCATCGCGGTCGGCGCGAGCAGCCGGGGCATCGCCCTGCTGATATGCCGGGGCGGAATGCCTCTCGTGCTGGCCGGGACCGTACTCGGCGCGATGGCGGCGGGCGGCGCGCATCGCCTGATCGCCAGCCAGTTGTACGGTACCAAGTTCGAGGACACCTGGACCTGGATAGCCGTGCTCGGGATCGTGGCTGTCACCGGCCTCCTGGCTTGCGCTGGGCCTGCCTGGCGCGCGGCCCGAGTGGATCCCACCAAAGCATTGAGAGCCGAATAGCACCGCGCCGGGTGGCTTGACACTGTGCGCCCGCTGGCGTACCGTAAGTCGATACGTTTGAATGCGTTGCGCTTACTAAAACAAAGCTGCGCAAATTCCAAGTTGGAGACGATTATGAGATTCAAGCTCGCTGCCTTCCTCACCGGCGCAGGTCTTCTGGCCGGCACACTTCCCGCTCTCGCTCACCACTCCTTCGCCGCGGAGTACGATGCCAACAAACCCATCAAGATCTCCGGAGTCGTCACCAAAATGGAGTGGATGAATCCCCACGCGCGCTTCTACGTCGACGTGAAGGAAGCCGACGGCAAGGTCACCAACTGGAACTTCGAGCTGGGCGCGATACCCGTGCTGCTCAAGCAGGGCTGGCGCAAGGATTCGCTGAAGCAGGGCGACCAGATTACGGTCGAAGGGTCGCTCGCCAAGGACGGTTCGAAATCCGCCAACGCCCGCAGCGTAGTGCTGTCCGATGGCCGCCGCGTGTTCGCCGGATCGTCGGGCGGCAACGGCCCCGCCAATCAATAACCAACTGCGCCACGGGAGACTCCAAGTGCGGAAGAAACTCACTATATTTGTCGCCACGGTTTGTGTAGGATGGGCCGCGGCTACCCTTGCGAGTCTGACTGTGGCTCTCGCTCAAGATAAAGGCGGGGCTCCGCTGCCTGGGGCCCCTCAAGCCAAGGGAAAAGGACCCGGACGCGCAGCGAAGAAAGGTCCAGCCGGACCGCTGCCGCGCTTGTCAGACGGCAAGCCCGATATCACCGGCGTCTGGAACGGATTCGGCGGAAGCGGCAACGACGCGCCCAACATGCAGCCCTGGGCGGCCAAGATCGTTGCCCAGCATCGGGCGGCGGACGGCGCCGAGGATTTCGAGGCTCGCTGCCTTCCCGGTGGCCCGCCTCGCGCGGCTCCGTATCACACGTCTTTCTTCGCCACGCCCAAGCTGGTGCTGATGCTGTTTGAAGGCAACACCCACATGTATCGCCAGTTCTTCGTGGATGGCAGCAGCCACCCCAAGGATCTGAAGCCGACCTTCTACGGCGACTCGCGCGCCCACTGGGACGGCGACACGCTGGTGGTCGACACGGTCAGTTTCTTTGAGAAATCCTGGTACGATTTCGCGGGTACCCCGCACACCAAGGACATGCATCTGACCGAGACGTTCCATCGCCTCGACTACGGCAACATGGAGATGAAGGTGACCATCGAGGATCCGGGCGCGCTGAACGGGCCGTGGGTCATCAATCGCACCACGACGCTCGAAACCGACTTCGACATGACGGAGTACGTCTGCAACGAGAACAATCAGGATCCCGGGCATCTCGACGCGACTTTGGGTTCCGCTGGCGGCGCGCAGAGCAAGCGCCTGGTGAACGGTGTTCCGCCGGTTCAAGCGAAGAAAGCGCCCAGCCCGCCCGCGGGTCCGACTCCGCGTAATTCCGACACGGGTACCGTGGATCTCTCCGCCGTGTGGGTTCCCACCAGCACCAACCTGCCCAGCGATCCTTCTTATCAGCCTGCGTTCAAGAAGATTTACGACGAGCGGAAGGCCAACAAGGGCAAGGACGATCCCGAAAAGTTCTGCCTGCCCAACGGGGCGGTGCGCGTCAATCCCCTGCCGTATAAGATCGTGCAGGGTCCCAAGATGATCGCGCTGCTATGGGAAGGAAACACGCACAGCTATCGCCGATTCTTCCTGGACGGCCGCAAGCCCAACCTCGATGTCGAGCCAGAGAGCTGGACCGGCCTCTCGAACGGTAAATGGGACGGAGACACGCTGGTGGTCGATACCGTCGGCTTCAACGATAAGAGCTGGCTCGATTCGACCGGCAAGCCGCATAGCGACGCGATGCATCTGGTCGAGCGCTACAAGCGGCCCGATCTGGGTCATCTCAACGTCGAGCTGACCATCGACGACGCGAAGGCTTTCACCAAGCCGTACTCGTTCACGAGATCGTTCACGCTGGCTCCAGGGTGGGAGTTGCAGGAGTACGTCTGCCAGGCAATTCTCGACGGCGTGTACTGACGGCACGTCCGCATCAACGTAAATGCGGATCGTCCTTGCTGTTTTCCTGACAGATAAACTCGATCAAGTCCGTATCCAGCATCAGGCGCTGATAAACAGTGACGGTCCAAGGCTTGGTGTACGCCTTCGGATCGTCGATAGTGACTTCGATTTCCAGATGCCCGAAATCGGGGCGGCGGAAGCGCTCGATGATTTTGCCGGACTCGGTCAGCGGGCTGCCTTCGACATCCAGCCAACCTAGATCGCGGAACTTTACCGATTCCACCACCAGCGTGTCGCCTTCCCATTTACCGGTCGAGTAACCGAACCACCACGGCTCGGCATCCGTGGGCAAAGGACGCCCATCGGTGAAGATCTGCCGCAAGCCCGCGTTCGCTTCATAGATGATGACGATCACACCCGGCGCCTGGACCATCTTTCGGGGCTGGCCGTGCGTATGAAGCTGCATTACTCCGAGCGGTAAGCAGTGCGCGTCGGGATTATCGATGCTGTTCGAGGCCGCGCGCTGGCGATGCAGTTCGGCCGCCCAGGGCTGGAACGGAAGGCCGTCTTTGAACGAGGCTCCCAGGTTCCAGAACTGGCTGGTTCGCACCGACAGGGGAATGATATCGTTCGCACCCGCAGTCCCGGGCTCGGGCTTGGCTGGCGCGGGCGTCCCCGGCGGCCGCTGATACTGCCAGACTCCGGAGAGATCCGGATGCCCGTCCGCGGCGCGAGGCGTAGGTCCGGAAAGATTCGGCTTGCCGTCGGCGCTCTTGGGGACTCCCGGAGTCGGGTAATCCGGCCATTGTGCGAACAGTGTTGCCGGCGTCAGAGCAAGCAGGAGACAAAGAAGATGAGGTCTACGCGGCAAGTATTCCAAAATACTCCGGGATGACGCTGCTGTCAAAGGTCCGGGCCGAAGTGCCCCAAATCTTGGACGGAATAGTCGCCCGGTATGACGAACAGTGCCGGGTCGGGTTCTGTGCGTTCCAAGCGCTGAATCCGGACCGTCTCCGCAATATCGGGACCGGACGAGCTCATGAATCCGATCAAGCCGAGCTCACGGGACATCCAGTGTTCCTGAATGCCCACCAGAGACGACTCGCCTTCCATGGTTGTCGTAAAACGATGGCCCTCGAATTCGGCCCCTGCGATTGTTTGCGATCCCAGACTCTCGCTATTGAATTTCTTTTCGCCCGCCAGTGCGACGAGAGGGCCGCCCAGAAAAATGAATCTTGGCTGGGCGCCGGGTAGCTCAGGCTTGGGAATCGTTACGCGATGGGCGATCTTCGACTCGGTGTCAAGCAAGGCCATAAACCCTTTTTGGTGGTCGAAAATCTGGATCAGCGAGGAAGGTCCGTCGGGATAATCGATGTCTCTCTCGATTCTCATCCTTCCGGCGGAATCACGATACGTCTTGACGGCTGTGACTTCCCTCTTGGATGCCCCGTCGGGGAGCGTGGTGGTGTACTCATCGATACTCTCCAAGACGAGCGGAACGTCGGCGATCGGAAGCGCCAGATTCGAAAACGTCCGAGCAGGATGTTTAGGAGTTTCAGGTTCTTTTGCGGACGCACCGGCCATAGAGCAGACCTGTAGCCATTATCGTTCGGAAACTCTACTCGCGACGAGTCGCTTTCCTACGGCAGCAAGTACCCGCTGTTCGCCAGAATTGTGCGGCCTTCAGCACCCAGCAGAAACTGCCGGAATTGTTTCGCTGCTCCTTGATGTTCGGAGGCAGCGACAATTCCCATCGCCTGCTCGATTGGCTTGTAAAGGTGGGGATCGAGCTTCAAGACCGTTCCTTTTTCGTGCAGCACCAGCGAATAGGCAGTGAAGGCGGCGTTCGCACTTCCCGATGCCGCGAATTGCTTGGCCATACTAATGCTGGTTCCATAAACCAGCTTCGGCTGCACGCGATCCCAAAGACCCGCGCCCTTCAGCACTTCAACGGTCGCCGCCCCATAAGGCGCCAGATCCGGCTGTGCGATCGCGACGAACCGGATCTGCGGCCCGGCCAGGTCCCTCAGTTCATGAACGCCGCTTTGCTCGCCGTCGGGCATCCACAAGGCAAGTTGCCCGAGTGCGTAGACTGCACGGCTGTCGGCTGTGAGCTTCTTGCGCGCCACCAGAGAATCGACATGCTCGGTGTCGGCCGCGGCGAAGACATCGAACGGAGCTCCGTTCTCGATCTGCGTGGCCAACTGCGCAGTCGAGCCGTAACTGAAGATCACGTCCACGCCGGTCTTCGCCTGGAACGCGCGTCCCACCCCGCTGAAGACATCGATCAGATTCGCGGCGGCGGCCACCGTCAACTTCGCATCCGCGGATCTGGGCGCGCTGCACGAGCCGAGCAGCGCTACGGCGCAGAAGACCCACCCTGTGTATCGGACGCGCATGGGACTGTTGCCTTAATTGTATTCCGTCTTGTGGACACTACAGATGTCGTGGTGTTGTGTTAACATGACATGGTCGTTCTTGAACACCATCGTGATCGTCCTACTTGCCAGCTTGTTCGTGGTGTCCACGCTCTGTTTGGGGCAGGCAGGCCGGGCCGAGCTGTTTGGCACGATTCAGGACCCCTCCGGCCTCGCAGTGCCCAAGGCCAAAGTCGAGGCCGAGGACCAGGCGACGATGATCCACTATGGTGTGAGCTCGGATGACCGCGGCGAATATCACATCCTGGGATTGCCCGCCGGCCGATACACGTTGACAGTCGAGCAGCCGGGCTTTCGCACGTATCATCAGTCCGGGATTACTCTGCGGCTGGGCGATCGGACCAGCTTGGACGTGAAGCTGAGCCTGGGCGAATCCTCGCAGACCATCGAGGTCACCGCGGCGGCTCCCCTGCTCCAAACCGACGGCGGCGATGTGAGCCTGAACGTCGACCAGCAGAAGATCACCACGCTGCCTCTGGATGGACGCAACTTCATCCCTCTGGTGACGCTGTCTCCCGGCGTAGCACTTCCCAACGGCCAGTTCCTTCCGCGGATCAACGGCAGCCGGCCGCGCACCAGCGAGTATCTCTACGATGGCATCAGCGTGCTGCAACCGGAGCCGGGGCAGGTGGTCTACTATCCGATCGTCGACGGAATGGAAGAATTCAAGCTCAACGTCAACGCCTACTCTCCCGAGTACGGCCGGTCCAACGGCGGCACCATCATGGTGATCGGCAAATCCGGAAGCAACCAGTTTCACGGCGACCTCTTCGAGTTCTTCCGCAATGAGGCACTGAACGCCCGCAACCTGTTCGCGCAACCAGGCCCGAAGCCCGAGTTCCGCCGCAACCAATATGGGTTGGCCATCGGCGGACCGGTTCAAACGAACAAGACATTCTTCTTCGTGGATTGGCAGGGGACACGGCAGCGGACCGGCATCACGCGACTCAGCGTAGTTCCCACGCTCGCGCAGCGGCAGGGGATCTTTACTCAGGCGATCTTCGATCCGGCCAGTTCACCGCGCACGCAGTTTGTGAACAACACGATTCCGAGCACACGTTTCGACGCGCTGGGGATCCAGGTTCTTCAGCACTATCCGTTGCCAAATCTCACCGGAGCGAACAACTTCGCCCTTACCGGCACGGAGCCCGACAACCAGGATCAAGCCGACTTCCGCATGGACCGTTACTTCGGCGAAAAACACCGGGTCTTCGGACGCTACACCTTGCTTCGCGACGACGATACTCCGGTCGCTCCTTTGCCGGATGGCAGTGGAAGTCTGACTTCCGGAGCGATCGGGCATGCACGCACACGGGGTGACGCCTTCGTCGGCGACTATAACTGGACGCTCTCTCCCATGGCGCTGAACCAGTTCCGCGTGGGCTATTCCCGTCGCGATCTCAATCAAACCTCGCTTCAAGACGCTGGGATCATCGTGCCTGGTCTGCCGGCCAATTCCTTCGGATCGGTGCTGCCGATCTTCACCGTGGCGGGATTCCAGCAAATCGGTCCGACCGCGGCGGCGAACTCCAAATTCACGACCTCCATCACGGAATTCCTGGATACGTTTACGCTGGTTCGCGGCCGCCACACGCTAAAACTCGGAACCGATCTCCGGCGCGAAGCTCTGGACGTTCTGAATCCACCGAATCCCACCGGATCGTTCGGCTTCAGCACCACAGGCACCAATAGCGCCTCGGTTACGGGAAGCGGGAATGCGTTGGCGTCGCTTCTTCTGGGCCAAGTGAACGCGTTCACTATCGATATCCAGAAGAACGTGATCCAGCCGCGCGCGCACATCGCCGAATTCTTCATCGGCGACGACTGGAAGGTTTCGCAGCGCCTCATCCTGAACCTAGGCACCCGCTACACCCTGAACTTCCCTTCCACGGAGAGGAACGATCAAGGGGCCGTCTTTAACCTGAAGACTCAGGTTCTGGACTTCCCTCACACCGCTCGTGAATTGCATTGGGGCGACTTCGGCCCTCGCGCGGGGCTGGCGTATCGAATCCGCGATAACTGGGTGATTCGCGCCGGTTACGGCATGATTTTCTTTGAGCAGTCCGGCATCACCACTCCTTTCACCATCCCGCAATTTCCGTTCATTCAAACTGCGGGACAGCAATCGCAGGACAACGTGAACGCCGCCTTCCTGCTGTCCAACGGACCCACGGTTCAAGTGACGCCGCCGAATCCCAACTCGGGCTTGGGACAAGGTGTCTTTGGTGTAGATCGCACCAACGGTTCGGGCTATTCGCAGCAGTGGAACTTCACGGTTCAACGGACGTTCGGGAAAGACTGGAACGTGGAAGTTTCCTACCTGGGCTCGAAGAATACGAGGCTGGGCATACCGGATGCGAATATCAATCAGCTTCCTGCACAGTACTTATCCATGGGTCAGGCGCTGCTGACGCCTAAGGTTGCGAATCCGTACTTCGGTCAGATTCCCGCCTCCTCGTCGCTGGGAGCTTCGACGCTCGCGCCGCAACTGCTGCTGCGGCCTTATCCCCGTTTTACCAACGTCGCTCTGTTCCGCGACAACGTGGGCAACTCCACCTATGAAGCGGCGGCCGCGAAACTCGAAAAGCGATTGTCGCGCGGGCTTACCATTACTGCGTCGTACACCTTCTCCAAGCTGATCGACGACGCCTCCAGCGTCTTCGCGCAAACTATCTTTACCGGCCCGGTCCTCAACAATAGCGGCCCGGCGGACGCCCTTAATCGCCACCTCGAAAAGGATCTCTCCAGTGGCGATATTCCTCGGGTCTTCTCGCTGGGGTGGGTCTATGACATCCCGCGTCTCTGGAAGATTTCCGGATGGCAGCTCGCGGGCCTGGTCCGCGTCCAGGCCGGCGACATGGTGGCAATCAGCCAGGCCACTAACAACAACTCGAGCCTCGGATACGCGGTGCAAAGGCCCAATCGAGCCGCCGATCCCAACCAGTTCGCGGGCCGGACCGTAGCCAGATACTTCAACACGGCGGCTTTCACGGCCGCGCCGCAGTTCGTGATTGGGACCAGCTCACGCAACCCGATTCGCGGGCCGGGACTCCAGAATGCCGACGTGATGATCGGGAAAACCTTCCGCCTGACGGAGCGCCTCAGCCTCGAATTCCGTGCGGAAGCGTTCAACGTCTCCAATACACCTCCGTTGAATGACCCCAACGGAGTCTTCGGAAATCCGGCTTTCGGTTCCATCACCAGCGCGGGGAATCCTCGCGATTTCGAATTCGTCCTCAAGGTTCGCTTCTAGCCGCCTGACAAGCTGACATTACAATGTTAGGTATGGAGAAGACCCGCGTTCAGAGCCGCCTGGCCGAAATCCGCAAAAGCCGCGGCGTGGGCGCGTCCGACCTGGCGCGCCGCGTCCGTGTGAGCCGCCAGACCATCTACGCGATCGAAGCCGGGACCTACGTGCCGAACACCGAAGTCGCCTTGAATCTCGCGCGGGAGCTGGAAGTAACCGTCGACGATCTTTTTCTGCTCCAGGAGACGCTCTCCGCGCCGCCCGAGTCTCTGGCCGCCGAGGTCCTGAGCGCCGGTCCTTCGGTAAAAGGCCAGCCCGTGCGAGTCTGCCAGATCGGATCGCGCTGGGTCAGCGTGCCCGTCAGCGCGTCTCCGTATTACATGCCGGAGGCCGACGGCATCATCAAGCGCACGGGGAAAACGGCCGGCCGCGCGGACGTGGTGGTGTTCGCCAAGGAAGAAGCCTCGCAGAAACGGCTGGTGCTCGCGGGCTGCGACCCGGCCACCGGTCTTCTCACGCACATGGTGGAAAAGATCAGCGGCGTGGAGATCGTCTCCGCGGCCGCCTCCAGCAAGCTCGCCCTCACCTGGCTGAGCGAAGGGAAGGTTCACGTCGCCGGCTCGCATCTGGAAGACCCGAAAACCGGCGAGTTCAATCTGCCCTACATCCGTAAGCAGTTTCCGGAAGAGGATTTCCTCGTCGTCACCTTCGCGCGATGGGAGGAAGGATTCGTCGTCGCAACCGGGAATCCAAAGCGTGTGCGCAAGATCGAAGACCTGGCGCGGAAGAATGTCCGGTTTGTGAATCGCGAGCCTGGCTCGGGTAGCCGCGGGCTGCTGGACCAGCTGATGGAGAAAGCCAAGATGGATGCCGAGAACGTCCAGGGATACGATCGGATCGCCCACGGCCACCTTGCGGCTGCCTACTGCGTGGTTTCGCGGGAAGCCGATGTTTGCCTGGCCACGCGCTCCGCCGCGCAGACCTTTGGACTCGATTTCGTTCCCCTGCACAGCGAGCGTTACGACCTGGTCATGCGCAAGCGTACGGCTGATCTGCCGGCAGTGAAGTCTTTCCTCGACGTGCTGCAGCGAGCTACTCTTCGGCGCAAGCTCGAAGTGCTGGCCGGCTACGACACTTCACAGACGGGGACGCTGGTCGCCTGAGAGAATCCGGCTAGCCTCTGTCGGCAGCCATCGTCCGGACGACATTGGCGGGCGCGAAACTCGGTAGCCGAATCGTCATCCAATTTTTATCGTGCGTTGGTGGAGCGCCTGCTATCTTGCATCAGACGGGCGCATATCGAGCGGCGGGTACACCCCACCCCCCAAGACCGCCGCTCACTCCCGTTCGCTGCATCGAAGAATCGCGAGTTGAGTGCGGGGCCTCTGTGCGTCATCGATTTCAATCCTTGGTTGTGTACCATCGGGGACAATCTTCAGCCCGCCGCCGAAATCGGCTCCGCGGCTTTTGGGTGCAACTGGCCTGGTTGTTCCTGCTTCTACTGTTGTTCTACTGCGCTATACTCGCGGGATTGAAGTTCCACGGTTCAACTTAAAAGAGGAGATCCACAGTGAAGCTATTAGGAGGCGTGTTGTTGTTGATCGGCATGGGAAGCGCTGCTTTTGCGAGCGCAGTTCCGGAGATCAATCCTGCGTCGGCGGGCAGTGCACTCGCGTTAATTTCGGGCGCCGTGCTCGTGATGCGCGGACGGCGTAAGAAGTAGTCTTTTTCTGATCGCGGACGCGGCACTCGGCTGCGTCCGTGATTTCTGCTCTCGCAGCCCGCCGGACTTCGATCTTCCCCCAAACAGTTTTTGGTAGGCGCGGCTGGACTCGAACCAGCGACCCTCAGCTTAGAAGGTTAGGTGTCGATTGAAAATAGGGACGATGGGGTTTTCCAAGGGCCTGTTCTAGGCCACCAAATTGACTGAGTTTTCAATCTGGGCTTTGGGACGGCGCTGGATGGTGTTCAAAATGGTGTTCGCCTCCCATGCAGACTGTGAGCATCAATTAGGGGATACCCCACTCACGATATGCGGCATCGTCGTAAACACCGAGCCCAGCACCAAGTGGGATGTTGGTGTGCGAGAACTGATCGATTGCTGCGTAGATAGGGGCTTGCTTAAACGGGATATGGATTGCGCCAGCAGTTCCGCTTTTGATTCGGCTAGCCAGTGCCGGAGGCCAGCAACCGGAATAATTGCTCGCATTGCGGATGGCGGTACTAACGCCCGTGTAGGCGACAATGATCGGGATCCCATAGCTATCGACGGCTTTCTCGATTTCAAACGGAACCCAATCCGTATCGAAACGCGTGGTGTCACCAACGATGAGGAGCATGTTCTTCGAGTTCCGCAATCGCTCCATGAGGCCGGCTCGCAGTGTGGATTTCTGGCTGCTGTCGCGGACGGCCGAGAACTTTTCATGCGTATTGATGATCTGGAATTCGTGATGCTTGTTCGCATTCCACGCGCACAATAGTTGGTAGTAATCAATGTCTGACTTGCCGCCGGGAAGATTGTTCCCATCGGCGTGAAATGCAACGTAGGTGCCGTTTCTGTAAGCCATTTATCTCTCCCAGTGCTGCTTGACTTCCCTGAGGTCAATATCTTCAAAACGATCTTGTCGGAGGACGATCCGGATCGTTTGGGTGATTTCGTTCGCCTTTGATTCTGTTATTGCTGACAAGATCAGGAGGTTGAGCAAATCCCGTGTTGGAAGATTGAGACCAGAAAGACCACTTCCGACCAGCGGCAGGTTGAGTGGGTATCCGTTGCATTCGACGCGGGCTCTCTGCCACAGTCGATGGAGCGCCCTCCACATCAACTCGACATCGGAGTAAGCCTTGCAATTATCGTGGATCGCCTTGCAGAGAGCGAAGAGAATGTACCGCTCATCGTTCACGCCGATGAACGCTGTGGTTCCGATGGGGTAGCAACGAGTCTTGCCGCAGGGTTTATCGGTGACCTCTGTGCAGTCGTCCTTTTCCAGCTGAGCCGCGATCTGCGCGTCGATGGACTCCCGGTAGCCTGAAAAATGCTTCCGGAGGAATGCGCCATGTAGACTCTTATCGGAGACCGGCTTCCCAAGCTCGGTCTCGAAAAATTCAGTCACGCCGATGGCGCGAACGCCGTCCTGGGTAAAGATGTCCCCGAAGAGGATTTCTATTGTGACGTTCGAGTGCGCAATGCGAAACGATGCTTTAGATGGCTTCCAAACTCTCCAGAACGCCCATCCGACACTGATGGCAATGGCAGCGAATAGCGGCCATATGCCAGAAATGTCCACCTTTGGAAAAAACTGCGTGATGGTCTTGACGATGGTAAAGAGGGAGCTATAGCAGACGAAGATGTACTTCGCGGTCTTCGCCTTATGTTTCGCGACGCCGAACCAAAGATCCTTTAAAGACTGCACGGAGCCGTGTGATCTCCAAGCGTTTCCGCTCAAACACAACTTTTCAGGGGATAATTAATTCTACTCCTTCGCAAGCAGTTTCATCAGGGCGACGGTTTGCGCGGACGGCTTGCGCTTACCCGTCTCCCAGCGCCAGACCGTGATGCGAGCGTAAGGGCCGGTGAAGCCGAGCCGCTGGGCAAATTCTTCGGGCGAGAGGCCGAGGTGTTTGCGGGCGGATCGGACTTGGGCTGGGTTCATTTGTGGGCCGGTCAGTTTGAGTGGAATTTCTTGTGAGCAACTAAGCCCAACGCCTCTAGGGTCGGTACGACTTTTGATTTAAAGCATCGGGGGCAGACGTCGAAGAATATCAAGTCGCCCCAGACATCATTGCCACCAATCGTTGTGTGTTCGTAGCGAATCCGAACGGCCTCATAGTCATTGTGGGTGCCCCACTGCGGACCATAGACCGTACAGAATTCGGTCTCGGTGCGACAGATGTCGCACATGAAGATGCTTTTCTTGGCTGTCTCTTCCTGAACGATCCTTTCCTGCCTTACGGTGACTGTCTTAATGGTCATCGGTTTCTTCCTCCCGCTTTAGGTCCCGGTTAAGATTAGTAACCCGCTCATCGTTTGGTGTTGGCGCGATGATGGATCACCTTAAGGGCGTATTCAAGGGCATCGGCCAGTTGCCAGATGATGCATCCCTTATCGGGACCGGGTGAAACAAGACGAGCTTCGGCGATTAGCTTCGCGCAATCGCAATCGCGCGGGGGCGCATCATAAGTCCCACAATCGCTGTCGTGAGGAGTGTTTCGGAGTACTTCTGCGGGGGATGGTGTGTGTGCTGTCATGTTGGCCCCTCGCTCTCGCTGTGCATCTCGTGTTGCGCTTCAAGGCACGCCTCACAGAAGCGATGTTCGTATTCGATATACACATCGAGCGCGTCTTCGCAAATCCGACAGTAGACGATTGGTTCAAATCCCATAGGCGTTTCCCATCTGGTCGCTGTTGATTGGAGAGACGGTAGACTGTCGCGTAGCCGTCGGCAACAGAAATCGGAGCAAGATTATTGCTTTCTATGGGTTACGAATTCGGTCCTTGACGCGTGGTGTTCACTTTGGTGTTCAGAGACACCAGCGCTGGAGCGGAAGCTTGCGGCTATTGAGAACACAGGACTTGCGGTTTCGAATTTTGGCAGGAAAGCGGATGGTGTGTAACGCGGTGTGCGGCGCTGCCGTCCCCGGACAAAATCAGACTAAGACCCGCTAAGCGTACAATCATAGAGGTGAAAGCCTCCTTCATCCCCGGTGATCTGCATCTGACAGAAACTCAAGATGGGTTTCATGTTGTCACGTTGCAGGGGCATGAAGTTCTTCGGACGCGCTCGCAAAAAGTAGCATCCGCTAAATTCAATGGGCTGCGCCGAGAGATGGAAGCCAAGTACCCAGTTGCGGAGATGACGCCCGAACAGAAGGCGGAAGTGTTTAGGAACGCAGTGCTTGATTCGATGGTGGGGCAGAACAGCCTGGGCGGTCGGAAGAAGAAAACCAGTGCTGGCGGGACGCGAACGTTCGGCGGCTAAATGCCGCGGTATCAATGTGATACCATGACGGGCTGAGTGCCTGAAACGGACGATCCGCACCATTTTGATTTCGATCTTGACCGAGGAATTCGTCTCCAAGTGGTGGAGAAACTGGAGGGTAGCCCCTCTCTTCCATTGACGAGGATCGTTGGACCACAGGCTAGCGGGATCTACGCGCTCTATTACAAGGGCGATCTCGTTTACATCGGCAAAGCTTCAAAGGGAACGACCAAAAGCAAACGAACCCTGCGCGCTCGTCTCGCGGAGCATGCCACGAAGATCGGTGGACGGCAAAACATCAAGATGGAGGACATGAGTTGCCGCTACCTGACGCTGGCGAGTGAGTGGTGGGTGTTCGCGGCCGAATTCGCGCTCATCACGCACTATCGGCCTACTTGGAATGAGAGTGGCTTCGGCAGCAAGGTTCCGGGCAAAGGTCGGCCCGGGACGCACCGCGTCAGCCGGTGGAATGAACTATACCCGCCCCGTTAATGCGCGCTCGCAATCGTCGCTGTTACGGCAAACAATCCAGAAGCAATGCCGCTTGCGGGCATGATGGGCGTTTTGCCACTTTGTTGAAACCATCGGCCCATTCCTGATCTTAATGATGAGGTCGCATACGGTAAACCCGGCTTCTTCGGCCATGCGCATGAAATCGCAGTGCGGCCATTTCGATTTGTGGTTGTTCACCATGTCGGTGATCTTGGCGAGCAGAAGACCATCCGGCTTCAATACGCGCTTGGCCTGTTTCAGGAATGGCGGATATAGATAGCTGAGGTTCCAATCCTGATCCTTGCCGCACTCCACCGTTGCGCCGAAGTCTACATCAAAACGTTTTTTGCTCTTGTCGCGGCCCTGGGGACCAACATGGGGTGGGTCGTACACGACAACCCCGAATTTCTTGGAGGGTACGCCCTTCATCTTGCGATTGTCCGCGACGATATCGGGATTGTGCTGCGGATCGATATCCATCGATACGACTTTGCGCTTGGAGTCCTTCCAGAAGCGGCCGGCGTTAAACGTGGCATCAAGAATAGGCTCGGGTGGAATGTTGGCGTAGAAACCGAACATCGCTTCAAGCAGCTCGCCGTCACTTCCCTCCCAAACACTGCTGATCGGCTCGTAAGTTGAGATGGGGACGATTGCGGCCTGTCGGGGGCTTGCCATACCCCTTCATTTTACGACTATTGCGTTGCTTCAGGATCACGCTGCGGGCCGCTCTTGTGATTGCTGCGCCGTTGGTTCGCTAGGACGGACTGGCTGCGGCTCGACGGATGCGGCGAAGTCCGGATGAAATCCAAGCACCATGTCCACGATCCGCTGTGCGTCTGCTGCTGCATGAAAGATTGCTCGTTTGTCTTCTTTGAGCTTAGGCAGCCATGATGCGATATAACTGGCGTGCTGCGGTATGTCGGCGGGGATGCCAAGTTCTCCTGCGATGAACGCGCTGCTCAACTCGGCGCGCAATTCCTCCATGGCGTAAGCGGCTGATCCGTACCGCGCCTTCATGCCCTCTTCGCGGTTCAATCGGGACTGGTGGCCCGTCCAGTGGCCAAGCTCATGCAAAGCTGTAGCCGCGAATTCCGGAGGGCCGCGGAAGGCGCTGTCGGGCGGGAGTTGGATGTGGTCGGTTGATGGCGAGTAGAAGGCGCGATCTCCTCCGATGCGAATGACCGCGCCGGTGTTTTGCAAAATCAGGTCGGCAGCTTCCGGTCGCCGCCACGGCGTTTCGTCGATGCCGGGCGGCTTGAATTCTGGAATACCTTCAATCTGCGAGGCGTGGAAGACGGGATAATGACGAAGCATACGGACGGTCTTTTCGTCATCCTCTCCGGCGTCCTCTTTCGTGTCTTTGACGGTCAACTTCTTGGTGAAGAATATCGTAGTGGCCTTCGCGCCTTTCCTCACGTTCCAGCCCTTCTCCTTCGCTTGGAGGAACGAACACCAGCGCGGATCGCCTGTCTGGAAAGCCAGAAGCGAGATCCCGAGTATCAGAACGTTAATTCCGTGGTAGCGCGCTCCGGTCGTCGGGTTAATAGGCGCTTGTGGTCCACCGCATTTGCTCTCATCCCAAGGTTTCACCCAAGGCTTTATACCAGCTTCAAGAGACGCAACGATCTGGTCGGCGAACTCCTGCATCGCATCGCGGCGTTCGGTCGCGGTAGACTTGGCGGATTTCCAACTCATGGCTTTTCCTTGGATCGTTTCACGGCGATGCGCCGGTTGTGCCGATACATCACTCCGCGATGGCTCTTACGTCCCATGGGTCCGAGCGGTGGTTCGTCGCCAAACACAATGACTTCGCCGATTTCCCAGCGTCCGTTTGATGCGATCACGCGAAACTCTCCGCTCAGTCTATGAACTGCTATTAGGCTCAAGCAGCTTGTGGACCCGATCCTCTGGCGCGGCGTTGCGGTGCTGGCCGATTGGCTTGCTTGCCGTTGCTGTTTGCAGCGCGGGGCTTATTGGGAACCATTAGGGCCTTCATCGGGCCTTCCGGCGTATCAAGTCTGACGCTGAAATTCTCTGAATTCGCGAGAGCCCAGCACGCGCCAAGCTCTTTCCAGCCTGAGTTCTCGTCGTCGCTCTCTTTTTGGATAATCCTGAATGCGGGGCGTTGTCCTTGGGGCATGATGTACTCCTTGGTTGGTGGTTACTTGATGGGTTCGCAACGAATGTGTACGCCGGTTTCATCCATAACGTGAAAGCATTGATCGGCGAAGTGAGCTGCTGGTTTCTTACGATAGAGATCCGGAACGATGGAAACTCCAAGGCCAAGAAGGAATCCGAAGACGACCAGGCCGAACCAGACTAAAGATGTGGGCACGAAGTCGGCCTTGCGTTTACGGCTCATTTCTTTCCACCATCGCTGCGAGTTTGAGCGCGGGTAGAGGTGACCTGCGTTGCCATCTTTTCAAGCCCTTCCTTGACCGCCTTTAGAGTGTTGTCATTCGTTTCTGGCAAGTCGTCGAGTGCCGCCTGATGATCACGAACAGCACGTGTGAGGTCACCGAAGCCTTTACCGATCTCTACTAGGGCAAGCGCGATTGTTTCGAGATGGTTTGGCTGCGGCTCGGTGGGCTTGGACTTCCAGATGTATTTTGGCGTTAAGAGTACGAGTCCATAACTAGCTGCGGCTACTACCGCCGTGATTGCCATGTAAAAGACGTAGCTTAACTGTTCTGCGCTGATCGTAAAAGTAAGGGGCTCGAAGTTCATGATCCCCTCCTGCGGATTTCTGCGTTGACGGCACGGAGAGAAAGCTTTGCTTGCTCGGCGTCCGCGATCTTCTGTTTGAACGCCATCTGTATGAGGCCAAGGTCATTGAATGCTAAGTTGGCAAGCGTGTGAGTTTGCCCGTCTAATTCGATTGACGAAGGCAGTTCAACCTTGCTGCGTGGCTTCTGTTCAGTCCCTGTCATTTCGTTCTCCTGTTTGCTGCGTAAAAGGAAATCTGGTATCTCCGGCATCTGCGAGCTGAGCTCGGGTTCGTTCAAGCAATTCAAGTTCTGTTCCATAGCGCGCTTCCCACGTTCTGCGTCCGATGGTGTGGATTCCGTCTTCTCCGCGGTGGTGAGGAAAGCAGAGAGGTATCGTTTCGAAGTGGCTGTTCCTGCGGCCCATTCCTTTCTGATGCAACAGATGATGAACCTCCGCTTCGCCCTGGCAGATGATGCACCCGAGGGACGCCACTCTTTCCATATGCTGTTTTGCTGCGGCGTTCGGGCGCTTTGCCATACTTCATTTCCATCAGGCGGTTGTAGATAGTGCGTGTCACGTCAGGCCTTCCTGTACCGAGGTTTTGCCAGAGCTGAAGGTCCAGATCAGAATGGGATTGAGTCATCTGTCAAGTCCGCGCTATGTGGCTGTTGCATGGTCTGTGCGACTTTCTTTGGAAGTTCTTTGCGGTAGTCGGCGATCACATTTTTGGGCTCATACTGACCTGTTTCATCCTCGTCGATGCCCAGCTTTACGAAACCGCTACGCCCCTTCAGGTCGTCGGGCCGGAGGGTGCCGGCGCGGTACTGATCCAAAACACCGAAAGCTTCGGCGGCCGAGCGAAGTTGCCATGCGGCCTGACCGGAGGCAATGATGTAGCAGGTGATGCGCTTGAAAGCCCCGGATTGGTTGTAAACGTCAATCTGGGTTTTGAACATGACGTTGCCTTTTGCGCTTGTCTGCTCCACAACGCTGTCGGCTGCAGTAACAACCGTCGCGCCATACCAGCCCTTCGGCCATACGTTGCGCATTGCGTATTCTTTTTCGTCGATTGGCTGATAGGACATTTTAGGCTCCGGGGCTGGTGGTTGGCTTGGGCAGGCGATCTTTAAGTGCGCCGATGATCTTCGTGGCCTGATCGATGTCAAACTCCGCGATACTGGCGGCATTGGCCTTACTCATGCACTTTTCCATGAAGTCGTCGGGCACTTTTACGGACTGAAGCAGATTGTTGATCTCAGCTATCTGCTGCGGAGTTGCAAGACTGACAGTCCCGCTTTTTCGCTCGATGATGTCCTTGCCGTAGCGGTTCGCGAATTCGTTATACGACCATTCGAAGACATCGGCATCTGGAAAGCCAAGCAAGCGTGTCTTGCGAACACGAGCCTGACGCAATGGACCGGCCTTGATGATGTTGAGGCAGAGATGAAGTTCGTATTCGAGCTTGTCCCAACCGTCAAAGGTCTGGCCGATTTCAGTACGGTCGCCGCGCGCATCCGTTCCCCATTGCGGCCGTTCGTGGCAGATAAGGATGACATTCATGTCCAAACGGGTGAGCCAACTAATCAACCGTCGCGTCTGAGCGATGGCAGGCTTCTTGTCGGCTCCGAAGGCGTTGCGATCACCAAGACGCTCTGCTTCGCGGGACACTTCGACGCTGAAAAGCTTAGTGAAACTGTCGATCACAACAGTTTTGAAGTTATGATCCTCGGTTGCGAGGGCCTGGATCTGTCCGATCACATCATCAAAGTTCAAGCTGCCCTGATCCGGTCCGAAATACATTCCCCCAGCCTTCTTCAGCTTGTCGGTGTAGTGATTGAGATCCGCACCGCCTTCGGTGTCGATATAGAACACTCCTGGAAAATCGAGCGCGGTCCAGGTCTTTCCGACGCCGGGTTTGCCATAGATCAAGACCTTTGGCTTGCTGGGTTCAGCCTCTTTCGGATCGACGGCCTTGAGTTTCGACACTTTAGGCTTGGCCGGAATGACGGCAACTGCTGCGGACATACTGCTCTCCGTTGTTAGTGGTGGAAGATGCCGAGGTCGTACCCGGCAAAGGTAATGATAAGAACAAGGATGATGGCGATGACGAATTCCACTCTCATTTGCAGCCCCGGATTGCTCGGCAGGAAACCTGATAGGCGGCAAGCTCAATCGCATCGTTCGTTTGATGAGGTGCTAGAAGGTATCCATGTTTCGCCGGTTGAAGAGTGAGATGTTCGATTCGCGGCTTTGGCGCATTGACCGCTTTCGAGTCCGTTGCCCAACCGATAAGGTAGCCGATGGCAACAGAGATAGTGAAGATTAGGATGATCGGTCTCATGTGGTTTCTCCTGTGAGGAAATCCCTGTCGAGATTTTCGACAGGAACAAGGCGTTGAAGTTGGAGCAAGGGAAGCGTCGCCTCAAACAGTGAGCCGGTCTTTCCTGCCAGGTGAGCGTCCATACCGGCATCAAACGCTTTCTGGTGACGCGCCAGAATGTCCAGATTCTCTGCGCTTGAAGCGTGATGGCGGGCTTCATCTTCGGCGCTGTTGAATTCGAGACCTGATTTGAACATTGATACCTCCGTTGTTTCGAGAGGCAAGTTATAGGAAGCGGCCTAGACTGTCAATAGGAAACAGCCGATATCTCGCGCAACAATATTGCGTATTTTGTCCTTGACGTCATAGCCTGCCTCCTATATTCTCTTGCCTCATGTTCACCGAGGCTGACCTTCTGGCGCGTATAGATCGCTTTTTGACCCGGAAGGGCATGTCAGAGACCGCCTTCGGTACGAAGGCCCTAAAGGATCCCAATTTCGTGTTCGATCTTCGCGCTGGTAAGAGAAGTATTCAGCTCAAAACAGCGCAAAAGGTTAATGACTTCATGCGTACGTATCGCGCGGAGAGGGCTCGTGTCTGATCTCTTCACCCAGGCAGAAGAATCGAGGGCCGCACGCGATGCCGGACTGTTTCAAGTTCAATCAAACAACCTAGATTGGTTCGCTCTGGCAATGATCGAGCTGGAAGAGATTGCCAAGCATGGCAGTCGCCATTGGGCCAATATCGAAACCTTCACTGGTGAGACGATCCGGCTGATGCTGGCGCCCATGGTAGGTCAGCCCGGATCGCCCAACGCATGGGGATCTTTGATCATGCACGCGGTACGAAAGAAGCTGATCGAGCCAACCGGACAATACGTTTCGATGAAGCTTGAACGGTCGCACGCCCGTAAGACGCCTGTCTACCGGTGGGCGCGATGACGCTGGACTGGAAAACGAATCAGCAGGTTCCGGAAGATCGTACGCTTGCCCTGATCGCTATGAACGGGAAGATAGTTGATATCTTCGTCTGGTTCGAAAAGCGGGCAGTGTTCATCACGCACAGCCTGTACGGAAAAGGCGATAGCGAAGCCATCGTAGAAAACAAGCTTCGCCTGGCTGAGATCGATGGATGGATAGGTATTGCAGAGCTTCCGCTTCCGGTTTGGATCGCGGGGCGCGCATGAAAAGAAAAGACGGCCGCGATAGGGTTCCATGGACCAAATCCGAAGTCGACAAGCTTATATATCTATGGCTAAAGGGATTAACTTACGCTGAAATAGCAAAGCACTTCGACCATCCGAGGAATTCAGTTGCCAGCAAGATCGGCCTGATCAGGCAGGGACGCATCAAGAAAATGCGCTGCTTCAAGTTCCCTAAAAAGAAGACGCCCGTTCCAACATCAACGTCAGATCCAAAGCGCACCAGCAGAATGAACGCGGTTGACCGATTCGGCACGGTCCCGGTTGGGAACGGTTTCAGATGACGATCATCATTCCTGCCGGCGTTGTTGCTTTGCTCGTCATCCTTGCGCTGTTCGGCCGTAAGGGAGTAGCGAACCTGATTGGATTCTGTGGGTTCGTGTATTTCGTGGATAAGTTCTTCGGCTAGAAAGCCTCGCTTCGCTCGGCATCTCAATGCCCAACAACTCTCTTCCGCTCGCCGCTTCGCTTCGCGTGCGCTGACGCGCTACGCTCGCGGCTCGCTGAGTTGGGATTTGAAAGAGGTGCGTTCTCTCCTCGCCGTCACGCCTATCGCTGACGTTTGCGCTTGATCACGGGCATACCGTCGTGATAAAGATTTCGCGTTCGGTCTGTGGTAGCAGTCCCGAACAGGTTGCCTGGACTGGACAGGCGCGCTAAATGTAGCGCCGCTCCCCCCGAAAAGCAATAGATGATGTGCTACCCGCAGTAATGCAGAGCTCCTGCTTTTGAAGCTCTGATTCGGGGGCGTCCTTGCGTCGAAAGACGATTCCAAGCCCGTTAACCCTTGTGAGAGAGGAAACGATAACCACGCATAGCTAAAGCCCATTTCTCCAAGCAAAAACATGCTATTACCGCATGTGGCGGGGCGGCTGGTCACCGATAACAGACGGCGTGGCTATACCTGATAAATCTCAACCCTCAGACCGTGTGCCCTCAGGCGGGGCGGGGCTACGGAAGCGGAACTGTTGCCTGAAGATCACTTTTGATGGATACTACCGGTCCACGTGAAACATTATGTGAAACATCGTGTCTGATCAATCCCTTGTACCGATACTCTCGGAAAACCCAAATCAAGGCCCTGATGGCAAGTTCCTTCCGGGGAACAATGCCAATCCAACGGGCGAGAACGGTATGGCTGGTTGGCAACCGTATCGCGTGAGGATGCAGAAATGGTTGAACATGCCGGTGAGTGAGATACGGCGGATTGCGAGATCGCCATCAGAGGTTAAGAACCTTTCCGGGATCGATGCGGCATGCCTGCGGCACATGGTTAATATGATTTCTGGCCTCGATACCCGCCATGAACGCGAAGCGTTGTTGGACCGTATGGAAGGCAAGCCGAAGAACACGACGGTGCTTCAAAACCCTGACGGTGGACCGCTGTCGCCAACAATGGCCATCCTGACCCCGGCTGACGGCGCGCGCGCTTATCAGGAAATGATCCAACGCACGAACGGCGAATGATCTGGCCGCCCGATTACACGGGCGAATTCAAGCGCCGGATCAAGATGCTGGAGGTTTTGGGCAAAGACCCCGTGCTGCGCGTCGGGGTCATGGCGTACTACCGCGACAACCCAAAGCAATGGATCAACGATTGGTGCATGACTTTCGATCCAAGGATCGCTCCGCCTGATCCCCGGTGGGTTCCGTTCATCCTTTTCCCAAGACAGGAACAGTTCATCGATTTCGTTGATGGCTGCTTCAAGGACAAGGAAAGTGGGCTGGCCGAAAAAGCCCGTGACATGGGGGTGACGTGGGAGTGTGTCTGTTATTCGGTTCATGCGTGGCTGTTTTTTGCCGGTACAGCGATTGGCTGGGGAAGCCGGAAGGAAGAGTACGTCGATGACAAAGACGATCCAAAGGCCATTTTTACGAAGGTACGTCAGCTTCTAGCAAACCTCCCTCTGTGGATGTTGCCACGGGGCTTCGACTTCCGGAAGCACGCGACGTACATGAAGATCATTAACCCTGAGAATGGCTCTTCAATCACCGGGGAAGCTGGCGACAACATTGGGCGTGGTGGCCGTACCACTATCTATTTCAAGGACGAATCAGCCCATTACGAACGGCCGGAAAGCATTGAAGCTGCCCTTGGGGACAATACCGACGTTCAAATCGACATCTCCAGCGTTAACGGATCAGCAAATGTCTTCTACCGGCGCCGCATGGCTGGGGAGGTTTGGGAACCCGGCAAGGTTATGCCAAAGGGCGTCACTCGGGTCTTTGTGTTCGATTGGAGAGATCACCCTGGCAAAACGCAGGAATGGTACGACCGGCGCCGGGACAGAGCTGATCGCGAAGGTTTGTTGCACCTCTTTGCCCAGGAAGTGGATCGGGATTACTCAGGATCTGTCGTCGGCGTGATTATCAAGCAGGAATGGGTGCGCGCTGCCATTGACGCCCACATCAAACTGGCGAAGCTGGGGGATTGGTTTGCTGGCGAACGGATAGCAATGCAGGATATCGCTGATGGTGGCGGAGATAAAAACGCATACATTTCACGCAAGGGCGTTGTCATGCAGCGTGCCGATCATTGGGGCGGTGACGCAGGCGATGCGGCAAAAATAGCTGTCCCCTACGCAATCGAAGACGGGGTCCATGAGCTTTACTACGACAGCATTGGAGTCGGTGCCGGATTCAAGGCGGCGACGAATACGATGCAGGAGCAACCATCCTGGCCGCGTTCGTTACGGGTTATGCAGTGGAACGCTGCGGCTTCGCCGTTAGACCCAACTGATCACGTTATCCCCGGAGACGATCAGAGTCCAACCAACGAAGATCAGTACGGAAACCTGAAAGTACAGAGTTGGTTTCGGGTGCGAACGAGGTTCTGGAAAACGTATCTTGCGGTCACACGCGGGCAAATCTTCGATCCCGCTGAGATGATTTCGCTGCCGTCAGATATGACCAATCTTCACCAGGTCTGCATGGAGCTTTCGCAGGCTGTGAAGAAAACCGGCACGAACGGAAAGACCATCGTTGACAAGAAACCGGACGGCTCTTTGAGCCCAAACCTTGCTGATGCAGCCATTGGGTGTTACTGTCCTACCCGCGAAACTTCCATCCTCGATGTCCTCTGAGGTTCAGCATGCCCGATGACCAAATCAGCGCACTTGTCGTGCATGAGCAGTTCGTAAACTCGCTCTCGGGGCTGTGCGAAATCCTGAAACAGAACAACGTGCTCGGATTCAGTGGTCCTGAGATCAGCCAGTCCGACACGATGTTTTACAACCTGCGCTGGTATCTGATCTCGAACCTGCGGCAGCTCATCTCGCAAATGTACGTCGAGCATGGCGTGGTGCAGGTGTTGATCGATCAGCCGGTTGATGACGCTTTCCGGGCCGGGTTTGAGATCAAAACAGGCCAGCTCGATGCTGATGAAGTCGAACAGCTTCAGGCGGAAGCGAAGAAACACAAGCTTATCGACCGGCTTAAGCAATCGATCAAATGGGGGCGGCTGTACGGCGGCGGCGGCGTGCTGATCCTCACCGATCAGGACCCGAAGACGCCACTCAATCTGAAGCGCATTACGAGCGACACGCCGCTGGAATTCCGCTCGGCGGACATGTGGGAGTTCTATTTCTACGATCAGAACGTTGCCGGCGATCTCGCCGTTGGAATGGCGCTGGGCGCCAACATGGGCGAGTTTTACGATTACTACGGCCACGAGGTTCATAACTCGCGCGTTGTTCGGTTCATTGGGAAAGAACCGCCGTCGTTCATTAAGCCCCGCCTCCGCGGCTGGGGTATGTCGGAATTGGAACGCCTCGTCCGCTCGCTCAATCAGTTCCTGAAGAATCAGGACGTGATCTTCGAATTGCTCGATGAGGCGAAGGTCGATGTTTACAAGATCAAGGGCTACAACTCCGCCCTGATGAATGCGACTGGAACGGCAAATGTCGCCAAGCGTATTCAGGCGGCGAATCAGATCAAGAATTTCAACTCGGCCCTGACGATGGATATGGAAGACGACTATATCCAGAAGCAAATCAACTTCACGGGCCTGAATGACATGCTTCTGCAAATCCGTCAGGATCTCGCTGCTGATCTCCGCATGCCGATGACAAAGCTGTTCGGCATCAGTTCGGTGGGCTTCAACTCCGGCGAAGACGACATCGAAAACTACAACGCGATGATTGAAAGCGAAATTCGCAGCAAGTGCGAGTATGAGCTGGTAACCCTGCTTCAAGTGCTCTGTCAGAAGACGTTCGGCAAGACGATTCCAGACCTTTCCATCACGTTCAACCCACTCCGCATCCTGAACGCCAAGGAAGAGGAAGAGGTCAAGGACAGCCAATATAATCGTGTCATCTCAGCGTTTTCGGCAGGCTTGATAACGGCGCAAGAAGCAAAAGAGGGACTTAATAAGGATTCGCTCCTGCCGGTCGAGGTCGATGAGACAAGCGATGCGCTGCCGCCGATTGGCACCGAGGATGAATTCAGCGTCAAGCCCGCAACAGGGAAGGCTGGTAAGAAAACGCCTGATCAGGAATGACGGTATGGCGGCCGATAGCTGATACGCCGCCAAGCAACGTTGTATTGCTTGTTTATGAAGAAGTATGGGGCCGACCGACGCTCGGTGTGTTTAGGGATGAGCCGTATCACGGGCGGGGCAAGTCAGGTTGGCGAATCGCACAACATCCGGCGGATAGATGGTCGATCCTTCCCAAGCACTTTACCCCGTCTCATTGGATGCCGCTCCCCAGAGCCCCAACGAAAGATGGTGGCAAGTGAAGCAGCTCAAGACCTTGGTTCTGCGGGAAAAGTATTACGCAGGGATCGAATACGAGATCAATCGCATCCTGCTGGACCTGATCTATCGTCCCCTCGCGGCGCTCTTCGCCAAGCCTTCCGAAATCCTCAACGCAGGCTCCGTACTGCTGGAGGCTGTCGCCACCGGCCGAGTTTGGTATGAGGATGGTCTTTTCAGCGGGGAATTCAGTTCCCGAATCAGCTCGCAGCTTGAGTGCATCGGCGCCACGTACAACCCGGCTTCACGGACATTTTCGCTTCCATCTGATCGCGTGCCGACCGAGATCCGTATCGCACAGGCCCAAGCTGATTCGCGGTACGACGCGTTGCGGCGCGCGATGGTTCAGGTGCTGGATGGCGTGGATATCGAAAGTCTCACGGATCGCTCCGGCATTCCCGCGCGCATGCGGCAGTCGGTCGATTGGATGGAGGGCGATTTCCAAAAGACGGTTGCCGCCATAACAATCGCGCCGAAGCTGACGGAGGATCAGCGCCGAATCATCTCCGGCGAATGGGGAAAGAACCTTGAGCTGTATATACAAGGGTGGGCAAAAGATAACATCCTGGAGCTGCGGCAGAAGGTGTCGACCAATGCGTTCGCGGGTCGGCGCGCGGAAGAGCTGGTCAGCCTCATTACCGAAAACTACGGCGTTTCCAGGCGTAAGGCGAAGTTCCTTGCCCGGCAGGAAACCTCACTCCTGATGTCGAAATTCCAACAAACCCGCTATCAGGACATCGGAATCAGGCGCTATCGCTGGTCCACGTCGCATGATGAGCGCGTCCGGCATGATCACAAGGTTCTCGATGGGAAGGTCTTTAGCTGGGACGATCCGCCCATAACGGATCGCGAAACCGGCGCGCGGAATAACCCCGGCGAAGATTTCAACTGCCGGTGCATTGCGGTGGCGCTGGTCGAATAAATATTGTTGCGCGCGGCGTTTTGTGGCATTCTTTCGCCCATGGATGGCTCTCTCCCCAATCTGGAAAACGCGGTTTCAAAGAAGCCTGAGGTTTTCTTCGCCAAGCACATGCAGCCCGGCACCTGCGGTTACGACAGCGAAACCGTCTTGGTCGATACCGAGGCCATGAAGGCCATGATCAAGACCGGCGTCGGCATTCCGATCTACGTCCATCACCAGAACGTCGATTACTCAACGATGAAGGAAAAGGCCGTCGGGTATGTGACGGAGAGCTTTTATAACGAAGCCGATGGTTGGGCCTGGTTCAAATGTCTGATGGTCGATGATGAGGGTTTCAACGCGGTAGCGAAAGGCTGGCATGTCTCGAACGCTTACGTCCCGACTGAGTGGGGTCCGGCCGGCACGAAGAACAACGTTCCCTACGACCGCGAAGTGTTGAATGGAACCTTTACACATCTTGCAATTGTTCCCGATCCACGGTATGAAGATGCGGTAATCGTTTCTCCCTCCGACTTCTCCGCCTACCAAGACCTCAAAAAGCGCGAACTCCACAACAGCAAGACAGAACCCGCGAAAGGAACCCAGATGTTCAAGCTCTTCAAAAACAAGAAAGAGGAAGTCACCCAGATCGATGGGGACACCATTGTTGAGCTGGAGGGTGGCAAAGAAGTCACAGTAGCGGAAATGTTGAACGCCCTGACGTCAGCCAAAAAGGCTGATGACGAGAAAACCAATGCCAAGCCGGTCGATGGCGATGCGCTCGTTGAATGCAACGGCGAAAAGATCCCCGTGAAGGAACTCGTGAGCCGCTTCGAAAAACTCAACGCCAAATCCAAAAAGAACGAAGACGACAAAAAGGAAGAAGACGATTGCAAGATGAACGAGGATGATGAGGACAAAGAAAAGGACGAAAAGAAGAATAAGAAAAACGACGGTGAAGAGGACGAAGACGAAGAGGGTAAAGAGAAAAAGAATGACCGGAACCACTTCGAAGAACTTCGCAACGCGCACCTGATCGAAGCTGCGCCTTCAGTGATCATCGATACGCCAATGGCGCAAGTGAAACGCGGTCAAGAACGCTACGGTAAACAGGCTTAACCAGGGGAGTACGTCATGGCGCTTAATCCAAATCAATTTTCCCAAACGACCGTTGCGGGGCAGCTCGACCTTGAGTTTGCCGGTAGCATCGTTTCTGCGAATGTCTCCCAAAACCAAGCTACCGCCTTGGTAGCCCAACAGGGCGTGAAGATCGAAAACAGCGCTGGTGGCACGCCGAAGATGCTGGCGATGACCTCCAACACGGATACCCCTTGGGGCTTCGTCGTTCGGAACCTCAAGGATGCAAACTTCCCGACTAATGCGGCAATGGAAGTCGCTCGTGACAATGCCGTGATGTACATGACCGCAAGCGGCGCTATCGCGCGCGGTGCGCCGGTCGAGTACGATTACGTTGCAAACAAGGTTGGTCCGTCACTGGGTGTCAATCCCGTGATCGGTGAAGCCTATGACAAAGCCGCCGCCGATGGCGATCTCATTCGCGTATGGCTCCATCTGCCATCCAGCAATGATGCGGTATCGACGAAAGTCATCGATGTTACCGCCACTCTTGCTCAGATTAATGCCGGGCTCGTTCTCATTCCGGGTGCGGCTGGCAAGAAACTCAAAGTCACCAACTATATCGCCCGTGTCACCGGCGCTTTCGCGACTGGTACGAGCGTCGAGCTCGAATCGACAAACGCTTCCCCGGTCGCGGTCTCGACGATTGCGGAAGCTGGGCTCACCAACGGCGCTGTGCTCACTCCTGGCTCCGCCAATACCACTCTCGGAGCTGGTTTCGGTGCGGCGATGGGCACAGGCGATGGCCTGCAGGTCGTGAACAACGGCTCGGCTCAAACGGGCGGCACGTCCATCGAATTCACTATCACGTATCAGCAGTTCTAACGGGGAAGGAAACAGGAAGATGAAAACCTCAGTCTTGGATCTCAAAGGCAATCCTATTGTCTTGACCCCACAGGAAGTTGCACGCTGCAACGCCCTGCAACGCAAATTCCGCGCTGAAGAGCTGCACAACGCTCTGGGTTTTGAGATCAACATCACCACGCTGACGGCAATCTCGAAAAGCGTGGTTGAGCAGAAGTTTTTCACTATCCCCCCGGCCGAATACATGCCGGTCCGCGTTGGCGAGAATTCCTGGTCAACAGAGATCACGACCTATCGGGATTTCCAGCTCGGCGGTGATTTCGAATCGGGCATCATCAATACGGGCGCCAGCAATAGCCGCTTGGCTGAAGCGGATGCCGGCGTTGATTCGGTAACGAACCCCGTCATCAACTGGGCCAAGCAAATCGGCTGGTCCCTGTTCGATCTCAAATTTGCCGCCAAGTCGGGCAACTGGGATCTGGTGACATCGAAAGAGCGCGCGCGCAAGCGTAACTGGGATCTCGGCATCCAAAAGATCGCCTTCCTCGGTTCCAGCGGCAATCCGAACGTCATGGGTCTCCTGACGCAATCCGGCGTGAACTCGAATACCAGTTTGATCACTGGATACATCAAGTCGATGAACGCTACCCAATATTCGACGTTCGTTGCTGGGATCGTCGAGGCTTACCGTGCGAATTGTAACCGCACGGCGATGCCGACTCACTTCATCATCCCGGAAGCGGATTACAACGGACTGGCGACACTGATCCCCGGCACTGTTGGCACCTATCCGGTTCCGATGCTGACCTATCTGCTCGAAGCCTTCAAGATGATCACGATGAATCCGAACTTTAAGATTCTGCCGTGCGCATATGCTGACGAGGCGAACAATGCGACCGTGACGGGCTTGAACAAGAACCGCTATACGCTGCTCAACTACGACGAAGACAGCTATCGCATGGACATCCCCGTGGACTACAGCAACACGCTACAGAACACGATCAACGGGTTCCAGTTCCAGAACGTCGGCTACGGTCAGTTCACCGGTGGTCTGGCTTATCGTCCGCTGGAAATGCTGTACTTCGATTTCACGTAAGGAGTGATCCATGAAAGTGTTCAATCAGGGTAAGGCTGAAATCCGCTACGGCTTCGAAAAGGACGATGTTCTCGTCCCGAAGAGCGCCAAGGAAGTCAGCTCTGAAGTGGGTGAAAGGCTCATGCGGCTTTATCCCCAAACGCTGATCAACATGGAAAAGGTCACTGAAGCGAACCTGGGCGGCACGCCTGTATCTCAACCTGACGAGTCCGAAGCGGCCTGAAAATGAGGGCCTATGGATCTGAACACCATCACGGTTGCGGACTTCAAGGCTCAGTTCTATAGGGACTTTCCGTATCTTCCGGTCTACGATCCAGCCGCGCTCTACAATACCGGCGATATCGTTTATTACGCTCCGACCCTCCTGTTCTATCAATGCCAAGTCGATGGGGTGACCGGCGTCACGCCCGGTTCTGACGCTACGAAATGGATCAAGTACCTGACGACGCTGGACAATTATGTTCAGGATCAGGACATCACCAACGCATTTACCGAAGCTCAAGTCCTGTTCAACCAAGCGCTGCTGGGTACTGATGCGACGATCCGGCTGGCCTACCTTTACCTGACTGCGCATTTCCTCTGTAACGACATGCGAGCCGCGGCGGCCGGCATTTCGTCCTCCGGCTCGTTTCCGGTCCAGTCGCGCACGGTTGGCTCTGTCAGCGAGGCTTACCAGATCCCGGATGCCTATAAGAACAACCCGAATTACGCGTTTTACATCACCTCGGCTTACGGCATGAAGTACCTGCAAATGATCCTGCCGAACCTGATTGGAAATATGCAGGCGGTGTTCGCGGATGCGAACCCATGAAGCAGAGCAAGCTCAACATCAATCTGGACGGGCTAGAGGAGATTAAGCGTGAGGCAACGGGTTATCGGGCGCGGGTGGGCATTCTGGGCGGACACGCGGCGCGCACAGAAAACGGCATCAATAACGCGGAGCTGGGCGTCATCCAGATGTTCGGCTCCATGACGAAGAACATCCCGCCGCGTGACTTTTTGTTGTTCCCACTGGAGCACAAAAAGCGCGAACTGATTCGGTCACTCGGTACTGGCAGCATGAAAAACGCCTTTCAACGTGGTGATTACGAGCGGATGTTCGAACTGCTCGGGGTCAAGGCGGAAGAGATTATCCAGCAAGCCTTTGAAACCGGAGGTTTCGGCCGGTGGCCTGCCAATAAACCGTCAACCATTGCAAGCAAGGGCAGCTCGGCGCCCCTGATTGATACCGGCCAGCTGCGGCGCGCCATTACAAGCGATGTCGTTACGAAGAGTGGCATTCCCGCAACAGTCGTGCAGAAAAGCTATGCGGAGGCGTGATGGCTTTGCCGCTGAACAAGATTTCTGGAATGCCCCGTGTGGGTGCAGCTTTTGCCGGGTGGCAAAACAAAATCGAATTGCTGAAGAGATCGCAAACCGTGGTCGATGGGCTGGTGCAATCTATCGATTCGCCTTTTTCATTCACGGGCGTTATGCAGCCTCTGTCGCCGAATCAGATCGAGCTGAAGCCGGAAGGCCAGCGCGCTTTCGAATGGCTCCAGATCCATTGCACGTCCGGGCCGCTGAACCTCGACCCGAACGACCGAATCTTCTTTAACGAAAAGCTCTACAAGATCATGGCGCAGAACGATTACAGTCTGAACGGCTATATCGAATACCACGCTATCCAGGATTCGGCATGAACAAGCTGGCTTCCCAGATCATTGTCGACATCCTCCAAAGGGCCATGAAGTTGCCGGCCAACAGCGTTTGGCTGCGCGATCAAAACCGGGTGATCCCTCAGGATCAGGCGCTTTACATCAGCGTCGGGCTGGTGAATTCATACGTCCTGTCGAATCAGACCTACATCCGGGACGGCGCGCCGCTCAATACCTGGGACCAGCTCGGACAGCAATACGATACGCCGCCAGACGGATATGACGTGCCGGGCCGGGTTTGGGATGCGGGACAGGATTACGACGCCCAGCAGGGCATGAATTATGACGGTAACCCGGTGGAGAACTTCGATCAGCCGGATCAGACCTTCGACGTGCCCGGCGAAACCTGGGATGCCAAACAGAACGCCACGACGGAGGTCAACCGGCTTCAGGTTCGAGAAGATATCCAGATCGATATCTGGTCCAAGGGGAATCAGGCGATCTTCCGGAATTGGGAGGTTGTTGCGGCTCTGCAGGGGATCTATTCCCAGCAACAGCAGGAACTGATCAACTTCAAGATCATGCGTCTTCCGAGGGGGATGTTTAACACCTCGTCGGCCGAGGGGCCGTCTCAGCTCAATCGATACACCATTACAATTTCCTGCTTTGTGTGGTATGTGAAAGAAACTCTTCTCACCAGCGATGGGGGCGATTATTATGACGACTTCCATCAGCGGGTGGACGACTACAAGACCATAGGAAGCCAGCCGCCCTACCAATACGACCAAGGTGACAATTTCGACCAGGGTCAGCCTTACGACCAGAAGCCGCCGTTAATACAGTTTGAGATCAACCAGCAGGGGATTCAGCCATGACCACAAACGTCCTTCCGGTCAGCAATGTAATCAACGTCACGATTACCACGACCCCCTCCGGTTTGACCGAGAAGAACGTTAACAGCTTGGCACTTTTCACACAGGACCAGCCCCTCAACCTTGAGCAATTCGGCATCTATATCAGTGCCGCGCAGGTCGCCTCGAACTATGGGACCAATAGCAAAACGGCCCAGATGGCGAATGCCGTTTTCTCACAGGTGCCGAACGTCCTTAGCGGTAACGGCCGTCTGGTAATTGTGCCGATGCTGGGCGCGGTATCCGCGACGCATGGCAATGTTCAAACCCCTAATATCTCTGCGAATCTTTCCTCCATCATCGCGGTTACGAATGGCAACTTGCGCGTTACAATCGACGGCGTTGTCACCAATGTCGGCAATCTGAACTTCACGAATTGTGTTACTTGGTCGGATGTCGCGGCGGTGCTGCAGGCAGGCATTCAGGACGCGCTGGTAACAGCACTGACGAACGGATTGCAGTTCACCAGCAAGAAGGTAGGAACCTCTTCGACCGTTGCTCTGGGCACGTATGCCGGGGGCGGCACGGATCTGAGCGGCGCCGGTTACCTCAACGCGGCCGGGGAGACAGCCACGGCTGGCGCCAACAGCTCTGGCGAAACGGTTCTCCAATGCCTTGCGCGCACGAGCGGCCTTGTTGGATATGTGCCGATCATGTCGACGCTTGACCTTGAAGACGCGGCGATTGTCGCCGTTGCAACGGGAATTCAGGCTCAAGACAATATGTTCTTCCAGCACTGCGCCTCAACGCAGGACATTCTCGGCGTTTGCACAACGATTGCTCAATCCGCGGACACCAAGACGCGCATGCTGCTCTATACCCCGAGCCTGCATGATGCGAACCTCTTCAAGGCTGCCTATGCCGGGCGCGCTTGCAGCGTGGATTTTACCGGCAGCAACACCAGCCAAACCATGAACCTGAAGCAACTGGCGACGATCACGCCGGACACGGGGATTTCGGAAACCTTCTACATCGAAGCACAAACAGCCGGATGCGATCTCTATGTCAGCTATGACGGCGTTCCCTCCGTGGTGTCGAATGGCGGCAACGATTTCTTCGACAATCCATATTCGGACCTGGCCCTGAAGTTCTATCTCGAAACGGCGGGCTTCAACTATCTTCGCCAAACCAACACCAAGGTGCCGCAGACGGAACCGGGCATGAACGGGCTGAAAGACGCCTATCGGAAGATCTGCAACCAATTCGTCATCAATGGCGAAATAGCGCCGGGCGCATGGAACAGCTCCGAGACCTTCGGCGATCCGGCACTGTTCAACAAGAACATCATGAACACCGGCTTCTACATTTACAGCCAGCCGGTCGCCCAACAGAATTCAGTGGACCGCGAAGCCCGTAAGGCTCCGTTGGTCCAGATCGCAATCAAGCGCGCTGGCGCAATTCATTCGGGCAACGTCATTGTGCTCGTGAACTCGTAAGGGGGATTGAATGACGACCTACACCGTAACTTCAAACGATACCCTCGTCCTGAACGGGAACGTGTTTAACGATCTGGCAACAGATGACGTGACCACAATCACTTTCCCGAACGATCTGGTCAACATGAAGACCGGCAAGAACGGCAATACGATCATGGCCCAGAATCAGCAGGGCTTTAACGCCAATCTCGCTCTTCGGGTCATGCGCGGAAGCACGGATGATCAGGTCCTGGAAAGCATCCTCGCTGCCTCGTTGAATGATTTCCCGTCCACGGCACTTCTCGCGGGCTCTTTTGTAAAGCGCCTCGGTGACGGCCAAGGCAACGTCATTAATGACGTTTACACGCTGGCCGGTGGCGTCATCTCAAAGATGGTCGAGGGCAAGGAAAACGTCGGTGGGGACGTTATGCAAGCTGAAGCGGTTTACAACATCAAGTTCGCCAACGCTGTCCGGGTAATCCAGTAATGAATCAATTCACCGGACCATCGGGCGCCAATATCATCATCCAAGCTGCGCCTTGGCCGGATGCCAAGAAACTGAAGATGGCCGTGGAGCGCGAAGCGGCTGGCGCGGGGATTAATCTACTGGACCTCAAAAGCGATGCTTCTGGCATCGTGAGCGCAATTCTCCGGGTTGATGGCGCGGACGCGGTGGATGCAGCTCTATGGCCCTGTCTGGCGCGCTGCCTGCGCGGCGGTCAGAAGATCACAGAGCAGACCTTCGATGATCCCGAGGCCAGGAAAGATTATTACGAGATCGTGATCGAGTGCATGAAGGTCAACTTCGGCCCTTTAGTGGAGAGCCTGGCTTCAAAGTTGCCGTTTCTTCAGGCCAAGCCAAGCGAAACTACCCCAACGTCACCATAGACAATGAGGATCTGTTCCTCGCGGTTCGTCTCGCCAAAGCCGGATACTGCGGCGGGGACGTGGCGCAAGTCCTCCTCATGCCCGTCGATCTGTTTTGCGCGGTCGTGGATTACGAAGCCTTTGAAGCAGCGTATGAAAGAGAGTACATTGCGCTGAACAGAGACGGGGATTCGCAATGAATATCGGCGAGCTTTTTGTCAGCCTCGGCTTCGATGTCGATGAACAGAAGCTAAAGGACTTCGACGAAGGCGTCCGGTCGCTCGAAAAACACATGCTCAGCCTGACCGCTGTCGCAACAGGCTCGGTGATCGGGCTCGATGTCTTCCTGACGCGAGTTGCCGACCGGGCCACTGCGATGAAGCAGTTTGGCGATCAGACCGGATATTCTACGCAGGCCCTGCAGGAATGGGCGCTGGTCATCAATCGAACCAATCCTCTGATCAACGTCGAACAGGCGCAGGAAAAGTACAAGGCGTTCACCGAATACATCAAGAACATCAATTGGGGCGCTGGTGGGGGGAATATCCTTTCGCAGCTCGGGGTGGACTACATCCCCGGCGCGGACCCGGCCCAGTATCTTGAAAAGCTCAGTCAGCGTTTGCCGGACTTCATCGCCCGGTACGGTCGTGCGCGCGCCGGGATGCTGCTGGATCAGATCGGCCTCGGCGCGGGAGCAATAGACGCTCTTCTTACGACGGCACAACAGCGCAAGAATATGACCGCTGGTCTCGTCATTGATGATCGCGAGCTATCGCATCTCGACCAGGTCAATCGTAAGCTGGCGGAACTAACACAGCGCTGGGAAAAGTTTGAAGCGGATCTGATGGACCGCTGGGCCGATCCGCTGATTGAAGGAATGGACAAGATAGAACGCGGCATGGAGAAATGGCTTCCGAAGATCAATGATGTCGCACAAGCCATCGGCGGATGGAAGCTGATCGGTGAAACTGTACTTGGCTTTTATGCCGGACGCTGGCTCATTGGAATGTTGATGGCTATTGGGCAGGTTACCCTCGCGGCGGAGTCACTGACCGCGGCTCTCGTTCCTGCGTTGGGCGTTGCGGCAGGGACGCTCGGCGTCGGCGCGGGTGTTGGGTATCTCGGCGCAAACTATCTGGACAAGAAAACTGGATGGGCGCAGAAGTTCGCAGACTGGGCATACCCAGTGCGGGATTATCATGCCGGGCAGCGCGGAAACAGCACCAACAGCCTGACGCAGCACATTCACAGTACGGCCGATCCTGGCGCGGTTGGCCGGGAAGCCGCGCGCATGTGGGACGAGTGGTTTCAGAAGCAGCTTAACAATACGGATGCCGGCATAAATCTGGGAGTGCCCTACTGATGGCTGATCAGCTCGATGCCCTCATCGCAGAGTTTCAGAACTACGTCGTTTCTCCGTTGAATGCCTTCGGCCTGGGCGGCTTCGTGTTCGACGTGGCGGGAGAAAGTATCGCTCATCTGTCAGCGGACATCACGGATCACTATACCGAAGATAACCGCGCGCTTCAGGATCACATTGCAATCAAGCCCAAACGCATCACCCTGAAAGGATATGTAGGCGAGCTGGTCTATTACGGTGACGGCACGAACGGACCTACGATCCTGCAACAGGCCGTTCAAAAGCTCACCGTCCTGTCGCAGTTTCTTCCGACTCTTAGCTCGTCGGCAACTCAGATACAGGAATCTATTGAGACGCCCACGAATTCAAGCGTCACGCTTCCTGATGCAGCAAACATTTACGGGCTTGTGCAAAATCTGATCGGCGCGGCTGGAAGCCAGAAGAACCAACAGCGCGCCTATACCTATTTCAAATCTCTGATGAACCAAGGCATTCTGATGAGCGTACAAACGCCATGGGAGTTCATGAGCAATATGGCGATTGAAAGCATCACAGCAATCCAACCGGAAGGATCGATCTACATCACCGATTTCTCGATCACCTTGAAAGAGATCAGGATCGCCAAGGTTGTCTCCAGCGCATACGCGCCCCCCTCATCTGGAGGGGATACCAGCATTCCAAATCTGACGCCTGATCCCGTCATCCCGGTGGAAAGGCTGTCCTTGGATGATTCGATGAGGTTCCAAGGCGCATCGGCGGCTCAAGCCGCTCCGGAAGTGCCGCTTGGAAATGTTCCCGGCGTTCCTCTGCCGTCTCCCTCTCTGCCCGGCGCGCAAAGCTTCATGATCGATGCCTCTAGCCTGTTGCAAAATCCTAGCCTCGCCAAGCAGTTCAAATACCAAGCCGGTCCGCCCTGATGTTGTACGTCAACAAAATCACTTCTGATCCTTCGCAACAGCTTACGCTGACGGGTATACCGACGCTTCAAATCGGCATGACGCTTCGTTTCATGCCGCGCATCCAGCGTTGGATTATGGGCGTGACGTACAACTCTTTCGAGGCTGAAGGGATTGCGGTCGTCACCTCGCTCAACCTGCTTCGTCAATTCAAGGACAACATTCCGTTCGGGATTAGTTGCGTCACGACGAATGGGCTTGACCCCTATCGTATCGATGATTTTGTGAACCAGGTGGCAAATCTTTACCTGATGGATGCGACCGATGTCGCCGAAGTCGAAAAGGATTGGTTTACATGAATGTCAAATTCGGCCGCAACTATCGCTTGACGATTGATCCGAAAGACGGCGGTCCGCAGATCATCATCACGCTTCCTTTTACCACTGCGTTCTGGGTCCAGAGAAACAACAACTCCGACCTCAACCGGCTCGATATCGATATCTACAATCTTTCCGAGGAACACCGGAACCGCATCTTCCAGGACCGCTTCAACAATGGGGCGGTTGTATTGAACGGCGATCAGGTCGGACCGCGCACCATTGTGTTCGAGGCCGGATATGGAACGCTCTACCGGATTTTCGAGGGCGATATTTTCAGGGCGAGTTCCGCCCGGCAAGGGACCGACATCATCACGCGGATCGAGGCGCGCGACGGTCATTATGATGTTTCGGCAACGCAAGTGTTCCAAACTTCACAATCGGGGCAGACTCTTGGAGACATCCTGAAAACTCTGATCGGTCAGTTTCCAAATCTGAAGCTTGGGGCGGTGGGAAATTATTCCGACAGTCTGAGTCGGCCCGTTGTCCTGAATGGAAACGTCTATGACCTGCTAAAGCAGTACAGCGAAAACAAGGTCTATATCGATAGCGGAAAAGTCTACGTGCTTCGCGATGCGGAGGCGATTGAGGGAGAGATTGCGACGATCAACGACGCAACCGGAATTCTGGAAACGCCGCGGAGGGATGACGGGTTCCTGAGCATAACGACTCTTCTTGAAGCCGGGATAAACATGATGCAGCAAGTCAAGATCGAATCGACCGTCCAGAAGGTCTATAACGGGCAGTACGCAGTCATCGGCATTTTACATCAAGGGATGATTTCGGCGGCCGCAAGCGGACATTGCCGTTCGACTTTCAACCTGCTGGCGCCGAACCTATTTCAACAAGGAAACCAACCCGCCTTCGTCCAGGTGCCGTCGCAATGATCGTCCAGCCAACCCTTAAGCAAACCGTTCCTCCGTCGCTGGAGGCGATTCTTCAATCCCATAAGCGCGAGGTCTTGAAGGCGGTGAACTGCGCGCGCGTCGGGGTGATAAAAGCTTTCGACCCCACAAAACAGACGGCGACTGTGATGATTGCGCAACAGCAGGTCACTAGCATTTCCCCGGAAGGGGTGAGGACCATACAGGAATATCCGCTCCTGCTCGTGGTCCCGGTGGTTTTCCCGGCCGGCGGCGGCTTTACCCTCACTTTCCCAATAGCAGAGGGCGATGAATGCCTCGTGATCTTTAACGACCGGGAGATCGACAATTGGCTGACCACAGGTCCCGGTTCGACCCCGACAACGAGCCGGGTTCATGATCTCAGCGATGGCATGGCATTGGTGGGCCTAAGATCAAATCCGCGCGCGCTGGCGGGTGTGTCGACCACGACTGTCCAACTTCGAAGCGACGACTTTACCGGCGTTACCGGAACGGGGGAGGTTGTCGAGGTTGGCTCTGGAAAGATCCGGCTGATTGCGGACGAGGTCGTTGTCCTGGCGCGGCACAAATTGAATTTGAACGCGGACGGTTGCGGAATACAATACCTCCCGAATGCTGTTAACACTTTCACCGATGGGGTAACCGGGTCCCATTCAGCCCCGACGCCTCCGGAGATTGCGGAATGATCTTTCGAAACCTCGATGCTGCTGGCGATTGGTCATTCGGACAGGGCCTTGCCAATTACGTGGACAAGAATGCCGCCATAGGTCTGAATATTCGCACGCGGATCTATAGTTGGCTGGGAGACTGCTTTTTCGATCAACAGGCCGGGATTGACTGGTGGAACCGGCTGGGCTCGAAAAATCAGAAGGTGCTGCTCGATGCCGATCTTCGGCGCATCATCCTGCAAAGCGAAGGCGTGACGGGGCTCGTTTCTTTTGATAGTGTGCTGACAGTTCGGGCCTACACCGCGCATTTTTCGGTCAATACGATCTATAGCCAAGCCTACGTGGATAGCGTGAAACAGGAGCTGCCAAATGCCTGATAAGCTCGACGCCTCCGGTCTCACGGTCAAAACGGCGGCTGAAATCACTTCAGACCTGACGACGGGACTGAAGGGGGTTTATGGAGAAGATATTAACGTCGATCAAAACAGCCCTGACGGGCAGGTTGTAGGCATCCTCACGCAAGAAAATGTCGATCTACGCGAGCTGATCGCAAATGTTAATGCCGGGTTTGACCCAGATCAGGCGCAAGGCGTCGTGCTGGATCAAAGGGTTGCGATCAACGGTATCCAGAGGCAGGGCGGGACGTATACGAACCAACCCATTGATATCACCGTCAACGCGACAGTGAACCTTCAGGGGCTAGACGCAGACTTCGATAACCCGAACGGCACGGGATACACGGTCCAAGATGGAGCTGGAAATCAGTTCATCCTGACCGATTCGGTCACACTGACGGCTGGCACGACCACCAAGAATTTCCGCGCCAAGAAGATCGGCGCCGTGAATGTTCCCATCAATACCATCACGAACCCGGTGACTATCATTCCTGGCGTTGTCTCGGTGATCAACAGCAGCGCGGCCATTACCGTGGGGCAGGATCAGGAAACCGATTCGCAGCTCCGGACGCGGCGCGCGCAGAGCGTCTCGAAAGCGGCCAGTGGATACCTGAACGGCCTTTTGGGTGTCGTTCTGGAGCTGCCGGGCGTAACCGAGGCGGCTCTTTACGAGAACGACGGCGATACGGTGGATTCAAATGGGATTCCGGCCCATGGGATCTGGTTGATCGTTTCCGGTGGAGCAAACAGCGATATCGCGAACGCCATTTACAACAAGAAAAGTTACGGGGCGAATATGAACGGCGCGGTTTCGGTAAGCATTCTTACCGCCAGCGGTCTTGAATTCACTGCGAAATTCGACCGGCCAACCGCAACGAACCTCTACATCCGGTTCAACCTGAAGCGGACGATTCCTGGGACCGTCTTCGATACGGCCGCGATTGCGAAATACATTGCGACGAACCTGGTCTACGGGATTGGTGCCTTCGCAGAAACGTCTCTGGTGACTGATTTGGCTCAAGCCGGCATCGCTTCGCAGGGCGGCGGCGGCGTTCCTCTCGATGTCCAGATCAGCCCGGATGGTGCAAGCTGGACCGATTTTCTGGCTGCGCCAACGCTCAATTCCGAATGGACGCTTGACCCAGCCCGAATCAGCATCACGGTGGTCTGATGTCAACGGTCGCACAGATTGTCGATTACTACGTCGGCCTTCTCATCATCCAATATCACAACAAACCCAAAGCAATGGCGACCATCTCGCTGTTGGTTAACGAGTTCCTTTGCAATGCGATTCTGCTCGACATCCTGAACGGTTACGACATCGAAACCGCCGTGGGCGTACAGCTCGATGTGATCGGGAAGTATGTCGGCGTAGACCGGTTCTTCAAAGATGTGGATCTGATCGATTTATTCGCGATCCCTGCCTATCTCGATTCGCCCACTTCGCCTCCGCAGTATGGGTTTGAAACTTATGCGACTTTTGCCACGGACAACGATCTTAACGGTACGCTCACTTACGAAAAGATCATCAGCTCCAACAATCTCTTGATTGACGAGTTCTACCGGCAAATCATCAAGCTCAAGATCCTTCAGAACACCATCAATCACAGCGATGCCGCTATTGATGCGGCGATGTTCGCCTTTTTCGGCGGTGATGTCCGGCCGGAAGAGATGTTCAACATGCACATGGCCTACTTCGTCACGGCGAATGAAACGTCGCTAATTCGGGCGGTCCTTGCCAAGAATCTTCTGCTGAAGCCGATGGCCGTGGGCGCCGTGGTCGTGAAGGATGTTGAGGGCCTGATGTTCGGATTTGCCGACTATGCCGGGTTCGAAAGCCCCTATGCTTATGGCTTCTCAACCTACGCCAATTATGCTAGCTTGCCGGGGCAAGTCCTCTCCTACTCTCAGATCAGCGCGATTTAATGGCACGGCTCACCCGGAAAACCCTTAAACAGTTTGCAGGATCGGCTGGTGCCGTGGCGCTCGGCGTGGGTGAATTCGGCTCCGCGCAGGCTGGAAGCCCGGCTTTCAGCACCGACCCCACGGTTATCCAGAGCTTGGCCGCATGGCTTGGCGGCTGGACCAATGCGACCCTCGGCGCAAGCAAGTTCCCATGCCTTGAAGATATGAACGCGGTGGACTTCGTTCACAGCTACATGCTGGCCTATCAATTCCAGGAAGGTATTTCTGAATACGATTCGGGCACGACTTACTATGTCGACAGCATCGTCAAGGTTCCGGGAACGGTCAAACTATACGCATCCCTTACGAATGCGAATCAGGGTAATGCTCTTCCGACGCCTCCGGCGAGCAACGCAAACTGGCAGTATCTTTGCGACCTCGCGAACATCACGCCTGCCGCTGGTGGGCGCACACTTCTGACTGGAAACACGACGTTTTACATTTCGGCAAGTGGCAATGACGGCAACACGGGTTTGACAGTTGGCAGTCCCTGGCTAACCCGTCAACACGCTTGGGACACGGTCAAGAACACGTATGACTTGGCCGGATTCAACGTCACCTTTCAGCTTGCGGACGGAACCTATACGGACAATTTCGCACCTCAAGGACTGATGGTTGGCCAGTTTTCGCCGGGTCAGGTTGCCTTCAACGGCAACGCGGGCACGCCATCCAATGTACTTATCAATGTGAGCGGCGGGGCCGCATGGTCAGCGGTCAGTGCGATGTATCAGGTCCAGAGCAGCAAGTTCCAGAATTCTGGCGGAAATGGAATCTTCTCGCAGATCAATAGCATTATCAGCATGGGCGCTGGCATGATCGTTGGAGCATGTTCGGGTTCCAAGATTCGTGCGACGACAGGATCGCAGGTCAAAGTCAACAACAGCTACACCGACATCGGCAATGCGCAACAGCATTATGAAACGGATACGGCAGGATCAATCATAGATGTTACCGGTGGCATAACCATCACAGAAAGCGGAACTCCCGTCTATTCAATTGCGTTTGCTGTGGCCACGGAACTCGCTGAGATCATTTTCCGAAACACCCCAACCAGCGTCCCGACGTTTTCAGGGTCAGCGACAGGTGCTTATTATTTGGCCAGCCTCAACGGCGTAATCCAGACTCAGGGCAGTGGTGGTACGTATCTGCCGGGCAATAGTGCTGGATCAACGGCAACCGGAGGGCAGTATTCGTGAGCTTCATCGTTAACAACTGGTATTGGTCGATCTCTGGCAACGCCTCACAAGTGTGGTCGAGTGCAGCCAATGGACTAGTTTCTGTGACGGACGCGACTTATGAAGCGTGGCTGGCATCAGGAAACAACCCTACACCAATTGGGAGTGTCGTTAAGGCTATGGCTGTCGTGATCGAGCAAAAGGGTCTTCTCGATGATTCCGACGTCACAATGCATCGGATTGCGGAAGCGGTTGCCCTCAGCCTGAATAGCTGGACCGGTTCCGATGTGGTTGCCTTCGTGGATTACCGGCGCGCGCTTCGGGCTATCGTCTCTGGTTCCGACACCACTTCAACATCGATTCCCGCTCGTCCTTCCTACCCCACTGGCACTTGAGGTTTCCATGATTCGCAATAGCTCCCCCGGCTTGTTCTTCGCGGCTCTGTTTGCATGGATCTGGATCTTCACCTGCTCCGCGCACGCGACTTCAACGATCAATCCGAACAATCCTGCCCAGAATTCTGCTCTTTCGTCCGCGATCCTGCGCGCGAATTTCCTTGCCGCGTACAACGACGTCAACGCTCTTCAAGCCCTGACGGTTCCGTACAATGCGACGACGTTTGGCCTTGTTCCTCCCTATGCCTCAAATCCGAGCAACTATGTCCTGAGCGTTGGTGGGTGGGTTGCGCCGAGCGGCGGTGGCGGGGGCATTACTGCACTGACTGGCGACGGAACCGCCTCGGGTTCGGGTTCGGTCGCTTTCACGCTTGCAACGGTAAACAGCACGTTCGGAACGTATGGTGATTCAAGTCACGTTGCGACATACACCTCCAATGGCAAGGGGCTGATGACGGCATCCGGATCGGTGGCGATCACGCCTGCCGCGATTGGTGCGGCCCCCACCGCGTCTCCGACGTTCACCGGCACAGTCACACTCCCGGCAGGGCAGGTGGTCAACGGTGTGACCCTAGCCACGGGAGGATCGACAAGCTTATTTCTCAATCAGGCCGGGGGCTATACGGCTCCGGGAGGTGGTGGCGGAAGCGTGAGCGTAACAGCGGTGGATGCTACACACATTGTCGTCAATCCATCTCCCGGCACAGGTACATTTACCCTCGACGTTGGATCTGCCATTGCGACCTCCGCAAAGAATCTCGGATTCTTTGCGGCTACGTCCTCAGCTCAGCTCGCAGGAGTTCTCTCTGATGAAACCGGAACCGGTCTCGCCGTTTTTAATAACGGCCCGACTTTGATCGCCCCGGCCTTGGGAACTCCCGCCTCTGGCATTTTGACGAACGAGACCGGCTTGCCGATCAGCACCGGGGTAAGCGGCCTCGGCACTGGGGTTGCAACAGCTCTCGGCGTAAATACCGGATCGGCTGGTGCCGTAGTAGTAAATGGAGGAGCTTTGGGAACTCCATCGAGCGGAACGGCAACCAATCTGACGGGGCTTCCACTTTCAACAGGCGTTTCCGGCCTCGGCACGGGAGTTGCGGGTTTGCTTGCTGGATCTTCTTCTGGCACCGGTGGTCCGGCGGGAACTGGAAGCCCCATTTTTACCGGAACTGTCAATGGCGCTGCAGCAATTTGGAGCGGTGTCGATACGGCTTTGACTTTTTCGGCAACAGGAACCGGCGCTGATACTTTGCCGGTTGGCACAAGCGCCCAAAGGCCAGGGTCCCCGTCAAATGGGATGCTGCGTTACAACTCAGACATCGTGGCACTAGAAACATTTTTCAACAGTGCTTGGAATACGATTCGCACAGGCCTAATCAGTCTCAATTCGACCTCATCGGTTTCGGGTCGCCTTGTAGTGGCGTCGGGTGGGCCGAATGTCACCCAACGGTATCCGACTAACAATGACGATTGGCTTTCTGGCTATTTCGGCGATACCTCTGTCGACCATCTCTATTTAACCAATACTCCCGCGACGTGTTCCGGTACGCCAACCTTCACGATTGCTGCTCCTTCTGCCAGTGGCGGAACGACGGCGACAGGCCACTTCTTTATGAACGGAACCACCGTCGTCGCGGCCATCATCGACATTCCAGGCAAGGGATATACGAACATAAACCCTGCCGTAACAGTAACGAATAACGGCTGCACGCCTGCCCCAACGGTGACTGCTTACACAACGCCAAACGGTCAGATGTGGCTCACACCTGATAAAAAGATCTATCAAGCTCACCAAGCAGACACTGCCTTGGCTACGTGGTCATATTTCCCGGTTCTAAATCTGCCGGGCGATCTCGCAGGCGGCAATCCAGCAAGCGCCGCGGCGGTTGTTGCTGGCGGCAGCGGATATACCACAGGCCAGACAATCACAATTGCCAATGGGACTGTTTTAACCATCACCGCATCGAGCGGAGCCGTCACAGCCGCAACCGTAACGACCAAAGGTACATGGACATGTCAAAACAACACGACGTGGCCACAGATCTCATCTTCGGGCGGCGGGACTGGCGCAACCTTCACGGTAACCGTAGACGTTCCTCAATTTCTTGGTGGCAACGCTGTCCTGAGTCAGTGTTACTCCCAAACTGGGAACTGGGCTGACTTTATCAACGAGACAACCGGCGTCACGAAGACCATTGGGTTTGTGAATGGTAAGGCGGATGTGGATACGCTTCAGGCATTCTGTCCGCCTGTAACTGCGGGCGCCTATACGACAAACTGCAAATGGACAAAGCTGTATGACCAATCGGGTCGCGGCAACGATGCTGCCCAAGCAACCGATGGTAGCCGTCCGATAGTCGATTACTTTTGGCAAACGAATGGCGTGCCAAATATGCGCGGCGGGTTTCTGACTATCGCGGCGGGCGCAGCTTACAACACGCAAAACATGTCTGCCTACGCAGTTAATACGAACGATGTGTGCGGCACTTACTTCAGCAACGGTGGTTCGGCTCCTGCGATCCAATGCTCCAATGGAAATTTCCTGTGGAACACAAATGGCTCAGCAACGAACAACGTTATGGCAACAAGTTACAACCCGGCACTCATTGGTGAGTGGGTGGCGGCATTCTCAAGTTGCACGCTCTCCCAAAATGATTTTGAGCTCAATACCGGTAGCGGGACGTGTGCCTTTTCACAGAACAATACAGGAGGGACAATCGGCGGGTCGAGCAGTTCCGGCCTCAACGGCGCAATGAATGTCGTGTGGGACTACGCTATAACGGAAACGCAGCTCGCGTCATTCCGTGCGAGCGTTTACAAAACCTTTAACATCTTCCCTCAAATAAGGGACCTGTATTTAGCTGATGGTGATAGCCGCACCTCTGGAACGAACTCGACCGATAACGTGAATTATCCCGCACAGCTTGTTCCAGCGTTAAGTGCGCCGGCACGGGTCGTGAATACTGGAGTGAGCGGCAACAAAATGTCGGACATCTTGGCTAGATTTTATACGCTAAGCGGTACTAACGGTGTGCTCGCTGCGGCTATACAGCCGCATGGCCCGAACTTCTGGGTAAGTCTTTGGGATGGAACAAACGAGACGGGAACGGCGGCATCTATCTATGCCAGCATGACAACCTACGTGAACCAGGTCCACGCGTTGGGCGGCAAAGTTGCAATTGGCACAGAAGGAAGTGCATGTCCTGGGTCGTGCAGCAATACAGCGTTGAATACATTGATTAACGCTAACACTGCTGGTGCGGACGCGATTGTACCTCTTGCCAGCGATCCGATCTATAGCGCGAACAGCTATACATCGCAGACTTGCTTCTCAACGGTTCATCCGTCGACATTCTGCTATGGATTCATTTCGCAGGATGAAGCAAACAAGATAAACACCTTACTCCAATAACCACCAAACGATGGGCAACTTAAGAGCTATGGTGCCGTGATGCTAGAAAACGTCGATACCGGCAATATCCTTTCGTGGGCTGTCGGACTTATTTTTAGTGCCGGGGTATTGGTGGCGGCCTTTCTGAACCGGAAGATCGATGGTGTGGACATCAAAGCCGACAGCATGGTGAAGGCCCATGACGCGCATGTGCTGCTGGTCGAGCAAACCTATGCGAAAGCCCCGGCCATGAAGGAAGGTTTTGAGGTCGCCGCAAAGACGGCGGAAAAGGTCGCTGCGGCGCTTGAGGTCAAACTCGATAAGACACAAACGGCCGTTCAAGACATAGCGCTGGAACAGGCAAGGCAGGGCGAAAACATTAAGAGTATGGGTGCCAGCATTGCAGGTATCGCCCTCTCTATCGAAAAGAAATCGTCCTGATTGAGGTTCCAATGATAGACAGGTCCAAAGCCCTTGCCATCTTCCTTCTATCGATGCTGGTTGTCGGCGGGTTCATCTTCGACGTTTACATGGTCCTGAGCGGCAAGCTGGACACGACGGATGCCATCAAAATGACCCTGATCGGCAATGTCATGGGCCAGCTTCAGGGCATGGCATCGCTGGTTTTGGCCTACTATTTCGGCAACACAAAAAGCTCTTCCGATAAGGACACGGCTATGGTAAACATGGCTGCGGTAACAGCCGGTACGGCCTCTCCTCTCTCTCAAGCAAAGGAATAGCAACCATGAGCGTCGCCAACCTTTTGAAAGACATCTTCACGGGAAACTTCAGCAGCGCTGCAGCGCGAGTAAAGGATTGGTGGGAAGGCGTGTCTCCGTCGGTTCAGGCGTTCCTCACAAAGGTTGAAACTGACGAAGGCAAAATCCTGACCAATCTTGCGGAAACCGCGGTCGAGGATATCCTCTCCGGCGGCTTAACGACAACCTCGTTTGTCGCTGCCGCGAAAGACATTGGCAGCAAACTTGTGGCTCAGAACATTGCCATGGGCCAACAGGATATCTTCGCTGCCTTGAATATCGCCGTGGGTGCGAAGACAAGTCCGGTCGAGGTCCCTTCTATGCCACCTGTATCTACCGAAGCTCCTCCGGCTTCGCCCGAACCAGCTCCGGTTGCGTAAGTGTTCGGCATACCGGTTTGGGGTATCCAGCTCATCATCGCGTTTTTTAAAGCAACGGGCGCGATTGGATGGGCTGGGGCTCTTTCCGCGAAGCTGATCGTCGCTACTGAAGTCAAACTCTCAAAGCTCAAAACCTATCACGCGGTCTCGGATTTCCCCAATCCTCCGCCAGTCGTAAATCCAAACCGTAACTTCAATCAAGGTGGCTAACCATGGAGGCTGCTATGGCGAAAAGTGTGGACTGGTGGGAACGAATTCTGATGCTCATAATCCTGGGACTCATCGTCGGGATCAGCGCGCTATGGGCAGAGAATCGCGATATGGAAATCGAGAAAGCCAAGACACCTCCTCGCTGCATGGTGGACAGTCCAAACGGTATTGATGTCTGCAACACGGCTCCAGAAATGATGCCGCTGTTCGAGCCTGAAACCCACGATTACGTCCCTCCCCCGCCATGACGATAGCTTTCAAACGCGCTGGTGCGCAGATGATTATCAAACGGCCCCCGAAACGGCCACCTGTCGTTGTGAAGCCGCGCCCGAGGGAATACCGGCGTGGCTGATACGAACCTATCTGATCTCGACCCGCTACTTCAAACGGTGTACCCGAAATGGGTCGATGGATGCGCAGAGGAATTTGAGCAGCAGGATCTGAATGGCAGCGTCCGAATCATCCAGGGGTGGAGATCACCGAGCTATCAAGATCACCTCGAATCAACGGGCGTTAGCAAACTGGGCTCCAGCCAGTCGCTGCATTGCTGCACGATAGCGGGGAAGCCAGCCAGCAGGGCATTTGATTTCGGTGTCTTTGCAGAAGACGGCTCTTATGTGACTGATGGTAACGACCCTCGATATGCTGCCGCCGGGGCAGTAGCAGAGAGTTTGGGGCTGGTGTGGGGAGGAAGGTTTGTTCATCCTGGGGCCGATCCGGATCATATCCAGCTTCCCGATTCTGAGCAATAAATTAAGGTCCAAATAGTCCCGGAAAAGTGTAGCGAATCGCGTCCATAGACCAGCCATGCATCAGAAGAAGCCGAATGATGCCCCAATCCAATGGCTCTTTGGGCATCGGCTTGAGCGCGTTGTTCGTTAACGATTGACTTGCCTTCTGCCACGCCAGAACCCTTCGTGGAAGGGGTGTCCGCTTCCGAGCCATAGTGTGACCGCCGACGCGAAAAACGCATTGCAGACCCCATGCTCGGGGAATGGGCCTAAGCGGTCGTCGCCTATGGGATGGCCGCTCCCGTAGACTGTTTATCGTTCCCGGCCCTGTCCTCCCCACCTTCTCTCGTTCTCGGCGATCCGGGCCGCTTCCTCGCGCGCCCTATCCGCCTCTTTCCCGGCAAATTCCTTCTGTTTGTCCGCCTGTCTGCCCTCCGCTTTTTGTTTGGGATCCAGGATGGGCACGAGGATATTCAGCGCGCCTCCAATCATGTCGAGGGTGGCGCCGACCTGCCGCTCTGCGACGCGGCTCAACCGTCCGGGAATGTCTCGTTCCTTACGGACCGAGGACGGCTTACGGTGATCGTGACCTCGCGACTGTCGCTGCTGGCTGCGCTCCTTAGCGATGATCTCAGGCCGCATTTCCATGAACTCGACGGTTTTGGTGAGCGTGGGAACACTGGTCTGGTCGAGAGGCTTCATGTACTCGTTGATAGTTTTGAAAGTCTTCGCTCCCGTGGTCTCCGGCGTGAGCCGGAAGATCCGCGAACCCTCATCCACGAAGACGTATTCCCCCTCGTAGAGCTTGGGCGAATAACGCCCGGCTTCCTTCGCCGTGGCATGGTCTTTGATGCTCTGCGCGGCCTCGTCCTTGCTGACCCTGGCCAGCAAGTACCCCTGATCCCGAAGCGCCTTTCGAAACTCGGCCGGATCAGCTTTCTTCCCCCACTCATCCCTGATCAATTGCTTGCCATGCTGCCATGGGTTTTCACGCACGCGCGGCTTCGTGCGTGCATCGTTGCGCTCCTGGGTCTCCTCATTGATGGCCCTGACGCGCGTCTGAACTCCGTCTCTTTCCATGGCAGTGACTTTAGGTCCTTCATGACGCTGAGGCTCGCGATCAAGCTTGGTTGCCCAGTCGAAATCCCCTCGCTGAATGGCCTCCTCGCGCTGCCGGTCAAGGGTCATATGCCCAACTCTCCAGCGGTCGGCCTCAGTCTGCAGTTCAGGCTGATTCTGCTCCCGCGCGGCACGTTCCAGAGCTCTCGCGCCATGATGCGCCCACTTCTCCCGCAGACGCTCAACATCGGCTGGGGTTAGGGTGGGCAACTTGTTGTTTTCGAACCCGTCTGCTGCTATGGGACGGAGGGACCATAGCATGTGGCAGTGATAATTTCTTTCGTCGCTTTGCTCCGAAGGAGCATGAAAAGCGACGTTAACTGCGCGTCCGGTTCCCCTCGTTAAATGTTCCCGGATGAAGTCCGTTACCCACCTCTTGTTCTGCTCCAGAGTCAGCTCATGGGGCAGATTCCCGATGGCGTCTTGGCACTCCAGCGCATCCCACCGTTTCTCCGCCTTGGACGCTTCGTTCCAGAACCGTTCAGGGTCATTTACCCATGCCGGCGCGTTGCGCTTGGGGTCCACAAACATCGTTGCCCAGAGCAGCTCTTCATCGTGTTTCTTACTGTAGTCTGCGGTGATTTTTCCGGTTCGCTCGTCGCGATACTTCTCGCGGTTGATATAGGCTGCCTTGGAGACACACCCCGAAGAATTCTTCCTTCCACTTGGCCAGTGAATTTCGAAACGAAACTGGGCCATCTACTACCTCCTATGATCTAGAACGTCCCCATAAGGCCCGGACGCAGGACACGGCCACCTTATGTTGCTTTTCCTGTTCGCTGAGAAGCTCAGGTCGCTGAGCCTCGTAGGATTCTATGTCGCGAAGTCGCCAGAGATTGCCTCGGTTTCGTGGCCGTTTCACCACAGGTTGCGGAAATTCAGGATCACGCTTGCGCAGCTTCCGGACACCCTCACGCGTGTAAACCCAGCGCTCCAAGATGTCGGGTAGGGTGATGCGTTCTTCCATCGGATCGTCCTGAATTAACCATGCCGGATGGCAGGAGGATTGACACTGCAGAAACAATGGCTTACAAGATTCGACCGTGTTGGCCTCTGCCAACACATTAACTGCGCTTTTACCTCCGCACTATGTTTGTGGAAGACCTTGATCTTGTTCATAGAAACGATATCGAATTCGATGTCTTCGATTACCACTGCCTTGATTTGCTGGGTGAACGGTTCGGTGCTTTCACAGTTGTTCACCAGACCATAGACACCACTGGAGCGGCCTACAGCCTCCGTTGCTCTTGCGGCGTATCGCTCCTCCAGTCAATAGAAAACCTCCATGAACAACGGCTTTGGCGATGCGAGTTTTGCGAAAGGAATGCCGAATTCGCACTCCAGAAGGCGCTTAGAAGGAGCCTGAAAAAGCTTCGAGTGGGAAGGGTTCGGATACTGGGCATACTGCGCGGTGCGATACAGCGATGCCACAATCCCGACTGCGATGCCTACGGAAACTATGGCGCTCGGGGAATAGAAGTTTGCGAAGAATGGCGTCAGGACCCGTATAGCTTTTACCTCTGGTCCTTGGGAAATGGATACGAGGATCACCTCACGCTGGACAGAAGAGATAATTATTCCGGTTACGAACCGACCAACTGCCGGTGGATTACGAATGCTGAGAACCAAAGGAATAGACGTGTTCATCAAGACCGCCGCGGAGGTACGCCTGCTTAGATGACTCCGGGACCTCCGCCGAAGTTGCAGCCGTGGGCAAAACCCTCGCTGGCATTCACGGATGCGGCGCCAGCGCTTTTAGTCGGACTGGCCTGATTGGTACGGGGTCGGCTTCGAACACGCTGGGCGGTCCCTGTAAGCAGAAAGTCCGGCCGTCTATGGTGACTTTCTCGCCATGAAGGAATCCATTTCGGTCGTCAGGTTCTCCTCCGCTGAAGTGCTTCGGATCAACCAAACGGTACGCCTCAAGCTCGGCAGCGCCGGTGCTGTCTATCGCGATTGTTGTGAAAGCGAAAAGACTATTGCCCCATTCGAATGGCGGACCTAAGAGCATTCCAGCAACGCCTCCCGCATTCGCTCCAGGGCTCTCCTGACGCCCTTCCAATCCCTGAAGCCAATGGCTATCTCCAGCTCTGGAATCGCCTCCCTGAGGCACTGGCGAAGGGTGATGGCTGCTACAACGTCCTTGACGATCAGGGCTCGGCGTTCGGGTGTTTCGGTCATGGCAGTAAGTCGAAAAGCGTCGGCTCGGTTGGCTCTGCGTTTTGGGCAGAAAGGCTCTTCAATATTCGTGCCGCCAGCGTTTCCAAATGGTCTGAATAGTACACAGCACAGTACTCCCGTGACGCCCCAATCATGGCGCAGGTCTCGTCCCAGCGTTTGCCGTTCCAAACGAAAAACTCATGATTGCCGCCATCGCGTTCGAAAGCTTGCCGAGGAGTTTCCGCGCCGGTCTCAAGCGCGTAAGCCAGATAGTATGGGTTCCACTCTTCTCCGGCAAGTTCTTCCAGCCTTTGGCCGGGTGATTTATGAGGGCTCTTGCTCATCTGACCACCAGCGACAGCAGAAAAGCTCCCACAACACCACCGCAGAAACCGACCGCAATGCCCATGGCAAAGCCGTGCTCCCAGATGTAACTGAATATTTGAAAAGCGTCCTCAGCGTTATCGATCATCGCGTCGAGTTCTTTCTCGTTTGGCATTAGGACTTTCATTCGGTGCTCCTTGGTTAATGCGGTTCAAGCTCGTCTTGAACCGCTGCCAAGCGGCGAGCGCGGGAGGCAAGCGGAAAGGGACTTCTCGGGAGACCGTCAAAAGCAACGGCGTCTTCGCGTCAGCGAAACGGCGTCTGTCTTTTTACGGCGGAAGGCCCCTTGTAGCGCGCCAGGGCGGCAGCCCTTAGCAACTGCTGCGGTAGCAGCGCGTCAGGCTTCCTCGACACTCTCGACGTAACTTTCATCAGCATTGCCAGAAGAGGAATAGGACCAATCGAGATTGTCGTGGTCCATTTGGTTGGCGAGAGCTTCGGCCTCCTCTTGCGAGTATGCCTCGATGATCTCTGTGGCCCTCTCTTCAGTCGTTGCCGTGCGGTAAAACCTGACCTTGTATTCTTTCTTTTCGGTTCCGGCAGGGAGGCCAAAAGTCGGCTCGAACTTCCTCAGAATGTTGGATGCGGTTGGAACACCAGACTCCATCGCTTTGCGGAATTCATCAGGTGGAACCCTGCCAAACGACGGATGCTTGTCGCTCATGGCTGCTTTTTCTCCGCGAAATCAATCGACGGATTGAACCAATCGTCTTTGATGATGTGGCCGATAGCGTGAACTTTGCTCCAACTCGACTTCGCTCGAATTGTGCGGCCTGCTAGCAATTTCCATTCATCCACTCCTGCGATTTCCATTACGCGAAAGATGAAATGCCCGGCGTACCCAAGGTTGGGTTTATGGTGCAGCCAAGAGCGCGGCAGATAAAGCGCATAGCCGCCGAAACCCTGACCAGATCCTCCGTAGTCGAGTGTGATGTATGAGGTGAGGAGGCCGCGTTCAGAAGTGGTGAGCGATGCACTTTCGATCACAGCGTTCTTAATCTCGACTTCGTCCATCTCGCTCTCCGTGGTTAGGGTCCAAATAAACTGAGCTGCTCGACTTCGGGCTGTGCCGCTGGCCGATCCGGAATACCTAAACGCTTCTCCAGTAGCGCGATCATCCGCTCCGCCTTGCGCTTATTGGATTCGGTCTCGACGGGCCAATCGCGGATGCGCTGGTATTCAGTGATCAGGCGCACAACTCCGGCATCAATCGCCTCCTGTTTGTCCATGTAGGCGACCCGGTTCCATAGAGAGGGGCCACTCATTCCACCGGAAGTCGCGCTGTGATAATCGACCCCTACGGCGTGCCAACCTTTGCGCGACGTCGCTATGCGAACTGTCGCGTGCCATTGCCGTTCCTTGCCCAGCCTGAACTCTACGGTTTCATCGTCATTGAACGCGCCGTTCTCGTTACAGTCGCCGCCGCCCCAGAGTTGAAGAAGCGCCCGGTGCGCTCCTTCGGAGCGATGGGAATCGGGATAACGCCGCTGGATCTGTCGGATGATGCGCGACAGGTCGATGGCGCTCCCTCTCTCACCAATTTCGACCGGGTCGCCCATCCGCCCCTCACTGCGGTGGGTAGGTTGGATTAACGGCATCCTGCAATTCGGTGACCCCCCAGATTGCCAAGACCACGACAAGGGCCAACAGGAAGCCGATGACAAACAGCTCTTTCAAGCTAAGTTCCGCAGGTGTTGGGCTGTGGGAGTTTAATCGGAAAAGCCAGTTCATGCATCACCTCGGGCCTTGGCGATTGCTATGCGGGCGGCTTTGATCGTTTCATCGTCTTCCGAAATGTACAATTTCAGTTCAGCAGAGCTAGTCATATCCGCGACCAGATTTTCCAAGGCTTCCAGCAACTCCGCATGGCTGTTGACGGCGCGGACGATCAGGGCGGCGTTGGCCTCGCAGACTGCGTCCGGCTGCTTTTCTGAAGGACCACCGGCAGCAAGTCCGAAGACCAATTCGCCGTTGGCTCCGGTAATCTGGCTGAATCCCATTGAGGGCGGCTCGATGAGCCACGGCGTTGGCGTATGCACGGGAGGGCTTTTGTTTTGGTCGGTCATGGCAACCTCCGATTACATGAAGGGCAAACCTTAGGTTCTCGGCAGTTCTCCCATATAATCACGTCGGGACCGTTGCCCTTCCTCGGACGATAGCCGCAATCGGTGATGCAATCGCACGGCTTCGTTTCGTCATAGCTTGCCAAGCCACAATTCACGCATCTGAATAGTGTCGGGTCGTCTTCCAGCATCCTGTCACTCTCAATCTTTCGCATCGTTTCATCATTGCTGTGCGCTAGTTTGCTCATGAGTCCTCCAATTCGGGGTCAAGCTTGCCATCTTCGGTCAGGTGTTTCTCGGCGCAAGTCCCGCAGACAAACTCGTAAACTTTGGTGGAATTGACCTTGGGAACGTCCCATGCTCCATCCCCGTCAGTATCGGCAAAGTCTCCGCAATAGCTGCATGGTAAGTAGCTCATACTGCCTCGCTGGGTTTCGATGGCTGCGGATGCCAGAGTGTCGGCGGCGCATCCTTTGTAAATCCTGACCATCGATCCTGCTCTGGAAGGTAGCGAGAAAGTGTTGGTTCCATGCCGGGCTTCCAGACAAAAACCCACTGAGGAACATGCGCTTCCCGCGTGCTGTCCTTGCCAGACTTGATCGTCTTGGTCATGCCCTTCGGGGCTGTTCCGATTTCCTGCCAGCTCATGCTCCAACTCCGTATTGGCTATTGTCTTGGACGTACTGCTCCCGGTATGCGCTGAGAATGTCGAGTGCATCGGCAACTTCCGTGGCCTTGGTGTCTTGAAAAACAATCGTCAGGACTTCCATCGCCAAGTCGAGTTTCTTGAGTACGTCGCTCATATCGTTTCTCTCCGTTTCTGAATATCCGCCAGCTCTGCATCGGCTAGGGACTGGATTTCTAGGAAGGCTCTCGCAAACGTGCTTGCAGCGTATTGATCTTCTATAGCCATGCGCGCCCATGCCGCACTGCACCACGCCTTGGCGGCGATGTTCATCAAGGTTTGCTCGGTGGTGGTCATGGCGCGTTCTCCAATCCCATTGCGATCTTGTCCAAATCTTCTGAGACGCGCCGCACACGCTTCGCAACGTCTTTGATCTTGACCGGGCAGTCCTCAAGGCGGCGGAGATTGATGGAATTGCATAGGGCACAAATGCCAACCGGGCCGTGCGGTGGCGCAGTCAAAATGATCTCGACCGCATCTTTCAATAGACCGGGCACACGCCGCGCCGCATCTTCCATGCTGACGCAATAAACGATGCAGCCATTGCAGACTTCTTGCTCGCATTTCCCATCGGCATGACGGACCGAAAGCCTAACCGAATTCGCTACCGTGTGATTGTGTTCTTTAGTTCCGGTCGCCATCATCGCTCCTCATCTTTTCGTAAAGCGCATCGGCTGCGCGTTCATCTTCCTCGGCTGTCAGCTCGACGCCCTTCGGTTCGTACACTTCGACGGTTTCAAGCTCGCCATCTTCAAACTTTCCTGTGACGATAATCTCGATATCGCCGTGATCGCTCTCGCGGTAGATTTTAGCTTCGTATTCGCGGGACATTGGAGGCTCCTATGCTGCTTTGCGGATGTGGTCGCGCATCATTATGGCTTCGTCCAGCCATTCGAGTGCGATTTTGGCGGCTTGGTTCGTTTCTGGCGTGTCGCCCGGCTTGATTTGCATGAACCATTGCTCGCGGGGACTGCTGGCATCCGCCACATAGCAGATGCCATTTATCTGGATATCGCTGCCATCATAATCGTCTTCAAGATCGTCCTTGTAGTACGCTTTTGCCAGAGTCCCTGCCAAGCAAGCACAGTCGCCGGAGTAGGTTGAACCATCAATCTTCCCGGCGACGATTGTTGACCGCAGGGCTTCCAGTTCATTAGGCAGCTTCAAAACTTCGGCGATGAAGTCTTGCTTGAATTGCGCGAGATTCGCGCCACGGAGGTACGCGTCACTGAGGTCCGCGCCACTGAGGTCCGCGTCACTGAGGTCCGCGCCACTGAGGTCCGCGTCACTGAGGTTCGCGCCACTGAGGTCCGCGCCACTGAGGTCCGCGCCACGGAGGTACGCGCCACTGAGGTCCGCGTCACTGAGGTCCGCGCCACTGAGGTTCGCGTCACTGAGGTTCGCGCCACGGAGGTACGCGTCACTGAGGTTCGCGTCACTGAGGTTCGCGCCACGGAGGTACGCGTCACTGAGGTTCGCGTCACTGAGGTTCGCGTCACTGAGGTCCGCGCCACTGAGGTCCGCGTCACTGAGGTCCGCGCCACGGAGGTTCGCGCCACTGAGGTCCGCGCCACGGAGGTACGCGCCACTGAGGTCCGCGTCACTGAGGTCCGCGCCACGGAGGTTCGCGTCACTGAGGTTCGCGCCACTGAGGTACGCGCCACTGAGGTCCGCGCCATTCTTTACCGCCAACTCCAACGCGAGTTTGCACTGAAGGATTTCCTCGGTACCGTCCGGGATTTCTTGGGTGTAGATGACCTCGGCGGTGAAGCGGGATTTGAATTCGAATCTCATGGGTGCCTCCGTTGTTTCAGTCCAAGCACCATAGCCGCTAGGCATGGGCGTGTCAACACCTGATTTGATGCTGACGCAAAAGAAATATCTTGCATACCCGGTAGGTCCGTGGCAGACTACCGCGCTATGAATGAGGAACTCAGAAAGTACATGCGCGAAAACGGCTCGAAGGGCGGGAAAGCCCGTGCCGAAAACCTTGACGCTGCCGAGCTAACCCGCATCGGACGCAAGGGCGCACAGGCCATGTGGAAGAAACGCCGCGCAAAACCTGTCAAGAGCAAAGTTGCCAAAAATGCAAAGACAGCATAGCTTCGCACGGGGTCCGCTCGAAATCCAGCAGTCCCAATCAGTTACCCTTACCGCTAAACTCACCCCTGCATTGATGGAAGTTCTCTTCTTGAATTGAGGAAAGTTCTTCTTTACCAATAGGGTTGCGAAATCCTGCCTTACTATAGCTGTGCGTAGCACAGGAGGAAATGATGGAAGAGAAGAAACCGAAAGCAACCCTAGGGGCCATGCTCCACAAAATCTGGAATGAGGTTGCTCGTGCCGAGCAGAAATGGCGTGCCGAACAAACCCGGCGTGACCGCGAAATCAACCGCCTATGGGGTGTCATGCAGGCTGCGTTCGGTGGTGCGCTCTACAAGCTGCTGATGGATCATCCAAGCCTCACAGATGATGACAAGAAATTCATCACAGCGATGAAGAACGTCGGCGTTGAAAAGAAGTTCGAAAAGAAAGCGCCGGAGAAGCTGTCCCCGTCCGAAATCCAAAGGAAAGCGACGGCCTCGAATGTATGATCTTCGACGCCGTCTGCAAAGGGTTATACTGGCTAATCCTGGGTGTCTTTGGGGCGATCCTTCTGGGGTTCGTCGGTGTGATCAGTTTCTTCGCTGGCCCATTTGGAATTGCAATATGGGGCTTCGTCGGATTCTGTATCAAGCTTTACATCGAGGGTAATAAAGAAACAGAGCGTTGGCAGAAAAAGCAACGTGAACAAGCCAACACTTTCAATCCTGTTCCCATTCATCTATCGGCCCACTTCGCAACCGATGCAGAGTTAGAGGCCGCTGGATGTTTCAGGGGTGGAATTCCTCTCGGCTATTCGCAGGAATCAGGCCGCGAAATATCCACTCCTCAAGCAGTTCACCGGAGCACGTTTGGATCGACTGGCTCCGGAAAAAGCACGACCGCAATCATCAATGAAATCCTCACGGCTGGCGACGAAGTAAGCCTTATAATCCCCGACAGCACCGGGGAGATAACGGCCACAACGGCTGACTATCGGGCGCAAGTTAGCAACACGGTCATCGTCAATCCGCAAGGCGTCTTCCTCGACGAATTGGGTGATCTGCCGCAGGGAGGGTTCAATATCCTGTCCCCTAAGTGGATTGATCCCAATGATGAATATAACTTCGCTATCCGCGCTCAGAAGGCAGCCAATGCAATCGTGCGTCGTGATCCGAATTTACGTGATCCCTATTGGGCCGATACGTGTCGCCAGTTGACAACAAACGCCATTATGACGGAGTGCCAGTACTCGCCAAATCCAAGTATTGTGAATGTCGCCAACGTCATGCTTCGGGATATCACCGGCTACGCCAGAGACATGATGAACACGGGCGATCCTTGGCTTGTAAAACTCTGGGGCCGATGGGGCAGACCGGGCGCGGAAGAAATCAAATCCCTGAATGAAGTACAGGAGAATGCTCGTACAGAGTTCTGGCCTTATACGATGATCCCTCCGGTCGCTGAATGCCTCTCGAAAGACGATATAGATTTTCGGGAAGCCGTTTATAGACCGATGACGATTTACATCGTCGGCAAGATGGAAACGGTGAAAGAAACGGGACGCTTATTACGTCTCGCTACAGCGCACGCGACAGCGCAAATTATGAGCGTGGCCGGTCAAGGACGACTGAGAGCAAAACTGATTATAGATGAGCTATTTCAGATTGGGCAGATTGACGATCTGGACTCAAACCTAGCTGCAAATCGCAAGTATGGGCTTGATCTGTTTTTGTGTCTCAACGACCACCAACAGTTGAAAGACCTGTTCCCGCAGACGTTTGACTCCGTAATCAATTCCTGTGGTATCCGGCAATGGATCAATGCGCCTGACCCAACCACTAGCGAGTATCTGAGTTCGCTCTGTGGAGAGCGGGAAGTTATTACTATCAGCCGAACAGTGAACGATAACCAAGGCAAGCTTGGTGTTGGTGACGGCAAGCAAGTTTCTACACGTCGGCTGATATTACCACATGAGGTCCGAAGCCTTGGGCCACGGGAACAAATTCTCTGGGTTCCCGGCGTGCTGAATCCTGTTCGCTGCAACCGAAAAGCGTATTTCGACATTCCAGAGTTATGCCAAAGAGCAAAACCAAATCCATTCTATTCACGAAAGAGAGCCTAATGCCTTTATGAACCAAGAAGAAGAACCGAAGAAAGTTGACACGAAACCTCGTGACTACCCTCCGCAGATCAGCAACGAGCCTGATCGAGCCGCCGATCCACAGAAGGGGTGGTCAGGAGACTCCCAAAGCGGTGCAACATGGAGTGGGAGAAATTGGGGTGCGGGGAGAAGAGATAGATGACGAATTATTTTGCCAAAGGCTGGTCGGTTGATGACGCGCTTGGGCTTCCTGTGGGTGCTGGCCGCAATCAAGGTGGAGGACGTGACCGATGAACCTTCTAAAACCAAAACAAGAACTGGCAAAACTCTTGAAGATCACGATGCGGTGTCCTTACTGCTTGCACGAAGCCAAGCTGAAGATCACCTCGTTTAACCGCACAGTGCAGTGCCCCTTCTGCGTCAATCAGTTCGTCGCTACCCCATTCGGGGAAGAGAAAGACTTGCTTCGCATGAATGCCGCATGTACGCGAACGCTGAGAATTTACAGGCTCGTCTGGGAGCGGGTGAACGGTCTCTATACGGTAAAGGCTATATTGCCGAACACGGGAGGCAGCGGATCAGTTCAGAAGATCAAAGAAATTCCCACGGCAGAAATGCGATGGTCTAGCTTTCGGTGTCCTGATTGCGGTGAGATCGGGTGCTTGGATCACTGCTCCCCTTGCGAAACATGGCTCTGCCGGGGTGGTGCCACTCGTTTGCCCAACGGCGTAATTAGAACGCGCTGTCCAAATGACGGGGTATGGGAGGGAACTCGGCCCGTTGTGTCAGTTCCTCTGTTCGATAGTTTGCCGGTGAATAACTCTCCTGCGCTCGCGCTTCCAGCGCCGACTGGAGGGGTTCGAAGATGAGATACATCAAAACATGGCAAGACTTTACAGAATGGATCGTGCATTTAGCAACGCATCGCAAATGGACTGACGGCTGCGAATGGTGTTGGATAAGGCGCTGTTTGAACGGGTATCCCGGACATGGCATGGGCAGATGAAGCCTTTACCTCGTATAAGCATTCCGGAGGAAGCGACCGCAGAAGTCATGGCCAGCGAAGCTGTTCAATTCAGCCTTGAGTTCGAGGGCGTTTCCGAGAAGATCGACTAGGAGGAAAAGGCTTATGAATGATGAGCATTGGGTGCCTTCAAGGCTGGAATTCCCAGAGGCGGATCACGGTCAGAGTTCGAACCCTCCACTGCTCAAGGGGCATGTTCAACAAATGTCGCCCGGAGAAATCTTGGAGTACCACAGAAACAACGGATCGCTGAACGATACGATTCGGAACTACTGTGGGATTTTCCCGGATCGTGGAAGGGATAGATAGTGTCCGAGTTGCTAACAGTCGCGGAGGTTGCAGCAGTGTTGCACTGCTCGAAGGCACACGTTTGTAACCTCGTGGGCGGCCGGGTGAGGGACTGCCGGCCGATCCCTGCCATTCGTATGGGTCGGCGGATGTTGATCCGGAGGGAAGCACTTCAAGCGTGGATTGCGGCAAACGAAAATGATAGTCTGCCGTTCCCGGAACGAAAAAGGGCATAGGCATGGCGGGTGGTGTTCGCAAACAACGTGGTCGTTGGTATGGCCTATGGCACGAAAACGGCATCAAAAAAAGCAAGGTCCTAGGCCTGTGCTCGGAGATGACGAAGACAGCCGCTCGGGATGCCGTGGCTGAAATCGTCAGAGATGTCCGGGCCAACGCCAACACCGCTCTGTTTGGACCTTTCGTCGAGGGGCCGTTCTACAACTTTTACGAGCGCAAGTGGAAAGGTTCGACGAAAAGTACGAATGAAAACCGCATGGATGTTCATCTTGTCAAGCGGTTCCGTGACTGCTCGCTAGAAACATTCCGGCGAGAGCAGTTACAAGACTTTCTGGATGAAAAGGCTAAAACGCTGTCGTACTCGATGGTCACTCATTTGCGCTGGGACTTGCGGCAGATATTTGCAATGGCACAAGCAGAAGGTCTCGTTCGACGCAATCCGGCACAGTTGCTATTCACGCCCAAGAAGGCGGCGGAGAAGGTTGCAATGGTCCTAACTGCGGCGCAAATCCAGAGGGTCATTGGATGCCTAGCTCCAAGGGAAGCCTTGATAACTGAGCTGGCGATCTTCGCGGGAATGCGGCCTGGGGAGATTTTTGCGCTGCGTCGGGCGAACGTTGCTGACCAATGGGTAGAGGTGAGGGAGCGCGTGTATCAAGGGGTACTGGACAGCCCGAAGTCTGAACGCGGATTCAGGAAGGTAGCATTACCGGGAAGGGCATGTGAGCACCTGCATGAATGGTTGAAGGGGGTTGCCCCGCAGTCTCAAGCTTTTGTATTCGCATCCGAACGTGCAACCCCCTTATCAAAGAACAATATTTGGCGGCGCAACATGCTCCCGCATTTGAAGGAAGAAGGGTTGGCGTGGGCGAATTTCCAGGCGATGCGCAGGACGTTCATCACGCTGGGCAAGATCGCTGGAGGGGACCCGAAGGTTTTGGCGGATCAGGCCGGACATGATATCGGCGTATCCGTAGCGGTCTACACGCAAAGCCCTATCGAGAGCAAACTGAAAGCTGTAAACGCGCTTGAAAAGCTCGTGTTGGGCTAAGGTGAGGTTCCATGGGGAGTTTGCGCGGCTGAATGAAGTTCTACAGTGTGCAGATGGTGGGTAACAAGAATCGTCATCCCGCTAAAGCATTGAAAATTTGGTAGGCGCGGCAGGACTCGAACCTGCGACCCTCAGCTTAGAAGGCTGATGCTCTATCCACCTGAGCTACGCGCCCGTATTGTTTTCAACGACATCCGACGCCAGTTCTTGCACGCCATAGACCGCAGCACACTATTCGACACTACTGTAGCAATTTCCGTTGTTCGCGACCATCACCTTCACTACATGTTTGCGCAACATCGCCACCAACTATCGACACTTAACTGGCTTATCATCATCTACTTACAACGCATCACGTCAAAACCACCAGGCCGCTCGTCTCACTAGGTCGACAACGAGTATCAACGCACGTGGGTTGATAATCGTTCGCACAAGCAACGCGCGGATGACGCGCAACTCGAAGCCCGCCCAAACTGAGCGCCACCACGGTTTGTACGTATCGCCGACGATCCGGACGGAGGTGCCTAACTAATGGGATGGTCCGCCGCCTTCACGCCCGAGCAGTCTGGGCGAAGAAGATTGAATGAAGGAGACATTCCATGAACATACACACGATCGGCATTGACTTGGGCAAGACGAGTTTTCATCTGGTAGGTCTGAACGACCGAGGCGAGGTCGTCGTACGCAAGCACTTTTCACGTGTGCAGTTGCTTCGCTTCACCGCAAACCGGAGAGTCCACCGGATTGGCATGGAAGCCTGCGGAGGCTCCCATTTCCTGGGTCGTGCGCTCCAACATCAGGGACACGAGGTTCGTCTGATTCCTGCCCAATACGTGAAGCCGTATGTGAAGACCAACAAAAGCGATTACATTGATGCGGAGGCTATCGCCGAGGCTGTGAACCGCCCCACCATGCGCTTCGTACCGATCAAGAGCGATGACCAGTTGGATCTGCAATCGCTGCATCGAGTGCGTGAACGGTGGGTCATGCGACGTACTGCAGTCATCAACCAGATGCGGGGGTTGCTGCTGGAACGGGGGATCACAGTGCGGAAGGGGCGGCGTCATATGGAAGCAGCGTTGCCTGGGATTCTGGAAGACGCTGAGACGAATCTATCAGGTGCATTGCGCTTCCTCCTGGCGCAACTTAAGTTGGAACTGGACCAGACGGCCCTACGCATTGCAGAAGCCGATGCATTGATTCAAAGGTCGGTTAAGGAAAATGAGGCGTGCCAACGACTGGTGGAGATCCCAGGCATCGGACCGGTAACTGCCACAGCAGTCATCGCAGCGATCGGCAACGGGGCAGCCTTTCGCAAGGGGCGCGAGTTCGCGGCCTGGATGGGGGTCGTCCCGCGAGAACACTCTACCGGCGGCAGGCAAACACTACTGGGCATCAGCAAACGGGGGAACGCATATCTGCGAAGGCTGTTTGTGCAAGGTGCCCGCGCTGTTTTACAGCAGAGGACCAGGCAGACTCCCGGTCTCAAGGCGTGGCTCGATGCGCTTACGGCCCGAGTTCACCGCAACGTGGCCTGCGTAGCGCTAGCCAATAAGCTGGCGAGGATGGCTTGGGCAGTATTGGCGAACGGAGAAGCCTATCGGCATCCCCAACTGGCCGCTGCTTGATCTCGGTCACCACCAAGTACTTTTTCGTATCCTGCCAGGTTTGCTGGCGAACCAAGAGATGGCACAACGGTCAATCCGGCGCTCTCAAAACCCGCTCTGGGAAGAAGTCTTCCAAGACTGCCCAACTAAATGGGAAGAGAGCGTAGCGCATTCCATCCTGGCCAGGAGTCTTCTCACTCCACCAAAGGCCGTATACATTTGCGCAGACCAACTCCGCCCTTCTCTTTTCGCTTGCAATTAGGCGGCGGACCATACATTCCCAGAATCCGACTTCGGGCTCGCTTGACACTCGTCCGGGTCGGCAGGCTTCAAAGAAAGACCTGATCTGCGGCTCAACAGACCGGTCGATTTTAACTCAAGTCCGCGTCAGCGAGTGCAGTCTCATGCGAGTGCAGTCTTGGTCGCCGCGTTCTACGGAGCGAAAAAGTATAACCCACGTCTCCGGAACGTTTTGTTACTATATCTCGGGACGGTCAACACTCAGCGGCAGTTCCAGATGCTGTCCTGTAAGGCCGCGCAGGGAAATGATTTGCCTAAAGTGCAGGAAGTTCTATAAGGCAGGAATCGGTGGAACGATGAAGCCGATTTCCGATTACGAGAACACCAGTCAAGTTGACAGGGGGATGTCATGAAACTGAATTCCATACGTCAGGCGACCGTCCGGGCGGCCGCGTTGGGCCTGTTCTGTATCGCACTGGCAAGCGCACCGGCTGCGCGTGCGGAAGACAAGATGACTGCGCAGTCATTGATTGACCGCCAGCTGATCCAGGATCAGATCACCCGTTACTACTACAACTTCGGCAAAGTGGACCGGCAGAGCGAAGAGAGCTTTTATGCCGAGGACGGCGAGTTGATTCTCGGCACGAGGCACTACAAGGGCAAGGAAGGCATCAAGCAGGCATACAACCGTGCCCCCGCGGCGCCTCCAGCTGGCGCGGCCCCTGCGGCTGGAGCGGCGCCTGCTGTCGCCCCGGCGCCCCCGCGCGAGAGGACCGCTTTCAACGTGGCGATCGAGAATCCGCTAATCATCGTGCACGGCGACACGGCTACCTCGCAGGTCATTTTCACCGAGTATCGGCAGGAGAAGTTGGGCGATCCGATGAAGATGACGACTCAGGGAAAGGAGTACGCCACGTGGGTCAAGGTGAATGGCCAGTGGCTCTACAAGACCCGCCAGATCGCGAGCGGCAGTAACCCGCCGGAAGGCTGGAAGGAATAAGCACGCGGCGCGTTGGATGCTCTGGCGTCCGAACCGCTGTGCCCAGATCCAGAGGGGCTAGAGCCCATCAGCCGGAAATCTCGCAGGAGAAAGTAACTAATATGGAAGTACCGTCGTCAGGTCTTCAGTTGTTGGATGGTATAAGCTCGGCCTTAGACAATCACTCGATTCGTTGTTTCGCAAACATGGGAATCGATTTCTCAATCACGGAGGTTTAACGATGCGAAAACGCTCTCTCTTGTTCCTTTCGTTGCTCGTTCCAGCCTTTTTAGTTCTCGGCGGATACACCGTCGTTAAGGCCCAGCAAAAAGCTTCTACGCCAGCCAGTGCAAAGCGCTGGTCCGATGCAGCCACCTGGCCTGACAAAAAGGTCCCGGGCAAAGACGCCGTTGTCACCATTGAGAAGGACATGAACGTTGTCCTCGATGTCACGCCGCCGGCGCTGCGCAGTTTGACGATCAACGGCAAACTGAGCTTCGCGGACAACAAAGATCTGGAACTGACCACCGAGTGGGTCATGGTGCACGGCGAGTTGGAGATTGGCACGGAAGCCAAACCCCACACGCGCAAGGCGACAATTACCCTCACCGACAACG
>JAIQFE010000100.1 GCA_020073445.1 Terriglobia bacterium
TACAGTTGGGACCAGGTTCGGATCGTGTCGCCGTCGAGAAGCAGCACTTCGGCGATTGACTGACAGCTCATTCCTTTGTCCAGCAGCACCAGCGCGTTGGCGCGACGGGCCAGCCGGTGCGCGGCGGAACCGTCGCGGGCCAGCTCGATCAGGTCGCGGCGGGATTCGCTGTCCAGGAAGCCAGGGCGGATCATGCATGAAGCAGAATCGCCTCAGGCCCGGTTGGCAAGGGGTTTTTCCGGATTTCCGCAGAGTCGAGGTATACAAGAATTCCTCTACTTCGCAGGCCGTCGGCGACTTCTTTCACATACGGCCTGTCTTCTCCGGCAAAGGAGAGGCAGACGTGGTATTTGAACTCTCGGTCGGTTGGCCTTGTGCTCGTTCGAACCGTTCTAAGTGAAATGACTGGCAACTGACGATGGAACCCGGTCGGCTGCCTTGAGGCTGCGTGTTCGTTAAGTTATGGCCGGTACGTAGCAAGCGCCTTATCCAATGATCCTCTCGGTTCAGCACTCGGTCCGGGTGCACATCGCTTTCGAGTACGATAAGCTGCGGGCGCACATGGTCTGACAAAATAGCTGCTATCCAGCGGCCTTTTCGCGTGCTCCGGCTCGCTGGGAGCGCCCCGCTTCGGATGTGCTGCTGAAGACGCCGCCGCGTGTCAAAGGCATGCCCGACATAACGGATGTGCTTCGGCTCACGCGGGTCAAGCAGCGCGTAGATCACACACTGCCGCGGGAGCCGGATGACGATCGCCCGACGTATTCTGTGTTGTCGGAAGGAAGTTGCCATCGTCATCTGGGAATCCTCGCCCGGGTTAGTTGCCGGCGATCTCGTTTGCCCATGCGAGCAAGGTCGAGCTCCAGGCCTTCTGAACCTCCCTATCTACCTTCCTCGGCACGTCGCGGTGGGCGTGGAACCAGTCGTTGATCACTTTGCTGACCCGATCACGATACCCGCTACCCTGACCTCGCTGCTTCAGGCAATCGCGCCACAACTCATCATCTTCCTCGAACACAGGACGGAAGGTGGTTTCGCCTACCGTTTCGGCGCGCTCGACGAATTCCTTGAGCTTGCGGTCTATCGTGCTGATCAGGTCGGCAACATAGGTGCGGGACTGCTTCGTATCAGGGCGCTTTGGATCCCAAGCCTCACGCAGTTCCTTCAGCAATGTCTTCAGCCCACTCACTGCTGGCGTTGCCGCCTCATCGGCGCTCTCACGAACCTGCATGTTGAAAATGTGATAGAAATTGATCGTCCGTCCTTGTTCCGCGTACCGGGTGGCAGAGTAGATGGACGATGCATGGCACCGCATCAGCTCATCCACCATGCGCATGTGGATGGGAGTCATGGGTTCGTCGAGCCTGGTGTGTTCCTTCAGGAAAAATTCGAACTTCGTTCGGACCTGTCTCTGACACTCGGCGAACTGGACTTCGGCCTGTTGGGTGATCAGGAGATCGACGCTGGCGCATGCGTCAGCCAAATCGCGGCGAGCGATCTCACGAATCTCACGGATACGGGCGCCGAAGGAAGCCAGTATCTCGTCGGCACTGTCCGCGCCGCCGGCATTGAACAGCTACACCTCGATGTGCTCGGCGGAGGCACCCAGGGCTTTCTCTACTTGGCGACGGCGATAGCCTTCCTCCTCATCGATGAGGTCGTCGTCCTCGTTGGTGGGCAACTGCGTGGCCTCGTCGCGCTGCGGCAGCACGAGCAACGAAAACCGCTTCTTCTCCAGCGTCTCGTAGCGCCGACTGTTTGCGCGCTCTATCTCGCTGACAATGCTACGCGTGGGAGCGTCCTTGAAGCTTGAGCAAAGAACGCAAAGTGCATAGGGGTCAGCCTGGACCAGGGCCAAGTCCTCCCGGCTGACGTTCTCGTCTATGCCCCGCGTGTCGACAACCGTGAGATTGTACCCGCCGCTCTTCAATCGCGGGTTCTTCATCACAAGCGTGACTCCCTTGGGCAGCGAGACCCCTGGAAGCCTGCCAAGATTAATTTGCCGCAGGCGGCGGAGTCATTGGGCTCGACGATCTCCGGAGAGATGAGCGCCTTTACAGGGTCCTCGTCGCAGCTTTCGCCAAGTCCGGCCATGTTGCGGTAGACGCGCTCCAGTTCCTCCGGGAGGGCGCGCGGCGGCTTCTCGGCCCCCCGAGCTTCGGCGAGCCAATATTCACACAGGCCGCGCACGTCGTTGCGGATGACCGCCTCTGCTTCGGGCTCAAAGAGGATGATGGTCTTGGGACCCCAGGTGATTCGGTATTCAAATGCCGTGATGCGTCCTGAGCCGGTCGGCAACAGACCGCCGGCCAGCTTGGCGCTGCCGTCGCGACCCTTTCTGGGCGGTAGCGTCAAGCCGAACAAGGTGTTGATGACGGTCGACTTGCCGACCCCGACCGGACCAATGAACACGACTTTATGATCGACCAGGATCAGATATCGGATACCGGCACGCAGCTTCTCTTCCAGGCCGGTAGCATAACGAAGCAGTGTCTTCGGAAAGTCCCGGCCGCCCCGGTGGTTGCAGCAACTTCTCCAGCGCTGCATCCGCCGACCTGAGCGTCTCACGTTCCTGCGAACTCAAATCCGCCCAGTTCGGGGTGACGATGTGCCGGAATTCATGCTCCAAATCTCGTGCCAGGGCTTGGTGTCGATGGCGGCCTGAACCGTAAGCGGAGCTCCGACGCCCTTGTTTAATCCGCTCCCCGGATGTGGCTCCTTTGGCTGAGGCAACGGGCTTCGAGCTATCCTTATGTTTGACGCTAACGACGACGCGAAGGGTACCTTTCGACGTATCGAGGTTCTGACGGGACCGGGCCGTCGCCGCCGTTGGTCGGTGGACCAGAAGGCGCGGATTGTCGCGGAG
>JAIQFE010000101.1 GCA_020073445.1 Terriglobia bacterium
GCTCCGGCTTCCACTTCGTCCTTCCACCGGTAATAGAGATTCGGAGCGATCTCATACTTGCGGCACGTCTCGGCCACGTTCCCGCTCTTCAAACCTTCCAACACAATCTGCCACTTCTCTTCCGGGGTTCTCTGGACTCTCGGCTTTCTTGACATTCTCGCCTCCTGGCGGAGGCCCCAAGCCTAACTAACTTCCGCGTCCAGTTCTACAGGGGTGCACTACAGTAGCCTCCTTTCAGACTCCAAATATCGTCATAAACTATCGACCGGCTGACTGTTGGCGAGTGATCTGAGATTTGTTTCTGTGGGTTGTTTCAGGGATTCCGATCGAACAAGCCGAGACTGCACAGCCAGGTAGTCGCTCAGATAGCTTCCGAGTGGCGACCATTCCGGAATGGCTTCATTCCTAATTCCTAGACAGAAGCCCGTTTGTCGGTACGAATCCTGAAAACGCAGCCAACTTCTGTATTGCCCGTCGCCCGGGAGGAATCTCAGCTATTGTCAGCGGGCAAGTTGCTCGTCATCGCCCGAAATGCCGATTTCAGCCTCACCGTCCACCAGCCAATTCTTACGAATTATTTCTTACACTTTCGTGTTATTTCGACTCTGATGTACTATCTCCGGTATCGCGCGCTAGTTGCCGAACTTCGCCCTTGCAGGAGCGCTAGTGGATCGACGCAGCTTCTTGAAGTCCGCCACCGCAACAGGACTCACAGTCGGTCTGTACAAGGCCAGTGCCAACGCCTCCATGCCTGAACACAACTGGGACAAATACGATTGGGGATCGGGGCTTCCGGTTCCCGACCGGCTTTATCAGGGCCCGTTCCCACAGTATGGTCCCGGTGCGGTTGTTCCCGACAGCGATGTCACGATGATCACTTCGCCATCCAAGGACATCATCAGCAATTACGGCATGGGCCTCATCGTCTATGTCTCCGACGACACCGGACCACTTCATGTCCCCGGTCAAACGCTGGAACGAACGCTCGAAGATCTGATCAAGCTACCCTTCGCGCAGAAGATCTACATCCGCCCCAACTGGCGCGATGTCCAGAAACAGCCTGGCCGCCTCGACTTCCCGGACTGGTGGAAGATCACGTTCGATCTGGCTCGCCGCTACGACAAGCGAATCGGTTTCCGAGTCATGCTGGAGAATCCCGACTTTCCGGATCCTGGTGTCCCGGATTTTCTCCTCAACAAGGTTCCCTACGTAAAGCTCAAAGGTGAGTGGAAGGGCAACCCCGCGGAAATGCGCTACCGGAAAGATAACCGCGTGCCGCGTTACGATCACCCGGCGTATCAAGCTGCGTTTCGCGAGTTGAATGGGCTGCTTGCCGCCGAACTCAACGGTCATCCACTGGTCGAGTTCGTGGACACGATGATGTACGGTTTTTGGGGTGAAGGGCATACGTGGCCATTCGAGGGCAATCCCTTCCCAAGCCAGTTGGTTGCGGAACAGACCTGGGCGGCAATGTTCGAGATGCAGCTCGAACACTGGACCAAAGTCCCGCTGGCCACGAACACGCAGCCCGACTTCAGTTCCGTCGGCAACTCCGACCTGCTTGATCGCACGATCCGTACTGGCAACTGGCTGCGTACCGATACGATCTTCATTGAGAACACTCAGATCGAGGCGCTGAGCTACCGTCCACCCTGGGCCGCTGCGATCTGTGAGGTTGGTTTCACCACCGGCGATCCGCAGGAACTTCGCACCGACGAAGACGGAATTACTTACAACGAGCAAATCATTTCCCACGCAGCCGATGTCGGCGTCAACTATCTATCGCTTTGGAGTTGGCACAATCAGTCCGCCGGCAGCATCTTGAGCTACTACGATAAGTTCCCCGGGCCAATCGACGAGATGGCCCGCCAGATCGGCTACCGCATCCGCCCGTCGTTTATCTGGACCTTCATGCGGGACGGAGTTACTGGTCTGGTGATCGGACTCGCAAACGATGGAATCACGCCTGTTCCTGGAGTGCTTCGCCTGAGCGTGCTGAGTGAGGACAACAAGATCAACGTATCAGGCTGCATCGACCCGGGGTATCCGAAACCGACGGGCGTTCATCAAGCGATGCTGATGCTGCCTACAGGCGTCCAATGGGAGGGTCTGCGGCTGAAAGCTGAGCTCGAAGTTAAGGGCGTGCGTTATCCGGTCCGATGGGCGTGCCGGCAGAAGGTCAATTCGGATGGCTCATTGACGCTGCGCCACAATTACAACCCTGATCAGCCGTTGGTGTAGAGGCGTAGGACTTGTCGGAATGTCACCTGCTTTACACGGCGCACTTCGACCCCAGCAACTGACAGTCCCGCGATTGCTGCGGGCACGAATGACGGAGTGCCGGTGGGAGAACTGAATCTTGAAGGCTCACCGCGAGTCAAAATCCTGAAACGTAGACATCGACTGCTACCGAGACAATAGGAGTAATCCGTTGAGATTGGACGTGAATCGCCGCGAATTCCTGAAGATCGCTGCTGGGGCCGGCGCCGCCTTGGCCATGCCAACTTCAGGACATACTGCTGTCTCCTCCAAAATGATCGGCATCCAGGTCGGAGCGGTTTCGTTTGTGGATGAAGGTACCGAGAAAGTCCTTGATGTGCTTCAGGAACGTGCTTGCGTGAATACGCTGTTTCTTGCGGTATTCACCTATGGTCGCGGTATCGCGGGAAGACAGATTCCGGGCCAACCGCTGCCCGATCACGGCAAGCAGGAGTACGATCTCAATTTTCACGGTGGGAATTTCGCCATCCCTCATCCCCAGTACTACAAGAACACGGCTCTCAAGGACACTCGTGCGCCCGACCACGCCGACCTGGATATCCTGGCCGAAGTGCTCCCTGCGGCTAAAAAGCG
>JAIQFE010000063.1 GCA_020073445.1 Terriglobia bacterium
CTACAGACTGCCCGGTCACCTCTCTACTTAGGTTGGTGAGCCGCTCCGACAGGCGGTGATTGTCCTTCAATTTTTGGTTTATGGCTGGGTCGGCGTGGCCCAACCTCTGATAGCCATTTCTTAGCTTGGCTTCGACGAGGATTTCGAGTCCTTGATACGCCAGAATAATGGCGATCAACAAGTTACCGTGATGCAAGCTGGAGCGAGCACTCAGAAGCAGAAGATCGTGCCGGTCCGGTTTCAGTCCTTTGGCGAGCATCGCGGCAATCCTGTCGATTTCGCGGGCTGATCGATTTATGACCGCGGATCGAATGCCTCCCTTAATCGCAGCACCCTCAAACCCGGTGTTGTGATCGGCAAAGTATATGAGTGTGAGTACGGCGTCGGTCAGCCTTTCAACGTGAAACTCACCGGTCGTGAATCGGTACACATCGATGAGATAGTTCACAACATCCAGTGCCGTGCGAGATGCCTGGTGCAGTGCCCGCTTAAAAGGGGAGCCATCACCTTCGTGGTCCGATAGGTCAACATGACCGGTTTCAAAGCATACCCTCACGCGCGAATAGCGAAATCGACCTAGCGTATCTTTTTCTATCTCAACGTTCTTCCCGTAAAACCGTGGTGTTATACTACTCGTCGGCCGATCTGCGGCCCATCAACACTGCGCGCGCCATCTTCGGTAATGATCCCTGATATCTATAAGGCTGTCGTGCGGCTGACGAATACCTCCAGTCTGGGTGGCGGCACCAGTCTGGGGTCGGGCGTTATCATCAGCCCTTCGGGGCTCGTAATTACAAACAATCACGTCATCGAAGACGCCGATTTCGGAACAGCATTCGGCGACATTGTGGTCGAAACCGTAGAGACACTCAATCGCCCTGCTTCTGAGGCAAGACCGGCCGAATTAGTAATCCGCAACGAGAGTTATGATCTTGCCGTTATCAGAATCTTAGACACACCACCCTGCCAGTTTATTGATCTCCTTGGCGCACCTCCCATAGACGAATCATGGATGGAGAGCCGTGTTCGAGTACTTGGCTACCCGCCGCTTGGTGGAGACACCATCACCGTGACGCGCGGAATCGTGAGCGGTTTCGACGAAAGTGGGAACATCAAAACCGATGCTGAGATCAATCCAGGCAATTCTGGTGGAGCCGCTCTCGACGACTTGAATACGTTTCTTGGCATCCCGACCTTTATTGTTGCCGCTGCGGCAGGAAAGCTAGGATTCATCGTTTCAACAGACCGCATCAAGGAATGGCTTCGAACTGTTCTTAGGCACGGCCTGCCGGAGACCAGTGAGGAATTGGCCGCCGCGTTTGCCGATTCGAACTTAAACATTAGTGGCGACAACCTCGATCAGTCCACGAAATATCCGCGCATTCTCTCCACTTTCGCTGCGGTCGAGACCCTCCTGTCGCGACGCGAGTTCGATGAGGTGATACCTCACATTGAGTTCATTCTGAAAAAGAGGCCCCGGAGCGCTCGCGCTTACAAGTACTTGGGCAATGCATTTCTCGGCCTTGAGCGTTATCCGGAGGCCGCAACCCAGTTCCGTATCTGCCTAGCTTATGATCCGGGCGACATCCCCGCATTGGGCAATCTTGGTCTCACACTTGCCCATCTCGACCGACATACGGAGGCTCTGCAGATCTTCGAACAAATTATCGATTCTAGTGACAATCCTCTTGAACTCTGGGCGGCGTACAACAATATCGGGCATCTCTATGAGACTTCGGGACGCCCGGAACTCTCGGAGGCGTATCGACAAAAGGCGGATGAGCTAAGAGTAGCTGCAGAGGAACGATCGTCTCAATACGAAAGGCCGCGAGATCCCGAGAACCGGATCCATCGGATAGCCGATGCCCTCGTGGAGGCCGACATTATGGCGAGTTTTCAAAAGCGGGTTAGAAGAGAATATTCTGATCTGTTTTCGGCGGCAGCAAGTCTGGCCGGAATCGCGGAGTCGCTGCTAACTACCGCTCCACAGGATCCGTTCCAACAGACACTCCGGTACTTTGCAGCTTCGCTGACGAATTCGAATTCGGCAGTTGTTCTGCTTTGCGAAAACGGGCACGGAGTGGACGCGGTCAAGCTTGTTCGTGCCATGTTTGAGTCGCAGATTACCATCAAGTATTTGGTTAAGCATCCCGCGGAATTACGGGACTACCTTGATTTCGACGCTGTCTCGCGATGGAGGCGCCAGCAGTTCTACAGATCGAAACATCCTGATCAATATGCGTCGTTTCCCGAGTCGAAGATATCTACTGTCGAGAGGGAGTTCGCGAAAGTCCGGAAACGATTTCGGGGTTGGAACGGCAAAGTGCGCGACCGGTGGTGCAGACATCCGATGCCCGAAATGGCCAAGCGCGCCGGCCTGGCGGATATGTATTCGCTGTTTTACGGATATGCTTCTGCACTGCAAAACCTTGACCCTATGGGCCTGGGCATGATGATCCACGGCAGAAGTCTCGATGTACAACCAGCCCCCACAATGGCCCACATCGGCATCGCCCTAGAAGTCGGAAGCATGATTCTGTTAGAGACGCTCCGTGATTTCAGTAAAGCATGCCGAGTCGACAATGAAGATGCGTTTGAGAGGGTCGAGGAAAACCTGGCTAAAGCCAAGATTGACCTTAACGACCCTGTGGTGGGAGGGCTTGACGATGTCATTGCCTACGAGTAATTTCATGCGCGGGACGTGCTAGGGGAACCTCGCCATGCCGCGTCAGAATTGCAGTCAGAGCAGCATGATCGTACGAGTAGTTGAGTGTGGCGATCTGATCGAGGGGCCGAGTGCGCGGCCGGAAGGCGGTCTTTGCGACTCAAAATCCAAAGCGACGATCTTGACGACGCGCCCATTGCTGAGGCACTCTAGCACCAGCGCACGATCTTTGAGGCAGTACCGCAGACCTCTTCGAGCCAAGAAACTGGCGGCCGAAACGGACGGCGTCTCAATTCAATTGCAGTGCCACTGCGGCGAGATCTGAGTGCCGTCGACCATATCCGACCAATTTACCTAACTCTTTGGCGTGCTTGTAATGTGTGCGCGCCTCTTCGAATTGCCTTCGTGCTATGGCGAGCCGCGCTCGCTCAAGACAATAATCTGCTAGGTGAAGATTCATGCCTGGTCTTTTGGAAAGTCGGCATACTTCCTCGAGATCTTCAAACGCCTCGTCGGTTGCGCCACGGATTCGGTGATGAGCGGCCCGCGCTAATAGGGCTAGTGGCAGTTGATCGAGGTGCTCAGCTCGAATTAATCCATCGACCGCTCGATCTAGATAGTCACCCGATTCATTGCTTCCTATTTCAGCCGCCCGCCCAAGAGCGAGATTATCGAGGGCCTGGAAGTAGAGCCTCGTAGACCACGGCATCGCCCTACGAATACGGAAGACCACATCATCGCGGAGATCATAATGCAGCAGCAAATCGCAATACTGAAACAAGGGTTGTCCATACAGAAATGGTCGATCGGGCTCTGCGGCAGCCTGTATTCGTTCAGCCTCCTCAAACTCGCCCAGGGCTTTATCGAACAGCCCCAGTTGGTGAAGCGCATTGGCAAAGGTTCCTCGACAGCCCATTCGGCAGAGCGTCACCCCGCTTCGATCCGCGTAGTCAACTGCCAATTCGGCTGTTGTAACTGCTCGCTCCACGTTTCCGAGTGTGAGATGCAATTCGCTCAAATTGTTTGCACATAAGGCGGCGTTTTCCCAATCCTCCAGGCCGACGTACCCATTCAGCGCGGCCGTGACGGGCTGAAGAGAATCGGCCAGGCGGCGGAGCTTGTGGAGGGTAAATCCCGCCTCAGCATATACCCACATCGCGGTCCGTAGGTCCAAACCGCGGCCAACACTCGTCCATGGCTGGTCGAAGAACTGAGCGAGCAACGATAGGCTCATCCCAACCTCACCCAACTTCTGCGTTATGTAATACTCTTCGCCTTGCAGCAGCCGGTCTACATAGATTTTGTCCCATGTCTCCTGTTTGCGATCAGCCTGACAACCGTGATAGACAGCGTGAAGGAGCGGTTCCACTGACTCTCGCTCTGTCGGCCTGTACGGCGCCAATTTCGAATAGTGCTCATAGAGGACCGAGTGAGACCGCCGAAAGCGGTCCGGGTCGACGGCCTTGAAAGCTTCTGCGAAGTGCTCGCGTACTAATGGATGGCAATCAATCGCGCCGTCGGGGTTTTCATATTGAATCAGTCGAGCCTCCGCTAGATTTTCAAGTAGCTTCACCCATTCGGCGTACGGGAATGTTTGGAGTGCGGCGAGTGCAGCCGGATCGGCGGGGCGGTCAAAAAGCCCTAGAAGGTGCAAGACCTCCAATGCGGCTTGGCCCTGGAACATCCTTTCGTATCCGCACATGACTCGCCTCGCATGGCCGCCCTCCCTCGCATCGAATAAGGACGGGATCATGTCGCGCCGTTTCACATCGCCTCCCCAACGCTTGATAAGACTGGCGAGCAGCGTGAGCGCTAGGGCGTGATTCCCAAAGTCGATTGAGGCGTCCAGCAGTTCCGAATCGGTGCCTTTTACGCCAAGCGTAGCTAAGAGACTCGCACCGTCCGCAGGCGTCAGATTCCCGAGATCAATTTCCGCCACCCCGTAATCGCGGTAATCTAGGAGGTCGGTCAAAGGCAGCCGACTTGTGCAGATGCACAGACCTGGATTGTGTGCCGCAAGATTTTTAAGGAGCGCCACCATGCCCCGATCGCGGAAGCATCCGCCTTGCGATCCCGGCGGATATTGAAGAGGCTCCAGGCCATCAAGGATCAGGAGTGTAGGCTCCTCACGAATCAAATGCGCAAGATACTCGCCGCGACGCCAGGAATCGTTTGGCGGATCAGCTATCTTAAACCATTCGGTAAGCGCGAAGTGAAGAAAGAGATCGGCAGAGGCGTGACTAGCTTCGCTGGCACCTTGGGAATACGATGACCATCCCAGAATCCGGCAGGCACCAGGAGCACCGCGTTTGTGCCACCAATTAAGGGCCAGGGCAGTCTTTCCTACTCCTCCGAATGCGACGATAGAACAGATTCGCGTACTCGCTTCTTTCCATGCACGATCCAACTGATCGAGGACATCGTCGCGGCCGATGAGAACAGGGTTAACCATAGGGAGATTGGCGATCTGAATCTCCGGTCTTAACGCGTCGAGCAATACCTGGGCCTCGTGCTTACGGGCGAGGATCTTTTTATTGGTGTTCGGAAGATTGATGAGATGTTCCTTGATCGAGGCGCCGCGGGGGTTCGCGAGGGAGGCTTTCACCTCAGCGAATTCATCGAAGACCCTTTGAAGGTTGGGGTCGAGGACATCACGCAGCACATGCATCACCTCGGCATGGTGATCGCCCTGTTTCCTGGCGATTTGCCTCAGCAGTGGTAGTGCCTGAAGAGTAAACGCACGAATCTCGTTAATCCCTTTCACCATAAACGCCTGACTCAGCAACCCATCCGGTTCGACGAGATCGGCTGTAAATTCCTGCTGGTAGATGGGTAATGCTAGGCGTGCGAACTCCAGAGCCTCAGACTTGGCCCAGCGACTATGAAGATCCGCATCACGGACCAACCACTCGCGCAGGACAGCCTCCAGCGCCTGGGAATCCTGCTCCGGATTTGGACTGTAGGGGTTCGTGGCACTCCAGTGCGATTCGGCAAATTGTTCGGCGGGGAAAAAGCGCTCCAACGCATCGTCGTTTTCCTCTGCCAGCTTGAGTGCCTCATCCCAAGTTCTGCTCAGCGCCTTGTAGAGATCGTCCTTCGGTTTCGGAACCTTGCTCAGGGCGCGCCGCAGCGCGCCAGCCATGCCGCGTCTGACTTGGTGGTTGCGCGTGGCTTGCTCGCGGCGCTCGGCCTCTTCGCGCTGGCCGTGAGCAACGTGAATAAGAAAGTGTCCGAGAACCTCCACGGCGACCGCGCCCGCAATCGCCGCCGCCATTAGCGGGTTTTCATGGCCCTGCGCGGCTTCCGCGAATTTTGGCAAGCCAATGGCCAGACCGCTCAGTAGCAGCGTCTGGAGCCATGCGGGTCTCTTCATGGAATAGGTAGAGCTGACTTGTTCCAGTCTAAAGGATCTTCCCGCGCAGAGATTTGGATCTTGATCCGGCATCCAGTGGCATGTTCGCCTGACCGCGTCGGCAAACCGTGCAGAAGTTGCGCCGCCGTTCGATTAGTACCCGTAAGTCGGGTTGCGTCCTGCGATTATCCGACATCGAGATTACTCTGGCGAACCGCCCGTTTGTGGGTCTCAGTCCCAGACCATCAGAGGTGGGCGTATGTCATCCCGATGTCATCCGGTGCACTCACGTGATGTCACAGGCTAACAGCGAAGGAACACGACGGAAGCAGAATCAACCATTTGAGCCAGGGCGACATCGGCCGCCACGGTATACAACGCTTTCGATTCCCGTTAGCGGCCACAGCCGACCGCTACCGTGATCGCTATCAGTATGGAATCCGTGTCCCAATCCGGCACTGGACAGACGTGAGCACTCGCGCAAGCAAGAGAAACGCACGGCGCGAATCCAGGAGCACACGAAACCCTCCAATTCGAGTCCAGAGAGGGCTGGTTCTCCTCGGTGGAAACCTTTGCGGTCCAAGCGTGTTTGGCGTGATCTCAGCTTGTTCTGGCTAACGGCCGACTGATGCCTGTCGCACTGTCTCTCGCTCTAGCCGTCCGCACGCGGCCCGAACTATCGATCGCACCCTGAAACAAGCGGTACCCCCCTTGCCTGAGAAGGGAGGTGATGTAATTCTTCGAGAGAAACGAGGAGAAGAGCAAAATGGCGCGCAAACGATGGGTTAGACCCGATGAAGTCGAAAATACTTTTCGCACACTCGGAGAGCATTACGTCCAAGCCTTACTCCGGAACAGTACCCGGCGAGCCATCAGTCAACGCATTCAAGGACTGAAAGGCGAAGTACAGTATTGGAGCGAACTGTTGGACTTCTTAACGCGCACGCCAAAGAAGGAGATCCGTGAACAATTTCGGCACACGCCAACAGCCTTCGCCGCCTGGGGGCGTAAACTCAATCCGCTAACGGACGAACAGCTCGCGACTCTGCGCGTTCGCACCGAAGAAGCCATCCTCGACATATCTGGCCGGCACACTCCAAAGAACCAGATCTCTAGGGATCGCACGATCGACCTACTCAGCGCTTGGTCGAGAAAGCGGGCGCCGAAAATCCCAACGATAAAGAAGGAGTACCTGGACGCCTTCAGGGAACGCCAAGAGGCAGCGGCGCGCAAGGAAGCGATCACAGGAAAAGAGCTGGCGCAGCGGTTCATACCCGACCGTTATAAGACAAATCCCGAAAGTGCCATCCGCGGCATGCTACAGGCCTTGCAACGAATCGCCACCGAGCATCGCCGACTAGCTCGCCTCGGAATCCATTGGCCGCCATGAGCCATAGCAGAGCTAGATTGAATAGTCATGAACGTTAGAATCGCTGATTAATTCGTTCGTGAACGTCGAGAACGTAGAATTCCGTATTCGTTGACCTGATATCGGTGCGGCTGTACAACATAGTGCAGCATGAATCGCGTCACGCGCTTTCGAACACCTCAAGAGCTCGCAGACAGGCTTGACGCTCTCTACCTGACTCTAGCTAAATTTCATAGACAAATTGGTCATCTGCTGGGAGTCCACACTAGTCCGCAAAAGGCATTTGACGTAGAAAGGAATTCAAGTACTCAACCAAAACGCAACGTAGCCCGCGGGAGAAAGCTGCGTGGCTAAGGTCAGAAAGAAGTTATCGCTACGCCAAGCGGGGGCAGCTAGCGATAGTGTCTCTTCAACAGGACGGGATAAGCAGGCCCAGTCAGGTCGAAGGCCGCCAAAGCCGAGCCCGAAGAATAGAAAAGGGAGTTGCGTTCGTCCTTACCGGGCATCCGGTCCACGTGTGCATATCGACCCGACGCTGAAGGCTTGGATTGACAACGTTATTCTTCCAGCTCTCATAGAAGAAAGGTCCAAATATGAAAGAGCAAGGACCTCTGGCGACTGATAGAATTGACCAAACGACAATGACTCTCTGTTGCGCCATCTACGCCCGCTACTCTTCGGATTTACAGAATCCGCCTTCGATTACGGATCAGGTCCGGAATTGTCGGGATCATGCAGAACAGCGGGGTTGGGCCGTGCTTGAAGAACACGCACTTTGACGGCCGAACGACAATGACTATGCGTTGCGCCACCTACGCTCGTTACTCTTCGGATTTGCAGAGTCCGCAATCGATTGGAGATCAGGAGCGGAAGTGCCGCGAATACGCGGAACAGCAGCGTTGGTCCATCCTTAAAGAATACGCATACGCCGACGCGGAGCTTTCCGGTACCGGCGCCGACCGGCCAGCCCTCCAACGGCTTCTTGCAGCTGTCCAGCAGCGCCCGCGCCCGTTCGACATCTTATTGGTGGATGACACGAGCCGCCTTTCCCGTCGGCAAGCCGATCAAAGCCACATCATCGACCTGCTCCGGTTCGCCGAGATTCGGTTCGTTTCTGTCTCCCAGGGCATTGACACCGTGAATGATCAGGCGGACGTTCTGTTGACCGTCCAAGGTTTGTTTGACTCGATGTACATCAAGGAACTCAAGAAGAAGACCCACCGCGGGCTCGAGGGCCGCGCCCTTGCCGGATTTCACACAGGCGGCCGCTGCTTTGGCTATCGGAGCGAATCCGGGCCCGATGGCGTGCGCCTTGTAATCGATGAGGCGGAAGCTGTAATTGTCGTGTGGATCTTTGAATGGTCGGCAAGCGGGATGTCTCTAAAGGCGATAGCCAAGAAGCTCAATGCCGGGCAGGTTCCGCCACCGCGCCCCCGAAAAGGAAAAAAGCGGGCAACGTGGTGCCCGACAGCCGTTCGGGCGATGCTCCGGAACGAGATCTATATCGGAAAGCTGATCTGGAACCGAACCCATTTCGTGAAACGGCCGGGCACCAACAAACGTGTCCCCCGCGAAAGGCCGCAGAACGAGTGGCTAATTCGGGAGCATCCCGAACTCCGCATTGTCAGTGCGGATCTCTGGCAGCGTGTCCATGATCGCCAGCAACTCTTAAAGGAAATTTACAAGCATGGGGGCGCCGGACTTAACAAAGCAAGCTCCAGCCCCTACCTTCTAACCGGGTTCCTCAAGTGCGGGCTTTGCGGAGCGAACCTGGTAATCGTCGGCGGGAAAGGTCGGCTGACAACCAAGAAGGATTATGGCTGTTCCGAGAACTTCAACCGGGGTGCGTGCACTAATGGCCTCAGGATACGCCAGGACGCGATCGAGCGGAACTTTTTCCGTGAGCTGCAGGCCAATGTGTTAACGGAGGACGTAATCGATTACACCATCCGGGAGTTCACTCGCCGGATCCGGGAACGCCAGGCGGGAGTGCCGAACGAGATTGTTGGAATGCAGGCCCGAAAACAGGAGATCGAGCAGGAACTGACACGCCTGACCGCGGCAATTGCCCACACCGGCCATTCCAGCTTCCTCTTAGAGGCCATCGCAGAGCGAGAGGGAGAATTCCACCAAATCACGCACAGACTGCAGGGAGCCGCCCGCGGCGGCGTTGAGCAGCACCCAGGGAATATTCACGAGTTCGTTAGGACTCGATTAGCGAACCTAGTCGGACTACTGAACACGGACACCGCTCTGGCGCGCACCGAACTGGCCAAGCACACAACCGAGATCCGCATGACCCCGGAGGCAGGAGCCGACGGCAAGTTGCGGTATATGGCCGAGGGTGAATGGGACTTCTTTGGCGGGAGCGACTTTGTGATGGTTGCGGGGGTAGGATTTGAACCTACGACCTTTGGGTTATGAGCCCAACGAGCTACCAGACTGCTCCACCCCGCAACACTATGGTAGCGGATGGACTTACGCTCGTCAAACTTTTACGCAACATACCGGAAAAACTCCAGTTAACTCCACTTAGCTCGCCTTCTGCTGGTCGGCGGCTTCCTGCTTGTGCTTCATGATCAACTGAACAACATTGCTGTTGGCTGCCCGCTTTCCTTCATCCATCGCGCGACCATAGGTGTCCATCGTGGTTGTGATAGAGGCGTGTCTCATCAATTCCCGCTGGATACCTAGCGATGCTCCTGCTTGGTCCAGCCAACTGCGGTACGAATGGCGAAAGGTGTGCCATCCAACCTTGACCTTGATCCCCGCAGCCGCAGATGCCTTAGTAAGGTGCGTCTTGACGATCTGCTCCTGATGGAAAGGTCGTTCAGTCCGAGGGTTCGCGAATAGCCATTGCTCTTCAGTCGGATAACACCGCTTCCGATGCTCCCAGAGAACTTCGAGCAATGACGGATCGATTGGAACGGCAGCATGCGACGTTGAAGTCTTAACGGCCCCAATACGACCGTGTACAACCCCACGTTGGATAAGCAGAGTTCGATTCGTAAAATCGAAATCTCGCCACTGCAATCCTACGATCTCAGACACCCGCAAGCCTAGGCACCCCGCGACTAGCGTCATGGTTCGGAACGGCTCGGCAAGATTGGAAACCAGTGCCCTAAATTCGGCAGGTTCCAACACCACCGGTCTTTTTAACCTCTTCGTCGATCCCTTCAAACGAACCAACGATATCGGATTCCGTTCCACAAGCTCCCATCTGCATGCGCACTCAAATAACACGTGCATCAGGCCTCTGACGTGCGCCTTCGATTTTCCCGCGAGCTTCAGACCGTTTGCCCAGTCCTCGACAGCTACAGGTTTGATTTCCGCGAGAGGCACACTCTGCCACCGGGGTTTGATGTGGTTGTCCAAGTAGCTTTGGTAGCTCCTGCGAGTGCTGTAACGTTCCGGCAACTCGTACAGCTCATACCGGCCCACCACTGCACCAAACAAAGTAGCCGTTGTGCAAGGATTCTGTGCGTTGGCACTCAGCAACAAAGCCTGCACCGTCGCCGATTTCCTAACTGTAGTCTCTGTTGGATACTGCTTCACAGAACCTACCATCACAGCCCTGCGTTTACCGTTTGCATCAAAGTATCTAAGCTCCCATTGCGCGTCTCCCTTACTCCTCGATTTTTTCGACAGTACTCCATATTGAAAACGACGTGTCCGCTTAAACAAACGAGTTCTCCTTTTCGTTTAGTTCTGCGGCACGAGTGGCGACTGAGAGGATACCTCACCGCGCACCCATCGGTCCAGATCACTTGCGCGAAATCTCCACAGATCGCCGATTCGATGGCCCGGCACTTCACCATTCCGCGCCATCCGCTGCAGAGTTTTTGGATGGACGCCAAGCAGTGCGGCAGCCTGCGCTGTCTTCAAAAGAGGCTCAAATGTTTCCATGAGATCACCCACTTCTAGTAGGCGAGTTTTTGGGGACTTCCGGTCAGGAGGGGCGCTGCAGGTAACTTTGGTATGCCGCTATTCGAATTGGTGTTCTGTGAACGTGCGAATGGGGTTCAAGCCCCAACGTTCAGCTTGGGAATCCGGCAAGGGCTTCGCGGAGTCCGGCTACGGTCATTCCCCGATTTTACAGCGTGACGAGTTCGGGCATTTCGTCCCATGTCCGGCCTTCCAGCGTGCGTCCGGCTTTTTTCTTCTGAACGCCTCCCCACTGCTTAAAAAAGAACGCCACGTTGGCCCTAAGGCACTGGTTGCGAATGTCTTTGACCCAATCTTCGACCATGGCGCGGGCACCGGGACCAGATTCTCCGCCGACGATGACCCAATCGATGCCGCGAAGATTGATTTTGCCGATGGGACCGAGGAGAGGCTCGATCGAGAGGAATTTGACACGCGCCTTGGTTCGGCGAAGATGGTCGATCCTCCAGAGGTAATCCTTATTCTCGACGCTGACTCCCATCCAGATGTGCGGTGCCCAGGCGAGCTTTGGGCTCAATTCCTCGATGCGGTCCGCCCGCTTCGTGAGGATTTGGTACTGGTGCCAATTCGCCCGGTTCATCACACCGAAAACTTGTTGGATGTATTCGAAGGGAACGTCGTCATGGAAAAGGTCGCTCATCGAATTGACGAAGATCCGCTGCGGCTTTTTCCACCGGAGGGGTTCTTCTAGTTTTGTTGGCACCAGCCGGAGATCGAAGCCCTGTTCGAACGGATGCCCCTTCACCCCGCGAAACCGCTCCGCAAATCGCTCGGCGTAGCAGTGCTTGCAACCGGGGCTGATCTTCGTGCAGCCGCGAACCGGATTCCAGGTCGCATCCGTCCACTCGATTGAAGAATGTTCCGCCATATTAGAGCCCTTGCTTCATTCTGTACTGGTTGAAGATGTCGTTGACTATACCCATGCCCGAGTCTTTTTGGGAAGCGAAATAGAGGTAGTAGATCACGGCTCCCTTCGCAGTTTTCATCGGCATGGGCTTGGGAACACATTTGAACCCGGCCTTCTTGATCAACCGTTGTCTAAACGCCTCCGCAAAACGCTCATTGGACACCTTTATAGGGACCGTTTCCTCAAACAGCGTTTGCACTTGGTCGTACCCGGCATCCAGCCATGAATCGTCGCCCCAGAGCCGCGTCATTTGGTCAACCTTGGTTTTGATCGACTTGTCCGGGTTGCGGCGCAAGGCATTGCGGTTGATATCCATAATCATGAAGTTCACGAAAATTTCGATGGACTGGGCTTTCCCGGCCGCTTCGATCACGTCCCATGTCAGGTTGATGTTGTAGGGATCCAGGAGACAGAGCGCCCGCTTGTACTGGCCGTAGTCGGCGCGGGGGAACACCTTGGTCAGGAGAACGTCGTTGCAATCTTCCTCATAGATGAACACGTCTTTACGGTCGCCGGCTTCTTTGCGCAGTTCGGCGGCTTTTCCCGTGTCAGAGTCGATGAAGTGATACTCGTGGAAGGGTGGGTTGGTGTTGAGGGCAATGAGCGGACTTCCCTCGACCAGCTCCTTCCGGGTTTTCGACATGTGGTGACCGGAACCGGCGTAACCGTCGATATATAGCCACCGCATTCGAGGAAAGCGGTCCCGGCGCTGGGCCTCCATGATCGTGGTGTAGGCCGCGGCATACTTCTTGATGATGGCGAGCTTGACCTCGGACCAAATGCCGATCTCATCGTGCTCGAAGTCCACAACAAAACTGTATCAGAATGTTTGAATTAAATCTTTACACGTGTGACTACCCTCCGCGGTTGCTGGATTTTAAAAGCAGCCGGATCATGGCGAACATGCGATGAAACAAGTAATCGACCTGTGCGGACTCTCTACCGGCGGCTTCCCACAGGGCGCGCGTACTAGGCATGAAGATGCTCACTCTATCACGCCGCAGAATACTTTTGGGGTGTATCGCCGGGAAGCATCACGGTTTCAGTAGGTTAGCGGTGCCGGCCATCGAAGTCCCTTGAGCAGGGACGGCGCGAAACCGAAACCGCGGGTCTCGACATCCTGTGTAGGCGATAGGCGGCATCGGCTGATTACGAATTGGGAGGACGGGTGCGAATGAGCGCGCACGGTGGCGTAAGTTATTCATTCCCGTCGAAGTGGCGAGCCCAGTGCGCCTCGCTGCAATGCCATTCGCAGCAATATTGTCGTCACAACTGTCGTCAAGGAACTACGCCGCGATAATGGGGGACAAAGAAACCAGCAGATCTATCGACACAATCATAAATCATTCGGCAGGCTGCGACGCTTGTACGAAACATACGATTCGAGGACTTCCTCAGTAAATACATCGCCCTCCAAAAGGAATAGATGGTCTTTCTCTAGTTCCGCCAAGGCCTCCTCCAGGCTAGTTGGCATCGCTGGTGGTGATATTATTTCCTCCTTCGACAACCCGTAGATGTCCTCATCCATCGCCGCGCCTGGATCGATCTCATTCGCTATCCCATCCAATCCGGCCATCATGATAGCGGCAAGGGCGAGGTAGGGATTTGCGGAAAGATCAGGAGGTCGGAATTCCAGCCATTCCATTTTAGGCGAGGAGCAGAAAAAAGGAACTCCGACGACGCTTGATCGTTCCCGTTGCGAATAGGAGATATTTACAGGTGCCTGATATCCTGCAACTAGGCGCCGATACGATGAGGCTGTTGGAGCAACGATCGCGGCGAGTGAACGAGCGTGCCGCAAAAGTCCACCGATGTAGTGAAGAGATAACTGGCTCAAGCTACCATACATGTCACCTGCGAAGAGAGAACGATCTTGCTTGAACAGCGATAAACGAACGTGCATCCCGTTAACGCAGTTCATGGATTCGACATTAGGTCTGAATGTTGCCCGTTGCCCATATTGAGCGGCAACATTGCGAATCACGTACTTACTTAATTCGATTTTGTCCGCCGCGCGAGTGAGCGCCTCCGGCGATTGGACCACTCCACATTGTCCTGCGGTTCCAACAACATGAAAGTGACTATCGAAATCGTTCCCGCAGCCGATCATCATCCGAGCCACCTCTGTTCTCAATCTTAGGTAGTAGTCTGGCGGTGACTCCGCATCGGCGACCCCATCATCACAAGGGTTCACCGTTGACAGCGCGGGCGATAACGGCAATAACGGAGAGACTTGTGCCGTCCCAACACTACGAACACAGTACTCGTACTGAGCGGCCGCCAAGCCGCGGTCCGCGAAGCCGAATGATTTAAGATATTCCTCAGCTCGAAGTGTGATGCCGCGCGGATCGAAGGCTAACATTCGACCTGTCCGGCGCTCGATGAGATTGCCGTTCATAACCAACGTCTTGGAGGCAACGAATGGATCAACAAAAGCAGTCGACGCGTCGGGCACGAGAGACAGCCATCTCTGATAGTTCAGAGGATCTCCGACTGCCCAGCCATTCAGTGCACTACCGCTGACGCCGAAACGAGATTGCCCGGAACTCCGTTGAAAGTTAGCGACTCTCGATCCTCATAGGCTACGCGACGGCGGCTCCTTTCGCAATCGGTTTCTTGGAAACGGCGTTAGCCATCGAGGACAGCAACAACGGAATCTGGCGATGACCGATCACCCTGCGGAACTGCCGCTCGGCGACGAGCAACCCTGAGCCAACCCATCGCTCGATCTGATCGCCCGTCCGCCAACGCTTC
>JAIQFE010000064.1 GCA_020073445.1 Terriglobia bacterium
GCTACCGGTGTCTCGCTTTTCGGCGCGACGGCAAGGTCCGCCTGCTGTCGCGACGCGGGCTGGACCAGAGCGGGCAGTTCCCGGAGATCGTCGAAGCCCTGCAGGACCAGGTCTTGGACGACCTGGTGCTGGACGGCGAGATCGTCGCACACGACTCGACCGGGAGGCCATCCTTCAATGCGCTGCAAATCCGCGGCCAGCTGCAACGTAGCGTCGACATTGCCGCCGCGAAGCGTACGACTCCCTGCGTGCTGTACGTCTTCGACGTGCTACATGTGTGCGGGATGAACCTGCGGGGGGCCGACTACCGTTCCCGCAAACGTTACCTCGCTCAATGCATCGTCCCCTCGACCCATCTGCAGATCCTCCCCGCGACCGACGCCGACGGCGAGGCGTTCTATGCAGCGGCACTGGAGACCGGCTTGGAGGGCATCGTCGCGAAGAAACGCGATAGCCGCTACGAGGCCGGCGTGCGCTCTCCCGCGTGGCTCAAGGTGAAGCCCACTCAAACCGGGGAATTTCTCGTCTGCGGTTATACCGCCGGCAACGGCGAGCGTGCGAACACGTTCGGAGCGCTGGTGCTCGGTTATCGCGATGCGGCGGGGCGGATCGTACCGACCGCGCGGGTCGGCAGCGGCTTCGACGCCCAGTCGCTGAATGCCGTGGCCGCTCGCCTGAAGCCTCTGGAGAATAAGCGCCATCCATTTGCCGTCAAGCCCGACATCGAGGTTCCAGTCGTGTGGGTGAAGCCGGAGCTGGTGGCGGAGGTGCGATTCGACGCGTGGACCGAGGACGGCTCGCTCCGAGCGCCGGTATTCGTCCGACTGAGGGATGACATTCCGCAGAACGAGGCGTCCGTGCCTCAGGTCGTGCACGTGGCGCATGGCGGAGCGGGCGCGAGCGCTCGCCGTGCGCCCGACCAGATTGCCCAGGTTGTCGAGCAGCTCCGGCGCGGCGGGGACAGCATGACCCTCGATGTCGGAGCCGCGCAATTACGCCTGACCCACCTCGACAAGGTGCTTTGGCCGAAGCAGGCGAAGCTCCAGCAGCCCGCCGTGAGCAAACGCGATCTCCTGATCTACCTGGCGCGCATTTCGCCCTACATGCTGCCGCATCTGGCCGATCGCCCGCTGACCATGATCCGGTTCCCGGACGGGATCGCCAAGCACCAGTTCTTCCAGAAGCACTGGGAGCACAAGCTGCAAGAGTTCGTGGAGACGATCACGGTCTACTCCGAGAGCCGGCAGGAGAACGGCGAGTACCTGCTTTGCAACAACCTCCCGACCCTGCTCTGGCTGGGCCAGATGGGCACGCTCGAATACCACGTCTGGCACTCCCGCGGCAGCCTCTATCCGGATGCGCAATCGTTCAGTACGGAATTTGCCGACAGCGCCGACAACATCGACAACTCGGTCTTGAGCTATCCGGACTACGTCGTGTTCGATCTCGATCCGTACATCTATTCCGGCAAGGAGGCGCCCGGCGCCGAGCCCGAGCTGAACGCGCTGGCATTCGAGAAAGCCAAGGAGGTCGCGTTCTGGCTAAGAGAGCTGCTCGGCCTGCTGGGCCTGGAGCATCCCATGGTGAAGACTTCCGGCAAGACCGGCCTGCATATCTTCGTTCCGGTCGTGCGCAACCTGACTTTTGCCGCCGCACGGCAAATCTGCGAGACTATAGGGCGGCATCTGCTGCGGGAGCACCCGGACGTAATCACCATGGAATGGAACATCCCGAAGCGCACCGGCAAGATCTTCATCGACAGCAACATGAATGTTCGCAGCAAGACATTGAACGTCGCCTACTCGCCGCGAGCTTTGCCGGGATCGCCGGTATCGATGCCGCTCACTTGGGAAGAGCTCGCCAACGCGCATCCGTTGGACTTCCGGATGTGGAACGTGTTCGAGCGCCTCGAGCGGCAAGGCGACGTGTGGCAGGACATCGGCGGTTTGAAGACCGATCTTCACCGCATGTTCGGCTAGGCGGCTCCATCTGCGTGTAGAGCGCAGGGCTATCCGAGAAAGGACCAAGGACCATCATGGCACGCTCCATCGCTTCGGCGACGATCTCGTTCGGGATGCGGGCGATTAGCAAATCTTCGACGTCGAAGCCAAATCCGTCCAGCTGCTGGCGGGGAAAGATGACCCGGGCCGCATCGTTGCGGAACAGCTTGAATCCGCACTGGGTGTCGCGAAACGGGAGCCCCGTGGCGATGCGCATCACCACGTTAAACACACGTCCGCTCACCTCGCGCAGGGCCGCCTGATGGACCCCGACCAAGGAGCGGTCCAGCGCGCGCGATCCGATCGCGGCGGCCGCCTTTTCCTTCTGCACCGCGCAGAGCAGTTTGGTCACTTCCTCCAGAGGACTGGACAGATCGGCGTCCGTCGAAAGGATCCAATCGCCCTGGGCCTCCTGCATTCCGTGCCGCACCGAATATCCCTTGCCGCGGTTGCCGGGATTCTGGAGCAAACGGGCAAACGGATGCTGGGCCGCGAACTCCCGGACCACGGCCGCCGTCGAGTCCTTCGATCCGTCATCCACGATCAGAATCTCGACAGATCCATGGCGCTCGCAGAACTCCGCCATCTTGGGCAGAGTCAGGGGGAGCCGGGCAGCCTCGTTATAGGCTGGGACCACGATAGAAAGCTGAGGCAAAGCCCATTGTATTGCAGCCGAATTGGGAGCGGCTATGGCACGATAGTCCTATGCCGCCTGATTCGACCCGCCGCCAGCGCCTCCGGATACTAGTACAGGGGGTCGCCGGGAAGCCGGCGCCGGAGGATGAACAGGAATCCCTCTTCGAGAGCGGGCTGCTCGATTCCTTCGCCCTGCCCGATCTGGTGAGCGCCATCGAGAAGGAATTCGCCATTAAGGTTCCGGATTCGGATCTGAACCCCCGGAAGTTTGACTCCATCGCCAGGATGGACGAGTATCTCGCAGGACACATTGGGTAGCACGTAATGGCCGCCTATCTGCGCAGCTTCGGAGCGCATCTGCCCGAGCGGGTGGTCGCGAACGCGGAACTGGCCGAGCGCGTCGGAAAGACCAGCGAGTGGATCGAAAGCGTTTCGGGAATCCAGGAACGCCGCTGGGCGAGGCCGGAAGAAACGGTCGCCGATATGGGAGTGGCGGCCGCCGAAGACTGCCTCCGCAAGGCGGGCATCGGGGCAAACGCGCTGGGCATGCTGATGGTCGCCAGCGGCAGCGGTTCTCGCGGGTTTCCTGGTCCCGCCGCGGAGGTGGCAGCGCGCTTGGGACTCGATTCCACGCCCGCCATCGACCTTCCCATCGCTAGTGCAGGGAGCTTGTTTGGTCTGGCCCTGGCGATGCGGCTGGCCGAGACCCAAGGCGACGTGCTGGTGGTCGCGGCGGAGAAGATGTCAGCCTTAATCGAAAACGATCCGAATACCGCCATTCTGTTCGGCGATGGCGCCGGAGCGGCGCTGGTATCCGCGCGCCCCGGCCGGTGGCGATTGCTGGACGCCGTACTTCACACCGACGGTCACTCTCGCGAGGCTCTGGCATTCGACGGGACGGGACCCCTGCGGATGAATGGGCTGACCGTGATCCTGCAGGCAGCCCGCAAAATTCCCGCATCGATCACAGAGGTACTGGAACGCCAGAATATTTCCGCTCAGCAGGTTGCCGTTTTCCTGCTGCACCAGGCAAATCTCAATCTGCTGACGCGCGTTGCCAAGTCTCTCGGAGTAGCCCCGGAGAAGATGTTTGCCAACGTGCAGCGCTACGGGAACACTTCATCCGCATCGATGCTGATCGCCGCGTCCGAGTGGGCTGAAACGAATCCAGAGCCCGGACCGATCGTGTTTTCCGCGTTTGGCGCGGGATTTCACTGGGGTGCGATCGTAGCCGACTCGACTGCCTGAGAATCCTCACTCGGTCCGGAAGATCTGGTCTCCGCAACTAAATTCGCCGCGCGCAGCAGGGATTCGAAGGTTCCGGCGTCGGTCCACCAGCCGTCCAGGAAGGAATAGCTCATGGTGCCTTCTTTGATGTAAGCGTTGTTGACGTCGGTAATCTCGAGCTCATTGCGGCGGCTGGGCACCAGCTTGCGCACTTTCTCGAACACCGTACCGTCGTACAGATAGATCCCGATCACGGCATACGGGGATTTCGGGTGCGCCGGTTTCTCCTCAATGCCGAGGATGCGGTCGCCCGACAGTTCCGCCACGCCGAATCGCTCCGCATCGGGGACTTCCTTGAGCAGAATGCGCGCGCCGCGTTCCTGCTTTTCGAATGCCTGGACGGCGTCCTTGATCGACCCCTGGATGATGTTATCGCCGAGGATCACGCAGATCTTCTCACCATCGGCGAAGTGTTCGGCCAAGGCCAGCGCATCGGCGATGCCGCCCTCGCCTTCCTGATAGGTGTAATTCAGGTGAGCCAGCCCGAATTCCTTGCCATTGGCGAGCAAACGCAGGAAGTCGCCCGAGTTGCGCCCGCCGGTCACCAGCAGGATATCGCGGATCCCGGCGTCTACCAGAGCCTGGATCGGGTAAAAGATCATGGGCTTGTCGTAGATCGGGAGCAGATGTTTGTTGGTGATCTTGGTCAGAGGGAACAGACGGCTTCCGGTTCCTCCGGCGAGAACAATACCTTTCAACTTGGTCTCCTTGGCCGCAGGGGCGGCACCTATTCATCTAAACACAGTGCGAGAAACATCCTGCTGAGGCCACTTATATGGCATGGCCCTGTTCCGGACCCGATCGGCCGCAGTGTATGGAATCGACGCTTATCTCGTAGACGTCGAAGTGGACATGTATCCCGGGACGAGCGGCAATTTCATCACCGTGGGGATGCCGGATACGGCGGTCCGGGAGAGCCGCGAGCGGATTAAATCGGCGCTGCTCAATTCCGGCTTCGGATATCCCAACAAGAGTGTCACCATCAACCTGGCTCCAGCCAATGTCCGGAAAGAAGGCGCCGGGTTCGATCTGCCGATGGCGCTGGGAATTCTGGGGGCGATGGGAACCGTAGGACCCAGTGATGAGCATCTGTTTGTCGGGGAGTTGTCGCTCGACGGCGCGATCCGGCCGGTGCGCGGAGCGCTTTCGATCGCGGCCTGTGCCCGGCGGCAGAAGATCACCAACCTCTTGGTGCCCGCCGACAACGCGTCCGAGGCCGCTGTGGCCGACGATCTGCGCGTGTTCGGCATGCGGCATTTAAGTGAAGTGGTCGCGTTCCTGAACAATCCCGAGCAGTTCACGCCGCACGTCCGCGACATCCACACCACGCAGCTCCCGAACGCATCGGTACTCGATTTCGGCGACGTGCGCGGCCAGACCACTTCCAAGCGGGCTCTCGAAGTCGCCTCGGCGGGCGGCCACAACGTGTTGCTGGTGGGTCCGCCCGGGTCGGGCAAGACCATGCTCGCCAAACGTCTGCCGGGGATCCTGCCGCCGCTGACGTATTCCGAGGCGCTCGAGACCACGCAGATCCACAGCGTGGCGGGATTGCTGCCCAAGGGCGTCGGACTGCTGGCGGAACGACCCTTTCGCGCGCCGCATCACTCGGTCTCCGACGCGGGACTCATCGGAGGGGGATCAGGCATGCCGCGCCCGGGCGAGGTGAGCCTGGCGCACAACGGCGTCCTGTTTCTCGACGAGCTGCCGGAGTTTCCGCGCAACGTGCTGGAGCAGCTACGCCAGCCCCTCGAAGAGGGCAGCGTCACGCTGGCGCGCGCGCAGATGACCCTCTCCTTTCCGTCGAATTTCATGCTGATCGCCGCGATGAATCCATGCCCCTGCGGGCATTTCTCCGATCCCACGCGCGAATGCCGTTGCACTGGTGGCGTCATCCAGCGCTACTTGGGCAAGATCAGCGGCCCGCTGCTCGACCGCATCGATCTGCACATCGAAGTCCCCGCGGTGGCGTATCAGGAGTTGCGCGGCCAGCCGACGGGGGCCACGTCGGCCGATATGCGCGCGCGGGTGGAGCGCGTCCGCGCCCTACAACGCGGCCGCGGATACTACAACTCCCAGATTCCCGTTCGCCAGATCCGGAAAATCTGCGCGCTCGACGACGCCGGCGAGCGCACATTGGAAATGGCCGTGCGGCGGATGGGTCTCTCGGCCCGCGCGCACGACCGGATTCTCAAAGTCGCCCGGACGATTGCCGATCTGGACGGCTCGGATCACGTTACCGCCAAGCACCTGGCTGAGGCGGTGCAGTATCGCAGCCTGGATCGGAACTACTGGCAGTAGTTACCATATTCAGGGAACCAATTCCGCCGAACTCCTGGTCGGATTAAGCCGGTCTTTGTCTGAGTCGGGCTCCTACCAGGAAGCTTCCGAGACCAATACCCAAAAGCGCCAAGGTCCAGGGCTCGGGAGCAGGAATAATCGTGACGGAATTTACCTGTAGACCGGTTCCTCCTACTAACAAGACGCCCGGATCAAGCGCGAGTCCTATGACCAAGGGTGACATTGGCGTCGAAAAATGCCCCGCTCTCATTCAGAGACAGCTCCAAGGCGTCGCATGGCCCGGATGGGCAGATGGGCCCCGTAGTGGTGAAACGGACTTCGAGGACGTCGCCGGCGTTCAGCGTCGCTCCGATCGCCTTAGGCGTCGTCATTACGGCCGATATTATTCCGAAACTCACTGCAATAATACATCTCATTTGCGAAATCGTATCACGATGCCTAACCCGAATGACGTTCAAAACGAAATACTTCGCCGTTCCGTAATGGGAAAACCCATCCTACGGGTCGTTTCGGGCGCGACTCGCCGGCCAATAGTTAGGCAACAAATCACTTGACTCACCAAATGCGATACCATAGACCAACCGATATAGGTCTATGGCTTCCGGCGAATTCACAGTCCAGTTGTGCGAGCAATTACACACAGCCCCAAAGTATGTCGCCTCCCGGATTCGTTGGCGTTCAGGGAACGGCGAAGGCGTTTTCATCTTTCAGGCAAAGGTTCTGACCCAGGATGGGACTGGCTTGGATCTTTCAGGCTACTGGGACAAGATAGGCAGGCACGGAATCACGCGCTGGGGATTCGCGTTGAAATACATGGGGCACTGCGTACGAACCTACGATATGGCCACGAAGCACAAGAATCCGGGTGAAGGTTGGATCAGGGGGCCACACAAGCACAAGTTCTCATCGTCAAAGATTGAACGATACGCCTACAAACCCGATCCGCCAATTTCGGAAGCCGACGCGAACCAAGCGCTGATAGATTTTCTGAAGGAAAGCAACATCGAATTGCGCAGTGGAACGTATCAGGATTTTATGTTTGTGTAGCTCTGTGCGAGCTTCGTCAATTCCAGTTGGTTGGCAATAAAAGAATAGACTGGCACCTTATATTCTTCGAAAATCCGCAACACGCTTGGATGCCAGAAAGCTTGTCGCGGCCCTTCGTCATCAGCGATCACTACCGCACCGGAGTCGCGCACAGCCTTTACATCGTTGATCTCAAAAACACTCTCTTCTGCGGATCGCATCGCCCTGGCCTTAGATGGTGCGCTAAGTGCCTTTACTAGGGTTTCTTCTCTCACGTGGTTCAAAACGAAATTGAACTTCCATTTCCCACTCTTGCCTTCGATGGGTTCGGGCGGGATCTCAAAAGAAGCATGTTGTTCAGCGAGAAACTTTGCAACTACGCTGGGGAAGTCCCTGCCTAGTTGTTTGGGCTTGACTGTGAACTGGAGCGCCAAGGCCGTCTGGACCGCATGGACAAGCTCGAACATTCTCTCTACGAGTTCATCCGATGAAGCCTCAACAAAAAGTTCATGCTGATCGTCCCCGATACGATGAGCGGAAAGTATCTGGCGGAACTCCTCCGCACGCACGTATTCATCGTTTAGCTCAACACCGGCAAGGTAAAGCGTGGCGTAGGTATCCCCAAGATCCGACAGCTTCCATCTACCACTCCCAATCGGTTCGATCCCTACCTCAATCGCATCACCGTTCGGCTTTAAGAGCGGCAGCACGGCGGCAAGGCTCTCCTCGCCGGTCGAGTGACACTCAATCTCTCGACCCATCCACTGAAGCACCGAAGACTTTAGTTCTTCGCAGTTCATTGTGTCTTGGCCGTCTTTTGTCTAACCCGCTTTTTTCGCTTTCTGGCGATCTTCTTGCTGATTTCGCTTTTGGGGACGGCGAGCAGGCCGCGCATCGCCGTTAGGAACCGTTTCGCTTCTGGGCTTTCGGCCTCTACGCGGTCGGGCATTGCCGTTCTCCTCCTGGGAATGAGGCCATCAACTGCTCCCAGGTTAGCCTACGACCAGCGATCTGTGATAACGCACCCACAAAGCGCTCTGCATCAGTTTCTTTCCGATGGTTGAAACGGTACACCTGTTCATCCACGTACCGAAACAGGTGATATGGCTCAACATTCACATACGTACCGTTAATGCCACGCTTCAGCAGACTCCAGAAATTCTCCAGACCGTTGGTGTGGACGTTGCCGTTCACGTATTCTACTGCGTGATCTACCACCTGATGGGCATAGTCCGCGCCCAGGCCATCATAGGACTTCAGAGCATCAGAATAAAGAGCAGACTTCGGTTCGACGTGTTCACGAACCATAGCCTGGAGATCCTTTTTCTTTCGACGATCCACTACCGTCGCGCGGACTCGACCGCCACGCTCTAGAACAGCGGCTACAATCGCTTTGCCCTGCGGCCCGCGTCGCCCTTGAATCTTACGAGCCTTCACATCGGCGTGCATGTTCCGCGCCTTGCCACCAATGAAGGATTCGTCTACTTCCACGTCGCCAGAGAGCTTCTCGAAAGACTTGGTCTGCGTTGCAAGGCGCAGGCGTTGCAACATGAACCACGCAGTTCTCTGGGTTACTTTCACGTCCCGCTTGATCTCGTAGCTACTGACGCCATTCTTGCAGTTCACCAGCATCCAGAAGGCGATTAGCCACTTGTCCAGGGCAACAGCTGAATCCTCGAAGATTGTGCCGACCTTAACCGAAAACTGCTTTTCGCAAGACTTGCACTTCCAAACGCGGCGAGTCTTGAGGTAGAAATGCTCCACTCCCTGACAGCCTGGGCAGACTGGACCGTTGGGCCAGCGGACGGCGGCAACGAATCGGACACAGATATCAGGATCGGCAAAATATCGAACCGCCTCAACCAGTGTTGGGGGAACCTTCAAAACGTCTTCCATGCTGTAATTATAGGGCCTCTAGCATGGTGAGTCAAGTGATTTGTTGCCAATAGTTACCATATTCAGGTGACCTCAGCATCCAAACTGCTCGCCCAGGCAAGAATCAGCCACAAACGTCTGCCCGAACTCCCCGCAGCCGTCCGCCCCAAGACTCCCGGCGAGGCCTACGTCGTCCAGGACGGCCTCATCGACCAGCTGCTCGCCCACTATGGCGGCAGCGTGGTCGGATACAAGGTCGCCTGCACCAACGTCACCGCGCAACGCCAGCTGAACGTGGATGCGCCTTTCTGCGGACGATTGCTATCGGCGTTCTTTTTCGAAAGTCCAGCCCGCGTCGATGCGAGCAAGTTCTTCATGCGCGTGGTGGAGGCCGAATTCGCTTTTGAGATGGCGCGCGATTTGCCGCCGATTTCAACGCCGCGCTCGCGCGATGAGATCGCAACCGCAGTCAAAGGCGTCCTTCCCGGGATCGAGATCGTCGACAGCCGGTTCGACGATTGGACTACGATCGGCGCGCCGTCCCTGATCGCCGACAACGCCTGCAACGCCGCCTGGGTCAAAGGCCGCCCGGGGACCGATTGGCAATCGCTTTGGCAAACAAGTGATTTGGCCACGCAGGCCGTGCGCCTGACGGTGAACGGAAAAGTGGCACGCGAGGGCACGGGTCGCAACGTCCTAGGTCATCCGCTGAACGCCCTGGAATGGCTGGTCAACAGCTTGAGCGCTCGCGGCCTTGGCTTGAAGGCGGGCCAATTCGTCACCACCGGCGTGACTACCGAAGTCTATATGGCCGAACGCGGCGATCGCATCATGGCCGATTTCGGTCCGGTGGGCTCGGTGGATTTGGATTTTGTATAGGGGCGGGCGTGCCCGCCACCTACTCGACGCGAAACGTTTCGCGCTGTTCGGCGGTCTGGCCGCCGATCTTGTCGCGCACCGTGACCACTAGAGTGTAGGTCGCGGCCGGAACGTTGGGATCCAAGTGCAGGCTCAATGCTCCGGGAACGCGCAGTTGCGGATAGAACGATTCCTTCGATTCCGCGGCCGCCTCGGGCTGCGCGAAGAGTTCCTTGCCATCGGCATTCAGCACAGCCAGACCGTAATCCACGGAGAACTTATGATTCGCCTCGAACTTGTATCCCGCCATTTCGAACCGGGCCCATAGCGTGCTCCCCGGCCGGTAAATCACGGGCTGACGCAGAGCCTCCGCGTCGGTCTCATTGCGCAGAAAACGAAAGTTCCGAATCACGAACGACGTCGCCGGCTCGATGCTCTCCGCGCGCACGTGCAGTTCCAGATCGCTGCTGATCTCCGAGCCAGCCAGTTCGTCTTTCACCGTCACGGGGATCTTATAGGTTCCGCCCGGAATGAACGACGGCAGAAGAAACGAAACCACGAATTTCGGGACCCAGTCTTTGTCCTGGGTTCGCAGCGAATCGTCCAGCCGGCCGGTTCTAGGGGCTTCCACGGCCACGCCGTCCGGATCCACGATCCCGACCTGCCACGATATCTTTACGTTGCGATTGTCGCCGGCGATTTGGCTCTCGAAACCCGCGATCCGGGCACTGAACCAGATCGTCTCCCCGGGCAGGAATTCATGGGACGGGGGCAGCAGCGGGCCATCCTCGTACTGGTGCAAGGCCAGACGCTCGAATGCAAGCTTAGACGCCGCCGACAGCAACCCTGCCGTAAACAGCACTGTCAGAGCGATAGACCAGCCACGCGCAACCACACCAACTATTTTAGGACGTCTGGATTAATCGGGGCTTGAATCGGCACGTCCGGATCCATCCGCAGAGGAATCTGGACCGACGCGTATCCTTCGAACCCCGTGTCGTTAATATCGGGTACCCGGAGTTTGTAGGACGTCAGCGGCACGTCGAACAAGACATTGCCCTGCTGCGTCTGGCCGGGACCGAGGGTCCTGATCAGGCCGAACCAGTTATCCACGCCTTCGCCATCGGCTATTTCGCGATAGGTCTGCCCGTCATGTCCCTCCAGTGTCAACAGAGGAATGGAGACATCCTTGCCGGTGCCGTTGGTAACGGAAACTCTAATGAGCAGAAAACGCTGCTCAGGGGTTCGGATCTTGAACGATTCCCCTAGCTGTGTTCGCCACGTACTCTCGACCACCGAGTAGGTCATCTGTCCCACGGGGACGCGTTCACCCATGGAGAAATCGCTGCGTAGCTGCTTTTGTTGTTGGCAGCCGCCCAGGAGCATGGCAAGCAGGGCGGCGGAACCCCAAAGCGCGCACCGGTAAAACTGTTTCATCATCAAGGAACCCTTCCTAAATGTACAGGTTGTCCTAATAGCGGTGCAAATGCATGATGCGCCAGATTCAGCGCACGTCCGCCAAGTACTGGGCCAGGCGGTCTAAGACCTCCGCCTGTGCGTTTAGAATCTTCCGGCGCGCGAACTCCAGGGGAAACCATTCGGCGCGATCGATTTCCGGAAATTCCTGCAATTTTCCCGATCCTGGAGGCCACGGAAGAGAGAAGGTGTTGCTGCGCAGGCTTGCGGGGTCAAAGTCCCCCTCCAGGGCCCACGCCGTTACGATTTTGCCGCCCGGCTGGCGAACCTCGCCGAGAGGGATGAAATCCCCTGAGAGAGTCAGTCCGGTTTCTTCCGCAAACTCGCGTTTGGCTGCAGCGAGCGGTTCTTCATCGTCACCATATTCGCCTTTGGGGATGGACCAGGCTCCGTCGTCCTTGTTCTTCCAGAAGGGACCACCGGGATGAGCAAGGAGCACCTCGATCTTGCGCCCAACTCGCCGGAACAGAAGAATGCCCGCACTTTGTTTGGATTTGAGTTTGGGCCTGGGCATGATCGAGCTTAGCTCGAATCTGGGGCTTTCCAGTGTAGACCCTAGGACTTTTGTCTTATTGTCGCCCTGAGGTTCGTTCCTTAGCCTGTAAAAGAGTACATTCAGGAACTCGCCATGTTTCAGGTCGGCCAATCCCTCGGTGACTACGCGATCCTCCAAGAACTTGGCAAAGGGGGGTTCGGCCAGGTCTACAAGGTAGAGCACACCATCACCGGACGTCGCGAAGCGATGAAGGTGCTCTCGGCCGGCAATTCCGACGCGACGGAACAAATCGAGCGTTTTTTGCGTGAAATTCGGCTTCAGGCGAGCTTGAACCATCCGAATATCGCGCTTGTGCATACGGCGTTCTGGGTGAATGACGACCTTGCCCTGGTCTGCGAACTCCTGGAGGGCCGATCCCTGCAGCGGCTACTTGACGAAGGGCCTGTTTCGCAAGAACGGGCTATCGGAGTCATCGCCCAGGTCCTTGATGCCCTTAGTTACGCTCATGCGCGCGGAATCGTCCACCGTGATATTTCTCCGGGCAATATCTTCCTGACCGAAGGTGGGATTGTAAAGATCATTGATTTTGGCCTGGCCAAGGCGGCCACGGACCTGCGCCTCACCCGCGAAGGCGCCCCTGTCGGAGCGGCACACTACATGTCGCCCGAACAAATCCGCGGCGCACGCGATCTGGATGCGCGTACGGACGTGTATTCGTGCGGAGTGGTCTTGTATGAGCTGCTGGCGGGGAAAAAGCCGTTTGAGGGCGATGATGCGTTCACCATCATGAAGGCCCACATCGAACAGGCGCCGCCTTCGCCAGTCGCGGCGAATCCCCAAATATCCCAAGAGTTGTCTGCGATACTTCTGCGCGCGCTGGCGAAGAGACCGGAAGAGCGCTTCCAATCGGCGGATGCGTTTCTCCAGGCGATCAAGAACGCCTCCATGGTGCCCGCCACGGCATCCGCGCCGAGGTCCCGCCGGTCTCTCGGGCGGCCCGTTTTAATCGCGGCGTGCGCGACACTCGCGATTCTCATCGGTATTTTGGTGGCGGCAGTGGTCACCCGGCCCGGCAACGCTCAATCGCCAAGCGCGAAATCATTCGCCGTGCCCGCGCCCCCGGCAGCCGTGACACCCGATGCGGAGGTTCCCCCGCGTGAAGCGGCGGCGACTCCCAGTGTCGCTACCAAGACTGCTAGGAAAGCGAAAACTCGCCAGCCGTCGATCCCCGGTAAGCCGATATCCGGAGCCGCCCTGGTCGAACCCACGGAACCCGAATCCCCCGCGCAACCCGAATCCAAGGAACAGCAAGCGCCCGATACCGCAACTCCGGCGAACGCGGCCGCCGAGGTGAAGCCACGCAATCCGGTGGTCAAGGTTCTGAAACGGATGAATCCCTTTCAGCAAAAACGCTCCACTTCGCCCAACGACGAACCCAAAAACTGAAGACGGGAGCTGCTTAGGTCCGCTGCCAGCGAACGAGTGCAGCCTTCGCCGCGTCGAGAGCGCGTTCCGCATCTGAGGCCCGGATCGCGGATTCACACAACCGGATTTGCTCAGCGGTTTCGCGCACTCGTTCGGAGCCGAAAACTTGACCTCGATCCACCACCAGCAGCGTCCTGGAATCCTTGGCTGGAAGCAAAAGCCGCTCGAAGTTGAGATAAATGAGGGTGTCGAGCGAGCCGGTCAGATTCTTTTTCCTGATCCTGCTGACAGCTTCTTCCAGCGACTGCAGAATCGATTCCTCGCTCAACCATGTGTCTTTCCCACCCATCGCGGAGTTTTTGCTCCTTCCGCAGTCCATGTTCAAACGGCTCACTCTTGGGAGATCTTGGGCCGAGAGTTATGTTTCATCCTACAAGCGCGGGAGCGCCTTCTTAGCGATAGCCTTGACCATCTCTACCGCCGAAGGCCCCTTGGGCATGCTGACCCGTAAAACAAAGTTGCCCTTCTTGGCGTACAAGTCCGTGGAACCCTCGGAATCGGGGTTCACGAACGCGTCCTTTCCGAATTCGGGCACGGACACGGGATTCTTGCCGCCATTCCGGCTTTTCCAGTAGCTGAGTTCGCCATCGTGCAGCCGGATGCTGATCCAGCTGGGCGTCTTCGCGGGCTTGTACTCGCAGGACACATCCCCCGACGCGATATCGCCCGCCTTGGGGGCTCCCTTCATGGGACCCGCAATCTGCTCGAGCTCGGCCGGAGTGATCAGCTTGCAAGGATCCGGAATGGGCGGAGCAGCCCTCATCACAAGCGTCGAGCCGCCAGCCAGGATGGCCGCAACGCACAATGACGCCATCCGCAGTCTCAGCGTGGGCACGCATCGTTGGTGGGTGAGCTTCATGTAGCCTTCATTCTACTGGATGGTTTGAAACGGCATGGAGAAGCTGGGCGAAAACGGCCGCCTTGCGGTAGCCGCAAGGATCACCGTCAATCCAGGCGCTGAGGTTCAAGCCGGGAGTTCGACTTCGATCTCTTTGCGAAAGGCCGTGGGAGACATGCCGCTCTGCATGCTTTCCCAGTACAGTTGAATCGCTTCTGTTGCGCGGTTGGTGACTTCTTCGATGGATTTCCCGGTCACCAGGATGGCGGGCAATTCGGGGACATGTGCGCTGTATCCGGATTCGTCGCCTTCGATCAGAAGGGAGTATTTCCTGGTCATTCGGGCTCCTCCTTGATTCTAGTCTGTCGAAGAATGGCGTTGTATGTACCCGGTCTGACGTCGTCGCCCAGTTGGCCCGACACGACAGTGATCCGGCCATCTGAATGCTTAAATACCCGGTGGTCACCTTTCGTGCGAACTTGGCGCCACCCGGCTTTTTCCAACTCTTTTATGACCTCCCGGACCTTGAGCGGCACATGGATCAGAATAACGGAACAAGGAATTGTTCGTTTCGAGAGGCTTGTGGATTGTTGGAGGCGCGGATCGGAGTCGAACCGACGAATAAAGGTTTTGCAGACCTCTGCCTTACCACTTGGCTACCGCGCCCCGCCGATACAACGAGGATACTTCCAGAGATACCACATCTGATGCCGCACCTGCCTCCGTAGTATCTTGCAAGGACGGAAATGCAGCAGGTGTTCCTGAGCGGCGGGACCGGCTACGTCGGTCGGGCGCTGGTCGCAAAATTGATCGCCAGAGGGCATAGGCCCCGCGTTCTCGCCCGCGCGGGCAGCGAACACAAGGTTCCCGCCGGCGCGGAAGTCGTTCCCGGAAACCCGCTGGACCCCGCGACCTTCGCCTCCGCGGTCTCCGCGGCCGACACCTTCGTCCAGTTGACCGGCGTCGCCCATCCGGCGCCGTGGAAGGAGCAAGCCTTCCGGGCCATCGATCTGGTCAGCGTGCGAGCCTCGGCCGAAGTCGCGAAGGCGACCGGCGTCCGGCACTTCGTCTACGTCAGCGTCGCTCAGCCCGCTCCGGTGATGAAGGCGTACATCCGCGTCCGCCAGGAAGGCGAAGCGATTCTCAAGACTCTGGGATTGACCACGACCATCCTGCGTCCCTGGTACATTCTGGGCCCGGGACACCGATGGCCTGCCGCGATGGCGCCGCTCTACGCACTGCTTGAGGCGATTCCAGCCACTCGCGACGGCGCGCGGCGGCTGGGACTGGTCACACTCGATCAGATGGCGTCCGCGCTACTCTGGGCGGTCGAGAATCCTCCCACGGAATCCAGGATCCTGGACGTGCCGGCGATCCGCGCAATTTCCGGTTATTGATTCAGGGCCGGCGGCGGAGGCTGGGGCTGGTTGTCGGCGGTGCGCGGCGCCGAATCCTTCGACCCATCCTTCGAGCCGCCCTTGGCCAGACGGCGCCCGCGTCCTGGTCCCCTGGGCGGTCCCGGGCCACGGCCCGCATTTTCCAGACGCGATCCCTGTTCCCGCTGGCGGCGCTGCAATTCCTGCCATTGTTGTGCGGTCAGCACGGCGCGCATGCGCAGGCTCATCTCCGAAACCGATTGGGTCATGTCCGCGCGGGCCTTGGTAAGGCGCTGGATCGCTTCCGAACCGCGGCGCTGATCCACCGTTTCTTCGTTGAAGATCTGATCCAGCTCGCTTTCCGCTTTTTGCACCGCGCCGCGGACTTCTAGCATCCTGCCTCGATACTCTCCAATCACCGAACGAATCTCGGTGCGCTGCGCATCGCTAAGATCCAGACCGCTGACCAGGGGGCTGTCCCACCACGGAAAAGAACCACCGCGCGGCCCCTGGGCGCTCACCGCCACAGGAACCATCAGAGCCACGAGCAGATACGTCCAGCGCCGGGTGATCATTGGGGTCCCTTTTCGAACGAAGCTTCCTGGAACAGAGCGCGGATGGGCGCGGCTGCCCTAGGCTCCACGTCCTGCTCCATCGAATATACGTCGGTGAACAACTGCGCGTCGGATTCGGCGTTGACGGCCGCAGTCGCGGGCGGCGCCGATTGGGGAACACTCGGCCGTTGATACAGGAACATGGCCGCGGCTAGGAGCGAAGCGGCGGTGGCCACGGGAACCCATCGCCATCCGAGCGAAACCGGCAGCGGCTGCTCGAGTCGTTCCAGAATCTGTTGCCGTTGAACGGCCAGCCTTCGCGCGCTGATTTCCGTGGTCTTGGCCGACGCGGAGCGAGCCATCCCCAGCGCCCTGTGCATCGCACTCCAGCGCTCGTCGCACTCGGAGCAGCCGGCCAAGTGGCTTTCAGCGTCCTCTATGTTGCCGAGCCCGTACAGCATTCCGATCAGTTCGTCGTCACTTAGATGCTTTTGTAGATGCTGCTGTGGACGATTCATCTCCGTCCTCCGTACAAATCGCGCAGCTCATTACGCAGTTTGACCACCGCGCGATGCATGTGCGCCTTGACCGTGCCAATATCCAGATCCAGGAGGTTGCCGATTTCCTCCAGGCTCAAATCGTCGTAGTGCCGCAACGTGAACGTGGCCCGCTGCCGCGGCGAAAGCTTCGCCAGCGCCGTTTCCAAACGCGCCTGAATCTGAGCGGCAAAATACCGGTCCTCCGCCTCCGGGCGCGAGGACGATGCCAATCTCAGAATTAACTGCTCATCCTGCTGGGACGGACGCTTCCGCCAGAACCGCCACCTTTGCGAGCGCAACCGGTCCAGGCAGGTGTTGACCGCAATCCGGGTGACCCAGCGGGCCGGATCGTCCAGAACCTTGGCGTCCTCCTTATGGAGAGCGTTGTAAGCCTTGAGAAACACATCCTGGGTGGCGGAATCGGCCTCATCGGCGTCGCGTAGTAGCCGCTGGCACAGCGCGAAGACGCGCCTCTGCTCGGACGCCATCCACGCCGTGAAGTCTGCGCTAATATCCCGGAGTTGTCCGGTCTCGGTCCGCGCGGCCAGTGCAGGCCCTGCCATCAGGCCCATGATACCGTCCAGACGAAAGTTGTGCGGAAAAGGGTTACTACGTGGCACGGGCATTCAGAGCATGTCGAAAAAGGGGACAGGCAGCTCTGTCCACTCCCACGCTGGCAGATGACGTCGAGAATTTGCTGGAGGGGACAGAGTAGCCTGTCCCCTTTTTCTTTACTGAGCTCCGAAGCCGGCGTGCGCCGGAATCAGGGAACTGGACCTGTTGGGCGGCGCCGGGCGGGCTCCGGCCGTATTATCCAGGAGTTTCGAGATGGGCAAGCGCCCTTCATTCGAGGGCAACCCTGCGGAGTGTCCCGTCGATAAGCCGGTAGGCAGGCCGACGTGCGAACCTGCGGGCAGAGACGCCGCGCCGAAGACCGAAACCTGCTCTTGCAGCCGCTTCAGATCGGTGCCGATCTCGACCACCATTTCGTGTTCCACCCAGTCGGACAGCGGAATATTACGGAAAAATAGCCGCTCCTGCATGATCATGCTGCGCTTTGCCTCTTCCAGGGACTTGGATTCGCGCACGTAGCTGCGCTCCTCGACCCGGAAATCCTTGAGGAATTCGTCCAGAGCGGCACGCTTCACCGCTTCTTCGGTGGCGCGAATCCGCTCTTCCATCATGACCTTCTGGGAGCTGATGGTCGCCTGAGCCTCGGCCAGCGTTTCGCGCTCCTTCGACACGGCGACTTCCATCTTGGCCTGCATGATGTAGAAGGACAGGAGGGCGCTGCCGCCGGCCACGAAGACCGGCAGAAAAAGCCACAACAAAGCATCGAGATGCATAGGCATAACCTGCAGGTCTATCGGCGAGAGGTAGGCAAAAGGTTAGTGGCTTAGGGTAAACCCCTGAAAAGTAGTAGGTTACGCGGCTTGCGACCCGTCCAGCTTCGATCCGCCAGTCAGTTTGCCGACCATTCCCAGGTCAAACCGGGCCAGGGCCGACAGAACTGCTCCCAGCTTGAAGCTGAAGCCAGCCATGCCGCCTTCATATTTTCCGACTAGGGCTGCGGCGCCGCTGATGCGGTCGGCACGCGCCAAGGGATCACTTGCCACAGGATCAGGCGCCGGGTGATACGTCGCGCGAACGCCAGGGAACAGCTGGATCTTTTTGCCCGCGCGCTTGATCTGCATCGCCAGGTCCGCATCCGCCCAGTAGTGGCCGAAGCGCTGGTCGAAATAATTCATGCTGCGCACGAAATGCTTACGGATCAGGACGGCGTCGAGCTCAGGATACGCAACAACGATACTCTCCTGAGCAAGATCCAAGGGCACGGCGGGAAGTTCGACTCCACGGGCGGCGGCTTGCAGCTCCGCGCGCGTCGGTATCGGATGGATACGCGACGCGGGCTTGCCTTCAGCGTCGACCAGGAGCGGACATACCGCGGCGACATCGGTCTCCGGAGCCTCCGGGTCGGGTTGCAGACGATCGGCCAGCGCGGTGACGGTTTCCGGCGCCACTTCCACATTCGGGGAAACGAAGAACAGCAGCTCTGCTTTGGCCGTGCGGATGGCGATATTCATGGCTCGCGCGGCACCCAGATGGTGCGGCAAACGGAGCATGTTGATCGCGGGGAAATCGGTATCGAGCTCGGTGCTTTCGTCGGCGCTGCCGCAATCCACCACCAGGATTTCCAGCCGGTCGCGATCGCGCGAGTTTTCCAACGCTTGTACGGCGCGGCGCAGAGCCGGAGCCTGATTGTATCCGACCAGAATGGCCGACACTCGGGGAGCTTGCGGCTCTTGTTCGACGCGCTCCGGTTTCGGGGCGGGCTCGATGCTTTCGCCGGTTGGATTAACCTTCGGGTTCGCTGGACGTGAGACGGGCAAGCCTCAATTTTAGCTGGTTACAATACTCGTTATGCGGTGGATTGCATTTTTCATCGGCATCGGCGCACTTGCCCAGACACCGGCGCAGACCACTGCGACGGAACTGGATATTGCCGGCAAGGACTCCTGGGTGGATACCATGCTCGATGTGCGTCCGTCCGACGTGCTGGCCATTAGCGCCAGCGGCACAATGAGCGTTCGCAACGGCAAGACAACCTCCAAGGTCACCGCGGATGGCGCGTCGCGAGGATTTCGCGATCTGCTGAAGTCGTATCCGGTGAATGAAGCCGGCCAGGGCGCGCTGATCGGGCGCATCGGATCGAGCGAAACGGCGACGCCGTTCCTGGTGGGCTCGAACAAGAGCTGGACATCTCCCCGGGCGGGCCGGTTGTTCCTGGGAATCAACAAGACCGGTAACGATGCGCCCGACGGCACGTTTCACGTCAAGATCGAATTTACTTCGCGCGGCCCCGAGGTTTCGACCGCACCGAAAGACACGCTGCCGTCGAAAGTGACTGTCGAAATCGTCGACCGGATCCCGCGGCGAGTGGTCGATGCCCAGGGGAACGCCGGCGATAACACCAACTTTGTGGTGGTCGGCGATGAGAAGAAAGTGCTCGCTGCCTTCGAGGCTGCCGGATGGGTGAAGGTGGACAAGGCCAAGGAAGATGCGGTTATCCACGGGCTCCTGTCGATCCTGAACAAAGAAGCCTACGTGGAATTGCCGATGAGTGAGCTGACCTTATTCGGCCGGGTGCAGGATTACGGCCTGGCGCACGCCGAGCCCATCGCCGTCGTGATGCAGAGACATCATCTGCGCCTCTGGAAAGCGCCGTTCAAGGTTGACGATCAGGAACTCTGGGTGGGCGCCGCGACGCACGATATCGGGTTCGACCGGGACCAGCGCAATAACGGGGTGACGCACAAGATCGACCCCGACGTCGACCTGGAGCGCGAGTTCGTGAAGGAGAGCCTGGACGACACCGGCCTGGTGGCGAGCCTGACGTACGTCGCGCCGTCGCAACCGTCGAAGGAAGCCCGCACGGCCACGGGCGCCACGTTCCACTCCGATGGCCGGATGCTGGTGATCCAACTGCGCTAGAATGAAGGTCCCCGATTCGAAGGGGACCAAGAAGTCACGATTCTAGAGTTAACCACGATCGACGTGACGAAGGGGAGCGGCAACGCTCCCCTTCTCATTTTTTAATCGCGCACAACGCAGCGCGGCCGGATCATTCTCATTAATGGCGGTGCCTCGCCGCGCGCTGTGCGCTCCACACTCTAATCGCGCACAACGCAGCGCGGCCGGATCATTCTCATTAATGGCGGTGCCTCGCCGCGCGCTGTGCGCTCCACACTCTAATCGCGCAC
>JAIQFE010000065.1 GCA_020073445.1 Terriglobia bacterium
GAGGCATCGAGAATCTCTGGTGGTTGTTCACCTTCACTGCCGCGGCCTTCAACTTGTGGCGCATTCCAAAGCTCCGGGCCGCGGTGTGTTGAGCGGCGCTTCCGGGGCCCACTGAGAGGCCCGGTTGCCGACTGCGGGGGGCGCCTCGCGACGCCTCCTTCTGCCGGTAACAGTGCTCCCTACGAAGTGCCAGTGGTGTTCCCGGACGCTATTTCAGCAAGCTCCTAGTGAGCTATTGGACTGTGTTTTCACAACGAGCAAGCCGCCGGCGGCTAGCGTCTTTGTGAGGGCGCTCGTTGTGGTCGTTGTACCTGATTGTGGGAGTGACAGCGGAACGTTCAACGCTCCACCGTGTTCATCGAAGAACTTTAGAGTGAATTCCGCCGAGGTGGCGGCGGTATTGACCAGGAAGATGGTGCTCGTAAAGCCGCCGTTATACGTCACGTGCGCGATCGAGCCGCCCGGAGTGTCGCTGCTGCCGGCAAGAACCGGCAGAGTGGTTAGTGCGGGACCATTGGTGCGGATCGCCAGGACGTGTATGCTCCCAAAACTAGGCGCAGTAAATCGCACAGTTCCACGTCTGCCGGCCGTAGCGGGGAACTGCTGATTCAGCAGGAAAGATGTGTGCGCGCCGGCGCTGAGCGGGATCGTCGCCGTCTGCAGGACGCCGCCGTTATCGTCGCGCACGACCACGGAAACATCGATCGGACTCAGATCCACGCTTGCTATGGCGACCCCAGTCGCCAGAGAACCAGTGTTGTCGAAGGCGACTACATAAGACTTATCGTGCACGGTGTCGATTGGCACCAGCGCCTGCCAATTCAGCGACGGATAGCTGAAAACACCGAAGCCGGTAGTGCCGCTGGACGAGCTGTACAATTGAGCGGATCCGCTTGTAATCGGGTCGGAAGCCGCGGCCGCAGTATCTAAAAACACTGCTCCGTTGGGAGGCATCCGCTGATCGATGAAAGATGCAGTGGAACCGCTTCCGGTGGCCACGTCCTTGTAGGGAACGCCGATTGGATTTCCCGATTCTCCATAAAACCGGAGGTTCGCCGTGTCAGACGAGTAGTGACCCAAGAGTACGATTCGGCTCTGCCAACCGCCACCAAATGCTAGGTGGGGAAGCACAAAGGCAGAAGGCCCCACCGGTGTGTACGGGTTCGAAACAACTGCCGAAAACGGCCACAAAGTAGTTTGTCCGTTCTGATCCGAGACCGTGATGGAATAGGTGTAGGTTCCGGCGATCGTAGGGATTCCTGTGACGGCCATTCCGCCCGTGACCGGCTCCAGACTCAAGCCCAAGGGCAGCGATCCGTTGGAAATCGACCACTGGTACGGCGGCGTCCCGCCCGAGGCGCTGCAAGTTGTGGGCGTGATCGCCACCCCCCCGACATACTTTCCGGCCGATGATAAACATTCAAGCAGGACTGCTGCGCCCACGGGCGAGATCGTTCCTGAGTACGTCTGCGATATCGTCACGGGCGTCGAGGCGCTATCCCGGATTGTGACCGTAAAGTTGTAGGGCCCACCGGCTATCGGCGACCCGCGGATGGTGGCCGTGGATGCAAGATTCGATGAAAAGAAATTGACGCCAGGAGGCAAGATCCCGGATGAAGACCAAGTGAGCGGCGGTATGCCAGACGAAACTGAGCAGGAGCTCAAAAATACCTGCCCTATCGATGTCGGGCCGGTGACCGGATCACAGCTCATGGACAGACGTTGAGATACAAACGCGGAGGGGGACCAATTCGCGGCTTGCGGCTGCGGACTGGATGAGTCCGTTACGATTAAGCCGGAGAAACTACCGGACGTGGCCGGCGAGCCCGAAAGCGTAGCTGTAGTACCGACGATGGTCAACGAAAGTCCGAGCAGGCCATTTGCCGCCTGCCATCTGTAGGGTGGCATGCCCCCGCCCGCTACGCATTGAATCGGAGCGATAGGCACGCCCACCTCGGCCCCCGTTAGCGCCGCATCGCACGTGAGCCTTAGCCGCAGCGGACCGCTATTTGGATCGGTGAACCCCGAGACTGTTGTTCCCGCGCTGTGCTTGGCGCTGTCTGCGACGGAAACATTGTAGCTATAGCCGCTGGATTCCGTCGGCGTCCCACTCACCACAACAGTGGCCGGACCTGTTTGCGCAAAGGTCAAGCCCGCAGGCAATGGAGAAACGGACATGTTGTAGGGTGGCTGCCCACCGGAAGCCGTACAAGTGCTGCTGTACGGCTGCCCGACCCGAGTCGGACCGGCGGACGGTGTGCATGTTACCGCGAGTGCAGGGACAACAAGAATGTCGAAACTTTGTTCAGCCGTCTGTGGGGGCTGGGAATTGTCGGAAACCTGGATCGTAAACTGGAATTCACCCCCCGTGGTCGGACTCCCAAAAATAGAGAGCGGTGTTCCCGAAGGGTCGGAGATTGTCAAACCGGGAGGAAGGCTTCCGGATGAAATTGAGTACTGGTACACTCCAGTGCCGCCTGAAGCCGAGCAGGAGAACTGACTGATGTACTGGCCGGTGGAAATAGTGGCCGACTGTCCCGAGCAATTCATCGACAATGACGGCGCGCTGGACAACGGAATGCCGGAAAACGCCTTTACTGCGCTGAGCGGAACCGGCGTCGAGGTATCGGAGACCTGCAAAACGTAGTAGTAAGGCGTACTGACGGTGGGGGAGCCGCTAATGATAATGCCGCCGGCGGGCCCTGGAGAAAGCGAGAAGCCGTCGGGCAAAGCGCCCGCGCTAATCGACCATTGATAGGAGCCGCTTCCTCCTTTCGGTTCGCAAGCCTCGAAGTAGAAGGCTCCGACCAGCGGCGGCCCCACAGGTAGCGAGCAGTTCATAGAAACTTTTGGGGGCATGACGACACCGGAAACCGTCACGCTCGCCACCTGCGGCGGCGAGCTGCTATCGGTAACTGTTTCTACAAAACTATACGGCCCTTCGTGCAATAACGTGCCGGTGAACGTTAGCGATTTGTTGGGAAAAGAATCGGGCACGATACCCGCAGGATAAGCTCCGCTTGTGAGCGACCAGGTGTAGGGCTGGAGTCCGCCGACGGCCGTACATACTACTGGTATATTGCCTCCCGTTCGGGCGACGTTAGAAATCGGACAGCCGACCTGCAACGTTCCATCGCCTCCATCCTGAATCACGGTGAACGTCGCCAGCGGCCGGGTAGACAAAGTAGCAGTGGCGCTGATGGCCGTGCCGAAATTCGGGGGAATCCCGTAATAGAAAATCCCCTGGTTGTAGGAAGCCGGCACTGAACCGAGGCTGATGCTATACGACGAGGCATTCGGATCGAATGGAAAGCAATCCGGGGGTGTTGCGGTCACTGTGAACTGTCCTGACCCGCCCTGTTTGCCGAACTGAGCGGATGGCGGGTCGACGGTGTAGGAGCACGAATCCGACGTGACAATGATTGGATAGCGCTGGAGGACGACGCCGCCTTCGGTCAGGGTGATCGTCGCGTGCAGCGGAGCGGATCCCGTATTCGCCGCTACCGAGCCGAAAACGGTCACCGCTTGCCGGCTGCTAAACACGGTCCCGGAAGATGCGGTTAAAACCTTAATCCAGGGAACGTCCGCAGTTAGGTTCCATGTGCATCCGACCGCGGTTAGAGTAAATTGGCCGGTCCAATTTGAACCCGCGGGCGAGAATACTTGCGTTTGTGCGGGTGCAAGGGGACCTTCCGGCTTGCATGTCTGCGCCGACGCCAGCCCAGCCAGAGCCAGGATCCACCAGTAAAAAACGATCGACCTCATTAGTTTCCACATCGCATTTCGAAATACAATCTCCACCGGAAGTCTAATTCGCACGGCCTATTGTGCTATGGCGGCGTCATCACGGGAATTGTTGTGAACGCGCCGGAGCCGGGATACCGCAGCCCCAATACGCTGATGGTTCCGCCCGCTGGTGTCGTGAATTGGACTGAACCCCGCGTGTCTAGCGTCGCGCGGATCCGGTCTCCCAGCATGAAAGCCGTTTGTCCGTGCGCCGGAAGCGCAACTGTAGTGGTGGCCAACGGAATCCCCGATGCGTCGTAGGCAGTGACCGGGATCGTCACCGCGGTGGATCCCGAGTTCGCCACGGCCACGCCCGTCCCTGCGCCCTCCGTATTGTCGAAGGCGAAAACATAACTGGCCGCCTGCCGCGTTTCGAGCGGAACAATGGCATCCTGTCCCAAGGGAGCATAGCTATAACGAACGAATCCGCTGACACCAATACCGCTGGTCAAGTGGGCCGATCCTATTTGTACGGCAGCGCTATCGGAGCCGGATATATTTACCACCAGGCGCCCGTTTGGCGGCAGCGTCTGTTGCAGTTGAGACGAGTTCGTGGTGGTTCCCGAAACTGAGAGCGGAAGAATCAACGGCGTTCCGTCGCTCGCGGCAAACGTCAGTTGCGCCGGAGCCGGCGCTGCCGTTGTGTTGATGACCTCCACCGTGGTGGACCAACCTCCTCCCACTGCCAGCTGCGAAATCGTCCCGTTTCCGGGATCGATTTCCGAAACCGGCGGAATCGTGCTGAAGCGGAGCGATGGAGGAGAGCGCAGTCCAATGACGCTGATCTGTCCCGCGGCAGCGGTGGCAAATTGAATGGTCCCGGCTTTTCCCGCCGTCTTTGGAAACCGATCGCTCAGCAGATAGGAATCATGGGCTCCTGCCTGCATACTCACGGACGCTGAATCGATCACATTTCCCGCATCATCCCGAATGGTTACCGCAACGGTGCCGGAAGGATCCGTGTTGTAGGACTGTGCCGAAATGGCAATCCCAGTCGTAATCCCATTCGTATTGTCAAACCCCAGAGTGAAGGATTTCGCTGCGCGCGTCTCCATCGGCACCATCGCCTCCTGCCCGTTCGGAACATAGCGAAAGCGCGCAAAGGCGCCCACGCCGGGATCGAATTGCAGGTTCGCGGACCCTACGGTGGGCAAAGCGCTGCCGGCCGCCGCGCTGTGAATCCCAACCGTGGCGTGCGCTGGAAGTACTCGATTGATCGCGTACGAAAATGTGCTGGTGTAGAAATTCTCATCGTCGACATAGGCTGGCACGCCTAGGCCTTCGAAAACGGAATTTCGGAACGTGCTTAGCGAGGCCCGCTTGACATTTGATGAGGCATTGACAATCTGGAAAGTGGTTTCCCAACCGCCGCCCACGGCGAAATGCGCCATAGACCCACTTTGCGCCGGCCCTTGCAGCGACGCGGCCTGAAAAACAGAGGTGCTTACGTTTCCAACGCTGATCGTGCCTTGCCGCATACTGCCGGTCGTATTCGCCGCGGCTCTTACGGCCGTTCCTGTCACTGTGAGCCACGGTACGTTCACGGTAAGTTGGATCGGGCAACCGCTTTCCACGTTCGCGTAATATGCGGTCTCTCCGCCCTGCGAGGAAAACGTAAAGCCCGAAGGTGCGATCGAGTAGAGACACTGGTCGCCGGACTGTACGATCGTTAACGCATCGCTCCAGCCCGTGATGCTCGAAAACCTGAGCGTAGCGGTGCGCTTCACTCCGGTGGAGTTCGGTGCAACGATATATTGGGGCGTTGCGGGAGTGGGTGCGGTGAGCCAGGCTGCATCCGAACTGGCGCTCCAGGGGCAACCGGAGTCCAAACCAAGGGTGAGAAAAAATGAGCCACCCAACCGGCTGACGGTGGTTTGTTTCTGAATAATCCCATCGGTGTTACCGTTTGAAAAAACAAACGGACAACGCGAGTTCAGTGGAATCACTTTTGCCGCACTGCGCCTGTCCGAGCGTGCCGATCCGCCTCCCCAAACCGCCTCATACAATGAGGCATCGTAGGAAGGACTGCCTCGTGTAGGCTTGGTGACGGTCACCGGAAATGGGGGATAACTTGCACCCGGGGCGAGTATTTCATCGCGCGAGCACTGCGGGGCGTAGTTCCCGCCGACGTCCACAAATCCACAGTTCCAACCCGCCGCGGAAACCTGACTGCCTGGACGCAGGACCACGGTTCCGTTAGTGGGCGCATCACCCAGGTTAACGACGTTCACCGAAAACAGCGTGTCTTCATCCAAATATACGGGGCCGTTGTTCGATATGACTAGCCGGAGATAAGGTCCAGAGCTGCCATTCAAGACTTGTATCGCGGATAGCTGTCCAGATGTGGAGGGCGAAGTCACGACCAAATCCATGCGGCCGTCGGAATTCAGGTCGGCCGCGGCGACAAAATTCGCTTGCGACGTTGTCTGATAGATGGAGGCGGGTTCAAACGTACCGTCACCATTGCCCGGATACACGATGACCTCGCCAAAGCTGGATACCCGATAATTTGAGGCGACCAAGTCGAGGATGCCGTCGCCTGTGAGATCTGCAAACTGTAGCGTACCCGGGTACACCGTGACTAAGCCATACACATCGATTACCGACGGTCGGTAGAGAACTCCAGAAGCAAAAGTCCCGTCTCCATGGCCCATATAAACGCCGACGCTTGCATCGGCGGGCACGCCGATCCAGGTCTGCGCCGTGACCAGGTCAAGCTTGCCATCGCCGTTCAGGTCCGAGACAGCGAGGTTCGTCAGTTGCACGGCGTTCCCGAGGTTCGCTGTAAACGTTAACGGCGCGCCGAAGGCGCCCTTGCCGTCACCAAAAATCACCGCCATACGTCCCAGCGACGAGGCACTGGCAATATCAGGATTGCCATCATTGTTGAAATCCCCAACTACGATGAGGCTCGCCGAGCTTCCCGGGTTCGTTCCTGTCGGAAAAGTGACTGGAGTTCCGAACGTACCACCTCCCTGATTCAACCAGACGCTGACTTTATCTACAGCTATTCCGTTCGAAATACCGCTACCGTTAAGCGCAATATCCGGAAGGCCGTTTCCATCAAAGTCTGCGAGCGCTATTGGATCCGCCCCCGCAAGATTCCGGCTAGAGGCCGACGCGGGAAGCGTAATCTTTCCAGACACACGAAAGCCGCCGTTACCGAGCCCAAGAAACACAGTCAGCGACTGGACCGAGAAGGCAGGGCCGCTGTAAACGATCAGATCTTTGCGGCCATCTCCATCGAGATCTGCCACGACGAACGCGTTTGCCGGGTCGGTCAGCGTCGTACGAATGGGCGGCTGGTACGTCCCGTCGCCGTTGCCCGGCGTGACGAGGATTCCCGCATTGTCCACTGAGACGATATCTATGATTCCGTCACCATTGATATCGGAAAGTACGGTATAACGGGAAAATATGTTCGCCGGCTCGGCTGCTGCAGTAAATCCATAACTGGGTTTGGGGGCAACCGCCATGCCGGTAGCCATGCTAAATAAGAATCCACAAACTACAAGCCAGCTTTGTGGGAATGGCGCGTCTATCACTTTGCGAATGCCCTGGTTGAAGCGCATGATGTCATTTAAAGGTACTCGATCGCAGTCTCGGCCCGTACACTCCAGTTCCCGGCTTATCTGCAGTAGTTCACTTGCTCAGTGGGGGCCATGGCACCGAGAGCCGCCTCAGCATCGACCAAACAGGGTGGGAATCCAGTACGCGGCTGACAGATTGTGCCGCGCCCCTTGTAACCGAACCCGCGCTCTACCTCTGATGCAAAGCGAGCATAGCGCAAGCCCTACGCCGAGCAGAATTGCGGTATTAGGTTCAGGCACCGGGGTGAAATCAATATTATCCATGGTCACAAAGGTATGGGCAGGCCGCTGAGCTGCGTCAAGAACAGTCCACTGAACACTGCTGAGCAGTTGGTTGCCAAATATACCGTTCACATTAAGGGGGACTCCCCAAGACGGATATGGAAAGACCGTCTGAGTCCCAAGCAGAATACCTCCTGCCCCAAAGGCCGTCACGCTTGATTCCCCACACGTGGCGGGTGTTCCTCCCCCGCAAGCTGCAGGAAGAATCAATACGTTGCTGACGAGACTACTGAACGTGAACGTGACGAACTCGCCTTCGGAAATATAATTGATCGAGGGGAAGTCAGCGCCCCCGACCACACCGAGCCCAAAAGTGGGATCGAAGTGCAGGTCGCTCGAGCCAGTCACGGTTAGACTTCCGACCGCAAAGGAAGGCGCTGTAAATGTCCCAATCGAGATAAAACTTACGGTATCCGCCATGACTGGCAAGACGACAAATAGAAAAAGAGAAATAATCCAGCTAAATGAGAACCGTGAGCGCATTAGATCCTAGTTCCTTTTGGTGCAAGCAGTAACTTAACAGGAAAAGCGGCTACTAGTCTAGTGAAACAAAGACTAACGGTCCTGGTACTCACATTCACGATTTTAAACTCTGGTTATCTGAACAGCCACCGGGATATCGATGAGCAGTTTCGTACCTTGAACCTGATGCTCACAAAGCCACAAGTATTGCGGTTCGCTTTGGTATATCCGGGATGTCCATCGCGCGCAGCGTCACACAGGGAAGGAAGTTGTCTGGCCTGTTCCAGTGGGAAATTGAAGCAGGCGGACAATGCTAGGGAGAGGACCCCGCCAAGCTGCTTTCGCCAGAGAGGCAGGTGAGACAGAATCGCACGCCTAGAAGCTAATCGGGACCGTATCAGACGCCAATTCTGGGCTCTTCATCAGAAATGCGCAGAGCTTCCACCAGCGTTGACCAACCGAGCGTCGTCTTGTGAGCATAAACGACGACAAGCGAGCCATTTGGCTTTAGCATGCGTCCGGCCTCACCGAACGCCTGGGCCATCATGGACTTCGTAGGCCGCACTTGCCGCCCGTTTCTCGCCAGCGTGGCGAGTGGCGTCGGAAATTAGCTCAGTCTTTTTCGGAGTAGCTTCGGTAGCGAAATGCTCCGGGTAGAGATAGCCTACCGTCCGTTTGAGCCAAGCATAGAAGAAATCTGAGATGTCCGCGTAAAGATGAGATGCCGGTAAACGCGATTAAGAGCGGCGAGATGGATTACGTGTTAGCACCCTAGGCGATTGGACGTTTGCTGACAAGGTTCGGGGATAGCTGGCGGAGGGCAATTTCGGTGCACTCTATCTCCTAGCACTAGGGATAAATGCTCCTTATCCCAAGCGAATCCCTACAGAGAGCCTCGGGTTTGAACGATTCTGCTCCAAACGAAAGCTAGGCCCGTAAAAGGCACAAAGTTGGAGGCTGGGATCCAGCTTGTCATGTAACCGCTCGGTTGCATGACGGGTTTTTAGCGCGGTGGAACATCCATTAGCGAAGCCAACGCCGACGATAAGAAAAAGTAATGGAAGGGTTGCCGACAAGAACGAAGCCGCTGGGCGGCAGACGCTTCGCGTGTCTGTGACGGTCGGTTTAGCGGAGTCGGACGAGGAGTAGTGTTGGGTCACAGGAAAGGAGATTCCTGTGACCCGTTTACGCAAGATGATGCTGGAGGAACTCCAGCGTCGAAACTATTCCGATGGTACGATCCGCCATCACCTTCGATCGGTGACCGAGTTCGCCGAGCACTTCGGGAAGGCGCCGGACAAGCTTGGGCTCAACGAACTGCGCAGTTACCAAACGTATCTGCTCAAAGAACGCAGGCTGGCGCCCGGCAGCGTAGTCAACCACGTCGCCGGACTGCGATTCTTTTTCGTCAAGACCCTGAAGCGGTATCAGTTTCGCGACTTTCTGCCCTACCCGAAAGACCACCGTCGGCTGCCCACCGTGCTCAGCCTGGAGGAGGTCGCGCGGCTGATCAACGCCAGCGGGACCTTGTACCGGCGAACACTGTTGATGACGCTGTACGCCACCGGGATGCGGCGCGCCGAGGTATGCCGTCTGAAGATCGGCGACATCGACAGCCAGCGCATGATCATCCGTGTCGAACGAGGCAAGGGCGGCAAGAGCCGCGACCTGCCGCTGAGTCCGGCGCTGCTGGAAACCCTGCGCGAGTACTGGCGCTGGCGTAAACCGCAGGTGTATTTGTTCCCCAGTCGGAGCCCGCGGCGCGGTGCGGATCAACCGATCTCCGACAAGATGGTGTGGATCGCCTGCCGCGAAGCCGCCCGCTACGCCAAGCTACGCAAGCGCGTCACGCCGCATACCCTCCGTCACAGTTGGGCCACGCACTTACTGGAAGCTGGAACCGATCTGCGGACCATTCAGGTGCTGCTGGGCCATGGCGATCTGGAGACCACAGCGAAGTATCTGCACCTGTCTGCGAAGCACCTGCACGCGGTCGTCAACCCGCTGGAGAGCATTGCGCTCTCCGATGTGAAAGACGCCCGCCACGGATTCAGGCGTATCAAAGGAAAGGTTCACGACCAGACGTGACGCGGCCTGCCGTGGAGGTGGCCGACATCCTCCACGAGCAGGGCGATCGCTTTTGGGACCGCTATCGAGCCAGTTTCAGCTATCAACAGGGGAAGGTGTTCCGCGCCATCCGCGACTGCCGGACCCCGGCGCTGGGCGGCCACCTCGATGCGTGTCCCCAGTGCGGCCAGAAACGATGCGATCGTCCACCGGCCATCTCCTATAACTCCTGCCGCAACCGCCATTGCCCGAAGTGCCAGGCTGAAGCCCGCCAACGCTGGCTCGTTGCGCGAGAACAAGAGCTGTTGCCCACCAGTTACTTTCATGTTGTCTTCACCGTGCCGCACGAACTCAACGTGCTGGCGCTAGACAACGCCCGCCTATTTTACGAACTGCTGTTCACCGCCAGCGCGGCGACAGCCATCCAGGTTGCCCGTGATCCCAAGCACCTGGGAGCCGAGATCGGCATGCTCAGCATTCTGCACACCTGGGGACAGAATCTGCTGCTGCATCCCCACATCCACTGCGTGATCCCGAAAGGAGGTCTGTCGCCACAGCGCTCACGTTGGATCCACTCGCCCTATCCTTTCTTCCTCCCGGTGAAGGTCCTGAGGCGTGTCTTCCGTGGCAAGTTTCTGGCCGGACTCAAGCGTTTGTACCGGCGTCAACGACTATGCTGCAGCGGACCTGCATCCTTGCTTCGAGACCCGAAACAGTTCGCGCGGCTACTCCGCCGTCTGCACCGCCACGATTGGGTGGTTTACGCCAAGCCCGCCCTGGGCGACCCCTCGCAGGTGCTGCGCTATCTCGGCCGCTACACCCACCGCGTGGCGATTTCCAATCACCGCCTGGTGTCTTTCGATGGCGAACTCGTCACCTTCCGCTGGAGAGACTACGCCCACGGCTCCAAGCAGAAGATGATGACGCTTACCGCCACCGAGTTCCTGCGTCGCTTCTTTCTGCATGTCCTGCCCAAGGGTTTCGTGCGCATTCGCTACTTCGGCTTTCTGGCCAACCGCTGGCGGACCCGGATGCTCTCCCTCGCTCGTCAACTGCTGGGCGCCGCACCCAGCATTGCCCCCGAGCCCGTCCCGCAGACCTCGGCTTTGTGGCGCTGTCCCCACTGCGGTGCCCGGATGGTGATCCTCCGGCGCTTCACCCCGCAAGAACTGCGTCGTCCTTTCTTCTTCGATTCCTCATGAGACCGTACCTCCAACCTCGCCTCGCGACGTGCTTCCCGCACGCCGGCGTTGGAGTGTATTCCGGCACCGTTCCAAACACTTCACGGCCCTCTCCAGAGCGCATCATAGGCGCAGTCTCCACCCCAAAACCACTGTGGCTCCCGGACACCGCGGAGTTCATCGGTGCTCCGGCCCGCGCTTTTCGGTACCAGACTGCCTTTGAATCGCCATAAACCGCGTCCGCCGCAAACACCAGCGGCTTCCTTCTTGTCTCCTTATCGAAAATGCCCCGCCCAATCCTTGCCTGCGCCCGTCGTTTGCGGCCGGGGGCATTTCCGATCAAGGCTAGCGACAATACGGAAACTATCGTTCGCAACCCTGCTTCCTCACACATACGGCGCTCGTCCCGCAGACCCGCGGCATCCGTTACGCCGGCATCGATGACGGAATTAATGAGATGGTCGCCAAGCTTGATCCAAAGGGAACCGGCTTATGGGCGCCGGAAAAGGTATTGTAGAACTCGTTAGGCTCGAACCGATAGGTTTCGACGAAAACGGTAACTGCCAACCCAAGAGCAAGGAGCAGCTTCAGGCGGATCTGAGGGTCGGACGCTTGGTGTGCCACTCGGTTGCCTGTTCATAAGCATGCGCCAGGGCCAGCATCGTCGATTCAGCAAACGGAGCTCCACTCATCTGCAGGCCGATCGGCAGACCGGAATTCGTAAAGCCACACGGAATGGTGATGGCGGGCAACCCATAGACGTCAAACGCCCCCGGACTATTGAGGTTTCCTGCTCCAGGATTGCCGCGACCCGATGCCTTTGCCTGAGGATTCGGCGTGGGCGGATTCAGCGTGGCCGCGATGGTGGCCGGCGGAACCTTCATTGTAGGTGTGATTAGAAGGTCCACCGTCGTGAACGTCTTCCTGATCTCTCTACGAACCAGATCCACCTGGCGCCGCGCCTCGGCGTACACTTCCTGTTTCACATTGTTGTTGGTTTGGATCATCTGCGTGCGCGTCGCGGTCTGATATTTTTCCGGCGACTCCGTGAGCCACTTCGCGTGATAGGCGTAGGTTTCAGGACCCCAAATCGTTTGAGCGCTAACCGCGGGAGGAAGCTGCACGTCCGCGACGCTGGCCGTCAGCTTGCGCAACGTGTCGATGGCGGCTTCCATCGCCTTGGCGTACTCAGGATCCAGACCGTCGAAGAAGCCGGCTCGTGGCAGACCCAGTCGCAGTTTGGAAACCTGCATCTTGAGAGCGCGCCCGTAGTCCGGAACCGGCACATTCACGGTGGTGGGATCCAGCTCGTCGTAACCCGCGATGACGCCCAACATCAGCGCGGCATCCTCGACTGTCTTACAAATTGGGCCCACATGATCGAGCGTCCATGCCATGGGAATGACTCCCCGATTGCTGACGCGTCCATAAGTGGGCATCAATCCAACCACGCCGCAGTCAGAACTCGGGATCCGGATCGAACCGCCTGTGTCCGTGCCGAGGGTGCCAAAACAGAAGTCGGATGCGATGCCCGCAGCAGAACCACCCGACGATCCGCCCGAAATCCGGTCCAGGGCCCAGGGATTGTGAACCGGCCCGAAGTAAGTGACCGCGGAGCTGGGACCGTAGGCAAACTCATGCATATTCAGCTTGCCCAAGATAATCGCGCCGGCGTTCTTCAGCCTGCGAACAACGTCGGCGTCTTCGGTGGGAATACGGTCTTTGAATAACTCGCTTGCCCCGGTGGTCCGCACACCGGCCGTATCGATGTTGTCTTTCAGAGCGATGGGGATTCCGTGCAATGGCCCTCGCCACGTGCCTCGCTGTGCCTCAGCCTCCATCGCCCGCGCGGTGGCAAGCGCCGACTCCGCGGTGATGGTAATGAATGCATTCACGGCCGGATTGTATTTTTCAATTCGCTTCAAAGAGGCCTGCGTAAGCTCGACCGGAGAGGCTCCCTTGCTTCGCAACAGCTCGGAAGCTCTCTTCAGTGTCAGGGCCGCGAGGTCCTGCGATTCCGCAAAGGCAGGCGTTAGAGCCCATGCGGCTGCTCCGACTCCAGTGGCAAGAAACTTTCTGCGTGAATCAGATTGATTCATATTGGCTGACCTCAGACGAATCCACGTGTGCGGAGACCTTTCTTGGTGGCCTGTTCGAACGCGTGTGCGATCTGCAGAACACCACTCGACGTACGTCCACATCCTCACATTCTCGATCTCGGGCGCTCACCCGAAGATAGAGGCATGGTGCATTCTACCCCAGACAGTTCGTCAACTCCTGGTTAACCGGAAGTTGACCCCGCCGTCGATTCGCCCCAAAGGTAGCGGTCGCGGTAGGGACGACCATCGCTGATCGCCCCCCGCACAGATCCGTGCGAGCGCGTTTACGCACACGGCTCTTACCGAGGATGAGTGGCGGCAAAGCGAACATGAGGATAGGGATGCAGAACGCGGGGTTGAGGAATCCACCGGTACAGAATGGGGAACAGACGCCCCCAGCGCACCTGGGCGCGTTGACTGCGACGAACTAAAGC
>JAIQFE010000066.1 GCA_020073445.1 Terriglobia bacterium
GTTGGCGGACGGGCGATCAGATCGAGCGATGGGTTGGCTCAGGGTTGCTCGTCGCCGAGCGGCACTTCCGCAGGGTGATCGGTCATCGCCAGATTCCGTTGTTGCTGTCCTCGATGGCTAACGCCGTTTCCAAGAAACCGATTGCGAAAGGAGCCGCCGTCGCGTAGCCTATGAGGATCGAGAGTCGCTAACTTTCAACGGAGTTCCGGGCAATCTCCAGGACGGTACCGCCCGCCAAGACATCCGATTAGCGACCAATAAGAATCGAGGAGTCTATACGTCCTCGCGGTACGTTATCGAAGAACTGCGCGCGTACTAGTATCAAAACGCGTACCAGACACCTTAGGCTGCCGGTGTCAACAATAGAGGTTCATAAGTTACACATTTCGGATTACTTCTCCGCGGCGGGTGGTCGCCGCGCGACCGCAAACAGAGATCCTCCCGCCGGAAGCTTCAGCCCAAGCTGTATCAGAAGTCTTTCGCATGCAAGGATCTTCGAAAACAGCCCGTTCAACAGGGGATGGATTTCCAACGCTTCGCCTGGTGATAGTTTTCTGCCTAGTCCTCGGTAGTGCAAGCGCGAAAGAACGAAGATCGGAAGCAACAGGGTCATAAAAGAAGTAATGTGCAGGATCTCAAAGTCAGCTTCGACTAGTTTGGCTATCAGCTCTTTGGCCACATAGCGCCGCTTGTGATAAGAGTGTTCGTCGACCGCACTCCACAAGGACGGATGCTGCGGAACTGTAATCAAAACACAGCCTCCGGGCTTCAAGGACCTCCACGTTTCCCGAAGCACGACGCGATCGTCTTCAATGTGTTCCAGCACATCAAACAAGCCGATTGCGTCGAATTCAGCATCGAACGGCATCTTACGCGCATCCATCTGCATTAGGTCCGCTTCTGGCAGGCGCTGCGCGGCGAACGGGAGGCCATTCGAGAAGATCTCGCTCCCACAAAGATGCATGTTCGGCATATCACGATGGACCGCCTGGAGGACCACCCCGGTACCACAGCCCACCTCCATCAAGCTCCTGGCCTCGCGTGCGTACCTGCGCAAGCCCCACAGGATCACCTGATTGCGTCCTTCGAACCAAAAGTGTCCTGCTTCCAAGTCGACTAGACGCGAAAAATAGGAGGGTGAGAAGCCATCGTTGGATTCTGACGCCTCCGGAGCGAACGCCACAAAACCTTTGCTACGAGGCGGTGAGCCCCCACAACCGGGGCAGTTCCAATCTGCTGAAAGGAAGGTATCGCCGCATAAAACGCAACGCTTCATTCCGGCGCCTTTCCAGCATCTTCCCTCCGTTTCGTCTGTGCAGAAGCGAGATGCCGATACGGGGCGAAGACGGGGGCAGAAACCTCAAACGCATCATCGTGCCAGATCTTCAACTGAAATTCGAATGGCATGTAGGCGTGGTGTACCATATACCGCCGACTGTACCCGGAGGCCAACCGCTGGATCTCGGCGACGTCCGCGTAGTATAGGTGGTCCTCGCGGCGGTGGGCCTCGGCGGAAGCGCTCAGGAAGTCGCATACCACTAGCGCACTAGTGGCTTGCCACATAGCATCTATGGTCTCTCGTACAAATGCAAGATTTCCTTGCTCGACGCGATGGTTGAAGATCCCAATTGCCACAGCTGCATCGCTGCTAAAGTCTGGTGGCAACGCCTGAAGATCCCCGCAAATGAACCGAGCTTCCGGATCGCCCCCGTAAAGCGCACGCGCAGCTTCCGTGAACTCGGCCATCAAATCGATTCCTGTATACCGCCCACTCCACCCGCGATCGCGCAAGAATCCCAGCAAGTCGCCGAAACCACACCCCACATCAAGAATGCTCCGGATTTCAGTGGGCCTTATGCCGTCCAACAGCGCCTCGAATCGCACCCACTGGCAGTCCTTATTCCAGCCCAACGTGCGGGACTTGAGCCCAAACTCATGCCAGCGCTTGCGGTAGCGTTCCTGAATGGCTTTGCGGTCCCGATCGAGCATGAGGGCGCTTACTTCAGAGCAATCCCAAACAGCGCGGCGGCGCTATCGCCCCAGAACTGCCTGGACAAACCGTCCCCGGTATCCGTCATTAGAGAGCGCGCGCGATCCACACTCTCCGCAAACGGTACGTACGGAAAATCACTTCCATATAAAACACGGCCCGCCGGCAGCCGGCGGATCAGGAATCCGCAGTCATCGGCGACCGATGACCCGTGGAAATATGCAGGTGTAAACGAGACATCAAGATAGACGTTCGGATTGGACTTGGCGACCATGAATGCCTCCATGATTTTAAAACCGCCAGCGTGCGCAAGGATCATTTTTAGTTCAGGCATCTGCTGCGCTAGACGATGGTAGGCAATTGGGTGGAGATCCGGATTATCCAGCGAGGGCCCGTATAGAAAGACATCCACCAGGATAACCACGCCGCGCTCGTGGGCCCAGTGAAACACCTCCGATACCACCGTATCCTTGACCGTTACGCCTTGATACCGAGGGTGAATCTTGAGTCCCTTGGGCGAGTATTGTTCGAAGAACGATTCCATTTTAGGAATCGTTTCGTCAGGGACACTGAAGTCTGGGTTGTATAGCCCGATGAGCCTTTCGGAGAACGCCGCACATTGCTGCTGAACGAAGTCGTTCCCCGCGATTCCGACGAGAGGGAGCACCACCGAAAGCTCCACCTGCTGCTTATCCATCGCACGCACCAGATCCTCAGCGCTGGCGGGCAGATCGAACGGCCCGCCCCGACCAACTTCGAATATGTGCGTGTGACAGTCGACAATCATTCGGCGTGTACCCGTACGGTGCGGAACGCACGGTCGGTAGTCTCCAGAACTTCGGATCGTGATTTGCCGAAGACAACAATCAGGCCAGGGCGGGACCGGTCATCTTGAGGGTTGGTGAGTCGATCACCTACACCAAACTCGAGTAGGATTTCGTGAACGCCGGGCAGCTGGCGCGCTTCCTCCACGCCGCACACTCGCGTGACTGTCCCGCTCGGCAATGAAAAGAATGCCAAATTTGCGGCCCTAGGCTGGCCATCCACCCGCACTGAGAAAGTCTCACCGGCAATGAACTGCAGGTAAGCCTGCGGGATCGGAGCACCGGCAAGGTAGGGTACGATGTCGGAATACACGCGACTACCGGCGCCGCGCGCCGCAATTTCCACTAAGTAAACGTCCGATTCGGTGACCATGTATTCGGCATGGGTAATGCCAGTCCTCAAACCAAGGGCGTTTATAACACGCTGGTTAACGTCCCGTATTTGTTCAAGGATCGGATTTGGGAAGTCGGCAGGGTATGTCAATCGCTTCGCCACTTCTACGCGATGTGAAAAATGATCCTTGTCCGAAATTCCGAGGGCCGTAACCTCGCCATTGATACAGACGCTTTCTACCGTGACTTCCACTCCCTTCAGGAATCCTTCCACTAAAATGTGGTCCGCGCGGGTAGAACGAGCAGCATCCGAGTAGGCGGCTTCGATCTCCCGCGGCGAATGCACAATATGTACGCCCCTGCTGGACTGGTTATCGAGGGGTTTAATCACCGCAGGAAAGTTGATGTCCGCGGCGGCCTTGCAAGCTGCCTCCGCGCTATCGGCCAGCCGAAAAGGCGGGTTGGGCACGCCAGCTGCTGACGTTATCGACCGCATGCGATATTTATCGGTGAAGTTCAACGCGGTTTCGTACCCGATTCCCGGCAAACCCATTTTATCGGCCACATACGCCATTGTTGGCACGCCGACATCCGTCGTGTCGCACACGATTCCATCGATCCGATATTGCCGCGCAATTCTCAAGGTGCCTTCTCGATCCGAGATATCCATGACGGCATGTTCATCCGCCCAGGCGTAACCTGGGCGGTCCGCGTAGATATCCGTCACGAGAGTCCGGTAGCCGAGCGCTTTCGCCAGGCGGATTGTCGGCACCTGCCATTGCCCACCGCCTAGTATGTGGATCTTCTTCGGGGTGGGCACGTCTTTAGGAGGTCTTTTCGATCAGTTCTTTGATCTTGCGAAGGCCGAGCTGGTTCTCTTCAAGACTTGCCGCGCCCACGGAGATACGAACGAATGCGTCACACGATTCTCCGTACCCCACTCCTGGAACGATGCTGACATACTCATCCTGCAGAAGACGCGTACAGAATTCTTCTGAACTCAGCCGCGATGGCGCAATCGACGCAAACAAATAGAATGTCGAGGAACCGGGCAAGTAGGAAAGACCGATCTGGTCCATGTAAGCTGCCACTTGTTTTCGTTTGCAGAGGACGGCCTGGATTTGGGGCTTCGTGATTTCCAGAAGCTGGTGGAAATGACGGGCAAGGTAGTGTTGGAGAATGGTCGCGGGACAAGTGATCAGGTGTTGGTTGACCTTAAGCACGTTCGATATCACGGCCTTGTTCGCGATGACGTAACCGACCCTCCATCCCGAAATTCCGTAGTTCTTGGACATGGAATTGAAGACAATGGCATGTTCCTTGTTTGGATCCAGGCGCGCGAGGGATATGAACTCCTCTCCCCACACGAAATCGCTGTAGGCTTCGTCGGAAAGAACCCAGAGATTGTGTTTTCGGGCTAGATCTAGAATGTGCTCGAGCTCCTTCCGGCTAAGCACCTGCCCGCTAGGGTTATGCGGATTGTTGATGACGATCGCTTTGGTCTTCGGTGTAATGAACTCTTCGAACTCGTAGACCGACTTCTGATAACGCACGCCTACGGGAGTTGCGTAGCACAGACGAATCTGTTCGGGATAACTGACCCAGGCGGGCTCCGAGTAAATGACCTCGTCGCCAGGGTTCAGGATAGACATGAACGTCATGTGAATGGCAGCCTTTGAGCCGGCCGTAATAATAACTTCTTCGTCCGGATCAAAGTCCACAGCATATTCAGCGTGGAAGTACTGGGCGAGTTTTCGGCGTAGCGCTAAGAGCCCCCGGGAATGGGAATAGTGGTGCACTTCCGCCTGGGGAAGTTCGTCCATCGGGAACAAGGGTATGTCGAAGTAAGCTTCACCGAGGCTCATCACGAGTACGTGCTTTCCACGTTGCTTCAACTCATACACCATCGTGTTGTACTTGATGGACATTGCTTCAGTTGAGTCCATCGCCACTCGCGAAAGTCCGGGCATCAATTACACCTCGTCATACCCAGCTTCAATTGGTTCCGGCGGAAACGCCTTGACGCGTACGATGGGCAACAATTCTATCCACAACGTAAAGCGGGCGTCCCTTTGATTGGTCATAGATCCGTCCGACATAAACACCCAGGATACCGAGATTAAGCAGGATCAAGCCGCCGATGAATGCCGTGATCGTGAATTCGCTCAGCCATCCGGGCACTCCCACAAACGGATGCATGAAGTAGTGGACAATCAAGCCCAGCCCCAGGCCTGCTGCAAGCACAGACATGATGACGCCCACGGCAATCGAGAAATACAGCGGTCGATTGGAGAAGGCGAAGATCCCGTCGAAGGCCAGTTTGGTCATCACTCGAAAATTGTAAGTCGATCGACCGTGGTACCGGGCGCTATGCGCCACATCCACAAACGCAGTTTCGAACCCGAGCCACTCCACCATTCCGCCAAACAACCGGGATGACTCGCGCATCGTGCGATACGCCTCGACCACCGATCTCCGCATGATACGAAAACTGCCCACGGCGGGATCCATGCGGTATCCGGAAAGTACATTGAAAAGCCAGTAAAACAGGCGTGACGACAATCGCCTCCTGGATCTGCCGGAGTTCGCTATTCGGCGCGCGAGTACCACGTCGTAGCCCTGCACGGCTTTCTCCAGCAAAACGGCGATCTCCTCCGGTTGATCCTGGAGGTCGCAATCCATAATTACTGTCCAGTCGCTATTGGCCAAATCGAGACCTGCGGTAATGGCGTAATGCTGGCCGAAGTTCCGACTAAGTCGGAGAGCTGTGATTGACGAGAAGGCCTCGACCATCTGGAGCATGACATCCCAAGAGCGGTCCGGACTTCGGTCGTCGACCAAAATGATTTCGTAGGATCCCGTCAACTTCGAAAGGCTGGCGACCAACCGCTTGCAGAGCTCCGGTAAGATCAGCTCGGCTCGATACACCGGCAGGACCACGCTGATCGATGGCGGCCGAGCAGTCACGCTGCGGTTACTCCCACTTTCGACATGAACACGGAATCTGGTAAACGCGACAGATCACGCGGGAACAATCGCAAAAGAACGGTCGGGTGGAGCTCCTGAAAGGAATGTCCGTCACTACAGGTACCTGGAGATCAATATAGCTAGCATAAACGATTTCGCAGCTTATGGCGATGTTCCTTCGCGCTGAAGCGGTCCGGGCAAAAGTCACAGGCCCGTTGTCGATTTTCTGCACCCACGAAATGCCACAAACAAACCCCATTCGCCTTTTCTTCTGACTGGTGATTATCCCTTTGGCGAGCCTCAAACGAACGCCGAAACCGATTCTTTCAAGAGCGGCGCAACTCGTCTCGGAGAGTGCTCCGCGCGATCACGTTCAATTGAGGGAATGATGCTGCTCCGCGACGAACTCGCCCCGGCGAGTGAATCCGTGCGCGCACGAGGACTTCCCTTCAATGGTGGACGATGTAAGGTTGCATCGGCTACCGCTTCCCGTAGGTTTAGTGTCTCTCAATTAGTACTCTTAGGCTGGCGACTTCCTGGAGATTGGACTAAAATAATCCTTCAACAGGTGCCCAGAAATTCGGCGCTTGAGCACCTAACAGCTAAGCCATGGCCTCAACATTTCGGCGAAGTATCTTTGTTTTCCTGAGCTTTACGGTGATACACAGTGGGTCTTGGGCGCGAATAGATGCCGCGGAGGCCAGCGAAGCCGTACGCCAACGCCGCTTGGATCTGACGCAAGCCAGCGTGTATTTTGAACCGAACGTTGGTCAGGCTGATCCTTCCGTGCGATTCGTCGGTCGTACGGCACGATATAGCATGCTTTTCGAAGGACATGGCATGACGTTCATAGGCGGGCCCTATGCCGGCAGCGGTTCGAACCAGATCCCGGAGTGGATGCGATTTGAGTTTGGTGGATGCGAAAAGGACTCTGACGCAAGTGTCTCCGGACTACTTCCAGGGAAAAGCAACTATTTTATCGGTAACTCTCCGGACAGGTGGCACTCGGACGTGCCCCACTATACGCGAGTCGATATTTCCGAAATCTGTCCTGGGATCGCCGTAAGTTACCACGGCAAGGGAAGCAATATTGAGTACGATCTTACGGTGGCGCCGGGAGCGGATCCGGCGGAGACCCGCATCAACGTCAGCGGCACCCGTCGTATCGAACTCAGCGTCGCGGGGGAGCTGGTTTTTACTGGGAGCAACGGCGAAATCCGTCATTCCCGACCGGTCGCCTATCAAACTCGGGATGGCGTCCGATCTATCGTCGCCGCCGCTTACAAACTTTTGGGCGATCGGGCGTTTAGTTTCGATGTAGGCACGTACGATCATAGTCTTCCATTGGTGATTGATCCTGTGATCGTCTACTCGACATATCTTGGCGGACCTGCCCAAGGTAGCGGTTGGGCGATCGCGGTCGACGGAAGTGGAAGTGCATACGTAACGGGGAACACCCAGTCTCTCGCTTTCCCTCTGAAAAATCCGGTCTACCCAACATCGCGAGGCAATTCAGAAGTTACGGTCACCAAGTTCGATCCGAGCGGATCCACCTTGATCTACTCGACCTATTTGGGAAGCTCCTCGGACGACTTGAGCAGAAGCATTGCTGTGGACGCCGCAGGAAATGCATACGTGGCAGGCATGGCTGGAGGCTCAGACTTTCCGACGGCGCATGCGCTCCAGTCTGTCTTTGGCGGTAATACTGACGCGTTCGTAACAAAAATAAGCCCCGACGGATCAAGCTTGGTCTACTCAACCTTCTTAGGTGGTAACGGGCTGGAGGACGGCTTGGGACTAGCTGTCGATGCAGGCGGCAGTGTGTTTATCACGGGCAGGACAACCTCCGCCAACTTCCCTGTCGCCAGCGCGTATCAAGGAACGTTCCACGGCACAGTAACCTCAGGGGACGCCTTCCTGGCTAAAATCGATCCCGCCGGGACGAGCTTGCAATTCTCAACGTTTTTTGGGGGCTCGGAAGATGATACCGCGTGGTCGATTGTTTTGGATGCCCTGGGAGGTCCCTGGATTGGTGGATGGACGTCATCAGGCGATCTTCCGGTTCTGAGCGCATTCCAAGCCCAGTTTAAGTCGCAGATCATACACGATCCGGATGGTTTCGTCGCGCACTTCTCCAATACGGGCGCCCTTCTGTTCAGCAGTTTTATCGGGGGGAGTCAAAACGACTCGGTTCTTGGCTTGGCAATACACCCATCGGGAGACATAGTGCTGTTAGGGGAGACGGAGTCGTGGTCGGATTTTCCAGTCGTCCAGTCGTTATCGACCGGATCCCAGGGCGAGTGTTTCATTGCAAGAGTAAATCCGACTATGGGTTTGGTCTTTTCCTCGTTGTTTGCAGGCGTCGGACCGTTTTGCGGAAGCGTCGCAGTTAACCCGGCCGGAGAGATTCTGGTTGTAGGCGCGGCGTCGAGGGACTTCCCAGTTGCGACCGAACTGGCTGGCGATTCGCTGCAAAATCTTGCGATCTACTTGGCCAAAGTGGCGAATGACGGGTCGCACTTGGTCTATTCAACGTTCCTTGGCTATTCGACAGCGCAACAGAACGGGCGGGGAATCGCGCTCGACTCGGCCGGTGCAATATACATCGTGGGAGATGCCAACCAAGGCATACCAATCGTCAACGCGTTTCAGCCTTCCTCCGGGGGGTACCAGAATTATGCAGTTGCCAAGCTCAATGACACCGAGACTTGCTCCTTCTCTGTGTCACCGAATTCATTCACCATTCCCCCAGCGGGTGGGTCAGGTCTGATCACGGTGACTACCGGATCCAACTGTCTGTGGAATAAGTACGCTTTCAATTTCGCTAACTCCGCCCAAAATTCCGACGCTGGAACCTTGGACAGTAGCGGTTTCCTGGTCAAGGGCAACGGTACGGTGAGTTTTCAGCTTGGCGCGACCTCGCTCGGTCCGGACGTATCAAACACGGCTCTTGTCGCCGGACGAACCGTCAGCGTTACGCAGACGGGATTGGGCTGTAACTACACTGTAAACCCAGGGCCCGACTTCTTCACTCAGGCTGGCGGTTCGGGTTCCGTGGCAATTTCTGCCAATTCCGGATGCAAGGCTACTGCCAGCAGCAATGCAAACTGGATCTCCATACCGTCTCCAGAGATCACTAGCGGCGGAAGCATCACGTACAACGTCCAACCCAATGCGGATGTCGCCCGTTCCGGCACGATCTCCGTCGCCGGACTGACGCACGCAGTGAATCAGGCTGCGGCATGTAATAGCCGTTTCGATTCGGCCGGCCAGGATTTTCCCAGAATCGGTGGCGGGGGGACCGTGCACGTGTTAGCCCCTTCTGACTGCGCCTGGTCCATTACGAATGACAATGCCGGGACGCTCAACATCAGTTCTCCGTTTCCCCCGAGTGGGACGGGTAATGCCACTATCGTCTTCTCTGCGTCGGACAATAATTTTCAAGTCACGCAAGTCGCGCATCTCCACCTAAGCTCCGGTGCGACATTTACGGTAACTGTAGCCAGCCCCTGCTCGACGACGTCGATTCTTGTAAACGCTGGCGGGCCGGCCTATACGGATTCGGTGTGCAAGCTGTGGTCGCCTGACAGCGGCTTCCTGCAGGGGGCGAGCTATTCGACGACAGCGGCGATCACCGGGACCACTGATCCGACGCTATACCAAAGCGAACACTACAGCACGGGAAATCTAACCTACCAGACGAGCGTGCCTAACGGCAGCTACACGGTGAAGCTGAAGTTCGCCGAGCTGTACTGGACCTCCGCCGGTCAACGCGTGTTCAACGTCCAGTTGAATGGTGCCCAGGTGGCGACTAATGTGGACGTCTTCGCGGCGGCAGGGGGCATGAACAAGGCCTACGACGTGAGCTACCCGATAACAGTGAGCGGCGGCCAGGTCACCATCACTTTGGTAGCGGTCGCCGGTTTCCCCGCCGTGAATGCGATCGAGATCGCTCCATCCGCTCCGCCCACCCCGGACTTTACCGTGACGGCGACTCCACCGTCACAAACGTTGACTTCGACCGGCAGCACAACCTACACAGTCACCGCCACGGTGGGCGCGTTCAGCGGGACCATGAGCTTCAGCGTCTCGGGATTGCCGACGGGCGCCACGGCGAGCTTTAACCCTCCCACGGTGACCGGGAGCGGCTCAACTACCCTGACGGTCAACACCACCTCCGGCACTCCGGTGGGATCGTCACCGCTGACAGTGACTGCGACCAGTGGCTCGTTGACTCATACGGCGATGGCCACGCTGGTAGTCAGCAACGGGACCGTTCGAGTAAACGCGGGTGGTCTTTCCTATACAGATTCGCAGAGCCAAGTGTGGACAGCGGACACCGGGTTCCAACAAGGCGCGAACTATTCGACAACGGCCGCGATCATCGGCACCAATGATCCGACGCTGTACCGGAGTGAACACTACAGCACCGGGAATCTGACCTACCAGACGAGCGTTCCCAACGGGAACTACACCGTGAAGCTGAGATTCGCCGAGCTTTACTGGACCTCTTCGGGGCAGCGGGTTTTCAACGTTCAACTGAACGGAACCCAAGTCGCTACGAACTTGGACGTCTTCGTAGCAGCCGGCGGCATGAACAAAGCCTACGACGTGAGCTATCCAATTACAGTGAGCGGAGGCCAGATCACCATCACTTTCGCGGCGGTCGCGGGCTTCCCCGCCGTAAATGGGATCGAGATCGCTCCATTCGCGCCGTCCTCGCCAGACTTTACGCTAGCAGCAATTCCCCCGTCGCAGAACGTCCACACCAACGGAATCACGACGTACACGCTCACCACGACGGCGCTGGGCGGCTTCGGCGGGACCGTGAGCTTTAATGTCTCGGGATTGCCATCAGGTTCTACGGCTAGTTTCAGCCCTCAGACGGTGAGCGGGAGCGGTTCCACCACGCTGACTGTGAGCAACGCTCTGTTCGCTTGCGTAGGATCCTCGATACTTGTTGTCATGGCTACCAGCGGTTCTTTGAGTCATACGGCGACGATCACGCTGAATGTGACCGACGGAGACGTGCGCGTAAACGCCGGTGGTCCGGCATTCACAGACTCGCAGGGCCAGGTCTGGTCGCGGACAACAGGTTCCTGCAGGGTACGAGTTATTCAACCAATGCGCCAATCGTCGGGACGAATGATCCCGCGCTATACCAGACAGAACATTACAACACCGGGAATCTGGACTATGCGGCCTCCGTGGCCCTCGGCAGCTACACTGTGAAGTTGAAGTTCGCAGAACTCTACTGGAACTCTCCTGGTCAACGCGTGTTCAACATCCTGCTGAATGGAACTCAGGTGGCAACCAACGTGGATATCTTTGCTGCCGCAGGGGGCATGAACAAGGCCTATGACCTGAGCTTCCCGCTGTTCTTGAGCTCTGGCCCGATCACCATCACGCTGGTTCCGGTGATTGGATACCCCGCGGTAAATGCCATCGAAATCATTCCGGCCCAAGCGACTACCGAAAGCTGTTACGACTTTGGGTTCACAGCGGTTCCGCCGTCCCAGACCGTCTATCCCACCGGCACCGCAACCTACTTCATCTACACCTCGGCACTCACCAACCTCACCGAGAACTTCAGCGTCTCCGGCTTGCCAATCGGGGCCATGGCGAGCTTTAACCCTCCTACGGTGACGGGGTCGGCTATGACTACTCTATCCGTCAGTGCCACCTCCGGTACTCCCAACGGGGTGTCGATACTAACTATTGTTGCGACCAGCGGCTCATCGAGCCATACTGCCCCGGTTACGCTGGTGGTCGGCAACGAAGCGGTTCGTGTAAACGCCGGCGGCCCCGCTTACACAGATTCACAGAGTCAGACGTGGTCGGCGGACAGCGGGTTCCTGCAGGGGGCCAGTTATTCGACCACGGCAGCGATCACGGGGACTGGTGATCCGGCTCTGTACCAGACCGAACATTACAACACCGGGAATCTGGCCTACCAAACGAGTGTGCCCAACGGCAGCTATACGGTGAAACTGAAGTTCGCTGAACTTTATTGGACCTCGCCGGGGCAACGCGTGTTCAACGTCCAGTTGAACGGCGCGCAGGTGGCGACCAACCTGGACATCTTCGCCGCGGCCGGGGGAATAAACAAGGCCTATGACGTGAGCTACCCGGTGACGGTAAGCGGTGGCCAGATCACCATTACGCTGGTGGCGGTGACCGGCTACCCCGCCGTGAATGCGATTGAAATTCAGTAAAGACCGAAAGCGTCGCTGCATGGTCGGCGTTGATTTCCTTGTATATTCGGATCAGAGTTTCGCGACCGGAGAATCCTGCGGTCTCCGCGGAGCGACAACCTCATCGACCAAATAGAGGCGCTGGCGAACGCGGACAATTTGGCCCACTTGAAGCGTGTCTGGGGCGGCACTCATGTGTTAATCAACCAATGTATCTGGATTTCCCTACGACCACATATTTCCTATTTGGTTCAAGCAAGAACGATCCACCAAACCACGAAACATGCCATCCGTGATCGCCCGCGTGGGATGAGGGGTGCGCGATAGCACGCGCGCAATCTCAGTGCCTGAAGTGGTCCCGCGCACGGGTCAACATTGACTATCACATCGTCTTCGATACCAAACTACTACAGCGTGCCTACAACCTGGTGCAAGAGCTGGTGGAAGTGCGATCTACGCCCACGACCATCGAGCCGGTTTTTGGAGTTGCGCTCACCCCCGGCCAGATCCAGCAGCTCGCTGAGGATGCTTTGTCTGCTAAGGCCATCTTGGGGCAGTTTGCTTTTGGCGGTGGCTGGTATTCCGCCATCTACTTCGCCAACACTGGCCCGGACGAGGTCTCGTTCCCCGTGAGTTTTACCCGCGATAGTGGGAACCCTCTGCAGGTCCCATCAATCAGCGGTAGCTCCAAAACGATCACGCTTGCGCCGGGAGGCTCGGCTGTAATCGAAGCTCCCAACGCCGGGATCCTGATGCAGGGATATGTAACGGCGTCCCTGCCCCCCGGTGTGACCGGTTACGCAGTCTTCCGGCAGAGTGTCGCCGGAATCCCCGATCAGGAAGCGGTAGTTCCCTTGGTCCCCCTTGGCAGCCAGAATACCCCACTGGTTTATGACGAAACCAACAACCTTATCACCGCTGTCGCCATCGTCAACACCAGCAGCCTCGTCATAACGGTCGCGGTTAACATAGTCAACACCAGCGGAACGGAGATCGGGACATCCTCCGTAGTGCTCCAGCCGTTCAGCAAAACCGCCGTTGTTCTGCGGTCTCTACCGGGGCTCAGCCAAATCGTGGGCACCCGGGGTATCGCTCGATTTACGGTTTCGGCCGGGGACATTGCCATTCTAGGTCTCCGCGCTAACGGGGCGGCATTCACGTCGATCCCGGCCCAGCCACAATCACAGACAATCAAATTTGTAGGTACGCCCTAAAGTCGGGCGGTGGCCTGGCTGCGAGCATGCCCGTTAGTTCGTAGAAAGTAAGCGACTCTCAAACCTGGAGGAGTGAACGCCTCTGGGTAGTTTTTCTGCCAAGAAAAAGGAGAGAGTCGCTATGAAGAGAAGATACCAGATCGACCAGCAACGGGCCGTGCAGCAGTTCCGCCGGCTCGCCACCGAACAGAACCCCAACATCCAGATGA
>JAIQFE010000067.1 GCA_020073445.1 Terriglobia bacterium
TCGGCGGGCCAGGTGAGCCAGTTGTGCGCGGCCCTGGATGAGAAAGTGCGCAAGTTCCGCGAGGGTCCGCTGGGTGAGATCCGCTACGTGTGGGTGGACGCGTTGTACGAGAAGGTGCGGGTGGATGACCGTGTGGAGTCGATGGCCGTAGTGATCGCCACGGGCGTGAATCTGGAGGGCCGCCGGGAAGTGTTGGGCCTGGATGTGATTCCCGCGGAGAGCGAAGAAGGCTGGGCGCAGTTCTTCAAAAGCCTGAAAGAACGCGGTCTGCACGGCGTGAAGTTGGTGATCTCGGACGCGCACACGGGCTTAAAAGCGGCGGTGCGCAAGGTGATGAAAGTGGAATGGCAGCGCTGCAAAGTACACTTCTATCGCAACCGTGCTGGTGCATGTGCCCAAACGCAGCCAAGCGGAAGTAAGCGAAGCGATGAAGGCGGTATTCGTCCAGCGCGACGAGAAAAGCGCCAAAGCCAAAGCCGCTGAACTGGCGCGGCAGTTTCAGACGCGCTTTCCCAAGGCGATGGAGATTTTCGAGGCCGGCATCGACGACGTGTTGAGCTACTTGCACTACCCGCAGCCGCATCGCGTGCGGATCAGCTCGACCAATCCGCTGGAGCGGCTGAATCTGGAAATCCGGCGCCGCACGCGCGTAGTCGGCATCTTCCCGCATGCCGGTTCGTGCTTGCGACTGATCGGCATGTTGCTGGTGGAAAAGAACGAAGACTGGCTCACCGACGACAAGGCGTATCTTACTTTCGACGACGCGCCGGCAGAAGAATCCGCAGCCAAGGTTTTATCCATGGCGGCGAGTCAATAAGGAAGGAGGCTTTTCTTACTGCGAGGGCTCTGCCCTCGCGCACCCGGGATTTATCGCTTCCGCGCCAGAATGGCTGCGGTGCGGGGCGGCCTGTGCCGCCCTCGCCATTCCGGCCCCTAAGTCGGCGCTCCGGTCGCTTCCCAGCGTTGCCGTGTCCTCCGCTTAGGTAACTGTAATCTTAACCCCGACCACTGGAGTCGGCAGGGAATTTACACTCTTCTATTGACACGGGCAGATGAAAACAGAGATGGTTACTCGGAAGGGCGCAAAAGTTCCCAACCTTGTCTTCACCTTTGAAATCTACAACGGCGGTAACACCCCCGCCGAAAATGTGTTTTCCGAACACGTAGCCAAGTTTGGTCTTGAACAACAGAACAGCCTAGACAGCATTATAACGAGAATCGAGTTTATTGGTCCAAAGGAAGCGGGCGTAGTGACAAATTCGATTATGATTCCACAGGGCTGGAGCGCGGACAATCATCTAACCGCTTCGGTTATCCTGCGAGGTAAAATTTCCTACACCACACGGCTTCAGCCTGGTACACAATTCCTATCGTGGTGCAAAAACTACAATGAGGCTGAGGGATTCACGGAGTGTAGCCTCAAGCAATCCTATCCGATTGAGTGACCGCGATTCTGCGGAACAGCTACAATTCCTCCAGTTGAATTAAGAACCTTGTTTTGTAGGCGCGACCGCAAGTTAAATGTCAGGGGCCGCATGACAGAAAAGCCTGACAGCCTCACGATTCCTACCTGCTCCAATTTGCTGAGGTTTTAAAGACGCCGGTAGAGGCGTTACAAAAGAGTGCCACGACTCCAAGGCCGTGCTGCGGGCAAGACCTTCTCAAGCCGTACCCTTAACCCTTTGAAGTCTCAAGCAGCTTGCGTACAGTTTCCTCGTTGAAGGCCTTCGCCATCCTGCTTGCTTCGGACGCCATTGTTAGGGCAGCCCTGGTGATATTGATCCGAGTTGACTTTTGTGCATCACCGGGTGGTGGACCCGTCATGACTGCCAGGGCCGTAGGATGAGCCCATTTTGAGTAGACCTTCATGCCTGCCTCATAGTCGATGAGCTTACCGATTGCAGCCGCTGCGGTCCTTACGCTTGTATACGGTTTGGAGAGGTCTTCTGAACCGATGTCTCCAGCCAGACCCGTGCGGACTGACTCAAAGTTTTCAATCCACCGTTTTGTCTCCGGGCGGGCATCAATCTCATCCTGGGGCAACCGCTTTATTATGTCGTCCAAGTCCCGCATGGCATCAACGGCAAATCTCACAGCGTTCTCTTGAGATTGGATACAGTATTCCGTCCAGATGGAGAGCTCCAATAAATTACGGGCATGCCAAGCGACAATCGGCAAAACAGTACCATCCTCCATCTTTACGAGTTCTTTTACGTTATACGATATGGCTTCACCAAGCTTGCCCATTACTATGGCTTGGATGCGTAGAGTGTGGAGATCAGGTGCTGGAGACATGGCGTGGTTTCATTGTAGCTTCCAGCCTGTGGACAACTGATTTGCCGCCAATAGGCTTGCTGCGCCTAGCGCGGGCTTGCACTGGAGATACGATCAGGCAAGCGTCCTGTGTCCGGTGTGCCGCGTGGGCTGTGGCCTATGGTTGTGGCGGCGTTGGTGGAAGCTCGTTACTGCGCTTGAGATATTCTGATAATTCTCCCGTCGCCCACAGAAGCACAGCGCCGACGAGGATCATGCCCCAAACTACGGCCAAAGTAGCGATTGTGGCTGCATAAAAGACAATCGCGGTCAACGGAAAGTACATAACCATTGCGAACAGCCAATGCTGTTCGTTGCCAGCGATTGCAAAGTAGTAGTACGCACAAAACATTCCGACCGCAGCAGATAGTATGGTTGTCCAAGCTAAAATCGCATCGGACGAAAGCTCTGGCTGTATGGTCGCTCGTTCCATCGACCCTCCACCTCGCCAACAACGATAGCCGATTGTGCGGACCCCTGCAAGGCTGGGATTGTCGCCGAGAGAGAACCAACCTGGAGTCACATCACAAGGATGAGTCGGCCTCTGCCCTGGCTGATTGTCGCTGCGGTCCTGTTGGTCGGCTTCGCGCTTTACCGATCCCGCTCGCACCCAGACAGCGACCTTCAGGTCACCCCTGACGCGGCACGGGAGATCGAGAGGGCGAAGCGGCGGTGAACGGGCCTGACGTTTCTGGGGAAATCGCCGTGAGCGTGATAGACTTCGGGACATGGTGTCCGTCCTTCGCGCGGTCCTTCTCCTAATCTGTGTTTCATTCCTTGGCAAAGCGGCACTACTTCCGCCGGGATTTGTCAACGCCGTTGTTGCGATAGGCCACAGAGAGCCGGGCGGGGCGTGGGTGACGGAGGCGTCTGGATTCTTCTACGGTTACCTAGTGCAGGATGACCCGGACGCCCTGAAGCGTAAATACCGAGTATTCTTAGTCACGAATTGGCACGTCATCACCAATCACAGCGTGGTTTCAATTCGCCTAAATCCGAAGAACGCATCCGACCAAGGACAGATTTTCGACTTGCCACCGATCAGCGACGGACGGCCCACATGGTTCTCTAATCAGGATATTGACATCGCTGGAGCAACGGTCAATTGGCAGTTCTTGCAAGACCGTGGCCTAGACATGGACTTCATGACGAATGATACTAATGCGGCAGACACCAAGAAGATGCAAGAGATCGGCGTTTCTGCGGGCGATGGAGTCTTCGTAATTGGCTTTCCGATGAATCTTGCTGGTCAGCAGAGGAACTACGCGATAGTAAGGCCAGGGGCAATAGCGAGAGTCAACGATCTGCTCGCATCCGCCGTCCCGACGCTGTTGATTGACTCCCACGTTTTTCCTGGAAACAGCGGTGGCCCAGTTATCCTTCAGCCCAGCTTGATTTCCGTTGGCGGCACCAAGAGCAACGATAGGGCCTACCTCCTTGGAATGGTTCGGGACTACGTCCCTTACACGGACGTGGCCATTAGCCCGCAGACGGGCCATGCCCGCGTGACGTTTGAAGAAAACTCCGGCCTTGCGGACATCATACCCGTGGACAGAATCAACGACATGATTAAGACCTGGCTAGCCTCTTTGCCAGCCGCCTCGCCTCAAGCCCCGCTAAAAACTGCGCCCACCCAGTGATAACCGCAGCCAGTGATCGGGAGACAGGCACCCTCTGACGCTCGCCCAGGCGCGTTAATGTTTCCTTAATGTCGGCTGACATCAGCGGTGCGCTTTTCGTGCTGAGAGGCCCCTCGCGCTGGTGTTTTCTGTAAATCATAATAGCTAAATAGTGACTTAAGCTGGAAGATACTGAAAACACTGGCATTCTAGGCTCTCCGGGACCTCGATGACGCAAGAAATAACTCGAAATAACGCCCTCGCATAAGGGTTACATAACCCCTTAAGAAACGCCACTGTGGATTCTAAGTGATTGAAACAGAAGCCTGTTAGTGCTTTTCAGTGTTAATAGTACGATTAATGGCAATCCCCTGCGTTGAAAATTATTTTAGTTTGGTCTCCCTGGGGATTCAGTAGTTTAGACCCCCTATAGCTCCCTGCTATTCCCCTACTGTTCCCCTTATGGCCAAGTCGGACCAAAAACCGCATGCGAAACTACCTCCACGACCGAGAAGCCAGAGCACATCGGCAATAGGTTGAAGCAACAGTTCGGAGGAAATATTTCATGTCGGGTCTAACAAACACAACTGACCGTACACTCGCTACGCGAGCGGCGGATCAAATATCCACTCACTGGCAAGCCACGAATGAAGCTGCGGAACATGACGCGGCATTGGCAATCTCCTGCAAGATAACGGTCGGTGGCGCAGCTTTCCCCACGGGAACTAAGATCCGTCTGGATGGCGTGGAGGCCGCCATTCCTGTAGGACTCTGCAAGATAGTCCGACCTCTCCCAGATTTGCCCACGATGCCGGATTTATTAGACGGCATGTTCATGCCAATGACTTTGGAAGAAATGATCGAGTTCCTTGGCGTCTCTGAGGAGGAGCTAACCGTCTTCATCGGTCAGCAGTTCGGTTGGCGTCTGGAAACACGCCGGGGAGACACCCCTTTTACCGTGCCATCGCAAAGATGGAATCCCTCTGATGAACAGGAGGCTCAACTCCGATGACCCCAGCAGGAGAACAACGAGAACTTCGCCTTCTAACGGAGGACATGGTAGCGGAACAGCTAAGCTGCTCCACTGCGCTCCTGAGGAAATGGCGACGGCTGGGAATTGGCCCAAAACTTGTGCGCATCTCCCGCTTGGTCAGATACCAGCAGTCCGATCTTGATGACTTCATCCAAACCAAGAAGGCAGGTGCGGCCAAGAAGGAAGCTGCACCTATCGAACCCGAAAAGGAGCGTGCCGCATGAACGGCGATGTGGAACAACAACCGCAGACGCATCCATCCGAACCCTTTATGGAAGTCGAGTTTGTACCGGACGTTGGCGGACTGCCGACGCCCGAGAATACTAACGCGGTATTCGGACTTTCCCCTGTTTGGAATCTCACGGCGGACATAGAGTGGCTAATCGCGGACGTGATCCCTTTAAGCGCCGTCACGCTCCTCACCGCAGAAGCGGGCACTGGCAAGACGTGGGTAGCGCAAGCGATTGCCGGGGCGGTGGCTCATGGACGGCGATTTTTAGGCCGCGAAGTGAAGCAGCGCCCGGTGCTCTACCTTGACGGTGAAAACCCGCTTGCTCTTGTACTTCAGCGTCTCGGTCAGTTGAGCATAGACCCAACAGAGGCTCTGAGCATTTGGGGCGGCTGGCACAGTTCAGAACCGCCCGGACCCAAGGATGAGAGGCTGCTGAACTTCGCACGGGAGTATCAGCCGTTGATTATCTTCGACTCCCTCGTGTATTTTCATCAGGGTGATGAGCAGTCCGCCACGGAGACGCGGGCGTTTATGAACTTCTTCCGAAAGCTCGCCAATGCTGGAGCCACGCTCGTGGTGCTCCATCATACCGGCAAAGGGAAAAGCTCCAAGAGGTATCGCGGCTCCAGCGACATTGAAGCCTCTGTGGATATGGCGTATCACCTAGAGGGAACGCGCAAGGCTGGCCCAGTGGATCGCCTGCGGATGACATGCTTCAAGTCTCGCTTTCAACCAGGACAGAACTTTGGACTTGAGTTCCATCAAGGGCGCGGGTTTGAAGATGTTGCCTTGCCTCAGGGCACACAGAAAGCATCGGCGGAGACAGTTGTGCCTGGAATCATTGCGGACCACCCGGACGGTATCAATGGGATGAAGACTAAGGCACTGGCCAAAGAACAGGGTGTCGGGAAGAATGCGGTTGACGAGTTCTTAAGGACTTGGCCTAACTGGAAGGCTGGCACCGGCAAAGAGAAGCTCTATCTTCCACGGGAGGCGGTCCCTGCCGAAGAGGTACGGGCCGCGTAGAATCCCAAAATCCTAGTCCTCTAGGGTCTGGATATACGGGAGATGTAATCCCGACCACACTAGGGGGTAGGAGCTTTGCTCCTCCTACCCCCGCTGAGGTTGTGGCATTTTCGGCAGGTTGACTGTCGCCATTGGCCGGATGGCGAGTTACTTCGATACGTACCCAAGGTTACACACCCTGCCTGAGTACTATCTTGTAATACCCAACATGATGGGTTACTATCCTGCATGCCCAGCCCACGCTGTAAGATTCACAAGGTCGCTTTGGTCTGTCCTGCTTGCAGGGCTGCCAAGGCGGGGTCCGTAAGGACCCGCCGTAAGGCAGCTAGCTCCAGAGCCAATGGGAAGCTAGGCGGAAGACCGCCCAAATCCAGAAAGGAGAAAGAATGAACCCAACAGAGGTACCGATGAGGAAGGATGTCCCGGCGAAAGCCCGAGACAAAGATGGTGTGCATAAGAGGAGGGGCGTCTGGCATTACAAACTCAAGATTGGCGGCAAGTGGAAGGAGGTTTCTACCAAGACCACGAAACACAAGGAAGCAGTTAACGTTCGCCGAGAGGCCATTCAGGCTCAGGCGGAAGGCCGCTTGCCTACAGACTTCGCGAAGTTGTCCTTTGAGAAAGCGGCTGAGGTTTGGTCGGCTGGCCGGGAGCATATGGTGGCCCCCAAGACGCGCCGGATTGACAAAGAGCGGATGGTAGCGCTCAAGGCTAGCTTTGGCGGCATGCGTCTGTGCGACATCACTAGCGAGATGGTGAGAGCGTTTCAGTTGAAGCGGGTCGCGAAGGTCAGTCCTCGTACCGTCAACCTTGAGACTAAGGTGCTGCGCATGGTGTTTCGTATGGGGCGGGTCTGGGCAAGCATCGCGGATGACTTCAAATCGTTACCGGAGGCCAGGAGAGGTCCTGGCAGGGCGCTGTCGCCAGAGCAAGAACACAATCTCTTCAAGGTCGCTTGCTCCAAACCCGGCTGGACAGTGGCATACTTCGCGGCACTCCTAGCGGCCAATACGACGGCACGGGGATGCGAGGTGAAAGGTCTTCGGCTCGGCGATGTTGATCTGCTTAACAAAACGCTTACTATCCGCCGGGCCAGCACTAAGACCGACGCGGGGGCGCGGGTAGTGCCACTGAATGTAGATGCCATGCTCGCCTGCACACGCTTGCTAGATCGCGCCCGCAAACTAGGCTCAGTCGCTCAGGAGCACTACTTACTGCCCGCTGCGCTGTTCCGTCATACCAAGACAGGAGATGAATTGAACGGCAGCAGCGGCTACGACCCGACCAAACCCATGCAAACTTGGAGAACAGCTTGGCGTGCCCTGACTGTGGCAGCTTCGCTGCCCGGCCTGCGCTTCCACGATCTTCGCCATCACTCCATCACGAAGCTTGCAGAGGCCGGTGTACCGGATCAAACCCTCATGGCCATCGCGGGGCACGTCAGCCGCGAGATGTTGGAGCACTATTCTCACATTCGGATGGCGGCGAAACGCGACGCTGTAGCGGCACTCGACGCGAAGCAGCCTACCAAAACAATTGAGCCTGACCAGCCCACTCTCGCTTCATGATCTGTCCACACAGATGTCCACACAGACCCGTAAACATCCCTGAGTGGGCCACGTTGCTACCTATTCTGACCGGATGTGACCGCGAACATGTAGTTCCCTTCCCTTCAATAGTTTCATCCCACCTTGTAGCCTTCCGTAGATCCCCATCTCGCCGGACTTTGCTTCCTTGGGCGCAGGGGGTCGGGCGTTCAAATCGCCCCGCCCCGACCAACTCAATCAAAAAGATGCGGGCTACTTCTGGGGTCAGCCAAACGACTGTAGACAAATTTGTAGCTGTGGAGCTCCTCAAGTTGCACCGCCGGTCGGCGCAAATAGAGTCACATACCTTCAGGTGCGTGTCGGAAATCCGGGACAACGGCCGCTTGCCGCACATCGGTGCATAGGTCTCGAAGTCCCCCGCTCTGTAGATAGGGGATGGAATCCGGGAGAGCGACCCCCGAACTTCCTAGAACGCCTTTTGTGTCCGGTGTTCGATCGGAGGACAGCGGGTTACGCTGTTTATGGGATGCTCCTGAGCGTTGCCGGACAAGTTCGTCGTCGTATCTACATCGAAAGGCCGGCCAAACACGGTTCCCAGCCAGATCTTCCAGCGCCTATCGATAGGCAGCTGATGTTGTTCGGACGTCCAGGGTTGTGTCGGTGGAAAGCGCCAGGAATCTGAAGACATCGCTCAGAAGCGCCCAATCAAACGGCTGGTCAAACCGGACGACGAGAGCGCATCATCAAACAATCCACTTCGTTGACGTTTCGGGTGTCCTAGAGCGCGAGAAGAGAATTGTTGGATACCTATTTGCTGCGCGGGGCCGGCTGGCGGAACTTCGCCGCGTCAATCGCCACATTCGTTTCCGCCGAAGTCAGCTGTACCTCTGAGCGGCCGTCCGTCCACGTCGTAATGACGTGAAACGGCAACTTCACCCCAGCTCCGGCAACATCGCGGTAATCACTGTAATCCACCTGAGTCGGCACCCGCCCGATGATCGTGTCGGCGAAGCGCACCTGCCTCATCAGCAGGCCGGACTGCTTATCGAAGTACAGCTTTATGGAAGAGCGTCCGCCGTTGGCGATCCCCTGCACGACGACCACATCCTTATCGTCAATGCTGCTCGAACCTACGAGCGGTTTCGTTATGGCCTGTTTGATTCCTGCCGGAAAGGAGAGCACTGCGTCCAGCCGCACGGCGTCTAGGTCTCCGCCGGTATACGCGATCACAGGAAATGGCTTATCCATAGCCGGCGCCGCCATCCATCCATTGCTGCCATCACAGGTCGTGGTCCGGTCTCCGACGTCCGTATGCACGATCATGGTGCGCTGATTGGGAGCCTTAGCATAAATGTCCACAGGCGCCTTCGGTTCCGCATACCCCTGGTACTCGCCCTTGAAGACGATGCTGGTGATAGCGGCTGCTTTCTGCGATCCTCCGACCGCCTGGAGATACTTGTCAAAGACCTGATCGGCGGACGGCGCATCCGGCGCTTGCCGTCTAACCTCAACTTCATTAGGATCGGGCGTGGGCGGTTCGCCATACTGCTCCGCCAAGCTCGGCGTAATCTTGGGGGCGCCTTGGAGATTGCGATGGCAAGTGTAGCAGGTCACGACGCGCGCTCCCGCGAAATTACTCTTATTGATGTCTTGCACCATCAGAATCATCCGGCGGGCTGTCGCCTTGCGGGGCGTCTCTTGAGCGTAGGCGCTCCAATCGCCTTCCAGTTTGGGTTCGACGTGGCAGTCCGCACAGTTGTAGTTAGTGGCTGCGGAAATGAACCCCATCGTGTTCATGAATTCATCCACCGGAATGCCTTTAAGCACGGTAACGTTCTTGAACGCCTGTTCCGACATGAGCTGCTTTGCGGGCGTGGCTTGCCCATGCGCCAACGCAACAATCAGCATCGAAAGGGCGATCGTCGCCAGTGGCCCCGACACGAGTTGCCTAGATCCGAGCTTCATCGTTCGCACACGATGTGTTTATTTCGCGTCCCCGGCGATTCCGTCCAGCGGACGTCCTTGCCAGAAAGAGTGCTCAATGGAGTAGACGCAGTATTCTTCGCGGATGTCGCCGTACGCCGTCCCGTCGGGCTTCTTCCCCCAGAGACCCTTTTGGACTTGCTGTGAGGAGTTCATCAGCTTCAGCACTACCTTTTTTCCTCCCCAGACCCCGGTGTAAGCCTTCGGGTCAGTCAGCGTCATGCTGAACTCCAAATTGTCGTGATCCAGGCGCCGGTAACGTTCCTCGATACGCATCTGATCGCTATGGATAGAGCCGTACGGATCGATCCAGGCTCGTTCGTCGTAACCGGATGATTCCACCACCAGAGTGTCTCCATCCCAATGCGCGGTCGCGTATCCGTACCACCGCGGCTTTGCCTCAGGCCCCGGGAGCTTGCGCCCGTCCGTCCAAAGGTCGCGCCATACGCGGTCTCGTTCGAAAAACTCCACGAATTCGTTAGGAAGCTTCACGAATTTGTAATTGCTGTAGTCCAGAGTGCGGGGGTAACCCGAAGGGTCGCACTGGAACAGCGGATCATTCCAATCTTTTTGGTCCTGATAGAATCCAAACGCCAGCGGGGTGTTTCTGGCAGACGCTCTCGTTTTACTCCACTTCTCTTTTCCCCAGGCCGTCATGGGAGGCCGATCGTTGCCTAAGATGGGATCGAATCCTCCCGGGTTCCTCCAAATGCCCGAGATGTCATGCGGATCAAACGGGAGATTCGATGGCGTGAAAGCTTTCTGCGCTTGCTTCTGCTTCCCCTGCGCAAAAAGGAACGGCGCAAAAGCCGATACAGCCACAAGAGCAACAAAAGAGGCCTTGTAACGATACCTCATGTGGAGACTCCCTTCACCTCGCAGGTCACAATTTCCGATTCCTCACTTCTCTTGCTCAGACTCGGGCCGCTCGCGGGTGTCTTTCGGCATCTGGACTTCCACGGCTGTATAGCCAGGCTTTACCGGGAGCGTGTTGGCGTCGACGGCCTCTCCCCCCATGCCGCACCTGCCGTTGCCACCGAGCCGCTTGCCAGTAGCAACAAACACGAATTGAGGACAAGAGCCAAAATGCCGGTCGCCCTTGGCGGGAACAAAGCTCACCAGGAGTTGGTCGCCAGTCTTGAACGAATTCTTCGTCCAGCCATTCGCGAGCGCGTTCCCCGGGCTCACTGTCTCGACGCCCCAGACCTGCTCTTCGCCCTTATCGTTCTTCAACGAAAAGTAAATTTGGACGTGCGGATTGGCAAATATGTATTGCGTCACCGTCGCCTTCGTCGTGATGCGATGAGTAAAGTCATACACGCCCGCCGTGCCGTGATGCGCCAACAACGGAATCGCCAGAAGGCCTAGCGCGACTACAAAAAGGGAAGCTGCCGGTTTACGAATCATTCGATTTCTCCTCAATCTAGAATGCTACCTTCCTCTTATCGCGCACAACTGACGCGCCGCCGACGGCGCGCCTGTGCGCTACGGATGTATCTCTCGTTTCGTCTCGGACCATACACAGATGCCCTCGGGCAGATCGTTGAACTCCGAGCGAGGCGGCTTTTCTGCCAGTTGAAATATCTTCTTGTCGCCTTTCCACGTCCCGACATACGCCTTGGGGTCAGTGATATTCAAGACCATCTCGAGATGGTCTTGATCCACGCGGCGGTAACGCTCCTCGACAGTCATCTGGTCGCTGTGCGGGGACCCGTATTCGTCGAGCCAGGTAGCCCCCTCAAAATTGTTGGAGTTGACGACAAACGTATCTCCCTCCCAGTGGCCAACTGCGTATCCGTACCAGCGCGACTCCGCGTCTTCGCCCGGAAGTTTTCGGCCATCCGTCCATATGTCGCGCCAGGCGCGATCCGTCTCGAAGAACTGAATGACTTCGTCGGAGGCCTGGGCAAACCTCATTCCGCGCGGCGCGGGGTTCCACAGGACTCGCGGAAAACCAACCGGATCGCACCATCGGATTGGATCGTTCCAGTCTTTCTCGTTCGGGTAAACTCCGTTGCTTAATGTTGTGCGGCCGGGTCCCGTCTTGGTCTTGTGAAACATTTCCAAAGCCCACGGCGTCATCTGCGGGCGGCTATTGCTCGTCTCGTTCAAGGCGCCCGAGGGTAATCCAGTTTTGGTGATTTCCCAAAATCCGGACAGATCATGCGCGTCAAAGGGTTTGGCCGAGGCTGCGGGGCTCTTGGCTTTTTGCTGACCGTTCTGAGCGAAAGCGGCGGGCGAGGAGGCAAGCACTACTATGAGGGCAATCAGGACGCCCCTGGAGCGACTCAACATGTTAGCTAGAACTCCTTCCACACTCTTCCACACTTATCGCCTAGTAGGCGCCGAACATCTGCATCTCGTAGGAGTATACGCCCCTGTATTCCGCGACACAAGCCAGTGAAATCGCGCTTCGGACGACTCTGACCCTTTTCACCGCTTCGCTCGGGGTGTAAAATCGACTGCCGTATGAAGACACTTTTGTTCTGCGCATTGACCGGTGGCCTGGTTTGCCTTCCTGCTTCGGCGCACCATGGGACCAGCAACTATACCGGCGTCACGGAAACCGTCACGCTGGAAGGAACGGTGACGGAGTTCGCTTGGTCGAATCCGCATGTCTTCGTCCTGTTCGACGTGAAAGACAACAACGGAACTATCGTCCATTGGGCGGGCGAGATGAACAGTCCTGGAGTCCTGAAGAATGCCGGGTGGAGCAAAACAACCTTGAAAGCCGGCGATCAAATCAAAGTTACCGTTCGCCCCAATCGCTTTGGAACACCCGTCGGGCTCCTCAGCCGCGCGAATATGTTGGTGAACGGCAAGCCGCTGCAAATCGGCCCGGAGCAATAGCATGGCGATCAAACACTATTCGTCCGCATTAGCCGTGCTCAGCATCTTAGTGTTCACGCCGCTTCTTGTTGGGCAAGGGCAAGTCGCCCAAGGACCAGGAAAAGGGAAAGGCAAAGCAGCGCAGCCGCTCCCGCCTTCGGTTCCTCACGATCCGCATGATCTCAACGGCGTCTGGAGCCGAGTCGGCGGCGTGCTCACCATGAGCAACGAGACTCCGCCCATGACGGCTTGGGGCAAAGTCAAGTTCGATGCGACGAAGCCCGTCTATGGACCGCGGGCAGTCGCGGGCGGGCTCGGCAACGATCCGATGAGCACTTGCGATCCACTCGGCATGCCGCGGAACATTTTTCTTGAAGTGTCGATCTATCCTATGGAATTCGTGCAGACGCCGAATCGCGTCTATCAGTTCTTTGAATGGGCGCATTCCTATCGTGCGATCTGGACCGACGGCCGGGCGCTTCCGAAAGATCCCGATCCGCAATGGATGGGCTACTCAACCGGCAAATGGGAGGGGGATACCTTCGTCGTCAATTCACTCGGATTCGATGAGCGCACGTGGCTCGATCACTTCGGCAATCCGGTTAGCGACGATATGACGTTAGAAGAACGTTATCACCGCATCGATCGAGACACGCTCGAACTGAACATGGTGATCAATGCACCCAAGGCTTACACTAAGCCCTGGGTGAGCGAAAAGAAGACGTTTCGTCTCGGTCCGAAAAACGAGATTCAGGAACTCTTCTGCGTGCCGAGCGAGGAGCAGCGGTTCAATCAACTCGTGCGAGACCCTGGTTCGGGGGTCATAAAGAAGTAAGATCGATCGGCTCGACCCGCCGCAACATCTGCTGAGAACGCACTCTATGAGTCTCCGCAAGTTCTGCGGAGATTGCCCGGAACTCCGTTGAAAGTTAGCGACTCTCGATCCTCATAGGCTACGCGACGGCGGCTCCTTTCGCAATCGGTTTCTTGGAAACGGCGTTAGCCATCGAGGACAGCAACAACGGAATCTGGCGATGACCGATCACCCTGCGGAAGTGCCGCTCGGCGACGAGCAACCCTGAGCCAACCCATCGCTCGATCTGATCGCCCGTCCGCCAACGCTTCACGTT
>JAIQFE010000034.1 GCA_020073445.1 Terriglobia bacterium
TCGCGCACAACGCAGCGCGGCCGGATCATTCTCATTAATGGCGGTGCCTCGCCGCGCGCTGTGCGCTCCACACTCTAATCGCGCACAACGCAGCGCGGCCGGATCATTCTCATTAATGGCGGTGCCTCGCCGCGCGCTGTGCGACTCCACACTCTAATCGCGCACAACGCAGCGCCCCGGATTGTTCGGCGTTATTCGGCCAGGACTTTGTGGACCAGTTGCACGGCCATGGATCCTTCGCCGACGGCCGAGGCCACCCGCTTGATGCTTCCCGCCCGGATATCGCCCACCGCAAAAATCCCGGGGAGGCTGGATTCGAGGAAATAAGGGGGGCGCCGCAACGGCCAGCCGTCTCCGACGTCGGTCCCCGTCTTTACAAACCCGTTTGCATCGAGATCCAGACAGCCTTTCAGCCATTCCGTGTTGGGATCGGCGCCCGTCATGACAAACAGGTGCCGGATGGGGAAGACGCCGGTTGCACCGGTCTCGCTGTTTCGCCAGTGAATACGCTCCAGATCCGTGCTGCCTTCGAGTGCCTCGATCTGCGTCCAAACCATCAGCGTGATCTGAGGGCTCGCTTCGATCCGGGAAATCAGGTACTGCGACATGGTCTTCGCCAGGCAGGGTCCGCGCACCAGCAGATAGACGTGCTTGGCGATGCCGGACAGGAACATCGCGGCTTGCCCCGCCGAATTTCCACCGCCCACCACGACTACTTGCTCGTTGCGGCACAGTTCGGCCTCGACGCGCGTAGCTCCGTAATAAATTCCCACTCCTTCGAACTGCGCCAGATTCGGCAGATCCAGCCGGCGATACCGGCCGCCCGCCGCCAGAATGACGCTGCGGCTCCGAACCGACCTTCCATCGTCCAGTTCAATCGTATACGTCGGCCGCCCTGCCTTTAGCGCGGTGGCCGATCGGGCGATGGTGATACGCGCCCCGAACTTCTCCGCCTGAATGAAGGCGCGATTGGCGAGTTCCTCCCCGGAAATCCCCAGGGGGAAACCGAGATAGTTTTCGATTCTGGAACTCGCTCCCGCTTGACCGCCCGGCGCGCTTCTCTCGAGGACCATCACATTCAAGCCCTCCGACGCGCCATAAACCGCCGCCGCCAGCCCGCTGGGCCCCGCGCCGACCACAATCAGGTCGCACACCTCGCCTTGATCGATTTCTTCGTTAAGACCGAAGCAGGCAGCCGCTTCCGCGTTGGTGGGATTGCGAAGGGCTTGCTCACCGCGGCAGATCAAAACGGGAATGTCCGTGACGGGAATTCCGAACTGCTCGAGAATTGTGTGAACTGTGGGATCGGTCTCGATATCGAGATAGTGGTGAGGATGGCCGTTACGGGTGAGGAATTCCCGCAGCCGCATGGTGTCGCCCGAATGGCTGGACCCGATCAGCACGGCGTCGCCCACGGAGTTAGCGATCAGGAATATCCGGCGTGCGATAAACGCGTCCAGGAATATCTCACCGAGCGCAACATCCGTTTGCATGATGCGGCGCAGGTTCGCGCGGTTGATTTCCAGCAGCGTGCTGGCTTCACGTGCACGAATGCGGACCAGGGTTCGGCGTCCCGAAAGGACGTTCACCTCACCCGTGAATTCACCCTGACCGATAACCCGAATAACGGGCTCATCTTTGCTCGAAAGACTGAGGACTTCAAGGCTGCCCTTCAGGACCACGAAGATGCCGTGCCTCGAATCGCCTTGCTCCACGATCACATCGCCTGCCCCGACATCTCCTTGCTGACCGAATGCGGCCAGACGCTCGATCTGCGCGTCACTCAGCGTGGGAAACATGCGATCAGGCAGTTGGGGAGACATGGGATCAGGCCGTTCAGGGGAATCAGGCACGGCGCTACAACCAGATTAGTAGACGCCGCGAACCTTGAGCGCTTCGTCGATGATCGCGAGCAGCTGCTCGCGGGTGAGCTCGTGCTTTTCGCTCGGTTCGGGCATGTCCTCTGCCGCCAGCGGCCACCCCGGCTCGAAACGATTGTGGGACTGGACGCCGTAACGCGGACGCGCGTCGAAGAGTCTCTGGATTTCCACGCGCGGCAAAACCTTGGCGCCGCCCAGCAGCTCGGCTACGAGAGCGATGCGGGCGAAGTGCTCCACCGTATCCATCCGGAAGAACGCTCGCATCACATCCGGCCCGTACGCCACCGCTCCATGGTTCGCCAGGAGCATGGCATCGTACTTGGGGATATAAGGCAGCATGCCTTCCGCGAACGCCGGAGTCCCCGGCAAGCCGTACTCGGCGAGAGGCACCGACCCCAGGCAGATTATGACCTCGGGTAGCGTGCCGAGATTCAGAGCCCGCCCCGCAACCGCAAAGCCGGTAGCCGTCGCGGGATGCGCATGGACCACCGCGTTCACGTCCGGCCGCTCGCGGTAGATAGTCAAGTGCATGCCGATCTCAGTGGTGACTTCGAGCGGGCCGGAAACCTTGTTGCCGCCCATGTCCACCACCACCAGATCCTCGGGCTTCAACATGCCCTTGCTGACCCCGCGGGGCGTGGCCAACACATGTCCGTTATCGAGACGAACGGTGATATTTCCGTCGTTGGCCGCGATCCAGCCCTTGTCGAACATGAGGCGGCCGACGTGGACGATCTCGTCGCGGTGCTCTTGTTCGCTTCGGGGCATCGAATAAACTCGCGCCCTTGATTCTATCAACTTGTGACGCCACCAGCTTGGGGAGGCTGTTAGCTTGCTACCCTGCGTCCCTTACAATTGAGGACGGAGTACCCAAAATTGGATAAGCGCCGCATGTGCCCGAACTGCCGGGCATTCATCACGTCCGACGACAAAATTTGCCCATATTGCCAGGCTCAGGTCGGCGAACGCGTCATTGACCGCAGGGCGCCCTCGGATGTGCTCGGCGGCCTGATTCCGCATCAGCGCTTCGTGACCATGCTGATCCTGCTGATCAACACGGGCATGTATCTGGCCACCATGCTGCGGACACAGCAGCAGGGCGGCAGCGGTTTCGGGGACCCCAGCATCCAGACGCTGGTGGACTTTGGCGCCAAGTATGCGCCGTACATTTTTTATCGGGGAGAATGGTGGCGCCTGATCACGGCGGCTTTCCTGCACGGCGGATTACTGCACATCCTGATGAACTCGTGGGTGCTGTTCGATCTCGGCCCGCAGGTGAATGACGCCTTTGGGACGCCCCGCTTCCTGTCCATCTATTTCGTTTCCTCGGTAACCGGATATCTGGCCAGCTTGTACTGGTCTCCCTCGGTTTCCATTGGCGCGTCGGCGGGATTGTGCGGACTGATCGGCGCGATGATCGCGCTGGGCACCCGCTATCGTTCCTCAGCGGGCGCCGCGCTGCGCCGCCAGTATATTCAGTGGATGATCTACCTGGTGATCTTCGGATTAGTGATCCCCAACGTAGATAACGCCGCCCACCTGGGCGGTCTGGCGGGAGGGTTCGTGGTGGCTTATCTGGCCGGAACGCCCAGCTTTTCCGAGGCCGCGGAAAACGTCTGGCGCCTAGCCGCGGGCTTGTCGTTGGCGGTCACCGGATGGGCCTTCTTCGAGATGTTCATGCACCTGACCTCGACGACGACTTAAGGAGCGAACAGGATGAGAGCTTATACGGCTGTTATCGAACAGTGCCCCGACACGGGAATGTACGTGGGCTATGTGCCCGGTTTCCCGGGCGCTCACAGTCAAGCAGAATCTTTGGATGAACTGAACGCCAACCTCAAAGAGGTCATCCAGATGCTCGTCGAAGAGGGCGAGCCGAAGCTGGAAGGTCAATTCGTCGGCATACAGACTGTTACCCTTCCCTGACACATGGGAAGCATCCCGGTGCTGAAGCCTCGCGAGGTAATCACGATCCTGGAAACATTGGGTTTCGTGGACGTTCGTCAGCGTGGTTCACACAAGCAGTTTCGGCATCAGGACGGCAGGAACACGACCGTGCCGGTCCACCCGGGAAGAGATGTTTCTCCGTTCTGGTGCGTCAGATTGCCAAGGACATCGGCTTGGCGATCGACGAATTCCTAAGGTACCGGTAGATCGTCTCTAATTGTCTCCGGCCGTTTCCAGGACCATCTGCCACAGCAGCTCCGCGCCGTTCTCGATGTTCTGGGTGGAGATTCTTTCGTCGTTGCCGTGCTCGCGGCTCTCGCCGTTCTCGCGCAGGAAAATCGGAACACCGTAGACCCCTACGCCGCGGGATCGCAGGAAGCTGCCGTCGGTGGCGCCCCGCGACATAAACGGCACAACCGCCGATTGGCGCGGATAGACCAGCCCGATGGCCCGCTCCAGCGAACGGTATGCCGCAGTGGTCCGGGGACTGGCCTCCGTGGCGGGTAATTGCGCACCCGGCGCCAGCGTGATTTCGACGGCTGGATCGCCGACAATCTGCCGGAACCGAGCCAGGACTTCTTCTGATGTTTCGCTTGGCAGACGCCGGACATCCACCTGCGCTTCCGCCGTGCTGGGGATGCTATTGATTTTGATCCCGGCGTTCAGCATGGTGGGAGTGAAGGTCGTGCGCAGCCCGGCATCCAGTTCCGGATCGCGGGTGCGAATCTGACCCGCGGCCGCCTGGATCGTCGTCGCGCTTTCCAGACGCGGCAGCAGTTGCGCCAGCCAGTCGTATTCGGGGAACGCCGAAAGCTCGCGCAAGTATCGCCGCGTGACCCCGGTCAGCCGGACGGGCTCATCGGCATCGGCCAGTTTCACCAGGGCGCGCGACAGCCGCAGCACGGCATTATCGGATCTCGGCAGCGATCCATGGCCGGCTGGGCCCTTGGCGGTCAGCACCACACGCGTCGGGATCTTTTCGGCGGTCTGAACCAGAAATACGCGAGTTCCGTTTTTCGATTCCCACACCGAGCCGCCCTCATTGAACGCGAACTCTGCATCGATCTTAGGCCAGCCGTTCTTGATCAGCCACTGGATTCCGGACGACCCAGCCTCCTCGTCGGCCTCCGAGAGCAGAATCAGGTCGCGGCTCAGCTTGATGTTACGGCGCTTGATCTCGACCATCACCGCGAGTTCAGCTGCCAGCAGCGACTTCGTATCCAGAGCGCCGCGCCCGTATAGAAAGTCATCGCGAATCTCAGCCTTGAAAGGATCCACGCTCCACTGCTTACGCTCGGCCGGAACCACATCGCTGTGGGCCATCAGTAATAGAGGCTTGTTCTTCCCGTTTCCTTTGAGCCGCGCGACCAGGTTCAAGCGCTTCGGATCGTCGCCCAAGAGTTCGGCGGGAATGCCGCTCGCATCGGCGACCTGCTTCAGGTATGTGGCGACTTTGGATTCGTTGCCCGGTGGATTCGATGTATCCAGGCGAATGAGATCGATGAGATACTGGCGCGTCCGCCCGCCCAGAGAACGGTTATCGTCGCCCGCGGCGTGTGCAACAAAGCCGATGGCTATCGCACACAAGGCGAAGAATGCGGAAAACATTCGCATTTGTTCATGATCTTAGCACGCACACATGAATCTCACTCATGTATGCTATTCCGCAAAGGGTATCCTTAAATTATGGCTAGCAGAAGCGTCAACAAAGTCACTCTCATCGGACATCTCGGACGGGACGCCGAGACCGCTTATACCGCCTCGCAGACGGCGGTGACGAAATTTTCCGTCGCCACCAACCGCCGCTGGAAGGATCAGCAGAGCGGTGAGTGGAAGGAAGAAACCAACTGGACCAACTGCGTCCTGTGGCGCGGGGAGAACGTCGCGCCGTATCTGACCAAGGGCAAGCAGATCTATGTCGAAGGCCGTTTGCAGACCCGCAGCTACGACGATAAGGACGGCAAGAAAGTGTGGACCACCGAAGTGGTGGCCGAAGATGTGATCCTGCTCGGCGGCCGTGGCGAGGGCGGCGGTCCGGATGAAATGTCGCAGGAACCGCGTGGCGAAACTCGTAGCGCGCCCCGATCGCGTCAGGCAGCGGCCCCGGCTGCTCGCCCGGCTCCACCATCGAACGAAGGCATCGGCGACGACGACGTGCCGTTCTAGCAGCTGAGACTCTAATCGCGTAGCGGTTCTTGAGGCCAATGCATGCGGCCAGTAGTCTTGCGAACGATGAGCAGACTCATAGGGCTGGTCCTGATTCTCTGCGCCTTCGTGCTTGCTTTCATCCTGGTGTCTGAACTGCGGACTGAAGGTTGGCGTGGAAGTGGCTGGGCAACTTCTATCTGGTTATGGTTATTGGCCTGTTCCTCGCCGGCTGGTACTACTTTCGGACGAATCCAGATGTTCCGGAGCGGCCCACCTCTTCGACCGCATTCACGATATTCCTGATCCATCATCGCCACCATCTCAAAGTGCTGGCTCTCACTGGACTCAGTCTCGCGCTGGTTGCCTTAGGAGCGGTTTGTCTCGGGAATCAAGCGTGGTGGCCTCTCTTGCCGTTGGGCATGGGTGCGTTGGTCCTGCGCTCGCTGGGAAATAAGATCGCCGATCCTAAGATCTCGGGCAACCGCGATTGGCAAAGGGTTCCCACGTGGTTGCGCGCTATATTCACGCCAGCAAAGAAAACCGCCGATATCGCGTTCCTCCTCATCATGGCCATATTCGTCTGCTGGAATCTTTGGCGCCCAGCCTCAGCGATGGAGATTCCCGGGTTGCACCTCGTGCTCCGACTCGTTCTGTGTGTCGAAATCGCTTTTCTCTACGGGCTGGAATCCCTCTTCTTTGAGTACGGAGAACTACGGAGCGAAGGCCCGGCTTGAACCGGCAATCTGCAAACGGTTACGATTTCTCGTCCGCCGAAGAGCCGTACATTCCAGGCACCCCAACGTCGAGCAAGCGCAGATAGACACTCAGTTGGCCGCGATGATGAATCAGGTGGTTCATAAACCACTTCAGCGCGGCGCCGCGCGTTTTTGTCACGCCGGGGCTGACCATGATTGTTCCAGCCAGATGGTCCTCGCTCGTTCCCGCGAGAGCCTCGCGAGCGGTGGCGACTCTCTTATCGAACGCCTCGAGTAATTCCGATATGGTCGCGGCCTCGGATGGCTTGCCGCCCTGCCCGGTAATGACGAAGGCTATACCGACCGGCATCGCGGCCACATGGTTCGCCAGTTTCCCCAGCGGGAACGATTTTTCGTGCGGCTTCCAGGCGAGTTTTTCACCCGGGACACCTTCCAGCATCTTGCGGGCATTGGCCATCTCTTGATCGAACTCGGCGAGTACCGTTTCCACGCCCGTCATCTGCGCGCTCTCCCTTGTGATTTCTGGCGTATTAAAAGCCACGGCGCGATCCAAAAAATCCGCACATCTCTCGAACCGTTCGAAGCTCATCATGTGAAGAGCCTCCACTCGCCATCGCACCGACGGAGGCCAGTGCCGGCGATTGATCCAGCCCCTAAGCAGTGCCGTCTTGATTTCCGGATCCCCGCCGCTGGCTTCATCCAATTGCGCTCTCCAGCGGTCGACCAAGGCCTGAGCGATCTCGCCCGCCGGATCTCGCAGCAGGGCCTTTTCGATATCGGCGAACAGATCCACGCGAGCTTGCCACATCCGCGAGTGGTCGCTCTCGTTCTCACGGAGTTTCACCAGCTTGGCCCAGGCTTCTTCGCTGAAGTATTGTTTCCGCGACGACAGAGCCGCCATTTTGATGAACGCCGTGGCCTCCTCTACTTTGAATTCCGCCATTCTCTGCTTCATGACGGGTGGCCAATGTTCTCGATCCATCCAGGCCGTGGGCGAGTCGGTCTGCACTTCCGGATCTCCGGTGTAAGCCCGTCGCGACAATTCAAACCAGCGCTCGACGAGCGCCTGCGCGGGCGCACCGCCCGGATCACTGCCTAGCAGCGCCTCGGTGTCTCGATACAGTTGCCGCCACTCGGGCGATGGACCGTCTTCGTAGTAACTTCTGTGCCGCTCCCAGGCTTCATCGCTGTAGTACTTCTTCATCACGGCAATGCCGTCTTGCATGTCGTTTTGCATGTTGATCACCTCGATGATTTTCTTGAGGATGGCCGTGTCCGCAGGCCTGCCGGATTCGAGGGATTGCTCCGCCGCCTGAATCGCGCGGATGGCGCGCCCGAGCAGCGCATGCTTGTCCTCCAGAGCCCGTCGCTGCAGCCGCAAGGCGTCCGGCAACTGAGCCGCGCGTTTCAGGATCACTCCGATCTGCTTGAGAGGAATCCCGAGGAATTTGAGCGCGACGATCTGCTCAAGGGTCTCCAGATCGCGGTCGCAATAGACGCGATACCCGGCTTCGGTGCGCCCTGGCTGCAGCAGCTCCAGGCGATCATAGTGATGCAATGCCTTGACGGTGACACCCGCAAGCTTGGCGAACTCGTGAATTTTGTAGTACTTCCCCAATTCGACCTTCAAATTCTCGGCTGCTGACAACGACATGCTAAAGCCTGACCCAAGGTCAGAGTCAAGAATAAAACGCATCGAACATCCGTTTGCAAGCTGCGTGCGTATACTCAGCCAGAGGAGAAACCAATGTCTGACCTGATTCAAACCGTAAAAGAGGCTTACGCGGCGTTCGGCCGCGGCGATGTGGCAACCATCCTGTCGATGCTCGCACCGGATGTCTCTTGGGAACTAGAAGCGCCCGCGGAGGTCTCTTTCGCCGGTATCCGAAAGGGGCCGGAAGGCGTGAAGGGATTCTTTCAGGCCATTGCTAATGATCATGCCGATCCGAAGCTTGAGATCACGGAATATTTCAGCTCGGCCGACGGCGTAGCGACGTTTGGCCGGTACAAATGCACCCTCAAGAAAACCGGCAAGCGCTTGGACTCGCCGGTCGCCCATTTGTTCAAGTTCCGCGACGGTAAGATCGTCCGTTTTGTGGATTACACCGATACCGCCGCGTACATGGAAGCCAGCCGGACTAGCGCCGCTGGGCGATAATCACAAGCCGGGGTGAGCCTAGCTGATACGGCTCACCCGTCACGCTTCCTTGAAATGAAAGCGTGTTGAAACCCGCCGCGTCCAGCATCCGGCGGAGTTCGGCGGCGGTGAAGACATAGCTCGCCGTCGGACGCGTTTCGACCACGCTGCCGCGGACGAACGTGTAGTCGATATGCAGGCAGCTCTCCCACGGATCGTAGCGGTTTTCGCTAAGAACCAGGAGATCGCCAAGCCTGTGCCAGCGTTTTGGAACGATCGTAGGCAGAATCGATTCGGCGGTCATGCCGGTTTCGATCACCAGCTTCGCCCCGGGTTTCAGCGCTCCGGCCAGCGCTGATAGAAACGATCCCACGCTGGTGTGATCGAGATAGCCGAAGCTGTTGCCGAAACAGAACGCGCCATCGAACATAGACGGTTCCAGTTCCAGCTCACGCATGTCGCCCTGGCGCCAGTCGGCGTCGAGTTCCGCCCGAGCGGCGGCCAGGAACTCGTCCGACAGATCGATGCCGCTTACACGATACCCGCGGCGTGCCAGCTCAATCGAATGCCGCCCATTGCCGCACGGGACATCTAGCAATCGAGCTCCCGGTTTAACGTCGAAAGTCTTCTCTAGAAAATCGACATCGGCGAGGGTAAGGGCCGGGGTCATGGCGCGAGTCCAGAAATCGACCGCGGGGCCCTGAAAAAAAGATTCAAACCATTGGTGTTGCAAATGAGATTTCAAGCGAGATTCTCCTGTGACCTTGGGTGGAAGGTAAGGGCCGCGTTGAACTACCGGACGGCGTTAGTCACAGGCAACACAAGAAGTATATCTAAGCTTCTCAAGATCAGGCGGAACCGAACTGTTGGCCCCACGTCTTGAACTCGTCGAAGCCTGCCTTGGTCAGTTTTTTCAGTTCGGCGACGTGGCTCGGATCGACGCTCGTAAAGTTGAAGCAGGATTTCCCTTGCATGCGTTTCTTCAGTTCCGGGGAGATCGTCGACTGGAGCTTCGGGTTCATGTAAATCGGCATGAGGTGAAGACTGACGTAAGCCTTGCCGATCTTAACGCCCCCAAACTGGAAACGTTGTCCCTTACGCATGGCCGTCTTGGTTTCCAGATAATATTCGCCCGGCTTGTCGACCTGGATCGCCAGACGGCCGGCGTAATCTTCGAAGATCGGCTTGAGCGCGTCGAAGACTTCCTGGAAGGATTCCTTATCGGCCATTACGGTCTAACCGATGCCGCGCCCAGAATGCGCCGCGTGACTCGGTCCTGCACGAACAACACCAGCTTCAGATTGGCGCGATTCCATTCCTGACGCAGATTGAGCTGCGCCACAGCGGAGTACTCGCCAGGACGGTTTGGATCCAGCCGGCCCAAGCTGCTGAGACTACGGACCACGGCGGCGTGCCGCAACTGGCGACCGTTGTTCTCCCCGCCAAAGACGGAAGTGACGAGTCCGCCTTCGGTCACGCCCAGCAGGATTTCGGCTTCATGGCTTCCGGACGGCAGCTTGGACACGCTGAAGGAAACGTTCTGCGCCGATGTCATCGCGATGGTCACCTGCGCTTGCGGTTCTTTCGCGGCTTTGAAAATAGCATCCAGAACCGCACGGGAATCCGAACCCAGCACTTCCTTCTGGCCATTCACGACAATCTCGGGAGTGTACACGCTCTCGAGATGAAACGCCCTTCCGTAATCCTGCTGGCGCGCCGAGAAGAGCGGCGACGAGAATTTGTCTTTCCAGCCGAGCTGGTCCCAGTAATCGACGTGCTCCCCGAGCGTGATCACCTCGACACCAGGCGGCAAGGGAAGCTGCTGTTTCCCTCGGATCACTGCGGGTTGCCGGGGCGACTCCAGGCGCAACAACACCTGGTCGGCCGGAGGGCAACTGGAGCATCCCTCGGACGTGAATAATTCGACGACCACCGTTTGTGCCGGTACAGCCACCGCCATCCAGGCGAAAATCAGGAGTCGAACCATTGCAGCACCTATTCTGACGCTTTCTATTCTCTAAATGTGCAGGGGTGCTACCGTTATTCCTTGGAACCGTTTTTTGGAAACCCGGCCGCAGCCGCCGCCCTCAGCGACATGATCCGGCGGGAGCGAATCCCGCAGACGCTCCTCTTGTCGGGTCCCGAAGGCGTGGGCAAGGCCACCCTGGCACGGCGATTCGCAGCGGAGCTCCTGCAATATGACGCCTCCAAAATCGATCAGGACGACCTGAGCCTGGAATCCAATGCCACGCTCATCGCCGACCGCGAAAAATGGACCGCTGATAAGCGCAACGACGATCCGCTGGTGTTCGGCTCGCACCCGGATTTCCTAACGTTTCCGCCGGATGGGCCGCTGCGGCAGATTACGATCCAGCAGATGCGGTCGCTCAAGGAGCGCGCGTCGCTCAAACCGCTGAAAGGCTCGTGGCGCGTGTTCTTGATCGACGGGATCGACCGCGCCAATCCGCAGGCCGCCAACTCCCTGCTGAAGACGCTGGAGGAGCCGCCGCCGCACCTGATCCTGATCATGACGGCACGAAATCCCTACGATCTGCTGCCGACCATCCGTTCGCGGTCGGTTCCTTTCCAGCTCGGCCGCCTTCAGGAAGCAGACATGCGGGCTTTCATCAAGGCTCGGGGGCTGGACGAGCCTGAGCGCCGCCTGGCGCTGGCCGAAGGCGCCCCCGGCATCGCCGTGTCGATCGATCTGGAAGCGTACGATCGACGCCGGACGGCCATGCTGGCGCTCCTTAAGGTCGCGGGCGGTGTGGCGGGGTTCGACACGTGGCTGAAGCATGCCGATTCCGTTGCCGCACGGCGCACCGAGAAGCTCGAATCCTACCTGGAAGTGCTTTATTCGCTCCTGGAGGACACCGTCCTGCTGGTTCATGCTTCGCGGAAGATGTTGCGAAACAATGACATACGTGCTGAACTCGAAGCCCTGGCGGGCCGTGTCGACTTCGAATGGCTCCGCCGCGCGATCGCGCGGGTGGACGAACTAGTGGAGCTGGGCCGGCGCAACATCCAGAAGTCGATTGCGTTCGATGCATTCGCTGCAAGTTTGCGATCCCACTAGCGCTGTGTTATCCATGAAGGAAAGACTCAGCAGGCCCCAAACCCCCGCTAGTTCGCCTCTGATCGAAGGAGCCCGCAAGTGGAACCCGGAAACCGGCGTTTGATCCGGCCGTCGTTAAACGAGATGAAAGATACCAGAGCCCCTCGTAAGGACGTTCAACCCAAGAAGGCTACTCCGCCGGACCAAACCAATGCGGAAAACTTCTATTACCTGAAGCAGATGCAGTCCAAGACCCAGATGACCATCGTCCTCAAGGACGGTGAGACTCTGAAGGGCGTGATCGAGTGGTACGACAAAGGCTGCCTCAAGGTGAATCGTGACGGCGAGCCGAATCTGCTGATCTTCAAGTCCAACATCAAGTACATGTACAAGGTCTAAGCCGCCGCGCGTTTGGCGTCGGTTTTGATAGACTCCACGGTAAATGCGGATTTGCCTAGCCATTGCTGGATTGCTGTGCAGTTTCGCCGCGGCCCAGACTCCGTCGGCCGTTCCGGTAGATATCCAGATCCCGGTTTCACCCACGCCCTTTGCCAGCAAAGGGAAGCTTCACTACGTTTACGAGGTTCACCTCGCAAACTTCGACCGCCGGGGCCGTGCGGTGACTCTTTCGAGCGTCGAAGTGCTGGGCGATGGCGGCAAACAGCTGGCTAAATTTGCCGCCGAGGACTTGACCAAAAGCCTGATGCAGCCGGGACTCGCTCCAGGCGCGGACATGCGTCAACTGACCGCTGGAAGGCATGCCGTACTGTTCCTGTGGGTATCGATCGCCGAAGGCGATCCTAGACCAGCATCGCTCCAGCACCGGTTCGTAGTCGCCGTCGACGGGGTGGCCGGCGACAACACGGTCGAATGCTGCCATACAGCTATTCCCCGCGGGGGCCCGCTGGTGATCGCGCCACCGTTGCGCGGCGGAGGCTGGCTAGCCGGGAACGGACCGTCCAATACCAGCGAACATCGGAGGGCACTGCTCACTGTAGACGGTCATGCGTATCTTGCTCAGCGGTTCGCCATCGACTGGATTCAATTCGGGAAGAACGGCGAGCTAGGAACCGGCAAAGGCACCGAGAACCGCGATTACGCTTCTTACGGCGCGGAAGTGCTCGCGGTCGCGAGCGGGCGTGTGATCGCGCTCAAGGACGGCATCATCGAAAACAAACCAGAATCCCTGGCCGTGCCGATCACGTACGAGACCATCGCCGGAAACTTCGTATCTCTGGACCTTGGGAAGGGCCGCTATGCGCACTACGCGCACTTGCAGCCCGGCAGCATTCGCGTGAAGGTGGGCGATCGTGTGAAGCCCGGCCAAGTTCTCGGGCTATTGGGCAATTCGGGGAACTCCGATGCTCCCCATCTCCACTTTCAGATTACCGATGGTCCCTCGTTCTTGGCCTCCGAGGGAATGCCGTATTCGCTGCCGTCCTTTGTCGAAGAAGGGGAAGGGCCGAACTTCAAATTCAAACCTGCGTCCGCGCCTGCGACGTGGCAGAATCAACTACCGGTGGAGGGGATGGTGGTGCGGTTCCCGCAGTGAAAGTGAATCGCGACCTGGCGACCTACTTCAGTCGAAACTCCTCAAGCTTAGGAGGTGTTACCGCTTGCTCCGCCGGCCGAGGGAGCTGTGGAATCCAGGCATACGGCACGCGATACGCCCGATATACCGAATTCGTCGGGCGTCCCTTACCGGCGCCGAAGACCGGATACACGTATTCCCACACAATCGCGCCATCCTTATTCACCTCAAACAACCGTCCGTCCGGACCCTCCGTGATCAGCGTGTTCCCGTTCGCGAGCCGCTGCGCACCGCTGATGTTTGTCGCGAAGAACGTCGGTGAGGTGTACGACCACACCAGCTTTAACGAAACTGGGTCGATCTCCAATACCCGCGACGTCGGCCGCGCATAAATGTCCTGGCCTTTCAGTGCCGTGGCGTTTGGCCGTCCGTAACCGCTCGCACCGCCGTTGTCGAAGACCATCAAGTTCCCGGCTCCCGGCAGTCCCTTGGGGATCACATGAGCGTGATGTTGCCCGATCACCTGGCGAAGCTCGCGCAACTCCGGCGTGGCACTGTAGTCCGGCCCCATCTGCCACACGATCTTGCCATCTCGAGCCACAATGGCCACAATCGACGCCTGCCGGCTGCTGATCACCACGTTCTCCGGAGCGAAGCGTTTGTCGCCTTCGTCGTACCAGTGGTTCGGCCCCACATACGCCGCCGAATTCATGTGGAACCAGTCGAACGCGCCCCGCCCCCCGCCGCCGCCACGGATCGCCTCGCGAGCATCCTTATCGAAATGCAGATCCTCGATGTGGTCGCTTACCACCCATTCCCACGTGACTTTCCCCGCGGCGTCCAACTCGATGATCCTGTCGTCCTCGAGCATCGTCTCTCCTGCCACCGCCGGCCGAGCGTGATTCGTGTGTGTCAGCACGAGCGTTTTCACGGCGCTGTTGGGGGGAGCGGCGGGGGTAGCGTTTGGCGAATAATAGCCGGCCGGAAAATCCTCGCGCTGCCAATCGTGATGCTGCCGCAGTGCCCAGGTCATCGCGCCGCCGGGCCCCGTAATCTGTTCGTTGTGGTCGAAGCGCCACAACTCCTTCCCTTCGAAATCGCGCGCGACCAATGCGAGCGATTCCTGCTTGCCCGCATTTGTTCCCGCGGCTCCGATCACCACCCCGCCGGGCAGAACCCGCACCGGTCCGCCAGCCGAGCTGTTGTATCCGGCCCAGCGCTTCACGACATTGCCGTTCATGTCAATGACAATCCCCGCGTCTCCCGCCAGCGGCGACAGAACGGTGAACCCATTCCACGCCCTTCCTGGATCGTAGATGGTAGTACCGGTTGGAAACACCGAAGGCCCTGCCCAGGCGATGATCGCCGCAACCACCGCGGCTATCGCCACACCTACTGCGGAACGTGTCATGTGTGCCTCCTTGGAAGACCCTCGCCCTCGATCATCGGCAATCCTAGCATGCTCGCGGCCGCGGTTAGGACCGAGCGATGGATCACGCCTGTTGTAGCGGTTAGGCTATCGGCAAATCGATTTCGACGATCAATCCGGTTCTGGGCGCATTCGTCGCCCGGATCACGCCTCGATGAACACTCACGGCGCGTTCGGCGATCGCCAGACCTAGGCCGGCGCCGTCAGAATTGCCATTCGCGACCCGCCGGAACGGCAAGAAAATATCGGGGAGCATGCTTTCCGGAACGCCCGGCCCATAGTCGCTCACCCGAAGCAGCACGCGCGAACTTCCCCTTTGAAGGGTAATCTCCACGGCCGTTCCTTCGGCGGTGTGGCGGATCGCATTCCGCACGACGTTCTCGACAGCGCTTCGCAGCAGTTCTTCGAATCCATGGATGGCGCACGCATCGGCCTGTTGGATCACCACGCTGCGATTCCGGGCGCGCGCTTCAAAATCGCCATCGTTGGCGACTTCCTGCACCAGGTTCGTCAGGTCGAAGGGCGCAGGGGAGCCTCGATCCACCCCGCTATCGATCCGTGTCAGCGCCAGCAATTGACCGATCAAGGTATCCAGCCTGCGCGCCTCCAGGCCGATCCGTTCAAGGTTCTCGGCAGCTTCCTCGGCGGGACCTTGTTTGACTAGACTCAACGCCACGATCAGCCGCGAAAGGGGCGAGCGCAACTCGTGCGAGACATCGCCAAGCAATCGGCGTTGCCCGTTGATCAACGCTTCGATCCTCTCCGCCATCCGGTCGAAGTTGCGAGCCAGGTCGGCGATCTCATCGCGGCGCGCCCGCAACGAGGGATCGACGCGTGTGTCCAGGCGTCCCTCGGCAATCTTCGCTGCCGCCTCACCCAACTTCGCAAGCGGCTTGGTGAGGTAGCGGCTGACGAGGTAGCAGAATATCGCCCCAGTCACCGTGAAGAGCAACAGATCGTGGAGTCCCAACCGGAGCGCACCCCTGGATGCCATTCCCGAATGCAGAAGCACGACCGCCAGGAGGAGCGCAGCGGCAATAATCGGAAGCCAGAACCACAGGAAGATGGTCAGGAATAGTTTTTTCACCGTGTCTCCGGCTTCCTCGGAGAGGCATAAAGGTATCCCGCTCCGCGAACTCCTTTTATACGTTCTCCACCTTCCCCGGCGGGGCCGAGCTTCCGGCGAAGATTGCAGACGTGCGTGTCGATGCTGCGATCGAACGGAGAGAAATCCCGTCCCAGCACATTGCGAACCAGGTCTTCCCGGCTGACCGTACTTCCGGCAACGCGAAGGAGCGCCGCCAGAAGGTCGAACTCCACGGTGGTGAGATCCACGGGCGCGCCGCTTCGCCGCACGGTGCGAGCTCCGCTATCCAGCTCGATATCCCCGATGGCGATCGCCGCCGGGAGAGGCCGCTGCTTTGCCGATCTCCGCAAGATGGCGCGAATACGCGCCACCAACTCAGCGGGGTCGAAGGGCTTCGGGAGATAGTCGTCCGCGCCCATCTCAAGCCCCAGAATGCGATCGTGGGTGTCGCCTCGGGCGGTCAGCATCAGCACGGGCGTGCGGGCGTGTTGCCGGATACGGCGGAGCACGTCGAAACCGTCCGTGTCCGGCATCATCACATCCAGCATGATCAGCGCGTAGTCCTCGGCAAGCGCACGCCCGACACCCGCGTTGCCGCTGGAAGCCCAGGTGATATCGAACCCTTCGCGTGTCAGGTAGCGCGTAACCAGCTGGCAGAGTTCGGCATCGTCGTCCACCACCAGCACGCGTTCCATGGGCGCCTTTCATTCTAAAGCCCAGGAGCATCGACACACCGTCAAGATCTGTCAAGGCCTTAACAGTTCTTGACGAAGCTTGGCATTTCTAAACGGCGGCGGCGGGTGAAGGCGCCTTATAGTCGACGCATGACAAAAACCCTTGCCCTTGCGGCGATGCTGATTTTATCGGCAATGCACGGCCATTGCCAGGATCTGGCGAAACCTCTGGCTTTTGAAGTGGCGTCGATTACCCCGTGCCCGCCGGGCACCCCAGCGCCTCCCACGGAACACGCCGGGATCGCCGAGTTTACTTCTCCAGGCGGAAGATTCCGGGCGAGCGCGACCACGGTGAAGTTCTTATTGGAATGGGCATACGGGATCCAGCCGTCCCAGCACTCGGACGGACCGGCTTGGCTTGGCACCGACCGTTACGATATCGTCGCCAAGGCCGAGGGCAACGCCTCCGATCCGCAGATCAAGCGGATGGTGCAGACGCTGCTTGCCGAGCGGTTCCAGTTGAAGCTTCATCGCGAGAGTAAGGAGCTTTCGGCCTACGTGATCTCGGTGGGAAAGACGGCTCCCAAGCTCTTCCCGCCGAAAGACGACGAAACTCACGCGCTCCGGGTCGCCCCACAGATGGGCCCGAATCAAAAACCCGTTTCTTATCGCGTCATCGCCACTCGCTATACCCTCACCCAGTTGACCGATATATTCGCGCGGCAAATGGACAGCCTGGTTGTGAACCAGACTGGACTCAACGGCGAATTCGATTTCACCCTGGACCTGACGCCGGACGAAGAACGGCCGAATCCCGTGGACCCTACGATTCTGATGACGGCGATGAGGGAACAGCTCGGGCTGACCATGAAGTCTCAAAAGATCCCCGTAGACTTCTTGGTGATCGATAGCGCGGAGAAAGTGGTGGCTGGAAACTAGCGGTCGGATCAAGCTGACGTGTTGCTCGCCCGCCTGCTCAGGTAACTCTTCAGAAACGCGCGGGCCTGTTGAACCAGTGCGCTGCTGCGCTTCGAGCGGCTCAACGAGAACGCAGCATCCGCCATTTTAGAATTGCGTTGCTACCCCCAAATCCGCTGGGCGGTATTCCTCAGTTCGTCAAGCATTGCAAGCCGAAAAACAACTGAATCAGCAAGATAAACGGTTGGCTGCGCACTTGCACCGCTACAGCTCGCCCGGTTTAAGAACCGGGGGAAGGAGGAAGCCATGAAAGCCGGAATCCCCAAGTTCGCGATGACCATCTTAGGAGGGGTTTTCAGCAGCGTGGTGGGTCTGCAAGGGCAGACGATCACGGGTTGGGGCTTTAACGGATCCGGTCAGTTGACACCGCCCGCGGGTCTTACAGGTGTCGTGGACATCAAGGCCGGTGCGGATTTCGTGCTGGCACTAAAGAGTGATGGCACGGTGGCCGGATGGGATACGATTACTATGGTCAGGCAACGCCGCTGCCGGGGCTAACGGGAATCGTCGCTATAGCGGCCGGTGTAGCGCACGGTCTGGCGCTACCAGCGACGGAACTGTAGCCGGATGGGGGGCGGATTACTGGGGACAGGCGACGCCACCGCCGGGGTTAGACGGAGTGGTTGCCATCGCTGCTGGGTTCGATCATAGCTTGGCACTAAGGACCGACGGCACAGTGGTCAGTTGGGGGGATGATGGAAGCGGTCTGGCTACGCCTCCCGCCGGTCTAAGCGGCGTGCGAGCGGTCGCCGCCGGATGGCATCACAGCTTGGCACTCAAGACGGACGGCACCGTGGCCGGATGGGGCTGGAACGACTTCGGCCAAGCGACGCCCCCGGCCGGACTGAGCGGGATCGTGGCCATCGCAGCGGGTGGAGTCCACAGCCTGGCGTTGAAGAACGATGGAACTGTGGTGGGCTGGGGCTACAATGTGCCCATTGACTATCACCTGTCCGGTCAAGCCACCCCGCCACCGGGGCTTTCCGGCGTGATCGCGATCGCCGCCGGGGAGCAGCACGGCCTGGCGTTGAAGAATGATGGGACGGTGGTGGGGTGGGGCCAAGATTGGTACGGTAAGGCTACTCCCCCGGCTGGATTGACCAGCGTGGTTGCGATCTCCGCAGGGGAGCAATTCAGCATCGCTCTGGTGCGTCCGTCTCTCCCCGCCATGGTCACGAATTTGAGCCCGCCACTGAACGGTGGCGAAGTGAACTCGCTTTTGAAGAAGTTGGAGAATGCGCAGACATCCCTGAACCGTGGAAGTCCGAATGCGGCTTGCGGGCAGATGAATGCTTTTGCCAACGAAGTAGAGGCGCTGATCCGAAGGGGAAATTGACACCCGCGCAGGGGAATCCATTACTCGCGGGAGCTTCCGAGGTGCGCAGCCTGATTCCCTGTGGCCGCTGATTAGGATGCTCCGTGACTCAAACCGACGCGCTACGGGACCGCCGATGCAGGTAGCTGTCCAGAAACGCCCGGGCCTGGCGCAGCAGGACATCACTGAGATGCGGACCGTCCAGGCTGGCGTCGGAGATCGAGTATTCCAGCGTTCCATGCGCGACGGGCGCGTGATCCTTCTCGACCACGTAAACCACCAACAGCCGAGCGGGCGCGTCGTCGGTTACCGAGAATCGCACGGCGTCCGGCGCGCTGCCGCCCGGGAAACGATCGCAGCGGGTCCGTGCATAGCCGCAGTTGCACAGCTCGCGCTGTTGCGCTTCGGGCGGCTCAACGATATCGGCTGGCTGGGCGTGGCACGCGCCAGCAAAGGGATCGCCCAACGGAAGCCGGGGCGGACGGATCCATCCGGCGTTTTCCAAGCGGCGGGAAGGAACAAAGAAAGGGCACGCCACAGCAACTACCTAGTAGGCTGTATCCTAACAGATTGGACCAAACGAACCCCAGGCTCGAAACGTTGCGGCAGCTGTTGGCCGACAATCCCGCCAATACCTTCGCGCGTTATGGCCTGGCGATGGAACACGTCCGGTCGGGCGACCTGGAAGGAGCCGTTCGGGAGTTCGAGGCCGTTCTAACGACCGATCCTAAGTATTCCGCCGCTTACTATCATGGCGGGCAGGCCCTCGAAAAGCTGGGCAAGCTGGATCAGGCTCGCGATTTGTACCGCAGGGGGATCGCCGCAACTCGTGATCCGCACGCACTGGGCGAGCTTCAAGCGGCCCTGGATATACTGGGAGACTAAGAGGTCTTATTGCGCCGCTTCGCGCATTTCCTATTGATCGGGTTGCTGACCGCGGCAGTTGCTTCGCCGCAAAGGCGCCCCACGCGAAGCGACACGCCTCCCCCGCGCGAAGCTCCGCCGCCTCCGGAACCCTACAATCAGCTGGACTCGAGTGAAACGCTGTTCTACGTCCTAGCCGCGATCAACGCGGCAGGTTACGACGAGCAGGCCGATTCGTCCACCAACAATCCTCTGCGCGCAAGAGTGCGCGAGTATCTGGCCAAGCAGAATCTTCAAAGCCTGGCCCCGCTGAAGCGATACGTTCGGGATCACAAGCCGAGGAATCCGGGTGCGGAACTGGGCCAGTACATCTCTTTCGCGCTGGTGAATAAGGGCAAGCCCGATTTCACTCCAGCGAATCCGGATTTGCCGCAGCCGGCCGACGCGGATGCGCTCTACGATTTTCCGGCGGTGCTCGCCGCGTTCTACCAGGAAGCCAAACTGGGGGTTCTCTGGCAGCAGGCTCAGCCCGATTACCAACGCGCGCTGGCGCAGCTCCACGACCCGGTCGTCTTCGCCGTGCAGCAGGTGAATGCATACCTGCGCTACGTGGACACCGGTGTCCGGCGCGGACGCTTTCAGATTCTGGTGGATCTGATGGGCGCGCCCAATCAGGTCCAGTTCCGCAACTACATCGACGACTACTTCGTCGTGGTCGCGCCGGCCGTGGAGCAGCCCATTTTCGATATCCGCCACGCCTACCTGCGGTATCAGGTGGATCCCCTGGGCTACCGGTTCGCCGACGAGCTTCAGAAGAAGGCTAAATTGGGCGAGCATGCCTACGACTCGCCGCTTCTCGGCGAGCAGTTCCGGATCGATTTCGTGCGCTTGGCGACGGAGTGCCTTATCAAGGCGGTGGAGAGCCGTCTCGACCGGCAGTCGGCGCTCGCCGAGGAAGCCGCGCGCGAAGGATTCGTCCTGGCGCCAATCTTCGCGGAGCTATTGCAGCAATACGAGCGCCAGGAAGTCGCCATGCGGCTGTACTTCCCCGACATGCTCAACCAAATCGATGTCAAGAAGGCCCAGCAACAGATCGCGCGCATCGATTTTCTCAAGGAGCGGCCTGTCAGAACCTACCGCGTAACGTCGGAGGTCAAGGCGCCCGAGCTCACCGGAGCGGCCAAAACGCTGGATGACGCCGAACAGCTGTTCCTGGATCGCGAGAAGGCGGCGGGCAACGCCAACAAGGCCAAAGAGCTGTTCCTGAAGGCGATGCAGGAGACGGACGAGAAACCGATGCACGCCAAGTCGTATTATGGTTTGGCGCGGATCGCTTTGCTGGACCGGGACCTGGAGACAGCCGACCGGTTCTTCCGCAAGATATTGGAGCTGGAACCGGATCCTGCCACCAAAGCGTGGGCGCTGGTGTATATCGGCAGGCTGGCCGATTCGCAGGGCGACAAGGATCCGGCCCAGGAGAGTTATAAAGCTGCGCTCGCGGTTCAGGGGATCTCTGACCTGGCGCGGCAGGAGGCGCAAAGGGGCCTGACCGGCGCCTTCGCAAGGAATCCTAAATCAAAGGAGCAGGAGTGATGAAGAACGTATTTACCGCAGCGACGCTGCTGGCCATGGGAATGCTGGTGGCGAGCGCCCAGCCGAAACCGCCCGCGCCCGACGAATTGAAGGCGTTACAGGAGATCGTCAATTCCAAAACCGTGGACGCTCGCGTGACGGCGGTGGACACTTTTGTGAAGGGTTTCCCCAAGAGCGAATACCTCAACTTCGCGCTGACCATGGCCGCGGAAGCGTATGAGACAACCGGAAACACCACCAAGGCCATCATTTACTACCAGCAGGCGCTCCAGGCAAATCCCAAGGACTACAACTCCATGCTCATGCTGGCCGCCGAGACCGCGCGCACCACGCGCGAGTTCGACCTGGACAAGGAAGAGAAGCTCGCCAAGGCTGAGAAATTCGCCAAGGACGGCATGGCCCTCATTCCGACGGCCACCAAGCCGAATCCGCAGCTCACCGACGACCAGTGGGCCAACCTGAAGAAGGAAGACACGGCTCGCGGACACGAGGCTCTGGGCCTGATCGCGGTGGCGCGCAAGAAGTACGACGACGCGGCCGGCGAGTTCAAGCTGGCAACCGAAACGTCGCCCGAGCCCCAGCCGGCGACGTTCATCCGCATGGCAGGCGCCTACACGGATGGCGGCAAGCCCGACCAGGCCATCGCCGCGCTGGATAAGGTGCTGGCCATGGCGAATCTTCCCGACCAAATCAAGCAGGTCGCACAGGCTGAGAAGACGCGCGCCGAAAAAGTCAAATCCGCGAAGAAATAACCGGCCAGATTATGGCGGTTGATCTGGGAGTTCTCGAAGCGGCCATCGGGCACGTGTTCCGCGATCGGGAATTGTTCCAGCGCGCGCTTACACATAAATCCAGGATGCACGAGCGGCCGGGCGAGGTTCCCGCCGCCGGCGACAACGAGCAACTGGAGTTTCTGGGCGACGCCATCCTGGGGTTCGTGGTCAGCGAATGCCTGGTGCGCCGCTTTGCGTCGGCGCCGGAAGGGCGTTTGTCCAAGCTCAAGGCTCACCTGGTGAGCGCCGCCCGGCTCTACGAGGTGGCCCAGTCGCTGTCGCTGGGTGACTTCCTGTTTCTCGGGCGCGGCGAGGAAATGAGCGGCGGGCGCGCCAAGAAAGCTCTCCTTGCCGACGCCATGGAAGCTCTGATCGCGGCGATGTACCTGGACGACGGCATCGATATCGCGCGCACCTTCATCGAAACTCACGTGGTCGGGGCCTTCGCTATGGCCGACGCCAGCGTGGACGGCACCGTGGCGGATTACAAGAGCGCCCTTCAGGAAATGGCGCAGGCTCTGAGGCTGCCGCCGCCACGCTATTTCATCATCGCGGAAGAAGGGCCGGAGCACTCAAAAACTTTTACCGTGGAAGTGCGTGTGGGCAAGGAATGGACCGGCCAGGCGCAAGGCCTTTCGAAAAAAGCGGCCGGCCAAAAGGCCGCCGAGGGCGTCCTCCAGCAGCTGACCGAATGGGGGCGGTAACAACTGCATCCATTTAGTGCTCTAATGAGTTACGGAGCGATGACCGTTGGCCCGGTCCTCTCACAACTCGGCGCGCACAACACAGCGTGCCGTAGCCCGCGCATTCATCCTTAATTCGTGCTTCTGGGGCGTTCTCTGCGCGCAAGTCCCGCTGGCCGGCGTCGGAACCAGAATCCAGCTCAATAGCTCCGATCTGGCAGTCCTCGAAGCCCAGGAAGTTCGCAAGGATCTTTCCTGCACGGTGGATCCGGTCAAGCCTTCTCTGGGTTTCGACCTGCGCTTCCACGGCGGCTACGATATCAACCTGCCCTTGCGCGATGTAGCCGGCAACGAGAACCTGCTCTCCGTTCTGGTTCGGGTGACTTCGAACGCCCGCAAAGACGACCCCGCGTATTTCGTCCAGCGCATCAGCGTGCCCAAGCTTCCCGACGATGCCAAGGGCGAAGCCGTTCTGGGCGGATTGTTCGATCTCGGAGAAGGCAAGTATCACGTCGATCTGCTGATGAAAGACCGGTCGGAGCGAGTCTGCTCGTTCTATTGGGACGCGGAAGCAGCCCTGGCCGATCGCGACAAGGAAATCCAGCCCGCCATCGCGGCTGGAGCCGTGGAGCGTGCCGAATACGAACAGTTCAACGAAGAGCCGCCCGTCGAGCGGGCTCCCGGCAAGCCGCTGAACATCAAAATCCTGGTAAACTTCGCTCCCCAGAATTCGAGTCTCTCCAGCTTGCGGCCCATCGACACGCTGGCGCTGGTCACGGTGCTGCGGAGGCTGTCGCGGGAACCGCAGTTTGGCAAGTTTTCGGTGGTGGCATTTAACGTCCAGGAGCAGAGGGTGCTGTACCGCCAGTCGAGCGCCGAACGGATCGACTTCCCTGCCCTGGGACGGGCCATCCAAGGCGTCGAGCCCGGGAAGGTGGATCTCAAGCAACTCTCGCAGAAGCACGGCGAAGTGAGCTTTTTGTCGGACTTGATCAAGAAGGAAATCGCCAATGACCATCCGGATGCGCTGATCTTCGCCGGTCCCAAAGTACTTCTGGATGATTCGGTTCCGGAGGAGGACCTGAAGCCTCTGGCGTCCGACGTAACCTATCCGGTGTTTTACATGAACTACAACCTGAATCCGCAGGCCATCCCCTGGAAAGACGCCATCGGCAAGGCCATCCGCAATTTCCGGGGCGTCGAGTTCAGCATCAGCCGCCCGCGGGACTTGTGGTTCGCCGTATCAGATGTGGTTTCGCGTATAGTAAAATCAAATCAGGCAGGGAACGCTCTGGTTCCTGGCAAGTAGGGGTTTGATTTATGCGCGCTTCGGTTGGTTTTCTCCTCGCGATAGCTGCGTTGCCGGCGTTCAGCCAAAATCCTCGGGCGTATTCCAATAAGCTGGCTCCTTACGTGGCTTCACCCACGCGCGTAGTGGATCTGATGCTCGAAATGGCGAAGATCAAGCCTGGAGAGACGGTTTACGATCTGGGCAGCGGGGATGGCCGCATCGTGATCGCGGCGGCGGGCAAATACAAGGCCAAAGCAGTAGGCGTCGAGATTTCGCCCAAGCTGGTGGCTTCCGCTACCGCGGATATTGAAAGGGCCGGCCTCAGCGCGGACGCTCGGGTGATGCAAGGCGATATTCTGCAGACCGATTTTACGGGCGCCGACGTGGTCACGCTATACCTGGAGACGAAGTTAAACGGCGAGCTTCGGCCGCACCTGGAAAAATTCCTAAAGCCCGGAGCGCGCGTAGTTTCTCACGACTATCCGGTTCCCGGATGGAAGCCTACCCGCGTAGAGAAGGTGGAAGGGCGCGTCATGCACACCGTTTATCTCTACGAAATCCAGCCGCCTAAGAAGTAACGCTACACCGCTCCATCACTGTCGCGGCTCTGTTAGGCGTATTCCAAGCCGCGACAGTAATGGAACGGTTTCACGCTTCACAACTTCTCCGCGATCGATTTGGCCTGGCTGAATAAGTACAGGTAATCCGACCCGCCCGCCTTCGAATCCGTTCCCGACATGTTGAATCCGCCGAACGGATGCGCGCCGACGATGGCTCCCGTGCATTTGCGGTTGATGTACAGGTTCCCCACGTGGAACTCGTTCCTGGCGCGTTCGATCCGCTGCGGGGAAGCGCTATAGAGGGAGCCGGTCAATCCGTACTCGGTGTTGTTGGCGATGGCCATCGCGTCGTCGAAGTCGCGGGCGCGGATGACGGCCAGCACCGGCCCGAAAATCTCCTCTTGCGCGAGACGAGCAGTGGGGGCAATATCGGCGATCACCGTGGGCTCGAGAAAATATCCGTCGTCGAATCCGGAAAGAGCGGCTAGTCTCCCGCCCGCGATCACCCGGCCTTCCTCGGCGCCGATCTCGATGTAGTTCGTAATCGACTTCAGCGCGCCCGCATTGATAACCGGACCCGCCGGAGCGTTCTCTGCCGGGTCTCCACTGCGAATCTTCGCCACGCGGGCCTGGAGCTTTTCGACGAACTTGTCGTACAGGGTGCTATCCACAATCGCCCGGGAGCAGGCCGAGCACTTCTGCCCCTGAAACCCGAAGGCCGACGCTGCCACGCCTTCGACAGCGGCATCCAGGTCGGCATCCGCCGCCACGACGATCGAGTCCTTGCCTCCCATCTCGAGAATCGTGCGCTTGATCCACAATTGGCCGGGCCGATGCTGCGCGGCTCGGACGTTGATATCGAGTCCCACATCGCGCGAACCGGTGAAAGCAATGAAACGTGTTTTGGGGTGCTCAACCAATCCGTTCCCGAAGGTCGCGCCGGAACCGGGACAGAAGTTGACCACTCCTGGCGGCATCCCGGCTTCTTCCAGCGCCTCGAAAAACTTCGCCGCAATGGTGGGCGAATCGCTCGATGGCTTGAGCACCACGGTGTTGCCGCACACCACCGACGCCATGGTCATGCCGCACATGATCGCCAGCGGGAAGTTCCACGGCGGGATCACCGCGCCGACGCCTAGAGCGATGTACCGCAGTTGATCGCGTTCGCCGGGAAGCTGCACCGCGGGCTCGGCCTGGGCCATGTGCAGAGCCAGGCGGGCGTAGAACTCCAGGAAGTCGATCGCTTCGCAGGTGTCAGCTTCAGCCTCGTCCCAGTTCTTGCCGACCTCCAGGACCATCCACGCATTAAACTCGGGCTTCCGTTTTCGAACGATTTCGGCGGTGCGGAACAGCAAACCCGCACGTTCCTCGACCGCGACGTTCTTCCACGATTCGAACGCCGCCAAGGCCGCTTGCATGGCCGGCTCCACGTGCTCGAGGCCTGATTTCTGATGTACGCCGACGATTTCAGACGGTCGCGCGGGGTTGAGTGACCGAATTTTGTCTGACGTGAAGACGCGCTTGCCGCCGATCACCAAATCGTATTCGCGGCCCAGCTCGCCGCGGACCTTCGCGATCGCCGCACGCATGGCTTGTGCGTTCCCTTCCTGGCGGAAATCGACCACGGGTTCGTTGGAAAAAGGACGGGCGGCCATTCTGCACTCAGTGTACCGCCGCCTTCCAGGATGAGACACTAACGTTAATATCCATGGCTCAATCACCTATTACACTTCGCAGCGCCGATTTCGCGGCCTGGTACCAGGACGTGGTTCTTCAAGGCGATATGGCGGAACCGGCGGAAATCGTCAAGGGCTGCATGGTCATCAAACCCAACGGTTATGCCGTCTGGGAGCTGCTGCAGCGCCAGCTGGACGATCGCTTCAAAGCCACCGGCCACAAGAACATGTACTTCCCTCTGCTGATTCCGCAGAGTTTCCTGAAGAAGGAAGCCGAGCACGTGGAAGGATTTTCGCCCGAGCTGGCCGTCGTCACGATTGCCGGGGGCAAGGAGCTCGAAGAGCCCTACGTGATTCGTCCCACATCGGAGACCATCATCGGGCACTTCTTCGCCAAGTGGATCCAGAGCTGGCGCGACCTTCCCATGCTGGTTAATCAGTGGGCCAACGTGATCCGCTGGGAGCTGCGCACCCGCATGTTCCTGCGCACCACCGAGTTCCTGTGGCAGGAAGGCCACACCGCGCACGCGACCCACGAAGAGGCCCAGGAAGAAGTGCTGCGGATGCTCGATATCTATGCCGAGGTCGCCGAAGATGTGATGGCTATGCCGGTGATCAAGGGCAAGAAGACGCATTCCGAGAAATTTGCGGGCGCATTGCACAGCTACTCGATCGAGGCCATGATGCAGAACGGCCTGGCGCTTCAGGCCGGCACCAGCCATGATCTGGGCCAGAACTTCGGCAAGGCGTTCGACGTGCAGTTCCAAAGCAAGGAAGGCCAGCTCGATTACGTGTGGCAGACTAGCTGGGGTGTGAGCACCCGGCTGATTGGCGGACTCGTGATGAGTCATTCCGACGACAAGGGTCTGGTCCTGCCGCCCAAACTCGCGCCGGTCAAAAGCGTACTGGTGCCCATTTATCGGAAGGACGACGAGAAAGGCGCAGTGCTCGAAGCCGCGCACCGCATGGCGAAGGACGTCGGTGCGGAAGTCGACGATCGCGAGGGGCACAATCCCGGCGCGAAGTTCTTCCACTGGGAGCGCCGCGGCGTACCGATCGTGCTGGAGCTTGGCCCGCGCGATCTGGCCGCGGGGACCATTGTTCTCAAGCGCCGCGACACAGGCGCCAAGGAACCGATTCCGCAATCCGAGCTAAAATCGCGCGTGGAATCGACACTGGAGACCATTCAAAAGGATTTGTACGCGGCCGCCAAGCAACGGCTTAAAGACAATACAGTGCTTGCGAATTCGGTCGAGGAGATCGAATCGATCCTGCGCGACGTGACCGCCGAAAAAGGTGGCGGCAAGTTCGTCATGGCGCATCTGAAAGACGATCCGGCCTGCGACGCGCGGCTGAAGGCGTTCAAAGCCACGGTGCGCAATATTCCCCAGGTCGACGAATACGACGGGGCCGGCAAGTGCATTGTCACCGGCGAGCCCGTGGATCGTCGCGTGGTGGTCGCCAAGTCCTACTAGCCTTTAATGTCTCAACCGACCACCACAGAAACCGGGTTCGTCCGCGGCTTGAACCTGTTCGACGCGACCATGATCGTGATCGGCACGATGATCGGCTCGGGGATCTTCATCGTCTCGGCCGACATGGCTCGCCTGATCAACAGTCCGGGTTGGTTGCTGGTCGCCTGGGGCGTCACCGCCGCGCTCACGATTCTGGCAGCGCTCTCTTACGGAGAGCTCGCGGCCATGCTGCCGCACGCCGGCGGCGTCTACATATTCCTGCGCGAGGCGTATTCGCCCTTGTGGGGATTCCTCTACGGCTGGACCCTCTTCGCCGTGATCCAGACCGGAACCATCGCGGCGGTTGCTGTGGGGTTCGCACGATTCCTGTCGGTTCTGGTGCCCTCCATTTCCGAGACCAGTTACCTGATCCCGCCGATCCACATCTCCACCGGCTACGCCTTTTCTCTTTCGACGGCGCAGCTCGTTGGCGTCGCAGTCATAGTGTTGCTTACTTGGACCAACTCGCGCGGGCTGGAATACGGCAAGATCGTGCAGAACGTATTCACGACGGCGAAGGTATCGGCGATAGCCGCTTTGATCCTGGCCGGCGTGTTCCTGGGCCTCAACTCGGAGGCGATCCATGCCAATTTCACGTCGACCTTCGCCCTGGGCGCGTTCGATCCCGCGCTGGGCGTCGCCGCGAGTTCGGTATTCGGACTCATCATCGCCATCGGCGTGGCCCAATCCGGCTCGCTGTTTTCGGCCGATGCCTGGCATGACGTGACGTTCGTCGCCGGAGAAATACGCGATCCGAAGAAGCATCTTCCGAGCGCATTGGTCATCGGCTGCACGTCCGTGGTGCTACTGTACCTGCTCACCAACGTGATCTACCTGCTGGTGCTGCCGCTGCCCGCGATCCAGCAGGCGCCATCGGATCGCGTCGCCACTGCGGTGCTTGATCGAATCTTTCCGTCCTACGGCTCCATGCTGATGGCGATCGCGATCATGATCTCGACCTTCGGCTGCGTCAACAGCCTGGTGCTTTCGGGCGCGCGAGCTTACTACGCGATGGCCAGGCACCGGCTGTTTTTCGTGCAAGCGGGGAGGCTGAATCGCTTCCAGGTGCCGGCGTGGTCTTTGTGGATCCAGGGTGCCTGGGCGGCGGCTCTGGTGCTGCCGCGCACGTACAACACAGCCACAGGCCAATACGGAAATCTGTACGGGAATCTGCTCGACTACGTGATCTCCGCGGCGCTGATCTTCTACATCCTGACCATCGCGGCGGTGTTCCGCCTGCGGCATAAGATGCCTCACGTCGAGCGCAGCTACCGCGTACCGGGCTACCCTGTGACACCGGCGCTGTATATCGTGGGAGCTGCGGTAGTGCTGGTGATCCTGTTCGCCTACCGGCCCGCCAGCACGTGGCCTGGCCTGATCATCGTCTTGGCCGGCGCAGCGGTGTACGCATGTCTTCCCCGACGCTAGAAGAACAATCCGGACTGTTTCACGCGATCAAAAGCGCCATCCTGGGCGATCCGCATCGCGATTTCACTCAAGGGTCGATCGGACGGGCCATCGCCATGCTGGCCGTGCCCATGGTGCTCGAAATGATGATGGAGTCGCTGTTCGCCGTCGTCGACGTGTTCTGGGTCGCGCACCTGGGCGCGAATGCCGTCGCGACCGTCGGCTTTACGGAGTCCCTGCTCACGCTGCTGTTCGCGGTGGCTCTTGGGTTGAGCATCGCGACCACGGCCACCGTGGCACGGCGCATCGGCGAGAAGGATCCGAAAGCTGCCGCGGAGACCGCATCACAGGCTGTCCTGCTGGGCGTGATGATCGCGGCGGTGATCGGAAGTTTGGGATTCATCTTCGCGCGCGATCTGCTGCGGATCATGGGAGCCTCGCCGGAGGTGATCGCCACCGGCAGCGGTTACACGCGCGCAATTTACGGCGGAAGCGGCACCGTGCTGCTGCTGTTCCTGATTAACGGGGTGTTCCGCGGCGCGGGCGACGCCTCGCTGGCCATGCGAGTTCTGTGGACTGCCAACTGGATCAACATTCTACTCAACCCGTGCCTCATTTTCGGCTTGGGACCGTTCCCGAAACTGGGCGTGGCCGGGTCGGGCATCGGGACCACGATCGGACGCGGGTGCGGCGTGCTCCTGCAACTCTGGTTTCTGAGCCGCGGAAAGAGCCGGGTTGTGGTCCACTGGCATCAGATCCGACTGATTCCCGCGTTGATGCTCCGGCTCGTCCGGCTCTCGCTGGGCGGGATGTTCCAGTACCTGGTTTCGGTGGCGAGCTGGATCGTCCTGGTGCGCATGTGCGCCGAGTTCGGTAGCGTGGCCATCGCGGGATACACACTGGCGCTGCGCATTATTCTTTTCGCGCTGCTTCCGAGCTGGGGTATGGCCAACGCGGGGGCCACGCTGGTGGGACAGAACCTGGGAGCGCGCAAGCCCGACCGTGCCGAGAAGTCCGTGTGGCTCGCGGGATTCTACAACATGATCTTTCTAGGGCTGGTCGCCCTGGTCTTCATCGGATTCGCGGGCCCTCTGGTCCGGATTTTCAGCACCGATCCGGATGTAGTGGCCATGGCGTCCACCACGCTGCGCACGATCGCCTACGGCTACATCTTCTATGCCTGGGGCATGGTGATCGCGCAGGCGTTCAACGGCGCGGGCGATACCAACACGCCGACCATGCTAAACGTGCTGTGCTTCTGGGTCTTGCAGATTCCGCTGGCGTGGCTGCTCGCGTTTCGCATCGGGCTGGGGCCGAATGGCATCTTCATCGCCATTGCAATCGCACAATCGGCTTTGGCTGTTGCTGGGGTGCTGATGTTCCGCCGCGGAACCTGGAAGGGTGCAGCAGTCTAGCGGAACTGGTAGATTGTCGCGGCGGAACCGCCGTACAGCGGCTTCAGATCGGGATGATTCCGGATTTTCGTCTCGATGTCGGCCGCGGCTTCATCGTCCACGCCCTGGCTGGTATCGGCCCCGGAAAATTCGAAATACGATAATCCGTGATCGCGAGCGAAGGGCTTGAGGTCGGTGAACCAGTTCACAATGCCAGCGCGATCTTCCCGGTACCACAACGCCGGCGGCAGAGATGCGCGCATGGCGTGACGCCCGGTGTGCAGGTAGAACATCACGTCCTCTGTCGCGAGCACAGACGCGTCCGCGGGCAGGTTCGTGCGCGCCCACTCGTATACGGGAATCCGCGCGGCGATCCGCGCACGGTGATGTTCCGCATCGTCTTTGCGCATGAAAACTTGTGCGACATAGAGCTGCAGTGCCAGCGCTCCAGCGAGTATCAAGGCGAACACTGCGATGAGTCCGGAGGCCGCGACGCGCTGCGACCGATCCTTGTGGCGCAATCCCACGCGGGCTGTTTCGTAGAAGTGTTCCATCTCCACCACCAGGCCCGCCAGTGCCAGCGGGAAGAACGGCAGCGTCAGGCGTTCATTCGCGGGGAAGGTACACACGCACAGCAATACGGCGCCCATGGCGGCGAACAGCGCGTACAACACGCCCTGGCCGCGACGAACCATGCGCACGATTCCGGCGACCATCGCCACCGCGATCACCTGCGCCAGGATTTTCAGGAACCAGGAACTGGTCACCTTGGGTACGATCAGCCCGCCCAGTCCCCACAACAAAGCATCGATATTTCTCCACACGTATAGATGAAAGTCTTTCAGTGACAGCGAGTACAGTTGATTGCGGAAATAATCGGTGTAGTAGATGAGAGACGGATCGTTGGTGGGAAGCTGGTGCATCCGCGACCACAGGGTCCAGCCCGCGACGAACGGCAGCATGCCCGCCGCGAAGAGCAAAGCCGTACGGCGCTGCTTTCGCGTCCATAAATAAACCATCACGGCGGCGAAGAGTACGATGCCCGCCGATCGCGTCAAATAAGCCAAACCTCCGGCGACGCCCGCCGCTACTGCCAGGAAGGCCTGCGCTCGCGGCGGCATTTCAGAATCGAGGCTGCGCTCGACCAAGAGCATCGCGGCCAGCGCCAGAGCCAGGAACATCATTTCCGACAGAAGCTGCGTGCTGAACAGCGCCACATACGGATTCACGGCGAACAATACCAGGAGCAGCCAGGTTCGGCCGATCGAGAATCCCAGCCGCCTGAACAGCGCCGGAAGCTGAAACATGACAGCAGGAAAAGCCAGCCAGGAGATCCACGCGGCGATCGCAAGATTGCGCGGGAACTGCGCGTCCAGACGCCACGCCACGGATAGAAGCAGCGGATACAAAGGCGGATACTTGGTCTGGGCAGGCTCCCCCGGCAGGCTCTCGATGCGGTAGCCGCCGCCGCTGGCAAGCGACTTAGCCGTTACGTAATAAATGCTGTCATCGTGGAAATCACCGAAGCGCGGCATGTCGCGCAGTTGCCATATCTGAGTAAGGGAAGGAACCAACAAAAGCAGCAGCAGGGTCCAGCTGGCGGGCTTGAGGATCGAAGGCACGGCGCTCTTAGACACTCGCGGCGCGGAGGCTAGATCGACGGGGGAGGCCACTGTCCCTAAGGAATCGTCATTGCGGGACGCGAACCTTAGAGGCGGCGGCGTTCGATCTACGGGAACTCAGGGTTTCATCCGATAGAAAAGCGTACTATCGCGCCGTATTTTTGCAGTTTGAGCATGAAACTCTTGATCGCCATCCCGGCCCTGAACGAGGAGCAGAGCATCCACAGCACCATTCAACGCTGCCTGGACGCCCGCCAGTCGATTCTGGAAAACTCCCCCGTCACGGACGTGGACATTACGGTGGTCAGCGACGGCTCCACGGACCACACCGTGGATCGCGCCCGCGAGTTCGGAAGCCGCATCAACCTCATCGAGTTCCAGCGGAATCGGGGCTACGGCGCCGCGATCATGGAAGCCTGGTCCCATTCGCAGGCGGACCTGCTCGGGTTTCTGGACGCCGACGGCACCTGCGATCCGCAGTTCTTCGCAACGCTGTGCAACCGGCTAGTGGAAAAAGACGCGGACGTGGCGTTGGGATGCCGGCTCAACAGCGGGAGCCAGATGCCCGTGATCCGGAGAGTCGGTAACATGCTCTTCGCGTGGCTGCTCTCTATGTTCGCTTCCGAAACGGTGCGTGACACGGCCAGCGGCATGCGAGTGGTCCGCAGAAGCGCGCTTCGTCATCTCTATCCCTTGCCCATAGGCTTGCACTTCACCCCGGCCATGAGCGCCCGAGCCATGTTAAGCGACGCCACCCGCATCGTCGAGATCGACATGCCGTATGCGGAACGCGAGGGCGAATCGAAGCTGCGGGTGATCCGGGATGGCTTCCGGTTCCTGCGCGTGATTGTCGCGAATGCCCTGCTCTACAAAGCCGGACGAATCCTTTCCTGGAGCGCGGCTGGGTGTTTTGTCATCGGGGCTCTCCTGATGCTGAGACCCCTGATCGCTTACATTGGGACGCGCACCGTGGCCGAGTGGATGATCTACAGGTTCCTGGTTAGCTCCCTGGCCGCTCAGGTGGCCTTGCTGCTGCTGGGAGCAGGGATGCTCAGCGGCCGTATCGCCTCGATCGTGCTTCACGAGGAAGTACGCGATCGCCGCACGCCCTTTTCCGCGTGGATGAGAACCGGCTGGTTCTGGTCGGTAGCGGCTTCGCTGGCGGGCGCCGGCTTGATCCTGGTATGGCCCAGCGTGGTCCAGTTGAGCCGAACCGGACACACCGACATTCATTGGTCGCGGTTCGTGGTCGCAATGGGCTGCTTCGGCTCGGTCGCGGTCTTCTGCGTGATCCGTGGCCTGGATCGGGTTCTCGATCTGGTGGAAGAACGGGTGCAACAGTTGTGGAAGTGAGAGAAGAGCTCTTCGATTTGAGCGAGGAATACGAGTCGATGCTCAACCAGGGCATTCGTCTGTCCGGGGAAAGCATGTCGTTTTTCATGGAAGGCCGGCTGCAACTGCTCCAGAAACGGACCCGTGGAACTGGTCCGGTTTCCACCATCTTGGATTTCGGATGCGGACTCGGATTCGCGTCCCAGCGCCTGCGCCAGATTTTTCCCGCGGCCGAGATCACGGGAGCCGACACCTCACGAAAGGCCTTGGAAGCGGCGCGCCAGAAGAACGGCGGCCCCGGTATCCGGTTCGTGACCGTGGATGATCTCGGAAATAGCCCTGAGAATTTTGATCTGTGCCATGTCAACGGTGTTTTCCATCACATCCTGCCGGCCGAGCGTCCCGAGGCACTGGGCTTGATCCACAGGGTGCTTCGGCCCGGCGGCACGCTGGCCCTCTTTGAGAACAACCCCTGGAATTTCGGGGCGCGGATGGTGATGGCCCGGATCCCCTTTGACCGGGATGCGCAGATGCTGTCCCCGCTGCTGACGGCGGCCTCCCTGCGCCAATCCGGGTTCCGCGTTCTCCAAACCGACAGCCTGTTTTTCTTTCCGCGATTCCTGAAAGGACTGCGATTCTCCGAACCATTCCTGGGTTGGACGCGCTTGGGCGCCCAATACCTGGTCCTGGCCGCCAAGAGTTGAACGTTATCAAATGCCCGCTCGATCGATCACTCCCGACACCACTGGACTAGCCATCCCGGCCGAGACTATTTCGGTTGAGGTGTGGTTCCGTCGAGGCTTATGGGTAGCCTCAGCAATGGCCGCTATCGTACTTCTGTGTTACCTCGGGACCATGTTTTGGGCGGCCAACGAATTGTCTCCGCCCGAATCGGTGGTCTCCGCGCAGTCGCTGATGCTGGTGCACGACGGAACGCTGTACTACGACCTGAAGCATTATCCCTACACGGTGTCCGCCTACATGCCGTCGTTCTACTGGCTCGAGTCGGGATTGATCCGCGCCGGAATGTCCGCGTTCCATGCGGGCCGGCTGATCAGTTTCGCGGCTCTGTTGGGATTGATCGCACTCTGCGGGCGCATCGCGCTGCTTTACACAGACGACCGTCATGCCGCCTGGGTAGCATCGCTGGCCGCGGCGTCGAGCTCGCTGCTAGGATCGTGGGGAACCACCGGCCAAGTGGATATGCTGGCGGCGTTCTTCGCTTTGGCGGCGTTCTACAATTACGCGCGATTTGAAGTTCGAGGCGCAAACACGTTGTGGATTGCGGGCGTATATGGGATTTTAGCTGTGTTTACCAAGCAGACGATGCTGGCTGCACCCGCGGCGATCTTTATCCTGCTGTGGATGCGCGACCGCAAGAAGGCCCTCTGGTTTGGGGCGATTTTCGGCCTAAGCGTGGCCACGGCCGTGCTCGCCATCAACGCGGCTCTCGATGGCCGCTTCCTGGCGAATACCGTCTTCGCCAACATGAATCCGTTCAGTGCCGCGAAGTTTCTCGTGCAGCTGCGCTACCTTGTTTCAGTCTCGTTCGGGATGCTGGTGATCGTCGCAGTCTCCTTTGGGCGAATGCTGCGGGGGCGCGCGCTCGCACCAGCCGTCTATCTGATTCTCGCCGCGCTGGTGTTCCTGGGAACCGCACCGAAGATCGGCTCGGACACCAACTATCAGATCGAATCCACGCTGTTGCTGGCTGTGTGCGCTGGCATCGGCCTGCATCAGATCAACTTCTTCCAACTTTACTTCGAGCGCAGCAAAAGCTGGATCACTCTGCTGCTGATTCCGCTCGCTCTGCACATGGCGATCGGCTACCGCGTTTCCGCTAATGCCCTGCTAGCCCGATTGATGAACGAGAAGTTGTCCCGGGCGGAGATCGATCAGCTGCGGCCCTACGTACAGCCGTCGGGCGGCCTGGTTCTGGCCACCGACTACAGCGCCATGGTGCGATTGCGGCAGAGAATCGACGTCGAGCCGCTCATCTACAACTTACTGGTGTCGAATCACGTGATCGATCCCGAGCCGGTTCGCCGCGATCTCGCGCGAGGCGCGTTCTCGACCGTTATCCTGGCCGAGGACGTCTTCGAGCCGAAACAGGTCAGCGATGCGGAATTCGGAACGCTTCCGGCCAGTCAGCTCGACGAAGTGAGAAAGCATTATCGCCTGGCCCGGCGTGTTCCCGGGCCCTTCCTGGACGTATATGTGTATCAGCCGCTGGATCCGCCGGTGAGGGAGACTCTGCAATGAAGGCCGCTCCCATTCTCGACCAGGCGGAATATCACAACATCCGATTTCCGTACGATCCGCGACGGGCGGGCGTGTGGCGGGTCCTGGCGCGCTATTTGCAGCCGTGGGTGGACCCGTCGCAGCCACTACTCGAACTGGGAGCCGGATACGGCGAGTTCACGCGTGAGATCCGGGCGTCTTCCAAGTGGGCTCTGGATCAGAATCCGGCGTTGGCGGCGCATTGGGATCCGTCTGTCAACGCTCTGTTCCAATCCGCGCTCGATCCCTGGGAGATTCCGGATGCGAGTCTCGGCACAGTGTTCGCGTCCAATTTCCTGGAGCACTTCACGCTGGAAGACGGCGCGCGAATATTAACCCAGGTGCAACGCAAACTTCGCCCCGGTGGACGCTTCATCGCGATCCAGCCGAACTTTCGGTTGGAGCCTCGCCGGTATTTCGACGATTATACGCACCGCACGGCCTACACCGACGCCGGGTTTCAAGACTTCCTGCGGTCGCTGGGCTGGCGAGTGGAGCACGCCGAACCGCGCTTCACCCCGTTCACCATGAAATCGCGCATCCCTACCGCGGAGTGGCTGGTAAGTCTATATCTTGCTTTGCCGTACCGGCCTCTGGCGGGCCAGTTTTTAGTCGTGGCCGCTCGCTAACTCTCGCGGTTCGGAAGCGGCGGCCGCTCGTTAGCCGAACTCAATATAGTCCCTGGCCTATTCTGCCGATTTTGGGCATATGTGGCGCGGTAAAACCGTCGCGGTCATCCTGCCGACGTATAACGAAAAAGACTCGATCCGCGCGGCGGCCTTCGACTTTAGATGCGATGGCCTGGCCGACGAGGTGATCGTCATCAACAACAACGCTGCGCCGGGAACCTCGGAAGAAGTGGCGGGATCGGGCGCGCGGGAATTGTTCGAGCCGCGGCAGGGCTATGGCAATGCGCTGCTCTGCGGCATCGACAACTGCCATGCCGACCTGATCGTGCTCGCCGAGCCGGACGGAACTTTCAGCGGCCACGACCTGCTAAAACTGCTGGCGTATTCCGACGACGTGCCGGTGGTTTTCGGCACCCGCACCAGCCGCGAGTTCATCTGGGCGGGCGCCAACATGGGACCCTTCCTGCGCTGGGGCAACTGGGCGGTGGCGAAGATGACGGAGCTGCTGTTCAACACCACCATCCTGACGGACATGGGTTGCACGTACCGGCTCTTTCACCGTGGAGCGTTGCAGCGAATCCGTCCGCACCTCACGATCGGCGGCTCGCACTTCGGCCCGCAATTGCTGATGGAAGTAATCGCGCATGGGATTCCGTTCATCGAGATCCCGGTAAATTACCATCGCCGAGTGGGCGAATCCAGCGTGACCGGAGACCTGTGGAAGGCGTTCTGGCTGGGGATGCGAATGATTACGCTGGTGCTGGGCTACCGTTTCGGCCTGCACCGCGCCGAGCGCGTTCGCTGGAACGATCGGACCAGACGGACGCCTTACGACCTGCCTGAAACAGTCGGACGAGATTTAGTAGCCCTGCATGAAAGCACGAGTAGCGGCCAGAATGGGCGTGATTCGGTTGAAGTAGTTCAAGAGGATGCGGTCCAGGCATCCCAGCCATCCCCGAAGTAAAACCAACTCCCGGACGCGATGCACAGGCGGCATGATATGCTGTTCTGTCGCTCGAATGGGGCAAATGGGGCAAAAGACAATCTTCCCGACGGTCTGCATCGCGCTGGGTTTCCCTGACGTGGAGTCCTTACTCGCGCATGCGCGCGCAGAATACGACTGCGGAGAGCGCTTCCTGGAATTCCGCCTGGACTATCTGGCTTCTCCCGAACGCGGCGTGGCGGCGCTGCGGAAATTCCTGACGCGTTATCCGGATTGCACGATTCTAGCCACCTGCCGTAGGCGACAGAATCAGGGACGTTTCACCGGCAGCATCGAAGAGCAGATCAAGATTCTGGAAGCAGCGCGCGAAGCCGGAGCGCAGGCTCTGGATATCGAAATCGAGAGCGCGGAGAACTGCGAGAACCATCTGGCGCATCTCCGGTCGGAAGCTTACCTGGTGCTTTCCTATCACAACTACGGAGGCACTCCGCCGCGCCTGGAATCGGTTCTGCGGCGCATGGCCGCGATCCCGGCGCACGCCTATAAAATCGTGACTACGGCGCGAAAACCGTCCGACAATTCGCGCGTGTTGTCGCTGGCGCGGGCGCATCCGAAGATCCCTACGGTTCTGCTGGCGATGGGCGAAACGGGATTCCCCACGCGCGTGCTGTCGCCTTCCTTCGGCGGCCTGTATACGTATGCCGCGCCGAACATGGCCGGCGGAACCGCCACCGGACAAGTGAGTGCGAAGAAGCTCCGGGGCATGTATCGCGTGGGAAAGCTTTCGCGCGACGGAAAGATTTATGGCGTGATCGCCGATCCGGTGGGGCACTCGATTTCGCCCGCAGTGCATAATCGCGCACTCCAGGCTCGGCGCGTGGACGCAGTGTATCTTCCGTTCCTGGTGCATCCCGGACAACTCAAGGATTTCTTCGTGATGGCCGAGGAACTGCCGCTGGCGGGATTCAGCGTGACGATCCCGCACAAGCAAAAGATCCTGCGCTATCTGGACTGGGTGGACCCCGTGGCTCGGCGCATCGGAGCCGTGAATACGGTATGGCGCAAAGCCGGCAAGTGGCGCGGCGCAAATACCGATGCTCCCGGTGTGACGTCGCCGCTCGAACGGCATGTGCGGCTGAACAAAGCTTCGGTTCTGGTGGTGGGCAATGGTGGCGCGGCTCGCGGAGCCGTCTTCGCGCTGGCGGCGGCGGGCAGCAAACTGGCGGTGACGGGCCGAAATCTGGATCGAGTGCGCGCGCTGGCGTCCACTTGCGGCGCCGAGGCGCTTTCTCGCGATCAGGCTGCCGCGCGGACCTTCGACGCCGTGGTGCACGCGACGCCGCTCGGCATGGCTCCCAATGTTGATAAGTGCTTCTTCGATGGCCGCATTCCGTCGAAGCTGGTGTTCGACATGGTGTACACGCCCAGGGAAACGATGCTGCTGCGGAAGGCCAAGGATCAGGGCGCGGAAGTGATCCCGGGGCTCGAAATGTTCCTGGAACAAGCCGGGCGGCAGTTCGAAATCTTTACGGGCGAGCGTCCGCCGAAGGCTGTGATGGAGCAAGCCGCGCTCGAAGCGCTGGCGGCGCGGGATCAAGTGGCTCACGCCTGATTGAAATAGGGGACAGGCAGCTCTGTCCACTACCAGGCTCGTGCGCGAAGTCACAAGTTTTACGCGAGGGGACAGAGTAGCCTGTCCCCATTTCAGCAACCACGACCTATAATGGGCGCATGGATATTTCCAGACGCCAGCTAGCCGGCGTGATTCTCGCGGGCACGGTTGTTGGACAAAGTGCCGCGCAAGCTCCGGCCCAGGCTCCGCCTCCATCCGCAGACGCCCAACTCGAAGGCGCCCGATCCGAGCGGCGCATCGCGGCGCAGATCATCGCGCGGGTTCCTCTGCCGATGACCGTCGAGCCTGCGTTTCAGTTCAAGGCTTAACCCGTGGCCGAAATCGCACCCGACATCTTCTTCGCCAGCATCAGCGAGCTCAATGCCAAGCTGCGCGCGAAGGAATTCTCGTGCCGGGAACTGACCAAGGCCTTCTGCGACCGGATCGAACGCATCGGCCCACGCTATAACGCGCTCGTACTATCACTGCGCAAGCAGGCTATGAGCAAGGCGAAGGACGTCGATCGCGAGTTGAAACGCGACCGCACCCGTGGCCCGCTCCAGGGCATTCCTTACGGCGTCAAAGATCTTCTGGCCGTGAAGAAGCAACCGACCACATGGGGCGCGAAGCCATACGCCACGCAGGTGTTCGATTACGATGCCCACATCATCGAAAGACTCAACAAGGTGGGGGCGATTTTGATCGCCAAGCTTTCCATGGTGGAGCTGGCCGGAGGCGGCGATTACCGCACGGCGGCTGCGTCGCTCACAGGCCCGGGACTGAATCCCTGGGATCGTACGCGCTGGAGCGGCGGGTCGTCAAGCGGTCCAGGAGCGGCAGTGGCAGCGGGCCTGGTCTCGTTCGCGATCGGCTCGGAGACCTCGGGATCGATTCTGACACCGTCTGCCTTCTGCGGATTGACGGGCCTTCGCCCGACCTATGGCCTGGTTAGTCGCCACGGGGCGATGGCGCTCTCGTGGACGCTCGACAAACTGGGGCCGATGTGCCGGTCGGCGGAAGATTGCGCGCTGGTGCTGCACGAAATCGCCGGGGTCGACTCCGATGATCCCGGATCGGCCGGGCGGAGTTTCAACTACACGCCCCAATACACGCTGCGCAGGCTGAGCGAGATCACCATCGGCTATATGCCGGTCGATTTCCAGGATGGAGCAGAACCTTCCGCGCAAGCCGCGTTCCGCGCGGCATTCGACGTGATCAAATCGCTGGGCGTGAAGCTGAAGGAAATCCAGCTTCCCGAGCTTCCGTACGGCGCGCTGGTGGGCACCATCATTGCGGGCGAAGCGGGTTCGATTTTCGAGGAGTTCATTCGCAGCGGCAAAGTCGACCAGCTGGCCGACCCGCACCAGATCGCCGGGCTGAAGGCGATGCTCGATCTGCCCTCCACCGAGTATTTGCGCGCCATGCGCGTGCGCTCGCTGGTAAAGGCGGCCTTCCACGATCTGTTTCTGAATTGCGACATGATCCTGGCGCCTACCCGCCTGGGGCCGGCGAACAAGGTCGCCGAGCCTTTGGATACTCCGGGTCCGCCGACCAAGTCGCGCGGCGGCATGATTCCGGGCGGTAACCTGGCGGGTTTGCCGGCGATCTCGCTGCCCTGCGGATTCGCGGATGGACTGCCCGTGGCGATTTCGCTGCTGGGGAGGCCGTTCTACGAGAACCAGCTGATCGCGATCGGCAACCTGTTCCAGAAACAGACGGACTGGCATCGGCGTCGTCCGCCCGTCGAAGCCTAACCCAGAGGCCTAACGCAGGAACAAACGCAGGACGCTGGATCCAGCCACTCCGGTCAGCGCGGGGACCAGCGTCAAGTTCCCGTTGCGGCGCAGTTCGCCATGCACCGCATGTCCGCCAAGATAGAGGAAGCTGCCGCCTGCCAGCGCCAGCAAGGCGTGCAATCCTTGCGCGCTCAAGTGCGGAGCGAGTACCGACTCGAAACCCGTGCCGGCGATGGTCGCCATCTGCGCTAGCGCGCACCAGGCTAACGCGGAAGCCCGCGTACCGAGCGACGCCCGCGCAATGACTCCCAGGGCCAGCCCCTCGGGGATCTTGTGCACCGCGATGCCTCCGATGAGAGCCATGCTGAATCCGGCGGTTTCGCCCGCCGCCGCGCTCCATCCGTCCAGGGCGCTATGAAGGGCCGCCGCAGCCAGCAGCGGTGTAGCGAACCCGTGCAGGCGCGTCGCGCAGTGATCGTGCTGGTGGGAATGGGAACAGGCCGGGCACACCGGGTAGACGAACCGGTCGATCGCCGCCAGTACCAGGAATCCGCCGGCGAGCCACAGAATCGCGCCTTGCCAGGTGAAATAATCCGCCATCTCGGGCAGAACCCAGAACAGCGCTACCCCCAGCAGCACTCCTCCGCCGAACGGAACCAGTCGGCGGGACAGCCCGTGGAATGACGTCAGCCACACGCCGGCCGCGGCGCTGAGGATGGCGATGAGCGTAATCAGGGAGGGATAGAAAAACAGCACGCTTGTTCAGAGTATACTATCCTGGAAGGTCCGCCCTCTTTTTACTTAACTCATGCTCCAGGACCAGTCGCAACAACCAACCCGCAGAACGTTCTATGCGGCCCTCGTAAACCTGCTCGGCGGCGCTGCCACGGCCATTATTGCCGTTCCGGCCGCCGTCTACTTGCTGTTCAAGCCGAAATCGCCCGGCGCCGGGACTATGGTGGAGGTCGCCAATCTGGCGGACCTCGAACCGGGTGTCCCGAAAGAGATCGTCTACCATCGCACGCGCGTGGACGGGTGGAAGGCTACCAAGGAAAAAACCACCACCTGGGTCGTAAAGAACGGCCCCCAGAGCGCAGTGGCCTTCAGCCCGGCATGCCCGCACCTCGGCTGCATTTACCACTGGGAAGACGAGCAGGGCATATTTCTTTGCCCGTGCCACGATTCCGCGTTCGGAACCGACGGCAAAGTTCTAGCCGGGCCAGCGCCGAGACCCCTGGATCGATTTGAGTCGCGAGTGGAGGGCGGCAAACTCCTGATCGGCCTTCAGGTGAAGCGGTCGTAAACGGCGATGGTGAACGGCGTACGCGATTGGTTGGAAGAGCGGACGGGCCTGCCATCCGCGCTTCAGCATTTCTTGGACGAAGATATTCCCGCCTCCGCGGGCTGGCCGCATGTGCTCGGCAGCGCGGCTTTGTTCGCGTTTCTGATTCAAGCAGTCACCGGCGTTCTTCTCGCCCTGAACTATGGGCCGACTCCGTCAGAAGCGCATGCGAGCCTCCGCTACATCATGACGGAGCTGACTGCCGGTCCCATGATTCGCGGCCTGCACCACTGGGGCGCCAGCTGCATGATCGTGGTGGTAGTGCTGCACATGGTGCAGGTGTTCATCTGGGGCGCTTATAAGAAACCGCGTGAGGCCACCTGGATTGCCGGATGCGCTCTGCTCCTGTTGACGCTGGCTTTCGGGCTCACGGGCTATCTGCTTCCCTGGGACAACAAGGCATATTGGGGAACCACCGTCACCGTACACATCATGGGGTTGGCTCCGGGCGCGGGTCCCTATTTGCAGCGGCTGCTGGGCGCCGATAACGAGACCATCGGCACGGTTACTTTTGCCCGATTCTATTCCGCCCACGTGATCATACTGCCGATCGTCGTCCTAGCATTGATCGGCCTCCACCTCTATCTGGTGCGGAGGCACGGCGTGACGCCATCTCCTGACGACGCCGCCAAACCTGCCAAGAAATTCTATCCCGAACAGATGTTCAAGGATTCGGTGGCAATGTTCGGATACGTGATCGTGCTGGTGCTGTTCGCCAACTTCGCGAAGCTGGGGCTGGGAAGCATGGCGGATCCCACCAACACCCGGTATACTCCACGTCCCGAATGGTACTTCCTGTTTCTGTTCCAGGCCCTGAAGCTTTTTCCGGGAAAGCTGGAGGTGCTGGGCGCCGTGGTTCTTCCGAACCTCGCCATTGTGGCGCTGTTCCTGGTGCCGTTCTTCGATCGCGCCAAGGCGATTCGTGTCCGCCGGCGAACGACGGCGATTGCGATGGTCGTGTTCGCGGCCATCGGATGGGCGGGCCTGACGCAGCGCGCCGTGGCGACTACCGAGCCGAGCATGGAAGATCCCAACGCCGGGCTTACGCCGCCGCAGGCATGGCGCGAGCTTCCTCCAGAGCAGCTTGCGGCCATTGGATATTTCGAAAAAGACAAGTGTTCGCGATGCCACGTCCTGGAACGGACGACGGTAGGCCCCGATCTTGCCAAAGAGCCCTCGGCGAAACCCTCGGACTGGCTGATCGAGCATTTTACGAAGCCCTCTCCCGACTCCCCCGATTCCGTGTTGACCGCGCCTCAGAAGAAAATGCTGGTGACGCTGGTGACCAAGCGGGATGACCGTACTCTGGAGGCTTGGGAAAATCCCCCGGACGCGGCCATCGCGGGCGCGATGCTGTACGAAGCGAACGGGTGCGCCTTCTGTCACACGCTGAACGGATCGGGCGAGAAGATGGCTCCCGTACTCAACGGTCTCGCCGCTAGGCGAACGCGGACTTGGGTGGCGGCACACTTCGGGGATCCGCCCAAATTATCGCCCAATTCCGAAATGCCGGCCTATAAGTTTAATCCGCAGGACCTGAACGCTATCACCGACTACGTGATGGCGATTCCGAAGTAAACAATTCCGAAGTAAACTAGGACGCATGAGATTGCGGCCCGTGGTCGCGCTGGCAGCCGGAGTTCTCTTGTGCGCTCCGCTTGTTTTTCGCGCCCAGGTCTCGATCCCATCGCGAGAGAAGGCTGCATCCAAAACGCAGGACGACGTCCCCAGGTCCGATCTGCGCATCGATCGTACCGAGGTTCTGGTGCCCGTGGCCGTCAACGATACCTACAACCGTCCGGTATCAGGCCTTGAGAAAGAGAACTTCCGGGTCTTCGACGACAAAGTTGAGCAGGTCATCACCAGCTTTTCGATGGAAGACGAGCCGGTGGCGGTGGGACTGGTCTTCGACACCAGCGGCAGCATGAGCGGCACCGAGCGCGAAGAGCGCATGGCCGCGACCGAGTTCTTCAAGACCGCGAATCCTGAAGATGAGTTCGCGCTGGTGGAATTCGACAGCGCGCCCCGGCTGGTGGTGCCGGTTACGCCGGATCCCGCCAAGGTCACCTACCAGCTTTTATTCACGCACACACGAGGTTCGACAGCGCTCCTGGACGCAGTCTTTCTGGGACTCCACGAGATCAAGAAATCCAACAAGAAGCGCAAGGCGCTGGTGGTGATCTCCGACGGCGGCGAGAACAACAGCCGGTATACCGCGACGGAAATCAAGAACGTAGTGAAGGAAAGCGACGTTCTCATTTATTCAATCGGGGTGTTCGCCGATCCGCTCTACACCGACGCTGGCGGGGTCCTCAATAACATTTCCGAGCAGACCGGCGGACGGATGTTCCGCAGCCGGGGCAATCGGTTGTCCGATATCGCACAAAAGATCAGCATCGATCTGCGCAACCGCTACCTGCTGGGATATGTCCCGAGCAATCGGGAGCGCAATGGCCGCTATCACCTGATCGAGGTGAAGGTCGTGCCTCCCAAGGGTCTGCCTCCTGTAAAGGCGCATTGGCGCACGGGATATTACGCGCCGACGGAATAGTAGTGGCCGGCCTGGAGGCCGGCCCTACCCAGCGAAATGGTCGTAGCCCCGCGGCGGAAGCTTCTCTCCTTCAAACCATACCGTGCCGGCGTTTCCACGAACGATGGCGCCGATACGCGTGGTTCCGGCAAGTGGCTTTACGTGAGGCGGCAAGGTAAACAACAACTCGTAGTCTTCGCCGCCGTGGAGCGCGCGTTCGAGGCTCGCACCGCGGACAATCGGGACGTATTCCAGTTGGGCGGCGACGCGAGACTCCTTGCAAAGCCGGTGCAGATCGAGCGACAACCCGTCGCTCAGATCGATGCACGCAGTCGCTTTGCCCGAGAGTCTCCGTCCGAGAGCCAGCCGCGGCTCGATTTTCTGATCCCACGGTTTTCCGAGTTTTCCCGAGACGTACAGGCGATCGCCGGGCCGGGCGCCTGCGCGCGTCAGCGCTTTTCCACGCTTCGACGCGCCCACCACCATCACGCTGCAATGAACTTTATCGTCGTGGGCAAGATCGCCGCCCGCCAGCACGGTCCCTGTGCGCCCCGCGAGCCCCAGTAATCCACGGAAGAACGCTAAGATCCACTGCTCGGATTTCTTACGCGGAACGGCCAGCGCCACCAGGCAGCATCGAGGGTCACCACCCGCTGCGGCGATATCGCTGAGTGCGCGGGCCAAGGCTCGCTCGCCGATCGTCTCGGGGGGCATGCTTTTAGGGAAATGGACAGCCTCAATGAGTTGATCCGTCTTGAGGAGCAGGTCTTCGCCGGTCTTGGGGCGAAAAACGGCGCAGTCGTCGCCAATGCCACGGATCACACCGCGGCGACTGCGACCGCTCATCTTGCGAAGCTGGTCTACAAGCTCGAGCTCATTCATGAAACGCTATTCTTTAAACACAAGACCGGACGGCAGATCCTCGCCGAAGATCCGGCCCATGGCGGCCAGATGATCCTGCGGCTCGCGATCCAGTTCGAGGCCGGGGAAGGTCCGGCGAACGACACTCAATGTAGACGCCGGCAGATCGCGCGTGACATCGCCCGTATGCCGCGCCATCGCCCCAATCGCATCGCTCGCTTTTTCGACCTTAAGGAGCTGCTCGACCCAGCGCGCGGCGGTCGCCGGTGGCAAGACCTGGTTGATCGGCCCGTAGAACAGCTTTCGAGCGCCCAAACGCGCGAGGCACCACAGGCCGGTATCGACGAAGTCGCCCTTGACGATGCGCGCGATCAATTCATCGCCCAACTGCGTCTTGGTCTGGATCGGCAGCAGCTCCAGGCTGGCCGCGGCGCGCCACATTTCGCGCAGCAGGCTCGAATTCACACGCGGCCGCTTGGACCCGCGCGGCAGCAGCACAGGCGACAGGCGCTGGAACAGGTCGGTCTGCTGGTTTTTGTTGAGTCCGCCTGCCACTCGTCCCCAGAAGATCCACCACTCGATCTCATTCTGCATCTGATTCGCGAACTGCAGACCGGAGGCGTACACGCGGCGAGCCTGCTCGATACGAAAATCGTCGCCAGGGAATCCGAATCCCGGCCGCAGACAGAATCCGCATAAGTTGAGCCAGCGAAGTTCGTGCGCGGCGCTCTTCGAGCGGCCATCGACCAGTTCCAGCATGCGGTCGGCCAACGCGCGGATCGCCGATACGGGCCAGGAGTTGCGCCCCAAGCCGAGCGCCTGTTCCAGGCGTGCCGGCAACTGCTCGGGTTCCATCTGGCTGGTGGCAAATGCATGCGGGATGAGTTCAACGGCGGACCGCAGAGCTTCTTCGCTGATCACGGCCGCCGGCTTTTGCGGCCCCTCAGCCGCGGCGGCTTTGCGCAGCTGGAATTGCAGCCGCCAACGGTGCTCCGAAGTCTTCGACTCCGCCCAGATCTCGAGTGTCCCGACCTCGGTGAGTTTCGCCCCGAGTTTGATCGGAACCAGGCGCTCGCCCGCTTTGCCGAATCGCAAGACGGCGTGAAGGGGAGCGTGCAGATGCAGTTCGCTCTGCTCTTCCGGAGAAAACGTCACGACGTCGCCCGCCCGATCCTCGGTGCGCGTGCGCGAGCTGTATAGCCGGAAGGCGACCGGTTTGTTGGCGACGAGTTGGAGATTACCGGGGTCAAGCTCGATGGAGGAACCTTCTTCGGTGCCGCGCGGGGCGAGGCACATCGCTCGCAGAGAATCGCCGTCGCTGCCAGCAAGCCCGATAAAGTAGGCCCGCGGGAGACCGCCGCGCACCAGCAACCCAGCGCCCGTCGAGCGGACGTAAGAATAATACGCAGCGCCTACCGCCACTGCCAGATCCAGGTCGCGATTCTCGAAGATCACCGGACGGTGGCCGTACCAGTGCTCCATCACGTCCGCGACGCGCTGGCGCAAGACTTCCGGAATGAAGAAGCCGCCGTTGAACAGAATCGCGTCGGGCCGAATATTGCCCGCGCTTTCGAGGAACGCCGCCAGATGCCGCGTCACCGCGGGATCGGCCACCAGAGGCAACCCCACTTCGCGATACGGGCTGGACGCGTCCTCCTGCGGCTTATCGCTAAGCTCGCATGCCGGGAGGAATCCGTCCAGGGCCAGTTCCAGGACTTCTTCGCGCAGGATCTCAGTCTTGAGCGTTCCGCCGACCAGCGACGATCCGCCACCAAGCACAGTAATCTCCACGCTCTTGAGGTTCGGATCGGAGAGGAGCTTCTCTTTGGCGGCCGCGCACTGGCGGCGCAAGGCACTGCGTTGGCGGATCGACAATTGCTTCCCGAGTTTTGATTCCACCAGCCAGGCCAGCGTCAGGTCCAGGTTGTCGCCGCCCAGCAGCAGGTGTTTGCCCACCGCAGTGCGAGTGAAATCGACGCGGTCACCTTCGCGGGTGACGCGGATCAATGTAAAATCGCTGGTGCCTCCTCCCACGTCGCACACCAGCACGTTCTGACCATCAAAGAGACTCTTTTGGGAGCGCGCCAGATCGTTGGCGATCCAGGAATAGAAGGCCGCGGCCGGTTCTTCCAGCAGCGTCAGCTTCTCAATTCCGGCTTCGCGCGCGGCCATCACCGTCAACTCGCGCGCTTCTTCATCGAAACTGGCGGGCACGGTGAGCACCACAGGATGCTCGCCTAGCGGCGAGCCCTGCGCCTTGGTCCAGGCTTCCGCCAGATGCTTCAGGATGCGCGTGGACGCTTCCACGGGCGAGAGTAAGCGGCCAGCCTCCTGCGCGTCCCACGGCAGGATCTTCGCGGTGCGGTCCACATCCGAGTTCGACAGCCAGCTCTTGGCCGAGTGGACGCATTGGGTCGGGACCAGGGCGCCTTGCTCGCGCGCGTAGACGCCGGTGAATTGTTGATCGTCCTTCGGGCCGGCGAGATACAAAAACGAGGGCAGGGTGCGTCGCGTTTCGACGCGTCCCTGCGCGATGTACTGCGGAACTTCAAGCACCTGAATCGCGGGAGAATCCTCAGCCGCGGCTTGCGCAGGGTCAATGAAAGCGAGCGCCGAGTTGGTGGTGCCCAGATCGATTCCGATGTTCATGTTTGCGGCTGGAGACTACTCGATCTCGATTTCGGCCGGCGCTAACACGTCATTCGGGCCGGTGGGAGGAAGGTCGACTTTTTCCGCCTTCCAGCCTTTGTGCCGCAACACACCGCCGGGGGCCGTGCCGCTAGGAGGCACCTTGCCGATGAACTTGAGCGCGGCTTTATCCACGCCTTCGGTCTTGGTGAACGTTCCCTCCACGCCATCGATCACCGGCTGCAGCCGCATGTATCTATCCAGAGCCAGGCGGGACTGCGCATGGACGTCACGCACAGCAGCGCCGATTTGGTCGTCGGCAAACGGGGCGATGTCCTCCATCAGGAAATCGATCAGGCGCGCCTCGCGCTGCAGGATCCCTAGAATCTGCACCGCTCCGGCAGAGGGCCCGGCCTGCGGTTTAGGCGGCGGTGGAGCCTTCACGGGCATGGCTTTGGAGTATCCGAAGGCCTGGGCGATGTCGGCTGGCAGCGCGCCGCCGAACAGGATGGAGAAGAAAGCGCGAAACGCGTAAGAAATGCGACTCATGTTGACGTACGTCCAGGATACACCGCTCCCGTGAATTGGACGCCGCCCTATAATTGAGATACGGATGGCCAAACGGCATCTTTTCGGCGCGGGCCTGGTGGTTCTGGCCATTCTGATCACGCTGGTGGTGTGGCAGGTTTCCTTCACCTTCGGCGAGTTCGGTCCCACGAATGCCGCCGAGACATTCCTGTTCTGGGCGGTCTCCACCCTGATCTTCCTGCTGACGGTGACGCTCGGCTTCATGCTGTTCCGGGAAACCGTCAAGTTGTACCTGGAACGGCAGCGCAACCGCGAAGGCTCGCGCATCCGGTCGAAACTGGTGTTCGGCGCGTTGGCGCTCAGCTTGCTCCCGGTGGTGTTCCTGGTGTTGTTCAGCTACGCGGTTCTGAACCGCAACCTCGACAAATGGTTCAGTGCCCCGGTGGAAGGCATGAACATTCAGTTGCGGGACGCCGCGGTAGGACTCGGCGAAGAGGTGCAGTCCCGGGCGGATGCATTGGCGCATTGGCTCGCCGCGCTCCCCGAAGTGAAGAACGGAACGGCGGACTTCTCCAAGCTGTGCCGCGAGAACCGGATCGAAGAGCTGCGGATCGATACAGCCGAGGGAAATCGCGTCCTGTGCGCCGCCACCGCGAGCGTGCCGCTTTTCAGCTCCCGCACGGAGATTTCCGGGGGGACACTGGTGGTTCGCGTCCGGCCGCATGTCGACGTCGTGGATACGCAAAAGCAGATCCAGGCATACGTGAACAAGTACAACCAGCTCTCGGCGGACCGCCGATCACTGCGATACTTGTACCTCTTGTTCCAGGTATTGATCGCGCTGTTCATCCTGTTCGTTGCCACGTGGATCGCACTGATCCTAGCGAAACAGATCAGCGTGCCTATATCCGCGCTGCTGGATGCGGCCAGCCAGGTGCGGAAAGGCAACCTCAGCTATCGCGTGAACGTGCCCGCCAACGATGAAATGGCGACGCTGGTGCGCGGATTCAACCAGATGATCGACGGCCTGGAGGATAACAGCCGCGAGCTCGAAAGCCGCCGCCGGTTCACCGAAGCGATTCTCGAAAGCATTCCCACCGGCGTGATCTCGCTGACGTCCGACGGGCGCATCCAGCGCGTGAATCGCGCGCTGCGCGGGCTGTTTCCAGCGGATCAGGTGGAGCGTGCGGCCACCTTGGGCGATTTATTTCCACCCGAGCATGCCGCCGAGCTTCGCTACCTGATGAAGCGCGCGCGCCGCACCGGATTAGCCGCCAGTCAAGTGGACCTCGAGCGTCCCGGCCAGGTCCTGCACCTTGCTTTGACGGTTTCAGCGCTGCCGGCGCATGAGCCTGCCGCGCCGGGCTACGTGGTAGTTCTCGAAGACACCAGCGAAATGCTGCGCGCCCAGAAAGCCGAGGCGTGGCATGAGGTGGCCCGGCGGATCGCGCACGAGCTGAAAAATCCGCTCACTCCGATCGCGCTTTCCGCCGAACGGATCGCGCGCCAGTTGGACCGGGGAGCATCGACACCGGAATCCCATCGCGTGCTCCGGGAATGCGCGGCTACAATTTCGCGCGAAGTGGAATCGGTCAAGACGCTGGCCGACGAGTTTTCTCAGTTCTCGCGATTCCCCAAGGCTCAAATGGTCCCATGCGATTTGAACGCTGTGGTTCGCAACGGGCTGGACGTCTTCGATGGAAGGCTGGACGGGATCGACGTGCGCGCCGATCTGGCGCCGGATCTGCCCCGCGTCAATCTGGATCCCGACCAGTTCAAACGCGTGGTGGTGAACCTGGTGGACAACGCGGCCGAGGCTATGCGGGACGCGATGGTCAAGAGGCTGATGGTGGTCACGCGCGCTACTTCGGCGGATTCGGTGGAGCTGCTGGTCGCGGATACGGGTTGCGGAATTTCCGCGGGAGACAAGGAGAAGCTGTTCTTGCCGTATTTTTCCACCAAAGGGCGCGGCACCGGCCTAGGTCTGGCGATCGTCAGCCACATCTTGAGCGAGCACGGCGGGCGCATCCGCGTGGAAGATAACCGTCCCACTGGTACCCGCTTCTTCGTCGAAGTGCCGGTCGCGGCGCTCGATACGATCGCTGCGGAGGCTGAGGTCCGCGCGTGAAGAACACGCGGGTTCTGATCGTAGACGACGAACCGGGCATCCGCGAATCCTTGCGCGGCGTGCTGGAAGACGAAGAGTGCACGTGCGAAGCCGTGGAAAGCGGCGAGCTATGCCTGGAGGAATTGCAGCGCCATCCGTATGACGTCGTGCTGCTGGATGTGTGGCTCCCTGGAATGGACGGCCTGGAGACGCTGGCGCGCATTCAGGAAATCCCCTTCGCCGATCGCCCTGAAGTCGTTGTGATCTCCGGGCACGGCACCATCGAAACCGCCGTCAAGGCTACCAAACTCGGCGCATTCGATTTTCTGGAAAAACCGCTGACCATCGAGAAGGTGATGGTGGTGATCCACAATGCCGTTCAGCAGCGGCGTCTGGAACTCGAACTCAGCCGCTTGAAAGACAGCGGCGACCAAAGAACACGCATCATCGGCGAAAGCGTGCCGATGAAGGCTCTGCGCCAGCAGTTGACGCTGATGGCCGCGACCAACGGGCGTGTGCTGATTTTCGGCGAGAGCGGAACGGGCAAGGAACTGATCGCACATGCGATCCACGCCGCCAGCTCGCGCGCCGATGAGCCTTTCGTCGAGGTAAACTGCGCGGCGATCCCCGAGGAAATGATCGAAAGCGAACTGTTCGGTCACCGCAAGGGCGCCTTCGCGGGCGCGGTGGAAGACAAGACCGGCAAGCTTGAAAAAGCGCACGGCGGGACGCTATTCCTGGACGAGGTCGGGGACATGTCCCTGAAAACGCAGGCTAAGGTTTTGCGGGCGCTCGAAGAACAGCGCTTTGAGCCAGTCGGCGCGGCCGATTCGATTCAGGTGGACGCGCGCGTGGTCGCCTCCACGAACAAGAATCTGGAAGAAGAGATCGAACGGGGAAATTTTCGCGAGGATCTGTTCTACCGCCTCAACGTGATTCCGTTTCACGTGCCACCCCTGCGCGAGCGGATCGAGGATGTTCCGCTGCTGGCCGATCATTTTCTACGGGAGTTCACCACCGCCTACGGCCGCAAGCCCAAGGAGCTGACCGAGGAGGCGCTGCGCGTGCTCGAAGAGTATCCCTGGCCCGGTAATGTGCGCGAATTGCGCAACCTGATGGAGCGGATCGTCATCATGAATCCGCAGCCGCGCATTGACGCGCGTCACATTCCCCTCGATCGTGCGCGTCGCGCGGTTTTCTACAAGCCAGTGGAGCGTTTCGGAAGCTTGCAGGAAGTGCGTGAAGCGGCCGAGCGCGATTACATCCTCAAGAAGCTCGAAGAAGCCAAGGGCAACGTCACACGCGCGGCGGAAATGCTGGGGCTCGAGCGCAGCCATCTGTACCGCAAAATGAAAGCGCTGGGCATCGCGGCGCGCGAATAAGAGTTGCGGATTGGAGACTGGTTAAGATCGGCCTCTATGGTGGAAATCAGCCACCCGCTCAGGCCCTCCAAAGGGGCTAACCTCCCGGATTTCTTGCAGATCCAGTTTAGGACACATTTGGCACACCGCTTGCAATTTCCAATGCAGGAGGACGTGATCATGAAAAAGAGTTTATTGGCTGTGATGTTTTTGGTGGCGAGCAGCTCTCTGTTTGCGGCTCATTGGTCGGTGGGTATCGGCGTCGGAGTGGGACCAGCGTACGGTTATTATGCAGCGCCGCCACCGCCGCCGCCAGTCGCGTATTATCCGCCCAGTCCCGGTCTCGGATACTCTTGGGTTCCCGGCTATTATTACCCGGTAGGGGCTCGATACGTCTGGCGCGCCGGATACTGGGCTCGGCCGCCCTATGCGGGAGCCGTGTGGGTAGGACCGCGCTACGTGGGCGGTCGTTATTACGGCGGTTATTGGCGGCGCCACCGGTAGTCATTTCCTAAGACAAAGTAAAGCGAGCAAACAGGAGGCAATCTTACATGAAAAGAATGGCAGCTCTACGCACGATCACGATTACGATGCTGGCGGCGGTCCCGATTCTGGCGCAAGCGCCCCCGTCTTTCCCGCCCCAACAACTGGACAGTCTGGTTGCAAGAGTGGCGCTTTATCCCGATCCATTGCTGGCGCAGGTCCTGGCGGCGGCTACGTTTTCCGACCAGATTCCCGATGCGGCGCGCTGGGCAGATCAGCATCATTACCTCACGGGCGATGCATTGGCGCGAGATATTCAGGAAGATCAGTTGCCGTGGGATCCGAGCGTTCAGGCTTTGCTGCCGTTCCCGTCGGTACTGAGCATGATGGCTTCCGATCTGAATTGGACCCGCGACTTGGGCGACGCATTCCTGGCCCAAAACGCGGATGTGATGGACGCAGTGCAGCGCATGCGTCGGCAGGCTCGCGATTTCGGTTACCTCCGATCGAACGGACAGATCGTCGTCAGCGGTGGGCCGTATATCGAGATCGCGCCGGTGAACCCGGGGCTGATCTACGTGCCTTATTACGATCCGCTGATTGTGTTCGCTCGGCCGCGCCCCGGCTTTGTCATATCGCGGGGGATCACCTTCAGCTTCGGTATTGGCATTGGACCGGCGTTCCGCCCGTGGGGCTGGGGCACCAATCGCTTCGTTTGGAACACGCACACCGTGATCATCAATAACGCCGAGTGGCGCCGGGGCTGGGGCAATCGAGGGACATACGTCCATCCCTATACGATCCGACGTCCCGGGCCGCCGCCCCGCATCGAGGAGCGTCATGAGGTGAGAGAACGCGATGCCCGTGAGCGACAAGCAGAACACGGCCGCAAGCGTGTTGAGGACCATCGCAGGGAAGAGCGCAAGGAAGAGCGTCGACACTAATCAGGTCAGACGGTCTCCAGCGTGAGCGGCGCGGGATGCTTGCCATCCACATCGCTCACGCCGTACTCCAGCGCCAGCGCCGCGGCGACGCAAACTTTTCCACTACGTTCCATGAGCCGCGCATCGCCGGCCAGCGCGGCAATCACTCGTCCAATGAACTCCGGGCTTTCGCTATTAGCGAGATCGAACCATCCGCCTGCCGCAGCGGCCATGACCAATTCGGTCCGCACCAATCCGGGATAGAGTGACACAACAGCAATGCCGTGGGGCGCAAGCTCGTGAGCCATATCGGCCGTCATCTTGTCGGTCGCGGCTTTCGAGATTCCGTAGATCGCGTTGCCGATGTGCTTCTGCGCTGCCCAGTGGCTGATGTTGACGATCAAGCCGCGCTTTTGTTGCAGCATGATCCGGGCGGCGTGCGAAGCCGCGACGAATGCGGCGCGAACACCGGCGTCCATCATGCCGGTCCAACGGTGCAGCGGTTGTTCCCAGAAGGGTCGCGGCCACGTAAACTGGCCGTCCTCCATCATTTGCTCGTATCCGCCCCACGCGGAGTTGACCAGCACGTCCAGTCCCTCGGCGACGTGTGCGAAGGCTGCCACGGTCTGATCGTCGCGCCGATGATCGCAAGGCACGCGCTGTATGGCGTCGGGAAGATCCGCGCTCGCGACAGTGCGGCCGGTCGCGAAAACTCTGAATCCGGACTCCGCAAGTCCGATGGCGGCGCCCCGGCCCACGCCACGGCTTGCTCCAGTCACGAGTGCAACAGGCATGCTTCAGAGTATGGCGAAGAAGAGGCGAAGTCAACCGAAAAATCGGTCGAACGTTGCGCGCGTCTCAGAGCGGATTCTGCTCAAATCCGACAGTGGGATCGGCGTCCAGCGTGGCAACAGCGCGTTCAGCGCGTCCAACTGAGCGTCCGATCCCGGCAAGCGGCTCTCAGCGTGTCCCGTGATCACGCGGAGACCGTGATCCAGCGCGCGATAGAAGGTGGCGGCATCGTTCAGGAACTGGGCATCCGCACGGCCCAAGTGACCCATCTGTTCCAGAACTTCGATGCGCGCGGGTGTATTCAGCACCGTGAAAAACACGCCCGCGCTTTTCAGGCGCAGGTACATCAGCAGAAAATCGATATCGTAGTAGCCACCGCGGCCGGCCTTCAAGGGACGCGAGGGACCTTGCTCCTTCTCCAGGCGCGCCCGCATCTCGCGCAGATCGGCTCGGGAACGCCCGCCCTGCCCGTACCGACGCCAGTCGACCTGTTGCAGCCCATGCAGAAACAGCTCAGCGCGTTTGGGATCGCCGGCCACGGCCAGCGATTTCATGTAGGTAATTCCTTCCCAGGCCTCGGCGGCGTTGGCGAAGTAGTCCGTGACGGCGCTCTCGGTTTGCACCAGAGGACCGGCGGTTCCATTGGGCCGCAAGCGCTCGTCCACCGCGAATAGGACGCCTTCGCCGGTGTAAGCGGTGATGAGATGCACGATGCGCTCGGCTACGCGGGTCCAGAAGACCATCTCGGAAGCGTCGGGATCCGGCAGCACGAACACCAGATCCGCGTCCGAGCCCAGATCGAATTCGCGCATCCCGAGCCGCCCGAGCGCGATGATCGACATCTGATTCTTAGGCTGATAGGCAGGATCCTCGGGCGGGTTCGACAAGCGCACATCTGCGATCGCGATCTCGTAAGCCCGCGCGATCACCTTGTCGGCGAGCCTCGAGGTCTTGTCCAGCGTTTCGAAAATCGGATGCGACCGGCAGATGCTCTCGGCTTCAATCCGCAGGATCGCGCGTCGGAACCAGCGGCGGAGCTCGGTAGCGTCATGCGGAGGCGGCTCGTCCTGAATCAGGGGAATGGAGACGCGCGCGAGCTCGTCCATCGATTCCGGCCGGCGGATCAGATCTTCGGCGAAATACGGGCTGTGCTCGAACAGATCCAGAGCCGTGGCCGCCAATTCCGGGTCGGAATTCAGCCGCTCCAGACGCGCGGGATCGTTCGAAAGGCGCTCCAGAAAATATTCGAAGGGAACATACCCGCGATGCAGGTCGGCGCGCGCGATCGCAGCCGCCAGAGCGGGTGCGCGCTGATCAAGCGCCTGGATGACGAACGCGGTCGGGCGGCCGGCGGGTTGCTCGGAAGGCTCAACTGGCTGGATTTGGGCGGAACCCACAACCGGCCGGGAGGTCACCACGCGTTCATACATTTCGATCACCGCCGCGAAATGATGGTGCAGCTCGCGCAGGAGCGATTCGGCCGAGCCTCCTCCGGAACTAGCGCCGGGCATGCGCCGCGCGATCAGCTCCAAAGCCGCTGGATCCTCGGGCAGGCTGTGAGTCTGCCGGTCTTCGTCGAATTGCAGACGGTGTTCCAGGTGGCGCAGGAACTGGTAGGCCTGGGCAAGCCGGCCGTACTCGGCGCCGGTAAGATAACCTTTGTCCTGCAGGCGCGCGAGCGCCAGCATGGTTCCGCCGTGACGGACCCAGGGATCGGCGCCCCCGTGCAGGCGCTGCAGGCACTGGACCAGGAACTCGATGTCGCGGATGCCGCCGCGTTCCAGCTTCACATCGATTCCGCCTGGCTGTGCACGCGAGCCAGCCGGACGCTTTTCCTGACGATCCGCTAGCTTTTCATTAATTCGCTCGCGGGTGGCGGAGAGTTCCTCGATGGCGGAAAAGTCCAGGCTGGTGGAATAGATCCGGGGCTCGACGAAATCCAGCAGTGCGCGTCCGGTGGGGCGATGGCCCGCGGCTACACGCGCCTTGATCAGCATCTGCAATTCCCAATCGCGCGCACGCTTCTCGTAATAATTTTGCGCGCCCTCAACCGATATACAGACCTCGCCCAGGCTTCCGTCGGGGCGCAGCCGCAGGTCGACGCGATAGCACATCCCTTCGGCGGAATAGGCTGACAGAAGGCCCGTCAGCTGATTGGACGCCCGCTTGAAGAATTCCTTGTTGGATATACTCACCGGCCCGGTGGTCTCGCCGTTGGCCGAATACAAGAACATCAGGTCGATATCGGAACTGTAGTTGAGCTCCTCGCCGCCCATCTTTCCCAGCGCGATCACCGCAAAGTGCGAGGGGCTCCGGGAATCGTCATCCGAGCGGGGCTGGCCGTAGCGCGCCACCAGATCCCGGAAAATACGCTCGTAGGCTACGTCGACGATGGCGTCGGCGACGGCCGTCAGCTCGCCGGTGATCTCCGGCAACGTACCCAGGCCCATTACGTCGCGAACCATGATTCGCAGAATCTGGCGCCGCCTGAACTTCGCCAGATCGACGGGCGATGGAAGGCCCGGAGGAAGAGCCGACTCGAGGCTCGCGCGCAGATCCTCGACAGTGGCGACGCGCTGCAACGCGACAGGATAGAGAAGCTGATCCGCCCAGGCGGGATGCTCCAGGATTTCCTCGGCCAGGAACTGGCTATAAGTGAATACGGCCACCAAGTGGCGCATTCCGATGGCGGAGCGGGTCAAGCGATCAAAGGCGCCGGGGTGCTGCTCCCGCAATCGCGTGAAGTAGTGCAGACCCTGCTCAGGTGCGGGCGAACCCGCGAGCAAAAGATCGAAGCGATTCTGAACGGCCGGAGGCAGATACGACGCGAGGGCTGTCAGCTCACGCAGGGCGCGCTTGCGATCCCGATAGGGAAGACTCGACAGACGATGCATGACGGAACTTACGCGGTTTCGTCCACCAACTGGATCGGATCGCCGGGATGGATGGTCCCTGCCCGCAAGACGGACGCATAGACTCCGCTCAAACACCAGCGCGGCGACGTATGGTTCCCATCTTTCACGTCTTGATCATAGACCGCCTTCTGGATGCCCGGCCCGTAAGGGCTCAACGTCTCACAGGGGGAGCGGACTTTGGTGATCTCGACAAGAACTTCGCCGATCCGGTAGCGCTGGCCGATACGCAGCGAGCGACGGTCCAGGCCGCGCGTGGTGAGGTTTTCGCCAAGGGCGCCGTGATACAGCGGGAAGCCTTGTGCCTTGAGCTCGTCGATGCCTTCGGAGGTGATGATGAGGATCGCCTGGCGCGGACCGCCGTGGACCTGCGGATTCGCGTGTGCATCGCCAGCGATACCGAGCGAAGTGACTACTCCAGCGGGGATCGGGCGCTTGGGTATGCCGCCTAGAGAAACGTTGATTTGAAGAACGGACGCTGACGGCACTTCCTATTTATCATCGCGCACAACGCAGCGTGTCGCGATCAATCCTCTCGTGCGTGCGCGCCACGCGCTGTGCGCTCCATATGATCGCGCAAAAAAGGGCCGGACGTGTCCGGCCCCTACGTGCGTCGGGTTTGTAGGGGCGACTCACGCGTCGCCCTCTACGTTCTTAGAACTGGTTCCAGAGATACTGATTGTAAATCTCGTGGTGGTACTGCACTTCCTGCGGCTTGACGATGGTGCCGAGCAGCCGGGCGCAACGATCGGCCGACGCCTTCTTGAGATCTGCGTAGCGGCCCTTCACATCCTCGCCCAGGATCGTGGTGATCCACTCGGACTTGTTGAAGTTGTCCATGGCGTCGTAAATGTTGTCGGGCAAATACCGCTTGGCCGACCGGAGATTGGGGGTCTTGTCGATGCTGCCGTCGATACCAGACTTGAAGATCGAGTAGAGCACCATGTACGGATTCGCGTCCGGCGCGACGGAACGGACTTCGACGCGCGAGCTGCGCTCGTTGCCGATCGGAATACGGACCATGGATCCGCGATCCACGGCGGAGGCGATGATCTGGTTGGGCGCCTCAAAGTGCGGGTCCAGACGCCGGAAGGCGTTGACGCTGGGATTCAACAGCAGGCAGATATCGTTGCCCACGGTCAGAATGCGATCGACGAAGTCCCAGGCTTCCTTGCTGATCTTCTCTTCACCCTTGGGATCCCAGAAAATGTTCTTCCCGCCCTTGGTGATCGAGACGTTGGTGTGCATGCCGCTTCCGTTCACGCCCACGACGGGCTTGGGGAGGAAGCTGGCCGTGAAGCCCATGCTGGTGGCCACCTGCCGGCAGATCAGCTTGTAGAGCTGGATGTGATCGGCAGCCGCAACCACTTCGGCATAGCTGTAATTGATCTCGAACTGCGAAGGCGCTACTTCCGGGTGGTCTTTCTCGTTCTGGAAGCCCATCGCGCGCTGCACTTCGGCGGCGGTGTCGATGAATTGGCGCAGCGGATCGCCGGGAAGCGAGTGGTAGTAGCCACCGGTGTTGACGTACTCGAACTTACCGGTTTCGGAATAGTGCCGCTCGGCGTCCACTCCCTTGAACAGGAAACCCTCGATTTCGTTGGCGGCGTTCAGCGTGTAGTCGTTCTTGGCGTGTTGATCCTGGGCGAACTTCTTGAGCACGCCACGGATGTCGGCCGTATACGGGCTGCCGTCCTTGTCGATAACTTCGCCGAAGACCAGCACCTTGCCGGGACCGAAGTAATCGGCCGGCGCCCAGTAAAAGGCGGACCAGTCCAACCCCAGCCGCAAGTCGCTCTCCTTCTGCGCCGTGAAGCCGCGAATCGAGGAGCCATCGAAGGTCAGGTTGTCCCAGCTTTTCAGCAGGAACTTCTTGTCGTAGTCCAGCATGTGCAGACGGCCCTCGAGGTCGCTGAACAGGAGAGTTACCGCCTTGATGCGCTTCTCATCCGTCAGATATTTCAGCCGTTCTTCCTGGATCTTCTCCATGGGAACGCGCTTCATCCGCTGGTCCTTGGCATGCAGGTTCTTCTCTTCCAGTTCCGTGTAGGAAAGCTTCAGGAAGTCTTGCAATCCGCTGTTTCCGTTGTTCATGAATCTCCTTGATACTAGACTTTAAAAACTTGTTGGATTACGCCAGCGAGGGAGTGTCCGGCCCTGGTGCGGTGAATTCGCCCAGCTACCTAGAAGCCAGCGCCGCCCGTGGGGGCATGGCTGGGCCCAAATGACGTTCTACCCTCAGAAACATACAAGATATCTTAGCGCCGGACTTAGGCTACCTGCTAATCGAAAGTTTTGATGGACGCGATACGGCCTGAAGTTGACTGAATGGCCAACGAACCACGCCGAACGGCTAGACCGGATGGATGCAACGGCGACAGCATAAGTACAGTCACTGCATACACTTGCACGTCGATCGCAAAAAAGAAGCCGCGCCCGGACACTTTCGACCGGGCGCGGCTTTCGGGCTAACAGAATCTAGGGATCGAAGGCTCTACTTCGGACCGAAGAAAGCTACGATGCCCACCGCCAGCGTGTCCTGATGCTTGGATGAGCCGGTGCTTCCGCGCTGGAAGTAGAAAGGTTGTTCGACGGCGTTCCAGTCGTGACGATACTCGAGACGCGCCAGCAGGCCCTGGGTCCATTTGTGTTCGTAGGTCAAGGTGAACTCCTGCAGCGGATCGCACTCCTTGCCGGTCTTGCAGGCCAGGCCGGTTTCAAAGCCGTCGCGGTCCTTGAACCACTCATACCTCGGCGTGATTGCGTTGTGATCGTTCAGCTGGAACTTGCCGGCGAGAGCCACGCCATACCACTTTGCCGTAAACTCCGAAGGCCCGGATCCGCTCTTGTTCTGGCCGTAGTCGAAATTCACGTAGGCGTTGAATTTGTCGGCGGGCGTGAAGAGCAGGGTGGTATCGTACAGATTCCGCCAGCCGGTATTGGTGCCGGGATTCTCCGGACCGGTGTAGTAGTTGTTGTTCCAGGCGATTTTCTTGCTGGTGAAATTGCCCACGAATCCCAGCGTCTTGCCAGAGTTGACGTCTTCCACTTCATTCCAACCGTTCACCAGTTGGAAGCCGCCCGTGAAATGACCCTTGGTTTCCGTCATTCGCAAGCCCATGTGATAGTACGGAATCGCCCAGGAAAATAGCAGTGAGCGCGAGTAGTTCCAGTTGGCATTGCTCTCGATCACTTCGGCTCCGGCGCTGGTGACGAACTTGCCGAAATCCATCTGGAAGCCGCTGTCCTTGCCCTTGGGCTTCCAACTCACATAAGCCTGTTCGATATTCTTGGTTCTCAGGCCGTTGTTGTCGATGCCATTGATCATGTCGAAAGCGTGGCCGAAACCGAAGTCGACCTGAAATCCGATAGGATCGGCCGCGTGGGACATAGTCAGCTTAGCCATATTCAAGCTGAACTGATTGGCGGCCGTGTCGAAGTTATAAAGGCCGTTCGTGCCCGAGGCCGGGTGGTTGGCGTTCCACGTATAGTAACCGTCTACCAAGCCACTGAAATCGATTCCTCCGACGGACCATGGTGGAGCCGGTGCCGGAGCCGCGGCTGGGGCAGGAGCCGGCGCGGGTGCTGGCGCCTGTCCGAAAGCGGACGCTGCAACCAACGCCGCGGTTAACGGAATCAAGACACACTTCAAGCGGGTATACAATTTAAGACCTCCTGAGGTTTTGGTTTACAAAGCGGACTGAGCTTTAAGTTCTAAGCCTAAGGGCAGTTCGGTTAAACGTCCAATAGATTATTTTGATCCAGCCAATCCAAACGTTTCGTTTGGACGCGCCGATCCCTAGGAGCATCATATAGATACCCAAGTAGATAACCCAAACGAAAAGGACGGGACCAATGAAAAAGATCGAAGCGATTATCCAGCCGCATAAGCTGGACGAAGTGAAAGACGCGCTGCTCGGCATTGGAGTCGACGGGATGACTGTGTCAGAAGTGCGCGGCCACGGGCGTCAAAAGGGCCACACCGAAACCTATCGCGGCCAGGAATACAAGGTCGATTTGCTGCCGAAAGTGAAGATCGAGCTGGTGGTGACTTCGGCGCGGGCGGATGAAGTGGTTCGCACGCTCGCCACGGCTGCCCGCAGTGGGAAAGTCGGCGACGGCAAAGTATTCGTCACCGACGTGCTCGATGCAATTCGAATTCGCAACGAGGATCGGGGCGAAGCGGCACTCTAGTTAATCGCGCACAACGCAGCGCGACGCGATCAAAGTTACAGCAGCGTGCGCGCCGCGCGCTGTGCCCTAATTAATCGCGCACAACGCAGCCCGACGCGATCAAAGTTACAGCAGCGTGCGCGCTGTGCGCTTTGGATCTAGCCGTCTGGGTTAGATGTCGTAGTAGAGGGCGAACTCGTAGGGATGCGGGCGCAGGCGCACAGCGTCGGCTTCGTTCTTGCGCTTGTAGTTGATGTAGTTCTCCAAGAGTTCCTCGGTGAACACGTCGCCTTTTAGCAAGAACGCATGATCGTCCTCGATGGCCGCCAGAGCTTCCTCTAACGAGGCAGGCATGGAAGGCACGGCCTTCATCTCCTCGGGCGAGAGGTCGTAAATGTCCTTGTCCAGAGGCTCGCCCGGATCGATCTTGTTCATCACGCCATCAAGACCGGCCATCACCATCGCCGCGAATGCCAGATACGGGTTCGAAGACGGATCCGGCGGCCGGAACTCGACACGCTTGGCTTTGGGCGAGGCCGAGTACATCGGAATGCGGCACGCCGCTGAGCGATTGCGCCTGGAGTACGCCAGGTTCACCGGCGCTTCGTAGCCCGGAACCAGTCGCTTATAACTATTGGTGGTCGGCGCGATGATGGCCGCCAGCGCGCGGGCGTGCTTCAGCAGTCCGCCGATGTACCACAGCGCCATCTGGCTCAAGCCCGCATAGAGATCGCCGGCGAACAGAGGCTTGCCGCCCTTCCACAGGCTCTGGTGCACGTGCATCCCGCTGCCGTTATCGCCGAACAGAGGCTTCGGCATGAAGGTAACGGTCTTGCCGTACTGATACGCCGTGTTGCGAATCACGTACTTGTACAGCATCATGTTGTCGGCCGATTTCGTCAGCGTGTTGAAGCGCTGATCGATCTCGCACTGGCCGGCGGTGGCCACTTCGTGATGGTGGCACTCGATATCGAGCCCGACCTTTCCCATGGTCTCGACCATCTCGGCGCGCAAATCCTGGTGCTGATCGGTGGGCGGCACCGGGAAATATCCTTCTTTGTAGCGCGGCCGATAGCCGAGATTGTTTTCCCTGCGCGCGGAGTTCCAGCGGCCTTCCTCGGCTTCGATGAAGTAGAAGCCGGAGTGCGCGTTCTGATCGAAACTGACGCTGTCGAAGATGAAGAACTCGGCTTCGGCTCCGAAGAAGGCCGTATCGGCGAGACCCGAGTTCTTGACGTACAGCTCGGCTTTGCGGGCGATCCAGCGCGGATCGCGGTCGTAGCTTTGACGCGTGATGGGATCGATGACGTTGCAGATCATCACCAGCGTTTTGACTTCGAAGAAAGGATCGATGATGGCCGTGGCCGGATCGGGCACCAGCAGCATATCGGATTCGTTGATGGCGGCCCAGCCGCGGATCGAACTGCCGTCGAAACCGAAGCCTTCCTCGAAGCTCGATTCGCTTAGCTCGCCAATGGGGTAGGAGACGTGCTGTTGAACTCCGGGCAGGTCGGTGAAGCGAAGGTCAAGCTGCTTGACATCATTCTTCTTCGCAAATTCGAGAACTTCTTTGGAAGTCATTTCCACATGATATACGGAAACACTTTCGCGCGGCTTACACTGGACACATAGAACAGCCGATGGAACAGATCACACTCGATTGGAGCGTCCAGCGCCGATCCTACACCGTCAGCGAATTGACCGCGGAGATGCGCTCGGTGCTCTCGGGCGAGTTCACCGATATCTGGGTGGCGGGCGAGATTTCCGGTGCGAAGCAGCCACCCAGCGGGCACTACTATTTCACTTTGAAAGACGAGTCCGCGCAGATACGTTGCGTGTGTTACAAAATGACCGCGCGGTATCTGAAGTTCAAGCCGCAGGATGGCGTCGCGGTGCTGGCGCGCGGGCGCATCGACCTGTACGATGCTCGCGGGGAATTGCAACTGGTGGTGGAAGCGCTGGAGCCGCAGGGTCACGGCGCGCTGCAACTCGCGTTCGAGCAGTTGAAGCGGAAGCTGGCCTCGGAAGGACTCTTCGAACAAGCTCGCAAGCGCCCGTTGCCGTCGCTGCCGGAACGAATCGGGATCGTGACGTCGCCTTCGGGCGCGGTGATCCGCGACATGATCCACATTCTGGAACGGCGCTGCCCGGGCCGGCACATCCGCCTGTATCCGGCGCAGGTGCAGGGTGAGGGGGCGGCGGAACAGATCGCAGCCGGGATCGAATACTTCTCGGAGTCCGGCTGGCCGGAGGTCCTGATCGTGGCGCGCGGCGGAGGCTCGCTCGAAGACCTGTGGGCGTTCAATGAGGAGCGCGTAGCGCGGGCGATTGCGGCGTCGCCCATTCCTGTGATCTCGGCCGTCGGTCATGAGACCGATTTCACCATCGCCGATTTCGTGGCGGATCTTCGCGCGCCCACGCCTTCGGCGGCCGCGGAACTGGTGGCGTCCACGCGCCAAAGCCTGCTGGACGGATTATCGGGAGCGGAGGGACGACTGCGCCAAGCGGCTCGCTTAACGCTCGCGCTACGGGCGCGTCAATTGCATCGCGTTGAATTTGACTCAGCCCGCCTGCATAGAGCCCTTGGGCGGCGGATGCAGCGCATCGACGAACTGGAGTACGGGCTGCGCGACACGATTCGAATCGTGCTCGGGCTGCGTGCCCGTGAGTTAGACGCAGTTGCGAAAAGATTAGTTCAGCGCGATGTCCGGCTGCAGTTCGCGGCTTCCCGGCGACGCCTGGAAGCGTGCGATGCCGCGGTAAACCAGGCGATCCGATTGACGCTGAGCCGCGCACGGGGCTCGCTCACGCCGCTCACTGCGCACCTGACTCAATTAAGCCCGCTCAAGATTCTGGACCGCGGCTACGCGATTGTGGAGCGGGATGGCCCCGGCGACAGAAAGATCGTGAAATCTCCCGCGGACGCGCCGGTAGGATCGGATGTGCGCGTGCGCCTGGCGGCTGGGGAATTGGCTGCCAGAATCCTCCCAGACGCGAATGAACGCAAATAAATGGGACCATCCCGAATCCTTTCGTCCCCCTGCTGGAAACTAGAGTCTAGAAATGACCGATGCGGACTTCCGAGACGCACTTCACGGGCACAAGGACGTGGTACATCGCTTTGCATACAGGATGACCGGATCAAGCTCGGCGGCCGAGGACATCGTCCAAGACTGTTTCTTGATCCTGTGGCGTAAGCCTGGAGCTTACGATCCGATCCGAGGCGCAATGCGTGCGTTCCTGCTGGGGATCGCGCGGAACCTGGTCCTGAAGCGATGGCGAGATGAGCGGCCGCACGAAGCTTTAGAAGACGACGCATTCGTTTTCCAGCCACTAAATGTTCGGGAAGACGGACGCGCCGAAGCGGTGGAAAAGGCGATCTTGATGCTACCCCCGCTGCAGCGCGAGGCCGTGGTGCTCGCCGAGTACGAAGAAATGTCGCTGGACGAAATTGCACAGGCGACGGCGGCGGATCTGGCGGCGGTGAAGTCGCGGCTCCATCGGGCTCGCCAGAATTTGCGGCGCATGCTTGCACCGATATTGGAGTCGAAAGGCGCTTTCCATGGAACCAAATGATCCTCAGTTGCGAGAGCTGTTAAGGGAATGGCAGACGCCGGCGGTCTCACCGGAATTGGAGGCGCGCATGCTTAGACCGCGCAGAAGCTGGTCGAGCTTCCTGCTCTATGGGTACATCCGGGTTCCTGTACCGGTCGTGTACTGCCTGCTGGCACTGGCGATTTTCGCCGGATGGCGATTATCGACTCGGACCAGTCCATCAGTGCCCTGTGTGGCCGATTGCAATCACGCTCTAACCGGCGCCTGCTGAAACTCAACTAAACCAGTCAAGGAGAAACAAACCGATGAGATACGTGTGTCTGCTCGCAGTAGTGTTAGGTTTTAGTGCTTTGCTGCCCGCCAAGCCTCCCGTGCCCCGCCCCGCTACGGAGTTCAGCTGTCCGGATGCGGACGGCAAGACAATTTCCGTCTCGAAGTTCAAAGGCAAGGTGGTGCTGATCCAGTTTCTAATTACGAACTGTTCGCACTGTCAGGCACTATCCCAGGTGTTGACGAAACTGCAGGGAGAATACGGCTCGCAGGGCTTTCAAGCATTTGGCGTGGCGATCAACGACGCCACTCCGGAGATGGTGCGTAGCTACGTCAAAGATCACCAGCTGGGCATTCCCGTCGGCTACGCGCCGCACGACCAGGCGATCGGGTACCTGGGCTTTTCGGCTCTGGAACGCATCGGCGTGCCGCAGGTCATGGTTGTCGACCGTCACGGAGTGGTTCAGGCTCAGAGCGATCCTCTAGGAGCTTGCTGAAATAGCGTCCGGGAACACCACTGGCACTTCGTAGGGAGCACTGTTACCGGCAGAAGGAGGCGTCGCGAGGCGCCCCCGCAGTCGGCAACCGGGCCTCTCAGTGGGCCCCGGAAGCGCCGCTCAACACACCGCGGCCCGGAGCTTTGGAATGCGCCACAAGTTGAAGGCCGCGGCAGTGAAGGTGAACAACCA
>JAIQFE010000102.1 GCA_020073445.1 Terriglobia bacterium
GTGCTGGTGTTCGACGATACGAATGGTCTGACCACCGGGGTGGCGCTTGCGAATCAGAACGCTGCGGCAGCGAATGTGACGGCGCGGATATACGACGATGCGGGTAACCTATTGCAGACTTCGTCCATCAATCTGGGGAGCCGGGGGCACACTTCATTCATGCTGCCGGACAACTATTCGGTGACCGCAAACAAGCGCGGGATGGTGGATTTCGTCGTCCCTCAAGGCGCGAAGATCAGCGCTATAGGGCTGCGTGCCAAGAACGACGGCACGCTCACGACCATACCGGTGCTCACAAAATAAGAATTCAACTCCTGACAAGTGGACTAACCGGAATAGTGCTTCGGCCGCCCGTTCCGAAGATAAACTCCCGCACCCTGCGCAGAGGTGCATCTAATTGATTCAGCTATATGTAGCCGGTCAGGAAGCCGATAACTCCTGTATTACGGCGCATCCGTCCACTAACTTTTTCAGATTTGGCGTTTGGGGCGGCAACCTCCCTTGGCCAGGAACTCCATCGAGGTGGCCGAAATCAGGATTCCGTCAGCGTCGCTTCCGCGCTGGCGAGCGGGGAGTGGCTTTGCGGGTCACAAACTTGTAGGCCATGCCGAGCAAGTCCCGCAACATGTCAGGATTGACCCGGGACATGCGAACCAGAACGACCTTATGGCCGGCGTAATGCTCCGTTAGGTAGTAAACACGGGGAGCCGCAGCAAGCAGCTCGGCGCGGTCATCGAAATCCACGCAAACGCCTAGCGAGCCCGGTTCCACCTCCGAGCGCTTAGCAGGAATACCCGCAAGGATTTTTCCCTGGACTTTGAGTACCGGGGACCCATATGCCGTGCTTTCCTCGACGCCGGGCATGGCAAGTCCGATCTTCCGTACGGTGTCGAAGGTGATTGACCTTTTAGGCATCGGTCCGTATTCCAAGTACCATCAGACTCTGCCAGCCAGTCCTGCTGCCGGGTTCAGATAGAGCTTAACCCAATCAGTAATGCGAAAGGTCCTGGATGACGACGTATCCACCCATTAATCTTTCTTTGGATGCAGCGCCGAGCAATCAAAAAAGTTTATGGAAGCATGGCCGACAATCCGGACAGAACCCAAATCTGACGCTTCCCCCAAGTGCGTTTGTCGTTCCTAATCCACGCAACTGCCTCGATTCCCGACTTCTGACGCGGACCTGGCGAGATAACTTCCGGAAGGGCGCGTCACTTGGTCACAGTCTTTTCCCGAAACGCAGCGTGCCCAGTCACTTCCATCCCATTCAGGCCTTCGTCGTCGGGTTCACGGGACGTACTCCACGACTAGACGCGAAGCGATATACTCGTTTTTTTCAGCCCGAATACTCAGTCAAAGTAAGATCGATGAAAAGTGCCGGTTTAATGGTCTTGGCAGTGACACTCGGTGTTCCGGCGACGGGGCAGTGGATCAATTACCCCGCTCCGGGCGTCCCCCGCACCAAGGATGGGAAACCGGCCCTGACGGCTCGCGTGCCGCACACGCGAGATGGCAGGCCAGACCTATCAGGAGTCTGGCATGGGGAGAGCGCACCGAGTGACGCGCCACAGGGTACCAACGGCGACGCGCTACCGAAGTACTTCCTGGATATTACGAGGGATCTGGCTCCGGCGGATGTGCCGTTTCAGCCTTGGGCGGCGGACCTTTACGAGGAACGAAAAGCAAATTTTGGGAAAGACGATCCGATCAGCCGTTGCCTGCCCCTCGGGGTGCCTCGTACCGATGCGGATGGCGTTCCAATGAAGATCATCCAAACAAGCAATCTAGTGGTGATCCTCCAAGAGGGTGATGCAAGCTTCCGACAAGTTTTCCTCGATGGAAGGCCGCTTCCCGCGGATCCACAGCCTTCCTGGAGAGGGTATTCCGTTGGGAAATGGGATGGAGAGATCCTTGTTGTGGAGACGCGCGGACTCCGCGATCGGGGTTGGCTGGACGCGTTCGGGCACCCACACTCTGACGCGCTCAGAGTCGTGGAGCGGTTCCGCCGGCGCGATTTTGGGCATATGGATATTCAGATCACGATTGACGATCCCAAAGCCTACCGTGGGCCTCTCACCTACACTCAGAGTCAAGTGCTGATGCCGGATACTGACTTGCTAGAACTTGTGTGTAACGAGAACGAGCGCGACTCCACTCACCTGGTTGGGAAATGATGCGACTGCAGACGAGGCTCGCTCAAGAGCGGCGGAGGAGGATTGGGAACGAGAAAGTCGGCTAGTGTTTACCTATCCTGAGCGGGTACGAAGCGAATAGCGCCTGAATGACGGCGTATCCACCCATTAATATTACTTTGGGTGTGGTGCCGGGCGATCAAACAAGCTTATGGAAGCATGGCCGACCAGAGCATGCCCGTTAGTTCGTAGAAAGTAAGCGACTCTCAAACCTGGAGGAGTGAACGCCTCTGGGTAGTTTTTCTGCCAAGAAAAAGGAGAGAGTCGCTATGAAGAGAAGATACCAGATCGACCAGCAACGGGCCGTGCAGCAGTTCCGCCGGCTCGCCACCGAACAGAACCCCAACATCCAGATGATCCTGCCGATGGCCGACATCGTCGGCTTGTTGCAGG
>JAIQFE010000068.1 GCA_020073445.1 Terriglobia bacterium
GCTTCCGATGTGAGCGCCGCCAGTAATCCAGAGTGGATATCCCGATGCCGTGCTTGGCGCAGTACTCGCGGCGCGTAATCCCGCTCTTTGTAAATCCCTCAACGAGTCTCCGAATCTCTTCCTTGCTCCGCATCTCGCCATTCTCGGCAGAATCCTTAGCCTGAACAAGATGGGTTCCTCAGACGCATACCCACCAACTAGCGCCGTTTTGTTCTCGACTGCAATTCAAGAAGGAAGAAAAGTCCGTTGTTTCTCAATTCACCTCGCTTGACCTGCCACTCTATGAGATCGCGAAGAGCAATTGCGCCTGCGCTCGCAGCCAGAAGCCAATGTAATGGCAACCCTGTAGCCAAAGTTCCGATCAGAGGTACCGGAGAAAACTTGATTGCGTCGTCTCGGAGGGCGAAAGAAGTTTGGTTCCAGTACATAGATATTGTCGAACCACAGGGCGCTGAGCAGCAGGGTCTCGCTGTGCGTGACATCAGCATAGGGATAAGAAAGTGCATTAAGTTGCTGATTTGGGGTTGTCATCGTCGCCCTCTTCCGCAGCTTTCGACAAGTCGACCGATGTGCACAACGTGCGGTAAACGCGTTCCTTGGACAGGTCCTGACAAGTCGGCCAGTGTCCGGTAATCCAAGCGGAGAAGCATGCGGAAGCACAACGCCAACCCGAAACCTGACGGCCTGTGTTGGTACTGCCGAGTTCATGGTGCGAAATCCCCTTCACGCCAACGAACATGACGGCAAGGCCGAATCTTAGTGAGTAATTGAGCAACTCCGACACTGGCTGTTGTAGCGCATCGTATCGGCCGGATTACGAATGAATGTGGCCCGGCCGCCCCGGGCATCGTACGAATCCTCAATCCAGGAACGCAGGTCCTCAGGTGTTGAAGGAGAAACGTAGTATCGGGCATAGCAATTGCGATTCTCTCGGTTCCAGTTCGCCTCGAGCCGCGGCGGTAACCAGGCCGCATTACCCTGATAGGGCAAAATTACGCCCAAAAGTCCGTTCGGCGTGTAGATCTCACCCTGGCGTAGGGATGCCTTGATCTCCCAGTCAACATGCCTTCTGCTGTGAGTACACGAACCAATCAACACCATCGTCACAGTCGAATCAGCAATGTACCGAGTGCGAATTTGACCGATAACGTACTCAGCATCATCGCTATTGATGATGTCCTCGCCATACGCACCCACGATCTGAGGGATAAAGACGTTTTGGACTCCGGCCCAATACTGAACAAACCCGTCAACCGCTGCCCGATCACCTCGGTAGTACGAAATAAAGACCTTCCTTCGAACAGGCAACACTGGCCTGGGGGTCCACGGATTCATCAATTCACCTCAATTCCTCTCATTATCAACAAAAACACGGGTACCTGTCCCGATACAGTCAGTCGACAATCCCGCTCGAACTGCCGCATCCATGCCGAAACCGGCCCGCGCGGCAATCCAAGTCGAACGCTACCGGTCATTGCGTTCCTCCGTGGTCGCAAGGCGGGGCGCAATCCGGCCCTTGGCAGCCGTACGACGCGGTCTGCGTCAGATCCGAGTTGGCAAAATCGGACCAAATCAGGGCCAAACTCGGCGCAACAGCGGAGCAAGTCCGTAGAACGAAGCACGACAAGGGTCTCTCGGCATCACAGCGAGATTGAAGGTACTACGGCGTTCGGCAGAGAGAATCCTATCTTGCAGCGGGACCCTGTCGCATAATTCAATCGCTACGCGTTCGCGTGGAACAGAGTCCCAGAGCCCTGCGGTTTTATCGTTTGATGCCGTCACCACATACCTGCCGTTGTGACTGAACTCTGCGCCCTGAACGATGTCGTTGTGAATGTCCAGCCGGGCGATCTCGATCCCTGTCTGTGCGTCCCAGATCCGGGCGGTTTTATCCTGAGATGCGCTAAGTATTCGTGTGCCATCCGGACTGAATCTAACTGTGGTGACGTAAGGGGGATGCTGCAGCAGCATCGTCTGTTTGCCTGTCTTTACGTCCCAGATCCTGACCGTGCCGTCACCACCGGAAGTCACGAGCCGTTCTCCGTCAGGGCTAAAACTCGCATCGTTAACTCCCCAAGTCCCTTCGTGTCCGCGCAGCACCGTGCGCCGGCTCGGGTCGTCCACGTTCCACACGCACGCAAGTTTGTACAGGCCAGCCCCCGCGATTAGCATTCCATCACGGCTAAACCGAACCCGCCTCGGTGGATCGTCTCCCTCACAAGCAAATGCGCGAAGCTTGCGTCCAGAGTCGGAGGCAACCAGCAGCACTTCCTGGTCGTCCGCCGGAGCGAGCAACACCGCCTGGCTATTCGGGCTGAAGACAGCATCACGGTATCCACGGAGGACGTGGAGTTGGCGCCCATTCATAGCATCCCAGATGCGCGCGGTCTCGTCGACACCTATAGTGATGGCAAGTTTGCCATCCGGACTAAAATGGGCCACATAGACCCGCCCGCCTTCCCATCCTTCAGGATCGCGTTCGTGGCCAGCTAGCCGAGCGATCTCGGCACCACTACTCGCATCCCAGATCCGCGCAGTGCCGTCGTAGGAAGCAGTGATGACACGATTGCCGTCGGAACTGAACTCAGCATAGGTCACCTCCGCGTTGTGCCCTTTCAGCGCCAAAATCATTTTGCCCGTTCCGACGTCCCAGATCGCCGCCGTTCGATCGTCCGATGCGGTAACCACACGGTGATCCGACGGGTCGAACGCCGCGGATACAACAGGCTTGGCGTGTTGGAAGCGATGAAGAGGAAACCGCCATAGCACCAACTCGACGGCCTTCTCCGCATCAGATGTCATTGGCCGATCAAATGGCGTTTTCGGAATCGCCTCAAGGGCCAGCGCTGCGGCTGTAGTCGAGTTTCCTCGGGAATACTCTTCGCGCGCGAGCGACGCCAGATAAACCGATTCTTCGCGTAACGACGTCCAGTAACGTATCCCTGATATACCAACCAGCACCACGGTCGCTATGGCCAGCACTCCAAAAATGACTCGGTTACGCTTGTCTATTCGATCAGCTTGCTTGGCTCTCTCGCTCAGTTCTGTCAGCGGTATCGTCGTTAGTGCTGAGACGATCTTCAGAATCTCCTGTTTGAAACGGAATATAGAAACTCCATCCGCAGCGTCGTTGATCCCGCGCAGGTCAGCTGCGGTGGGTTCGGGTTGAGGCTCGCCTGTGGATTTGCCGTCGCTGTCGACCTCGTCAAGCAGCGCCGGTGGGAATGCGCCCGCAGGCGTGAGAATTGGATCGAATTGCGCAGGAAATCCCGCCACGAGAACCGTGATGATCCGCTCGGCGCCGCCCTGCCGCTTAAACTCGACTATCTCCTGGTTCACCCACCTCGATGCTGCCGAGACAGGGGAGCACAGTACGATCAAAAAGGCAGAATCGCGCAGCGCTTGCCTTATTCTCTTCTCGAGATCCCGATTTGCTTCAAGGTCAGATTGGTCGCGGAAGATGGGCCGTATGCGACTGCCCAGCGGCCCGAAAAACGTGGGGCGTCCGCGAAATGAGGGGGGAACTCTGTACCGCTCCAACTCTCGCTGAAGTTCCTCGCCAACGGAAAGATCGGCGCGAGAGTAGCTGATGAACGCCGGATATCGGTACTGTTCCACTACATCGGTGATCTGGTCTGCATCAGGCTCAGAGTACATAGCGGGCGTGCCCAGACTTAATTTGTACCTCATCCCTGGAACGGCGAGCTCGCCGCTGCCCACGGCGCCATGTCATCACGGTTTGGTCAAAATAGTCATCCTGAGATTCTCTCGGAGGCGATTACGTGGTCGTCTTGGTTTCGGATTCCTGGCGATTGCCAGCCCTTCGCACGAGTATCGAAGTCGCACCTCAGTCCCGCCGTTCGAGGGAGTGCGGCCCGATAATCCGCGCAACGCTGGGATTGTTCTGAGAACCGGTGACAACCGAGGTCGGACTGGTTGACCAAGTCTCGACAAATCATGTACGCTCAGCGACATGGACCCGGGAGGCCAGGCTCTTCCTGCGGAAGAGAAGTTCGATTGTTTCCTCAGCTACAATCGCAAAGACCGCGATCTCGTTCGGTACCTGGATGAACGATTGCGTGCCGAAGCGGAATTGCGGCCGTGGTTCGACGAGTACACAATTCCAGGTGGCGAGCTATTCGACCCATTCATCCGTTCGGCGCTGAGCCGTTGTGCGGTAGTAATCATCTGTTTGGGACCACACGGCTGGGGAACCTTCCAAAGAAAAGAAGCCGACATCGCCCTCGATCTTCGGAAGACAACCGAACTTAGAGTCATTCTGGCCCTTCTACCGCAGATTCCGGAGGCGGATCGGGCCTCTGCCCGCGAACGGTTCCGTGATGAAAACTGGGTGGACTTCGGGGATGACATCGATGGGGAAGAAGCTTTTTGGGCGCTCTCTAAAGGCATCGCACCCCATCAGATTCAAACCTTCGAAGGCCCAGCACGGCTCAGCTTATTTGAGGTTCGAAAAATCGCTCGAGAGTGGCAGAAATCCGATCGGCAGAACGTCGACCTGCTGTTTCGAGGCACCCGGTTGGAGCAAGCGAGTGCAATCGCAGCCACGTACAGCGACCGGATCAATCCAATAACCCAGGCATTCCTGCTTGCCAGCAAGGATGCAGAGCTGGCCGGTTCGCGTCGAAAGATTAGGATCGCGAGCGCGGTCGGCTTGGCGTTGGCGTTTCTCTCTGGATTTGCGCTTTGGCAGTGGCGGGTTTCGGCCACTCAAGCCAGGACGGCGACTGCTGGCCAGCTCGCGGCGCGAGCGGAGACTCTCAGAATTGACGATGCTAATCGGCTGGAACAAGGTCTTCTGCTCGGGCTGGAATCGCTCTCCTTGGAAGAAACTCCTTCAGGAAGGCAGACTGTCATCAATGGGACTCGCTGGCTGGTTCCGCATGTGAAGCATTTCGACCGTAAGGGCCTGGTCAATCTGATGCAATTTAGTAAGGATGCCAGGTCACTTCTCATTGCCAGCGGGGACAAGATTGAGCTTTGGGATGTGCCGACAAGTGAGAAAAAAGTGACCTTGACCGATCCCGATGAGGTAACAGCGATCACCTTAGCATCCTCATCCGTAGGTCAGCTGCTCGCGTCCGGGACTTCGGACGGGGACTTTTCCCTCCGCAAACTGCCAGCGCTCGATCCGCAGTTCACGATCCGACTCGGCGCGAGAGTGGAAGGAATCGATGTTGGTCCAGAAGGTTCACCCATCTTGGTCCGCACTCGCGGCGCCCGTTCACTTCATGCGATCGATCCCAGGATAGGACGAACCGTGGAGGAAGGTCCACTCGCGGATGCCCGCGCTGCCGCATACAGCTCCGACGCGTCCTATCTGGCAATGCTAGACAAAGACCACGTCTTGCGATTGCAGTCGACAGCGTCCACCCATATTCAGGCGATAACGATTCCGGATGTCGAAGCGTTCCAAATGAGCGGAGGCGGCGACTACGTTTGCCTCGACAAGCCTGGGCACGAAATTCAGGTATGGAGTTTGCGCGAGGGGAAAAAGGTTGCGGCAGCTCGCGCTCCGGACGACCTCTCGCTGTGGGTCTGCGCGGCCAAGGGAGCGAACGTGTTTCGGTCGGGCGTGGACAGATTTGATTCGCGAGATATGGAAAATGGATTGTCCCTCGGAGCTGTAACTGTACCAAAGGGTATGAAATCCCTGGTCGCTTCACCTGACCAAGCCTATCTGGGTGTGCACAGGTTTGCCTCTCTCGCCCAACTTCGAAACCTTCGCACCGGAACGCTCGCCGGTATCATGCCGGTGCTGGGTCAATCGGGCGTCTTGGCCTTCAGTCCCGACGGTACCTTGATAGCGGCCGACGACTGGGACAACCGGGTATTTCTTTTCAAAGCCGATTTTCATCCTGGCTACTATCGCGTGCCGATGGAAGCTGTCGGGCCGACACAGTTGGCCCGCCGGATTCGGCAAATGGACTTTCGGAAGCGCGATCGGCTACTGGTGATTGCAAATCGATTTGGGGCCTTTGAGTGGAACCTGACGTCGCCAACCCCGGGGGTTGTGTTCCGCAGTAGTGCGGACCAGCGAGCTTTCCGCATCAGTTCAGACCAACATCGTGTTCTTACGGTTGGAGCGGAGAACATGGACATTCAGCTGCGGGAAGTTGGTGGGTCATCGCGAGAGATTTGGCGGGGCGAGTCCGGCAGAGCCCTTACCGACGCCCAGTTCAGTTCCGACGGCCGTTGGCTGGCCGTTGTTTCGAAAGACCGTGCGGAGGTGAGGGAAGCGCGGTCCGGGAGCGTGCAATTCACGCTGGACCCGGAGGCCAGCGCTGTGACCTTCGATGCCACGGGCGAATTCCTCGCTGTTGTGGCGAAGAATACATGTGTTTGGAACGTATCCTTGAAGCAAAGACTGTACTGTGCGCCAGAGGTGCCCACGTCGGTTGCGCTAAGTCCGGGCGGCCGGAAGCTCGCCCTTGGAATGGACGAATTTCTTTTCATTAGGCAGCAAGGGGTTGATGAGCCCGTGCTCCGAATTCCTCATGCCGGGGTTCGCATTCTTGCGTTCAGCTCGCGAGGACAGTATCTCGCGGCCGCCGGCGGATCCTTCGATACCGCGTCCGGCGTGGCGCGGATCTGGAATTCTACAACCGGAGTGGAAGAAGCGGCCATCGCTCATCTTGAGAACGGACTCCCTCGCTCCCCGTCCGCCTTGGCCTTCTCTCCCGATGATGAAACGCTGGTGACTGCCGATTTGGAAGTCCTGTTACATCATTGGCGCGATGCTGGGATCAAGAAAGATGCCTGCGATCGACTGACGCGCAATCTGACTAAGGATGAATGGAATCAGTTCTTTCCTGGCGATAGTTATCGGCGGACTTGCGACAATCTGCCCCCGTATGGCGAAGGGCGGCTTGTAAGGACAGTAGAGCGGGTTCCGCTGTTCAACAACTGAACAAAGACGCCCACGGGCTCTGGTTTTGGTTCTGTGCCACTATGGGCGCCTATCTCCTGGCTCGGCCCTACACGTGGGTTAGGTTTGGGTCCGTTTTCAAAGCCGTGTGTGTGGGGATGATTCTTGGCGCGGCTGTGGTGATGACGCACGCAGCATTTCTCCCGCGCGATCATGTTCCCTGGTGCGAAGGGCTGTTATCGTGAGGAATAATTCAATTGCGTCACTCGAACCTGGGATCCGCCACTCACACTCGAGCTTGGAGAAGCGCTCAGTGCCGATCCACCGTTAGCTGTGAGAGGATATATTGTCACTCGATCGTACGTGCGGCCAGGGATGAGACCCACGCGTGACCGACATTTTCATCAGCTATGCGAGTGCCGATCGCCCCCGGGTCAAGCCTCTGGTGGACGCATTGGGGCAAAAAGGTTGGTCTGTTTGGTGGGACCGCACTATCCTAGCGGGAAAGACTTGGGATCGGGTTATAGAGGCTGCGTTAAGCGATGCCCGATGTGTCATTGTCTTGTGGTCGCGGGATTCCGTTCAGTCTGACTGGGTTAGGACTGAGGCCGATGAAGCGAAGCGTCGAGGGATTCTTGTTCCTGCGCTCCTCGATGAGATCAATATTCCACTGGCGTTCAAGAGAATTCAAGCCGCTAACCTGGCTGGTTGGTCGGGCATGTTGCCGAGTGCGGAGTTCGAAGAGCTTGCCCGGGCGGTCTCAGAAGTTCTGTCTAACGCTGCTCCTCGTGCACTAGAACCTCAAACACAAATTAGTCAACCCACCAGCGATCGAAACGCGAACCGGCAGGCTCGCTTCGTGTCTGCCTCAGTCGAGTGGAAAAGGAAAAACGAGCCAGATCCTAATCCGCGCCGATGGGTTGTGTATATAGACAATGACAGTGATGCTCCGATCACTGTGGAACAAGTCAAAGTCAGTTCGCCATCAATGGTGTTGCCCATTAAAGACTGGGGCCCGATTCGACCCAAAGTTTCGTCGGATTATGAGCTTGAGGAATCTGAGTTTGATCCCTCGGGCGAGAGGCCCGAAGTGTACGTGCGGTTTAGGGACTCGTACGGACAAAAGTGGTCGCTGCGTCGAGGCGTGCTCAGACAGATCGGCAGAACCCATTAACGTAGGCGAACCCGGCGTGTTGGGGCGTGCATGGCTGATTCGAAATCTCTTTCTTGCGTGGCGTGCATCGCTGGCGGAATGGGCGGTTCTCGACAGCTATGGCTCCGCCGTGCCGGGTTGATCTCCCACACCCGGACTTGTGGCTCGCGTCGACTGGCGCACATCAACGGGTTGGCGTGTTCCGCCCAAGTGACTCGACCTTTCGTGGAATGGCGGTCAGCGGAGGCCCATCCGCTTACACTCGGCGAGTATTCGTGAAATCGGACTTCTTGCATTCGTCGGATGGTCGCGGCGGAAAGGCGCTCTTACCCTTCGGCATTTTTGCGTGGCGTTATACCTTTTGACGCGGGACCGTGGCCAGATGGCCTTCTCTCCGACGCATCTATCGCGAAGCTCTTTCGCGTCTGAGTATGCCGGGCCTGCTCAGGCAATCACACGCGCAGCGCGTAGTTCACCTTCGATGTCGATCGCGCACTCTTTCACGGCGTCGATGAATTCGCAGGCCACCACTCCGCCCAGGTCGGAGGGCAGCAGAGTGCCTTTACGCTTTAGGATGAGCAGACGGCGTGGGCCAAACCTGCCGTAGAACCAGCCGATCTCAAACAACACATTCGGCCGTGCCTGACCGTACTTGGCTTCCTCATTGGTCACCACGTCGTCCGGGGTAACAAGGGCCACGGCATACGTACACTGGTTAGCGAACTCCTCAAATTTTTCGATAACCGTCTTGGACTGGCTGGCTTCTTCCTTCAGCACCACCACCCGATCCTTCAGCTTGAGCCGCTCTTCGAGCAGGGTGCGCAATTCCCGCCACTTATCCTCCGCGTGACCGTGGATGATGAAGATTTTGTCGCCCACCGGGGCCACGTAAATGTCACGCGCTCGACCTCGCTGCAGCTCCTCGATAGCGTCCACGCGCTCGCTCAGCATGTCCGCCAAACCTGCCAAAACACCACTCGCCTTCAGCACCTCAGCGTGTTCAGAACCAGTGGCGAGAATCCCTTCGCTGGCCGCGGTAAGCTCCTGCGCCAATGCCTGCACGCCTTGCACGTAAGCGTCAACGCGGCCTAACAGGAGCTGCTTTTCCAGGTCGGCCCGCTTCGCGGTGGCAGTGAAGAGCGGCACGTATACCCGCAACATGTTGGTGAAGACGGCCATCTCTTGTTTGATTCTGCCGAAATCGGAGAACGAGGGAAGCGCGGCCAAGGCTTCACATAGCAGTTTCAGTCCCTCCTCGAGTTGGCCGGAGGAGATGCGCATCTCGTCCTTTGCCCGTTCGTGCCGCCACGCCCCGATCAGACGGTGGCCCCGGCCATAATGCACCATGGAAGAAACCACCAGTTGCCCGCCACCCACAAAATCCCGTACCCAAGGAAATGGGCTGTCTTTCGCCCGGGCGTTGAACACTTTGGCGTGGCGCTCGAGTTCCTCCAACTGAGGCAACTGTTCCGATTGGAAGGCCTCAGCGGCTTGGGTAAGGATCGTTCCCATGCGGCTGACCAACTCGCCGGCTTCCCGGAGTAGTTTTGGGCCGTCAGGTCCAAGGGAGTCCAACCAAGCGCGTTCTGCAGGTGTGAGCGATTCATCCTCGGCAAGAAGAATCACGTCCGGCTCGGCGACAACCGGGACGTTCACCTCAGGGGCGCTGCCAGAAACAGCGATCTGGCTGTTCGCCTCGGAGGCTCGGCCTTCGTTCGAATTCATGCCTGGATTCTGTACCAGCGCTCCGGCCATGTCAAGCAGTGACGTGGCGGTGCCCAATGTATTGGGTGACACCAAAGGGCGAGGCGGCGTGAGTTCACCTCCGGTACTCCGTAAGCCGGCGGCTACGTGCTGTCTGTATCGCCCAACCGACACGCAATGGATGCAAGCAGCTTCACCAGCGTGGTCGTCGCGCACGCCTACCTATTCCGTTGGCACCGATAGGTCGGGGCGAAACGGCAAGGGTCTCGAACTGAGCGGAGATTGAATACAAGCAGGCGATCTGTCATGGCCACGTTCTTAACCCGCAGGTATGAGATTCACTGCGAGCTGAGAAATGCGGATCACTCCCCATAGACGCTTGCCACAGATAAATCGCAGCCACTTTGACCGGTTTGTCGCCATCTCGGACTTGTGCCGGCCACGGTCCAGATACGGTGTTTGGGGGAAGCGTGGCGAAGCCGTCCACGCGATAGCTGTCAATGAATCCCCTTGTCACTAGAAATGCTCCTGCGTGTCGAAAAGGTTTCGTTTTGACACAGCGCCCGTAGTCGGATTGTCACCTGGCTGGCTGCTACTGCCTTTGGGGGCGTCCGATCTTGACGCTGGCGGCCCCGCATCTGCGTGGAAACACAGTTGTGGAGCATGATTTTTCGCCGTCATACAAGCGATGTCGATGCACTGTTTTTGGCGCAGGTTGGTCTGAAAATTTTCACATCCTCGGGTCTCTCAGAGATGGTTTGCCATCTAGAGTCAAGCAGACCAGTGTTTGTTCTGATCGGCGTGGCAAGTGTTTTAAAAACAATGCGATCCAGCCGTTGGGCCTACGCCTTCAGCAGTCTCGAAAAATTTTTCTGGAAGGAACATCAAAAGTACCCGTTGGACTCGTACAGAGGGGGGCAAATCTATATACATGTACAGTTACATGTAAAACCGGTGAGCAAAATGTCCCACGGGAGACCCGCAAATTAGCTATAGGTATAGCTATAGCTATAGGTCAAAACCTCGAATCTCGAATTCCGGCGCGAGCGTACGATGCGTGGGGTATTTCGGTTCGGATACGAGAACTTAGGCTCGGTGTCCGAACGCGGAGCCAAGCGCGTCCTGCACTATCGACGTCGGATCGGGCCGGCCGGGGGCCGGCCGGGCTAGGGGGCGCATGAAACGCCAGACGAGCTATGCAACCATGGCGCCTACGGGCCTTCAGGCAGCAGTCGGGCCGAATCGCGATTAGGTAGGGCCTGAGACATGCCTTCCAAAACCTCAGGCTCGCTTTTTGGTAAGGGCAACTTGTCTTCCTGAGTGGTACATGCCCGCCACACCGTTGAAGCGCTTACGTTCAACTGCTTCGCAATCTGGTGCCAAGAAAGTCCCTGATCGCGAAGGGCACGAGCTTTGGCACGATCGAAGACCGCCCGTGGACGGCCAATCGGGTTGCCGGTTCTTGTTCCTCCGCGTTTTGCCCGTTGCAAGCCAGCTTTGACTCGTTCCGAAATCCGAACCTGCTCCTGCTTTGCCAAGCTGGCGACCAGGCTTATGACCACGTCGCGAAGAGGTCCTGCGCTGTTGATCCATGGCTCCTTGAGGCTTATCCAGCGAATACCGTATTTTTCAAAGTGTTCGAAATATTTTAGGGTGGCTAGCGTGCCTTCGCGAGTGAGTCGGTCAAGAGACCAGAAAATTAGAAGATCAAATTTTTTGTCGGCCGCGTCCCGAAGCATTTGCTGGAATTGCCCCCGATCAGACCGGCTTCCGGACTCGTGATCCACATACTCTTTGACGATGGAATCCTTTTCGCCATCACACGAATCCCGAAGCTCGATGAGCTGATTCGAGACATCCTGTTTGTCACGAGTTGAAACCCGTACGTATAGCGCCGTTCTCATTGGGCGCCACCAATCGAATTACCAGCGTTAAGTCTGATTGACGGAAATATGCTGGCTTGTAGGTCAGCAACTAGGGATCTTGCTCCCGGACTAGGAGCCGTCCAAAAAGTTCGAAAGGCGTCCACGAAGGGGAGCCATCGTGGATTTAACTCATCCCTCTTGGTGTATTCGGGCGAGGTGCAAGCGCCGCTTGGTCGGTGCCGTGTGATCGGATCTCGATTCGAGGAAGAGATGCTCATCACGCGGCTCCATTGATCAAATCACGGAACGTAGGAGGGATCACATCGCCGGCACGCTTAAGACCTTTCATGTCACGGGTGCCCGCGATAGCGACCCGCGCGTCGGTTCCAGATTTCAGTTCTGGAATTCGAGGGGCTGAGGGAGTGGCGGTCCGGTAACTGCCAGACGGACTGGCAGCGGCGGACAGGTCGTTTTCCACGACAGTAGAGAACCACGCGAACGTTTTCGGTCGGTTGCTGGTGCCCTCGACACGTTTGTATGCCCGATTTATCGCTGCGGCAACCCGAAATCCCGTGACACGGTAAAATTGCCCCTTCCGCTCCAGTCGACCCAACAACTGCGGGTTTGGTTCAAATCCACAAGCTCGCACCGCAGTCGCGATCGCTTCGGTCTGCGCCTTTACGTAGGGGAAAGGTTCGATCAGGGTGACGACCGGATCCTCAACCTCTTGATGAGTACACCCAGACTGATCACTACTAGGACTACAGTTACTCATTGACTGTCTCGTTTCAGCCCGGAAGTTTTCATCCCTAACCGATTGATGCGATGCGAGTTCCCGCGGCTCAATTGGGTTTTCAGCCCGGAAGCAGCCCGGAAGCAGCCCGGAAGTCAGCACGGAAATAGCTGTTGGCGCGAGATGATACGAAGCTGGGTGACCGTCACCGCCCTGACGCACAGAAATCCAACCCGCCGCTTTCAGCTCGGCGAGGTACGTTCGCACCTGTCGATCGGAAACGCGTAGACCCTTCGCGAGGGTTCTTTGACTAGGATGAACGCGCTTGTAACGGCGGGAATACCAGAAGAGCAGACGAACACAATGCCAAGCGCCGCGAGAGAACTCAGGCAGCGGCATCGCTCACCCTCAGCCGATACGGCAGAGTGGTGACTTTGCGTTCATTGCGGTCCCCCGCAACCACTTACATCCAGAACAAACCCCCATTAGGCAGCACCAGCCCTATTCAGATTGTTGAAAACCATCTCTACAACCTTGCTGTGAGCCTGACGTTTGCTGTCTGTCATGACTTTCCCATAGGTATTCATCGTAGTGATGATTGAAGCATGGCGCATTAGCTCTTGCTGAACAGCGAGTGGTGCCCGTGACTCTTGGAGCCATGAGCGATAGGAGTGCCGGAACGTGTGCCAGCCTACCTTCCCCTTGAGATTGCCCGGAACTCCGTTGAAAGTTAGCGACTCTCGATCCTCATAGGCTACGCGACGGCGGCTCCTTTCGCAATCGGTTTCTTGGAAACGGCGTTAGCCATCGAGGACAGCAACAACGGAATCTGGCGATGACCGATCACCCTGCGGAAGTGCCGCTCGGCGACGAGCAACCCTGAGCCAACCCATCGCTCGATCTGATCGCCC
>JAIQFE010000069.1 GCA_020073445.1 Terriglobia bacterium
TTCAGCGATGCCGAGACGCACAAGCCGACCGACAAGCCGTTCAAGGTGAAGCTGGCACGCTCGGGCGCGGTCATCGAGGTGCCGACCACCAAGACCATTCTCGAAGCCTTGCGCGAACATGGTCTCGAGGTGCCGAGCTCGTGCGAGACCGGCACCTGCGGGACCTGCCGCACCAAGCTCATCGCCGGCGAGGCCGACCATCGCGATCTGGTGCTGCACGACCACGAACGCGCCGACACCATCATGATCTGCGTCTCGCGCGCGCGCTCCGACGAGATCACCATCGATCGTTAGCGCCCCCTCCTGTCATTCCGGGGCGCGGCCGATAAGGCCGCGAACCCGGAATCCATAACCCCTGCGGAGTATGGATTCCGGGCCCGCCGCTGCGCGGCGTCCCGGAATGACGAATTGAAAGCTTACTGCTGGATCGATTGCAAATAAGCGCGCACCGCGCGGGCATCGTCTTCGCTGAATTTGAATTCCGGCATGGCCGGATGGCTGGACGAGATGCCGCGCTCGAGCAGCCGGGAAAAATGATCGAGATCGAAGCTGTGGCCGAGCGTGCGAAACGGCAGCGCGCCGCGCATCGGACTCTTGCCGGTTTTCCCGATCGCGTGACAGCGCGCGCAGAATTCCTTGAGCAGCGCGCGGCCGTGTCGGGCCGGGTCCTGCGCTTGCGCGGCGGAGCCCAGGATCAAAAGCGCCAGCAATGTCGCGACTAGCGGCATGATTATTGTCCATCGCCGTTGCATGTGGTCGGCACCGGCTTTAGCGGCGGCCGGCTGGTCTATTTTCTATTTGAATCCTAGCATATAGGAAAAAATCAGTCGTTATCTCTAACCAATCAGTCATCAAAGGCGCGAGGGCCATTGAATCCGCGATTTGAGCCGATTTCCCCCGATCCAGCATGCGATTTCTGTTCCGGTCGGCAACAACCTGCCACGATCGGCATCGATGCGGCTTATTGCATTTCGCTCGTGGAACAGCCGGCCCGCACCGACCGCGCCGCCGCGCATTTCCACGCCATCGGGCTGTGCCGGCAGGTGATCTTCTATCGACCTTCCCGCGCCAAGAATACCGATCAGGGCGTGTGGACCTCGCATCGCGCGGTGGCGCAGGCGGCGCTCGCACGCGGCCATCGTCGCGTATTGATCTTGGAGGACGACGTCGAATTTCGCCGGCCGCTTGCCGATCTTGCTCCCCGCATCGCCCGCGCGCTCGCCGCCGCGCCGCCGGATTGGTGGGGGATCTATCTCGGCCATTTTCCATTTCAGGCCTATTTTGTTGCGCCCGGCCTGTTACGCACCCACTCGATTCTCGCGCACGCCTACATTGCCAATGCGCCATTGCTCGACTGGCTCGCCAGCACGAAACCTGCAACGGCCGAGGTTCCGATGTGGCGCCGGATCGGCGTCTCGATCGACTCGGCCATGTCGAACCTCCCCTCGATGTATGCGGTCGTTCCGATGATGGTGATGCAGAAATTTCTCGGAGATTATCGTATCGACAGCAAAATAACCGGCGATGGCCGCCGCCGGAAATGGACGGACATCAACCGGTGGCGAAATCTGGGTATTTTTCGTGGCGCCTCGGTGGCCGAGGCCGTGGCGATAATTTGCTCGCCATTCCATGCGTTGACGCTGGAGAGAAATCTCCGCCGGGTCCGGATGGGTATAAGCCGCGACGCGCACAGCATTCGCGCTGCCGGTCTATTCGACGACGAATTCTATTTGCGGAGCTACCCCGACGTGGCCGCTGACGAAGTCGATCCGCTCCTGCACTACCTCATGTATGGCGCATCGGAAAGGCGCTGGCCGAGTCCCTGAGCCGCAAACGGTTTTGAATCCGTTGAACTCGCTGGGATTGTGGCTGCCGGTGATCATGACGGCCCCATCGGCCTGCAGATGCACGGCTGAAAAATACAGCAGGGGCGTGGGCACTACGCCGATATCGGTAACCTCGCAGCCGGAATCCATCAGGCCTTCGAGCAGCGCGTCGCGCAGGCGGGGCGAGCTCAGTCGGCAGTCGCGCCCAAGAGTAATCGACTTCCCGCTCTTGCGCTGTATTTGGGTTCCGAGGCCGCGGCCCAGGTCCACTATATCGGAGCTGAGCAGCTCCGTATCCGCGACGCCACGAATATCGTACTCGCGGAAGATGGTCGGTTTCAGCATGCTCCTACGAAAATAACATTTATCGGCTGACGAACCGGTTGCCTTGGATGAAGAATCGCAGCGGCCAATCGGCGCAATGCTTGATGCCGATGCGCGGGGAAACGCCGATCTCGATCTTTTCCGGGCTTGCGGGAGGATGAATGGTCAGCGGGCCACGCGTGAAATCCGCGCCATTCTCGCGGCGCGTGATCCCCAGGGCCAGCGTCAGCTTTCCGGGACCGTTGGCCAAGTCTTCGATGCCGCGGGCTCCAGGCCTGCGCCGCTTCATCCGCGAAATACCTTCCAGCGGCTCCAGCGCGCGGATCAGAACGCATCCCGGGCTGCCTTCCGGTTCGGCGACCACGTTCAGGCACTCATACATGCCGTAGATGAGGTACACGTAGGCGTGGCCTGGCTCGCCGAACATCACGCGGGTGCGGGGAGTAATGCCGCGCCAGGAGTGCGCGGCGCGATCCTGGAGACCCAGGTAGGCTTCGGTTTCGACAATCCGGCCGGAAGTTGTCCCGTGGACCAGGACGGTGCCCAGCAGCGCCCGCGCGACGTCGGTCGCAGGCCGGTTATAGAACGCGCGCGGAAACGGCGCGGACACGTTTACATCTCAACTTTGCCGTTGAAGACCATGTCCTTGAGCTTGAATTTCTTTTTGATCGGCGTCTTGTCGAACTTGGTGGAGAATTCAACTTCCTTGTCCTCGACCGTTAACTGCGTGGTCTTGGGGAACAGAAAGCTCACAGTCGCCGCACCGCGCCCGCCGCTGATCTGAACGTCGGCAGCCTTTACGGGCGGCTTGCCGCTCACCGTCATCATCGTCGAGTCGAGTAGGATCGCCTTTTTATCGCCTTGCGTCGCTCCCAGCATAGGTCCAGGTATGCCGCTCAGAGTGATAACGTAGAGCGGGTCGACGCGGTCCAGCTTGGCCTTCGCTTCCGGCGAGGTACCGGCTTCGGCGCCATACTGACGTTTCACCAGCGCCTGTCGGATCGGCGCTGCGGTTTGCCAGAAGAGGACAACGGAGACGCCTCCACCACCGCCGCCAAAGTCGCCGCCGCCACCGCCACCACCTCCGGCCACACCGGGGTCACTATTGGCGCCGTCGCCCTGAGGACCGCCGCCGCGCCCGCCACCGCCTCCACGGCCACCGCCTCGACCACCACCGGCCGTCTCGGCGATCCCGGCTGGACCTCCACCGAAGCCAGTGGCAATGGTCACCTTCCCGGCCCAGGGAGAATCGCTGAGGATCTTGGCCACTTCTTTTTCGTTCCAATCGGTAAACGGCTTAGTGGTCCAGAAATCGGCCGCCAAGACGCACAGGGCAGATACGATCAGGAGAACCGGCAGTTTCTTGAGCATGGTTATTTTTCGAGTCTTTCAGTGTACATCGTCGGCTGGGTTTAACCCAACCTTTACAGGCGCTATCTCTCCGGTGTTCGTTACCATCAGCGCGCCTTTTCCCCACGCCGTCTGGCGGCCGACGCCGGTCCATTGCGCGGCGCGTAGATACGGAACGAATTCCGTCAGATCGCCTTCGTACTCCGCCTCGCCCACGAAGCCGCCGAGCGAGTGAGTCTGGCCGGTCCGGCCGCTGCGTCGGGACGCGTCCACCCGCTTAATATCGCAGCGCGTCATATGCATTCGCGCGGCGCGTTCGCCGAACTCGCGGAAGTCGATCGCAAGCGGACCATCGTCATAGAGCGCCCGCAGGGTGCTGATTCTGTCCCGGATCCGCGCGAGGAGAACGCCGAACTCGGGACGCTCGACTGCCTCGCCGCCCGACTTTAGTTCCGTGGGCGATTCGAAGCGGATGGTCAGGCGGCTCACGGGCTCACCGGAGGGATTCAGGCACAACTCAAGGGGAGCGTCCTCGCCTTGGACGTCCACCAGTTCCGCTTCGGGAAGGAACGCGCCGAACGCACGAATCACCGTGTCGAGCGAGGATCGGCGCAGGTCGAACCAGTGGAAATCGAAATGGAAAGTCTGGCCGGCACCGATAACGCTGCCATCCAAATGATTTGCGCGGAAGACAAAGGGGCGCGGCTGGTCGGTAATCCCGCTCGGCCCGGATGCAGAGGACGGCTCGAATATTTCCGGGCAGCCGAGTTTGTGAAGCATCGCTCCGAATGCCCCGCGCAAGCGATTGCTCGCGGCGCCCTTCGGAAACGAAAGGGGCGCGCGTGCCAGAAACGTAAGCCGCAACGGGTAGAGGCGGAAATGCAAGATCCTATTTTACGGTTGAGCCGGCCGAGCCATGCGTGGCGGGTCAAGAATCTTCGAGCTGACTCGATCCGGTAGCTGGAAGTTGACCTCAACGACGACGCCCTCAGTCGCCGGCTGTCCGTTCAGAAGCGGCGGGTGGAAGCGCCATCGGCGGAGCGCGTTGCTCACGCTTCCGTCGATCGCGGACCCGAGCCCTTGCATCACTCGAACATCCAGCGGCGCTCCGTCTTCGCCTATGGTCAATATGGCGGTAAGCGTTCCATCCACTCCGGCGTTACGAGCTTGCTCCGGGTACGCTGGTTCGGGACTGTAGATCGGCTCGGGATGCCCAAGGAACGTCGTCGGGGCCGGAGTTGGACGAAGCTCCCGGAGTATTCGAGCTATTTCCTTTGGCTCGAGATCCAGCGGGCCCCACGCAAAGTCGAACGTGCAGGACACGGGAACGGGCTTTCCATCTTTCATTCCAGGCTGGAAACGCCACCCGCGTAATACCGTCATCGCCTGATCGATCCATACGTCCTCGGACGTGCGCGCGGCTTGGATGTGCGTAGGAACACCCTGTTCGTCGACGTCGAAAGCCAACGTGACAAAAGCCTGCCGTCCCATCGCTCCAAGCAGGCGCCCCTGTTCAATGGCCGCGCTGTTGAAGACTCCCGCTCCGGCCGGATAGAAGGCACTTAAGACGGTCGGCCGGGTTGCTCCCTCGGGAGGGCGAAAGTCGACACCGATCAAATGCCATCGGGACGGCTTCAAGTCCAGCGAGAAATCGACTGCCATGCTGGTGGGCTTCCTATCGGGCTTGAATCGCCATCGGTCGACCGCCTGCACGGCTTTCTCATCCAGACCGAGCCCGAGGGATTGAGTCACGCGCAGGTCAACTGGCCGTCCGCTTTGATCCGTGCCACCGGCGGCGGTCACGATGACGGTCCCCTCGAGTTCAGCGAGGCGGGCCTCCTCAGAGTATTCGGGTTCGGCTCTACTGAGCAATTCCTGGGGCGCGGTAGAGGATGTGACCGCATCCGCCGACTGCAGGTGCGCTTTCGCTTCCGTCAGTGCTCCTTGAGTGTCATCGTCGGTTCTTATGGCAAGCCGATATTCATTCACCGCGCGATCTCGCTGGCCTGTGAGTTCGTAGATCTCGCCCAGGTTGACGTGCGCCCAAACCTCCAGCCATCGAGGCTGCAAATCTCCGCTGAGCGCTTCGCGGAACTCGTTCGCGGCCGATTGGTAGTCGCCCTGTCGGGTCAGAATCTCCGCGATCCGGAAATGCGCAAGCGAACTGTTGCGCCGTGCTTCGAGGTCGTTACGGTATTGCAGTAACTGCGCGGCGGGATCGGCAACGCTCTGGCCGAACCCTACGGCCAGCGAGAAACCTAGCACGGCGATGAGAACCGACGATTTCATCGGTCGCCTCCTGGAAAACGACAAGGAATAACGACGATTCTACTCCGATGCGAGACGAAAACAAGCGGGTATTCAAGTCGTTCGCGAAAGCCCTGATTTTAGAGCCCGCGCGCCCCGAAACGGCGCTATCCGGCTCTGTCTATAGAACTTGCCGTTTCCTGCCGATTTAAGGTTTCAGTCCAAATTACGGATCCGGAATAGTGGGAAGGGGCTTGGCGGGATGTTTCCGATTATAGGTATTTTGGTCGTCCTGGGTTGCATCGCAGGCGGCTACCTGATGGAAAAAGGCAACATGCTGGTGCTGATGCAGCCGGCGGAGTTGCTGATCATTGGCGGCGCGGCCATTGGGACCGTGCTGATCGGGAATCCGCCGCATGTCTTGAAGGCCATCGTCGGAGGTCTCTTGGGCGTGTTCAAGGGCAGCCGCTACAGTGCCGGCATCTATCTCGACACGCTTAAATTCCTGAACGACTTCTTCAACACCGCCCGCAAGGCCGGAATAACGTCCCTGGAAGAAGATCTGGACGCGCCCGACAAGAGCGCTCTGTTCAAGAGACATCCTAACTTCAGCAAAGATCACGAGGCGATGCTGTTCTTCTGCGACACCATGCGGACCCTGGTCGGCGGCGGCGTGGAAGTTCACGATCTGGACAGCATCATGGAACTCGACCTCGAAATCATCCATAAGCAGGCGAGCCTGCCGGTCAGCGCCTTGTCCACCATGGCCGACAGCCTTCCTGGACTTGGTATTGTTGCCGCCGTGCTGGGCGTCGTGATCACGATGAGCGCGCTGGGCGGTCCGCCCGAAGAGATCGGGCACAAAGTCGCGGCCGCTCTGGTAGGTACGTTTCTGGGCATCTTGCTGTGTTACGGCTTCCTGGGCCCGATGGCGGCGAATCTAAAGAAACAGAGCGACGCGGAAAGTGAATATCTCGGATCTCTGCGTATGGGGCTGCTGGCGTACATGAAAGGCATGTCTCCGATCCTGGCACTGGAAGCGTGCCGCCGGGCGATTCCTCCGCATGTCCGCCCAACCTTCAAGCAGATGGATGATGCTTGCCGGAAGTCGGCCAGTGCCGCGCCCGCCGAGGTGGCGGCGTGAGCGCCAAGCCCGGTTCGCCGACCATCATCATCGTCAAGAAAAAAGTCAGCGGACATGATGATGCCCACGGCGGAGCATGGAAAGTCGCTTATGCCGATTTCGTGACCGCGATGATGGCGCTATTCATCGTGCTTTGGCTGCTCAGCGCGAGCGAAAAAGTGCAAAAGGCCGTGGGCGGTTATTTTCAGGATCCAACTGGCCAGGGCCGCCAGACCGGTACGACCACTGCGGGAATCGGCGAAACGCTCACAGTGAATCGCAAAGAGCTGGACAACCTGAAGGACAAGCTGGAACAGGCGATGAAGCAAATCCCCGAGCTCCAGCATCTGGAAAACCAGGTCCGCATGACCATCACCGCGGAAGGCTTGCGCATCGATCTGCTCGAAACCGAACGAGGCCTCTTCTTTGAGAAGGGAAATCCCAAGCCGAGCGAGGCTGGTACGGACCTGATTCAGGTGCTCGCCACGGAGCTGGTGAAACTGCCTAACAAGGTGGCCATCGAAGGGCATACCGACGCCACTCCGTATGGGCGCGCGGAATATTCGAACTGGGAGCTATCGTCGGATCGAGCGAACGCCGCGCGGAGGATCCTGGTCCAGAACGGGCTGAGCGAAGACCGGATCAGCCAGGTTCGCGGGTTCGCCGACCAAAGGCTCCTGATGAAAAACGATCCAACCAATCCGTCCAATCGCCGGATCTCCATCATCGTCCGCAATCAGGGTTTGGATCTGCAGGAAGAGACGTTTGCGCAGGCACCCGTCGCGGGTGAAGGGAAGCCAACCGGTGGACAGCCAAAAGCGGGCGAGCCCGCCGCGAAGCCCGAAGCCGAGCCCGCCAAGGCGGAACACTAGAGCCGCTTACGGCGCCGTTGCCGTCCGATTGTGCTGGCGAATCGACTATAATCAGGTCGTTCGGAAGGCAATTCTCGGAGTAGTATTGGGCCATTGTGTGAACGGAGAGACTCGCGTGTCATACCGCCGCGCATTCCCGAGTGCATTACTCGCAGCTTCCCTGGCACTCGTTTCCTGTAATGCCGTTCATGAGGCGATGGGTACGCTTCAGGATCTGGTGAAAGTTCAAGCGGAATTATCGAAAAGCCTTGGGCACGACCAAATTAGAGTCAACATAACAAATGGCCGTTTTCTGAATATCGCTCTTGTGAACTCTGCTTGGAAGGATCTTCCGGCCGATCAAAAGCATGCTAAGGCGATCGAAATCGCACGGCTCGCCTATCGAAGTTACCCGTCTCGATCGGCTCTGACGGCTGTAAGTGTGACCTTCGCGATTCATCGGACCTACCTCGGATTTTTTAACTACGATGATACGAGGGACTGCTTCGGATTTGAACTCCCCCAACTGACGGCTGAATCGTCTGCCTCAAACCCCACCCTTGCCGTACACTAGTGGGTCTTGCGACTTTTCACCGCGATCGATATCCCGCCCGATATCCGAGCTGCGCTGGCGACTCTCGTCGCCCGCTTGCGGCCTCTCGCCAAGCTCACTTGGGTCCCGGTAGAGAAGCTGCATATCACCACGAAATTCATCGGCGAGTGGCCAGAGGAGCGCCTGGACGAATTGAAGCGTGCGCTCGCATCGGTTAAGGCTCCCGCGCCGGTCGATATCGTGATTCGCGGCCTGGACAGGCTTCCTCGAGTCCTGTATGCGGCGGTAGAGCCCAACGACGCGCTCACCGCATTGGCGGCGGCGACCGACCAAGCCGTCGGAATTCCCGCCGAAGATCGGGCCTACTGGGCGCATATCACGCTGGCAAGAACGCGCAAGCGGGTTCCCCGCATCCATTTCGAGCCTGCCAAGATAGGATCTTTCCGCGCGCCCTCGTTTGCGCTATATTTGTCCGCTGCTGGAAAGTACACTAAGCTTCAGGAATTTCCTCTATCGAACTCATGATCGGACTACTTGGAATCCTCATCGCCTACCTGCTGGGCGCCATTCCTTTCGGCTATCTGCTGACACGGTTCACGACCGGCAAAGATGTCCGGAGCGAAGGCAGCGGGAATATCGGCGCGACCAATGTCCTGCGCGCTGCCGGACGCGGGGCCGCGATTGCCACACTCGTTCTGGACATGGCCAAGGGTTTCGCCGCGGTGTGGATCGCAGCATACCTTACGGATGGTTCTTCAGGGTGGTCGGCCGACGCTGCGCTTGCGGTGATGGTTGGACATGCGTTCCCGGTTTTCCTGGGCTTCAAGGGCGGCAAGGCGGTCGCCACGTTCACGGGAGCGTTTTTGTACCTGACGCCGATTCCAGCGCTTGCCGGGATCATCGTGTTTGTGATTACGGTGGTGGTCACGCGCTATATCTCGGCCGGTTCGATTCTGGCGGCCGCGACGTTTCCGCTGGGCGTCTGGGTCATCGATCATGCCAGCTTGAATGTGATCCTGGCGGCTCTGATCGCGGCAGCGATCGTCGTTTACCGGCACAAAGACAACATACGGCGCATGCGAATGGGCAAAGAGCCAGTATTCCGCTGGGGAGCCTGATTGGCGAAAATGACGAAGCTGGCGATCATTGGCGGCGGCAGCTGGGGCACTGCGCTCGCGATCGTGCTGGCTCCGCGTTTCGAATCGGTCACATTGTGGGTGCACGAAGCCGATCTGGCCGCACGGATGATGGGCTCGCGCGAGAACGATGTTTTTCTTCCCGGCTTCCGCCTCTCGGATAACGTCCGGGTCGTCACGGGAAACTTTGAAAACGCATTCGCGGGCGCGGACATCGTCCTCGGTGTGATGCCGTCGCACCACGCGCGGGGCATCTACACCGCCATGCTGCCGCACCTGACGCCTTCCATGATCCTGGTAAGCGCCACCAAGGGTCTGGAGCAGGGGAGCCTGCTGCGGATGTCGGAAGTGATCGAGCACGTGGTGAAGGCCAGGTTTGAGCCTCGCATCGCCGTGCTCTCCGGGCCGACCTTCGCGCGCGAGGTTGCTGCGGGCAACCCGACGGCGGTGGTAGTGGCCTCGTCCAGCCCCGAGGTCGCCCGATGCGTACAGGAAGCGTTTTCCGGCCCCACCTTCCGTCTTTACACCAATGCCGATCCGATCGGGGTCGAGGTCGGAGCCGCGCTCAAGAACGTGATCGCCATCGGCGCGGGGATCTGCGAAGGGCTGGGTCTGGGGCACAATCCTACGGCAGCCCTGATCACCCGCGGGCTGGCTGAGATAACCCGGCTGGCAATCGCCATGGGGGGCCGGGCGAAAACGCTCGCTGGGCTGGCGGGGCTAGGCGATCTGGTCCTGACTTGCAGCGGGGAGCTATCCCGTAACCGCCAGGTGGGCAAGGAGTTGGGCTCCGGCCGGCCGCTCGGAGAAATTTTAGGCTCGATGCGGATGGTCGCCGAAGGCGTGGAAACCTGCGGGTCGGCCGTGGCGCTGGGCCAGAAGCTCGGGGTGGATCTGCCGATTATTCAACAGATGCACGCCGTTATGAGCGAAGGAAAGCCCCCGCGCGAGGCGGTCAGGGATCTGATGGACCGGTCGCTCAAAGGCGAGTAGTTAACGCGAAAAGCTTTAGTACCTGGCCGTGCCGAAACCTACGCAACCTTCTTCCGGCAGTGGGGTTCAGCAAGATATGGAGGCTGTTGTCGCCCTGGAACGAGACGCCCAGTTAATGCTGCGTGTCCGCGAAGGGGATGACACCAGCTTCGCCTTGTTACTCGAACGGCACAGGGGTCCGGTGGTGCACTTCCTGTACAGGATGGTGCAGAATCAGGCGGTATCGGAGGAACTGGCTCAAGAGGTTTTCCTGCGGGTTTACCGGAGCCGGAAGACGTACGAACCGACTGCGAAGTTTACAACCTGGCTGTTCCGCATCGCCACACATGTGGCTCTGAATTCGATACGCGACCGGAAAAAAGAAAAAGGCCACGAGAGCCTGGATGAAGATGCGCTCGACGGTGTGGAACGCCAGGTAGCGGACCGGCAACCGACTGTTGAGCAGGAGATGGTCCATGAGGTCAGGCTGCGCGAGGTGAGGCAGGCGATCGAAGCCTTGCCCGCCAAGCAGCGAGCGGCCGTACTGATGCACAAGTACGAGGGTCTGGATTACACGCAGATCGCGGGAGTGTTAAGCTGTTCGGAATCCGCGATCAAGTCGCTGTTGTTCCGGGCCTACGAATCGCTGCGCGACCGGCTGTCACACATGGCCTGACGAAGTTTTTGAGTTTTTTGAGGGAACTATGATCTGCCTGAGTAAGAACGAACAGGGCGCCGAGCTCCTCGCCAATTATTTGGCGAAGACGTTAGACGCGCCGCGCACGGCGGAACTCGCCCGCCACATCCAGGAATGCTCGGATTGCCGCGGCCTGGCGAGCGTGTGGGAACGGCTGGATGAATTCGCGGTTCCCGAGGTGAGTCCGGGTTTCGACGCCCGGCTGTACGCACGCATCGCAAGAGAAGAGGCGCGGCTGTCTTTGAGAACTACATGGAAAAGCTGGCGGCGGTGGCTGTGGCCTCCGGTTGCTCCGCTGGCCGCCGCTGCCGCAGTGGCGGCGCTGGTGCTATTCCTGCAGGTTCCCGGGACTCCGGATGCGGCCAAGCAGGCGAATCCCACCCAGTCAAGCAAAGCCGAGATCGAACAAGTGGCGCAGGCCGTGGACGATTTGGATCTGCTGACGCCGATCGACAAGTAGCACATGCGGTTCCTACTTACGATCGTCGCGGTGACGGCCCTGGCCATACCTCTGGCTGCGCAGAATAACAATATTCTCCGGCAGAAGGAGTTGCGGCAGCAGAAGCTCAAGCAGCAAAAAGCGCAACAGCAGAAGATGGTGCCGCTGCCGGCGCCCGCCGTCGAGCGGTTCCTGCAGATGTCGCCCGAGGATCGGGAACGCGCGTTATCGCAGCTTACGCCGGAACGCCGCCAGCAGGTGGAAGAACGCCTCAGACGTCTGCAGCAGCTTTCTCCGGAGCAGGCTCAGCGGCTTCAGGATGTGTATCCGGCTTTCGAAAGCCTTCGTCCCGCGCGGCGGCTGGCCGTGCGAGCCGAGATCCAGGCCCTGCGTCAGCTGAGGCCGATCGAACGGAAAGATCGTCTGAACAGCGATGCGGGCAATTTCTCGCCGGAAGAGTTGAGTATCCTGCGCCAGGTTACCGGCATCCCGGAATAGCAAGGCGGTGGCGGCCGGCCTGAGGCCGGCCCTACTTTGTCTTTCTAATTTCTTCGACCAGCGCGGGAACCACTTCGAAAAGATCGCCCACGATTCCGTAGTGCGCCACTTCAAAGATGGGAGCATCCGGATCCTTGTTGATGGCGACCACGGTCTTCGCGCCCTTCATCCCGACCAGATGCTGGATCGCGCCGGAAATGCCGACCGCGATATAGACTTTCGGCGATACCGTCTGGCCCGAGCTGCCGACCTGGCGGTCCATGGGAAGCCAGCCTGCGTCGCAAATGGGGCGAGACGCGGCGAGTTCGGCCCCGAGCGCCTGGGCCAGCGCTTCGACCACCGGAATGTTTTCCTTTTCCTTGATGCCGCGGCCTACGGAGACGATGATGTCGGCGGCGGTCAAATCGACGGCACGCGCGGCCTCTCTAAAAGGTGCCTCGGCAACTTGGCGCGATGTCGTGGGGCTTGGTGAAAATGCTTCGGCTTGTGGCGAACCTTCCGCTCGCCAGGCTCCGGCCTGGATTGAGACGAAGTGCGGTCCGTCCCCCACCAGGCGCACATCGGCGTTGAATTTACCCTGGAACATCTGCCGGACGAATACAGGCGGCTTGCCGGCAATGACGTCGCCGATGAGCACTCGTCCGAAGCGCGCGGCGAGTTTGGGGGCATAATCGCGGGTCTGATACGTGTGCCCGAAGACCACGAGCTGCGGGTTCTCCTTGCGGATCAGCTCTTCGACAGCCGCAGTGTAGGCGTCAGCCGTATAGGGGAGATCGATCGAGTACGCCTTAACGTCCGGTCCAAACTGTTTTGCCGCGGTTAGAACCTCGCCGGCCATGCGCTGTTCGACAATGGCGAGAACGCTCATAACACGCGCGCTTCGAAGCGCAGTTTTTCTACCAGTTTCGCCGCGGCGGCTTTCGGGTCGCCGTCGAAGATCTGCCCTTGCTTGTTCTTTTCCGGTACGTAGAGTTTTTCGATGACCGCCGAGGCCTGGGGAGCTTCCGCCGCTCCGTCCAAGGTGATGACCCTGATCTCCTTGGTCTTGGCCTTTTTGATGCCCATCAGCGTGGCGTAGCGCAGCTTGTTCAGCCCGCTTTGGATCGTCAGCACAGCAGGCAGCGGCATTTCGATGTGCTGGAACCAGCCGTCTTCGAGCT
>JAIQFE010000070.1 GCA_020073445.1 Terriglobia bacterium
CAACAAGCCGACGATGTCGGCCATCGGCAGGATCATCTGGATGTTGGGGTTCTGTTCGGTGGCGAGCCGGCGGAACTGCTGCACGGCCCGTTGCTGGTCGATCTGGTATCTTCTCTTCATAGCGACTCTCTCCTTTTTCTTGGCAGAAAAACTACCCAGAGGCGTTCACTCCTCCAGGTTTGAGAGTCGCTTACTTTCTACGAACTAACGGGCATGCTCGTATAACGCCTATTCAGTTGAGTTGTTAATGAATGATATATAGATAGTCCCACCGGGGCGTACAAGCTCCGGTACGGAGTCAATTGAGTCCGATCTTGAGAGCCAAGCCGCCAAGTCTCCTTGGCGCACTGTAATATGAAGGCGGCTATGGTTGAACCGGTGATTATGGCCAACCCTGAGATCATGAGCGGAACCCCTTGCTTCCGAGGCACGAGAGTTCCGTTCAAGAACCTCATCGACTACTTGGAAGGCGGCCACTCCTTGGACGAATTCCTGCGGCAGTTCCCGACGGTTACCCGCGAAATGGCGATCCAGGCGCTTAACGACTCCAATCACCCACTTCCCAATCATCCATCCTCATAAACTCCACCAACTTCCCCCTCCGCCCCAACGGCGCCAAGTCCCGCGGCCCCGCCACTCCGGAAGGCCGAGCCAAGTCATCGCCTCGCCTGGGTCTTCGAAACACTCGCCAACGGCGGTCAGAGCCTTTCCCTGCTCGCCCGCTACGAGGGCAACCTCAATCGCGCCTTCGACCGCGCATTCAAGCAGCTCGCCATTCTGAAATCCCAGCGACAAAACGAACCCAAAGTGGCTCCGGCCGTGGTGGGTCCGGCCTTCAGGCCGGACGCTCCGGACGCCAATGATCTACACTGGCCAGAGCAGCAACCCAGAGGAGGATCATCATGCGAAACCTCATCCGAAGCATTACTTTGTTCGCGGCAGGAATCGTCGTTGGAGCATTCCTTATGCAGCCAACCCCAGCCCAACAGAAGCAGTCCACCGGCCTGCGCCTGAACCACGTCGGAATCTACGCCAAGGATTACGATGAGTCCATGCGCTTCTACACCCAAACCATCGGCCTCAAGGAAGCGTTCACCGTCAAGGACGCGGCGGGCAAGCCCACGCTCAGCTATCTCCAGATCACGAAGGATACGTTCCTCGAGATCGCCCCCGCCACCGGCGATCGAGCCGTCGGACTCAGCCACATCGGCATCTGGCCCGAGAACCTGGCCGCCACCGTCGCGCTCCTTCGCCAGCGCGGGGTGAAGGTCGACGACCCTCGCACCGGTTCCACCCAGACCAGCATCACCAACGCGACCGATCCCAACGGCATTCGGCTTGAGCTCCTCGACTTCCTCCCCGGCTCGCTCCCGAAGAAGGCAATGGACGATTGGAAGTAAGTCGATTGGAAGTAAAACTCATCTTTGTTTTGATTGCCGGAGCAGCGATCGCTCAGACGCCTGAAGCGACCTTTCAATCGCGCTGCGCGACCTGCCACAGCGTCGGCAATCTCATGGTTGCGCCGCCGCCCGAGACGTTGCGCAAGATGTCGTCGAAGGCGATCCTCACCGCTCTCGAAACCGGACGCATGTCGAGTATCGGCGCAGGTCTGACAGCCGCCGAACGGGAAACGGTCTCCAAGATTGGAGTGCGCGAGAGCTCGGCTTCTACCGCGAAGTGCTCGGGTTCGCCACGCTCAAGCGGTCAATGGAACGGGTGGGCCGACGCCGCCAACACACGCTTCGCCAAGAGCTCTGGCCTGACGGCGCAAACAACTCCGAAGCTGAAGCTCAAATGGGCCTTCGGGTTTCCAGGAGCGACCACCGCATTTGGATCTCCTGCCATCGTCGATGGCCGCGTGTTTGTGGGCGATGCTAACGGCGTTGTCTATGCTCTCGACGCCCGCACCGGCTGCACTTATTGGACCTACACCGCTGCAGCGGGAGTCAGAGTCGCTCCCATCATCGGTGGACGATCCGTATACTTTGGCGACCTTCGCGGCAACGTCTACGCCGTCAACGTCGCGACTGGCGCTCTTGTCTGGAAAGTCCGCGCCGACGATCAGCCGATGGCCGTCATCACCGGTTCGCCGAAGCTCGACGCAGGCCGGTTGTACGTTCCCGTGTCGGGACGAGACGAGTCCATCGCCGCGACGAATCCCGCCTACGAGTGCTGTACCTTCCGAGGAAGCGTCGTTGCGCTCGATGCCGCGACCGGCAAGCGAATCTGGCAAGCCTACACCGTTCGCGAAGAGCCTAAAGTCACCGGGCAGAATGCCAAAGGCGCCAAGACCTGGGGGCCATCCGGCGCGGTTCCGTGGTCGTCTCCAACTCTCGATACAAAGGCGCGAGTCCTATATATAGGTACAGGCGTCAACTATTCCAACCCGCCAACCGATACCAGCGATGCGATCCTCGCTTTCGACATGGACTCCGGACGCCTGCTGTGGTCGCATCAGTTCAACACCGGCGACAGCTACAACTTCGCTTGCGGCGCGGAAGACAAGACCAACTGTCCCAAACTGCCTTTCGTCGATTATGACTTCGGCCACTCACCCGTCTTGCGGAATCGCATCCTGTTCGCCGGCGACAAGGGCGGCACCGTCTACGCGCTCGACGCGGATCAGCAGGGCAAGCTCCTCTGGAAACAGAAGGTCGCGTCGGGCGGCGTCAATGGCGGCTTCATGTGGGGCGCTGCGAGCGACGAGCAAGGCGTCGCCTACATCGGCATCTCCGACTTCACCCCCGGCAAGCCCGAAGTCGGCGGCGGCCTCGTGGCCTTCCAACTCAAGACTGGCGAGAAGCTGTGGATGACTCCCGCACCCAAGCCGGCGTGCATTCCGACGCCGGGGTGCAGCGCCGCGCAGCCTGCTCCCGTGACCGTGATCCCGGGTGTCGCGTTCCTCGGGTCGTCTGACGGACACATTCGCGCTTACGAAACCACTAAGGGCGCGATCATCTGGGACTTTGATACCGCGATCGACTTCCAAACCGTGAACGGCGTGAAGGCCCACGGCGGCTCGATCATCAGCATGGGACCCGTGATTGTGGGCGGCACGTTGTATGTCACATCCGGCTACGGCGGCAATGGCATGCCGGGCAATGTGCTCTTGGCTTTTTCACTTCCACGCTGAATACACTTGCTTGCTTACGAGTTGCGCCGGGTTCGCTCCGGCCTTGGGCCGAAACTTCTGCACTCGTCCGCTGTCGACTTCGGCTGTGTAGAAGTTGCCTTCCTGATCGACGCTGAAGCCGTGGACTCCCCAGAAGCCGCCGGGGAAGTCGCCCCAGATGCCCCACGAGTAGAGGAACTTTCCGTCGAGATCGTACTTCAGCATCTTCGACGTTCCGCGATCGGCGGCCCATAGTGTCCGGTCCGCGCCGATATATATAAGATGGATGTCGGACGGATCTTCACCCATGCTGAAGTCGAAGAGATACTTGCCGTTCTCGTCGAACACCTGGATTCGCTTGTTGCCGCGATCGTTGACGTAAACGCGGCGCGTCTGCGGATCGACGGCAATGCCGTGCACGTTGCTCATGTTCCTTCCCCAATCCATGAGGAACTTGCCGTTCTTGTCGAATTTGGCGACCCGCGTTCCGTTGTAGCCGTCGGCGACGAACATGGTGCTATCGGGGAGCCATGCCAGGAACGTCGGGCGATTGAAGTGGGTTCCGTCGGCGCCGGTCACCTTCGGGGTGCCGATAGTCTGAACCAGTTGCTTGCCGTCGTGCGTGAACTTATAGATGACGCCCATGTGATCGTCCACGATCCAAACATGTTTGTCCGGGTCGTAGGGGTTGATGGCGACGAAGTGCGGGCGCTGCAGGATCTTGTCCCATTGCGTCCAGCGCTCGACGATGTTGCCGTTCGCGTCGGCGATGACGATGCAGTTCTCCCACTTGGCGTCGACGCCTAAAGTTCCCGACCAGCCATCGGTGGGCGCGCCGGGGATCGATCCGGTCGCGCCGCCGCCGGGCAGGGAGGCAGTCGTCGCATCGCGCCAGGGCAGGCGGCCGATGGGGAATTGAATGCTCGGGCCGAATTCGGTCAGTAGCTTCGTTTGCGGCCGCTTAATGTTGGGCAGCTCGCCGCGGAACAGCATGATGATGCGATTGGGACTCTCGGCGTAGACGCTCTGGCCGGCGCCGTAGGTCCACTTTTCGTTGCCGGGCAGAGTGCTGATGTCTTTGGGCCAGCCCTTCACGATTTCATACTGCCCAAACATCTCTTGACCGCCCTTAGTTTGCGCCAGAGCTACAACAGCGGTGGCCAGTAAAAGAACGTTTTTATTCATCGAGTGGCTCTACTTTCAATATGGACGCTCCGTGGTTATTGCCGATCCATAATACCGGCTTCGGACCGGAATTATCCACGAACACCCGGCGAATATTCGTGAAGCGCGGCATCAGGTACTCAGTGAACTGGCCCGACTTCGGGTCGAGCCTCAACACGCGATCCGAACTCATGGATCCGGTCCAAGCATAACCCTGCTTGTCGAGAGTCACATCGTAAGGAGCGCTAAACGGGGTCGGGGCTTCCCACTCGGTGAAACGCTCCGTTTTCGTGTCGAACATCGCGATCCGGTTGCCGCGGTATTCGCCGATCCAGAGCCGATCCTCGGCATCCATTTGAGCACGGCGCGGTGCGGATGCGCGCGTGGGAGTCGGGAAGATGCTGATCTTCCCCGTCTTAGCGTCGATGCGCCCGATGTGTTCGGCGTAGAAGTCGGTGAAATACGCGTTGTTGTGCGAGTCCGGGATGACGTCGTAGATGTTGTGGTTCTCGCCTTCCTTGGCGTCCTTGAAGGGGGCGAAATCCTCAAACTTGCCGGTGGCCGGGTCGAGGCGATGGATCATCGCGAAGCCGTTATTCTGCAGCCACACCTTGCCGTCCACGTGACTGCTTTGCGGCGACGCCATGTTGACCTGCGTCATGTCCTTGTTGAACTCGCCGGTGAGCGGGAACATCTGGAAGCGCTCGGTCTTGGGATCGAACTTCGCGACCGTGGCCTGAAAGCTGACGCCGAACCAGAGATTGCCCTGGCGGTCGGCACGCAGGCCGAGCTCGCCCAGAGGCCATCCCGGCTTGGTGACGGGGATCGAGAACTCGGTCAGCTTGCCGGTTTTGGGATCGAACTTGCCGATCTCCTGCTCGCCGAAGTTCGAGTACCAGACGATGCCGGCGGCATCCACGATCACGTCATGGGGCTGGATGGTTTTGCGCGGCAGATCGTATTCGGTGATGATCACCTGCGTGCCCTTGGCTTTGGGGCGGGGCAGAGTCTTGAGGGCGTAATTCCAAGTGGCGGGCTTTGACGCGTTAATGGGGGCGGTGCTGAGATTCACCGTGCTCATGTAGGCGGCCTGGCGTTCGCGGGCGAGGCGACGGCTCTCGCCGCGGTCTTCGAGCAGGCGTTCCGCCTTGCGGCGCTGCGGTTTCAAAGGCGTCGACTGATTGGCGTAGGTGCTCATGCGCTCCATGACCTGGATGAATTCGGCGGAGGTGTGGCGCGAGCGCGTAATGAAGTCGAGGCGATGGCAATTGACGCAGTTGAGCAGGAAGCTTTTCTGGTCGTCGGGGCCGGGCATGCTGAGGAGCCACTCGGCGTTGGAGAGCTGGGAGGCGAGGTCCTTGGTCTTGGCGAGCTTCAGGTCGGCGGTGGCGGTCTTGTTGGCGGCGATGTCGACGGGGCCAGGGTCTTCGAGATCGTAGCCCGTGGCGCGGACATGGATCGTGTAATGCCCTGGGTCGAGGCGGGTGCGAGGGAAGGTGTATCGTCCAGTGGCGTCGGTGACGACGGTGATGGTGATGTTGGCGCGTTGGGCGCTGACCAGGACGCCTTCCATGGGTCCTTCTTCGGCAGAGCGGACGAGTCCAGTGAGGGCTTGGCCGTGCGCGAGCCCGAGTGTTAACGGGATCGCGGTGAGCCACATAATCCGACATGCGCGCATCATGCGAAGTCTACTCCAACGGAAGGAATGTCACAACCCGCGCTTGGGTTAGGAGATAGAAGGCTTGGAAACTGCCCTCCCTTTTGCAAGCGGCTGGAGGTAACAACAGTGGCAACTCCGGGAACGTATAATCCGGCTCATGGACCTAATGTATTTTTTACGGGAGCGTACAAAGTTCGTAGCGTATATGTACAAATCGGTTGTGCCACAGTTCGAAGAGATCAAGCGGAAGATTGATGTTGGTGAGGAACCGTATGTTGACCGTCGATATGGGGAGGAGCCCGACGAACCGGCGTTCCTCGACGAGTACCAGGACGCTGACTTGGCGGCTGATGTGATTGGAATGACGTGCCTTAGCATGCTCCAGGCGACGTTCCAGTCTTTCTTGCGCGAGTACGTGAAGGAAGTTGGTGGCGGAGATCTTCTAGGGCGAGTGCGAAGTATGAAACAAGGAAGTTGGTTTGCGGACTATCGCGCCTTTTTCGAAAGCGTCCTTGGCATCGACTGGGCAGCCAGCGGCGTGGATATCGGTTTCCTCGAACACATCATTCTTACGAGGAACGACTATCAACACAACATGGAGATCTTCAGCGGTTACGTTTACCAGACAGAGCATCACGCGAATAAATACCCCAAAGGGGCCTTCCGAGATGCGCGCTGGCCGGTATCGATATTTATGCCTGCACGACTAATTGTCCAGCCCGAGAAACTCGAAGCGTCAATCGAGGCTGTGGACAAACTCTGCGAGTTCCTAGAAGACACCCGCCGCAAACTGAGGCGATCCGTTTTGCATCAATAAAGGCGAGCTGCCCTTTCGGACCCTTATGGCGCACAACACTCCAAACGGAATCAAGGACACCCTCACCGGAGTCTGGGTTTCTTATCAAGGAAAGTGACCATTCGTGCCATCGATCCTTCGATCTTCTTCGGTAGAAGCTGACACTGCCAAACGACAAGTACGCGCCAACCCAGTCGGCGTAGTCTCTGAATGGTAAGACGATCACGTCGTACGTTGTTCTGAAGTTTTTCCATCCAGAAAGTCCGACGTACCGATGGCATGGATCGACCGGCCTTGCAGTTGTGGCGATGCCAGAAACATCCGTTAACAAGGATGATTCTCTTTTTGGCTGGGAATACTATGTCCGGCCTACCAGGGAGGTACGGAACATGAAGCCTGTATCTGTGACCGAGAGCATACAAAGCTCGCCGTACGGATAACTCTGGAGCGGTATCCTTTCCGCGAATTGCAGACATGCACTCGGCTCTCTGTTTTGGACTGAGGACATCCATAAATGCTTATCATTTTGTCGGTTGGTTAAGGGAAAGGATGTGGCGTCCGAGGGCCTCTCCGAGCTTTACCGGTACAGCGTTGCCAATCTGCTTGGCGATGTGTTGCTGGTTTCCGTGGAACACGTAATTGTCACTGAATGTCTGAAGGCTGGCCGCTTCCCGGAGGGATATCGCCCTATCTTGGGAAGGATGACCGTACCGACCGTTAGAGACGCTAATACACCTGCCCGTTAGCGTTGGGGCCGGGCGATCCCAGGCCATTCGCCCATAGACATCGGTGTGTCCCTTATGGTTCGCCTGGTGACACTTCAGTCCTAATTCGGTAGGCCAAGTTCGGCGATCTCCACCATCGTGGGGTGTTGACCTCAGGCGGAGAAGGTTGGTCTCTGAAATTACTGCGGCCTGATGATTAACCACAGTGGGGTGCCGCTGTCCTGCCTGGATTGGAGGGTAGTGGGCGATGGCTTCTCGAACGGTTACAAACTTTTTCAATCCAGTTCCATAGTCCGCAGAAGGCAACGACGGATTGCGCTTTTTCGTCGCGATGAGAACATACCGTCTACGTGTTTGCGGCACCCCAAAGAATTTGGCGTCGAGCACCCCTTCCGCAACTTCGTACGAGTTCTCGCGTAGCATCTTGAGAAAACGCCGATAGGTGCTAAATCCCTTCACTTTGGCTAGGCCCGGCACATTCTCGATGAGGATCTGTGCTGGCCGTATCGCTTCGACTAGTCTCGAAAAAGCCTCCAGTAACGTGGCATCTGGATTTCGTTGGCCAGCTTTCACTCCAGATGCGCGACCAGAGCTTCTCTGATGTTTGCTAAATGGCTGACAAGGAGCGCAACCCGCAATCAGCAAATCATTCGTCCGTCTTGAGTCAAGCGCCTTCCAGACATCAGCGGCGGAAATGTCGTAAATATCACGTTCGTAGAACTGTGCGGGTCGGTTATTTCGCTCGTAAGTCTCCTTGCACCGAACATCTGCGTCAAAGCCAGCGATCACCGATATTCCTGCATCGAGAAGGCCTCTAGTAAGGCCACCTGCACCGCAAAAAAAGTCGATTGCTCGCATATTTTATCGTCTCACTTGGCCTCACGCAGAAGCAGGCGGAATGATTTCCTTTGCCCAACCGTCGAAATCTCGATCTGGGAGCGCAACGCGTGCCGCTGACGACATGTAGGCCCATGCGACTAGCTCCCGGAGCGGATTATCAACGGATGCAACTCTGTAGTAGTCCTCGTGGGCTTGTCCGATGTCGTCGAGCTCGATCAATAGGAGTTCACGGAAATCTGCTACTAGCGGTGGAAATTCTCCGGGCAATTCAGCGAGCGGTAAACATGACTGCGAGTAGCCCTGCCTCAGCACAGACAGAATCTTTTCAGTGTGCTTGTCTCCCCACTTTTTGACACCCGCCAAATTCAGTTCCTCGCGGAGTCTCTCCGGGCCGAAGCATCGGCTGACCAAAACCTGATCCACCTTAGCTGATCGAGTTGCTGTCTCAGCAAGATCGCAGGAGGGAGTCAGGATAATTGCATAGCTTTCCGGATCGTCTTTCTGGCCGTTTCGTTTTCGAATGATATCGCCGGTCAGGCAATGGTCCACGACGGGCGGACACAAGTACAACTCCCAGGGCATAAGGTCAGGATTACCCGTAGATATGGAATCATCCATCATGGCTGCCACTCGCCGCCTAGCGGATCGGACGAGTAGGTCCTGGCGCTTCGTCGCGTCTATGCTATTAAAGAGCCCCGGGGCAATCGCCCGGAGCGCGCCATTCATAGTCCATCTGATTTCCTGACTAACTTTTTCAAGCTCACTGATTTGAGGGGCAAAGTCTTTGATGCGCGCAAGAACCTGTTGTTCACTTTTGTCGCCTTTGGAGATAATGCAAATGAAAGGATGGTTCTTGTGGTACTCTTCCCCTACTTGGTCGGCTGCGGCAGTATAAAAGACCAGCGGGCAAAACTTTTCTTCCCAAATAAACTTGCTGGTTAAAAAACCTGTCGTCTCTGCTTCAGCACCTGACCCTTCCATGACATCCAGCACTACTATGTGGGGGTTATAGTCAAGGATTGTCGTTTTCGCTTCTGCGAAACCTATGATCTTGCAGTCGCATGCAAGTTCTGTTGTGAGCTCGTTATATAGAGTCTCAACGTTTTCAGGTTGATCATCGATCAGCAAAATTCGCATCGTCATACATATACCTAAATCTAGATTGCTGCTGGTAGATCAAACGTGAATGTGGCACCATCAAGCTTCCCAGGCTGCGACAGCGAAATCTTTCCTCCGTGGTCTGATACAAGTTCGGCGGCGACAGTCAATCCCATGCCTATTCCGTCCGGCTTGCGCGTTACCCCTGGCAGAAATATCCTTTCCGCGTCCTTCTCCGCGACGCCGGGCCCCGAGTCACTGATCGTCACACGTACGCGCTGACCGTCGCGCGTTCGTCGAAAGGCAAGGTCTAGTTTGGGGTTTCTGTGTGACTTCGTTATCCAATATACCGCGTTTAATAAGAGATTTAGAATTATTGTATCGAGCTCGCCTGGGTCGATCGCGAGGGTGGTAGCTCCGCCGTCCGGGTACGCGACATGAACTTTCGCTCTTCGCAAATCCCCTTCGAGGAGCGAAAGGCAGCGTGAAATACTCTCCTCCAATACGGAGGTCCGTCGTCCACGACGAAAGCCCCGGTTTGCAAGTGGGGCGAACGTGTCGGCCAAGCGTTCAAGGGCATACACTGCCGATTCAGCCAGCTTCAGCTGTTTGTCGAATTCCGTCCGATTGCTAGTCGAAAGCTCACCTTGACTTGCTCTCAGAAAGCGACCGATAGCCGTCGTTCTGTTCCGGATCTCATGAACTAGCATTTGGGCGATGGTTCCGACCGTAGCCAGACGACTGTAATACACAAATCGCTTTTTCAGGGCCTCCCGAACGAGACGCAGTTTTGCGCTGAAGGCCTCCACTCGGACTACGGCTTCTTGTGCGGGCGCACCTTCTTCGGCTAACGCATTCACTTCTTCGAGGAGATCGTCCGCAGATACGCCATCCAGGAGCGCATCGAGCTTCACTTCATCACCCGGCTTAGCTCTGTCCGCATCGCGCTCACTCTCCAAGGAATGAACGACAAGTCTGAGGATTTCCTGGAAAGCAATGACGGCGGGGCTTGAAGCTAATCGTTCGCGGTCGCTTGTGTCTTCGATCGCAGAGTTACTATCGGCGGAAATCGATACGTACCCTACGATTTGGCTCGTGCTCAAACGCGTGCCGGTTCGACTTACTCGCCGCAAATCGAGCCCGAGCCAGTCACGCGCGGCCTCAGATTTCGGCAAGACAAGAATTCCGTCTCGATAAACGGATATACCTTTGTGGGCGCGGATGGCCTTCCTTACGTTTCCCTTAGCTATCTCATAGCGCTCGGCGATTTCTTGAGTATCATCTGCACCTATGTCCCAGGCACGAATGTCGAATTCAAACGGGCCACAGTGTGGTTGACGTTCCTTCAGTCTGCGAGCGCTATCAGAGGCTTCACACACGTCTTTCCATGTCTTCGTGATTGACACTTTCCGGGCGTGCTTATGAGAGAGGGGAGCGTACTCGTATCGAGCATGAATGGCGCCCTTTGCTGTTACGTGCCCCCGGATGGCGTAAGGGGGCTTATCGAGGAACTCCGGAGAGACAATCTGGACTGGAACTTCATTTGTTTTTGAGTTGGGCGGCGTTAGATGGATGGTGAAATCTTTGTTTTGAGAAAAAGGTGAGGCCAAACGCGCGAGGTTATCTTGCAGCTCTGCTATGTGTTGTTCATCCCAATCCAGAGTCAGGTCGAGAACGCGGACTCGCGTTCCGGTCGAGCCGAACGGCGTAGGCTCATTGCAGGGTTCGCAGTAAACGAAGCATGTCGAGAGGTCTTCTTCAGACGAAAAGCTCGACCAATCGACTTTGATTTGCCAACAGGGATTATCGGCAGCTTTTGTAAGCATGTCGAGTCGTCCACCCAGGCGAGCGGCGGATAGTCGCCCCAGTCCCTTTTCGCCCGCAACGCGGCGAGTCTTCTTATTCTTCACACTAATAGGATTCCGCTGGCGATAAGGTGTTGCGACAACGCACCACGCTTGCTCCAGGGTCTGCCTATCCATGCCGATGCCATCATCAACGACTTCAAGATAAGGGCTGCCATCTAGCTCACCAAAGCAAACGTCCACCCTTGTCGCAAACGCGTCGTAAGAGTTCTTGACGAGTTCTATTACGGCGACGATGTCATTCGTTACGAGATCAGCGCCCAGTGCTGCGAAGACGCGCGGGTGGATACGAAAGGGAAGTCTTGTTCCCGTGGTCCTGTTGCCCTTCATCTGAAGATCAATCGTAGCAGAGGCTTACAAGCAGAATGGCGTACCCGAGTGCTTTTCTCGGGGGTGCGCGTTCCAAGGCTGATCAGGTAGGTTCGGAGACACCAACGAGTTGCGCAAGCGCAAGCCAATGCCGGGGGTGCGGAAGGCGGTGAAGATGCACGCTGTACGTGCGGAGAAACCCGACCAGAAGCATTGATTCCGAAAAGCAATCCGATCATTTGCGCACAGTGTCAACGAACGAAACGAGGAAAAACAACCATGGACAACCACCATATCGCCGGTAAGGCAAACAGCCCGATTACGACCTCAATCCCGGCCAACGATCATCGCGCTGAACTGAGCGTGGCCCAACACGACTGGCCTAAGGAAACGCTCGAAAACCGGGACGGTTGTCCGCTACTCAGGGGGGCCGCGTGCATTCGTGGATTTGTGGACACAGTTCTCTATTACATGCGGGAGACGAGCGTCGCTCGGGAGCGAATGAGGCCTAGGGATTTGGTCGCCAAATCGGAGTCGATCTTGAATTTGGTCCGGAGAAGAACGTCTTGGTATTCCTTGAGGATTGGTTCACTGACAAAGAAGCCCTGCTCGAGCGCCCAATTCAGGACCGCTCGCTCAAGGCCGGCTGGGTTGAGGTGGGCAGAAACGAGGACATTGGTGTCAAGCACGACTCTTGGCATTGGCCGTACGTTTTTCTTTTCTGTAGGCGGCGATTTCCCGGTCGATCTGTCGCATGGTGAGTTTGTCGGTCCCTTTCTTCTTCGATTGCTCACCGATCATTTTCAGAACCTTCGGCTCCGGTGCGAAAGTGCGGATGTAGTCCTCAATGCCGACAAGCACGCCCGCCGCTTCGCCTGGCTTGCCAACCATGAATCGGGTTTTCTGTCGGTTGGCTTTGCGGATCAGCTGGTCGAGCTGCGCCGATGCCTTCGTGGTTGAAATTACTTTAGTCATAAGTGCCGCGTTAATGCTTCCCTACTCTATGATGCCCCTGATCTGTCCCGGAAGGGGAGAGGGGTGTCGGTAGGGTCCACAAAAGGCGTCACACGGCGATTGTTGGCGAAAGGCGGCTGTTCGGAGCTGGAAGGTCGTCTGATCCTTTTGTTCTCCCGTTTTTGCGCTCACAAGTCTAGGAGCTTGCTGAAAAACTCTGCAGGGGCGTAGCCTCTAAGCAGAAGCAAACGTCTTGTAGTAATGCGCGGACAAGATGAACATCAGGACGGAGTTTTCAGTTACATCGCACCGGAAGAACGGATTCCACAAGACCATCCGCTGCGAGCGATCCGTGGGCTAGTGGATCCGATCCTGAAGGAGATGTCGCCGCAGTTTGCCAGGAT
>JAIQFE010000005.1 GCA_020073445.1 Terriglobia bacterium
ATAGCCACGGCGATCGTTCTCGCGGTTCCCCTTTTTGCGGCCGAGCACAGGGTCGTCGGCCTCAGCGCAAGCGGAAAGCCCATCGAAGCGTTGGTGGTTGCGGCAGCTCCTCCCACTGCGCCCACCGTGGTGCTGATCGGGGGGCTGACGGGCGACAGCGACTCTGGGCAACGGATCGCCGCGGAGGTGGAGGATCTGGAATCCAACCCTCCAAGCCGCCGGCGGTTTCATCTGCTGGCAATTCCCCTGGCGAATCCCGACAAGAGTCCGCTAATATTCCCGCCCACCGGCGTCGCATACCGTGACAATGCCGAGTCGCACGTACTATGGCGATGGATCGCGCTGCAGGCTCCGGATCTGGTGTTGATCGTGGGATCGGGTGATTCGGGCCTGGCGGAGGCTCTTTCGACCAACGTGGTTGCGGGGGTCGGCCGTATACCTACGCGCGTGATCATCATGGCTCGCCCGACCACGCTCCTTTCACTGCCGCGCGATATTCCGCTCTCAGAAGCGCATCTTGAGATCAACCGCCGTCGCGCGCGTTCGCCGCAACAGTTAGCCGAGGAACTCGGGCGTTACTTCGGACACGATTTCAATCAGCTCACCTATATTCCCGGAATGGCCTTAATCGCGCAGATGCGGCTGGGACACGTCGCGGAAGTGGAGAAGCTCGCTGCGCCGTATCTGGATCCGTCCCGGAACATTTTGAATCGGGCGAATTCGCTGACGCTGGCGGGGCACCTGGTGTTCGCCGAATTGGCGGAACGCGGCGGCAACAAGGCCTACGCCGATTTGGTCCGCAAAGCGGCCGATCTGGGATTCGGCAAATCCGGTGAAATGCTCGAGTCCATGCCATTCCACGACGAGATGTCGGATTCGGTGTTCATGGCGACGCCCCTGGTGGTGAAGGCGGGCAAATTGACCGGCGAGCGCAAGTATTTCGACCTGGCCGCGCGCCATTTCGCGTTCATGCAAAAGCTGGTCCAGAGAGACGATGGCCTGTATCGCCACTCGCCTCTGACCGACGCGGCCTGGGGCCGAGGGAACGCCTTCCCGGCGCTGGGCCTAGCGCTGGCGCTCTCCGATTTTCCCAAGGACCATCCCGCGTACCAGCGCATGATGGCCGCCTTCCAGCAGCACATGTTCGTTCTGGGGCATTTTCAGGATGAAGACGGTATGTGGCATGAAGTGATCGACCAGCCCGGATCGTATGCCGAAACGTCGGCAACGGCGATGATCGGGCTGGCGATGGAGCGCGGCATCCGCAGGGGGTGGTTGGATCCGGCGGCGTATCAGCCTCGCCTGGACCGAGCTTGGCGCGCGGTGCTTGCGCGGATCGGGAACAACGGCCAGTTGGTGGACGTGTGCGAATCCACCAACAAGCAGAAGACGCTGGAGGATTACCTGCATCGCGAGGCGATTCTGGGGCCGGATCCGCGCGGGGGCGCGATGGCGATGCTATTCGCAACGGAAATGGGAGGCTTACCATGATGAAACACATTCCTTGGGTCATTGTTTTGGTGACAGTCGGTATTTTGGTGACAGTCGGCGTCTTGTTTGGCCAGCAAAAAGCTGAGCCGCAGGTGCACGTGGTCACCTATGTCGACGTGTACCCGAATTTCGCGGACGCTACGGCGAAACTGCTGCAGCAGTTCGCCGCCGATAATCGCAAGGACGCCGGGTTCGTGCGCTTCGAAGCTCTGCGCGACGTCGCGCGGGCGAACCATTTCGCGATCGTCGAAGTGTGGCAGAGCAAGCAGGCCTATGATGCGCACTTGACGGCTCCGCACAGCAAGGCGTTTCGGGACCAGCTCCAGCAGGGACTGGGGAGCCCGTTCGACGAGCGTCTGTACAACGCTCTGCCGTAGGCCGCTGCCGGCTGCCGCCGATCGGTTTACGCGCCAGTAAAGGCCGTGCCACGCCCATGCGACACTAGCGGGTAGGCCTATGAAGTCCCTCCTACTGTGCGTTCCAGTAGTCTCGATCTCGTTATGGGGGCAGGCGGCCCCCAGCGTTCCCGCATCTTGGGATGTTTCGAAAAGCGTGAGTGAGCTGGCCGCGCAGGTGGCAAAGCTGAAACCGGTGCTGGCGGAGCTGACTCCCGGGGCCTGGGTGGAGCAGGGCGCTCCAGAGGCCTATGTCGCGCAGTGGCAAAGTTCCATGCAGGAGCTGGACTATCTGGATCAGGCCGCTCGCGCTCTGGAAAAGCAGCCCGAGAAACTGACTGCGGCGCTGGACTTGTATTTCCGGCTCCAGGCCGTAGAGTGGCGCTTACAATCGCTGTCGGAAGGCGCGCACAAGTATCAGAATGCCGCGGCCGGCGATCAACTCGCGCAGGCCGTGGGCGTGCACGCCACCAAGCGCGATCAGCTGCGCGAGTACATCACCGACCTGGCGGCGCAAAACGAGCAGCAATTGGCGGTGATGGATCGGGAAGCGCAGCGGTGCCGGGAAGACCAGAACATATCCCGTCCACCTGCGGCCCCGGCCAAGAAAAATACCAAGGCGAAGTAGGGAGAATCGGAACGTGAGCGAGACCATCACCTTCGCATGCAACATCTGTGGAGAGCCTTCCACCGAGATCTGCGTGTATTGCACCAAGGATACCTGCGAGAACCATCGCTGCCCGAAGTGCCTGCGCTGCAGCGATTGCTGCCAGTGCGAGCAGCGGCGTAGCCAAGACTAGCGCGCACAACGGAGCGCGCCGGCAGCCATAGGCTCAGTCCGCCCGGTGGCCGACGCGCCCTGTGCGCTCGGATTGGCTCACGATCACTTCGCTTTCTTTTTCGCCGCCGTGATGACAGTCTCTCGATCCCCGCGGGTCCAGGCGGCCTGGATCTCCGGTTCGGGCATTCCGGCGACGCGGCCCAGCAGGATAACAGCCGGCAAAGCGTGACTGAGCGTTTTCCAGCGCGCCATGTCGATCAATGCGTCGAGAGCCCGCGTGCGTAACTGATCCAGGACCAGCGGATCGCGGCTGTCGGTCAAGGTCTGCAGCGCCCCCAGCGCCCGGTTGCGATCCGACCAGGAAAGCGAATTCAGCATCTCGATGAACCAGGTGGGGGAAATGGTGATTCCCGACGACGGATCGAGCTTGGCGAGTACGCTCAGCGCCACCAGGCTGCGCGCAGCGTTATTCCGCACACCGGCGTCGGCGTCTTTGAGCGCCGTCTGGAGATCGTTGACCATGTCGCTCTTGCGGCTGGCATAGACCAGAATGTAGGCGGCCATGGCGCGCTGCGCCTCATCTTCGGAGCTACGCAGCACCGCGCGGACCTGCGCCAGATTCTGGTCGACCAGCGCGGGAAACATCTCTTGTATCGCGCGGGCCGCGCCGTCCGCCATCAGAGGATGGCCATGGGTCAGATCTTCGTCGGTGGAACCGCGGCGGGATGCCGCCTGCGCGGCCTCCAGAAAACGGTTGTAGGTGCTGACAATTTCATCGGGAAGAGTGACATCGCCCTCCGGCGGTTCGCGCAGCTCGAAATGCGGAGCGCCGCGCTCCTCGATGCCGACGTAGAGAATGGTCTGGCCGTTATCGCAACACACGGCTTCCAGATGCGATTCGACAACTCCCGCAATCTGATCCACCTTGGATTCGGCGTCGCCCTTGGACGGCGGCATCCGATCCCCTTCGCGGACACCCAGGGCTTTGCGGATCTGGGTCTCGGAGACTTTACGCAGGCCGTAAAAATCGAGCACGTCGATTCGCAGGTCCTGCGCATAGACAGAGGTGACGGCCAGAAAGAGGAAAATCGGGAGCGTACTGCGGACTCGCATACTTGATAGACGCACGCGCGCGCTTACGATTGCGCTTGTTTTTCAGCCCAGGCGCCAACCACGGGAAGAACGAACCGTTCTTTGTTGTAGGCCTTGTACATTAAGAACAACCAGAGCCCCAGGATTCCCAGCGAGAAGGCCGTCCACAAGAGAATGTAGATGATCCAGCCGATGAAGGGGATCGACACGAAGATGTAGGAAATCGTGGATAACACCATGCCAATGACGATCGCCGCGATCCAGGCGAAGATCGACTGGAAGGCATGAAAACGAATCACGCGGTTGCGGCTGTAGGGCTCGATCACCAGGAAAAGAACGCCGGTGAGAACGCCCAACAAGTAACACAACGCCGCCGCGACGTTCTCCTCGAGACCCGCTGAGGCGGCCGGTGCAGGCACGTAGGGCGCCGACGGCGGCGGAGGACCGGCAGTGCCGGCGGCTCCGGAGGCTGCTCCAGCAGGCGCTCCACATTTGGCGCAGAACTTTCCTTGCACTTCGGCACCGCAACTAGCGCAAAACGCCATGCATCAACTTTACTGGAAAGCGGCTTGAATTGGAAGGAGTATGGCGGAGAGGGGGAGATTCGAACTCCCGGAACCCGTAAAGGTTCAACGGTTTTCGAGACCGCCGCAATCGACCACTCTGCCACCTCTCCGCGACAGATCCATTGTAGCAACCACGGCACGGTGTGAGTTCGAAGGACGCTCTCAGGGCGCGATATAGCCCTTCGCGATCAGCTTAAGCAAGATCCGCTGGGCCGCGGTTCCCGGCTCTTCCGAGTCTCCGCGGACCATAACGTCCGGATTCACGGGAAGTTCGTAGGCGTCTTGAAGACCGGGGACAATATTCGCCGTCCCATCACGGCCCGCTCGATAGATTCCCTTAGGATCCCGGCTCATGCAGATTTCCAAGGGGCAATCGACATAGACTTCCAGGAATCGGGAGATCTGTGCGCGGGCGTGGTCGCGATATGCGCGTTTACTGCCGGTCGCGTCAAAGATCACCGGCACGCCATGCTGGGCGAGCAACACGCCCACGTACACGAGTTGCCGATAAAATGTATCTCGCTCTTCTTCGTCGTATCGGGGATGCGGTGTGAAGACGGTTCGCAACACGTCGGATTCGAGCACCGCCACGTCCACTCCGCGAGCGGCAAGCGCGCTAGCCAGAGCCTTGACGACCGTAGATTTTCCAGAGGCCGGGAGTCCCGTCACCCAGATCGCGAAAGCTGGCGTCTTATCCGCCACAGTATGCGTTGACCTCGTTCGGATCGAATGATTCTCTTTCGAGTACCGTCAGGATGAAGGTGAGCAGGCGCTGACGGACGCTGTCCTCAAGCCTGGGATACCAGACCGGGCTCGCCATCACCAGTCCGCGGAACGCGAAGTAAGGAGCCACCACGTTCAACATCTCCCGGTCCTGGCTCGCGCTTAAGTAGCGCTCCCAAAATCGGAGAAAGAGTGACTCAAAGGCGCCTTCCAAGCGGCCGTTTCGCTGCAGCGAAAAGAACAGATAGTTCGCGGTAAGGCATACGACGTCATCGGCAGGGTCACCCCATTCGCCCCGCGAACGATCCAGCACGCAGAAGCCGGTTTCCGGTCCAAACAAGATGTTCCAGGGATGGAAATCTCCGTGAATCTGTCGAAGACGATGGCCCAGCGGCTTCAGTTTCCAGCGCCACTTCACGCAGCGGTGTTCGATTTCTTCGAGCAAGCTCGCGGGAATCAGCGGGTGCGGAGGATACGAATCGGTCAAGCCCATGATGCACTCACCGTGGCCCACCAGTTCGCGAATCCGCCGCGTGTACAGCCCTGGATCGCCGCCTGTGACTTGGTGCGTCTTCACCAGATAGTCGCAGAGAGCGTCGGCGCGAGCGACATCCAGATCGGAGAGCGCATCCGTAGCCCGGATCCGTTCCAGATCCCGATTGTAGCCCTCGCCCTCTGCGTATTCCGTCAACAGACAAAATTCATCGGCCTTGCCCAGGGAAATCAGCGTCGAGTCGGATTGGAAGGCTCCCACGTCCAGGGAACGAACGTGGCCTGGCAAGGAATTGAAAGCTCGATGTGCCCACAGTAAGCTCTGTGCCCGGTCCGACATGTGCTCGTGTCCAAAGGGACTCGGGCTCATGGTGTGAAACACAGCGCTGCCCCTGCTTCCTCCGGCGATCTGATAGTCGATACGGACAGGCTTGCCGTAGCCGTAGGTCTTGATCGATTCCGTCCCGGTGTTCTCGCCGAGCGGGATCATGCTGAGGACGGAGACGGGAGCCTTGAATACCTCGGTGAGGTACCGCTCCATGATTTCCCGCCCCAGTTCCGGCATGACGATCATTCCGCCTTGCGGACCAGTTCGACGTCGATCGTAATATCGACTTCGTCGCCCACCACGAACCCGCCGCTCTCGAGCACGGCATTCCAGGTGAGTCCGAAATCTTTACGAGCGATCCGCGTGCTGGCGCTTGCCCCGAGCCTCAACAGTCCGTCAGGATCTTTAATCTCCGGTGTGACGGATTCCACCTGAAGGGTTACCTCACGCGTGACGTCGCGGATCGTCAGTTCGCCGATAACGTCGAAGCTATCTTCTCCGGTAGAAACGATCTTGGCCGAACGGAAGGTGATCTTCGGATATCTGGCTACGTCCAGGAAATCATGACTCCTGAGGTGGCTGTCACGTTGGGCTTCACGCGTGTTCACGGTCGCGGAGTCGATGGTTGCTTCCACGTGAGAGGCAGACAGGTTCGAAGGATCGAACTCGGCGGAGCCAGTGATGTGGCTGAACTCGCCCTTTACGTTCGAGATCATCATATGCCGGACTTTGAAGTGCGCACCGGTATGCTGTGAATCGATTTGGTAGGTGGCCATGCGGGAATGTGGGGTAATCCAGCTACTTTACGTTACTGCGGCTGGCGCCCCCGCTGCTTTTTGGCCGCCGCGCCGGACTGAGCCAGCTCACTCATAAGACCGAATGCCTTGGAGGATTGCGTACTCTCGGCCGTCACGACGCTCTTGACGAGATGCCAGGGAATCATCAACTCGAGTCCGGGAACGTTGACGGGAGAAATCCAAATGCCGGCGCCATGATTCGCCTCTGCAAGGCTGCCCGTCATGGCAAAGCCTCCGGCCGCTTCGGCGGAGCGGATGTACTCATCCAGGTCGTTCTGGGGAGGAAGAAAGATGGAAGCTTCCGTAAAGAGTTGAATCATCCCCGAGGATTTCAAGAACTCGGGTGCCACCCAGATTAAGACATGCCGTCGCGGTTCCGTCATGGAAGCTCCTCCAGAGCACCAGCGTACCGAACTCGGTGCCGTGGGCGATGCGCTTAGGCGGCGGTGTGCCGCTTAGGCTGCGGTGTGAAATGTCCGGCCCTGCTGTGCTTCCGCTTCCGTCTCGGACTGGCATTTCACGCACATGCGCGCCCAAGGGAGCGCGTCCAGACGCTTGGCCGGAATCGGTTCTTCGCAGCGTTCACACCAGCCGTAGCTGCCCTCATCGATCCGGTCCAGCGCGGAGCGGATATCGTGAATCGAACGCGCCTGCTGGTTCAGGGTTTCGACGGCCATGTCACGGTCGGTGCTCGACCGCACTTGATCGATGGGGTCCGCCATCGGTTGGATCTCGAGACTCTCCCGGTCTCCCGCGAGCTGGAGCAAGTCGTTGAGCTTGGACTCGAGGGAGGCTTTGCGCCGTCTGATTCCCGAATCGATGCTGGTAATTTTCGTGTTCATGGTCACTCCCTTTCTGAGCTGCGGCTGTAGAAGCACGCAATCTGCCAAACCAACTGGGCCTTGAAAGGTAGGACTTTAGGGCTGGAACCCAGCACGGTGGCGTGCAGGCTGTGCCAAAAGACCCAGACAATTTCGGCAAGGGTGCATACACGCGACTTATCGTGGCCTTTCCCGTGCTCTCGTATGGATGTGACCTCGCAGTATCTAGGCCGGTTGATTCTGGGTATGGTCACAATGGCCGGTGCTGCCTCGCTTCAGGCGCAAGCAGCGGACGGGTCGACATCGGATGAGTACGGGCGCACGCTAAGTGCGCTGGAGCGTTATCGAGTTCTGGCGGATCAGGACGACGGCGAGATCCTGCCAGCGACCAAGAAACCCGTGGAACCGGGAGCGCACTATACCGGTGTACCTCGTGTGCGTCGCTTGCTCTCACTGCTCGGGGATCTTCCTGTGGGCGGCATTCCCGGCGATGCAGATGTGTATGACGCCACGCTCGTGGCCGCCGTCAAGCGATTCCAAACGCGTCACGGGCTCGAACCCGATGGGCGCCTTGGTAAAGCGACGCTGGCGCAACTGAACACGCCGCTAAGCTTCCGCGTTCGACAGCTGGAACTGGCCTTGGAACGCTGGGGCCAGCTGCCCTACGATCCCTCGCGTCGAGCGATCCTGCTGAATCTTCCTGAATTCCGCCTGCGCGCATTCGATACCGGACACCAGCCCGCGCTCGAAATGAAGATCGTGATCGGGCGGGCGCGCGGGCTCCAGACTCCGCTCTTGTCCTCAGAACTGGATTCTGTCCTCTTCCGTCCCTATTGGAATGTGCCGCTCAGTATTCAACGTAAGGAGCTGGTGCCGCACATCAAACGAGATCCCTCCTACATCTCGAAGAACGATTTCGAGCTGGTCACATCGAAAGGGGAGGTGGTGGAGCAGGATGAGGTCTCAGACACGTTGTTGGCGCAACTTCGCTCGGGCAAGCTTCACTTGCGCCAGCGGCGAGGGCCCAAGAATTCGCTGGGACTGGTGAAGTTCGTGTTCCCGAATGAATATGACGTTTACATGCACGATACGCCCGCGAAATCGCTATTCGCCAGGGCGCGCCGCGATTTCAGCCACGGCTGCATTCGCCTGGAAAGGGCCACGGACCTAGCGGAGTGGGTGTTAAGCGAGGAATCCGGCTGGCCACGGGAGCGAATCGAGGAGACCATGGAAGGGACCGAATCCACCTCCGTGAAACTTAAGCACCCGATTCCGGTAAGGACGATTTACGTAACCGCCATGGTCGGGGAGAACGGCGAGGTTCACTTCTTCGAGGATATTTACGGCCAGGACGCCGCACTCGAACAAGAACTGGCTGGAGACCAGCCCGCGGATCAGGCTACCAGTGACGAACCCGGCCCACATCCACGTGAATGAAGTCCGAAGCGGGGTAATATCCTACGCCGCCGCGTCCGAGAGCCAGCGCCGCATTCCGAAATTTCAAGGTCGACGTGCCGGGTAGACGGATATCGATTGCCTCGGCCTGCATATGCAGGCTATTCTTGGCCACACCCACCGTGTGGGTCCGGAGAAATTCGTTGCTCCTGGGCGTTCGATAGCCGCAGATGATGTGAATCTCGGCATCCGCGCGTCCTACGGCCTGCGCGGCATCCCTCAGAACGTCGAAGACCCGCGGGTCGTAGTGATGCACCTCTCCAGTGCGGTGGTCTCGCAGGAAATGGTCGAGCTTCTGGAGCGCCTCGGGAATGTAGGTATCGCCGTGGCGATACACGATATCCAGATGTTCTCCGGTATGCGTATGGTAGAGACGCAGATGACCGTCCTGAATCGCTGGGGCTGTACCGGATACTGCTATTAGGGGAAGAATCGCAAGCAGGGCAACAACGAAAATACGCAAAGCCTGTACCTCTGTGTGTTAGTCGGGCGGTTCCCCCAGTTTAACAGGGCCGGCGGGCTTTTCCCACGCAGTTCGTTGGGGGATTTCGCCCAACGCCAGGTGTACTCCCTCTTGCCTGCCAATCCTGTCAATGATATAGGTTGACTTACTCGTGGAGAGCAAAATGCACAGTCTCGGGTAAGCACTTGATAAGAAAGGAAGGAAATATGCGCACACTAAGATTCTGGATAGGGACTCCGGCGATTTTGCTGGCCGGGTGGGCGGGCGCCGCCAATGCGGCCGTTGTTCCGGATTCCGAACACGTCGCCAAATTGCTCTCCGAAGCGAAAACCATGGCGCTTCAAATAAAGGAAGACGCGGTAGCGATGGAAGGCTTCACTCGGATGAACGTTAGCTGGGAAAGCCATGCCATGGCGATTAACCAGATCAAGGACCACGTCAATGCCCTGGAGAAGCACGAAGCCAAGCTGAAGGATGCGAGGAGTGCCGCTGCGCCCTGGCAAAAGACGGCGATCGACCGGATCGTGCCGTATCTGGACGAGCTGGAGGGGTACACTTCGGCGATTATCGAGCGCATCAACGCGCAACCCAAGCGGCTCTTCACTGACGATTACAAGGACTTCCTGCAAGCGAATGCCGACTATGCCACCGACTTGGCGGGAATGGTTGCGGACTTCGTAGACTACGGAAAGACCAAAGATCGGATGGAACGGCTGGGCAAGAAACTCGAAATCCCGGGGCGTTAAATGTATGGGCGGCGCATTGGTGCCCTTTTCCTGATTGGGACTGGGGTGATGTGGGGGCAGGCGGCGCAACCCGCCTCGCCCACGGAGGACGGGGCAAAACCTTTGACGTCCTGCGTGCAGCCGCCTCCCCTGGTTAGTTGGGAAGACTACGACGGCCCGTTCGCAAAGGTGGTCGGCACATTCGGGCGGAAGTTGGAGCGCAAGGCAGTGCACCCACCCCGGTACAAGCCCGGTGCTGTGTTGTGTTCGCTGGAGCCAGGCGCGAAGTTCCTGCTGTTCCTGCACGATAGCGGCGATCCGATTTCCGTATTCGCCGCTGGATTCAATGCCGGGCTGGATCAGGCCTCCAACCGGGACCCTTCCTTCGGACAAGGCGGATCCGGGTATGGCCGGCGTTTCGCTGCGAATTTCGCCGGTCAAACCGCATCGCGATTCTTTGGAGACTTTCTTTATCCGACGGTCTTTTTCGAAGACCCGCGTTACTACCGCATGGCGCACGGCAGTACACGGGCGCGCCTGCTGCACGCTATGAGTCACACCGTGGTGGCGCACCGCGACAACGGAAAGCTGATGTTCAACTACACGGAGTGGCTCGCCACGGGAAGTTCAGTGGCGCTCAACAATCTCTACCATCCAGGCAACCAGCCAGGCGTGGCCGCGGCGGCGCGTAACGGTGCTTTCGTCGTGCTTCAGGACATGGGATTCGACGTGCTGCGCGAGTTCTGGCCGGAGATCGCCCGCAAGTTCAAGATGCCGTTCCGCGGCGTGCGCGAGGATTGAGTCGCTCGAAATACTCCTGGCATTCGGCCTCTCGGCCGCGAACGATCCGTTGGCCTTCTAGTGGCCCATGACGGCTGGTAATCACGGTGCACTGGTGCGAGCCCGATTCGCGGTCCTGGTAGAGAATGACCCAATCGTGCGTCATACCCAGCTGATGCGCCCGCGCCGTGTTGGAGAACAGCGCTGTGTAGTGCCGGTCGCCTCGCTGGGTGTGTAGAATCGGCAGCCAAGCCTTCTTCTTTGGATTGAACCGCCGCGGGGCGATGGTGGGAAGCGTTCCGGCCTGCGCGGCCTCGCGATACTCCCGGTCTACATCCAGCAATTCCTCGACGGGCGCCTGTCTTGTGGGACCACGGTCGGGTTGGCGCACGCGGCCGAGCCGCGACGCCAGTGAATCCACGATCCCCGCGACTCTCTTCGCCCCGAAGCCTGCCAAGCTTGCGAGGCGGCCATCGTGCGCCGCGGCTTCCAGCTCTTCCAGAGTGTCGATTCCCAGGTCGTGATGCAGCCGCTCCGCCTGAATTCGGCCGATTCCCGGTACCGACTGGAGAAGCAGGACGGGATCGATCTCACCGCGCATGTGTTCCAGCATCGGCAACCGGCCTGTTTCGACCAAACTACGGACGGCGATCGCCAACCGATGGCCGATGGCGGGAACTCGCTCCAGTCCTTCGAGGCCTTCGCGCGCGTATAAATCGGCAACGGGCTCCGGAAGGCCGGCGACGGCCATGGCTCCGTGCCGGTACGCGTTCACACGAAACGGATTAGCGCCTTGCGCCTCCAGCAAATTCGCCAGCTCGTTGAGTTTCCGCGCGATTTGGTCGTTGCTCGTCACCTTGCGCGGCCGGTCACTCCCGCTCGCCCAGGTCGACGATCTCCGACTCAGCCTGGTCGAACTCGGTCCGCAGCATTTCGAACTTGCCGCAGTCCGGGCAGGTCACTTCGACCCTGGTTTTCTCGCTATCGGTAAAAATCCATTCCGCGGGCACGCCGCAGCGCGAGCAAATCGTGTCTCGTTCGCCCCGCTCGGGATCGATGGTTCGTACGTTTTCCATGCCCTTTAACTAGCACGCGCATGACCAACCGGACGAACGCCGGCTAACCTAGAAATCCGCCAGCCGCCGATAGTAAAAGGCGACGCGCAAGGCGTTCAGCACGGCCGCGATGTCGATCGCCTCCTGGGCTACGGCGCCGGCCACTGGCGATAGCCATCCCACGGCGGCGAACCCCATCCCAACCATGCTCAGGACCATGCCTCCCACTGCGCTTTCTAGCGCGATCCGGCGCATCCGGCGGCTGATGTGGATCAGCTCATCCGTCTTTTCGAGAGACGAATCCAGGATCACTGCCGCCGCCGCCTCCGAGGTGATGTCGCTGTTCGTTCCAAGCGCGATCCCCACGGTGGCCATCAGCATCGCGGGTGCGTCGTTGATTCCGTCGCCCACAAACACGGTTCGATCCTGCTTCGTGGCCGCGGCGACTATAGCCACCTTGTCTTCGGGACTCTTGCTGAAGTGAATCTCGCCGATCCCCACTTGGCCTGCTAAGTAACGGACTTCCTCCTCGCGATCGCCGGAAAGCAACACTACGTGTCTGGCACCGTGTCTCGACTTCAGATGAGCGATGAATGGACGGCTCTCCTCGCGCGGCGTGTCGCGAAAACGGAGGACTGCGGCGAGTCGCTCATTGAACAGCACGATGCACTCCAACCCGGTGGCGGCCTCCGGCAGAGCGATTCCCGGCACCTGCGAGCGCCCCGTGATCCGGATCTGCACGCCGTCCACGGTCCCGACCAACCCGGCACCCGGCTTCTCACTGATCTGGCTCGCCTGCGCGATCGGCTGGCTCGCATCCCGCGCTGCGTTCAACACGGCGACGGCGAGAGGGTGCTTGGAATATTGCTCCAGGCTCGCCGCCTTAGACAGGATGTCCTCGCGCGAGAATCCTTCGGCGCACAGGACATCGGTCAGCACCGGCTTACCGTAGGTCAAGGTACCCGTCTTGTCGAAAATCAGCGTGCGGCAGTTGTCGATCTGCTCCAGGGCCGCGGGATTTTTGAGGATGATGCCCCGTTTGGCGGCCAGGGAAATCGCGCTGATGATCGCTACGGGAATGGCGATCAGCAGCGGACAGGGGGTCGCAATCACGACAACGGCCAGAAATCGGAGTGGATCGCCGCTCCACCACCAGGCGCCCAGTGCGGTAATGGCCGCGACCGGCGTGTACCACGCGGCAAGCTTGTCGCCGAGTCTCCGCATCCGGGGGCGATTGGCTTCGGTTTCCTGCAGCAGCCGGACAATCTGAGCGTGCCGGGAATCCGCCGGGAGCTTGGATGCCTCCATCACCAACATTTGTTCTTTGTTGATCGCGCCGGAGATGACGGCGGATCCGGGAGCCTTGGAGATTTCGAAAGGCTCGCCGGTGAGATAGGACTCGTCCATGCGGCCGTGGCCTTCGATCACCGTCCCATCCACGGGTGCGATCTCATGCGGCAGAATGACGATCGCGTCGCCGACTCTCACCGCGTCGAGAGGAATGTCGAGCTGGCCGGAAGCCGTCCTGCGATGTGCGATCCTGGGCGTCCGCTTGTGCAACGCGCCCAGAACCGAGTTGGCCCGCTCCGTGGCGTACGATTCGAGCGCGCCCCCACCAGAGAGCATCAGGATGATGATCGCGCCCACCAGGTACTGGCCAGTGACTGCTGCGGCGACGATAGACAGCCCGGCGAGAAGATCCGAACCAAATTCCAAGTGAATCAGGCGCTGTCCTAACCTCCAGAGCAACGGTAGTCCTGCCGCCGCAACAGCCACATACAGTGGGATCTCGGAAATACCGGCGCGAGCGTGGATCCAGTAGTGCAGGCACAGATGGGCAAGAATGCAGGCGGCGGAAAGCAGTGCGATCCAGGTTTGGGAAAGCCGGGTGATCCGCTGGGAATGGCTCGTCACAGCGTGAGCACCCCGTGGACCACGCCGTCTTCGACACGATTCAAATCGAATCCCAGGATTCGGCAAACCTCGATCATCTGACGGGTGCCTCCCAGGATCTCGACCGTCACACGGTCCAGCTTCTCGTCTCTCGCGATCTCGATCAGGCGCCGCGAGAGCTCGGTTCCCAGGCCACGACCCTGATTTTCATCGGTGATCAAGACCGCCAGTTCCGCCTCATTTTCGAGATGCGCCTTGCTCAACCTGCCGATAGCGAGAATTTCGGGCTCGTTTGCAGCCGGATCGCGGTGCTCGGCCACCAGGGCGATCTCGCGGTTGTAATCGCCAAAGCAGACTCGCAGCAGCCGGTCATGAGAAACTCGCTGGTCCAGCGAGAGCAGGTGAAAGTATCGTTGATAAATGCTGCGCTCGGAGAGATTGGCGTGGAACGTGACAACCATGCGTTCATCTTCGGGACGAATGGGGCGAATGATCACTTCCATCCCGTCTTCAAAACGCCACGGCTTAACGTACTGGACCGGATATGGTCGTATAGCCGGCAATGGAGGATCGACGACGTCTTGGGCATGCAGAACTACGCGGGCATCGAGCGCCAGCAATCCGTCCGCGGACGCGAGCAGCGGGTTGATGTCGATTTCCTTGATCCACTTTTGTTCCATCACCAGATAGCTGAACCGCACCAGCAGCTTTTCGAGTTCGATCAGGTCCACGGGTTTGCGTCCACGAACGCCTCCGAACGCCGAAAAGATCTTGGTCCTCTCCATGAGCAGGCGCGCCAGAGTGGTGTTCAGAGGAGGCAAGCCCAGCGCTCGGTCCTTATAAATCTCGACCAACTGGCCTCCACTTCCGAAGAGCAGAACCGGCCCGAATTGCGCATCGATGCTCGACCCGAGGATCAGCTCGTAGCCTTCCGGACGCACCATCGGCTGGACGGTTACTCCAAGAAAATGTTCCGCGCCCGCCGCGCGTGTGACCGACTCCTGGATGCTCTGGTACGCCGTTCGCACAGCGGCTTCGCTCAAGAGATTAAGTTGCACGCCGCCGACATCGGTCTTATGCGTGATCGTCTCGGAATGAAGTTTGAGGACTACCGGATATCCGATGCGCCCCGCTGCTTCCGCGGCCTGATCCGCCGTGGTCGCGATTTCAGTCGCGACAGTAGGAATGCCATAGATCGCGAGCAGCTTCTTCGATTCGGCCTCGGTCAGAAGTGTCCGGCCCTTCGCGCGAATGCCGTTGATCAGCTCGGTGGCTTTCGCACGCGCCGCGGTCTCTTCGGTATCGAACGCTTCCGGCGTTTCGTACAACGCCTTGAGGTTGGCACTGTAACTCCACATCAAGTCGAACACGCGTGCCGCCGCATCGGAGTAGCCGTAGGTGGGGATGCCGGCTTGATTGAGAATCGCTTCGGCTTTTGCGATGTCACGGCCGCCCATCCAACTCGCGATCACCGGCTTGCCAGGAAGCTTGGCGTAGCGTGTCAACTGTTCCGCGATGGCCGAAGCGTCGGCCAATCCCGTGGGAGCCAGGATGACGAGCAGGCCATCCGTGCCAGGATCCTTGACGGCAACATCGATGGTTTTGGAGTAGCGCTCCGCGTTGGCGTCGCCAATGATGTCGATGGGATTCTGATGGCTCCAGTGGCGCGGAAGGAATCCGCTCAATTGCTCGATCGTGCCCGGAGCAAGTTCCGCCAGCTGGCCGCCCTCGGAGAGTAACGCGTCGGTGGCCAGAACGGCAGGTCCGCCGGCATTCGTGACGATCGTCAGGCGCGGGCCTTTTGGACGCGGCTGCTTGTCCAGCGCCTCGGAGAGATAGAAAAGTTCGGCGATCGTGTTTACGCGCACCACCCCGCACCGCCGAAACGCCGCATCGAGGACTTCGTCCTGTCCGGTCAGCGCCCCGGTGTGGGACGCGGCCGCCTTCGCGGCGGCGGCCGTTCGCCCTGGCTTGATCACGATGATCGGTTTCGATAACGCGACCTCCCGTGCCGCCGACAGGAACGCACGGGCGTCGCCGATGGACTCCATGTAGATCACGATGCTGCGGGTTTCCGGATCGTCGCCGAGGTACTGAATCAGATCTGCCCATTCCACGTCGAGCATGGAGCCGACGGATACAAACGCGCTGAATCCGACCAGTTCACGCTGGCTCCAGTCCAGAATGGCCGTGCACAAAGCGCCGCTCTGACTGATGAACCCCAGGTGCCCGGGGCGCGCCATCGAGCTGGCGAACGTCGCGTTCAAACCGTGGAGCGGGCTCATGATGCCGAGGCAGTTGGGCCCGACGATACGCAGTTTGCTCTTCCTTACCTCGGCGAGAATTTCCCGCTCCAGTGCAGCGCCCTTCTCACCGATTTCCTTGAATCCAGCCGAGATAATGATGGCGCCTTCGACACCCGCAGCCGCACACTCGCCGATGATTCCAGGGACGGTTCGGGCCGGCGTCGCGATGACTGCCAAATCGACATGCTCCGGGATTTCATGGATGCTTGGGTAGCAGCGCAGTCCCAACACCTCCGAGTGTTTGGGATTTACCGGATACACGGTTCCACCGAAAGAAGTCTGCTTGAGATTCGATACCAGCGAGCGGCCCACGCCCGTCTGGTCCTCTGTTGCACCAATGACGGCCACGTTGCGCGGCCGGAAGAAGACGTCCAGTGGCGCCCGCCGCTCCGGTATCGGTTTCGATGGATCTTCGACCATTTCAGTCCCTTATAGCACTGCCATGCATCTGTTTGGCCCTTCCACTGCTCTATTAAGAGCAAATGACCAGCTACACTCGATACCTGAATGGAAAGAAGTTTGAGACGATTGTCGGTGCGCATCGGATCGTGACAGACCAGCCCGTCGCCGGAGGTGGTATGGACGCCGGGCCCACGCCCCCTGAACTGCTCCTCGCCTCTCTGGGCGCATGTGCGGGCCACTATGCGGTGGAGTACCTGCACGCCCGTTCGCTCGATGCGACGGATCTGGAAATTCGCGTTTCTGCGGCAAAAGGCACGAACCCTGCGCGTCTTGCCTCATTTCGTGTTGATGTGAACGTTCCGGGAATCGACGAACGCCACCAGCAGGGACTCTTGCGTGCGGTGAAAGCATGCCTGATTCACAACACGCTGATTACAGGCCCGGGCCTGGACGTCGAAGTGACCGCCGGCCACACTCTATCGGTCTGAGCCTTTTAGCCCTTGCCCCGTACCAGCAACACCGAACACGGCGCGTTCCAGGCTACCTTGCTCGAAACACTCCCCAGGATCTGGTGCTTGAGATCCGCCGCGCCGCTAGCGCCGATGACCACCAGGTCATAGTCGCCGGTTTCGGCTTCGCCGAGAATCTCGTCGGCCGGGACTCCGCGATAGATCAGCGTGTTCACCGTGGTCCGGACGGGCAGTCGGGCACGGGCACTCTCGAGAATGTCATCGCCCTCGGCTTCGAACTCGCGCTCGAACTGCGCCTGGGCGTCAATCTCTTCTTCCTTCTCTTCCTCGTACCCGATCCACTCCTGATCGGGGCCGACGTGCAGCCAGGGCGTTTCCACAACGTGGACTAACGTGACATCGGCGGCGGAAAGGTCCACCAGAGCCGCCATCGTATCGAGCGCCTGCACGGATCCTTCCGACCCGTCCACTGGCGCCAGAATCTTGAGTCCCTCGTCGTTGTGGAGATCCCGCCCGATCAGAACGTTGCTGTTGGCATGTTCCGCCACGCGGCTGGTGACGGGGCCCAGGCCCACCGGAGATCGATTCTTGTGGCTCTGCGCACCTACCACGGTAACATCGTAGTTGAGAGAAGCAGCGACCAACACTCGTGCCGGAGTGCCGGCTTCGACGATCGGTTTGGCACTGATGCCTTCGGCGCTCAAGGCCGCCCGGGCGGCTTCCAGGATGCGCTTGGCGCGGCGGCAAAGCTTCGCTTGGTGCAGGTGGTGCTTCGGCCCGAGGCTCGGCGCCACACACAATAAATCGATTTCGCGGTCTTGGGGCGATAGGATGCGGCAGGCTGTCGTAAGCGCGCGAGCGGCGTGTTTCGATCCGTCGGTGGCCATCAGGACTTTCATTGCATTCTCTCCAGTGGACTGGTCTCCGCAGATGCTGCATGCACGGGCGGGTCCAATTCAGAATCGTTCACTTTCGAAAGCATCCGCGCTCGGACGATAAAGCGACGCGGGGCCGGTCCCACGTAGTCAAAAGGAAAGCAAGTGATCAAAGTAAGAGACTTGGCGGGCATGTCTTCTTGAAATGAGAGCGACTGCTCCGGCGGGACAACCTGGATCGAGTCAACCACGTATTGAAATGAACCGCTCCGTGTTTTCACGCGAATCGGGTCCCCTTGTGCGATGCCGCGCAGCGGTCGGAAAAATGTATCGCGATGGCCCAGCACCACGACATTGCCGGCTTCGCCGGGGAGCGCGCTCGAAGGCAAATGTCCAGCGGCCTTGCGAAGGCTACTCTCATCGATGCCTTCGCGCATCATCACCGTAAGTTGGACGCTTGGTATTTCGAGCCGGCCCAGCAGCAGAGGATCCGGCTTGGGCAGCACCGGCGCGATCCAGTTAGAAAAACCGGACCGCGGGCTCGCGTCGGCGACCGCTTTATTTCCAGCGATCCCGAAGTCGCTGCCCGCGGCTTCCCGGGTGAACTGAGCGCCTTGGGTGTACTGATAGACGGCTCCGTCTGAGAGGCCCCAGAGCCACACCAGCATTCCCGCGACGCCCCCTACAATCAGCAGGTCCGCCACAACCCCCAGGAACAGCTTCCACAGTGGTTGAAGGCGGACCCGCACGACCATGACAATGACTCCTCAAAACGATCTACGATTCACAACTACTTACGATTTGCGATACGCGAGACGCCGGAGCGTCAGGCCGGCTGCAGCTGCCATCAACCCGATCAGTCCGATCGCGAAGAAGGGACTGCCGGTTGCCGGCAATGCGGTTGGTTCCGCCGCAGGCGCAGGTTCGGCGACAGCTACTTCAACCGGAGCAGGCTCTGCCGCAGCTGGTTCGGCTGCCGGAGCAGTGTAGGCTTCCTCTAACGGTTGCTCCTCGCCAGTCTTGGTCACCTGCGTCACGGGCGCGGTTTCCAGCTCGGCGATGGTTTCCGCCGGTGAACTTAGAACCGTCTGACCGGCATCACGCGCAACGATCGCCGCCAGGCCCTTGGGATAGACGAATTCCTGGCCCCAATTGTCCCCGGCACTGAACCATGCCCTGAGGGCGGGCGGATTGCCTTTCGGGGTTTCCCAGAAGCTGAACGTCGTCTTGTCTTTGGGGAACAGCCGGTAATTCGGAAGCGCTAGAACCGTAGTGAACAAGTGATCCTCACGTTCGTTGAAGACTTGCACGATATTCCGGTTATGATCGTGGTTCATCAGCCGGACCACGTATTTACCGGGTTCGAGTGTCACCACGGGAACACCGGCGATCATTACCGGTTCATTGAATGTAATCTCCGTCCGTTTGTCGTAGTTGCTTGCCAGCAACATTCCTCCCAACAGCAGCAAGCTACCCAACACCGGGACTGTTTTGATACGCATAACCTTCTCCTTCCTCTGCACAAACCGTCCGCATCCACTCAAACGCTAACTACCGGACACGGAGCATCACGCACAATCGAATAGGCGTTCGTCCGTAAACGCCCCGAAACTCCTTCCCGCGGGCTGCGTCCGATCACAACGAGATCGGCGTTCCTCCGGTTGGCCGCGGCTTGCACCACCTGCGCGGGATTTCCTTCCTCGATCAGAATCTCGCCTGCTATGGAGAGCTTCCGCTGCAGGCACTGGATGTACTCGCTCGCCTGGGCTGCACTTATCGCCGGCGAACCCTCAGGCTGCTTCTCTTCCACGGCGTGCACTATCAGCAGCTCGGCTTTGAATTCAGAGGCGAAGTCACGAGCCCATAGCAGGGCCGGCTCGGCCATTCTCAGATCGATCGCGCACATCACCTTACCGATCCGCTTCCACATCGGCTGCGAACTCTTCTGCAGATGCGCGCCGGTCCACACCGGAGCGTCGACATCATGCAGGACCTTAGCGGCCACCGAACCAAGCAGGAATCTGCGAAACGGTCCGTATCCGTGCGTCGGCATCACGATCAGATCCGGCCTTTCGCGGTGGGCCAAGTCAACGATGCTCGCGGCGGGATCGCCGGTCACGACAATCTTCCGGACATCGATTCCGGCCAGATCGGCCTGACGATAGGTATCCAGCTCCTTGCGCCCTTGCGCTTCGAGCGCCGTGATCCAGCCCGTATCGATCGGCCCGCTGAACGCCTCGGGCAACATCAGCGCCGCCACCTGGATCGGATTCACGTGCAGCAGAATCAGCCCGGCGTGGAAATGCCGTGCCAGGGCCGCCGCTTGTTGGGCGGCCCCATCTCCTTGTTCGGAGAAATCCACCGGCAGTAAGATCTTTGTCAGCTTCATGGCGACTGGCTCCGCATGACTCACCCCAGACCGGCTTAATAACGCAGGATCGCGGCCAACGGGAGGGTCTCCGGCATCTTATTCTCCTGGAGCATGAAAACCTCGCCGCCGGCGCGCAGCGTCTCGGCGACTGCCGTATTCACAAGATCTTCGCCGCTCGGCCCCATGACTTGCGCTCCCGTACGTACGCAAAGACGATGCACTCTGCCTTCGCCGGCCGCCCGCACCACTGCGGGGACATCGGCCAGGGTCCGGCCGCGGTCGGGCATTTCCTGATACTCGGCGAGGATGTGTTCCCCGATCAGTTGATGATGTGCACGGCATGCCTTCGCAGCGCGGGTTTCGATATCCGGTAGCGTCAGCACATCGATACTGCCCACACAGTCGGCACTCAGAATGTGGGCATGCTTTGCCGCTCGCCGGTAAGCGGTTACCTCTTCGTGGACGCCCATCAGCAAGAGCGGCTTGCCGTCCAATGTCGGCTTCAATCCACGGTCGACGATTTCGAAGAAATGGTGGAGATACTCCGGAAACTTCTCGCGATCCGAAAGGGTTCCGACGCGAACTCCACGCATGATTCCGGTAGATGGCCCGCTCGCGGAGCGGGTCTCCAGATCGTGGTCGGGCTTGTCGAAACCGCCCGCGGCGTCCAGGCTCGCAGGCACGGCAGCCGGCAGCGGCAATTCCTTGCACTCGCCGTTCACGTAGCTGAACAGCCGCAGTTTCTTGATGCTCAATCCGAGCACGAAAAAGTCGTGTGGCGCGAAGGCATCGGCAACGAACGGCGTCAGATAGAAGTGGTCGGCGATGACCAATTTTTCCACCGGGCTCTTTGCAGGTGTGTCGGGCAGATAATATCGCGCCGTGTATTCGGGCGAGCGGAAGATCGCAAATCCGGCTCCGCCTGCCTTGACGCCCGATTCTTGGGCGATTTCTTCGAGTGGAGCCAGCAATTCCGCAGCCTGGCCCGCGAACTTGCCCCGATTCATCTGTTCACCAGCCGTGCGGACTAGCGCGTGAACCAGAGCCTTACGCGAACCTTCCTGCGCGCCCGGGTGATGAGCTGGAACCACAACAGTGATGCAGGGACCCTGGCATCCGGCCAGGAACTTCATGGCATGGCTATCCAGGATTCCGGAAGTGGCGCTTAATGGTGACGTTGTCATTTTGGGTCTCTCTGCTCATTACCATGCACGGGAAGTGCCGGAACCTAAAACGCGGCTATAAAGGCGCGAAACGCACAGTCGGACCTGCCCTGCGCGAGAGAGCACAAGCGAATTGGGTCCTATTGCGCAGCGAAGCGGAGGACTCGAACTAGGATCTTTCCGGTCGTGGTTTTTCGTCGCCGAAGAGCGCGGTGAGGACCACCGATACCAGACTCACGATCAACGCGCCTAGAAACGCGGCCCAGAAACCATCGACGTAGAATCCGACGTGAAACCATCGCACGGCGATGACGGAGGCCAGCCACAGGGTGAATCCATTGATGACCAGCACGAATAGACCGAGTGTGAGGATGATCAAGGGGCACGACAGAAGTTTGAGGACGGGGCGAATGACCGCGTTCACCAAGCCGAGGATGATAGCCATGACCGCGAAGATGGTCCACGCTTCGGATTGGACACGAATGCCTGGCACTAGCCATGCCGCGATAAACAGAGAAATGCTAGTGATGATCCAGCGGATGAGCAGGTTCATAACTTCACACCATCTCCAGACTAATCCAAAAGCGGTCTGCGTGATTTCGCCCAGGTGCGCGAGACGAGCCGTACTCGAAGATTGCAACTTGCTGGAAACACGATGCCAAGCATCGGTGCACCGCGTGCTCCTAAAGGTAGCGAGGACCAGATCCATGGCTATCAGCGAACTTCCTGGAACTCTACCGGCATTAATGTCGGTGGACGAAGGCTTCGACAACCCACCCCCGCCGGAAGTAGACTCGACGCCCGATCCCTCCCGGAAACGGCTTGCGATCGCGGCGGTTGTCATCGGAATCGTGGCGGTGGCGGCAATACTCGCTTGGAGGTTCGCCAACCGAACCGAAGCCCCGAGATTCCAGTTCGCGCAAATCCAGAGAGGCGCGATTGAATCCACGGTGTCAGCTACCGGCGCGTGCAATGCTGTGGTTTCCGTTCAGGTGGGCAGTCAAGTGTCGGGCAATATCAAGGCGCTCTACGCCGACTTCAACACTCGCGTCAAAGCGGGCCAGTTGGTAGCACTGATCGACCCGGAGATCTTCCAATCCAAGGTCAAACAAGCGGAGGCAGGCTGGAGGCATTCGCAAGCTGCGCTCGAGAACTCGCGCGCCGACGCCCAAAAGGCTGAGGCGGACCTGTCCAGTGCGCGAGCGGCGGAAGTGAATCAGAAGGCGGCGATCGCCAAGGCCAAAGTGGCGGTGTCCGACGCCGAGGCGAAACTTGCCCGGCGCAAGGAGATGTTCGCCGGCAAAATCATTTCGAAAGAAGATCTGGACACGGCGCAAGCCACCTATGATCAGGCTGTCGCGGAGCTGCAGGCTGCCGAAGCACAGCACAATGCAGCCGAACACAATATCCAGTCAGCAGAGGCCGCCGTTCGAGCCGCGTACACCAATGTCACTATGTTCCAGGCTGAAGTCGAGCTTAACCTGGCCGCGTTGAATCAGAGTCGCATTGACCTGGCGCACACTCGCATCACCGCTCCTGTGGATGGAACCGTGGTCGCGCGGCGCATGGACGTGGGCCAGACTGTGGCGGCTTCCTTCCAGGCGCCCACCATCTTCGAAATAGCGCAAGACCTCACCAAGATGCAGGTGGACACGAACATCGCCGAATCGGATGTTGGCCGCCTGGCGGTCGACCAGCCAGCCACATTCACGGTCGATGCGTATCCTGCCACCGTGTTCAAAGGCCGGGTCGCCCAGATTCGAAAAGCTCCAATCAACGTGCAGAATGTGATCACCTACGATGCCGTGATCGAAGTCGGGAACCCCGACTTGAAGCTGTTCCCGGGCATGACCGCAAACGTGACGATCCTCACGCAGCGCGCCGAGAACGTCTTGAAAGTTCCGAACGCCGCTCTGCGCTTTCGGCCTCCCGAATCGCTGATCGAAGGGCCCACCTCCGCGAGCAAACCGCAGGCTGGCAACTCGGCTACTGTTTACATCGCAGCTCCGGAATCGAAGGTGAAGCCTGTTCCCGTGAAGCTGGGAATTACCGATGGCAATTTCACGGAAATTGTCGAAGCAGGCGGCCTGAGCGCAAACCAGCAAGTGATCGTCGGGATCACCACAAGTACGCCGGCTACGCCTGCGCCTGGAGCGCCGGCCATTCCCAGGAGGTTCTGAAACAGCCCCCATGCCTGCGCTCATCCAAATACAAGGGGTGACCAAGGTCTATCGGACCAGCGATGTCGTCGTCCGGGCTTTGCGCGGTATTACGCTCACGATCGAACGAGGCGAGTTTGTGGCTCTAATGGGACCGTCGGGCTCCGGAAAGTCGACCTTCCTGAACGTAGTTGGCTGTCTGGATCGCCCCACTTCGGGAAAGTACCTATTGGACGGTTTCGATGTTGGGAGACTGACCCGCAATCAGCTCGCGGCGCTCCGTAACAAGAAGATTGGATTCGTATTCCAGAACTTCAACCTGCTGCCGAGGACCACGGCGCTCGCCAATGTGGAGCTACCCATGCTGTATTGGCGTGGGCCTGTAATGGACCGGCGGCAACGCGCGCTGGCCGCTCTCAAGATGATGGGTCTGGCGGAATATGCGGATCATCATCCCAATCAGCTCTCCGGCGGCCAGCAGCAGCGCGTGGCGATTGCCCGGGCGCTGGTGAACCGTCCTGAAATCATCCTGGCCGACGAACCGACCGGCGCTCTGGATTCCCGGACGAGCATCGAAATCATGGCCATCTTCCAGCGGCTGAATCGCGAATCCGGGATCACCCTGATGATGGTGACGCATGAGCCGGACATCGCCGCACACGCGAGCCGCATCATCCGTTTTCGCGACGGCAGGATCCTGGACGACCGCAGGATCGCTGTTCCGCGCGACGCAGCCCGGGAACTGATCGAGATGCCACTGGTTGAAGATGCCAGCCACCAAGAAGAGGTCGCCGTGCTATGACGCCCATCGTTCCCAGCCTCCAGATCGCTTATGGCGCCTTGCGGACGAACAAGGTTCGAGCAGCGCTGACCATGCTGGGAGTAATCATCGGCGTCGCAGCCGTAATCGCAACGATCGCGGTGGGCGCGGGCGCGACGGCGCGGATCCAGCAGCAAATCGCGAGCCTGGGAAGCAACCTCATTATGGTGCTTCCCGGCAGCATCACGACCTCGGGGATTCGGCTCGGCAGCGGTATCGCCTTATCCCTTACCCAAGACGACGCCCGGGCGATCGCGACCCAATGTCCGGCTGTCAGCCTGGTGGCGCCGGTAGTACGGCAGGGACAACAAGTCATCGGCGGAAACAACAACTGGGCTACATCGATACAGGGAGTTACCCCGGAGTTTCTTACGATCCGCGATCTTAGTGTGGAACGCGGCGTTGCGTTTACTTCTAAGGATGTGGAAGCCGCCAACAAAGTGGTGCTGCTCGGCAAGACCGTGGCCGCGAACTTGTTTCCGGGGGGCGATCCTGTCGGCCAGATCGTTCGTATCCACAATGTTCCGCTCACCGTGATCGGGCAGCTCGCTCCCAAGGGACAATCTCCCACGGGCCAGGATCAGGACGACGTCGTCTTGATGCCGCTATCCACGGCCAAGAAGCGCGTTCTCGGTGCGAGTCAGGCCAGTGCGGGCGCGGTCGGCACAATCATCGTCCAAGCGACAGCGTCTTCCACGATGCAGGCAGCGCTAAGCCAGGTTCGAGCCCTGCTGCGCCAGCGGCATCATCTGCAACCGGCTCAAGAGGACGATTTCACCATCCGCAATCTGGAGGAGGTATTTGCCGCCCAGGAATCGTCCGCCCGTGTCATGGCGTTGCTGCTGGCCGTGATCGCGTCGGTTTCGTTGGTGGTCGGCGGCATCGGCATCATGAATATCATGCTGGTCTCGGTTACGGAACGGACGCACGAGATCGGGCTCCGTCAAGCCGTGGGCGCAACCACGGGAGACATCCTTCTGCAGTTTCTGGTTGAGGCCGTCGCGATTTCGCTGGTAGGCGGGATCCTTGGAATTGGTGTGGGCGTAGTCACCTCGATGATCATCTCCCGAGTGGCGCAATGGTCGACAGTATTGAGCACCGGATCCATCGTAATGGCGTTCGCGTTTTCCGCACTCGTGGGCGTGTTCTTCGGCTACTATCCCGCGCGAAAGGCAGCCTTCCTCGATCCTATTGAGGCTCTACGCTACGAGTGACCGGCGTGGCAGGCCGGCGTCCTTCGAACGCGTCTTCGAGTAGCCTACGGATTCCTTCTCGCGTGACCGGACGCGGATTGTAGTACGGATTCTGAACGGCGAGATCGGCGGCCTGATCCAGTTGCTCGCGCCGCATTCCCAGAGCTTCGAGCGAGACGGGCGCACCCAGCGATGCAGCCAGGTCGTACAATCCCTGTGCGGCCGAGTCGGCGCCCAGCGCGCGTGCAATGCGCTCCATCGCTTCGGGCGCCGCCGCGGCATTGTACGCGACCGCGTGCGGCAGCACCACGGTGTGCGTTTCCGCATGCGGCAGGTTGAACGTTCCGCCCAGCGTGTGGCACAGCTTGTGATGCAACGCCATTCCGACCGCTCCCAGCGACACGCCTCCCAGCCATGCTCCGTAAAGCGCTCGAGATCGGGCGTCCATATTCCCCAGCTGCTTCACCACTTCGCGCAACCCGCTGGCCAGTGCACGAATTCCCTCTTCGGCGATCAGCGAGATGATCGGATTGGCATCCTTCGAGTACAGCGCCTCCACGCAGTGGGCGATCGCGTTGATCCCGCTGGTAACTGATAGCCCCACGGGCAGCGATGTCGTCAGCACCGGGTCGTAGATCACCGTCTTGGGCAGAACCAGAACATCACGGCCCGTCTTCTTGACGCCGCCTTCGGTGATCCCCCAGATCGGCGTCATTTCCGATCCAGCGTAGGTGGTCGGGATCGCGAGAATCGGCAGCTTCGCGGTCAGGGCGATGGCTTTCGCGAGCCCCGTGGTCGATCCGCCGCCGATCGCCACACAGCAGTCGGCTCCCACGCGCGTTGCTCGTTCCCGCGCTGCAGCGGCAACCTCGGCCGGCACGTGCATCACGGCGCCGTCGAACACGCCCGCGGATCGCGCGCCGAGCATCACCACGATATCGGCGCCGATCGCCCGTTGTTCCGGAGTGCACAGCACCAGCGCTCTGGTGGCGCCGAGTCTGTCGATTTCTTCCGGAAGCTTTTGAAGCGATCCCGCGCCGAAGACCACGCGAGAGGGAAGAGCTTCATAGACGAACGGTAGCAACATTATTTTTGGCGGCGACGTACGTGTCGACCTGACTTTCGAGCACTTGGAGCGGGACGCTCCCGGCGCGCAGAACGATGTTGTGAAACTCCCGCAGCGCGAAACGATTGCCGAGTGCCTTTTGGGCTTTGTCGCGAAGCTCCAGGATTTTCAGCTCGCCAATCATGTAGGAGCACGCCTGGCCTGGATACACGGTGTAGCGTTCCACTTCGCTTGCTTCAATTCCGTAATCGATCGCTTGCTGGCGGGTCCAGCGCTTGGCGTGAAGGCCTGTGTCGACCACCAATCGCCGCGCCCGCATCAATTCGTAATCCAGCTGGCCGAGCTGGCCCTCGATATCGTCGCCATACCAGCCGGATTCCGCGGCAAGGCGCTCGGCGTACAGTCCCCAGCCTTCGGTGATCGCCGATATCCCGCCCAGAGCGCGCACCTGCATGAAGCGCGGCAGATCGCGATTCTCCACCTGCAGGGCGATATGGAAATGGTGCCCTGGAACGGTCTCGTGATAGACCACGCTGCGCAGTCCGAATCTGGTCATCCACTCGATGCGGCGCGGGAACTGGAACGTTCCCGGGCGCGATCCATCGGGGGCCGGAGCATTGTAGTTGGCCGCGGCGTTGGTTTCGCGAAACCGCGGGAATGGCTGCGCGACCACGGGCGCCTTCGGCCGCAGGTCGAACAATAGTGCTGCGCGCTTTTCGGCGTCACGAATGATCCCGTCAATGTCGCGCATGATCTGTGCGCGGCTCTCTTCCGACGTGGGATTGGGATATTGCAGATCGAGCTTGAGCTTGGCGATGCGCTCTTTCACCGGCCCGGCCGTGCGGCCTAGTTTCCGCAATAGAGCGTCCATCTGCGTCTCGATGCGCGCCACCTGCTGCAGTCCGATTTCGTGGATCTGGTCCGCGGTGAAGTTCGTAGTGGTGTAACGACGCAGAAAGAAGGCGTACGCTTCGGGTCCACCCTTCAGCCGCCACAGACCTGCGTTATTGGTCGAACGCGGAAGCTGGGCTTGAAGCGTCGCGGCAGCCTTCTTCCACGCGGGATAAATCTGCGTGCCGACGATTCTCTCAGCCTCCGCACGAAGCTGCTCGCGTTGCGCTGCGGGGATGGAAGCCACCGCGTTCATTTTGTCCCCAAATGCCGCCACGAACGGATTCTGGCCCGGCGACGGATCCACGAAGCTCTGGATCTGCTTGATCGTTGCTTCGAGGATAAAGCGCGGCGGAATGACGTTTTTCGCGGCGAGCCTGCGGGATTCGGTGATGGCTTCCTCCATGCGGACGCTCACCTGCCCTAGCGCCGCGAGGTAGTTCTCGGCGTCCCTGGGCTTCGAGATCGGACGCGCGACGGTGAACCGCTCCACCGCGGATACGTTCCATCCGTTCATCTGCTCCAGCGGGAAGCTGTAGTCCCAGTACGGCTCCTCGGCGACCACCATCTCCAGCTGCCATTTCATTACCTCGGCGGAAACTCGCTGCGTTTCCGTCATCCGGGCCGGGTCGAACTTGCGAAGTTCGGCCAGTCCTTTGCGGGCGACCTGGAGCTGCTGGCGCGCGGACGCGATCGTTAGCGGGGTAAGCTGGCGCTCCAGCCGGTCTTGTTCTTCGCCGGTAAAATAGCGCAGGGAAGTCGCCTGGTTGGGATTCTTGCGAACCCACTCGTCCGTGAACTCGCGAAAGAAATCATCGATGGTCGGCGCGGATTTTTGCCCGAAGACAGCGCCCGCGCCGATGATAGCCAGGGCCTCTCTGCGGGTAAGCATTCTAAGCCTGTCCCGCGTGGGACCGCGCCGTTCGCTCGTTCAAATCCCGCAGGACGCTGAGCTCGGCAGCAGTCGGAGCCGCGGTGGCACCCAGCTTCGGAGCCACTTTTAACGGCCATCCCGTGGCGGCGACCACTTGCTCTACGGTGATGCCCGGATGCAGGCTGGTCAAGGTCAGTTCCTTGGTTTCGGGATCCGGAGTAAGGATGCCCAGGTCGGTGATCACGTTGGTTGGACCCTTCCCCGGCAATCCGAGTTTCTGACGGCTGTCGCCACCCTCGAAATACCCGCCAGAGGTCAGAAAGTCCAGCTTCTTGACGAAGGCCCGGTTGTTTTGGCGCAGCGTGATCAGCACTTCCCCGCAGAACCCGGCGATTTCCTGCGCGCCGCCCGATCCGGGCAGCCGGACTTTGGGCTTGTTGTAATCGCCGATCACGGTGCTGTTGATGTTGGCGTACTTGTCGATCTGCGCCGCGCCCAGGAATCCGAGCCCGATGCGCCCGCCTTGCAGCCAGTACGAAAATATCTCCGGAATCGAGACTACGGCGTCGGCGGTTTCCGACAGCTCGCCATCGCCAATCGACAGCGGCAGAACCGTAGGCTTTGCGCCGATGGTCCCCGATTCGTAGATCAGCACGGTGTCGGGCGCATGGGTCAGGCGCGCCAGGTTGGCGGCTGCGCTCGGCAGCCCGATGCCGACAAACAGCGTCACGCCGTTGCGGATCATGCGCGCCGCGGCGATGGTCATCATTTCATCGGATGTGTAGGGTGCGTCAGGCATGGCTGGTCGCCCCTTCCAGGCTCCGTTTGTACTCCGCGAAATCTTTAGTGCCGAGCACGTGCCGGTCGATCCAGGTTTGAAACGTCGCCCGGTCCCGGGCGACAACGTCCCAGGCTTTGTAGAACGCGTTGTCGCGCTGATAATAACCCTGCGCGTAGGAGGGGAAAGCCCCGCCTTTCACTTCGCACACCGCGCTCAGGACCCACGATGGCAGCACTACCGAATTCGGCGGCGCATGCAGGTCGTCGACGATCTCCTCCACGGTCACGATGGCCCGCTTGGCCGCGAGCACGGCTTCTTTCTGCACGCCCACCACGCCCCACATCAGAACGTTGCCTTTGCGGTCGGCCTTCTGGGCATGGATCACGGTCACGTCCGGTTTATGTGCGGGAATCGCCGCCAGCTTCACTCCGGTAAACGGGCAGTCTATAAATTTGATGCGCTGGTTGTACTTGACCAGGTCCGTCCCGACGTAGCCGCGCAGCATCCCGAACGGCAGGTTCGAGGCGCCGGCACTGTAGGCCGCAGCCATGCCGGCGTGCGCATGTTCCTCGATCTCGATGGGCTGGGGCCAGCCGTTCTCGACCGCATCGCGCAAGCGGTGCAGCGATCCGACACCCGGGTTTCCGCCCCAGGAGAAGACGATCTTCTTGACGCACCCGGCGCCGATGAGCTGATCGTAGATCAGGTCCGGGGTCATGCGGATCACCGTGAGATCGCGCTTGCCCTGCCGAATGATCTCATGACCGGCGGCGAACGGAATCAGGTGCGTGAACCCTTCCAAGGCGATCGTATCGCCGTCGCGAACCGTTTCGCGAATCGCTTCTGAGAGTGAAAGTATGTGAGCCAGAGATTCTATTTTGACATGCCAGATCGCAGGGCAGGAACCGGCGTCGGGACATCTCGCGCACGCACAGGACCGTAGGCTCCGTTGTGCGTGCGGGTTGAAAACGATTTGCTATAATCTCGCCGGAGGGACGGACATGTCCTTAGTACGAGGATTACATCACATCACTGTTTGCGCCGGTGGCGCCCAAGAAGACATCGATTTTATGACGCAGGTCTGCGGACAGCGTCTCATCAAGCAGACCGTCCTTTTCGACGGCCGCTATGCCCACTATCATCTGTATTATGCGAACGCGGACTGCGAACCAGGCTCGGTTTATACGACCTTCCCGTTTAACCGCGTGAAAGGACGGCCCGGCGCGGGCCAGATCCAATCCACGGCCTATACCGTGCCCAAGGGATCCGTAAAGTTCTGGGAAGAGCATGTGAAGCGCCACAAGGTGCCCAGTGAGGGCGTCAAGGAACGTTTCGGCCAGAAGTATCTGCGCTTCAATCATCCCTCCGGATTGCAGATCGAAGTGATCGAAGACGATTCCGACAAGCGCAAGGGCTGGACTACGGACCAAGTCAGCAGCGATGTGGCCATGAAGGGCTTCCACGGACCCATGCTGTCGGTACGGGAAGTTTCCGAAACCGAACGCTTCTTCGTGGACGCACTGGGTTTTAAGAAGACCGGCACGGAAGGCAACCTCCATCGCTTTGAAGTGGCTGGCGGCGGCCCGGCCAGAACCGTCACTTTGATGCACGAACCCGACCGCCCTTCGGGGAGCTGGGTATTCGGCGCCGGCACGGCACACCACGTCGCGATGGATCTCGAAAGCGATGAAAAGCTGGCCGAGCAGAAGGGCATCTACGAAGAGCTCGGCTACACCGATTGCTCGGAGATCAAGGACCGCAACTATTTCCACTCGATTTACTGCCGCTGCCCCGGTGGGATTCTGGTGGAGTGCGCGGCCACGGCCCAAGGCGCCTTCGCGCGTGATGAAGCGGAATCGGAGCTGGGCACGCACATGCTGCTGCCGCCGTGGTTCGAGGAAAAGCGCGCTGAAATCATGGCGATGCTCGATCCCATTCGCGTTCCCGAGGGGAACATTCCGAAGGATGCCAAGAAGGTCGCCGCAGCTACCCTGCCCGATGCAGGCCCTGGCGATACCAGCGCAGCCGGCGTTTCGCGTCGCAAGGCCGAGTTTATCGGCGGCGATAAGTCTAAGAACTAGTCGGTGGCGACTCGTGCCCCGGTGGTCCGCCTGCGCGAGGCGGGCCAGCCGCGGGGCTTGGCGCAGCGCGCCGGAATTCTGCTCCACGGCCGCTCCCGCACCAAACAGGAAATGCTCGACCTGGCCACGGGCCTTGAAATCGGTGGCACTCGCTGGATCGCGCCGTACGCGGATCAGGGCCTTTGGTATCCGGGGCGGTTCATGGAGCCGCTGGAATCAAACGAGCCCTTTCTGACGCGTTCCGTCGAGCGGTGCCACCGGCTGGTTGAAGACGCCAGTGAAGGCGGCCGCCTGGGCCCAAACCAGCTCTTCATCGTCGGCTTTTCCCAAGGTGCCTGCATCGCCGTCGAGTATGCGCTGCGTCATCCGGGCTGCTGCGCGGCGATCGTGGTCTTCAGCGGCTGCCTGATGGGCCCGCCCGGAACGCACTGGAGTCCAGCCAACGGCAAGACCCTCCAGGGTCTAAGGGTGTTCCTCACCGGGAGCGATATGGACGAATGGATTCCGGAGGAGCGCACGCGGCAGACTGCCGAGGTGCTCAGGAACCTGGGGGCTGACGTCGAGATGCACGTTTATCCTTCGCGCCCGCATATCGTTAGTAATTTGGAACTTTCCGAAGCACGAAGCTTCCTGGCCTCTTCCTTCGCCGCCGGTCAGCCGATAGTACCTGGAGCGACCCCATAGAACCTTTGGTTGCCATAGAGCTACACAGAAATACTGAGTTCGCGTAGGCGAAAACCCTACGGTCTGTCGGTCATTCTCCTGATCGATTCCCCAGCTTCCGCTCCCTATTATTTAACTAAGACCAGGCCGATAGAGGACTGGAGCTATCTATGAACCGAGGCAGAACACCGTCAGAGTCCCGCAGGCGCAGATCTTCAGGCAACGTGATCGTGGAAAGCGTGTTCACCATGCTGCCGACCTTCGCCATGATTCTGATGTTTGTGGACATGAGCCTGATGCTTTTTCGCCGCAGTACCTTGCAGAATGCCGTCCGCGAAGGCTGCCGGTACGCAGTGACCTTCCAGACTTTGGCTGGGCAGGGTCAGGATGCCTCTATCGGGGCGGTTGTCCAACGGTACGCCCTGAACTTCGTGAAAACCTCCGATAACCCTCAGCACATTTTCGTGAACTACTACGCCCCCACGGACCTAAACAACGCCATTGCATCCGGCGGAAATATTCCGGGAAATGTGGTGGAGGTTTCGGTGCAGAACATCTCTTACGCCTGGATCGCGCCTCTCAGCGGGAGTTTTGGCGGAAGTATTCCTTTCATAGGGAGTACGGCGCCGATCTCGATTGCGGTTTATTCCTCGGACATTCTCGGCGGCTACCCAGCTGGGACAACTTCGGTGACCAGATGATCGCCAAAATGACGGGTGCGGGAATAAGCCGGCTTCTATCGTGGAGCCGCCGCAGGCAAAGCGGACAGGAACTCATTGAGTTCGGATTGCTGTTAACCGTGCTGGTCCCTCTTTTGTTGGGCACGTTCGTCACCGGTATCAGCATTGTTCGCGGCATCCAGACCAACCAAATGGATCGCGATCTTACGGACATGTACATCCATGGAGCGGACTTTTCGTCCTATGGGATGCAACAGGTAGCGCAACGGCTGGCGCGGGGGCTGAACTTGCAAATCGGGTCCTCCTTTACCAACAACGTGCAAAGTAACACCAACAACAGCGGAGATGTCTTGGTAACCGTCACCCAGATTATGTGGATCGGCTCAACCACGGACGGCAACTGCGTCGCCGTGGGCGCGGCGAACTGTACGAATCACAACAAATTCGTTTTCACCGAGCGAATTAAGTTCGGCAACGGGACCCTCGCCACCACGAATCCCAGTTCCTTCGGCGACCCCGCTTCCGGAGCGGTCATTACTGCCTCCGGCATCGTGCAGAGCTACGTAACCGATTCCAGATGCGCGCTGCCGAGCGCCGCTCAGACCGCCATGCAAAACCTCTGGCAAGTAAACACGGGCGGGCGCACTCCGCTCACCGACGGACGTGCGGTGTATGCGGTGGAGACTTACGTGAATCCGATGAATTTCAACCTGGGTATCTACACCAGCAGCGGCGTGTACGCAAGGTACTTCTTCTAGGAGCAAGCTTATGGCGAGTCAAAGACGGCGGTTAGCGCAAAAAGGCGTTTCATTGATTGTGGGCACGGCGTCCATGGTCCTGCTGATTCCCAGCGCCGGCTTATCCATCGACGCGGCGCTGCTCTACTACACCAAGGCCCGGCTGCAGGGTGCCGTCGACGGCGCCGCGCTGGGAGCGGCGCGAGCTTTGTCATTAGGCTCCACCACGAGTGCCCAGGCGACCAGTGCGAAGCAGAACGCCGTGAACTGGTTCTACGCCAACTTCCCAAGTACGCTGTGGGGCACCTCCAATACCCAAATGGATCAGAGCATGGTCACTGTGCAAGACGACCCGAATAATCCGCATCTTCAGACAGTGGCGGTGTCCGCCAACACCACGGTGCCGACCATCTTCATGCGGTGGTTCAACATGAACAGTACGCTTGTGGCCGCTACTGGCACGGCATCGCGCCGCGATACGGTGATGATGCTGGTCCTCGACCGGTCGTTTTCGATGAATCAAAGCGGCTCTTGCCCCGATTTAATCGCGTCCGCGAAGCTATTTACAGGCCAGTTTGAAGTCGGCCGCGACCGCATCGGCCTGGTGACCTTCAGCGACGGCGCTTACATCGCGAGTCCACCCACCACGGACTTTCGTAACGCGCTCGGATACAATGACGGCATCACCTCTGGTAGTGGCGCCATCGACAATATTGTCTGCAACGGTGGAACGGGTACCGCAGGCGCGATTTCGCTCGGCTACAACGAGCTCTACAAACTGAACCAGCCGGGCGCGTTCAACGTTTTGTTACTGGAGACCGACGGCTTACCTAACACGCTCACCATGAATTTCTGGGACAGCACCACGAGCACCTACGCCCTGGACACCAATTCGAGTTGCCAGGACAACAGCGGCAAAACCAAATCCGGTGGGGGATGGGCGAATGCGGCCGCCGCAAAGGACTGGCCCGGTTTAAACGGCCATGCAATGGGCCCGAACGGGTTCATCGCCGACATCCCTAAAGGTGCAATAGGCGCAATCTACTCCACCGATCCCACCTCAGTAAATGGAGTCACTGGCTCTTTCGGACTCATGGGCAACCCGTGGCACACCAGCTCCAATGAGGGCCTCTTCGGCAACGTTGAGTCCAGCGTCTCTGGCTGCGCCTTCGCTGGCTCCGGCAACTACAACAAGATCACTGACATAGGCACGTGGCTGCCGGCCACGGATGTCTACGGAAATTCTGTGTTGCCAAGTACGAACCCGTACATTTCATCTGTCGCTATGACCAACGGACAGCTGATGTTCTCGAACACTCAGAACACCGCCTGGTTGAACTTCCACAAGGCTGCGGTGAATGCTACCGATAACGCCGCCTACCGCGCGCGTACGAATGGCCTGATTGCCGCAACCGTGTTCGTTATCGGACTGGGTGGCAACACCACTGGCGTCGCGCCCATCGATCATACGCTGCTGCAACGTGTCGCCAACGATCCCGCGGCGGACGCATTCAATACTCCGCCGAAGTACACATCCTGTGCCACGACCACGGGCTGCGTCAATTACACCGATCAGCCTCAGGGCACCTATATCTACTCCACGGATAAGAACGAATTGAGGACGGCCTTCCTCCGCCTCTCTTCGCAGATTCTGCGCTTGAGCAAGTAGCCGCCGATGATACACGTATACGTATTTCTCTTGCTCGGATGGTTTCAGCCGCCTCCGCAAGGGGAGGCGCTCCGTTCGGGCTGCTCTGGCGATGACCGCCAGCTGGGCTTGGTGGGCGTTGAGGATCAGGTAGACGTAACGCAGGCTCTGGCGGGAGGCCCGCAGACTTGCTACAGAGTCACGGTGAGGCGGGCCGGCCAGGACGTGACGCAGGGCGTTACAGGATACGTGCTGGGCGAAACTCATCCGGCCATCGAGGCGTTCGTTCGCCACCGGCAGGAAATTGGCGCGGCGTCGCTTGAAGCTCAGGCCCGGTTGCTGGCCGCGCCACCCAAGCCGGCCGCGAGCGACAAGAATCCGTCTCCAGCCCCGGCTCCAGAAAACCTCCCGGTGTTTGAATCCTTCTCGGGGCGCGGCATGGATGGCAAGGTAATAGGCCTTGACCGGATGCAGAGCAAGATCATTCTCGTGACTTTCTGGGCGCCGAAAGGCGCCTCGTTCGGACAACTGACGTCCGGAATAACCGTGGCTCAGCGTTTCAATCGATCGGACGTGTCGGCTATCTTCATCAGCACCGATCCCAACCCCGAACATATTCAAGACGCGTTTGAAGATTTACTACCTGGATGGCCCCTAATGGGGGATACCCGCGGACTGGCGAGGCGTTATCACGTTGACCCTAATAAAGGAGCGACCTTTATTCTCGACGCTTCCCACCGAATCGTTGCAACCGGGCTTACGGGTAAGGCGCTCGAGAACAAGATTCAGGAACTGCTGGCCTCACACTAATGGGCGAGGAGCTCAGACTCGTTCTAGCGCCACCGCCATCCCCTGGCCGACTCCCACGCACATAGCGGCGATGGCCCGGCGCGCGCCCGTCCGCGACAAATTCATGGCGGCGGTAAGTATCAGCCGCCCTCCGCTCATCCCCAGCGGATGGCCGAGAGCAATCGCGCCCCCGTTGGGGTTCACCTTTTCGCTGTCGTCCGGTAGGCCGAATGCGCGGGTGCAGGCCAGCGCCTGCGCGGCAAAGGCTTCGTTCAGCTCCAGAAAGTCGACGTCGTCCATCTTGAGGTTCAGGCGCGCCAGCAGTTTCTGGACCGCCGGAATGGGCCCGATCCCCATATAGTTCGGATCGACGCCGGCGGCCGCTGCTCCTACGAATCGCGCGACCGGCGTCAGACCGAATTTTGCGGCAGCTTGTTCGGAGGCGACGAACATCGCCACCGCGCCATCATTGATTCCCGATGCGTTGCCCGCCGTCACCGTGCCGCCTTTGCGAAACGGCGTGGGCAGTTTGGCGAGGCCCTCGAGCGTTGTATCGGCGCGAGGATGTTCGTCGTCACGTATCACGGCCGCCGGGGCGGCCGACCCTTTCTTGCCTGGGATGGTCACCGGCTCGATTTCTTCGGCGAACACCCCCGCAGCTTTGGCCTTCGCGGCCTTTTGTTGCGAGGCCAGCGCGAAACGATCCTGCGAAGCGCGATCGACGTTGTACTTTTCGGCGACGTTTTCCGCGGTCTCGGCCATCGAAATGGTGCCGTACTTCTCCTCCATCAAGGGGTTCACGAAGCGCCAGCCGAGCGTGGTATCGAAAATCTGCGGATCGCGCGGGAACGCCGCAGAGGGCTTGGGCATCACCCAGGGCGAGCGGCTCATACTTTCGACGCCACCGGCAATCGCCAGCGACATTTCGCCCGTGCCAATCCCGCGAGCGGCTACCGCTACCGCCTCCATGCTCGAAGCGCACAGGCGGTTTACCGTGACGCCCGGAACGCTCATGGGCAGATCCGCCAACAGCAACGCCATGCGAGCGACATTGCGATTGTCCTCGCCGGCCTGGGTCACGCAGCCATAGTAGACCTCGTCAATAGATTCCCAATCGCTCTTCGCAAACCGCCGTTTGAGCGTGATAAGCGGATGCGCGGCCAGATCGTCGGTGCGGACTGTCGCCAGCGCTCCGCCATAGCGCCCGATGGGCGTACGGACACCTTCGCAAATGTAGGCTGTGGGCATGTGCTTCTATTTTACGAGGTGGGGTTGGGCAGAGAAGCAGCGCGAGCTCTCCGAGCCACCGCATAGACTTCGCTGAACTCCGCGCCGAACAGGAAAATCTGCGCTGAGTAATACACCCACAGCAGGAATATCACGACGGATCCGGCCGCCCCAAACGGAGTGCTGGTGGTGGTGTGCCTCAGATATAGTCCGATCAGGGCTTTTCCAGTCGAAAACAGCAGCGCGGTAATCGCCGCCCCGGTCCACACATCGCGCCAAGCCACCCAGGTGTCAGGCAGGACGCGATAGAGCAATGCGAACAATACCGTTACCAAAATGAGTGAGGCCAGGAAATTGGCGGCTTGTAACAGGAACTCCGTCGCGGGCAGGGACTGCGGCATCAGCTTGCCGGCCGCGGCGGTGATGGCGTCGGTTAGCAGTGAGACCAGAAGCAGCACTCCTACGATCATCACTGCTAGAAAGGACACCAGCCGCTTGACGAAGAACTGCTTGATATAGCCGCGCTCGGTCGGGGGGACCTCCCAAATCAGGTTCAGGGCGTCCTGTAGCGCGCCGAAGGCGACAGTGGCGCCGTAAGCCAGAGACAATACCCCGGCGATGGTCGCAACCGAACCCCCGCTGCCCCCACGATCCAATACTTCGCCGATGAAGTGAGCTCCGCCGGAGCCGAGCATCTGGTCGGACCAGGCGATCACCTCGCCGCGCGCCGCCCGTCGGCCGATGACCATTCCGGCCGCGGCCACCACGAAATAGAGCGCGGGCGCTAACGACAACAGTGCATAAAAGGCGAGGGCAGCCGAGAGCAGAGACGTATTGTGCTTTATGCACCGTTCGAAGGTGTCCCGGAACAACCCGGCCGCGGTGCGAAGTTTTCGCGACAATCTATGACCATCATGGCGCAAACTAGGGACTGCCTACGAATTTCCGCGACCGCAAGCCGGAGATGGGGACAGGCTACTCTGTCCCCTCGAGTAACCCTGTGACTTCGTGCACGAGCCCGGGAGTGGACAGAGCTGCCTGTCCCCCGTTATTCCGCCCGACCCTTCCCTGGTTATGCAAACCCAAACAAGCGCACCGCGTTTTCCTTCAGAATAAGGGGCCGAACTTCATCTTTAATGTTGATTGCAGCAAAGTCCGCCATCCAGCGATCCGGCGTAATCAGCGGATAATCCGAGCCAAACAGCATTTTCTTCTTGAGCAGGGTATTGGCGTACTGGATCAGCACCGGCGAGAAGTATTTCGGAGACCATCCCGAGAGATCGATATACACCTGCGGTTTGTGCAGGCAAACCGAAATCGCCTCGTCCTGCCAGGGGAACGAGGGATGCGCCAGGATGATCGGCATGTCCGGGAAATCCACCGCCACGTCGTCCATGTCCATCGGATTGCCGTACTTCAAGCGAACTCCGCCGCCGCCCGGCATGTTGGTGCCGATCCCGCTGTGTCCGGTGTGAAAGATCACCGGCAGCTTGGCTTCGGCCACCACTTCGTAAAACGGGTAGGCGGCCTTGTCATTGGCGTGGAACTGCTGCAACGGAGGATGCAGCTTGAACCCGCGAATTCCGCCCGCTTTGATCAGCCGGCGCGCCTCGTCGACGGCGTCTTTCCCGCGCATGGGATTCACGCTGGCGAAGGCGATCATGAAGTCGCTGTTCTCCGCGGCGAAGGCAGCCACTTCTTCGTTGGGCACGGGCGGACGGCCTGTGAGTTTCTCATCCACCGAAAACACCACGCATCCGATGTTGCGGGAACGGTAATACTCAGCCAGATCCTTGCGGCTGTAAGAAACCCCGCTGTTGCCGAAGTATTTGCGAGCGGCATCGCCGGCGGCGTTATCGGCAACTTCGGATTCCACGTGCACGTGCGTATCGATGGCTACCAGATTCTGGGTTTTCACTTAAGCACCTTTCTGTGTGGCGGTCTGTATAGCGGTTTGTATTGCGGTTTGTATTGCGGTTTGTATTGAGATGACGCGCGCCGAAGGACGCGGCGAATATAAATCCAGCACCAGCGCGGCCCGATTCTTCAGCACTGCGCCCTGATTGATGGACCCTTTGTCGGTGACCTCGTGGGCGTCGATCGCGGGCGGCTCGGGCATGAGAATCGCGCGGGCGATGCGGTTGGAGCTGCCGGTCGCATCCGCCGCGAGCTCGTTCAGCAAATCTTGAAACTTAGCGCGAACGGCGGGACTCACGACAATCTCCGCGGCGGACGCGGTGGCCGGAAGTTTCGCCAGTTCGCGGCAGGCATCCATTGCTGGAAACACCAGGATCGTAACGAAATCCCGATCGTGGCCCGCGATGACTGCATCGTGGGCGTACGGCGCGCAGTGGCTCAGAAACTTTCCGCGCATCGGCCCCGCGCTGACAAAAGTCCCCGTGGACAACTTGAAGTCCTCCACGATGCGCCCGTCGAATATGAACCCGCGCATGATGTCCTGGGGATCGACAAAGCGCAGGGCATCGCCGATGCGATAGAACCCTTCATCATCGAACGCCAGACGGGTCAGATCGGGCTGGCGCCAGTAGCCTGGAGTGACGCTGGGACTGCGCAGCCGGGCTTCCAGCTTGTCGCCGACGGGAACGAGCTTCAATTCCACGCCGGGCGCAGGCAGGCCGACTTCTCCGGCGCGGCGCAGGTCCTTTCCGGGAAACAACGCGGCGGGACCGGTCTCCGTCGACCCGAGACCGGTGAACATGATGATGCGTTCGCCGCAGGTTTCGACGGCGAGCCGGTCGAGTTCGTCCCACACCGGTTGCAGCAAGCCTGCGCCAGCGTAGTAGAACATTTTCACGCGGCTGAAGAAGCGCTCGCGGAAATCGCGGCGCTCCTGCAGGAACGGAATCAGCGCCTCGAACCCCTTGGGCACGTTCAGATACACGTTCGGACCGACGTCATGCAGGTTCCGGACAGAGGCTGCCATCCCCGCGGGCGTGGGACGGCCTTCGTCGATATAGAACGACCCGCCATTGTACAAAACGAACCCAACATCATGATTGCCGCCGAAGGTGTGGTTCCAGGGAAGCCAGTCGCAGATCACCGGCGGTTCATCGTCCACCCAGCCGAGCACGCTACGGACGATCTCCTGGTTGCTGGTGAGCATCCTTTGCGTGTTTTCGACGCCCTTGGGCGTGCCCGTGGAGCCCGATGTGAAAAGGATTTTCGCGACAGTATCGGGAGTGACCAGATCGTGCGCGCGATCCACATCGGCCGTGGCTGTCGTTCCAGCGAAGACCGAGTACGACGTGACGAGTTCTGCGTCACGCGGCATTACTGCTTCCAGGGCTTTCGCAAAAGGTGCGGCGCCGTTGACGAATACCAAGCCCGGGGTGAGCAAGTCGAAAATGTAGCGCAGCTTGCCGAAATCGGAGGATACCAGCGAGTATGCGGTCGAAATCGGCGCGTAAGGAATGCCCGCGTAATATGCCGCGAAACCGAGTATGGCATGCTCCAGATCGTTCCCGGAGAGAATCGCGATCGGGCGCTCCGAGGAAAGATTGCGATTCAGCAGCGCCTGAGCCACATTGCGAGCCTCCGAGCGAAATTGCGCGTAAGTCAGCGTACGCCAGTTCCCAGAGGCGTCTCTTTGGCCCATGAAGACGCGATCCGGAGTTTTCTGCGCCCAGTGGTCCAGCTTCTCCGTAAGTTTCGCCGGATAGTGCCCAAGCGGATGCACCGGGCGCACGTAGATCACTCCATTGGCGTCGCGCGTCATGGTGACATCGCGCGGTCCGAACCGAATGTCGCGCAAAGGAGTGGACGCCGCGGTCATTTTTCCTTGCCCGCGTCCCATACTGCGAAGGAACTGCCTTCGTCGGCCAACTTCTTGAGCAACGGCGCCGGCTCCCACAGGTGGCCGTATTGCTTGTGAAACTCGTGCACGCGAGCGTAGACCTTCTTCAGGCCGACTGTGTCGGCGTACCACATGGGGCCGCCGCGATACCCGGGGAATCCGTAACCGGTGCAGTAGATGACGTCGATATCGGCTGCGCGCTGCGCGTGACCTTCTTCCAGGATGCGCGCGCCTTCGTTGATCATGATGTAGACGCAGCGTTCGATGATCTCTTCGGGTGTGATCGTGCGGCGCGCAATTCCAGCATCGTTCGCGGTCTTCTCGATCAGCGCGTGCACTTCGGGATCGGGAATCGGCGTACGACTTTCGTCATAGCGATACCAGCCCATGCCGCGCTTCTGGCCCAAACGGCCCATCTCGTAGAGTTTATCCAGCACCAGCGGCACGCGCTCCCCCGGTTTCCGCAGGTATGCGTACTCCTGCTTCACGCGATACGCGAGGTCGATCCCGCCCATATCGTCCACGGCGAAGATCCCCATGGCCATGCCGAAATCGGTGAGCGCTTTGTCCACTTGTTCCGGGGTGGAACCTTCCTCCGCCAGGAATTGCGCCTCGCGCATGTACGGCAGCATCATGCGATTGCCGACGAAGCCGCGACAGTTTCCCACCACCACGCCGACCTTGCCCAGCTTCTTGGCGATCGCCAGCGACGTCGCTACCACTTCGTTGCTCGGGTGCTTCCCGCGTACGATCTCCACCAGCCGCATCACGTGCGCCGGGCTGAAGAAGTGCAGTCCGATCACCATCTGCGGACGCGACGTCGCGGCTGCGATCTCGTCGATATCGAGCGTCGACGTATTCGAGGCCAGCACGCAGTCCGGCTTAGCGATCTTGTCGATCTCGCCGAAAATCTGCTTCTTGAGCGGCATGCTCTCGAACACCGCCTCGATGATCAAGTCAGCCTTGTCGAATCCGTCGTAAGTCAGCTGCGGATGAATCAGAGCCATCCTCTGATCCATGACTGCCTGCGAAAAGCGGCCCTTCTTGACCGAACTATCGTAGTTCTTGCGAATCGCAGCCATGCCGCGGTCGAGCGCGGGCTGTTCGGTTTCCTTGAGCAACACGGAAATTCCGGCGTTGGCGCACGCCATCGCGATTCCGCCGCCCATTGTGCCCGCGCCGATGATGCCGACGTTCGCAATCGGGTAGGTCGCGGTCTCTTTGGGGATTCCAGGTACTCGCGCCACGGCGCGTTCGGCGAAGAACATGTGGATCATCGCCCTGGCTTGGTCGCTCGCCAGAACCTTGCGAACGATTTCGCGCTCCTTCTTGCAACCTTGGTCGAAGGGAAGCGTGGTTGCGGCTTCCAAAGCCTCGAGCGCGAACAGAGGTGCCGTCTGGTTGCGCCGGATCTTGGCCGCCTGGGCCCGTCCGGCCGCGAAAATGGCTGCGTTCTCGGAAGCCGACCCAAGCCTATCGTTTCTCTCGCGTGTTTTTCGAACCGGCTGGCCCGCGACTTCGCTTGCGAAGGCGACCGCGCCAGACAGGAGGTCACCGGCGTTAATAGACGTGATCACGCGATCGATCAAACCCATCTGCAACGCTTGCGCCGCCTTGATGGGTTTTCCCGAGACGCACATATCCACGGCTGCGGCTACGCCCACCAGGCGCGGCAGACGCTGCGTGCCCTCAGCGCCGGGAATGATTCCGAGATTCACCTCAGGCGCGCCCAGCGATGCATCCGCCACCGCGACGCGGTAGTGTCCCGCCATGGCGAGCTCGAGGCCGCCGCCCAGAGCCATTCCGTGGATCGCCATGATCACGGGCTTGGCGCAATCCTCTATCCGGGTCAGCAGAGGGTGCAGATCCGGCCCACCTGCAGCGGGGTTCCGGGCGGCTTCTTCGAGTTCCTTGATATCGGCGCCCGAGATGAACGTCCGGCCTGCGCAGATCAACACAATGGCGCGAACCGATGTGTCTCGTTCGGCTGTTTCGAGAGCCGTCCGAATGCCTTCAGGTACTCCCGGGCTGAGCGCGTTCACGGGCGGATTGTCGACGGTGATCACACCCACGCCGTCACGCGCGGATAGGGTTACGGGCTGAGTCATCAGAAATCTGTTACGCTTTCATACGGCGCGGAGGAGGGTAATTTTCAGGGTAGTTCCCCCTCTTGCATGCAGCCGCAATTTACGATGATACCCCGCACAGCGCCTGAAGAGCATAAGAGGGACGGTTCTGGAACTGAAGCGACACCCAGCCTTGGGTACGCCTGGTGGGTGGTGATCGCGCTCACGTCGGTCTACACGCTCTCCTTCGTCGACCGCACGATCCTGAGCCTGCTGGTCCCGTCCATCAAGCGCGATCTGGGCGTAAGCGATACGCAGATCGGCTTGCTGCAAGGCCTGGCATTCTCGCTGTTCTACACCCTTATGGGCCTGCCGATCGGCCGCATCGCGGACCGCAGCAACCGCCGCAACCTGATCGTAGCGGGGATCCTGGTGTGGAGCTTTTTCACCACCATGAGCAGCGTCGCCAAGAGTTTCGTCCTGCTGTTTCTGACGCGCATCGGCGTGGGCGTGGGCGAAGCCAGCCTTTCGCCGGCCGGGTATTCGATGCTGTCGGATTATTTCCCCAAGCAGAAACTGGGGACCGCGATCAGCGTGTTTTATATGGGCGTGTTTATCGGCTCGGCGCTGGCTCAACTGGTGGGCGGAACCACGGTGGATATGCTGGCGCGCACGCCATTCATCACCGTGCCGGTGCTCGGGACCATGGCTTCCTGGCGGCTGACCTTCGTGATCGTGGGCCTGCCTGGAGTGCTGTTCGCGATCTTGGCGTGGACCATTCGCGAGCCGGTTCGCCGCAACCTGTTGGCTTCCGCCGACGGGAGCCCCACGCAACTCAGCTTCGGAGAGGGTATCGCCCAGATCCGCATGCGGTGGCAATCCGTGGCCGGCATTTCGCTGGGCATGGTGTGCCAGGGGATGATCACCTACGGGCTGCTCGCCTGGATCCCCACATTTTTCCAGCGCGTGCACCATTGGTCTCCCGGGCAATCCGGGCGGGCTTTAGCCGCGATCCTGCTGACGTTCGGCTGCGCGGGAATGTACGTCGGCGGCAGGCTGAGCGATTACTGGCAGAAGCGCGGTGTGCCGGAAGGGCCCCTGAAGGTCGCAGTCATCAGCGCGATCGGAACGCTGCTCTTGATGCCGGTTGCGACGCTGGTCTCGAGTCCCCAATGGACGCTGGCGCTGCTTGCACCGGCGCTGTTCTTCGATGCGCTGGCCATGGGCACTTCGACCGCGGCACTTCAGCACATCTTCCCCAATCAGGTGCGCGGGCAGGTGTCGGCTCTGTATCTGTTCCTCTTGAATCTGGGAGGCGGGAGCCTGGGTCCGCTGCTGCCAGGATTGTTTAACGATCGTTTGTTCCACAATCCCAACATGGTGGGATATTCGCTGGCTATTACGGTCGCGATTGGGGCGATCGGGATGCTGATCGCGATCACCTCGACGTTCGGCGCGTATCGAACCCACTACGAGATGATGAAAGCGGCGTAGGCCGACGAGCTACCATGTGGATAATCGCATGGTGGTCAAATGGATTGTTGTGTTCTGCGTGGCCGCTGCCGTCGTATTTCGAATGGCCGCGCAGGAAACGCCCGTGGTCCGCGTCAACACCCGGCTGGTGGAAGTCGACGTTGTGGTCCACAGCAAAGGCGAAGCCGTCGCGGATCTGAATCGGGACGATTTTACAGTCCTCGATAACGGGAAGCCCCAGAAGGTCGCGGCTTTCAACATCCTTTCATCCCGAAGTTCCCGCCCCGATCCCCTTACGCTCCCCGTGGGTACCGTGTCCAATCGGCTCTTCATGCGCGATCAGGAACCGGCCGGCGCAACCATCGTTCTGTTCGATACGCTCAACACCGCGGTCGGGGACCAGGGTTATGCGCGCCAGCAACTCCTGAAATACCTGGCAACGCTCGATCGGGGCGATCATTTCGCGCTGTACACGCTGGCGAAAACTCTGCGCGTGGTTCAGGACTTCACGGAAGATCCGGACCGCCTGATTCGGGCTGCGAGGCGCTACGGCATGGAGTCGTCTGCCGATCAGACCGCCGACGATCTGGCAGACGATCTGTTGGCGGAACCCTTGAACTCGGGCGACCCCATCACCGATGCGATGTATATCGACTCGATCAAGGAAATGCAGGACGCTGCGCAGGTAAACCGGGCGGTGATCACCGGCAAGGCGCTGGAGCTGATCGCGCAGCACCTGCAAGGACTTCCCGGAAGAAAGAAACTGATCTGGATTTCCGCCAGTTTTCCGGCGCAGACCACCGACATACGCTCGCATAATGGCAAACCGACGATCGAGCATAAGGAATTCAGCCGCGAGATCGGGGCGGCCGTGCGCGCTCTAAACGACGCCAACATTGCCGTCTACCCGATCGACCCGCGCGACCCCTACAACGCGGGCTTGCTCGCTCCCGGTATCGATTCCATGAATCTGTTCGCAGGCGGAACCGGGGGCCATGCTTTTTACAACATCAGTGATCTGGCCGGCGCCATGAAGACCGCGGTGGAAGATTCCGAGGTCACCTACGCACTCGGGTTTTACCCCGGCGATATCAAGCTCGATGGCAGCTATCATTCGCTTTCCGTTAAAGTTGCGCGCAAGGGCGTGGATCTTCGCTACCGCAAGGGTTACTACGCTACCGACCTGCGGCCGGCTACCGAAAAGGAAAACCAGCGCGCTATCCAGGAAGTTTTCGCGACGCCGCTCGAGTCCACCGGTATCGGCATGTCAGCTCGTCTGGACCCCTACCCACGCCACGCAGGTATCTTCCAGTTGACTATGACCTTCAACCTCCAGGAGTTGCACCTGGAGAGGGAGAAAGACAACTGGGTCGGACTGATCCGGTTGGCGACCTATTTCCCCGCCGCCTCAAAACCCAACGGAACCGAAGAGTCCATCAAGATCACTCTGACCGAACCGCGCTTGCGAGAATCGCTGGCCAACGGCTACACCATCCAGCAACTGGTGATCGCGGGGGACCGGAAGGGCGATCTGCGGGTGGCGATTGAAGATCGTGCCACCGGCGCCGCCGGATCCGTGAAGCTGCCATTGACCGGATCTGGCCATTGAATCTGGACAGTCCAAATCCCAAGAACGGACAGTAACCAGCCCATTTATTTCCAGTAGCCAGATATTGCCCGGGATAAGTGCGGCCATTTAAGTGCTTAAAGTGGTCCCCGGCCGGAACTTTTCACGCGCTGTTCCGTCTGTGTATCAACAAGAAGGCTGCTTTGTACGTTTTTCAGGAGTGCGCAGAGCGCAAAGGGCGCGGCGCGCCCCGTGAAACGGAATAGGAACTGATCGCGCCGCGCTCCGTTTTGCGCGGTCAGCGTGAAGAGGTGGAACTTTGAGCACACTATGGCAGGACCTCATCTACGGCTTCCGGATGCTGCTCAAGAAGCCCGGATTCACGATCATCGCGGCGTTATCGCTGGGTTTGGGCATCGGCGCTAACGCGACCATCTTCAGCATCATCAACGCCACCCTGCTGAGCGATCTCCCTTATCCGGAAGCGAATCGTTTGGTGGTCTTGTGGACCGCGCCGCTGAACCGTCCTGGTATTCGCAGTTCCGTGACAGGCGGAAATTATCTTGCGTGGAGAGACCGCAATCAGTCGTTTCAATCGATCGGCGGACTGTACGGCTTCCCCAGCAACCTGGGCGCGGAACGCGACGGATCTCCCGCCGAGCGGCTGGACGGCGAACATTTCACCTACACGATGTGGGATGTTCTGGGCGTACAGCCTTTGATGGGCCGCGTTTTTACCAAGGATGAAGACCAGGACGGGAACCCTGCTCCGGTGATGGTCCTGAGTTATCCCTTCTGGCAGCGCCGGTTTTCGGGAGATCCCAACATTCTCGGACGGAAGGTGCTGGTGGATAACCAGGAAACCACCATCATCGGCGTGATGCCGAAAGGCTTCGACTACGCCAGCAGCACCACGGACTTCTGGGCGCCGATCGGCTTCACGCCCCAGCAGTTGACCAGCACGGCAACGTTCCTGATTGTCGCCGGGAGACTGAAGCCTGGCGTTTCGATCCAGCAGGCTCAAGCGGAGATGGATTCGATCGCCCAAGGCCTGGTTACGGTGTTTGCCTATAACAAGGGCAACGGGATTCGCCTGGAATCCATGCAGGGGGCGTTTTATCAGGGCCTCAAACAGCCCCTGACCGTCCTGCAGGGCGCCGTGGGATTCGTGCTGCTGATCGCTTGCGCCAATGTGGCGGGGTTGCTCCTGGCACGCGCAGCGTCGCGTCGCACCGAAATGGCTGTACGATCCTCGCTGGGCGCGGGCCGTGGCCGGATCGTCCGCCAGCTTCTTACCGAAAGTGTTCTTCTGGCGATTTTCGGCGGCGTGCTGGGCGGAATTTTCGCCTGGGGTGGGCTCAAGGCGATCATCGGCAGCCTGCCGGCCGGATCGTTGCCGGATGTCACGTTGAGCGGTCGTGTTCTGGGGTTCACGGCGCTGGTTTCGATCGCAACCGGACTTTTCTTCGGCCTGGTTCCAGCGCTGCAAACCTCGAAAATCGATCTTTCCGCGGCGATCAAGGACTCGACACGTGGCGGATCGGAAGGTTTGGCGAAACAGAAAATCCGCGGGGCGCTGGTGACGGCGCAGATCGGTCTCGCACTGGTTCTGCTGATCGGCGCCGGGCTGATGATGAACAGCTTTTTGCGCATCGAGAGCAACGACCTGGGCGGCGATCCCAAAGGTCTGCTCACCTTCGATTTCCGCTTCCCTCAGAGCCAGCTGATGAAACCCGTGGGCAAGCAGTTTCGCGGCGTGGGGCTTTGGGACATCAGCCCCAATGTGGCGCTGACTTACGACCGTTTGTTCGAGCGGGTGCGGGGATTGCCAGGAGTGATTTCCGCTGCCGGCGCCGCCCGTCCGCCTTTTGCCGGCGCCATGGGGATGCAGTTCAAGATCGAGGGGCGTCCCGCGCCTGAACCGGGTCCTCAGGGCAGCGGGATGAACGCATCCTATATGCCGATCACGCCCAACTACTTTTCCACGGTGCGAATTCCCGTGCTGCAGGGCCGGGACTTTTCTGCGTCCGACACGGCATCCGCCCCGCCGGTCGTGATCATCAGCAAAGCCATGGCGCAGCGTTGGTGGGCCAACGAAAATCCGATCGGGCAGCGTATTACCTTCGACTTTGTTCCAGACGAACAACCTCGTGAAATCGTGGGTGTGGTCGGCGACGTGCGTATGAACCAGACGCAAAAGCAGCCCGGACCCGTGGTCTACCTACCTCACGTACAGCAGTCGCAACGCTGGCTGGGTCCGGCGTGGAACTATCGTTCGGCGATGTTCTTCATCCTCCGGACTGGAGGTAATCCGACCGGCATCGCGGGTGCCGTTCGCAGCGCCGTAGCGGAAATCGATCCGAGCAAGCCCGCTGGTAACCTCCAAACGGTGGAGCAAAACCTGCGGGATCAGGTCAGCGGGCAGCGCGTTTACATGCTGTTGCTCTCGGTGTTCGGAGCGATTGCTGCGGTCCTGGCGGCGGTCGGTATCTATGGCGTGATGGCCTACGCCGTCACGCAGCGCACGCGCGAGATCGGAATTCGAATGGCGCTGGGCGCTACGTCTTCCAGTGTCATGACGCTGGTCGTCAAGCAAGCCTTGATCCTGGTATTCATCGGCCTGATTCTGGGAATCGCCGGCGCGTTCGCCCTGACCCGTTTTATTGCCGATGAATTGTACGGCGTCAAGCCTACCGACCCGACCACATTTATCGCAGTGTCCGCAGGCTTGGTAGCCGTCGCGGTGCTCGCCAGTGTAATTCCAACGCGCAGGGCGGTATCGGTGGATCCGACCGTCGCTCTGCGGCATGAATGAGTCGACCGGCCCTAGTGGCCGGCCAAACCGGCGATTTCAGTGGCCGACAGCGCTCGATTGTAAATCTGCACGTCGTCGAGGCTGCCGTTGAAGTAGTTGCCTAAGCCCGCATATCCGGCTTGGCCAACCAGCAGCCAGGCATAGTTGCTGCCCGCCCCGGTCACCTTGATCGGAGATACGGAGGTTAAGGCGCCATCCACATAGAACGCAACATTACTGTTCAGGCTTATCGTGACCGCGACGTGGTGCCATTGCCCATCATTGATCTTGGCCGCATCGGTTGCGATCTTCTGGCCGTACACGGCAGCGTTGTACGTGCCGACCTCCAACTCCAGCTTGCCGGCGGCCGTCGTCCGCAAGACATAGCCATAGCCCAGGGCCGCATCGTATTTGGAGATGAAAGCCTCGGGGCGAGTGGAATTAGTCGTCTTGATCCACGCAGCCAGAGTCAGGTTCTTGTTCAGCTCGGCTTGGGAAGCGTAGTACATGTTGATCGAACCGTTCGTGGCGAACGTGTAGGCTTCGTTGACGACCCCGGCCGTCCGCGTCACGGAACCCGATATGGTCCCCGTGTATCCATTCCCCGATTTGTCGAATGTCTGCGTACCGTTGGTGTCGGCCGCATCGAACGTCCATCTTCCGATCAAGCCCGCTGGGGTGGTCCCGGGAGTTGGCGTGGTCGTCGGCGCCGGTGTGGGCGTTGGGGTCGGAGTGGGAGTCGGCGTCGGCGTTGGTGTCGGATCGGGTGCTGGGGTTGGCGTGGGCGTCGGGGCCGGAGTGGGCGTGGACGTGACGACCGCGCCACTGGATGTAACTATGCCGGCGATCTCACTGGCCGACAGAGCCCGATTGTAAATCTGCACATCGTCCATGCTGCCGTTGAAGTAGTTCCCCAACGGCGCGTATCCAACTTGGCCGACCTGCAGCCAGGCATAGTTGCTGCCCGCTCCCGTCACCTTGAGCGGCGACACGGAAGTCGAGACGCCATCCACGTAAAATGACACATTGTTGTTCAGCGTGATCGTAACCGCGACGTGGTGCCACTGACCGTCATTGATCTTGGTCGTGTCGGTGGCGATCTTGTTGCCGTACACGGCGGCGTTGTATGTGCCGACTTCCAATTCCACCTTGCCGGCCGCGGTGGTCCTCAAGATATACCCGTAGCCCAGGGCCGTATCGTACTTGGAGAGGAGCGCTTCGCTGCGCGTAGAATTGGTCGTTTTGATCCACGCGGCCAGAGTCAGATTCTTGTTGAGTTCGGCCTGAAGCGCGTAGTACATGTTGATCGAGCCATTGTTCGCGAACGCATAGGCGTCGCCCAATTGCCCGGCAGTCCGGGTTACGGAGCCCGCGAGCGTACCCGTGTAGCCATTGCCGGATTTATCGAACGCCTGGGTGCTGCTGGTGTCGGCGGCGTCGAAGGTCCAGCGACCGATTAAGCCCGACGGCAGCGGCCCCGAAGTTGGGGTCGGAGTGGGTGTCGGCGTTGGCGTTGGCGTGGGAGTCGGAGTCGGAGTTGGAGTTGGCGTCGGCGTGGGAGCCGGCGTCGGCGTCGGAACCACCGGGATTACGCGAGGATCGTTCGTCAACGCGACCAGATCGAGCTTGGTGTTCGGATCGCGGCCCGCTATCAGGAATGTGTGGGTGCCTGCGGTAAGTGTGAACAAGCGCGGGCTGATCGCGCCGGGCGTGGTTCCGGCAGGACCGCGGCCTACCGCCAGACGCCATTGCCAATTGGGACTCCAAACGCCTTCCGCGACATCCCAAATGTCGGTCGTACCGTTATCCACCGACACAATAAATGAATCCGCACTGGAGTCGACCGCGAGAACGCGTCCCCACAGGCCGTACGCTCCGGCTACCGGCACATTGAAGGTGAATGCTACCGATCCGGCGCTGCCGGTGGGAGTGGCTACATAGGAGCCGCCGCTCGCATTCGCATCGGTTGCAGTCGCCATGGGCGCGATCCGCGTACCAGATTCCGCCTCCGCATACAGCGTGACGGACTGCGAAGGTGTCGCCCACGTGGACGTTGGCGGCCCCGTTGGAACTAGCGTGATGGTCGCCTGAGCGGATTTCGACGGATCGGCTACGCTGGTGGCCGTAATGGTCGCACTCTGTTGCGAAGAAATGCTCGCGAGGGCCGTGTACAGACCATTCACCAGAGTCCCGGTGCCGCTGAGCGACCAGGTGACACTCTGGTTCGTGCTCCCGCTCACCGTAGCGGAAAACTGCTGCTGCCCGCCGCCCAGCAAAGAAGAGCTGGATGGCGAGACCGAGATGGAGACAGAGACGCTTGCTCCGGAAAGACTGATGGTCGCGCTGGCCGATTTGGTCGCGTCGGCCACGCTGGTGGCGGTTACGGTCACTGTGGGCGTCCCGGAGATGGCCGCGGGCGCGGTGTAAAGACCGGTGGAAGAGATGCTGCCGGGCCCGCTCGTCGACCAGGTCACTGACTGGTTCGTGTTGCCTTGTACAGTGGCTGAAAACTGTTGCTGCTGGTTTGGACCGAGGTTGGCCGTGCCCGGGCTGACATACACGGAGACTCCCGCGGTGCTGTTGGAACTGGTCACGATGAAGGTTCCAAACAGTGGCGCGGTGTGAGGGGGCGCTGCAAACCCGGAGGGAGTGGCCTTGGTGAGGCCTGTCATGGGAATCGAGATCGGCGCGCCCGTGTAGGTTCCGCTGGCCACCGGCGAGCCATAGAAATTCTGCGTATCGTGAATGACGAAAGGATCGCCCGCTGCGAGCACGCCCGATAGATCCACAGGGACGGCGCTCGAGAGGTCCCAGTTATAGATCACGATGTTCGCGCGTTTCGATTCGTACTGGTTGGGGCGAACGTAAATCCACTTGCCGGTAGGCGCACTGGTGTTCATGGTGCTGTGCGCATCAAACCCCCTGGAGAGTTTCCAGGAAACGAAATCGACCATCGACGTGTCGTTATAGAAGTTGGTCTTCCCGTAATACTGGTTGTTGTCCCAGGTCCAACCGGACGTGGTCTGGCCGGGACACAGCTCCATCCGCATCTCATCCAGCCCGCCCGGCTGGACGTAAATTTTGTTGCCGGTGAAGACGATGGGCCCACCCTGGCAATTCACTTCCGGGCCGCCCGCGCCTCCTGCGAAGACGTTGTTGGTGACGGTCATGTCGTCGCCCGTGGTGTACTGGCCGAACGTGTTGAATCCATAGTTGGCGCTGGGCGTGAAGAAGGAGAAGTTCTGGTCGACCTGGATATCCTTTCTCTGCGCGCCGCCCGCGATGATGTAGTTGTATTGGTAGTTCTCGTAAGGCCACGACGAATTATTGAAGCTCGCGTTCCCGAACAGCCGGAATCCGACCACGTTGGCGCTGCCGCTGCCATAGATCTGGAAGCCCTCGTCCGCGTTGTCCGACGAAAAGTTGTCGACCAGGAACTTGGTGCCGGTGATGTTCTGCATGTAGAAGCCATGCCCGTGATTCCGGTCCGTGCCGACCCAGCCGTTGTAGTAAGACAGATTCCCGTAGAAAACGGAATCGTTGGACACCGCATAGGCGGAAAACCCTTCGGCGGTGTCATGCACGATGTTGTTGATGAATCGCACTCCCGGCGCGAAAACAGCCACTCCGAACGCGTTGGGTGAGGACGAGCCGGGCTGATTGATGTAGCGCGTGGGGTTCGAGTCCATGATCTCCAGGCCCCAGAACCATGAATAAGCGCCATTGACGGCGAGCACGTACTCGCATCCCCGGCCATCGAGAGTCGCCCGCTCTCCCTGATAGTTGCGGATGACGATCGGAGCCGAGACCGTGCCGGCCACCGTGCTGCTGTAGCCGTTGGAATTCGGAGGGATATAGGTACCGCCTCGCAGCCAAACGGAGTCGCCTGGATGAATGCGCCCTCCCGCGCCTGCCAGCGCCGTCGGCAGATCCCATGGCGAAGAGATGGATCCGGTGTTGGAGCTCTGGCCTGTGGGGGCAGCGTAAAAATCCGCCGCGTCGATCGGCCCTAATGTCAGCAGGGCGGCTAAGCCTATCCAACGAAAGCTGTTCGAGATCGCAGGGTACGAATATTTTTTCATTTGAGTCGTAAGAGGAGACCCGGCGCCGTGTCTAGTACCGGCATGAGTCGCAGTCATGGTCCTTCGCATTCCGAGGTACTGATCGACCCAAACGGGCCAACCATGTCGATTTTGGAGCGGTATTTTTTGCCTTACGACTACGCGCTGCTTCGGTCATAGGAAGGCTGAATTGAGAAGCTTAAGAACGGGGAGTAAGGTGCGATTTAAGTGTTCATTCCGGGCAGCCGATAGACAAGCGATGATCCGTCCTGAAACGGCGCCTCGGGACGTCACACTCAAAGAGTCTCCTGCGGCAGCCAACAAGTCTCGTCTGAAACTGGTGTACGGCGCGACGTTGGGAGTTTTCCTCTTCTTCCTGCAGCAGGTGGCGGTGATTTCCGGTGTATTAGCGCCGCCCCCGGGCTATGAACCCGCATGGGCACTGCGCAGCCTGGATTTGCCGCAGTACGTCACTTGGCTGGCCGCCGGCCGTACAAGCTTCTTGCTCCCCAATTACCACGCCCCTTGGGTCAGCGAGCCAGCGGCGTTCCAGCCCCTATTTCTGGTGGCAGGATGGATTCCCCTGCCTCCTTTGGCGGCGTATCAGGTGCTTAGCCTGGTGCTCTACATCGCGGCGGGTATGGCCCTGATATATGCGGTTCGCGTGTTCTGTCCCGAGCATCCCGGCTACGCGCTTCTGGCTTCCGCCTGTGCCATGCCCCTGTGGCTTCTGGTTCTTACCATCAGCAAGATCTTTCACTCGTTATTGCTCTTCGGACTTGGACTTTCGGGGATTGTCAGCTACACCTACAACAGTGCCGACGGCCTATTTCGCGGGGGTCTGGTCGCGGCTCCGACGCTCAGCGCCGGGACTGCCTTTGTGCTGCTATTTATGGCCGTGCTGGCCGTGTACGTCAGGAATAGACAACTCCGCGAAGCCCGAATCCTTATGGCGCTGGCGTTCTTTTCGGCGTTCTTCCACCCGTTTGAGATCTACGTCATGGTGGCTGCGTCCGCGATCCCACTGTGGCAATGCGGCCGCTTCAAGACGTGGATCGGCGTGGCTGCCGCCGGCGCGCTAGGGACTGCGCCGTACGTGTTCGCGAGCATCAGCTCCGAGTGGCTCAGAGACGTCGGCGAGCGCATCCGGTATCCGATGTACGCCTTCTGGATTCCCGAAAACTACGGCCTTCCGTTCTTCCTGCTCGTCTACCTTTTGCTGATCCGGTTCCGGATGTCTCGCCCGGAGGACCGCGTCCTGCAGAGCTGGTTCCTGGCGACCATCGTGCTCGCCTTCATTCCAGGAATCTCTTTCCCGTCGCACTTGTTTAACGGCTTCGTGTACTGTCTCGGCTTCCTTCTGGTCCAGCGGGTTGTGTCGGATCCGCAGCTTCTGCCGGTGTTGCACCGATACCGGCGAATGGCGATCTCGGCTCTTGCGGGCGTAGTCCTTGTTACGGGCGTCTCGTTTTTTCTGGTGTACCGGCAGCTTTGGAGCGATGGCAGGCGCGCCGAACCGGAATGGTTTCTCACTGCCGTTCGACCCGCGTCGGAGCGCACGCTCTTGGAGTGGCTTCAAACCCACGCGGATCGCAGGGACTTGGTTTTGAGCCCGCCGGAATTGGCGCCGTGGGTTGCCACGATCCCGCTTCCGAGCTTCGCGAGCCACGATTTCTTCAGCATCACTTACACCGACCAGATGAAGCTGTCCGACGCCTTCTATCGGGGTGAGAATATGCAGAACGACCTTCTCGCCGCGTACGGAGTCCGGTTTGCCGTTGTGCCGGCGTCCAGCCCGGCGGTGAATCGGCTTCCCGCCGAAGCCTTCCGGGAGAGCATCGGACCCTGGCGAATCTACGAATTCCCAGACGCCCGAATGAAGCCATACCCGGGTCTGGCGGCGCTGGAGCCCAACCTCCAGACGTCTCCCCGCACGAAAGTGCTTCAGTGGCTGGCGCGCCTGCGCGCCCGAAATTAGCGCGCAGCCGAAGATACCGCCGGGTCCACCTGGAAAATGGAAGAGCGCCCACTCTGAAACACTCGCCGGAGTCCTGCATGGGATTCGACTATGCCGCGAGCATCTTCAGGCGCGTCAGGGATCAGAACGCCGTAGTCGGATTCGTGCATGTAGATGTAGTCGAGATGGTTCTCCGAAGCGAACGCGGAAATTCCGCGAAACGGCGCGAGCATGCGAGCCTGATCGTGGCGGTACCAATCGATCGGCATAATGCCGGTGCTCGCCGTGTGCCTGCCGGTGTAGAGATAGATGGCGGGATTCAGCGCCATCACGTTGAGATTCGCATCCACATGCTGGCCGATCCAACGGTACGCCTGGGCACGTTCTTCCCGATAGCTTTCGTTGGTGCGAGCCAGTTCAGGCAGTACGCGAAAGGTCATGTAAACCTGCGTCCAGAGCCCAAAGAGTGCGGCGCCAGCAGCCACGCCACCGATAAGCCACGCGGCCACCCGCTGGCTGCGATCGGCGTGCGACAGGGATCGCCGGATCATCTGGGCAAGGTTCTGGCCCTCCCAGATCAAGCCGGCGGCGAACAGAGGAATCAGCGGATACATCAGCCGCAGGTTGGGAGGAAAGTGCCAGACCAGCAGCTCCACCATGCTGAGCGCGGCGAACCACAGGTACGGTTGCAGAACGGGATCGCGACGGCGGCAGAACAATCGCCAGAGGATGGCCACAGCGACGGTGTCGCGCACCAGCTGCATGAAGAACGAGGCGTCCTCCAACGGAAATAAGAGCGCGCCCATTTCGAACAGCATGTGCGCGAAATTGGTCCACACGACTGCGCCCAGATCGTTCCAGTGAACGTTGGCCAACTGAAATCCGAGATAGTTGGTGTTGTAGAGGCTGACGAAATCCGTCGACCGTGATTGATGGAGCCGAGCCCAAACCATCCAGCCCGCAACCATCGGGACCATGGCCAACAAAAACGCCAGGGCCTCGCGGCGCTTTCTCCAGAATAGAAATGCCATAGGACCAGAGATGATCGCGACCACGCCGGCGCTGCGACCCAGGTATCCGATGCCCGCGAGCAGACCCGCTAATGCAGCCCAACGGGATCCGTCGACTTGTTGCCGCGCTTTGTCCAACGCGATGAGGGAGGCTAACAGGAAGCTCCCGTATAGCGTTTCGGTAGCGAGGGTTCCAGCGAACATCACGGTATAGGGCTGAATCGCCAGCACGGCCACCGCCAGCCACCGATACGGTTCTGATAGTCCTGCGCGGCGAAACCAAGCGAAACATAACCACAAGAACGGCGGGATCATGGCCCACTGAATGGCCGTCGCGATCGTGAGGTTCTCCGGAAACCGGGGCTGAATGAGCCACGGGATGGTCATCAGCCAGGGCAGCAGCGGCGGATACTTGGTCTCATACGGCGTTTGCGGCAGGCTCGAGATGCGATAACCCTGCCCATCGGCCAGCGATTTCGACGCGATGTAGTAAATCGCGTCGTCGTGGGCCTGCCCAAACTGGGGCATGTGCCGGTTCTGCCACGCGAACCAAGCTGACGGTACCAGCAGCAGGGTGAATAAGAGCGCGATGGCGATGGTTCTCGGCATGGTCGGGTGGCCCTCTTCTATCGGATGGATCCCACCGATAAATAAGGGGATGAGGCGGATTCCACTCCTGGACGGCTGGCGCGCGGTGGCCATCGCTTTGGTGCTGGTCCATCACGTGGTCCAGGGCTTTTACTCCTCCCAGGACACTTATGCGGCCGACATCACGCGCTATGGAGCGTTTGGGGTCGACATCTTCTTTGGGCTAAGCGGCCTGCTGATCACGCGCCTGCTGCTCGAAGAATGGAAGTCCGCCGGCGGTTTCCACCTGCAGCAATTTTACGTGCGGCGAGCATTTCGCATCCTGCCACCGGTCTTTGTCTTCCTGGCCGTGTATACGACAGCGGGGCTGTCGAAGTCGACGACGGAGGTAGTATCCAGCCTGCTGTTCTTCCGCAACTATGTACCCTCGCGTCTCACTGGATTCGGAACGGGACACTTGTGGTCGTTGGCGGTGGAGGAGCATTTCTACCTGATCTGGCCCGGACTTTTGGCACTACTGGGACCGCGGCGTTCGCGGCACACGGCGGCCTGGCTCGCGCTGGGCTTCGGCGTGTGGCGCATGATCGAATCGCAGTTGGCCACGCCGTTGTTCCCAGAGGTGCCGGCGCACTTTCGGACCGATCTTCGGCTGGACGCCTTGCTGTGGGGCTGCCTGGTGGCGTTTCTCCTGGATGGCGCGAAAGAACGGGAGCATTTCGCAAGACAGACTCGCCTGCCCTACTGGCTGGGAGCCGTTGCGCTCGCGATCCTGTGTGTCCGCTACTACTCCCCGGCCACCAGCATCGGCGTGGCGCTGCTGATTCCGGTTATTCTCGCGGGGACGCTGGTGCATCCGCACTGGTGGATCAGCCAAGCGCTGAGTTGGGGGCCGCTGGCATGGCTCGGCCGGATTTCCTACAGCCTGTATCTTTGGCAGGAACTATTCCTGACACCTGGCTGGGAGCCGGCATCGCAATGGTGGCGGCACTGGCCGTGGAACTTGCTCGTGTCGCTGGCCGCGGCGATCGTAAGCTACTACCTTGTGGAGAAACCGCTGATCCGCGTGGGACGGCGGCTGGCGGCTGGACTAGCTAAAGACCTTCCTGCTGGCGTCGATCTTCAAAAACAATACAGCGGCGATCAGGCACAGGCCGGCCGTCATCAGGAAGGGCACGTTCCAGCCGTATCGAGCAGCGGTGTAAGTGACCACGGTCGCCGCCACCGCGCCGCCGATATTGCCGAGCATGTTCATGACGGCGGAAACTGAACCGGCATAGTCGCCGCCGATATCGAGCGTGACCGCCCAGGAGATACCGACGGTCCACTCCAGTCCGAAGAACGCCACGCAGTAACACGCCACCGATACTTTGGGATCATGGGCAAGCACGGCCGGCACAGTCGCGGCCGCCGACAGCAGGAATCCCGCGATCGCCACCCAGCGCCGCGCCAGATTGACGTTGCCGGTGCGGTGCAGCACGATGTCGGAGAACCATCCGCCCGCCAAATCGCCGATCACGCCCGCCAATAAGGGAAAACTAGCGTAGATTCCCATCTGCGCGAGCGTCATGCCCTTGGATTGACGTAGGTAGGTGGGGAACCAATCCTGATACACGTTCAGGTTGTAGTTGTAGAAGAAATACATCACGGACAGGACCCACAGGTTCCCGTGGGACAGAATCTGACTCCATGGAACCTTGCCCTTACCTTTGCGCTTGACGCCGCCCGCGATCAACTCGCGCTCGGTATCGTTCACGCCGTGATGTTCCTCGGGCGTGTCGCGATAGTAGAAGTACCAGACGAACGACCAAACCACCCCCAGAACTCCGAATGCGTAAAATGCAGCGCGCCATCCAAAGAACGGCACGATCAGGAGAGCCACAATCGGAGGCGTGATGGCGCCGCCAAGGCGCGATCCTGCATGCGTAATCCCTTGCGCGAAACCGCGTTCGGTAGGCCGCATCCAACGAGAAAGCGATCGCGTGGCGATGGGAAACGCACCAGCTTCCCCCAATCCGAAGAAAACCTGGATGACGATCATCGATGCGGCGCTCCAGGCAAGTGCGGTGAGCGCGGTGAAAGCGCTCCACCAGCTCACGACCATGGTCAGCGCGCGGCGTGCTCCGATGGTGTCTCCCAGCCAGCCTCCTGGGACCTGGAACAAGGCGTACGCCATGCGAAAGGCGAACGTCACCCAGCCCATGGCGGTCAGCGAAATTCCCAGTTCCTCCATGATCGCCGGCCGGGTTGTCGCCAGAACCTGGCGATCCATATAGGTAATCATGTAGGCGGCCACAGTCAGCCCCAGGACAATGTGGCGCACATGCGTGGGACGGGTCTGCGCGGGTTCGGGGCTGTGCGCGGTCACAAGTTGAGCCATTCTACTTCATAAGTTCGCGAATCAACACCGCGGGATGCTGCGCCGTGACGCCGCTGAGATCCGCGACCTGGTGGCGGCACGACGTTCCCGGCGCGGCGAGCACATCCCCGGGCTGCATCGTCTTCACCGCCGGAAGCAGCTTGCGGTTGGCGATCGCGACCGAAACGTCGTAATGCTCGCGCGTGTAGCCGAAGGAACCGGCCATCCCGCAGCAGCCCGCGTCCAGGTCGACAACGGTAGCGCCGGGGATCGTCGAGAGCAGGGCTTTCGAAGCATCCAGCAGTCCCATCGATTTCTGGTGGCAGTGGCCGTGGAGCAGAACGCGCTGGGGCCCGGCACTCAATTTGAGATCGAGCCCCGCCGCGAATTCTTCGAAGAGCATGCACGCTGCGGCGATCGTACGGGCTCTGGCTTGCTGCTCGCCGCGGAGCAGCGAAGGAACATCGTCTTTCAGAGAGGAAAGGCAACTCGGCTCAAGGAAGAGTATTTTCCCGCCCCGGTTGGCAATGGGCCATAATCCCTCCACCATCTTCTCGGCCTGCGCCCGCGCGCCTTCGAGCAGTCCTTGCGAGATGAGCGGACGCCCGCAGCATCCGGGGCGTACCACGTCCACGGAGCATCCGCCACGCTCGAGAACTTCCACGGCGGCGATGCCGATTTCAGGATCGTAATGATTGGTGAAGGTGTCATTGAAGAGCGTGACTTGTTGCGGGCCTGAAGCGGCTTTATTTCGCTCCGCGCGCCATCGCGCGAACGTCTGCCGCTTCCATTCGGGCAGCTTGCGGCTGCTGTGTATCCCGATCATGCCGGAGACTGCGCGCGCGGCCCAGTTCGACACAGGTGCAAAGCGCGATCCCCAAACGGACGCGTCGGCGATTCCACCCAAAGCGCGCGCCCTCAGCGACGTGCCGTGGCGAGTCCAATAATCGGCGAGGAATTCGCTTTTGAATCGCGCTACGTCCACTCCTACCGGGCACTCCGCTTTGCAGGCGCGGCATTCCAGGCACAAGTCGAGAACATCATAAACGCCCTGATCGCCCAGCCCGGACTCGCCGAGCTTTCCCGTCATGGCAAGGCGAAGTGTGTTCGCCCGGCCGCGCGTGGAGTCTTTCTCGTCGCGCGTGGCCATGTAAGAGGGGCACATCGTCCCGGAGAGTTTCTTGCGGCACGCTCCGACTCCGCTGCACATCTCGACCGCCCCGCCGAATCCGCCGAAGTCGGAATAGTCGAACCACGTGGTCGGGTTGGGCGTTTTGTACCCGGCTCCGAACCTAAGATTCGAGGTGAGCGGCGGCGAATCGACGATCTTGCCGGGATTGAAGATCCCGTGCGGATCGAAAGTTCGTTTGATCTCGCGGAAGGCTTCGTACAAGCGGTCGCCGAACATCTGGCGCATGAACGGACCGCGGACCAGGCCGTCGCCATGCTCGCCCGAAAGCGCACCGCCGAATTCGAGCACCAGATTCGCCACGGCCTTAGCCAGGCTTTCGAACTTGGCGACGCCCTCTTCGGTCTTCATGTTCACGACCGGCCGGACATGTAAACAACCCACGGAAGCGTGCGCATAGACCCCGGCCGTGGTCCCGTGTTCGTGCACGATCTTCAAAAACCGGCCGATGTACTCGCTGAGCTTTTCCGGCGCGACCGCGGTGTCCTCGACGAAGGAAATCGACTTGGCGTCTTCCTTCATCGCCATCGAAAGGCCCAGTGCGGCTTCGCGAAGGCTCCAGATACGTGCCTGCGAAACGGGATCCGTATCGGTGTGATAGCGATAGCCAAGCTTGCGGGCGCGCAGATCTTCTTCCAACGCGACAAGCCTGGGCGGAAGGTCTTCTTTCTTGTCGCCGTAAAACTCGACGCACAGAGTGGCGGCCGGATCGCCTTCAATGAAGGATTTCCGAATGCGATCGAGATTCGCGTTTTGCCGGGTGTTATCGAGGATCGCCTGATCCATCACCTCGACTGCCGACGGCCCGTGGCTCACAATCACCGGCGCTGCGGACAGGGCTTCGAGGAGATCGGCGAACTCGATCACCATCACGGCCTTGGCCTTCGGTAGCGGGACCAAACGAAGCTTGGCTTCGAGGACCACGCCCAACGTTCCCTCGGAACCGACCATCATCTTAGCTAGGTTCACGGGCGCGGCCTGATCCACGAAATCGTTCAGGTTGTAACCGCCGACACGCCGCAGAACCTTGGGATAGCGCCGGTCGATCTCATCCGCATGCTCGGCCGCCAGACGCAGCACGGTCTGGTAGCAGCGGGCTTCCATGGTGGCGTCCCCTTGAGGGACGGCATGCCGCGGGATTTCTCGGAACTCGGCGATGCTGCCATCCGAGAGGACCACGGTCTGCTCCAGCACGTGATCGATAGTCTTGCCGTACAGGACGCTGCGCGCGCCCGCGGAATTGTTCGCCATCATGCCGCCGATGGTCGCGCGGCTGGCGGTCGAGATATCCGGCGCGAAGCGCAGGCCCAGCGGAGCAAGTTGCGCGTTCAGCTCATCGAGCACCACGCCCGGTTCGACCCGCGCCCAACGCTCCTCCGCGTTCACCTCAAGGACCCGGTTGAAATACTTCGAGATATCGACTTGCAGGCCTTCGCCGATCGCCTGCCCGGCTTGCGAAGTGCCACCGCCGCGCATGGTCAGAGGGCATCGCATGCGCCCGCAGATCTGGACGATGCGGATGACGTCTTCGCGGTTCTTGGGAATCGCCACGCCCAGCGGACGGATCATATAGACGCTGGCGTCGGTGGAATACAACGCGCGCGTGATCGTGTCGAAGCGGACTTCGCCCTGGATCTGGCTTTCGAGTTCTTTCTGAAGGGCCGCGGCGTCAGTTATCTCTGACCGAGCCGGCTCTGACGGGGCCTCCAACTGCACAAGTTTCAACGAATCGAGAATAGCATTTTGCATAATGGGCTGGTGCTCACCAAGCAGCAGTTGCCCACACCCGCGCTCCTTCTGGACCTGGACAAGTTCGAGGCGAACCTCGCCCGCATGGCCGCCCGCATCAAGGAGTCCGGTAAGTCCTTGCGTCCGCACGCGAAAGCGCACAAATGCGTGGAGATTGCCAAGCGCCAGGTCGCCGCCGGTGCAATCGGAGTGTGCGTGGCCACCGTGGCCGAGGCCGAACTGATGGCGGCCGCCGGGATTCCCGGATTGCTGCTGACCTCTCCTGTCGCCGATCCGCTGAAGATGGCCCGCATCGTAAAAACAGGCGCGATGGTGGTGGTGGACCATCCGCAGCAGGTCGCCTGGTACGACGAGGCCGCGGGCGCAGCTGGCAAGAAACTGGATGTCCTTGTGGACCTAGATGTCGGCGATCATCGCACCGGGGCTCGTTCTCCGGAGGACGCGGCAGAGATCGCCGAGGCCGTGGATATAGCGGCAAATTTGGAACTGCGGGGCCTCCAGGCGTACTCCGTCCTGGGATCGCACGCCGGTGGGCTGGAAGAACGCAAGCGCGTCTCAGCGGAATCCTTCCGAGTTGCTTCGCGCGCACTCGGCATTATGCTGCGTCGCGGCCTTTCGACCGAGATCGTCACCGGTGGTAGCACCGGGACCTGGGATATCGATACGGCGGTGCCGGATCTCACCGAACTTCAGGCTGGATCGTACGTGCTCATGGACCTTGCCTACCGCCGCGAAGGTCTGGACTTCGAGCCCGCGCTCACCGTCATGGCCACGGTCGTCAGCGCGAATCACGCTGGATTCGTCACCGTCGATGGCGGATACAAGGCTTTCGCCACCGACCGAGGCTACGGTCCCGAGGCAGTGGATCTGCCCGGATCCAAATACCGCTGGGGGGGAGACGAATTCGGCTATGTGGATATGGCGAACGATTTGCCCAAGCTCGGCAGCCGCCTCGAATTCATTCCCCCCCACTGCGACCCCACCACGAATCTGTACAACACACTCTATGCTTGCCGCGGAGATCAGGTGGAAGCTATCTGGCCGTTGAAGAGCGTTCGATCATGAAGGGTGTTTCATGTTGGCACTCATCCCAATTAGAATTTGCCGCCAATTTGACTCTGTGAACGACTCCGGTTATTGACCCCCTGGACCCATCACGTTAACATTCCACGTAGTGTGCATGCGCACACCTTTCGGGGTTTGTCCGCAAACCCAGGGGTTTTCAAGGGGATTGTAGTCGTAGTCCTGGTTATTCACTGTAGTCAGGCTAAGGGGAAAACGAACCATGAAGTTTATTTCGCTCGTATTGTTAGTCATTCTATTTACTTGCCTCGCTTTCGGGCAGGGCGCTTTGGGTACTATTACCGGAACAGTAGCCGATCCTAGCGGCGCGGTAGTCGGCAATGCGTCGATCGAGATTAAGAACACGGCCACAGGGCAAGTCTCTAAAACCGTAACAACTGCCACGGGCAATTACACGGTTCCGCAGCTGCCAGTGGGTTCATACGACTTGACAGTCACAGTAACCGGCTTCAAAACCTATAAGCGCTCGGGGCTGGATCTGGCTGCGGCGCAGATCATGCGCATTGACATCCCGCTTGAGGTAGGCTCGCAGACGGAATCGGTTACGGTCACCGCCGAGGCATCGCTACTTAAGACCGAATCCGGCGATCTGACGCATAACGTCACCGCCACGCAACTGGCGGAACTGCCGATTCTCGCTACGGGCGGCACCTTCAGCAACAACACTTCAGGTTTCCGCGATCCCTTGGCCCTGGCACGTCTGATGCCCGGCGTTCAGTATGGCGCCAACGGCGGATTTGTAGTGAACGGAATGCCGGACTCGGTTTTCGGCGCGATGAAATCGCTCCAAATTCGTGTCGAAGGCCAGACTTCCGGCGATCAAGGATTTCTGGCTGGGTATACGTCCATTGGGCAGGCCAGCGTGGATGCCGTTCAGGAAGTGGCCGTTCAAACCAGCAACTACGCGGCGGAATACGGCGCCGCCGGCGCAGTGGTCAATATGACCATGAAGTCCGGCACCAATCAGCTCCACGGAACCGCCACGGACTTCGCGGCGAACGAAGTTCTCAATGCCTACCAGCCCTACACGGGACTGAGATCCCCCACCAAACGGCACGACTATAGCGGCACCATCGGCGGTCCGCTGTGGATTCCGAAAGTTTACGACGGCAGAAACAAGACCTTCTTGTTCTTCAGTTTCGAAGAGTTCCGCGAGGACGTGATGGTGCAAACCATTCCTGCGGCTTCCGGTGGGACTCCCACAGTTCCTACCGATGCCTATCGCAACGGCAATTTTGCCCAAGTGATCACGGGTAACGGCCCTGGCGGCGGCCAATCGAATCCCTACCAGATCAACGGGAAGACCTACATCGATCCGCTGGGTCGAAGCTTGCCGTCCGGTACGATTTTCAATCCCACGGATGTCCAGTCCGTCACCTGCGCTCCCCTCCCTTCGGGAGTCCAACCGAACTGCAATATCGGTACCGTGTACCAGGTTCGCAATCCGTTTCCGAACAACCAAATCCCGGCTTCGATGTTCGACCCAGTCGCTTTGAGAATTCTAAACTTGGTTCCTAAACCGGTCGGCCCCAATTTCATCAGCGGCCAAGCCGGGCTGAACTACCAGAATCCGTTCCTCAGCCAGACGCGGTCCAAGATCCCGTCGGTGAAGGGAGATCAGTCCATCGGTTCCAAGCACCACGTGTCGTTCTACGGTGGCGGCACTCTCATGGATGCGCCCTACACTGCGACCAACGGCAACGCGGAAGGTTTCCCTTCGCCGATCACCGGCGCACGCTCCAGCTTCATTTACACCAAAACCTATCGCCTGAATTGGGACTATACGCTGAGTCCCACGATTCTGCTGCATTTCGGCGCGGGCTGGTACCAGCAGGAGTTTAACGACACGGCCGCGGCTACGGTCAATTACAATGCTTCCGCGCCTCAGACCTGCACCAACACGCCGTCGTTCGGCGGTCTGCTGTCGCAGACCTGCACGGGCGGCCTCGGGCTGAACGGCGCCATCATCAACCGGCAGTTCCCGCGTTTTGTCGTGACGAATCAGGGATTCGGCGGCGCGGCAACCACGGGAACCGGTGGCATGAACAGCCTTGGGCCATTCGTTCAAGGTCCCTCCAAAGAGCGCCGGCCTTCCGGCGTGGCCAGTGCGACCTGGGTCCGCGGAAATCACACCTATAAGGCGGGCGGCGAGTGGCGCTTGGAACGCTATCCGGCTACGTCCTACACAGGCGCGACCGGCCAGTATACCTTTGACCCGAACTCCACCATGCAGACGGCACTGGACGGCGTGGGAGGGTTTTCAACGGGCGTGTATGGTTTCGGTTTCGCATCCTTCCTGCGAGGCGACGCGACCAATTTCTTCATCGAGCAGCCCGGCAGCGTGAGCGGGACAAAAAAGCAGATGGGTCTGTTCCTCCAGGACACGTGGAAAGTTACGCGCAAACTCACCCTGGACTACGGTCTGCGCTGGGACTACGCGACTTACGGACGTGAAGAGCACGGCCTCAACCCCAACTTCAGCGCGACGACCCCCAACCCGTCCGCCGACGGCCATCCAGGCGCGCAGATCTATGAAGCGACCTGCAACTGCCACTTCGCCGAAAACTATCCTTACGCCATCGGTCCACGCATTGGAGTGGCCTACCAGATCAACTCCAAGACGGTAGTGCGCGGCGGCTTTGGTGTTGTTTACGCCGCCACGGTTTCCGTGGGTGGCACCGTCGCCGCCAACACCGATACGACCAGCACGCCCGGATATGGACAGTGGGTCGGCCAGTTACAGGGCGGAATTCCTTCGACTCTGCATCCCATATTCCCGAACCTTACGCCCAACGCAGGCCAGGGCATCGGCGCCGTCGTCGGCGCACCGGCCTACCTGGATCCGAACTCTGACCGTCCCGCGCGGCAGTATCAATACAGCATCAGCATCCAGCGGGAGCTCAACAGAAATCTGGTCCTGGAAGCCTCCTTTGTTGGGAATCGCGGTGTGTGGTGGCCGGCTAGCGCCTTAACGGCCGCAAACGCCATCTCGGTTAGCACTCTGACCAAGTACGGGTTCACGGTCGGCAACCCGGCGGATGCCGCACTGCTCACTCCACAGATCGGAAGCCTCACCCCGGCGCAGCGTTCGACGCTGGCGGCGCGTGGCGTCAACCTGCCCTATAGCAACTTCCCCGGAAACCAGACCGTTCTGCAGTCGCTCTATCCGTTTCCTCAATACCTTGCACCAGGGTTCTTTGGTCCACCCTCTTCCGGACCGAATCTCAGCCCCACGAACGCTCCTCTGGGGAAGACCTGGTACGACAGTCTGCAGCTCAATCTGACGAAGCGCTTCTCGCATGGACTCACGTTCAATGCCAACTACACTTACTCCAAGAACCTGGATCTGATGAGTTCCCCGGACATCTTCAACCGGGGCTTAGGCAAGAACCTCTCCGCCAACGACCTGCCGCATCAACTTCGGGCGTCCGTTGAATACCATACTCCCCGCGTCAAGGGCGGCAACGCGGTCTTGTCCAATAAGATCGTTTCCAACGTCCTGAGCGACTGGACTCTCGGTACCTATCTTCAGTATCAGAGCGCCCCGATTCTGGCCCGGCCGAATTCCTCCGGTCAGATTCCGATCAACCAGTATTTGGGCCGCGGGCCCGGACCGGCTCAGTTGAAGATAGACGCGGACGGCAAACCGATGAATCCGTGGTCGGTCGACTGGACCGACTACAGCGGCACCCATCATACGGATCCCATCGACATCAACTGCCATTGCTTTGACCCGACCAAAACTCAGGTGTTAAACCCGAATGCCTGGACGAACGTGCCCGACGGGCAATGGGCCAACGATTTCAGCAGTCTCCGCTACTTCCGGGGCTTCCGCTATCCCACCGAGAACCTCAACTTCGGGCGTACCTTCCGGATCAAAGAGCGCGTGACGCTGAACGTGCGAGTGGAATTCGCGAACGCGTTCAATCGCACCCAGTTGCCTCAGCCGAACAGCGGGAGCGGACCATTTCAAAGCTTTGGGTCCCTCATTACGAAGCAAGTCGGCGGACCTTACAACGGGCTCATCAACGGCGGCTTCGGCTCAGTGGTTCCCATCAGCGGCACGGCGAATTCCCGCACGGGTCTATTCGTCGGACGCCTGCAGTTCTAGAAACAGGCACACACATCCAGGCCCCGCCGTCTCGTGAAGAGCGGCGGGGCTTTTTACTTTCAATCCGGACCGGATATACTTCAAAATTGACTGGAGGGTTATGAAGACACGGATTCTGCGGATTGGGACGGCCGCTGCGGCACTGCTTGCCGCCAGCGTTGCTTTCGCCCAAAACGGAAATGAGCAGCACTGGGTCGCCACGTGGGCGGCTTCTCCCATCGCCACCAACATCCCGGCCGCTCCGGCCAAGCCTGTGGCCGCACCGGTCGCAGGGGGAGCTCCGGCTGCCGCGCCCGCGAAACCCGGGCCAGCGCCGCTCCGAAGCTTCAACAATCAGACCATCCGGATGGTGGTGAACACCAGCATCGGCGGACGCAGCGTCCGCGTGGAACTGGCCAACACATTCGGAACTGCTCCGCTGAAGATCGGTTCGGCTCACCTCGCCCTGCGGGATCACGATTCCGCGATCATCCCCGCCTCGGATCGCAAGCTGACGTTTAGCGGCCTCGCCTCGGCGGCGATTCCGCCCGGCGCTTCCATGATCAGCGATGCCGTGGACTTGGCCGTGCCGGCCGTCGGCGACCTGGTGGTCAGCGTCTATATTCCTGGCGACTCCGGTCCTCCTACCCAGCATGCCACCGGATTGCACACGACCTATATCTCGTCCGAAGGCGATTTCACCGGCGCCGCCGATTTTACGGCCGCCCGCACCGCTAACTCCTGGTACTTCCTCTCCGGCGTCCAGGTGCTGGCGCCTGCGGATACGGGGCTCATCGTAGCTTTCGGAGACTCCATTACCGACGGGGCCACATCCACCAACGACGCCAACGCCTCGTGGCCTAGCGCCCTCGCCAGAAGGCTACAGGATGCCGGAGTCACGAATCTGGCCGTGGTTAACGAAGGGATCTCCGGCAACCGCGTCCTGGGCGATGGTGCTGGCGTCAGCGTGCTGGCTCGCTTCGAGCGGGACGTGCTCGCACAACCCGGAATCAGGTATTTGGTCTTCATGGAAGCCATCAACGATATCGGAGGAGCTTCGCGCGCCGGCGCGACGCCCGTCACAGCCGAAGAAATCATCGCCATCTACAAGCAGATGATTGCGCGGGCCCATATGCGCGGCATCAAAGTCATCGGCGCCACTCTCACGCCGTATGAGGGCGCAGCATATTACAGCGAGCCCGGAGAAGCGATCCGCACAGCGGTGAATCAGTGGATCCGCACGACTGGCATGCTCGACGGGATGATCGATTTCGATCTGGCCACGCGGGATCCGGAGCATCATGGCAAGTTTCGTCCCGGGTTCAACATCCGCGACAATCTGCATCCCAACGATGCCGGTTACAAGGCTATGGCGGATTCGATCGACTTATCGTTGTTCGGAGTAAAAGGGCGCTAGGAAGAGGCGGTCCAGCCGAGGGTGGTCAGTTCGGATTCCAGAAACGCGAGGCCGTCCGCCAGCGTCTTACGGTAGCGCTCGTCGCGACAGTTTTCAAGATCGCGCAGGACGCGGGTGCGGTGGAGCAAAAGAGAGTCGCACTTTTTCGCGACAGCTAGCTGTTCTGGGGTCATTCGGGGGTTGGCATCGCCTTCGCGTTCCCTAGCAGCTGCAATCTGCTCCTGGACCGACTTACTTTCCCAACCGCGAGCCACGCCTCTATTCTAGCGTATCGGCCCGATTTCTGCCCGCTCCCAGCCCTGGCTGAAGCAGGCTGCGGCGGCTTTAGCCGGTTTGCGGCCCGCGTTACTGTTTCCCCTTGGCCTTCGATTCGAGCTCCGCGGCTTTCTTCATGTGGGTAGGATCGGGATTGTTCTCGATGCACTCGTACTCTTCGACGTGCACGCCGATGGGAGCCCGCAGCACACCGCCGGTGACATACGGCGCGGCGAGCGCACCCGGATCTTCTACTTTCGCGTCCCAGCTCATGCTGCCGTCATCGTTGAGGGTGTAACGCTCCACCACATGCATCTGCTCGGTGTGGGTGCTTCCGGTGCCGGAAATCCAGGTCTTATCGTTGAAGCCGATGGTGTCCACCACCAGCGTGTCGCCGTCCCATTTGGCCACCGAATCGCCCATCCAGGTAGGCGTAATGTCGGGTTCATGCTTGAGGTCGTTACCGATGGGAATCCGGCGCCAGGCGCGGAAGGATTCGTACAGAATCGCGAGAACCTTGGGTGTCTGGATGAACTCCATCGGCATGGGCATGCCAACAATGCGGGGGATGCCCGGCAGAAGGCAGTACAGCGTCGGATCGTCGAGAGTGGTGAAGTTTTTAGCCTTGCGGGCTGCGTCGAACTCCGGTTTGTAGACCAGCGGCTGCCGGTTCACCGGATGGTTGTCGATAGGGGGGAGAGGATTCAGCGGTGGAGCGCCGACTTCACCATTGATACTTACGCCCCCGCCCTGCCAGGTGCCGCTCAAGTCCGGTTTACCGTCGGCCGTACGCGGAAAGGGCCTATGCGTCACGGGGCCCGTCGGGCCCTTGGGAGCGCCGCCCTTACCTTTGCCTTGTCCAGGGGCTTGCCCGGGCGCTTGGCCACGAGATGGGACCGAAATCAGCAGACCAGCGGCCAGAACCGCCGCGATCATGCTGAGAGAACCGGTGAGCGAACTAACGAACCGTTTTGTCATGGGGTTGCCTCGCCTGCGAGCAGAGTTAGTTTCCGAGCGGCCCGGCGAACTTCTTAGAGCCGTCCGGGAACGTCACTTCGCGCCCGGCGCCGGTATTGGTGGCATCTTTTGCCTTATAAGCGGTAATCGTGATGGTGTCGCCTTCCTTCAACAAATTTCGGGCGAACCCCGTTCGCTTGAGCGTATTTGGCGGATAGCCTTCGAGCGACCAGGAAGTGGTTTTGCCATCCTCCACAACATCGATATGGATGTAAATGTGGGGGTTGGTCCAGTCGACCTTGGTGATTTTGCCCGTCAGCTTGATCTCATGGCTCGAATCGTACTCGGCCGCGAATGAATGGTGAGCCCGAATGGGCGTCGCGACAAAAAGCCCGCCGGCGCATGCTAGCGCGATACCCAGAAATCCTTTTCTCATGAAACGCACGTCCCCCTTATAAGAATTGCATCGCCGGTATCGTACCGCGCTCGAACAGCGAAGTCAAATGTGCAAGGATCGCTTACAATGAATGCTTGGAAAGGCCGTATTTTACCGGCTGATGGCGACTCCAGCACCCGTTTTAGACTTCCAAAACGTATCCAAGTTCTTCTATCGGCACGGCGGACGGATGCTTCTCCGCGACCGGTTGACGCACATGCTTAGCCCACAGTCGCGGGAACGCTTCTACGCGCTCACTGACGTATCGTTCCGCCTCGATCACGGGGAAAGTATGGCCGTGGTCGGCTCGAACGGCGCGGGCAAGAGCACTCTGCTCAACATCGCCACCAGTTTGTGCGAACCGAGCGACGGCCGCGTGTTCATCGGGGGCCGTGTGGAAGCCCTGCTCGAGCTGGGTTCAGGGTTCCATCCCGATCTCACCGGAGCCGAAAATCTTCGCATTAAGGCCAGCCTGCTGGGGTTGACCCGCCGCCAGGTGCGCGAGCGATTCGACCGGATCGTGGAGTTCTCCGAGCTGGCCGCTTTTATCAATGAGCCGCTGCGAACCTACTCTTCCGGCATGTGGGTGCGACTGGCTTTCTCGGTCGCGATTAACGTGGATCCGGACCTGTTGATTATCGACGAAGTGCTGGGGGTCGGAGACCAGAATTTCTTCAACAAGTGTGTCGAGAAGGTTATGGAATTCAGGCACGCGGGTAAATCCATCCTGTGTGTGTCGCATGCGCTCGACACCCTGGAACGCATGTGCGACCGGGGCCTGTGGCTGGACCACGGCAAGGTGGTGAAGCAGGGCAGCGTCGGCGAAGTGCTCAAGGCCTACCGCGATTCCGCGTCGGGTTCCGCTGGGCTTTCGGCGCACACCGGCTGATGGGACTGAGGGGACAGGCTACTCTGTCCCTTCCCGTAAACTTGCGATTCCGCCCACGAGACTGGGAGTGGACAGAGCTGCCTGTCCCTTTATTTGTGACTGTCGTGCGAGTCCGTCGCCGTGGTTGCTGCTTTCGCCGCCGTGCCGATCTTGACCGAATGCGCGAGCTTGGTCTTGCTTCCCTCGGGAATGTCGACCACCACGCGGACGCCCGCCTTCAGATCCGCCGTTTGCGCGGGTTTGTCGCCGCGCGTGATCTCCGTCTTCGCATCCAGGGTGACGGGAACGTCTCCCTTGGCGGTCTTCACGGTCAACACGTTGTTATCCAGCTTCACCACGGTGCCGGTCACGTGGTCGAAGCCGCCATGCGCGAAAACCTGGGCCGCGCAGGCCAGCAGAACGCTAATGATGATGGTGTTCAGGGGTTGCTTCATGTGTCGTTTCATGGCTGTCTTCTCCTCTTAGGAACTTTTCTTCTTCCTCTTCTTCCCTGAGATCGTCCGGGCTCTTGGGGTTCAGTTTCTCCATGGCCTTCTTCTCTTCCAGTGTGATCTGCGGAAGATGGCGGATGAAGTGTACCAGCTTCCAGGAATCCTCTTCATCGTGACTTGCGCCAGTGCCCCATGCCGGCATGCCTGTCAGACGAATCCCGTTCTGAATGATGTAGAACAGCTCTCCGTCGGTGAGCTGCTGGGTCGCGGGCAGGCGCATGTCGGGAGCGGGCGGATACAGATTCTTTCCAACCACCGCGTCGCCGCTGCCGTCGTTGGCGTGACACGAGGCGCAATGATCCGCCCAGTGCGCCCGGCCGTCGGCGATGACTTCGGGGCTGTTCGAAATGGGGTTCTTCATGGATTTCACGTCGGCCGGCATGGCCATAGCGCGGGCTTGCCCGGCCACCCAACGCTCCATCGGCGTGGGCTGTTCCCGAGTGCTGAATCCCCGGCTTTGCCGGATAAGAGCCCAGCCGGTAAGCAGGGCGACGGCGAAAACGAATACGATCCCTAGAAAGAACCCGCGCACGGCATCTCTATACTATCGTTTCAGAGGGGCATCAGAACGTGAACTTCGCGCCGAGTTGCATTACGCGGGGCGAGGCGGCTTTCACGACCTGGCCGAACAGAGGGTTGTCGAAGTCCCCGCTGACCGCCGACGGACCGAAAAATTGCGCATGGTTAAACGTGTTGAACGTCTCCCAGCGGAGCTGCAAAGTCTTCGTCTCGGAAAACTTGAACGATTTCATCAGCGACATATCGAAGTTCAGCATCCCCGGGCCGTGAATCGTTCGCCGGGAAGCTGAGCCCGGAGTCCCCAAAGCTGCCGTGGTGAAGAGACCGGTATTGAAGTATGGAAGTCCGTTCCGCGGATTCCCGTTAATGTTGAGATTCCCGGGCGTGTAATCCGGCAAATCGATCAGGTGGTTATTCACCCCGTTGGGCGAGCTCCCCTGCAGAGACGTATCGGTATCGCTGGATATGGTCACCGGGAAGCCGGAGCTGACGCGGGTGATCCCGGAAACCTGCCATCCCCGAGTCAGCCCTTTCATATGGTTCGAAAAACGCTCGAAAGGGAACTGATAGGAGTACGTTGCTACCAGGTTGTGCGTCAGATCCCAGGCCGACAGTCCGCGCATACGGCCATAGTCGAACGGATCGACCACATCGGAAATGCTCGACGCCTGGTCAATGGATTTGCTGTAAGTGTAAGCCAGCACCAGATCGAGCCCCTTGGCAGAGTGACGAATACTCGCTTGCAAAGAATTGTAGTTGGAATTTCCGAAGCTGCCTTCGAAATCATTATTGCTGAAATTCGGCCCAAACGGCCCGCGCGTGCCGTTGATCACTTGGCCGGCCGCCGTGATGTAAGTGTTGTCTTCGCCTCCTGGTCCGCATGTCGACGTGCCGGGAGCGACGGCGCTGGGCTTACTCAGCGCTGCGCACAGCGCGGGATTGCCGGGGTTCGCCGAGTAAATCAGCAGCAAGTGATGCGCTTGCGATCCTACGTAACTCACACTCGCCAGGGTGTTCATTCCCAGTTGACGCTCGATAGAGAAGAAATAGTTTTCGTTGTAAGGATAAGTGTTCCCGCGATAGGGCGTCGTCATGCCGGCCTGCGGGAGGAAGGGCGAAAAATCGATGCCCTTGGTGGGATTCGACGCCGTGGTGTTTAGCGGCGGGAACTTCAGGGGGAACGGCTGCGGGTGAACCGAGCCGTCCGCGGCGCTGATAAACGGGGTCGCGAAGAGAGTGCCGTTGCCGGTGTAGCTCAGGCCATACGGCGGCTGAGGCTCATCGATCGCAATGGTGTTGCCCTGAATCACGGTATAGAACATCCCATAGCCCGCGCGAATACTGGTTTTCCCAGGGCCTCCGATAATTTTGCCGAGCAGTCCGCCGGCCTTGGATGGCGAGTAGGCAATTCCGAAACGCGGGGCGAACTTGTTCCCTTGGGGAACCAAGGTGTTCGGGACGCCGTCGTCCGTCGGATAGATCAAACCCGTGGGCGCGTCCGGAAAAACCTTCGACTGCTGACCCAGGTTGAAGGTCGGGATCTGGTTGTACTTCTCCGACCAGTACTGCATCAGATCCCATCGAAGCCCAAAGTTGAGCGTCAAGTTCGAAGTCGCACGCCAGCTGTCCTGATAAAACGCGGAGGCGTATTTGTGGCGCGCGTAGTAGGTCTGCGAATCCGCCTGATTATAGAAGGTTGAAACTCCGATCAGGAAGTCGGCGATATCCGACCCGGTTTCCGTTCCGTAGAAGGCGAAAGCGCCGTTGAACGTCGGATTCGGATTCACGTTCACCTGCTCGAGGCTCAACTGAAAGCCGGCTTTCATGGTGTGGGCGCCCAGCACCTTGGAGAAATTGTCGGTGGCCGAGTAGGTATTGTTGGCCTGCGTCAGATTTGTGATCGGCGTTCCGAAGGTGATCGCGTTCAGAGTTATGTTCTCGATTCCCTCAATCTCCGGCGCCAGCGGGACGATGCCCGGTGTTCCTGGGCCCGTAACAAAGCCTTGTGAGGCCAGACTCGGACCCACTCCGCCCACGGGCTTACCGACGTTATTGAAACTCCGCATGAAGCTCAAGCGAACTTCGTTCACAGCGGTCGCACCGAACGTCTTGGTTTGAGAAAGGTTGATGAGTTGGGAACGGCCCGCGTTGATGGCCGAGAATCCGGGGACGTTGGCGCCGCCTTGGCCCGTGGGATACGGGTTGTTCAAGTTGTAGTTGTCGAGGTAGTAGTAAGCCGACAACGCTCCCCACCGGTCGCTGTTACCGTCAACACGCCCGCTGCCCTTGTTATCGTGCAGAATCTTTCCGTCGGCGCCGGTGGAAAAACTGGCGGGACCGACGTTCGGGCTGGGGATGTACGGCAACAGGTGCTTGGCAGGTTCCGACCAAACGCTTTGGGGGATGACCCCATTCGGGAAGACTTGGGAATATGGCTCATTGACGGAAACGGGGCGTCCCAGTTTCTGGCTGAGGAGGTTCGCGAGATACGGGCCGCTTACTTCCCCGGTAAGATCTGAGAACTTGCCATTTCGCTCATCCAGCGACGGAACCGAAATCAGTCCGGTATCGATGCCCTGGCTCTGGCGCGTGCCCTGATAATCCGCGAAGTAGAATACCTTGTTCTCCTTGACGGGCCCACCGATAGTCCCCCCAAACTGATTCTGCCGGTAGAAGCTGCGCTCGGGCGAAAAGAAGTTGCGCGCGTCGAGCGCGGTGTTTCTCAAAAACTCAAATCCGCTTCCGTGAAGCTGATTCGAACCGGACTTGGTGATCACGTTGACGACACCACCGGCGTAGTTGCCGTATTCGGCATCGAAGTTATTGGTGAGAATCCGGAACTCGGCGATCGAATCCAGATTCGGCACCACCGACGTGCCGCCGTTCATTAGTTCTTTGACGTCGCCGCCGTTGACCAGGAATCCGTTTGAGTCCTCGCGCTGGCCGCTGATCGACTGATTCCCCGGATTGAGCGTGCCCGATGGCTGGATCGCAACCGAGGCTCCGGCCATCACGATCGATTCAGGTTCTTGCGTCGTTGTGGGCACGATGCCGGGTTGCAGGGCGAGCAGATCGGTAAAGCTGCGGCCGTTCAGGGCCACCGTGGTCATCTCCTTCCCCGTCACGACGTCGCCTAACTGCGTGCTCACGGTTTCCACGTGAATCTGCTCGGTGGTATCGGAAACCGTAATTTCCTCCGTCCGTTGGGCTAGCTCTAGAACGAGGTCCAATTGGATCGCGGCATTCGCGTCAATCACCAGGCCGATCCGTTTCTCCGTGCGGAAGCCCTTGGCTTCGCATTGCACCTCATAGCTGCCGACCGGGAGGCTGGGGAACGCGTAATCACCCTTGGCGTCGGCGGTCGTCTTGATCTGGGTGTTCTGGTCGGTATTGGTGGCGGTCACCATGGCGCCCGGGATTGCCCCGCCGCTGGAGTCTTTCACCGAGCCCGCGATGCGTCCGGTGACGGCCCCTTGGGCGAGCGGAATACCCAGAAGCAGGGCGGCGAAGAACCAGCGAAGTGCTCTAGAGCAGAAGGTGGCGAAAGGGGTGATTGGCATGAGCGAGACGTGAAAGTCGAGCTTCACGCTAACACGTAAGATCGGCAATCCGACCTGGGGAGGGGTCAAGTGGCAGTCACTGACTGAGTCAGTGACCGCAGATAACAAAAGACTTACAAGTGTGCCAACCAACTGATATAATTCTTGACGCTATGACGACCCGTGATCGCCGGAGTTTCATAACCGCCGCCCTAGGCGCCGCAGCCGCCCTCCGAGTGAACGCTCAGCAACCGGCCGCGGCAACGCCCGCACCGCGCGACTGGTCCGGGCAGACGCCCATACGTTATCCCGACCCCGACATCGTCGCCGTGGACAATCGCTTCCGCAAGTACATCGTCGGCAACACGACGATCAAGCGGGTCTACACAGGTACGCTGTGGGCCGAGGGTCCGGCATGGAACGGGGTCGGCCGGTTTCTGGTGTGGAGCGACATTCCCAACAACGTCCAGATGCGGTGGACGGAAGAAGACGGGCGGATCACGGTATTCCGCAATCCTTCCGGCTACAGCAACGGCAACACTTTCGACTTCGAGGGGCGGCAGCTTTCCTGCGAACACGGCAATCGCCGCGTGGCGCGCTACGAATACAACGGCACGGTCACGGTGATCGCCGATAAATTCGGGGGCAAGCGGCTCAACTCGCCGAATGACATCGCGGTGCACCCGGATGGCGGCATCTGGTTCACCGATCCCACCTACGGCATCCAGGGCACCTACGAAGGTTTCCAGGCCACGCCTGAAATCAAGCAGGCGGTCTACCGCGTGGATCCAAAGTCGGCGCAGATCGAGAAAGTCACGGACGAACTCGATCAGCCCAACGGCATCTGCTTTTCGCCCGACTACAAGAAGGTCTATATAGCCGACACGGGATCCGGCCGCGAGACCAAAGTGTTCGACCTGGACGGAAACAAGCTGAAGAACGGGAAACGGTTTGTGCAGTTCTCAAACGGGGCGGCGGACGGCATGCGTTGCGATGTCGACGGGAACCTCTGGGCGGGAGCGCCTCCGGGAGTTCAGATTGTTGCGCCCACGGGCGAGCCGATCGGCATGATCCGGTTGCCCGAGAACTGCGCGAATGTGTGTTTCGGCGGGACCAAACGCAACCGGCTGTTCATGTGCGCGAGCCAGTCTCTGTTCACGGTCTACGTGGGCACCACCGGCTCGCATATTAGTTGACTGCGGGGCTAAAGCCCCCGCTTACGGGCAAGCCGCGCAGGCTGAAGCCTGCCCTCCATCGTTAACGCTGGACGCGGCCCGAACCGCCCTCTTTCAGGAGCGCGTTCACTTCCGTCACACTCACCCGGCTGAAGTCGCCGGGAATCGAATGCTTCAGACAACTCGCCGCCACTGCGAACTCGAGCGTCTCCTGGCCGGTAAGCCCGTTGAGCATGCCGTAGATCAGGCCGGCTGCGAAGCAATCGCCCGCGCCGACACGATCCACAATGTGGGTGATGTCATATCGGTGGCTCGTCAGAAAATGCTGGCCGTCATGCAAACAGGCCGACCAGCCGTTGTGCGAGGCGCTTAACGATTCGCGCAGAGTGATCGCAATCGCGCGGAGGTTGGGATATGCGGATCGCACCCTACCCGCTAACTTCTCGTACTGTGCGCGGTCGAGTTGCCCGGATTGGATGTCGACTTCGGCTTCCAGGCCGAGTGCCACCTGAATGTCCTCTTCGTTGGCGATCAACACGTCGGTGAGTTTTACGAACTCGGGCAGCACCTCGCGCGCGGTCTTGCCCCACTTCCAGAGATTCTTCCGGTAATTGAGATCGCAGGAAACCGTGAGTCCCGCGGCGTGCGCCGAGCGTACCGATTCGAGCGCGAGGTCCGCAGCGGAAGAACTCAGGGCCGGCGTGATTCCGGTGATGTGGAACCACTTTGCTTCCGCAAGCACGGGTTGCCAGGAAATATCGCCTGGTTTGGCCAGCGCCATGGCGCTGTGATCGCGATCGTAGACAATCCTGGAGGGACGCTGGTTGGCTCCGGCTTCGAGATAATACACGCCCAAGCGTCCCGAAGCGCGGACGATTCGCGACGTGTCGACGCCAAAGCGCCGCAGCTCGGCCACGGCCGCATCCGCGATCGCGTTCGCAGGCAATACGGTTACAAAGCTGGCAGGCAATCCGAAAGACGCCAGCGCCACAGCCACGTTCGCCTCCGCGCCGCCGAACGTCGCCACGAATTGGGGGGTCTGGAGGAATCGCTCAAACCCCGGAGGAGCCAGGCGCAGCATGATCTCGCCGAAGGTGACGACCTTCATCCGCGAGCTTCCTCGATGACGGAAACGAATCTGCGTGTCAATTCGGTGATGGATTTGAAATCGCCAGTCTTGGCGCCGGCCGTGAGATTGCCACCGACTCCCAGCGCGACGCTACCAGCCTTGATCCATTCCGCGGCATTGTCGATGCTGACACCGCCGGTGGGCATAAGCAAAGCTTGCGGCAGCGGAGCTTTGGCGGCTTTCACAAACGCGGGGCCCAGCGTCTCGCCCGGAAAGATTTTGATGATATCGGCGCCGGACTCCATGGCTTCCACGATCTCGCGGATAGTACCCGCACCCGGCAAGTACGGGATCTGATACCGGTTGCAGAGTCGCGCGGTGCCGGCGTTTAGCGACGGGCTCACCACAAATTGCGCACCCGCCAGAATGGCGATGCGAGCCGTTTCCGGATCGAGCACGGTCCCCGCACCCAGCACGATCTGGCGTGCCGGATAGCGTTTCGCGAGTTCCTCAATCACCGCCGTGGCCCCAGGAACCGTGAACGTGATTTCGATGGCGGCAGCGCCGCCCTCCGCGCACGCGTCGACAATGCGGGAGGCTTGACTCGAGTCGTCGGTCCTTACGATTGCCACTAGGCCCGACTCCGTGATCCTGCTTAGTACGTGAAGTTTGGCGAGAGCCATGTCGATTCTGTTCTCGACCACTTTATCGCATCATGTCTCGCACCTTCATTCGAACGCGAGTGGGTACCAGCCGTTTGGGACATTCTGGCCGAGTCCCGCGCGACGAAGTGTCGCATGCCCAAATTTGTCTCTTTTTGCAGGCACTCCGCCCGGTGCTATCTGCTTACTTCCAAAGAACTTCAACGGCGGCCGGGCAAGCTCCACAACGGCGTCCGGCGTGCAGTCATCGGTGTCACCAGTGATCAAGACCGACCAGCGTTTACAGGTATTGCCGATCGTGTACAGCATCGCCGGACTGGCGGTGTGCCTGGTGTACCTCGCGCAAGCCGACGTGACTCATCACGACGATTTCCTGTATTACCTGTTGTGTGGCGCCATCGCCGCCCTGGGGCTGCGCAGCACGCATCGCAACGCGATTCCGGTGAGTTTCCTGGTGCTGTTACTTGCTATCGAGGATCTGAGTCTTCCGGAGCTGGTCTTCATAGCTTCCCTGATTTCGTTCCTGAGCCAGATTCGTGAGTCCGGACGTACCCGGCCGCGGATCCTAGACCTGATCCTGGCCATAGCGAGCGGAAGCATCGGGATCGCCGGGGCCCAGATGATCCACCAGGCGGTGGCGGTCATCAAATTCAACACTCTGTTTCCGGCACCCCTGGTCGCGAGTTCACTGGTCCTTTTGCTGAACCTGAGTCTGGCCCGGGCCCTGGCAAAGGGAGGCTCTTTTTCCATCGGGAAACTGTTGCTGGAGGAGTGCCGCCCGTTGGTGCCCTGGTTTATCGGACTCGCGTATCTCGCGTCTCTGGTCCGCAGCGCGGCCACCCTCAACGGAATGAACGCCGGCTTGGTGATGCTGCCGATGTTGTTCGCGCTGGACTCCGCGTTCCGCGCCTGGTTCAACACCAAGGAGAAGCATCGGGAAGAACTGGCCGCCCTGCAAAAGCGAAGCTTGGAGAACCTGGCGGCGCTGCACCAGCGCACTCTGGAGACGCTGGCGGTCGCCATCAACGGCCGCGATCGCACCACGCAGATGCATCTGCGCCGGGTCCAGTTCTATGTTCGGGCGGTGGGTGCGGAGCTGAAACTGAGCCCGGAGGATCTGGAGCACTTGAACGTCGCTGCTTTGCTGCACGATATCGGTAAACTGGGGATTCCCGACCACATTTTGCTCAAGCCCGGGCCGTTATCGCCGGAAGAGTGGGAAAAGATGAAGACCCACCCCTTGAGCGGCGCCGAGATGCTCGCCCGCATGAACTTCCCTGAGCCGGTGCTGCAGATCGTCGCCACGCACCACGAGAAATGGGATGGCAAGGGTTATCCGCGGGGACTCAAGGGCGAAGAGATCCCGATCGGCGCCAGAATCCTTTCCGCCGTGGACTGCCTGGATGCGCTTGCATCGGACCGCCCCTACCGCAGCGCTCTCACCATCGATATGGCGATGGACAGAGTCTCACGGGAAGAGGGACGAAGTTTCGATCCGCGAGTCGTGTCCGTGTTGCAACGCCGCTATGCGGAGCTGGAGCGGATGGCGTGGGGCGAGGTGACAGAAAACGTCGCCGAAACGCCGGATACGCCCGCCCAGGACCTCGGAAAGCTGTCCGCTAGCTTGAATTCCGAATCCAAGCCCGCCTCGGATTCGATTCTGGACCCGATTGTATCCGCGCGCCAGGAAACGCAGCGCCTGCAGACGCTGGCGACGGCTTTGACGCACTCCTTGGGCGCCAGCGAGGTGACCGCCGCGATCCATCAGCACGTGAAGGAGATGATCGCTCACGATACGCTGGCGATCTACGTGAGCCGCGACGGTGAGATGGAGCCTATCGAAATCGTAGGGGAGAACAGTCATCTGTTCAGCCGGGACGCATTCCCGATCGAAAAAGGGCTTTCTGGCCGCGTCGTTCAGCACAAGAGTTCGATTCTGAACGGCGATCCCTGCATGGAGTTTGGCTTCAACAACGATTCGGTGGTGGTGTACAAACTGCAGTCCGCGTTGGCCGTGCTGATGAAGGGACCGAAAGGCATGTTGGGGGTCATCACGCTCTATCAGAAGGATCTGCGCGCCTTTAATCGCGATCATCTTCGACTCCTGGAGGCCGTCAGCCTGCAGGTAGCTCCGGCCATTGAGAGCGCACTGCGCTACCACGACACGGAGAAGATGGCCGTAACCGATCACCTGACCGGCCTTCCCAACGCTCGCTCGCTCGAACTGCACCTGCATCGTGAGCTTTCGCGAGCGCAGCGGGAAGATAAGACGGTCGGAGTGCTGGTCTGCGACTTAAATGGATTCAAAGGGGTCAATGACCGGTTCGGCCACCTGAAAGGCAACGAAGTATTGCAGGTGGTGGCGAAAGGGCTGCAAGATGTCTGCCGGAAGTCCGACTACGTCGCGCGCATGGGCGGAGACGAATTCGTCATCGTCTCACCTGGGTTGAGAGAAGATCTGAGCGTCTCGTATGTGGAACGGCTTCAGACCGTGGCACGCGCGGCCGGCTGGGCCGTTTGCAACGAGCAGTGCCTTTCCATGGCGGTCGGCACGGCCATCTATCCTTTTGATGGGACCGACGCCGAAGTCCTGCTGGCCGAATCCGACCGCAGGATGTACAGCGCCAAGCCGCAAGGCTCCCGGCGTGGGGAACCCGCTCCCGCTGAAGCACCCCAGCGAGCAGTAATCGAAGAGCAAGTTTCTTAGAGGATTCCGGCGGGCTCACCGCCGCGAGCCGGATTGCCGAGTCTCTTACTGTTGAGACGACATCTCGTCGGCCGATTTCTTGACCATCAGAAGCGCAATGGTCGTGGCCAGAAGAGTTATAAACGAACCTACGTAGTTGGTGAACAGCGCCACGACCGTAAGCGCGGCCGAGAGTATGAATAGCCCCGTGACGATCTTGCCAAAGTGCTGGCGGAAGTTCGTTTTGGATTTGACCGGGCTGTTGACCAGATCACCGCAATTGACGCAGTTCACGTCAGTCTTGGCTACCGGCGATTCGCACTGTTTGCAGCGTTGCATAGGAGCCTGGAAGCACCAGGCAGGCCCAGTCTACAGGCCGTTCCTGCACCAGTCTATTGGGGGTTCACCCGATCCGGCCTAAGCACCTACTGAACGGAGTGCGATAAACTCGCTGTCGATGAGGAAGACGGCGAGGAAGATTATGCTCAGGTCACTAATCTGTATCGCATGCATGGTGGCAGGAATCACCCGGGCGCAGGTCCAGAACTACAAGCCCGTGACCCAGGACATGCTGACCAACCCCAGTCCGAATGACTGGCTGATGTTCAGCCGCACCTACGATGCGCAGCGCTACAGCCCGCTCAACCAGATCAACAAGCAGAACGTGAGCCAGCTCGGGCTGGCGTGGACCCGGGGCCTTTCCAACGGCACGATGGAGAGCATCCCGCTGGTGCATGACGGCGTGATGTACGTGATCGCGCCGCCAGCGTCCGTCCTGGCGCTGGATGCCACCAACGGCGATGTTATCTGGGAGTACAAGCATCGTCCGGACGATGCCAGGGGAGCGGCGGGCAGGTCCAAGGCGATCTCGATCTATCAGGATGTGATCCTCTACATGGCGCCGGACAACTTCATCGTCGGGATCGATGCGCGTACGGGCGTCGCTAAATGGAAAGTGCCGGATTCACGCGGGCACTCATCCGGGTCTATCGCCGTCGACGGAAAGTTCATCTCGGGCGGCGCTTGCAGCAACGGTTTGCAATCGAGTTGTTACGTGGCGGCGCACGACGCGGCGACCGGCAAGGAGATCTGGAAATTCTATACGGCCCAGGGAGCTGACGACGTAAATCCGGATTCCTGGGGTGGAGCGCCGGCGGACAAGCGAACTGCGTCGACTTGGGGGTTGCCGGGAACTTACGATCCGGTCCGCAAGGTAATCTACTGGGGCATTGCGAATCCAACGCCGAATACGCGCCTGGACCGGCATGCCGGAAATATCGATGCGATCCCGCGTATCGCGCCCTCGGATCTTTATAGCAACTCGACCGTGGCGCTCGATCCGGAAACCGGGAAGCTCAAATGGTATTACCAGCATCTGCCCGGTGACGACTGGGACGAAGACTATACCCATGAACGGACGCTGATCCGTACGGCGGTGAGCCCCGATCCGAAATTCGTGAAGTGGGCGAATCCCGACATCCCCAAGGGCCAGCAGCGCGACATTGCGGTGATGGTCGGCGAAGGCGGCGGCGTTTTTGCGATGGACCGGAACGACGGAAAGTTTCTATGGGCGACGCCGTTTCCCTATGACACGCCGCTCTTCCTGATCAAGAACATCGACGTAAAGACCGGGAAAACCGAAATCAACTGGGACCTGGTGTTCAAGGATAAGGGCGAGAAAAACCACACGATTTGCTTCTATAACACCAGGAGCTACTGGCCCACGGCGTACAGCCCGAAGACCAACTCGCTGTATGTGCCGTACAACGATAACTGCCTCGACATGGGAGTGAGCCGGGGGCGGACTCCTGTGCCGAGCCCCAAGTCTCAACCTAACAAGATGGCCGGTGTTGCCAAGATAAATATGTCGACCGGAGAGATCCAGCCGTTTTATCTGGGTCATGCACTGACCAACGGATCGGTGGTGGTGACCGCGGGCGATGTGGTGTTCTGGGGCGATCTGAATCGCCGGTTCATGGCGCTCGATTCCGAATCCGGGAAAGTGCTGTGGGATACGATCCTGGGCGGCTCGGTTTCGGTGAGCACCATCACATATGCGGTGAACGGGAAGCAGTACGTAGCGGTGATGACCGGAGACGGCGCGATGACATCGGGCCTGACCGCTATGACTCCCGATCTCAAGGTGATCAAAGGGTACAACGCGATCTATGTGTTCGCGCTGACGGACAAGCGGTAGTTGGTCTGTGGGGTCAGGCTTTCAAGCCTGCCGCCGGGCTTTCTGCCCGGCGCCTCCGAAAATCTGCGAGAGTTTCCGTCCATTAGTTTCACTATTTCATGTGAACCGGTACGAACGTCGTCTACCTCACTGGGATGCCGTGGGCGGTGCGATGTTCGTGACGTTTCGTCTCGCCGGGAGTCTTCCTGCAAGCCGCATCTTCCCTCCCGCGCGCTTCAGTTCAGGCAAGGCGTTCGTCGCCATGGACCGGCTGCTAGACCAAGCTGCTGACGGTCCGGTGTTCCTACGCCAGCATGAGATCGCACAACTGGTGATCGATGCCGTATGTGATGGCGAAGCTCGGTTTCATCGTTACGACTTGCATGCCTTCGTGGCGATGCCGAATCATGTCCATCTGCTGGTCACACCTCACGTGATTGCCAAGCGGTGGCTCGGTCCGCTCAAGGGATTCACAGGACATCAGGCGAATCGGGTCCTGGGACGGCACGCTCCATTCTGGCAGCAGGAAAGCTACGATCATCTAGTCCGCGATGAAGAAGAGTTCCGCCGGATAGAGCGATACATTGAGAACAATCCGGTTAACGCGGGGCTGGTTGGGTCCGCAGAACTTTATCCCTGGTCAAGTGCTGCGCGGTTCGATGGAGCACGCCGGGCAGAAGCCCGGCGGCAGGCTTGAAAGCCTGACCCCACAAAAAGCCTACTTCGACTTCATCAGCTCGTCGTAGAAGCCGTCCAGCGCGGCGGGCTGAAGCATGAGCTTGAACGACAGATCGTCCATCTTGATCGACGCCATCAACTGGTCCTTTGGCACGCCCATCTTCACCGCAGCCTTGGCGCGGTCGACGACCTTCGCGATGTTATCGCGATACGACTGCACGTACGATCGAGGCTGGGGATCGTCATTGCCCGGAATCGCGAGATCCCAGTCCAGCTTCAGGACCTTATCCAGCACCGACGGCCATTCGACCAGGCTCCCTCCGCCGGCGTAATCGGCTAACGGAGCGCGGCTTCCCGGAGGAGTACCGACCCCTAGCTCATCGCTGAGAGCGACAACCTTGAGATCCGGAAAGTACACCACCGTATCGCCGCTGGTGTGCGCGCGGCCGTAGTGGTGCGCCTCCACCGTCACGCCCCCGAGCTTCACGGTGTAATCGGTCGAGTAGGTCACGCTGGGCGGCGCCGGTTTGGGCGTGGCGGCGTAAGTGACCAGGTTGCTCTTGAGGTTCTCATGCGCGATGACCGGGATCCCCAGGGCCAGGAACTTATCGTCATTGCCGGTGTGATCCTGGTGATGATGCGTCAGCAGCATGTACTTGATGGGCTGGTTTGAAACGCTCTTGATCAGCTCCATCAGCTTGTCGTAGTTGCCCTCGGCGGGAAGCTTTCCGTCCACCAGGATGATTCCTTCGCTGGTGACGCGAACGCTGGAATTTCCTCCTGCGCCGGTGACCAAGTACAGCCCTGGTTTTACTTCCTTAATGGCTTGGGCTTGATTGCCGCCGCCTTTGCCGCCCTTGGGCTGGGCACATACAATTCCGGCGGTGGACAGGATAATGAGGGTGAATAGGATCTTTCGCAACGTGAGTACCTCGCTTTAAAGGATACACCTGATCGATTATTTCTATTTGACGGTTTGGGCGCCCGCCGGTAGCATTATTCTGCGGAGTCCCCTCGTCGCCTCCCGCACCCATCCCCGAAGATCCGGAGTGTGTGGCCGTGCCGATATCGGACGCTTATATCATTCAGTATCTTCTGGACGGAACCTCGGAATCTCCCGTGGAAATCCATTGGTGCGAGAAGGATACGGAACAGGCAGGGTACGTGGCGCAGTTAGAAGGCGTTGACCTGATCCTGGAGCCGGTCTACTCGAGAGGCGGTTCCCGGCTGACCTTAAGATTTTGTCATGACGGCGAGGAATTTAGCATCAGCGAGCCCGCCAGCGGGGGATGGCTAGGCCGCAAATTCTCCAGCGAAGACGAGCGCCATCTGGTCAGGCTGTTCCGCAATCTCATCCAAGCCGTGGTTTCCCAGTGCAACATTCGGCGTCAACGGGCCGAGCAGAATCAGGAGGAGATTCGCGAGCGGATCAGCCACCGGATGCTTTTCGGAGAATCTCAGGAGACTTCGAGCAGAGCCGCTATCGCCGGACCACGGTAATTGTCGCGGCTGCGAATTTCGTCGGATCGGCTACGCTGACCGCGCTGACCGTTATTGTCCAGACCGCCGGCGCGACCGCTGGAGCCATGTAGGTTCCGAGGCTGCTGATGAAGCCGAGCTTTGCATTTCCACCCGTAATGCCGTTGACCTTCCACGTGACCGCCTGATTGGCCGTGTTCTTCACCGTCGCGGTGAAGAGCTGCGTTTTGTTGACGCGCACGGTCGCCTTGGCAGGTGAGATGGTGACCGCGATCGCGGCGGGCGGCGGAGGCGGAGGAGGCGGCGGCGTGGTAGCCGTCGATTGCCGCGCTTGCCCGGAATCCGGCGTAATCATCAACTCGGAAACATCCACCACTTCGAAGTCCGACCCGTGGATCTTGCCCAGATTGTGCAAGTCGTCATTGCTCCAACGCGAGTCCGGAGCGCCCGATAGATACCAGGCCGAGCCGTTATCGGCGATCATCATGCCGTACTTCTTGAGCGCCCGCAGGATGATCTGGTTGGTGGGCGAAAAGCTGGAGATATCGAAATCCGCGCGCAGGCGGAAGCGGACTCCCATGGGAGGATATTGCGCGCCAGTCAGGCTGGACGCATAGTGCCGCGCGGGCCAGACGTAGGCTTTCTGCGTTTTGGGAACCGTGAATCGAAGCGCATGGCGGATCTCGCCCGCGGCGATTTCGTCATAGCGAACCAGCCCGGGAAAGATCGGAAGGCCGGCCGCGTCGGCCGAGGTCCAAGTGGCCACGCGGAGATTGTTCGAGAGAAGGTTATAGATCGCTCCGGAGCCTGCCTTCCAACTTGCGCTTTGAGGGTACGCCGCATACAGCTCGTACAGAATGCAGTGATCGACATCCACCGAAATCGCGTGGCGGTCGCCCGTGCTGGCGCTGCCACCCTCGATGGGCGCGTTCAGGGGCACGGCGTAGGGACCAGGATCACTCTCATCGGCATAGTCGAAACTTGCCGGATATTTGGTCTGCGTGCCTGGCACGGTGATGTACGGGATCCCGATAGGGCCGCCATCCCATAGCCCTGAGCCGAAATCGGCATGGACGCCGGTGGCCGCGCCGATAGTGTTGACGTAGGTCGAAGAGTTGGGCGAAACCGACAACTGATCGACAGGCGTGTTCCAGATGTTGTCGGCTGGCAGTACCGCGCAAGCTCCCAAGGTGGGCGCCTGCGCGCGAGCGACGCCGGCGAACCCCAGCAAGAGCCCAAAAACTAAGAAATGACGAGGCAAAGGGTAACTCCCTGCCACAGAATACGGGCGCACGCGATTCCGGACAATTGGGTACTTGCCTGAAGGTAGTCCTACGTAGGCGGTCCCGTTAGGTGTTATCCTGATGCGCCAGGAGGCAACTACCATGGCTCTTTCGCGTCGGAAAATGCTGAAGAAAGCCGCAGCGGCTGGAGGCGTGGCCGCCGCCGGAGGCGGCTTAATCATGGCCCCTCAAGTGGCTGTCGGGCAGGCGCCGGCGCAACTGACCGGTACCCAGGCTGGACGAAAGTTCAAGGCTTTCGTCAGGCACGGCACCGGCGCGTCGGTCGAGGAGCTTAAGCTGCTCGCGATCCAGCCGCGCGAAGTCCTGGTGCGCACGCAAGCGTCGGCGGTTTGCTACACCATCGTCGGCGGCGCCCTGGCGACGACTCCTGTCCAGCAAGCGTCGATCCCCAATCATTCCGGCATGGGCGTGGTGGAAGCCGTCGGGCCGCTGGTGAAGCGCGTCCAGGTGGGCGACCGCGTGGTGGTTCCCGGCACGCCGCAATGCGGAGTGTGTTACCAATGCCTGCACGGGCGGGCTGACTGGTGCCAGTTCCTGGACACCGCCCCGGCGCATCCGATGGCTGAGATGTCCGATGGCACGAAGATCACCGAGCAGGCGTCGCTGGGCGGGTTAAGCGAAATCATGGTGGTGCCGGAGGAGTACTGCTGCCCGGTGTTCACCGATCTTCCGGCGGAGCAACTGACTCTGCTCGGCGACACCGTCGGCACGGGTCTGGCGGCCGGGCGTGACTTGGTGCAGATCGAGCCGGGTTGGAACGTGGTGGTGCAGGGAGCGGGACCCGTGGGCATGGGTGCGATCCAGGCCGCACGCCTCCAGAATGCCGGTCAGGTAATCGTGATCGAGCCGATTAAAGCCCGGCGGGAGATCGCCATGAAAGTCGGGGGCACGATTGCACTGGATCCAAACGCAGAAGGCAATGGGTTAGTAACCAAAATTCGCACTCTGTCCAAGGGCATCACCGACCGCCGCTTTGCGGGCGGGCGACTTACGACCAATGCTGTACCCGATGGCGCGGATTTCGTCATCAACGCGGTGGGCAGCGATTGGTTTCCGCCCAAGGCCGAGGTGGGGCCCGATCCCACAGCCATTCTTCCGCTGCAGCAGTGCTTCGAATTCACCCGCGCGGGCGGGCATATCGTGATGCTGGGCGTGGCCTGGCGCGGCAATGTGAGCTTTAACGCTGCGCAGTTCTCCAACCGCGGGCGGACTTTCTATTCGGGTCAGCAGGGCGGCCTGAATATGCTGCGCGACATCCCGCGCTACGTGAAGCTGATCGAAAAGGGCGTGATCGATATGAAGTCGATGGTCACGAAGACTTATTCCATCGAGCAGACGCGTGAAGCTATCCAGGCGGTGGGGGATCGCACCGTGCTGGGCGCTGTGATTACGTTCGTTTAGCGCAGAAAAAGGGGACAGGCTACTCTGTCCCCTCCAGCAAGCTCCTGACTCACCTGCCAGCGTGGGAGTGGACAGAGTTGCCTGTCCCCATTTTCTTGCGAATTACTTCAAGTCGTCGTAGACGACTTTACCGTCGACCACTGTCAGCACTGATTTCAGCTTCTTGATCGCTTCGTCGGGAACCTTGGCGGGATCGAAATAGTCGTCGCTGAGGGCGACCAGATCGCCGAGCTTGCCGACTTCGATCGACCCGAGCTGATTTTCCTCGCGCAGGAACCAGCCGTTCTCGACGGTGTACAGCCGCAGCGCTTCCGCACGAGTGATCTGTTGCTTATCGTTGATCAGCACGCCGGAGGAATTCTTACCGGTGACCATGTAGTAGATCATGAGCCACGGATTGAGCGTCGAGATCTGCGCGGCGTCCGATCCGGCACCCGCGTGAATGCCGCTGTCGAGAATCATGCGGATGGGCGGGCCGGCGCCGGAGACGCCTGCCAGATACTCGAACGGATGTATCGCAATAGCGGCGCCCACGGCTTTGAAACGGTTCACAGTCGCCTGATCGATGCGAGGTACGTGTGCAACCGACCAGCGCAGATCCTTGATGGGCGTGACCGCGTTGACCTTTTCAAACGTCGTGGCCGTGAGCTGGTCCTCCGCTAGCGAAAGACTGTGCTGCTGGAAGGCCCAGCCCTGCTTGGCGACCAGTTGCAGCGCAGTTTCATAATTGGCGGGCGGGGTTACTTGTCCGAATAATGGCCACTGCGTGGCGAACTCGCCGATTCCGGAAACCTTCAACATGTCGTCGCCGAGGCCCGGGAAAATGTTGTACATGCGCTGCTTGAGCATCGGGACGTCGGGCCGCGTATCCATGCTGAGGAAGAAGATGCGCAGGCGCGTGGTCATTTTGTTCTGCTGGTGCAGCGCTTGAAACGCGTCGTACATGCGGAACGGATCGGCGGTCGCCAGGCCGTCGAAGGTGAACGAATCCTGAATATCCGCCAAGCCGGGAGGAAGAAACGCCCCCATATCCACGTTGGTGGTCAGCCCGACGCTGGCAGCGTAGGCCATCGCATCGGCAGTCCCACGTTTTTTGTCCTCAAATGTCTGTACGGAGCGTAAGGCGTTCAGCGCGGCGACAGAAGGCGCGTTCGCGGCAATTGTGCCAGTGTCGCTGACGGCGACACCTTTACTGGTGAAGAACGCTTTCGCGCGCGTATTGACCGCCGCGGGTCCGGTGAACGCCTGATAAACGATCACCGGATGATTCGGCGCGGCGTCGTCCAGCTCGGCAGACGTCGGCAGGCGTTTTTCAGCGAACTGAACGATGTTCCAGCCACCCATTGCGGTGATGAACTCGCCCGCCGGCACTGACTTTGCCCGTGCGGCTATCGCACTCTGGACATCCTTGATGGACGCGGCTGTTTCCAGGCGTGTATCGTGACCGGGTCGGATCCCCAGCAGCACAATGTGATTGTGATTATCGATCAGCCCGGGTGTAACGGTTCGCCCGCGCAGGTTGATGGTCCGGGTGCATGGGCTCGTGCGCGTATCGCCATTGCGGCCCACGGCAGTGATGCGGCCTTCCTGAATGATGACTTCGGATACGACCGTGTTCTGTCGGTCCAGGGTCATAACCTTGCCGTTGGTGAGGCGCAGATCGCGGGAACCTGCGCAGCGGGCATCTTGTGCTGGCGGCGCCTGGCCATGAAGGAGTCCGGCACCGGCTGCTACGATAAATACAAATCGATACATGATCAGAGTATATTTCCTCGCAGCGATTCTGGGGGCTTCCGTCTTCGCGGCCGTGTCCGGCGAAGAAGTGTTCAAGCAGCGTTGCGCCGGCTGCCACGAAGCGAATAATCCTCGCATTCCCCGCGTGGAGGCGCTGCACCGGATACCTGCTGCCCGGATTCTGCAAACGCTCAACTGGGGCGTGATGGGAAACGTGGCGTATACGATGACGATTGCCGAGCGGGAAGCCGTGGCAGGCTATCTGGGGACACACGATCCACTGGTGGCTCCGCCACCCACTGCGTTCTGCGCGGATCGGGCCGTGCGCTTCGCGAATGCGGGAGAAACCAAAGCTCCATCGCAGCCGCAGTGGAATGGCTGGAGTCCGTCCGCTACCAACGCTCGTTATCAAAGCGCGCAGAACGCCGGCCTTACCATCGACGGTGTGCAGCATCTGAAGCTGAAATGGGCTTTCGCCTATGACGGCGATACCACTGCGTTTGCCCAGCCGACGATCGTCGACGGGAATCTGTTCGCCGGCAGCGCCGGCGGTGTGATCCATGCGCTGGATGCGAAGACGGGATGCATACGCTGGACCTATCCTGCGAAAGGTCCGGTACGCTCGTCGATCCTGGCGGTTCGTCGCGGCAATAGCTACTCGCTCCTGTTTGGCGATCAGCTCGGGTGGTTTTATTCGCTGGACGCGGTCACGGGAAAAGAACTGTGGAAGAAGAAGGTCGACGAGCACGATGCCGCACGGCTGACGGGATCGCCAGTCGAGTACGAGGGGACGGTGTTCGTACCGGTCGCTTCCTGGGAAGAGAATCGGGCCATCAGCGCCGATTATCAGTGCTGCACATTTCGCGGCGGCGTAGCGGCGCTGCGCGTTCGCGACGGCGCACTGGAGTGGCGCACCTACACTGTGGATGTTCCCAAGCAGAATGGCAAGTTGTGGGGACCTTCTGGAGCGCCCGTGTGGTCGGCGCCGACGATCGATGCGGCGCGTGGGCTGCTGTATGTGACCACGGGCGACAATTATTCGCCGCCGGCAACAGCGACGAGCGACGCGGTAATCGCGCTGGATTTGAAGACCGGGAAGATCGCCTGGTCGCGCCAATTCTCGATGGGCGATATCTTCAGCGGCGGCTGCTCGGCTCAAGGCATTGAGTGCGGGCCGGATTTCGACTTCGGGTCCTCGGCGATTCTGGTCCACATAGGAAATGCACAGGCCGGGAATCGCGATTTGCTGCTGGCCGGGCAGAAATCGGGCGTGGTCTATGCGCTGGATCCTGCGCGCAAGGGCGAAATTCTGTGGCAGATCCGGATCGGCAAGGGAAGCACCAACGGCGGGATCCAGTGGGGCATGGCGGCCGATGGCCAGAATGTCTATGCGGCCGTCTCGGATCTGGCGCGAGCGCCGGTAAAGAGCAATGATCCGGCGAATTTGCGCACTTCCAACCTCGATCCGAATGTCGGGGGCGGTCTATTTGCGATCCGGATCGCCGACGGCATCAAGATGTGGAACGCCGAGCCGGAGCATACCTGTCCTGAGAATCGAGCTGGCTGCAGCCCGGCTCAACCCGCCGCCGTCACCGCGACGCCTGGAATCATTTTTTCCGGCTCGGTGGACGGGCACATGCGGGCGTATTCTTCGGAAGACGGAACGATTCTTTGGGACTTCGACACGGCGCGCGAATATTCCACCGTCAACGGCGTGAAGGGCCGCGGCGGATCGATCGACGGGCCGGGCGCCGTGGTGGTCGGCGGAATGGTCTACGTCAATTCAGGTTACTCGCGGCAGAATGGCACGCCGGGTAACGTGCTGCTCGCCTTCGGAACTGACTAGCGCGCTACCGATGTACAATCTCCCTGATAGGAGATTCCCATGTACACGCGTCGCGACTTCGGAAAGATCGCGTTAGCAGCGCTGCCCGCTTCGACTCTGCTCGCTCAAAAGAAGATCAATTCGACCATCGGGGGCGTCCTGATCGGCGCGCAGAGCTACAGCTTCCGTGAAAAACCGCTGGACGGCGTGATCCAGGCCATGACCGAGATTGGGCTGGGCGAATGCGAGCTGTTTTCGCCGCATATCGAGCCGAAGGGCGTATCGCGCGACGATCTGCGCAAGTGGCGCTTGACGGTGCCGCTGGACGAGATCAAGGCCGTGCGGAAGAAATTCGACGACGCCGGAATCAATCTGTACGCGCTCAATCTCAGCTTTAATGACAGTTTTACGGACGAAGAAATCGATCACGGATTCGACATGGCCATGGCGTTGCGCGTGCGCGTGATTACGGCATCCTCCACATTGACTTCGGCTAAACGAATCGCGCCCTGGGCGGAAAAACACAATGTAATTGTCGCCTTCCACGGGCATTCCGATGTCAAGGATCCCAACCAATTTGCCACGCCCGAAGCGTTCGAGCGGGCACTGGCCATGTCTCCGAAGTTTGCGATCAATCTGGACATAGGACACTTCGTAGCGGCGAATTATGATCCCGTGGAGTTTATCAAAACTCATCATGAGCACATCCTAGTGCTGCATCTGAAAGATCGCAAACGCGATCAGGGTCCGAACACGCCCTGGGGCCAGGGCGATACGCCGATCAAGCAGGTTTTGCAGCTCCTTAAGAAGGAGAAGTATCCGATGCGTGCGCTGATTGAGTACGAGTATCGCGGCGCGAGCGATTCGGTCACCGAGGTCAAGAAATGTTTCGACTACTGCAAAGAAGCGCTGGCATAGTCGCTGCTCTGTTCGCGTCGTCGGTCGGGCAGGCTCAGTTGATCAGCCGGCCGGTTCCACCGGCTGACGCTGTCGAGCGCGGCAAGAAGCAGTTTGTTATCCAATGCGGAGGCTGCCACGGCGCGGATGCTCGCGGCGACGATAATGGGCCGGATCTGGTGCGCTCGGTGATTGTTCTCGATGACGAGCAGGGCAGCCTGATCGGACCCGTGCTCCGCAAGGGGTTTCCGAACGAAGGCATGCCGGCTTTCGATTTATCCGATGCGCAGATTCAGGATCTCGCGGCGTTCCTGCGCGAGCGGACGCAGGCCGCTATTAATCGCAATGCCTATCCGCTTCAGAGCCTGCTCACGGGCGATGCCAAGGCCGGCGCAGCATTCTTCAACGGCGCGGGTCGCTGCAACACCTGCCATTCGGCGACCGGCGATCTGGCCGGGCTCGCAAGCCGATTCCAGCCGGCGCAATTACAGACACGTTTTCTGTACCCACGCGGCGGACGCGGCGGCGCACCACCTAAGCCGACTACGGCCACAGTCACGCCGCGCACGGGACCTGCGGTCTCGGGAACGCTCGAATTCATCGACGACTTTGCCGTGGGGTTGCGCGATGGCGAGGGCTACTATCGTTCGTTCCCGCGCGACGCGGTCAAAGTGGATATACAAGATCCGCTCGCAGCGCACGCCCAGTTGCTCAAGCAATACACCGATAAGAACATGCACGATGTTCTGGCCTACCTGGTGACCCTCAAATGAAACAGGTCGTTCTCGCAGCATTGGTTTTGGCGGGCGCAATTGCAGCCCAGCCCCTCGATCCTGCCAAGTTGCTTCAGCCTCCCACGGATTCCTGGCCGACCTACAACGGCGATTACACCGGCCGACGCTACAGCCCGCTTCAGCAGATCAATCAGGCAAACGTCGGCACGCTGAATCTTGCGTGGACGCGCCGCTTCACGGCGGGCGGAGGTCGGGGCGGCGGAGGCGGGGTCCAGATTAAGGCCACGCCTCTCGAAGTCAACGGCATCCTGTATTTCGCGGCGCCGGATAACGCTTGGGCCGTAGACGCGCGCAGCGGGCGCGAGCTGTGGCACTACACATGGGAAACCACGGGCGGCATCCACATAGGCAATCGCGGCTTCGGAATGTACGGCGACTGGCTGTATTTCGAAACTCCCGACTGCTATCTGATTTCACTCGACGCGAAGACCGGGAAGGTGCGCTGGAATCACCAGATCGCCGACGTGAAGCAGGAATATTTCTGCGGGTCTGCTCCGATGGTGATCAAGAACCACATCATCACCGGGGTGGGCGGCGATTCGCTGGACGTGCCAGGATACCTGGAGTCGCGGGATCCTGAGACCGGCCAGTTGCAGTGGCACTGGAACACGACACCCAGGCCCGGTGAACCCGGATCGGAAACTTGGCCATCGCGCCAGTCGATGGAGCACGGCGGCGGCATGACCTGGCATGCCGGAACCTACGATCCGGAACTTAACCTTTATTATTTCGGCACCGGCAATCCGAATCCGGTGTATGCGCCGCAGAGCCGGTCGGGTGACAATCTGTACACCTGCTCCATCGTGGCGCTGAATCCGGATACTGGGAAGTTGGCTTGGTACTACCAGGTATCGCCGCACGACAGTCACGACTTTGACAATGTCGAGACGCCCGTGTTGATCGACGGCGAGTTCCGCGGACAACCGCGTAAGATGCTGGCGCAGGCGGCCCGGAACGGCTATTTTGTGGTGCTGGACCGGACCAACGGCAAGAATCTGCTCACGGCGCCCTTTGTGGAAGACCTGAATTGGTCCAAGGGCCTGGATGCGCAGGGCCGGCCCATTCCTAATCCCGACAAGGAAGCCAAGCCCGATGGAACATTGGTATCGCCCACAGAGGGCGGAGCGGCAAATTGGTTTGCTCCCTCATTCAGTCTTCTGACGGGCCTGTTCTACACGCACGCGTCCGAATCGTACGGCCTGGACTGGCAGACAGATATCTCGAAGACGCCGGAAGGATATGGCGGACGCAACCAGACCATCTGGACGCAGAACCTCTTGCAGGCGATCGACTACAAAACGGGCAAGGTGATCTGGAGCCATCGCTATCCCAACCAGGGCGGAAATCGATCGGGCTTGTTGAGTACTGCCGGCGGATTACTTTTCGGCGGTGATCCCACGAGTAACGTGTTCGCCATGGACCCAGCGATCGGCAAGATCCTGTGGCACGCCGGATTACAAAGCTCGGTGAGCAACGGCCCGATTACGTTCGAGCTGGATGGCCGGCAATATGTGGTAGTCGGGGCGGGCGATTCGCTGTACGCGTTCACCTTGCCCGGGCATTAAGCCTTAAGTTCGACCCGGAATCTGGCCGTTCGTCACAAATTGGCCTTGCCGACGGCTTGATCACCCGACAATCGACTCATGCAACAGACCCTACTAGTTTTCCAGGCTGTGCCGGGTGGAGCTGCGGTTGACATGCCAAAATCGGGAGGCGCGCCTATGCAAGTACCGAAAAGACGTATGCTTGGCATGGCTGGTGCGGCCATCTGGCTCGTCGCGATCAGTACGGCATTCACAGTCCTGGCGCTGATCACTATTGGCGCCCCCGTTCCCCGATTCGTGCTTGCCAGCGTCGTCGTTGCCGCGATCCTGCACCTGGTGATCGGCGTGGGGGTGATTCGCGCGATCCTGCGCTCCCCCGGCGTCATCCCGCCGCGCACCGCGGACGACCGCACCCTGCTTCGCCGGTTTGCCGTCGTGGGTGCCGCCGAAGTGATCGCGATCATGGTCGTCAACGGGATTTGCGCCGTTACCCAACATCTGGAGCTGCTGGTTCCGTTGGATCTGCTGCTCGTTGGAATCCATTTCTTGCCGTTGGCTCAGATCTTCCGAGTGCCGCGATACTACTTCCTGGGCGGGCTCTTTGCCCTTGTCCCTGCGCTCACCATCGTACTGATTCCTGTACACGCGCAAGTCGGCGCCGCGGACGCATGGTTCGTCATTCCGACCTTCGGATGCAGTGTAGCGGCTTGGGCAACGTCCGCGTTCAATTTGCGCGAAGCGGCGAAATCGCTATCAGGTCACGATGCCAGCCGCGCATAATCATTTCGACACTGTCAAACGGACAATCCGAAGATGAAAATCTGGGATGATTCGACTGCGATGGAGACGCCGGCCGCTTATTGGGGTTACCAGGCGTTCTATTGGGGAATCTTCGCTGCGATCGGATTGGCCATCAATCTAGTCAATGGCGGCAACACACTTAACCTCATAATCAGCCACGTCCTCTTTTTCTTCTATAGCATCGGCCTGACGCATGTCTTTCGCGGGCAAATCCTACGGTGGAGGTCGATTCACCCATCGATCATCCGAATGCGGTTCCGGCTGTTCACGGGAATCCTGATCATCGGCTTCATCCAGACAGCGCTGATTATCTCCATCGATATCGCATTGAACGGGACGCGGCTCCAAGATTGGCCGCGTGCGGCGGTGGCCGGCCTCGGCTGGGGGATGTACATCGGTACTCTCGTGTGGACCATCGTTTATGTGCGTATTACCGAAAGACGCGCGCAAGAGCAGCGAGAGGCTAAAATGCAGCTCGCGCTACGCGAGGCCGAGTTGCGAGCGCTGGAGGCGCAAATCAATCCACACTTCCTGTTCAATTGCCTGAATTCCATTCGTGGGCTGGTGGTGGAAGATCCTCCGAAGGCCCAGGACATGATCACTCGCTTCGCCACGCTGCTGCGCTATAACTTGAATCACGATTCCCGCCACACGGTGCCGCTGTCGGCAGAAGCAGAGGTGGTAGCCGATTATCTGGCGTTGGAAAAAGTCCGCTTCGAGGACCGGCTGCGCTTGCAAGTCGCGATCGATCCGGCGGCTGCTTTGCTCCAGGTTCCTCCCATGATCCTGCAAAGCCTGGTCGAGAACGCGTTGAAGCACGGAATTGGCCGGCTGCCGCAGGGGGGCGACCTTCAGATTCGCGCCGCAGCCCGCAACGGATCGCTGGTATTGGAAGTGGAGAATACCGGTGAGTTGACGGATTCCCCGTCGGGCGACACTCAGGTCGGGCTAAACAATATCCGTGAGCGCCTTCGCCTCCTCTATGGGGATCGCGCCAGCCTGGTGTTGCGGAGCAGCGGGGACGGCAACGTAGTGGCCACGGTCCAGATTCCTAAAGATTCATGAAGGCCATCATTATTGACGACGAGCGTCTGGCTCGTGCGGAACTGCGCCGGTTGTTGGCGGCGCATCCCGAGATCGAAATCGCAGGAGAAGCTTGTAACGGAGACGAGGCTCTCGCTCTGATCGCGCAGACATCGCCGGATCTTCTGCTTCTCGACGTTCAGATGCCCGGCATGACAGGGTTCGACCTCCTGGAGCGTCTGGACGATGTTCCGCAGGTGATCTTCACCACCGCTTACGACGCCTACGCTATCAAGGCGTTCGAAGTAAACGCTCTCGATTATCTGATGAAGCCGATCCCGCCGGCTAGGCTTGCGGCGGCGCTCGCCAAGGTCCGTCCGCGTTCTGGCCCGACGCGCCTGGAGCGCGTGTTCGTGCGCGATGGCGACCGCTGCTGGATCGTCGCGCTGCCCGATATTTTTCTGCTGGAGTCCGAGGGCAACTACACGCGTGTCCACTTCAGCGGCCAGCGTCCACTGATCCGGCGTTCGCTGAACGCTCTGGAGGCGCAACTGGATCCCGCGATTTTCTTTCGTGCGAATCGCAAGGAGATCCTGAATCTGAAGTGGATCGATAAGGTGGACCTGGGCGTCGCCGGCGGCCTGTCGGTCATGCTGCGCGGCGGGCGCGCGGTGGAGATGTCGCGGAGACAATCGGGACGCCTGCGCGAGATCTTAAGTTTGTAACCCAAACTAACAGTGCATGCGAAACTGGAGAGCATGCAATATTCCCGTTTAGGTGATACCGGACTCATTGTTTCGCGCCTGGCGTTCGGCGCGATGACCTTCGGCACAGGCAAAGGACCTTTCGCCGCCGTCTCGAAAGTGGGCGCGGAACTGGCCGATCAAATCATCGGCAAGACGCTCGATGCAGGCATCAACTTTTTCAACACGGCTGATGGCTACACGGGCGGCCAATCCGAGGAGATGCTCGGCAAGGCTTTGGGCGCACGCCGCAAAGATGTGGTGGTCTCCACGAAGTGCGGATTTCGTTCCGGCGAACCTTTGTTGCACCAGGGCCTGTCGCGCCAGCACATTCTTGCGTCGGCGGAAGGCAGCTTGAAACGACTGGGGACGGATTACATCGACGTCTACCTGGTGCATCGCGTCGACCCGCACACGCCCGTGGAAGAAACTGTGGACGCGCTGGACAGTCTGGTGCGGCAAGGCAAAGTCCGCTACGTAGGGTTTTCGAATTGGCCCGCGTGGATGGCGGCGACGGCGGTTGGTCTCCAGAAGCAGCACAACTATGCACGATTCCGCGCCGCGGAGATGTATTATTCGCTGGTCGGCCGCGATGTGGAATATGACATCGTTCCGTTCCTGGAAAGCGCCGGGATCGGGATGATGGTGTGGAGTCCGCTGGCGGGAGGTTTCTTGACGGGCAAATACACGCGCGAGAATCCCCAGGGCGACGGCGGCAGACTCACCGGGTTCGACATGCTTCCGTACGATCGCGAGAAGGGCCACACCGTGGTCGATAAGCTGCGCGAGATCGGCAAGGCGCACAACGCGTCACCGGCGCAGATCGCTTTGACCTGGCTGCTTCGCAAAAAGGGGGTTACGTCCATTCTGATCGGCGCGAACAAAATGGCGCAGCTGGAGGACAACCTGGCCGCTGCGAATGTGCAACTCTCCGCGGAACAAGTGTCGCAGCTCGACGAACTCACGGCCCCGGGAGCGCTCTATCCGCACTGGTTCACGGCTCGCGTGCAGGATCCGCCGGTCGCGGCAGCTCTTCAGCCGTCAAAGTGATATCATCCCTGTCGGGATGAAACGCCGGCGATTTATCCAGGCTCTGGCCGCGACGCCAGCCGCGCCTGCGTTACTCGCGCAAGCGCCTCCGTCGCCCTCTGTTCCGAAGACCATTCCCAACCCAGGCAATGACGCTCCCTTGCTCTACGCCGCGCCGGACGCCGCGGCCGAACCTGTGCTGCATTTCTTCACGGCGCAGCAGTTCGCGGCGCTGCGTAAGCTAAGCGACCTGTTGAATCCGCCGATGAACGGCGCCCCGGGGGCACTCGAAGCAAAAGCGCCCGAGTTCCTGGACTTCCTCCTCAGTCAGTCTTCCGCCGATCGCCAGCAGTTGTATCGCAACGGATTGGATGGGCTGAATGCGCAAGCCAGGAGGCGATTCACCAAGCCGTTCGCCGACGTGGACGCCGGTCAAGCCGAAATGCTTCTGGTTCCGTTGCGCGAACCGTGGACCTACGACGCTCCTGCCGATCCGGTAGCGGCGATGCTTCGCGCGGCCAAGGACGACGTCCGCCGTGCGACCACGAACTCGCCCGAATGGAACCTGGCGGCGACGGCTGGCCGAACGCGCGGTGGCGGCGCAGGACTGTACTGGTTGCCCGTCGATTAAAGAGCACAAGTAAGGAGCACATGGCAGACACGAAGTACGATGCCCTGATCATCGGCTCCGGCGCTTCCGGCGGCATGGCTGCGTACACGCTCACGAAGAAGGGCATCAAGTGCCTGATGCTCGACGCTGGCCCGCCCGTCGATTTCGAGCGCCAGCGTGTCAACAGGTCCGCCCATGAGCTGCCCTTCCGGGGTTTTGGCAAACCCGGCAAGTTGGCGCATGTGTTTCAGGCGACCGAGTTCAACGCGAACCAATGGGTGGATGAGGCCCAGGTTCCCTATACGCACGATCCCAAGGAACCCTACAATTGGGTTCGCGTACGGATGATCGGCGGCAAGTCGCTGTTCTGGGCGCGCATGTCGTTTCGCTTCAGCGACTACGAATTCAAGGCCAAAGATCATGACGGCTACGGCGATAACTGGCCGATCAGTTATTCCGATCTGGCCCCTTACTACGATCAAGTCGAGCCGATCTTCCGCGTGCGTGGTCGGCGCGACGGAATACAACAACTTCCCGACGGCGTTTTCGTCGAAGACACGTCAGGCGAGAGCGAATGCAACAAACGCTTTATCGCGGCAGCGAGGGAGCGCGGGATCCCCAACACCAAGATGCGGACCTCCATGGGCCGCGGGCAGTTCGCCAGTTCGTTTAACCTGCTGCTGCCGGATGCTCTGGCTACCGGCAATCTCACCATTGTTCCGAATGCCGTGGTTCGCGAGATTACCGTCGACAAAACCACCGGCCTGGCGAACGGAGTGAATTTTCTCGAGCGCCAATCGCATCGCGAAATGCATGCCAGCGCTCGAGTAGTCGTGGTCGGCGCATCGTGTCTCGAGAGCACCCGGCTGCTGCTGAATTCGGGTATCGCGAACTCGAGCGGCGTGCTGGGGCACTACCTGCACGATCAGTTCTACATCACCCAGAGCGTGCAAGCGGTGATCTCGGAAGCGCGCGACGGCAAGGCTCCCAGCGGATTCATCGGAGGCGGCGGATACATGCCCAGGTTCCGTAATCTGAAGACCAAGGAAAAGAATTTCCTTCGCGGCTACGCCTTGGACTGGAGCACCGGCGGGAGTCCCGATGCGAAATATTTCCCCCTTTATGGCGAGGCTCTGCAAAAAGCGGTCGAGAGCTGCCGTGGGGCGGGCTTCAGTTGCACGGTAATGGGAGAAGTCTTGCCGCGTGCCGATAGCCTGGTACGAATCAACAAGAGCGTGACCGATGCCTGGGGCATCCCCGTGCTCCACGTTCAGACGCGCTACACGTCGAACGAGTTCAACATGGCCAAGGACGCCATCGCGACGCTGGAAGAGCTGTGCCATGCCTGCGGATGGGAAGTGCTGGGCCGCCACGACCAGATGTTCCCGCCCGGATACAGCATCCATGAGCTGGGCACGTGCCGCATGGGCGACAGTCCCAAGACCAGTGTGCTCAACAAGTGGAACCAGAGCTGGGATATCAAGAATCTGTTCGTTGTGGATGGCAGCAGCTTCGTCACCGGCGGCAGCCAGAATCCGACCATGACCATCCTGTCGCTCTCCATGCGCGCCTCGGAATACATGGCCGAACAGATGCGCAAAGGCGACCTGTAGTCTTTACCCGCCTCGGCATCGTAACCTGAGATCTTACCGCCGACGCAAGGCGTCCTAAGAATGATCGAGCAGATCGCGAAGTACCTGATGGAGAACTGGAGGGAGCTGGTGTGGCCCGCGGTTCTCTTTGCCGCAGTGGTCGCGACGGGGTGGGTGTTGCGCCACATCCTATATGCCCGCCTTCGCCGCCCGACTCCATCCACTGGGATTAGGATCGATAGTTTACTGATCGAGTCGTTGCACGGGCCCCTCCTGCTCTGGATCCTGATCCTGGGGATCCACCTTGCGGTGGAGTACTCGGATCTGCCTCGCAGCGTCACCCGCTGGTCGGCCAAAGTTCTGCTGATGCTTTGGATCGTCTCCTTGACGCTGGTCTTATCGCGGTTGAGCGGCCGAATGGTGCGGTCTTATTCGACCCGACTCGAGGGCGCTCTGCCGGTTTCGACCCTGACCGAGGTTCTGGCCAGTCTCGTCATCTGGATCCTCGGCATCCTCACGTTACTTGAGCAAGTCTTCGACATCGACATCCGCGCCGTCCTGGCGGCCTTAGGCGTGGGCGGTCTGGCCGTCGCGCTGGCGCTGCAGGACACTCTGTCGAATCTATTCGCCGGCTTCTATGTAAGCGTGGCTCGCCAAATCCGCATCGGCGATTTCGTCAAGATTGACGCCGGGCAAAGCGGCTACGTGCAGGATATTGGATGGCGCAGCACCACGCTGAAGGATTTGGGCGGTAGCCTCGTCTTCATTCCAAACAGCAAGCTCGCTCAAAGTATTGTTACGAATTACAATCTTCCCCAACGGCCCATCGGGTTCGGGATCACTGTTCCGGTGACTTACGACTCCGATCCGAGCCAGGTGGAACGGTTGCTGAACGAGGTGGCCGCAGCCGCCGTCGGACAAATCCCCGGCTTGCTGAAGGAGCCCGCGCCGTCCACGAAATTCAACCCCGGTTTCGGCAAGGCCTCCATGGATTTTACGTTGGACTGCCAAGTGGCAGAGTACGCGGACCAGTTCCTCGTCCAGCACGAACTTCGCAAACGGATTTATCGCCGGTTTCGCGAAGAAGGCATTCACTTTCGACCGCAGAGTGTACCTTCGGCAGACGAGGGCTAACAGACATTCCGTCTTGACAGCAGAATCAAAACGGAGCACAATTGCCGCAGAGAGGCATGTGGCCTCTCACGATTGCCCTCTACGATAGTAGGGCGCTTAACCAACCAACGATAGGTTTTAGGGAGGGAAACAGCGCGTGAGGACAAATCCCAAAAGCGGGAGCGCCGTACCGAGGGTAGCGCGTCGCAGAACCGCTCAGCCCGCAAGCCCAGAATCTGTTGCGCTGGCAGCAACTTCTGAACAAACAGGTTCTGAGCAAGACATCCGGGGTGAAATAGCCCGTCTCGCCTATCTCTTCTGGGAGGAGCGGGGCGGACATGGCGGATCGTCCGAAGAAGACTGGCTTCGTGCCGAACAGGAAATCCTGACCCGTTCTAGAGGCTAGGAGTTAACCGGATCGCAACATCTGGGGAAAGAAGTTCGTGGAAGGGATTCTCACCATTCTTCTAGCCGGAGGTGCGGGCGAACGCCTCGCGCCTCTCACACGCGATCAGCCCAAGCCGATGATGCCGTTCGGCGGCATTTACCGGCTCATCGATCTGACGCTTTCCAATTGCCTGAACTCCGGACTTAGCAAGATCTATGTCCTGACGCAGTACAAGGCGCTGAGTTTGAATCGTCACATTCGCCAGGTCTGGAATATTCTTTCCCCTGAACTCGGGCAGTTCATTGAAGCCGTGCCGCCGACGCAGCGCCTGCGGGACACCTGGTATCTGGGCACAGCCGACGCGGTTTACCAGAACATGCAGAGCATCGTGGACGAACATTTGCCCTATGTTCTGGTCCTTTCGGCCGACCACGTTTACAAGATGAATTACGCCCACATGCTCGACTGGCACGTGGAACGCCGCGCCGATGTGACCGTGGCCACCACGCGGATCAGTCCATCCGACTCGAGCCGATTCGGAATCGTGACCATGGATGAGGAATACGCGATTCGGGCCTTCGAAGAGAAACCTCCGAAGGAGCGCGCAGCCCGGTCGCATTTCCGTCAGGACGTGTGCAGCGCCTCCATGGGTGTGTACTTGTTTTCCACGTCGGTGCTGCTGGAAGCTCTCAAGGAAGACGCGGAGGACGATGGCTCCTCCCACGATTTCGGCCGTGATGTGCTGCCGAAGCTCATGGGCAGGCGTCGCGTAGTGGCCTACGATTTCGTCGATGAGAACAAGAAAGACATGATCTACTGGCGCGATGTGGGTACGCTTGAAGCCTACTACGAAGCCAATATGGATCTGGTCGCCGTGACGCCGGTGTTCAACCTGTATGACCAGGAATGGCCGCTGCGTACATCCATGCCTCCTATGCCGCCTGCGAAGTTTGTTTTCGCCTCGGAAGGCCGCGGTATGGGACTGGCGCTCGATTCTATCGTCTCGCATGGCTGCATCGTCTCCGGAGGCCGCGTGATGCGCAGCATTCTCTCCCCGGGCGTGCGGGTCGACAGCCACGCTTCGGTCGAAAACTGTCTGTTATTTTCCGGCGTACAAGTTGGCGCGCACAGCCGCATCCGCAACTGCATCGTCGACCACAATGTGAAGATTCCGGAACACGCCGCGATCGGCCTGGATCCGGAGGCTAACCGCCGCGAAGGTCACACCGTGACGGAGTCCGGCCTGGTGGTCGTCCACGCGCTTTCCCCCGGAGTGAAAGTGCAAGAGGTAGCGCGCCGGCACGCGGCGTCAGACCTCAGCAGGCTGTACCACAGCGTGCGTACCGCCTAGTAATACGCCAGCGTCTCGATTCCCGTCCCGGCCTTGAAAGTTTTCACGACTTTGGCGCCCGGAAGATCGATCACCGAAATAGTCCCGTCGCCGTGATTCGAGACCAGCGCTGTCTTCGAATCCGCGCTGAAGGCGATCCCGAACGGCGTCTTGCCGACCGTCAGCACCGTCTGCTTGCCATGCAGATCTGCGGTGCTGAGGATATTCGCGAGACCTGCCTGACTGTCGCAGGTCACCAGTTTCGACCCGTCCGGGGAATACTTCACGCGGAACGGACCAGTCTGGTTCTTCTCCACCGCCACCGTGTCCACGATTTTGTCCGTGGCCGTGTCGATCACCATGAACTTGGGATCCTTGTAATCCACCGCCAGCACGCGCTTCCCATCGGGCGAAACGGTGATGCCCTGCGTGCCGTTCGGCATGTCGATTTTGCCGGTCATCTTGCGAGCCTTGATATCGATCACGCTCACAAACGGCCGGTCATTCTTATTCGCGACGTAAGCTTTGCTCCCGTCCGGTAGCACGGCGATCCAGTGGCCGGTTCCCTCCGTGTCAATCGCGGCGGTGATGGTGCGAGTCTTCGGATCGATCACCAGAAACTTGCGGCTTAGGTCGCAGGTGGCGTACAGAGTGCCCTTGGAGTCTACTTGCAGCCCATGGGGAGCAATGTAGGGCGAAACGTCAATGGTCCCGGTCATCTTCTTCGACGCCAGATCGACGACCGCGATAACGTGTCCCGGATGCGGGTTCCGCCCGTACACACCGTCACCGTAGATGGGGATGTAGGCGGTCTTGTGATCGGGGGAAATGGCTAGCTCGTGAGGAGGCCCGTCAGGGATCGCGAAGCTCGACAGCTCGCTGAGGCTCCTGGGATCGAAGAACCGCACGAACCCGCCGAGCTTGTCGATCATGATCAGGCCCTGCGTGCCTGTGGGATTGTTGAAATCCAGGTTGGCCGCGGGCGCGAGGGCAGCCACAACGGCCAGCGCGAGAAGCAATCCGAAAATCTTGCGGGACATAACTTACTCCTTCAGAACTTTGACTACAAAATAGCTGACCGACTTGGGAACTTCCTTGAACCAGTGCGGCATTCCCGCCGGGATGGTGATGACGTCGCCTTTCGTCAGATGGTGAGTTTCGCCACCGGTGATGTCACTTCCCAGCCACTGGCCAGCCTTACTCATCTTTCCACTGACCATCGTACCGCCCGTGACGAAAGTCGCTTCGCCGTCGGTGATGTAAAGGATGTCGGTCTCTTTTTCGTGCACTTCCACCTGGCCAGCGGCGCTGCGGTGCGAGCCGGAGACCGTATAAGCCTTGGTGGTTGCAAGAGAACCGCCCTTGGCCAGCGCGTCGGCGACTTTATCGTGACCTATGTAGGTGGCCGTGTCGGCGCCTATCAGGATCGCCGCAGTCGACAGAAGTGCGAATGTCAGCCAATATTTCATGTCGGGAGTCTATCACAGAGAAACGCCGGCTGAAGTCGCGCTCCCAAGCGCCTTGCGCAGAGCCGATGCGGCGTCCTTCATCGCGATTTTGGCCGTATCGAGAACCGCGGCAAACTGGAAGAACGGATGAATCATGCCTTCGTACCGCTTCAGCTCCACCGGGACTCCGGCACCCTGTAGCTTGCGCCCGTACGCTTCACCCTGGTCGCGCAATGGATCGCATTCTGCGGTGATGATCATCGCCGGAGGGAGTTGCCGGAAGTCTTTCGCGTTCGTCGGGGACGCGGACGGCTCGAGTCCCGCCTCGCGGCTAGGCAGATAGCTTTCCCGGAACCAGTCCATACCTGCGCGCGTCAGAAAATGGCCCTCGGAGTACTGCTGCATGGAAGGACTCTCGTCGTAGAAATCGACAAGAGGATAGATCAGGAGCTGAAACTTCAGCCGCGGCCCGCCCCGATCGCGCGATAGAAGACAAACCACCGTGGCCAGATTTCCGCCCGCGCTGTCCCCACCCACGGCGATCCGGTTGGGATCGACGCCGAACTCAGCGGCGTGCTCCGCGACATACTTCGTGGCCGCATACGCGTCGTCGACGGCAGCCGGATATTTGTGTTCCGGTGCGAGCCGGTAAGCCACCGAAATGACGGCGCAGCCTGAGGCATTCGCTAAAACGCGGCACTGCCGGTCGTGCGTATCGAGATTGCAGATCACGAATCCGCCGCCATGAAAGAAAACCAGCGCCGGGAGGGTTCCGCTCTTCGCGGGCCGGTACACGCGTACGGCAATCGGTCCGGCCGGACCGGGAACGGTATGATTCTGGACCTCGGCGACGGGTTCTTCCGGGCCGCCGGCCTCGATCATCTCTGACCGGACGGCGCGCGCCTCCGCCAAAGGAAGCTGTTCGATGGGCGGCGCACCCGACGACGCGAGCATGTCGAGAAACGCCTTAGCCTGTGGATGAAGAGCCATACTTATTGCTACCTCGCTTTACTGGACATACCGTCTTCGTAACTCGACCAGCCGGACAGCATGCCGTAGGGAACCGTGATTTGCGCTTCCTCCACCCGGCGAATCTTGCCGCCTTCGATCTTGTACACCTCAAAAACCTCGAGGGTCGTGGGGCGAGTCGGTCCGGTAGTAATTTCCCGGCCATCGGCCAGCTTGAAGGTCGCATACTTCCCCGCGGGTTGGTCGAGTTCGGCGATCACCATGGCCAGTCCGCGCTCGCGGTCGACGGCCACGAAGCGGCGGTCGCGGACACGCCGGATGAAGTTGAAGTAGCCGAGCCTGAACTGTTCCGTGCATCCCATCGCCGTGATGTTGATCTGCAGACCTTGCGGCTTGGGCGCTGCGGGCGGCGGTTGTTTTCCCGGCCCGCCGCGTCCGGAAGCGGGCGGCGGAGTCGACTGCGCGACAGCATCCGGATTGTTTGTCGTCTGGATGCCGTTTTGAATGCGCTCACAACCGGGCGCGAAAGGAGGCTCTAACTTTCCGTCATTCTTCTCAAGAGCCGATAAATAGATGTTGCCGATGCGCACCAACTCGGCGCGCGAGGCTCTCTGCGCCGCTGGAATCGCCTCCAGGAAAACCGAATTGGGCGCGCCCCGCTTTTCCAGATTCGTCGCGGCCAGCGCGTCCCGCACCACCATGTTCTCGATTTCGGAAACCTGCCGGTTCTCGATCTTCAACCGAATTGCGATGATCACCGGATTCGGCATGGGAGCGTTCACTTCCCGCATCGTGCCCATGAATGCGACCTGGCCGGTTTCGGTGTCAGTCACGAAGAGCCGGTAGGACCCTTTGGCCAGTGCCGTTCGCCAGAACCCGTCGCCGGGATCCAATCGCACGGCGTCTTCGGTATTCTTCACCCGTGGGCTCATCGGCAGTTTCTTGGGATCGTGAGCGATCAGCGCATCCATGTATTGATCCACGAAGTTTTCCAGGCACGCGCGATCGCAGGCCGCGCCGCTTTTGCTCTGACCGGCAACGGCACCGGCGATCAGAATTCCGATGGACAGGATCGAAAGGGAGTTTTTCATTTTAGCTCTGTCATGATTCCGTGCTGCTTGCCGCGAATCAGGGTTTCCGTGTGACTCCGGTCGCGAAGGTTGAAGCGAATCATGCCGGGCTTGTACGGATTCACGGTCTTCTCTCCGCTGGGTGTAGTGGACTGGAGATCGCCGTCTTCGAGATAGTACACGACGACGTCCTTATCGTGGAAGTGCATGGGAGTCGCGACGCCGGGAGCCCACGTGTAATCCCAAACCACCACGCGAGCATTTTCGAAAATCTTCTTGCTGCCGGGCCGCGGAAACGCCGCCGGTAAACCCGTCTTGTTCACCAGCGGTTCGACCTTGAAATCCTTGAGGCCGATCAGAATGCCTGCGCCATCGCCGGCGTGTTTGTCGCCCTTTTTCAAGAAAACTGCATGGCCTGTGCGCGAAACCCATACGGAATCGTAGGGAACCGAGTCCGCTGCGCCATCCAGCTCCCGAACCTGTACGCGTGGGTTGTCTATGGCAGGTCTGTCGATCGCCGGGGCCGCAGGCGGAGTTTGAAAACCAAGCAAAGTCAATGCAACCAGTGTGAAAGTCATAACGTTATTGTTTGGCGTTACTGCTTAGCCACGTCGCGGCCGCGGTCGCTCAATCCGTCTTCCCAGGAACTCCAGCCCGCGTTCATCCCATAAGGAGAGCGCTCCATGATGGCCTGGATCTGATGAATCTGGCCTTTCCGAAGCTCGAATAGCTCCACGATCTGCCAGGTCCATGGCTGCTGCGGACCCGCGGACACCTTCCGGCCGTCAGGCGTTTCGAAGTTTCGCGTGTCGCCCGCGGAATGATCGAAAAAGCCGAAAGCGAACACCAGGCCGCGCTCCTGATCAACGGCAACGTACCGGCGATCGCGAATGCGCGTGACGAAGTGCAGCAGTCCGCTCTTGAACTGTTCCATGCAGCTCCAATTGGCGGAATAACCCGTGGACGTTTTGGGATCGGGCCTCTGCTTGCCTTGGGCGACGGGCGTGTTGGTGGTGAAGCCGCCGTTCTCGATACGGTTACAATCGGGGGCGAAAGGATAGTCGCCCTTGCCGTCGTTCTTCTGCATGCCCGAGAAATACATGTTGGCAGTCTTCACCAGTTCGTCGCGCGGCATGCGCTCGGCGGGCGGGACCGCGTCGGTCCACTTGTAGCCAATCCGCTCGAAACCTGCAGCCGAGTTTGGACTGCGCTGGACGAAATGCTCCGCCTCGGTGATCTGGTTGTTGCGGATCCGCAAGCGTAGCCCGATCACAGCGCCTACATTTGCCTCCGTGATGGTGCCGAGGAACGCCACCTGCTGCGCATCGACATCGGTGACGAAGAGCCGGAACGTCCCTTTGCCGGTCATGGTGTTCCAAAGGCCGTCCCCAAGCTCCAGGCGTTGGCCGTTCTCGGTGAACTTCACGCCTTTGGCGAAAGGAGCCTTCGCGGGATCGTGGGCGACCATCGCATCCAGGTACTTATCGACAAACGGCTCCAGGCATGCCCGGTCGCATGTCTTACTCTGACCGGCCAGTGTAGCCGTGAGCGCGATTGCAAAAACAAAGCATTTGGTGCGCATCGTGTTAAATCCTATCAGACCTCAATGACTCTCGCGTGGAATCCCCGCGCCGCGGCACCCGACCAGAAAATCCAGATCCGCCCCCTGGTCCGCTTGCAGCACGTGATCGATATAGAGGCGCTGATATCCGCCCGTCCAAGTATCCGGGGCGGGCTTCCACGCTGCCCGCCGCCGACTCAGCTCGTCGTCCGAAACGCGTAGCTCCAGCTTGCGCGTGTCGATATCCAGCTCGATCTCGTCACCATTTTCCACCACCGCCAGCGTCCCGCCAGCGGCCGATTCCGGCGATACATGCAACACCACGGTCCCATACGCTGTGCCGCTCATGCGCGCATCCGAGATTCGCACCAGGTCCGTGATCCCGCGCGCCAGAAGCTTCGGCGGTAGCGGCATGTTCCCGACCTCGGGCATCCCCGGGTACCCCTTCGGTCCCGCGCCCTTCAGCACCATCACCGACGTTTCGTCGATCTCGAGATCCGGCCGGTCGATGCGAGCCTTGAAATCCTCGATGCTTTCGAACACCACCGCGCGTCCGCGATGTTTGAGCAAGCTGGGCGTCGCCGCGGAAGGCTTGATCACCGCCCCGTTGGGCGCCAGATTGCCGCGCACCACGGCCAGTCCGGCCCGTTCGCGAATGGGATTCGCGCGTTCATGGATCACTTCGCGATTCCAGCACGGCGCGTCGGCGGTATTCTCGCCGATAGTCTTGCCGTTCACCGTGATCGCGTCGCGATGAATCACATCCGCCAGTTCGCGCACCACGGCCGGAACGCCGCCTGCGTAATAGAAATCCTCCATCAGGAATTTGCCCGACGGCTGAATATCCACCAGTAGCGGAAGATCGTGACCCACGCGGTCGAAATCGTCGAGCGTGAGCGGCACACCCACGCGCCCAGCGATCGCCAGCATGTGCAGGACGAAATTGCTGGACCCGCCGATGGCCGCGTTTATCCGAATCGCATTCTCGAAAGCCTGGCGAGTGAGGATGCGGGAGATCCGCAAATCCTCGTGAACCATTTCGACGATCCGCCGCCCGGCCTGCTGCGCGAGCACGTACCGCCGGGAATCGACGGCCGGGATCGCCGCGTTGTGCGGAAGCCCCATGCCGAGCGCTTCCACCATGCTCGCCATGGTCGACGCGGTCCCCATGGTCATGCAGTGGCCGGCCGACCGCGACATGCACGCCTCGGCTTCGAAGAAATCGGCGATCTTCATCTTGCCAGCGCGCACATCCTCGCTCATCTGCCAGACGCCCGTGCCCGATCCGAGCCTCTCGCCGTGGAAATTGCCGTTCAGCATCGGGCCGCCCGAGACGACGATGGCCGGCACATCGCAGCTCGCCGCGCCCATCAGCAGAGACGGCGTGGTCTTATCGCAGCCGCACAGCAGCACCACGCCATCAATAGGATTGCCGCGGATCGATTCCTCCACGTCCATGCTGGCCAGGTTGCGGAACAGCATCGCCGTGGGACGAATGTTGGTTTCCCCTAGCGACATCACCGGAAACTCCAGTGGAAACCCGCCAGCTTCATACACGCCGCGCTTCACCCGATCGGCCACCTGCCGCAGGTGCGCGTTGCACGGTGTCAGCTCGGAGAAGGTGTTGCAGATGCCGATCACCGGCCGGCCATCGAACAGATCGGACGGGAAGCCCTGGTTCTTCATCCAGGAACGGTGGATGAATCCGTCGCGGTCCTGGAGGCCGAACCAATGCGTCGAGCGAAGGGGCATTTCCGTAGTGTCTCAAAGCCCGGCTCGCTGCCTTCCGAGCCGCGACAGTTATGGAGCGGTTTCGGCCTAACGCACCGTATAAGACTTACTGAACTTGTTCCGATTGTTCGTAACCGTAAATTTCCCGTCGCTCGAGACCGACGCCTTGATCCAGTTGCCGTTGTCCGACGCGCCATCTGCCAGATTGGCGATCATGTCATCCGAAGTATTGTGGTCGGCGTCATTCATCGCGCCCTTATGTCCCTGCCAGATTCCTTCGACCTGCGGAATCTTGGCGAGCGTCTCGTAACCGCCGTTGCTGAAGCCCTTGCGCGCGCCGTTGTTGACCACCACCACCTGCGGCTTCAGCGACCAGATCAGAGCCGGCGCACCGGACTGGCCGTTCGAGAATCCATGATGCGTAGCCTGCATCAGCGAAACCTCGCCGATTTTGTTCGCAGGGCAAGCCAGCATCATTTCGCGATCCCATGTAAGATCGCCCACGTCAAGGAAAGTGAACTTTCCGTAGGTCAGCAGAAAGCCCGTGCTGCGCGAGTTCTCCGTATTGTCGGTGGGCTTGCGCTCGGCTCCATCGCAGAGTTTATTCACGAAACCCTTCTTCATCTGCTGTGAGATCACTTCGCCGTTCGCACTGACAACCGAAATATCCACGCCGGCCAACGGAATCTTGTCGCCGGGCTTTACCACGGTGCGCCTGTTCCCCGCCGCCGCGAGATAGTCCTTCCATAACGTCGCGCCATTCGGTTGCGATGCTTCGATCGATTCGCCGTGATCCCAGATCTTGCCGATCGGCATCGCCTTCGACAGCGCCGCCAGCCCGCCCACGTGGTCGCCGTGGAAATGCGTGATCACCAGGTTGTCGATCTTTGTCAGGCCAGCAGCGACCGCAGCCGCCTGGATCCGCTTGGCATCGCGATCGTCATTCCCAGGAAAGCCCGTATCGACCAGCAGCGATTCGCCCGATGGAGCGATGATCAGCGTCGCCGCGCCGCCTTCCACATCAATCCAATAGATATCGAGCGTGCGGGGTTGCGCCGGTAGCAGCATCGCGGCCGCAGCAAGTACGAACGCAAGTTTCAAAGTGTGCATTTGGCCCACGTTGTTTTTCATGTCGGAAAAGATCCTATCACAACGTGAGAAGATCTAGCCTGTGTCCGCCCCCGCCCCACAACGGCCCACCCGAGTCCGCTACTGGGTGCTGGTGTTTACCGTCACCCTGGCGGTCATCACCTACATCGATCGCGTGGCAATCTCTTTCGCCTTGCCGTACATCGGCAAAGACCTAGATCTAAATTCGATCCAGAAGGGTTGGGTGCTGACCGCTTTCGCGCTGGCCTACTCGCTGTTCGAAATCCCCGGCGGATTCCTGGGCGATTGGATGGGCCCGCGCAAGGTCATTCTGCGAATCGTCGTGTGGTGGTCCTTCTTCACCGCTGCTACCGGCTGGGCGTGGAACTTAGCGTCACTTGTAACCACTCGATTTCTCTTCGGCGCCGGCGAGGCGGGCTGCTTCCCGAATCTGACCAAGATGTTCACCGTCTGGCTGCCCGATCGCGAACGCAATCGCGCGCAGGGGCTAATGTGGATGAGCGCCCGCTGGGGCGGGGCATTTACGCCTCCTTTGGCGGCGGCGGTCATTACGTGGGTCGGATGGCGGGATGCCTTCGGGTTATTTGGAGTGCTGGGGTTGGTCTGGGCGCTCGCTTTTTTCCTGTGGTACCGCGACAATCCCCTGGACAATCCCAAACTCAATGAAGCCGAGCGCGACCTGCTGCGTGGCTCTTATCGGATCGTCCCTTCCGGCCATTCTGCCCCCTGGGGAAAAATGGTGCGATCGGGACGCGTGTGGCTGCTGTGCTGGCAGTACTTCTTCCTGTCCTACGGCTGGTACTTCAACATCACCTGGCTTCCCACGTATCTGCGCGAAGCCCGGGGGATGGACGTGGCCCAAGCGGCCCTGTTCGGCGTGCTTCCGCTTTTCATGGGCGGATTGGGGAATCCCGTCAGCGTCTTTGTAGGGGAGCGGCTCCTGCGCTGGACCCGGAGCGTCGACCGGACTCGCCGGATCGTAGCCAGTTTCGGGTACAGCGGGGCCTGCGCATCCCTGCTGGTGACCACTTATATGCAGGACGCCCGGGCGGCCGTCATCGCGATCTCTTTGGCCAGTTTTTTCAATGACTTAGCCATGCCACCCTCCTGGGCTGCGACCATGGACATGGGCGGCCGCTACGCCGGGACCCTTTCCGGCGCCATGAACAGCTGGGGGAACCTGGGCGGCGCGGTGGCGCCCGCCGTCATCGGGTACGTGCTCGCCTGGACCAACAACAACTGGAACGTCGCATTCTACATCTCGGCGTTCCTCTATGCGGCGGCAATTCCGTGTTGGATTTTTCTGGACTCGGTAACCCCGCTCGAAGTTGCATCGCCCACCAAGTGAGGCTCTTGACCTTGAACCCAGCCGCGTGTATGCTACGATGTTGGGCGGGCTCGTGCCTACTCATATTACTCAAGGTGGAGGTTGTTTGCCAATGAAGTCTAAGATTCTTGCTGTAGTCGTCGCTGGACTGGGATTGCTCCTGTGCAGCGTGCCGATGCTCGCGCACCACTCGTTCGCCGCCGAATACGATTCGGCCAAGCCGGTCACGCTCACCGGGACCGTAACCAACGTCGAGTGGATGAATCCTCACGCGCGCTTTTATATCGATGTGAAGGACGAAAAGGGCGAAGTGAGCAACTGGGAACTCGAACTCGGCAGCCCCAATGGCCTGATGCGCCAGGGTTGGACGCGCAACTCCCTGAAGAAGGGTGATGCCGTTAGCGTGACCGGATCGCTGGCAAAGGACGGCTCCAAGCTGGCCAATGCTCGTACCGTCAAGCTGGCGGATGGCCGTCAGGTGTTCGCGGGCTCTTCGGAGACCGAGGGCAAGGGTAAGCAGTAGTCAGTTTAGGACCTGTCTCAACAACCTCAAGCGGGATGGGCGGGCGCATTCACGCGTCCGCTCGTCCTGCATAAGCGATTCATCCGCTTGCGGATAGAATCGGTCTTTCACGCTCCCAGGGAGGGATTAAAAATGAAGTTTTGGTCTAAGGTAACCCTTGCGTTCGCATCAGTTGCGTTGCTGTCGCTGAGCGGCGTTCGATTGTCCGGTCAAGCTCCGGCGCAAGGAAAAGCAGCGACACAAGGTAAAGCCCAGGGCAAAGCTGAAACTCCCGCTAAGGCGGCCGCCAAGGCTGGCGGGCCGGCCAAAGTCACCGCTGGAGAGTTCTTCAAGAACGTAACCACGCCCACGCTCAAGGACCTGACGCCGGACGACTTCATTTTGGCCATGGGACTTGTAGCCGACAACCTGGGGCTGGATTGCGCCGACTGCCATCCTGGCGCCGGCTCCGATAAAGTCGATTGGGTCATCGACACGCCGCAAAAGAAGACTGCCCGCAAGATGATCGAGATGGTGGGCACGATTAACAAGACCAACTTCGCCGGAGTCCAGATGGTCACCTGCTGGACTTGCCATCATGGCCGCGATAGGCCAGCGACCACGATCGCCCTGGATGCGGTCTACAGCACTCCGAATTCGGAGCGGGATGACCTGGTCACGGCAGTTCCCGGACAATCCGCCGCGGCGATTTTGGACAAGTACATCGCGGCCTTAGGCGGGGCGCAGCGTCTGGCCGGCATCACGAGTTTCATCGCTACTGGAAAGAGCGTTGGGTACGAAGGCTTGGGCGGCACGGGCGAATTTAACATCTACGCCAAGTCTCCGAATATGAAGACCACAGAGATTAGCTTCAAGGACCATCCGGATCGCGGAAAGAGCATCTGGGCCTTCAACGGCCGCACCGGCTGGATCACGACTCCGCGCGGATTGCTGGGCGAGTATGAAGTGACCGGTACCGGCCTGGACGGCGTCCGGTTCGACGCCCAGATGGCCTTCCCGGGACAGATCAAGACGCTCTTCACGAACTGGCGCGTCGGCCAGATGGAAACCCTTGGGGATCGGGATTTCAACGTCATCCAAGGCGGCACAGCAAGAGGCTTGCTGGTGACGCTCTACTTCGACACCAAGACCAACCTGCTAAGCCGGATGATCGTCTACACTTCGTCGCCGATCGGTCGCGCGCCGCAACAGGTGGATTTCGACGACTATCGCGATGTGGGAGGCGTCAAGTTCCCCTTCAAAGACACCTTCCTGTGGCTGGACGGCAGATGGACGGCGGAGATTAGCAGCATCAAGACCAACGTCGCTATCGACGCCGCGAAATTCGGCAAGCCGTAGGCAATCAGATCGCAATTCAAGAAAGCAGGGAGTTGACGGCTTAAGGCCATCAACTCCCTGTTTTTCTTTGTGAAGACGCCACTCAACCGTTGTATAATCCCCTTCAGGCCGGCACGGCGGCAAACAACCGCGCCCGCCCTGTTCGACTTAACAAGTTCGACCTAACGCGAGTCCGACCTAACGAACACGACCTAAGAGGAGACCACATGCTGCAGAGGAATTTGTTCAGGAACTTCTTCACGGGAACCGCGACTTTCGTCGTGGCATTGACTTGTACCCTGGGAACCGCAAGCGCACAAAACGCGAGCGCACAAGGCTGCGCCGGCTTGCCAAGCTATGCCAAACTCAAAGCCGCCCTGATTCAGGCCACCAAGGACGAAACCAGCGGTCTGAACAACCACATGTGGGCCACCATCGTGGACCGTGACGGAGTCGTCTGCGCCGTGGCATTCTCCGGCAAGGATCGCTTCTCCCAGTGGCCTGGAAGCCGCGTGATCTCCGCCCAGAAAGCGAATACGGCGAATGCCTTCGGTCTCGACTCGAGTTCCAACAGCGACGGTTCCGGGCAAAAAGACGGCCTGGCGCTTTCCACCGCTAATTTGTTCTCCGCGGTTCAGCCCGGCGGAAGCCTCTACGGCCTGCAGTTCAGCAACCCGGTGAACGAAGATGCCGGCTACAAGATCCCGTCCTCGGCTTATGGCACTGCGGCCGATCCCATGAAAGGCAGCAAAATCGGCGGCGTCAACGTCTTCGGCGGCGGGCTCGCGCTGTTCGCGGCCGGTAAGAAGATGGTCGGCGGAATCGGCGTTAGCGGCGATACTTCCTGCGCCGATCATTTCATCGCCTGGCGCCTGCGCAACAACCTTGGCCTGGATCACCTCGCGGGAGTGGGGGGCATTTCCGGCGATCCCCAGCGGCCCGACAATATCGTCTTCGATATTACGAACGGCCAAAGCAAGGGCGGATTCGGCCATCCCTCGTGCATCAACACCGGGAACGAAAAAATGCTTCCGGCCGTGCAGCAATAATGTTCAACAGTAGAGGCGAGCCTTTCCTCGCCCGAGTATAATAACCAGAGACTCGAAAGGAACGCACATGGACGACATCACACGACGTGGTTTTCTCGCTGCCGGAGCGGTTGTAGCCGCGCCTTACATTTTGAAATCGCAGGACAAGGCCGGGACCAAGAACCCCATTCTCGGCGAGGGCGAGCACAAGTACGAGTGCATCCACGATTGGGGCATGGCTTCACTCCCCGCGAGCATCAAGTACGGCAACACCCACAGTGTAGTCGAGGATTCACAGGGCCACATCTACATTCATCACACGGTCCACAAGGACAGCCCGAGCCTCGACAGCGTCGTCGTGTTCGACGATAAGGGCAAGTTCGTGCGCTCTTGGGGCCCCATGTTCCACGGCGGCGCGCACGGCATGCATATTCGCAAAGAGGGCAACACGGAATACCTGTACTTCTGCGATGAGAAGCATGGGATCGTCACCAAGCGCACTCTAAAGGGCGAAGAAGTCTGGACCATGGGGTACCCGCAGGACTCGCCCGTTTATCAAAAGGGACCTGGCTCCAGCGGCCCGGGCGGCCCCGCAGGTCTGAACTATCGCCCCACCAACTTCGCGATTGCCCCCAACGGGGATTTCTGGGTCGGCGACGGCTACGGCTCGTATTACATGTTCCACTACACCCAGAAGGGGAATGAATTTCCACGGCTGAAGAACGTGTTCGGCGGGCCTCCCGCGAACGCTGCCGGCGCAGCTGGCGGACGTGGTCCGGCTGGCGCTGGTCCGGGCGGCGGTGGCGGCGGCCGTGGACAGGGTAAGGGTCCCGGCGGCCCTGGCGGCGACCAGGCTAAAGGCGGTCCACCTCCAGCCTTTGCTGGAGGCGATCAAGCCAAGGGTGGCGGCCGGGGAGCCGGCGGTGGCGGTGGAAGAGGTCCGGCTGCGCCACCTCCCGTGGGCCAGCCCGGGGTTCCGCGCGATGTTCCCATCGAGTCCATGAACAACCCCCATGGCAACATGGTGGACCTGCGCGATCCGGCCAATCCGGTCCTGCTGGTGGCCGACCGCGGCAACAGCCGCATTGTGCGCTACACGCTGGACGACAAGCCGATCGACGTAGTCGCGGGAACAAAATCGCCCTGCCATTTCCACGAGCAAAAGGGCAACATCGTAGTTCCGGATTTGCAGGCTCGCGTCACGTTGCTCGACAAGAACAACAAGATCATTCTGCATCTCGGCGAACCCACGATGCCCAATCCGCCGCGCACCACCGAGAACCGGGCCGACTTTATCCCGGGTCAGTTCGTGCAGCCGCATGGCGCTTGCTTCGATCACGCCGGAAATATCTTCGTGGCGGAGTGGGTCGAAATCGGCCGCGTCACGAAACTCCGCAAACTCGCGTAGTAGATTCAAAAAATCGCTGAGGCTGCCGAGCCGCGACAGTAATGGAGCGGTAGCGTCCCTAAGGAGACTATGGACCCACGTTTGTTCGGCGAATTCATGGGAACGCTGGTTCTCGTGCTGATCGGTAACGGAGTTGTCGCGAATGTGGTTTTGAAGAAGACGCTGGGATCAGCCGCTGGTTGGCTGACCATCGTTTTCGGCTTCGGCTTGGGAGTGGTCGCCGGAGTTTTCACCGCGATCGCCTGCGGCAGCGGCGACGCGCACATCAATCCGGCCGTGACGCTCGCGTTCGCCATCTCCTCGGGCGACTTCAGCAAATTCGTCCCTTACCTGATCGCACAAGTTCTCGGCGGATTCGTCGGCGGAACGCTGGTATGGATTCACTTCATGCCGCACTGGGCGGAAACTCCTGACGCCGGCTCCAAACTCGCCTGCTTCTCTACCGGACCTGCCATTAAGAATACGGTCGCTAACATCATCAGCGAGATCATTGGCACGTTTCTGCTGGTGCTGACCATCGCTTCCATCGTCAAGACGTCTCCGGCGCCGGGATTAGTCCCGTTCCTGGTGGGCGCCATGGTGTGGGCCATCGGCTCCGGCTTGGGAGGCACCACTGGATTTGCGATCAATCCGGCACGCGACTTGGGCCCGCGCATCGCGCACGCGATCCTGCCGATTCCCGGCAAGGGAGGCTCGGATTTCGGCTACGGTCTCACCGTGCCGGTGCTCGGAGGGCTGATCGGCGGCGCCTTGGCCGGCCTATTTATCAAGGTCGCGCATCTGTAACGCGATCGTCAGCAGTAGCGTAGCTCATCTGTAACGCGATCTCCAGAGATCGCGTCTCAAGACTATTCTGCTGTCGTAGAAGTTTAGGGTATAATTCTTGAGCGCACAGCGTGAGAAAGGCGTCCAGACAGAGTTCGCGATCTCACGAGTGAGCCTGAAACAAATACGTTGAGTGATGTTTATGACGAGTTTCGCGGCAGGCTTGCAGTATCAGCGCCACAAGTTTTTAAAGCGCACCGAGTGCGCCGACAGACAGAGTGATGAAGGATAAAAGGAGACAGGAAGTATGCCAACGAATCGTGGAGTAGCTTATATCAAGCCGGGCGTGGTGGAAGTTCAGTCCATACCCTACCCCAAGCTGAAAATGCCGAAGAGCGAGACGGACCCGTTCGGCGGGAAAGACGCTCCTCACGGCGTCATCCTCAAAGTAGTCACCACTAATATTTGCGGATCGGATCAGCACATGGTCCGCGGCCGTACCACCGCGCCCCAGGGCCTGATTCTCGGCCATGAGATCACCGGCGAGATCATCGAAAAGGGCAGCGACGTCGAAATGCTGAACGTCGGCGACCTGGTCACCGTTCCATTCAACATCGCCTGCGGGCGCTGCCGCAATTGCCGCGAAGGCAAGACCGGCATCTGCCTGACCGTGAATCCGGCTCGTCCCGGCGCGGCGTACGGCTATGTGGATATGGGCGGATGGGTCGGTGGACAGGCGGAATACGTCCTGGTTCCCTACGCCGATTTCAACCTGATCAAGTTCCCCAACAAAGACAAGGCGATGGCGAAGATCAAGGACCTGACGCTTCTGTCCGACATCTTCCCCACCGGCTACCACGGCTGTATCCAAGCGGGCGTTGGACCTGGCACCACAGTCTACATCGCGGGCGCAGGCCCGGTCGGTCTGGCAGCGGCAGCAGGAGCCCAGTTGCTCGGCGCAGCCGTCGTCATCGTCGGCGATATGATCCCCGAGCGCCTGGCGCAGGCCAAGAGCTTCGGCTGCGAAGTCATCGACCTCCGCAAGGATGCGACGCTGGGCCAGCAGATCGAGCAGATCCTCGGCGAGCCGCTGGTCGATTGCGCCGTCGATTGCGTCGGCTTCGAAGCGCATGGACAGGGCAAGGATGCGGGTGTCGAACGTCCCGCCACGGTGCTGAACTCCCTGCAGGAACTGGTCCGCGCGGGCGGTTCCATCGGTATCCCCGGCCTGTACGTGACCGGCGATCCGGGTGGCATCGACGAGAACGCCAAGATTGGCGCGCTCTCCATCCGCATCGGCCTGGGATGGGCGAAGTCCTGCTCCTTCCACACCGGCCAGTGCCCGGTGCTCCGTTACAACCGCCAGCTCATGATGGCGATTCTGCACGACAAGGTGCATCCCGCCAAGGCGGTCAACGCGACGCTCATTTCGCTGGACGAAGCGCCGCAGGGCTACAGGGACTTCGACAAGGGCGCGGCCAAGAAGTTCATCATCGACCCGCACAAGTCGGTAAAAGCGTAGTCTGCTGGCGAGATGGGGACAGGCTACGCTGTCCCCTCCCGCTAAACTTGTGACTTCGCGCACGAGCCTGGGAGTGGACAGAGCCGCCTGTCCCCCTTCAACAGCCGAGTTCAACAAACGAAGCGCCGGGGGAGTCATATCCTCCGGCGCTTTGCTTTTTTGGAAACCTTTCGAGCAGGTGATCGTATAAGTCAAGAAGGAGCCCGCCCAGGCCATGGAATCCTTTTTGCAGGACCTTAAGCATTCCATCCGGATGTTCCTGAATTCTCCCGGATTCACTCTCACCGCCGTGCTCGCCCTGGCGCTGGGAGTCGGCGCCAACACCGCGATCTTCTCCGTCATCAACACCGTTCTCCTGCGGCCCATGCCGTACCCCGATCCCGACCGGTTCGTCTTCTTCACCACCGTTTATCCGGATGGTTCCGGCACCGGCGGCTCGCCTGCCATGTTTAATTTCTGGAAGGCGCAGACAGAGATCGTCGAGTACGCCGCAGCGTGGCGGTTTGGAGTCGCGAACTATAATTCCGGCGGCAATCCCGAACAGGTCCAGGTAACCCAGGCCAGTGCCGACTTCTTTCCGCTGTGCGGCGCGACCGCACTCTACGGACGCACCTTTTCGCAGGAAGAGGATCTCCCGCGCGGGCCAAAAGTAGCGGTGCTCGCCTATGGATTCTGGCAGCGGCGTTTCGCATCGGATCCGAATGTGATCGGCAAGACTTTGGTGCTGAGCGGAGCGCCCTACGAAATCATCGGCGTCACCGGCCCCAGCCTGAAGATTGAGATCGATGAGCCGCCTGACATCTACACTCCGATGCAGATCGATCCCAACAGCACGGATCAAGCCCGGTACTTCAACACAGGAGGGCACCTCAAGGCCGGAGTTTCCCTGGCGAACGCCAACGCGCGATTCAAAGTCGCTACCGAGGAGTTTCGCCGCAAGTATCCAACGTTCAATAAGAACGTTTACTTCGGTGTCGACCCGTTGCGCGAGTCGCTAGTCCGTGGGGTGCGCACTTTGCTCCTGGTGTTGCTGGGCGCCGTGATTTTCGTGCTCCTGATCGCCTGCGCCAACGTCGCTAATCTTTTGCTCGCGCGCGCGACCGGCCGCAGACGCGAAATGGCTATCCGCGCGGCCGTGGGCGCCGGACGCGGACGGATCATCCGTCAGTTGCTGACGGAAAGCGTACTGCTCTCGATCACCGGCGGCCTCGTGGGTCTGGTCATCGGGTATCTCGGCATCAAGGGAATCCTAAGTATCAATCCTGGAAACATCCCGCGCGTTGGCCAACAAGGTTCCTACGTCACGCTCGACTGGCGAGTGGTCTTGTTCACGATGGCCGTTGCGTTCGCCACGGGAATTTTGTTTGGCCTGATCCCGGCACTGCAAGCTTCGCGAACGGACCTGAGCAGCACTATCAAGGAATCCACCGGCCGCGGCGGAACCAGCTTCCGTCACAACAAGGCTCGCTCGCTGTTGGTGATTACGGAGGTGGCGCTGGCTCTTGTGCTATTGATTGGAGCGGCTCTGCTGCTGCGGACATTCGCGGCGCTTCGCGCCGTCAATCCCGGATTCAATGCCCACAACGTGCTGACGTTGCGGATGCTATTGAACGATCCGCGTTTCGCGAAGACCGCGACCGTCGATCAGTTGCTGATTCAAGGACGAGAGCGTCTCAAGGCGCTGCCCGGCGTCGAAAATGCCGCTGCGACGTGTTGTGTGCCGCTGGAGGGCGGTTTCGGTCTTCCGTTCATCATCGTCGGCCGGCCCCTGGATGGCGAATCTCACGGCGGCGGGCGTTACATGATCACCACAGCAGATTACCTGGACGTGTTCAAGATCCCTCTCCTGCGCGGCCGCGTCTTTACCGATCGGGACGGCGAGGGAGCCGATCCTGTGGTCATCATCAATCAATCCATGGCTAAGAAGTTCTGGCCGCAGGGCGATCCTCTCGCAGACCAGCTGATCATCGGGCGAGGCCTGGGCAAGGATTTCGAGGACACCCCCCGCCAGATCGTCGGCGTGGTCAGCGACATTCGCGATGGCGGGCTTGAAAACGACCCCAATCCAACCATGTACGTCCCGCAAGCGCAACTTCCAGATGGCTTGAATCAACAACTCACGACTCTGGCGTCTCTGGCTTGGGTGGTGCGGACCAAAGTGGAGCCGCGCTCCCTCATCAAGCCGATTGAGAAAGAGCTGGCAGACGTCAGCGGCGGCCTCGCGCTCGCGCCCGTCCGGACCATGGATGAGATCGTATCCCGTTCCACGGCCAATCAGGATTTCAATACGCTCGCGCTCACGATTTTCGCCGGCACGGCGCTGCTGCTCGCTGCGATCGGAATCTATGGATTGATGGCGTATTCGGTGGAACAGCGCACGCAAGAGATCGGAATCCGGCTGGCGCTTGGGGCTGAGTACGGAGCGGTGCGCAACATGATCATCTTCCAGGGCATGCGCCTGGCGCTGGTAGGGGTCATCATCGGCGTCGCCTCGGCGTTCGGGCTGACGAAGTTGATCGCGAGCCTGCTCTACGGCGTGCAGGCCCGTGACCCGCTGGTGTTCATCGGCGTGCCGGTGCTGTTGAGCCTGGTAGCCCTGATCGCGGTGTGGCTCCCCGCCCGGCGCGCGACGCGCGTGAGTCCAATGGACGCGCTGCGCTGCGACTAACCTTCGAGGGTCGCGTTCAGCGTGATGTTGGTGTTGTAAAGCTTCGAGACCGGGCAGCCCGATTTCGCACCTGCCGTTGCCGTGTCGAAGGCCTCTTTGCTGATGCCGGGAACCTTGGCTTTCAACTCCAGATGACTCTCGGTGATGCCGAACCCGCCCTCGGTCTTGTCGAGAGTGATGGTGCAAGTGGTCTCGAGGCTCTCAGCCTTGAATCCTGCCTGCGCGAGCTGATTCGAAAGCGCCATGGTGAAGCAACCGGCGTGCGCCGCGGCCAGCAATTCTTCCGGATTGGTTCCCTTCCCCTGCTCAAAGCGGCTGTGGAACGAATAGGCCACATGCGACAGTGTGCCGCTCGCCATCGATATCTCGCCCGTACCGGTCTTCAGATCGCCTTGCCATTTCGCTTCTGCGGTTCGCTTCATGTGAATTTCTCCTCTCGTCTATTGTCCCCCGGCGAGCAAGGCGTGAATATACTCATAGCCATGACTCGCGCTGAGCTCGCGCCGTTTCTCCAAAAGCACCGCCTGGGGGTGCAATCGACGGTGTCAGCCTCAGGCGATCCGCAAGCCGCCGTGGTCGGTATCGCTATCACGCCTGAACTGGAGATCGTCTTCGACACCCTCGACACGACTCGCAAATGCCGCAACCTCCGTGCCAATCCGAGGATTGCCTTCGTCATCGGGTGGGACCAGGAGATCACCGTACAGCTGGAAGGCATCGCCGACGAGCCCACGGGCGCCGAACGAGAACGGATCCTCGAAGTCTACTTCCTGGCTTATCCCGATGGCCGCGATCGGTTGGCGTGGAAGGGCATCACGCATTTCCGCGTCCGTCCGACATGGATCCGTTACAGCAACTTCAATGTGGGCGGTGAGATTGTCGAAATCCAGGTGTAGAATCGTTGAGTTATGTTGCGACGTGAGTTCCTGGCCGGAATCGCCACTCTTGCAAGTAGCCCGCTCGCGAAGGCGGTAGCCACGCCTCATCGCATCGATGTGCATCATCATCTTTTTCCGCCCGCCTACCGCACCGCGATCGGCGACCGCGCAGCCGGGCAGCCCGTTTGGTCCCCGGCTCAGTCCATCGAAGAAATGGACAAGGGTGGGATTGCGACGTCGCTTCTATCGGTCAGCTCGCCCGGCGTGTGGTTCGGGGATGTCGCGGAGGGTCGCCGCCTGGCCCGGATCGTCAACGACTATGGAGCGACGACCGCCAAGGATCATCCCGGCCGTTTCGGCCTGTTTGCCGCGCTGCCTCTGCCGGATATCGACGGCAGCCTGCGCGAAATCGAGTATGCGCTCGATACACTCAAAGCCGATGGCATCGGCCTACTGACCAGCTACGGCGATAAGTGGCTGGGAGATGCCTCCTTCGCGCCCGTATGGACCGAACTAAACCGGCGCAAGGCGGTGATCTACACGCATCCGACCACTGCGGCCTGCTGCGGCAATCTGAAGAACGACGTCCCGGCGGTCATGATCGAATGGGCCACCGACACGACGCGCACCGCTGCGAGCCTGCTGTTTAGCGGCACGGCGGCGCGCTATCCCGACATCCGGTGGATCTTCTCACACGGCGGCGGGACCATGCCTTTCCTGCTGAGCCGCTTCGTGTATCAAGAGGCGACTATGAAGGGGAAAGAGCAGGTCCTGCCCAAGGGCCTGATGTACGAGCTGAAGAAGTTCTACTACGACACGGCTCAAGCCAACAGCGCTCCGGCATTGGCGGCTCTGCTCAAGGTGGCTCCTGCGTCGCAGATCCTGTTTGGCACCGATTATCCGTTCCGTACCGCGGCGGAAGTAACCGGGGGCCTTACCGCGCAGCGCTTCCCGACTAAGGATCTTCGCGCGATCGAGCGGGACAACGCGCTCCGGCTGCTGCCTGAGCTGCAGCGTTAGCGGAAGATTTCGCCGAGGGGAACTTCGAGCGCGGGGTTTTCCGTCTGGAGCACGCCGCTCTTCACTTCCTGGAGACCTGTCGCGGCGGTGGCGGTAAACGCCTGCCTGGTCTGCGGATCGAGCACCCAGACATATGGCACGCCCATGGCCAGGTAATCGTTGATGCGAACCTCGATGCGGCTCATCCGGTCTTCGGGCGAGAGGATCTCGATGCAGACGAAGGGAGGCTTGGTGAGCACTTCTTCGCCAGGTTCCCCCACCGTCAAACAGATATCAGGGACCCGAAAACGCCCAGGCCGAACTTGAACCCGAACTTCTGTCATTACGACCAGCCCTTTTGCCTCGTAGTGCGTAAGAAGATAGGCAGTAATTCTGGCCTGCAGTCTGGCATGTGTGACTTCGCCCACGTTGCGCTCCTCGATGTGGCCATCCACAAAGTCGCAGTCTGGCTCGTAGGCGGTAGCCAGGTAGTCTTCGACGGAGATCAACGTCCGGGCGGACATACGTTTACCGTATCATTTAAGGGGTATCGGCGCGTAGATCACTTGCTCCCCGGTATCGGCTGTCGGGCCGTAGCTGCTGTAAACATCCCTTCCGAGCATCCGGAGCAGGGCCATCTGCTGGCCGCGATGGTGCGAGGTGTGGGCGATGCGCCGCACCACGATCCACGCCCGGCTGCGCTGGACGTCGAAGAATGCGACTTCTTCTTCCCACCAGATGTCATCCACCTTCGACTTCAAAACGTCGAGGCGTTTCGCGGAGTCCGCCTCGTACTGCAAAACGAACCCAAGCCTAGTTTCCTCCGGTGGCAGCGGCGGGGCGCCCACGTCGATTCCCAACATATTGCAAAACCAAGCGTTTTCGCTCAAGCATTGGTGTTGCATCTGCTCCAGGAAGCTGCGGCCCCGGAGATCGGTCGGGTGCGGACGGAAGGGCAAATCCTCGTCGCGGAACATTCCCCATACACTCAGTACTTTTAGCCGCTCGGTTTCGTACGTGTCCACCAGGAAGGAATAGCGCATAGAGCTACGATAGTTGATGCCGTCTATGCCCGCTCCGGTTCGCCACATCCTAAGGATTTGCCGCGCCGAGTTCTGCCGGTCCATGGGCTGCGACTCCTTGATCGAACACATCGAGGCGCGCCTGGGCGCCAAGTTGGGCGAGACTACGGCCGACGGCAGCGTCGCACTGGAGGCGGTCTATTGCATCGGAAATTGCGCGCATCCACCTTCCTTGCTATTGGATGGGAAACCGTACGGCCGAGTGTCGGCGCAAGTGGCCGATCTTTTGATTGCTGATCTTTTGATTGAGGATGTCCGGAGCCGGGCACCGACGAAATTCCGCGCCCGATAAGGTCATCCGCTGCGGCTGCGGGAATTCGTAGGAAGTTCCTAGTTTGTTCGTTTCGTCAGGATCAGGATATGCTGCCGCGGCAGCGTCTCGATGACCGGCTGCAAGACGAATCCTTCGGCTTCGAGCTCGGCTTTCACTTGCGCGACGGTCATCTTGTGCTCGGCGATGATGGGAACGTTAGGATCTTCGGCTCGATACTCGAGCAAGACTAGTCTTCCGTCGGGCTTCAAGGTCTCGCGGATTTTCCGGAGCATCTGTTGCGGCTGCGAAAACTCGTGATACACATCGACCAGCAGCACCAGGTCCATTGTGTTCGCAGGAAGCTTGGGATCGGAGACATCGCCCAAAACAGTCACGACATTGTTGATCTTGGCTTTCGCCGCGTTCGCGTTCAGTTTCGCGAGCATCTCGGGTTGCAGATCGTTGGCGTACACCTTGCCCGAGGGACCCACGCGCTTGGCCATGCGCAGGGACATGTACCCGACGCCCGCACCGATGTCGGCCACGACCATTCCCGGTTTCAGCTTGAGCGCATCGAGCGCCTTTTCGGGTTGCTCTTCGGCTTCGCGCTCGGGGCGGACCAGCCAGTCGGCGCCGCTCATGCCCATCACTCCGGCGATCTTGCGCCCGGTTACGGGATGCGTCGGCGCTTGATAGGCGCTTAGCGGCCAGAGCGCTACGCAGGCTAGAACGGAAACGAACGATCGGCGGATCATCATCGCAACACCTGTTCGATCTGCGCGGCCAATTCCGGCCCGCTCGCCGCGCCTGGATGATACCAGCGCACGATTCCCTTGCGATCCACCAGCACCAGTGTGGGCGTGGTGCTCGCGCCGTACCGGTTGAAATTCGCATTGCTCAACGGCGCGGACATATCGAGCAGGGGCGTGTAGAATCTGCGGCGGATCTGTTCGATATACGGCTTCTCGACTTCAGGAGTGGCGTCGGCGCCGTTCGCCACGTAGCCGTAGTATCGAGTAGGGCCGATCAGCGTCAGCCCGCTTGGGCCATATTTCTTCATAAGCCCGGCGATGATGGGGACATCGGCCTTACAATCCGGACACCAGTGCGCCCAAAAGAACAGCAGGATCGGTTTGCCGCGCAGGCTCGCGATGGTCGGCGGCTTGGGGCCGAACCACTCGGCGGCTTCCAGCTCTGGCGCAGGCTTGCCTTCCAGGCTCAGCAGGTTGATGTTTTTCTGGATTCGCTCGTGGATTGACGTCCCGGAGTAACGCTTTAGCTCATCTCGAAGAAACGTCACCGCCTCGGCGGTTTCGTCCCGGGCCGCCATCACTTTGGCTTGGGCCTCGATGGCCGCCCCCATCGCGGTCAGCCACTGCTCGCGATCGACTCGCGGACCACGGAGATTTGGGAGGATCATCTGGCGAGCCTGGTCGGCGTAGGCGGCCGCACGATCCAGTTTTTTGGCGGTTATGGCTCCTCGGGCCTGCCAGGCCATGGCGGTAGCCAGTTCCGGAGTGGATCCGCGTAACCGTTGGTATGCTTGCACTTGAAGGTCGGCTGCCGCCAAGTCGTTTCTAGCGATGGCCGCTCGGACGTCCTCGACAATGCCGGCAAACGCCGTGGCGGCCAATAGTAAGAGTGGAAGGGCGAGCCGCATCTCAGAATTATAGCCTTCCGGCTGATTTGACAGGTGAAACCCGAATTCGGTAAGCTCAATGAGGTTCTAGAACTCGCAGGAGTACGTCTGTCTTCATGAAAACCTCAATTCCATCGCCCGGCGACATCACGCGCCAATGGCACCTGATCGACGCCGAAGAGGCGGTGCTGGGCCGGATCGCCAGTACGGCGGCCAAAATTCTCATGGGCAAGCACAAGCCCTCGTATACACCTTTCCTCGATACCGGCGACCATGTGATCGTGGTCAATGCAGCAAAAGTAAAGCTGACCGGGAACAAAGAGGAACAGAAGCTTTATCGCCGGCACTCGGGATATCCGGGCGGCTTAACCGAAACTCAAGCGCGCAAGGTGCGGGTATCGCGTCCCACGCGGATGGTGGAAGAAGCAGTACAGGGCATGCTCCCGAAAAGCAAACTCGGGAAGCAAATGTACCGCAAGCTGCAGGTCTACGCCGGTCCGAAGCATCCGCATCAGGCACAAAAGCCAGTCGCACTGGCTGCGTCGTAAGGAGATCTGACGAAATTGGCTTTTGTACAGCACCTCGGAACGGGCCGCCGCAAGAGAGCGGTGGCCAGAGTATTCTTGCGCGACGGGAAGGGCGAGATCACGGTGAACAGCCGCGCCTTCGAGCACTACTTCCCGAGCGAAGCAGCGCGCGCCATTGTACGGCAGCCGCTGCTGGCCACCGAAACGGCCGACAAGTTCGATATTTGGATCACCACAGCCGGCGGCGGCCCTAACGGGCAAGCCGGAGCCGCCAAGCTGGGGATTGCTCGCGCACTGATCGAGTTCAACTCGGAACTGCGCGGGAAACTGAAGGAGCTGGGCATGCTCACGCGCGACGCGCGCCAGCATGAGCGCAAGAAATACGGGCAGAAGGGCGCCCGCAAGCGATTCCAGTTCTCGAAACGCTAGTTATTGCCGCATTATCCTCGCCCATGAACGTAGATTATTTACGTTCATTCGCGTTCATTCGCGGCCGGTAGTTGGTTCAGCAACCCCGGGTCCACAAATCCCGCTTTGGACCGTGAACCTGGGTTCTCATAAAACGAGAAGAAGGAGGTTATTTGCCGTCTATTAGCATGAAGGAATTGCTCGAAGCAGGCGTTCATTTCGGGCACCAGACCAAGCGCTGGAATCCAAAGATGAAAGAATACATCTTTGGCGAACGCAATGGCATTTACATCGTTGACCTGCAAAAAACGCTGAAACTGTTCAAGGACGCCATGCGGTACGTGGGCGAAATGGCGGCGCAGGGAAAGACGGTTCTGTTCGTAGGCACCAAGCGTCAGGCGCAGGAAGCTATCGCCGAGGAAGCCGTCCGCTGCTCCCAGTTTTATGTGAACCAGCGCTGGCTGGGCGGATTGCTGACCAATATGCTCACGGTACAGAAATCCATCAAGCGATTGAAGGAACTGGACGCGATGGCCGAATCGGGCGATTGGGGCGGGCGCGCTAAGAAAGAAGTCGTGCGCATGGAGCGCGAGCGCAAACACCTCAACCAGAACCTGGCGGGCATCAAGGACATGAACGGGCTGCCGGATCTGCTGTTCGTGGTCGACTCGAACAAAGAGGCGATCGCGGTAGAAGAAGCCCGCAAGCTGGGTATCGCGGTTGTGGCCGTGGTCGACACCAATTGCGATCCGGACAAAGTGGATTACGTGATTCCGGGGAACGACGATGCGCTGCGCGCGATCCGTCTGTTCACGAACAAGATCTCGGAAGCGGTGATCGAAGGCCGGCAGCTGGCGACTGAGCACGATTTCGTTCCCGAGAAGATTGCGGAAGCGGGAGAAGAGACTCCGGTGGAAGAGATGCCGGAGTATTCGGAGTACGTCGATCCGAAATACGCCGCGCAGCTCATGTCGGAAAGCATGCCGGACGAAGATCTGCCGTCCACTTCGCTGCCGCGCAAGGGACCCGCATCGGAAGCCGTCGCGGACGAAGCATCCAGCGGTAATCCGTAAACAATTTAGGCAGGGTCGGGCATGCCCCGACCCCTACGACCCGGTAGGGGCGAGGTACGCCTCGCCCTAGCACGTTAATAAGGAACATATGGAGATCAGTGCACAGCTAGTAAAGCAGCTCCGCGAGCGAACCGGAGCCGGGATGATGGAGTGCAAAGCCGCTCTGACGGAAGCCAAGGGCGACCTGGGCGAAGCCGAGGTGGTACTGCGCAAAAAGGGAATCGCGTCGGCTGCCAAGAAATCGGGGCGTTCCGCCAAACAAGGCGTGATCGCCAGCTACATCCATCCGGGAGCGCAGTTGGGCGTGATGATCGAAGTCAACTGCGAGTCGGACTTCGTGGCGCGCACCGACGATTTTCAGGAGCTGGTCCACGATTTGGCCATGCAGGTGGCCGCGGCCGATCCGCAATTTATCCGCAAAGAAGACGTCACCCAGGCGGCGCTCGATAAAGAGAAGGACATCCAGCGCGGCCGGGCGCTCGGCGAAGGCAAGCCCGAGAAGATGGTCGACAAGATCGTCGAGGGCCGCATGAATAAGTACTACGAAGAGGTGTGCCTCTACGAGCAGCCCTTCATCAAGGAAAACACCACTTCCATCGCCGACCTGATCAAGGCAAAGATCGCCAAGCTCGGCGAGAACATCACCGTGTCACGGTTCGTGCGATTCAAAGTCGGCGATACCGGAGCTGCGGAAACGCCCGCGGCCGAGTAGCTCGTGCCACGCTACGGTCGCATCCTACTCAAGCTCAGCGGTGAAGTACTGGCCGGGGATGCTTCTTTCGGCATCGATCCGGAACGCGTGAAAGCCCTCGCCGCGGAGGTCGCGGAAGTGGCCCAGTCCGGCGTTCAAATCGGACTGGTGGTGGGCGGCGGAAACTTCTTTCGAGGCGTTGCGGCAGCCGCGCAGAAGATGGAACGCGTGACTGCGGATCACATGGGCATGCTGGCCACGGTGATCAACGCGCTGGCCTTGCAGGACGCCCTCGAAAAGGCAGGAGCTCCCACGCGCGTAATGACCGCGATCCGGATGGACTCCGTGGCCGAACCCTACATCCGGCGGCGGGCCATTCGCCATCTGGAAAAGGGCCGCCTGGTGATCTTCGCGGCGGGCACCTCGAATCCCTACTTTTCGACCGATACAGCCGCTACCCTGCGAGGCCTCGAAATCCACGCAGAGGTGGTAGCGAAAGCCACGCGCGTCGACGGCGTTTACGACAAAGACCCCTTGAAGCATACGGATGCCGTGCGGTTCTCGGAGATCGGCCATTCCGATGTCCTGGCGCGCAACCTGCGGGTGCTGGACGCTTCGGCGGTCGCGATGTGCCGCGACAATCATTTGCCGATCGTGGTTTTCAATTTGAACGTCCGGGGCAATATAATGCGAATGGCGATGGGAGAACCCATTGGCACGCTGATTACCTAGAGACCATACATATACACAATGGCTGAACAACCTGCCGCCCCTGCGGGGCATAATTTCAAGAGCGTCAAGGACGTGGAAGCAAGCGCCAAGGCGCGCATGGACAAGTCCATCGCCGATATGCAGCACACCATCGGGGGCATCCGCACAGGGCGCGCTTCGGTGAGCGTTTTCGACAACATTCGAGTGGATTACTACGGCTCGCCGACGCCGATCAATCAGGTTGCGAATTTGCACGTGCCCGAGCCCACGCTGATCACGATCACGCCCTGGGATGTGTCGCAGATCGGCGCGATCGAGAAGGCCATCCGGACTTCGGACCTGGGCTTGAATCCGGCCAACGACGGCAAGATGATCCGGGTGCCGATTCCACCGTTGACCGCGGAGCGGCGCAAGGAAATCGTCAAGCGGCTGCATCACGTGGCCGAGGAGCATCGGATAGCGCTGCGCAACGTCCGCCGCGACGCCAACGAGCACTTGAAGAAGCTGCTCAAGGATAAAGCCATCAGCGAAGACGAAGAACGCCGGGCTTTGGAAGAAACCCAAAAGATGACCGACGTCTACATCGGCAAGGTCGATGCGGTGTCGAAGACCAAAGAGAAGGAAATTCTGGACCTGAAATAGGGTTCCCCCGCCGTAACCGGCGGGGCTGTAGCCGCACGCGCTCGGTTGGACCCTTCATAACTGGCTATCCGGATTTCGGGCCAGCCCCGCCTGTGAGGGCGGGGGTGCTTGATACCCTGGATGCATGCGGGTTCGCGTCCTCCTCTTCGCCTTGCTTCCCGGCCTTTTGGCCGCACAGAGCCTTCAGGATTTCGAAAAGAAAGTCACCCAGTTCACCCTTCCCAACGGCATGACGTTCCTGGTCATCGAACGCCATAACGCCCCGGTGGTGTCCTTCCACACGTACGCGAACGTGGGCGCCGTGGACGATCCCACAGGCCGCACCGGATTGGCGCACATGTTCGAGCACATGGCCTTCAAGGGGACTCCGAACATCGGCACCAAGAACTGGACCTTAGAGAAGAAAGCTCTGGATGCCATCGAGGAGGTCTACAACCGGTTGGATGCCGAACGCAACAAGGCATTCCGCGCCGACCCCAAGAAGATCGAGGCGCTCGAGACCGAGCTGAAGGCCGCTATCGCCAAGGCCGACAGTTACGTCGAATCGAACGAGTACGACCGCATCGTGGAATCGAACGGCGGCGTAGGCATGAACGCCGGCACGGCCGAAGATCAGACCACGTACTTCTACAGTTTTCCGTCCAACCGCATTGAGCTGTGGTTTCTGCTGGAATCGGAGCGCTTCCTGCATCCGGTGTTTCGCGAGTTCTACAAGGAACGCGACGTGGTGCGTGAAGAGCGGCGCATGCGCATCGAATCGAGCCCGCAGGGGCAACTCGTGGAAGCGCTTGACTCGACCGCGTTCGCGGCGCATCCCTACAAGAACAGCCCGGCCGGATGGGCCAGCGATATCGAGAGCCTGCGCGCGACCGATGCGGAAGCGTTTTACAAGCGCTACTACGGGCCGTCGAATTTGACCATCGGCATTGCGGGCGACGTGAATCCCGCCGAGGCGAAAAAGCTGGCCGAGAAGTATTTCGGGCGGATTCCGGCGCGGCCCGCGCCGCCTCTCGTGGATACGGTGGAGCCTCCGCAGAACGGGGAGAAGCGCGTGATGGTGGCGTCGCCGGCGCAGCCGTTCCTGGTCATCGCCTATAAACGGCCGGATCAGTACTCGAAAGACAATGCTGCGCTGGATGTGCTCGAGCAAATTCTTTCCGGAGGACGCACCAGCATCATCTACAAAGAAATGGTGCGAGACAAGAAGATCGCGCTGGGCGCGGCGAGTTACGCGACGTATCCGGGCGGCAAATATCCATCCCTATTCCTGTTCTTCGTGGTCCCCAACAGCGGGCACACCGTCGAGGAGATGGAGAAGTCGGTCTACGAAATCGTCGACCGTGTCAAGAAAGAGAAGCCCGACGCAGCGGCGCTGCAGCGCGTGAAAATCAACCTGCGCGCGTCGCTGATTCAGAAGCTCGATAGCAACTCGGGGCTGGCGGCTGAGCTGTGCTCCTATCAGGCAGGCTACGGAGACTGGCGCAAACTGTTCACCGAGCTCGATGAATACAACCAAGTAACCGCGGAGGACGTTCAGCGCGTTGCGCAGAAATACCTGCTGGAGAGCACTCGCACGGTGGTGTATACGTACACTCCGGGAAAAGGAGACGCGAAATGAAGCGTTGCCTCGTCGCCATCTTTTTCGTAGCCGTCACCTTGGCACAAACCGTCGGACAAAACGCGGCGCAGCCGGCTCCCTCCTACAAGACGCTGAAGTACCCGCCGCTTGGTCAAGTCAAGATTCCGGAGCCGGTGGAAGTCACGCTATCGAACGGCATGCGTCTGCTGATGCTCGAAGATCACGAGCTGCCGTTGATCCGTGGCCTGGCCCTGATCCGAACCGGAAACCTGCTGGACCCAAGTGACAAGCACGGCCTTTCGCAGGTGATGGCGGATGTGTTGCGATCGGGCGGCACCAAATCCAAGACCGGCGATCAGATCGACGAAGAACTCGAGAATATCGCGGGGACCGTCGAAGCCGGGATGGATGAAACCAGCGCCAACGTGAGCTTTTCGGGATTAAAGGAAACCACCGATCAGGTGCTGGCCGTCTTTAAGGATGTGCTCACGAATCCGGAATTCCGCCAGGACAAACTGGATCTGACACTCACGCAGTACCGCAGCGCGATCGCCCGGCGCAACGACGACGCGGGCGATATCCCGAGCCGGGAACTGACGCGTATTTTGTACGGCAAAGACACGCCCTACGGCTGGCAGCCGGAATACGCGGACCTGGCGCGTATTCATCGGGAAGATTTGATCGCGTTCTACCAGCGCTATTACTTCCCCAAGAACATCATGCTGGCGGTGTATGGCGATTTCACCGCCGGGGATATGCAGGCCAAGCTGGAAAAATTGTTCGCGGATTGGAAAGTGGAGCAGCCTGCCGCACCGCCATTCCCGGCTGTCACCGCCAAGCCGGCACCGGGCGTTTACTTCGCGCCCAAAGAAGACGTAACCCAGACGTTTTTCTCAATCGGGGAATTGGGCGGAACGCTACGGGATCCGGACTATCCGGCGCTTGAAGTTGCTGCCAATATCCTGGGCGAAGGCTTCAGCAGCCGGCTGGTTTCGCGGATCCGCACGCAACTCGGCTATGCATACAGCATTGGGGCAAGCTGGTCGGCAAACTATAACCATCCGGGCACATTCCGCATCGGGGGCAGCACGAAATCGATGACCACGGTGGAGACCGTGCAGGCGATCCGCGAGGAAGTCGAAAAGATTCGCACGGCAGAAGTGACAGAAAAAGAGCTGGACGAGGCCAAGCAGGCCGTGCTCAACAGCTTCGTGTTCTTCTTCGACAGCCCATCGAAGACGCTCAATCGCGTGATGCGCTACGAATATTTCGGCTATCCCAAGGATTTCCTGTTCCAGTATCAGAAGGCGATCGCGGCCGTGACCCGCGCCGACGTGCTGCGGGTGGCGAAAGCGCGTATCCATCCGGAGGAGCTGGCGGTCGTCATGGTGGGGAATCCGAAGGAGTTCGGAAAGCCTTTGACCACCCTCGGCAAAGTCAGCGAGCTCGATCTGACCATTCCCGAGCCGAAGCAGGAGCTTTCGAAATCGGATGCGGCGAGCCTGGCGCGCGGCAAGCAGCTATTAGAGCGCGCCCAGCAGGCCATGGGCGGCGCGGAGAAGCTTGCCGGGGTCAAAGATGCGACCTATACAGCGAACATCGCTTTAGAGGCTGCCGCGGGCGGCATCAAGATCAAGCAGGTCAACATGTATGTGGCACCCGGCAATCTCCGTCAGGAACAGGAGTTGCCCTTCGGTAAGGTCATCGCCTATACCGACGGCAAAACCGGATGGATGTCGACACCGCAAGGCGAGCAACCCATGCCGGCCGAGGTCTTGAAACAGTCACAAGGTGAGATATTCCGCGAACCATTCGCGTTGATGCTCTCCGATCGGGATCCTTCCCGCATGGTGAATGCGATTGGTGAGAACGCCATTGAGGTCTCGATCACTAGTGGCGGCCTTAGCGTGCGCATGGAATTCGATCCTGCGACTGGTTTGCCGGCGCGCGAGACCTATACGGACATCGGATCGGGAGGCGCTCCGGCGGAGACCACGGAGATCTATTCGGACTGGCGCGAGGTCGGGGGTATTAAGCTGCCGCACAAGGCGATCCAACTGGAAAACGGAATGAAGATGCTGGAAGTGACCGTTTCGGAGTACAAGATAAACAGCGGCCTGACCGCCGCGGAGTTGAGCAAACGGCCATGAAACGGATTCTATACATGTTGGTGGCGGCGGCCACTATAGCGAGTGCGGAGGATGCCGAAGCGCGCGGGAAGAAGGTGGTGGAGGACGCGATTGCGGCCCTGGGCGGACAGAAGTTCCTGACCATGCAGGACCGTATCGAAAAAGGCCGTGCGTATTCGTTCTTTCACGACGAGATCAGCGGGCTTTCCGTGGCCAAGATCTACACGCGCTACATCTACGTCGCGCCGGACCGCACGGGAATCGACCTGGGTATTCAGGAGCGTCAAGCGTTCGGAAAGAACGAGGACTACTACGTCCTGTTCCGCCAGGAGGGCGCCTGGGAAGTCACCTTCCGGGGTCCGAAAGCGCAGGAGAAAGACCGGATCCAGCGCTACCGCGACACCACCCTCAACAACGTTCTATACATCTTCCGCCAGCGGCTGCATGAGCCGGGCATCATCTTCGAATCGCAGGGCTCCGACGTGATCGAGAACCAGCCGGTGAACGTAGTTGATATCACGGATTCGCAAAATCGAGTGGTGCGGGTGTATTTCCACCAGACCACTAAGCTTCCGGTCCAACAAAGCTGGGTGTGGCGGGATCCGGAAACCAAGGAGCGCGAGGAGGAAGTCACGCGCTTCTCCCGTTACCGCATGACCGACGGAATCCAATGGCCCCAGCAGATCCACCGCGAGCGCAATGGTGAGAAGGTCTATGAGATCTTTTCCGATTCGGTGACAGTGAACCAGGAGCTGACAGACAACCTGTTCGCCGTGCCGGGACCGGACACCAAGCCTGATCCGCCGAGAAAAAAATAGGCGCTACTCGGTTGGCACCGGGTCCGTTACGGGGACCCGCAAGGCGTCTTTGCGCTCGATAAGAGCCGCGGTGCGCTCCAAAAGCTGCTGTTGGGTAAATGGGCGGCGGATTTCCTGCAGTGACGATTCCGGCTGATCTACCATGGTCAGGCAGTCCAGATCGGGGTGCTTGGGACGAAGTTCGTCCAGGATCGGGTCGCGATCCGCGGCATCGGCGATCAGCAGGTCGAGGGGGCCCTCGTGTACCTGGCCGAGCGCCGACGCTTCTTCGCGGTCGGACGCCTCGAGCAAATTGTAGCCCGCGGATTCGAAGAATTTGTGCAGCTGCGCGCGGACGCGGTCCCGTCCATCCACCAGCAGAACGGTTCGGGCTTGTCCCGCGCCGGGCGCCGGATCGAGCTGCATCGAGTCCTCATTCACGCGCGGAAGAAGGAGTTCGATCCGGGTGCCCTCGGCTACCGCACGCGCCGTAAGATAGCCGCCATGTTCGGCTGCGATGGAGTGTGCCACCGACAAAGCCAGGCCGTTCTGGCCGCTGCCGGCGGGATCGAACAAGCGGTCCAGATCGGGCTCGGTGGCGGCGTAGGTCATGCGGAAGGACGCGAAACTGGCGAGGGCGCCGTTCTGTGGGGCCTCGGTACGGTTGGTCTGGATCAGGAGCCGGCCGCCGTCCGGGACCACGGCACAGGCGTGCAGAACCAGGTTCATGATGACCTGCTCAATCTGGGAAGGATCGGCCTTGATGCGCCCCGCTTCCGGTTCCGGCTGAACGGCCGTGACGACGCGCCCGCCGGCCGCCATTTCAATGGTCTTCGACATCCGACGCAAAACGGTATTCAGGCTCACGATTTCGGGCTGGGCTACCTGGCGCGCGCCTAAACCAGCCAGTTTCTCGGTGACTTGCTCGGCTGCGATGGCGGCCTCCCGGATCTCCGCGAGCGCGGTTTGGGCCGGAGAATAGTCTCCCAGCTGCCTGGAAAGCAGGCCGGTCCGGCTGCGAATGATCTGAAGCAGGCTGGCGTATTCGGTGGAGACGCGGGCTGCCAGACGTCCGGCGGCTTCCACACGCTGGGCCTGCCGGAGCTGGCGCTCTTCCCAGCGCCGCGCACTGACGTCGCGCAACGTCAGCACCACTCCCAGCAGCGTCTCCGAGGAAGATCGCACGGGCGCCACAGTACCCTCCACGGCCATCTCGCGTCCTCCCCGCGCCATCAGGCGCAAGCCGTGATCCAACGGCACGGGCGTACCACTCAGAATCGCCAGGGGAGCCGGATCGCCTAACTCACCGCCGGATTCTTCCTCCACCAGCCGAATGACAGTCTCCAGGCGCTGGCCGATCGCGTTCGCCGCGGTCCAGCCGCTGAACGCCTCGGCCGCGCGGTTCAGGGTGCGGATCCGCCCGAAAGGGTCGGCGACCACGATGGCTTCCGCCACCGAAGCCAGGGTCGTGCGATACCAGGCTTCCTGCTCTTCGAGTTGGCGCTCCATGCGGTGTTTGTAAATCGCCATCTCGATGGAGGTGTTGAGGGACGCCGGACCCAGCGGTTTGACGATGTAGCCGTAGGGACCCACTGCCTTGGCGCGCTCCAGCGTGGACCGGTCCGCATGCGCCGTCAGGAACACCACGGGCACGTGATGGCGCGCACGAACCTCCTGCGCCGCAGCGATGCCGTCGCGCTGGCCGTCGATGTGGATGTCCATCAGAACCAGGTCGACGCCGGCAGACTGCTCCACCGCTTCCTCGGCGGTTTCGACCGTGGCCACGACCCGGTGTCCCAGAGCTTCCAGGCGCGAGGAGATGTCGTGCGCGATCAACCCTTCGTCTTCCACTACGAGAATTTTGTATGAGTTCGCGGACTGCATGCTCCTACCTTTCGGGAAAGGACAAGCGAAATACCGTCCCGGCTTCGCGCTTCAATTCCCACGTTCCCCGGAGCTGGCGGGCCAGGATTTCCACGATCTCGAGACCCAGGGACTTGCCCTTACGAGCGTCCAAGTCCTCCGGTACGCCGACACCGTTGTCGATCACCGCCAGGTCCACACGACCGTCGTGGCTTTGTGCCTCGATATGGATAAACCCAGAGCGGGCATCGGGAAACGCGTGCTTGAGCGCATTGGAAATCAGCTCATTGAGGATCAGCCCGATGGGAATCGCCTGATCGACGCCCAGAACCAGCGGAGCGCCATCGAGCCGCGGGCAGACTACCACCTGCCCCGAGATTCGCGCGGGATCCACGCCGAAGGCGCTGAACAGATTGGCCATAAGCAGGTTCGCTTGCTGCGCCAGAGGGACGCTACGCAGATCGGCCGAACCATAGAGCTGTTCGTGAATGGTGGCGATGGCTTCCACACGGTGCTGGCTCTCCTGCAAAACAGCAGTCACGGTCTCATCGGCGGCGGCTTTAGCCTGCAAGCGCAGCAGGCTGGCGATGACTTGCAGGTTATTCTTGACGCGATGATGGAGTTCCTTGAGCAGAACTTCCTTTTCTTCCAGGGACCGAGCCAGACGCGCATGTTCCTCGCGCAGCTCGCGAATCAGACCGACTTTCTGGGTGGCCTTGAGAATCGCCAGACCCAGCTTCTGGCCGGTGATGCGGTCTTTCACCAGGTAGTCCTGTGCGCCGGATCGCATAGCTTCCAGGGCTACCCGGTAGTTGCTGACGTCGGTGAGCATCACCACCGCGAAGGCCGGTTCATGGAGAGGGGCTTCCAGGTGCAATTGGGTTAGAAACTCCAACCCGGTCATATCCGGGAGGTTGTAATCGAGCAAGACGCAATCCGGCGCAGCGGTTCGGCAGGTTTCCAGGCCTTTGGCGGCTTCCGATTCCTCCAGGAATTCGAGGCCCGGACCGTAGATCTCTTCCAGGAGAACCCGGCAAAGCCCGCGGTCTGCCGCCGAATGGTCCACCATTACCACCTTCATTGCGATGTGGGATAGATCTCCAACAAAGTGGTGGTGACGGTACGCCGTTTTTCTCCAGGGAATTGCGTGATAAGATTCGGGCATGTTTCGATACGTGATCGCCGGAATTTTGGCGGGGAGCGCCGCGCTGGCGGCGGATGTCACCTTCAATAGGGACGTTCTGCCGATCCTGCAGAAAAACTGCCAGAGCTGCCATCGGCCTGGCGAGATCGGACCGTCGTCGTTTCTTACCTACGACAGCACGCGCCCCTGGGCTAAAGCGATCAAAACCGCAGTCGTCACGCGCGTGATGCCGCCCTGGTTCGCCGATCCCAAGTATGGCCACTTCGCCAACGATCGGCGCCTGAGCGACGCGGACGTGAACAAACTTGCTGCGTGGGCCGATGCCGGCGCTCCCGAGGGCGATCCGAAAGATAAGCCCGCGCCGGTCCAATGGCACGAAGGCTGGAACGTCCAGCCGGACGTGGTGTTTGAGATTCCCAAACCCTACACCGTACCGGCTACAGGGACCATCGAGTACACCTACTTCGTGGTTCCCAGCGGATTCACCAAGGACACCTGGGTGATCGACGGCGAGGTGCGGCCCACGAATCGCAGCGTGGTGCATCACGCCAGCGTCCATGTGCGGCCTCCGGGATCGCAGTGGATGAAGGACGCCAAGCCGGGCGAGCCCTATGTTCCTCCACATAGTGCGCCGGGTGCGCCGCCGCCCGCGGGCAATCAGAGCAATGAGTGGCTACTGGGATACGTTCCGGGCGTGCATGGCGAATATTTCGACAAGGACCATCGCGCGGCCAAGCTGATTCCGGCCGGATCCGACCTGGTGTTCGAGATGCATTACACGGCCAACGGCAAATCCGCTGGAATCGACCAGACCAAGGTCGGCTTCGTGCTGGCCAAAGGCGCACCCGAGAAGCGGCTGCTGACGGTTCCGGTGGCGGACATGAGCTTTACGATCCCGCCCGGGGATCCGAATCATGCGGGCCATGCGGAGGCGGAGTTCGATCAGCCGGTGGAGCTGGTCTATTCGCAGCCTCACATGCATCTGCGCGGCAAGGACATGGATATTCGCCTGGAATATCCGACCGGCGAATCGCAGATGCTGGTGAGCGTGCCGCATTTCGACTTCAACTGGCAGTTGGTCTACTACGAAGACAAGCCGAGGATGCTGCCGAAGGGGACGAAAATCAAGCTCGACGCGCACTGGGATAATTCGGCGAACAATCGCATGAATCCGGATCCGAAGGCGACCATCAAGTGGGGCGATCAGAGCTGGGACGAGATGATCTTCGCCTGGGTCGGCGTGGTGGTTCCTCCGGATGTGGATCTGGATAAGGCGATGGCGGTGCGTCGGGGCAACGCGGCGAATTCGAGTCCGGCGCGCCCGTAGCGCTAGGTAGTGGCGCACGCACTCATGCGTGCCGCGTCGAGACTCCTCTCGACGCCTGCGCTTGACCATGGAAAGTCCTCAGGTGTCTGGACTACTCCGGCCTTGACCGGGTTGTTCTCGATATAAGTCCGAATCCTTTCGAATTCCTGCGGGCCGCGCACCCAGTGGTGGTAAGACTCTTTTTGCCAAAACGGTTCCCCAGTCCGGCCTAGAGCGCGGTTCGCCTCGCGTGCGGTCGACCCTTTCAAGGATTTCATCAGCCGGTCAGGCGGGATTTTGGGCGAAATCAGCAAGTGCACATGATTTGCCATCACTACGTAAGCTCCTAGCTCGAAGTGCGCGAGCTCCACACCTTTGCGGATCGAACCCACGACGATCCGGGCGATCGCCGGTTGGCACAGGTACATCGGCCCGCTCCGGGCCGAGTCAAGACATCGGTCCAGCCACACGAAGGCCTGCCGGAGTTGAGCTTCCTCGGCGGAGTAGGGAGAGGAAACGGCAAGCTTCCGTGCAGGTGCCACGTCAGGAACAGAGCTCGGCCGTCTGGGTAGATGTGCGGTAGCCGACGGCGAGAGATCACGCCCAGTTAGTGCACGAACTCAGTCTAGTTTCTCACCCTGAGCAGGCGTCGGCACGAGTGCCGACGCGGCACGCATGAGTGCGTGCGCCACTTATCCTTTCACTTCCACGCCGGCCCACTCTTCGACCGTCTTGACGATGGTCGTGAAGTCGGCATCCGAGCCTTGGCGCAGCGCTGTGATCGCCAGCAGCTCGCGGATCGCGTTGCCGCAGATCATCGGCACGCCCAGCGCCGCCGCTTCATCCGTACACAGCTTCACGTCTTTCAGCAGCAGCCCGATGGCGAATCCGAAATCGAACGTCCGCGGCAGGATCGCCTTGGGGAACTTATCCACGGAGGCGCTGTTGCGTCCCGTACCCGAGTTGATCACGTCCAGCATCACGTTCGGGTCCAGGCCGCCCTTCACGCCCATCACCATCACTTCCGAGGTCACTGCCAGCGCCGCGGCAGACAAGAGATTATTCGCCAGCTTCATCAACTGGCCCGATCCGGGCCGTTCGCCCAGGAAGAAGACCTTGCCGATCGGCTCGAGCACAGGAGTCACCCGTGCGACCAGATCGCGCGGGCAGCCGAGCATCACGGCTAGAGTCCCTTTCTTCGCGCCACCGACGCCGCCAGTTACAGGAGCGTCGACCGCGGTGATGCCTTTCGCCGCGAGGATCGTGGCTACTTCGGCAGCCATCTTCGGACCTGTTGTCGAAACATCGATGAAGATTTTCACACGCGATCCGGCGGCGACTTCGGTCGCGACCTTCTTCACGATGTCCGGCGTCGGCAGGCTGACCAGGACCACCTCGGCAGCGTTGGCAACTTCGAGGGGCGATTTCGCTACCTGCGCGCCCAACGCCTTCAACGGTTCGATGGCCGCGGCGCTGGTGTCATAAATCGTGAGTTCGAAGCCCGCAGTGAGGAGATTGCGGGCCATCGGGTCGCCCATGCGGCCGACCCCGATGAATCCAAGCCGTTCTTTCGCCATTTATTTCTTGTCCAGTTCCGCGAACACCTCTTTGGCCGAGCGGAACGCATCCACTGCCGCCGGCACGCCGCAGTAGACTCCGGTCTGCAGCAGGATCTCGCGGATTTCGTCGCGGGTCACGCCGTTCGTAAGCGCGCCCTTGATGTGCATCTTGAGCTCGTGCGGACGGTTGAGCGCGGTCAGCATCGCGAGGTTCAGCATGCTGCGGGTTTTGCGCGGTAGACCGGGACGCGTCCAGCAGGCTCCCCAGCAGTATTCGGTGACAAACTCCTGCAGAGGACGGTTGAAATCGTCGGCACTCGCGATGGCGTTCTCGACGAATTCTTTGCCGAGCGTCGCCTTCCGCACTTCTAATCCAGCTTCAAATAGTTGTCTGTCCATTACGTCAGCCTACAATAGACAGAAGCGTCTATGCCAACACCCGACACGTACGAAGTCTACGCGATTCGCTACGCGCATCATCCGCGGCGCGCCAGCGAGAATTTTCTGGGCGGCGATCCGCACGACGGACCCATGCCCATCGACTTCTTCGTGTGGGCGATTGTCGGCGAAAATCGCACGTTCGTGGTCGATACCGGATTCAACGCCGAGATGGCTCGCAAACGAAAACGCGAGTTGTTTCGCACGCCGGCCGAGGGACTGAAGATGATCGGCATCGAGCCGGCGCAGGTTAAGGATGTGATCGTCACGCACATGCACTACGACCACGCGGGCTGCCTGGATGAATTCCCGGCCGCGCGCTACCACGTGCAGGATCGCGAAATGGCTTTTTGCACCGGACGCCACATGTGCCACGGAGTGACGCGATTTCCGTTCGAGGCTTCCGATGTGACCTCGATGGTCGAGCGGATCTTCGAAGGACGCGTCGCGTTCCATGACGGCGATGACGAACTGGCCCCGGGAGTCACGCTGCACCACATCGGCGGGCACTCGATGGGCTTGCAGGTGGTGCGGGTTCGGACGCGCCGCGGGTGGGTGGTGGTCGCTTCCGACGCGAGCCACTTTTACGCGAACATGGAACAAGGGCGTCCATACCCGGTCTTGTTTAACGTCGGCGAAATGCTGGAAGGCTTCAACACGGTGCGCAAGCTGGCGGAATCGCCGCGGCACGTGATTCCCGGACACGATCCACTGGTGCTCGCGCGTTATCCTGCGGCGAAGCCCGGCCTCGAAGGCATCGTCGCGCGTCTGGATGCGGACCCCATAAGCGACTAATGAAAGTGAAACATAAAGTAACGACCCTCGATCCCAAAGAAAACCCCCTGGTTGTCTATCGTTTGGAAGTCCGACAGTCCGGCATACACGGGCGAGGAGTTTATGCGGCTCAATCGATTCCTGCAAATCGCAAGGTAATCGAGTATACGGGCGAAAAGATCAGCGCGATTGCCTGTGAGAAGCGCGGCCATGGAGACTGCACCTATTATTTTTCTCTAAACCGGTACTGGGTTCTGGATGGATCCGTGGGCGGGAGCGGCGCCGAGCTCATAAACCATAGCTGCGGCCCCAACCTGATCTCGCGCATCATGAAAGGCCACATCCTCTACATGAGCCTGCGCAAGATTCGCAAGGGCGAGGAGCTGACGGTGGACTATCATTTCTCCAAGAATGAAGAGACCACGCCGTGCCACTGCGGTTCGAAGAACTGCCGGAACACGATCAACCTGAAAGAGTGACGCTCGATTGAGAGAGCTGGCCATCGCATTCTCCCTGGGCATGGCCTTTTCCGCGCCTCCGGGAATCGTGACTGCCGAAGCGATACGCCGCGGGATCACGGGAGGATTCGTCTCCGCCGTGATGGTCGGGATCGGCTCGCTGATCGGAGACGCGGTGTACGCCGCGCTGGCGCTGGGCGGGCTCTCGGCTCTAAGCGGCTATCCTGTTGCGCGGTCGGGCGTCGGGATCTGCGGTGCGCTGCTCCTGTTCTGGCTGGCCTATGACGCGTTGCGCGCCCAGGTACCAACTGCGAACCCGTCCCCTAAACGCAGCGACTTCATAGTTGGCGCGGCGCTGTCCTTGACCAATCCCTGGGCCATCGCCTTCTGGCTTGGATTCGGTGGCGTTTTGTTGTCAGCAGGCATTCGCAATCCGGAGGCGAAGCTGCCGTTGCTCCTGGCAACCTTCCTGACCGGTGCCCTGGCGTGGAGCTTGATTTTGTCTCTGATGATCGCGCTGGCCAAGCGTTTCGTGAACGCGACTCTTTTCCGGATTGTCTCGATCGGTTCAGCCCTGGTCTTCATCGGAACGGGCCTGTACACCATCTGGCAGGTCTATCTGGACTTACGGAGAGGTTAGGACTTGCACGGGCCAGACGCCTGTGCCACATTGAGTAACGATGCGGAGCAGACTGTGGATTCTGGTTGCGGCGGCGGGCAGCCTCTCGGCGCAGACGCGGCAAGTGGACATCATGCCGCTCATGCAGGAGATCGTGACGGGGCTGGGAGTGCAGTGCGAATACTGCCACTCCGCGCGCGGCAGCGGACAACCCGAACCCAAGAAAGACATCGCGCGGCAGATGATCGCGATGACGCGGGATCTGAATGCTCGGGTTCAGACCGCGACGGGCAAATCGGCCGCCGAAGCGACGCAGGTCAGTTGCATCACCTGCCATCATGGCGTGCCGATTCCGAAGCAGCTGTCCGAGGTGGTCACGCAGACCCTGCGCGAAAAGGGCGTGGCGGCCGCGGCGGCGCAGTATCGCGACTTGCACGAGCACTTCTACGGTCGAGCCGCTTACGATTTCGGCGAGGATACGCTGATCGGCGTGGCGCAGCCGCTGGCGGCCGGAAGACCGGATGATGCGATCGCACTGCTCAAACTGAATCTGGAATTCTTCCCGCAGTCGGCCAAGACCTACGCGGCGATCGGGTTCGCCTACACACGCAAATACGACGACCCGACCGCCATAACTTATTACGAGAAATCCGTTGAGCTCGACCCGAACAACGGGGTCACCCGCGGACAGCTCGAACAGTTGAAGATGTACCAGCGGAAGCGCTAGGCGTCTGCGGTCTACTAAGCCACAGCCATAGCAGCGTTCCCACAAGCGGCAGCAGGCTCATCGAAATGAATGTGGCCGCGTACCATTGCCGATCGAACCAGGCTCCGTAGACTGGCTGGATGACCGCCTGGACCGCTCCCCAGGACCCGGATCCGATCCCGGCGACCATCCCGATGCGGTCCGGAGGAAAGATACGCGAGCCAACGCGCAGCGACATGACGACGAAGCCGTCGGCGATGAAGGTCGACCAAGTGAACAGGGCGATCGCGACGACCCAGGAATGGGTCAGCGTCATGAAAGCGGTCGGCAGGGAGAGAATCGTCAGGAGGACGAAGATGCGGACCGGACGATCCTGGTTGGCCGCGAAGCGATCGGCCACCCAGCCCCAGAAGAAGTATCCGGCCTCCCAGCCGACCATCGGGATCCACAGGACGTGGCCCAGGTCGGCCTGGGACAGTCCCAGCGCGCGATTCAGGTACAGCGGGCTCAGGTAGGCCGCGACGCCGAGGGCGAGTCCGCCCAATCCGAAGCTCGACACGATGATCCACACGCGGCGCTCCCGCAGATCGGGCCACTGGATCTTCAGTGGACCGCGATTTTCGCTCTGCTTATGCAGAAACGGTGGGCGGGCGACCCGCCACCACAGCGCCAGCCACAGAACGCCCAGGAAACCTGTGAGCAGGAACGCGAATCTCCAGCCGTATCGCTGGGCGATGGGGATGATGATGGGTGGAGTGATCAGCGCGCCCAGCGAAGCCCCGCTATAGCCGAGCGCCATGCCGCGCGATTGTTTGTTCACAGGCAGCGCCTCGGCAGCGGTCCGCAGAGCGCCAGGGAACGCCGCGCCTTCGCCGAAACCGAGCAGGGCGCGGGCCATCGCAAATCCGATCAAGCCGTTCAGTCCGGCGTGAGACACGCTCGCTACGGTCCAGATGAGTACCGCGATCGCCATGCCGCGCCGCAATCCGATGTAATCCAGGAACGACCCGAAAACCGGGTTCATGATCGTGTACACGATCGAAAATGCCGAAACCGCCAGCGTGTACTCATACTGGCTCATGTGGGTTTCGGACAGTATGGTGGGCGAGAGCGCAGCCAATACCTGCCGGTCGATGTACCCTAGCAGGGTGCACAACATCATCGTGGTGGGAGCGACCCACATTCGCCAACCGGGAGCAGGCCGATTCATCACGATCCCGGCCAGTCTAGCATGAGCCCCTCGGATCGCATAAATGTGACGGATTGGATCGGGAAGACTGAGACGCGGTTGGATGTTGTTTCCGCCGGGCCGGTCGCGGCGTTGTCGGCGACGCTCGATCGCGACGACCCGGAACCCCAGCCGGGCGATCCTTTGCCGCTGCTCTGGCACTGGCTGTTTTTCCTGGATCGGCATCGGGCGTCGGAGCTGGGTCCCGATGGCCACGCGCGGCGAGGCGGGTTGCTGCCGCCGATTCCTCTGCCGAGGCGCATGTGGGCGGGAAGCCGGTTCGAGTTTCGTCAGCTTCTTCGGATCGGAGATCACATGACACGGGAAACACGTGTCATCGATATCAAAGAAAAGTCGGGGCGCAGCGGACGGCTGGTGTTCGTCGTCGTGCGGCACGAGATATCGAACGAGGCCGGGGTGGCGATCACCGAGGAGCACGATATCGTGTATCGGGATCACTCTCGGGAAAAAAGCCCTGCGGCGCCTGCGCAGCCCGCGCCGGCCGATGCCGCCTGGGAACGGACCATCGAGCCCGACGATGTACTGCTGTTCCGCTACTCGGCGCTGACCTTTAATGGGCACCGCATTCACTATGACCGTCGCTATGCGACCGAGGTCGAAGGATATCCGGGCTTGGTGGTGCACGGTCCTCTGATCGCGACGCTGTTGATGGATCTGCTGCGACGAAATCAGCCTGCGGCGAACGTTGTGCGCTTCAGCTTCCGGGCCGTTAGCCCGCTTTTCGATATCTCGCCGTTTGTGGTTTGCGGGAAGCCGGACGGCAGTAAAGTCCAACTGTGGGCGAAAGACGCGGCTGGCAATCTCGCGATGACGGCGGAGGCTGGGCTTGAGCCCAGCGCGGACTAAAGTCCGCCCCCCAACAGAGCTTTCTGGCGGCTGATTCGCTGATCGCGCTCGGTGGCGAATCGCTGGATGCCGTTGAAGATCGACTTCGGATCCAGGTGCGCCTCGGCGATTACATCCGCTTCCAGACCACCCGTGAGCCACTGATTGTCCCAGTCCGACGTCAGCGAGTACTCGTCCGTGAGCGGGCCAACGTCACGCAAAGGCCACACGCGGCGGGTTCCCGTACTGACCACCATCAGATCGTAGTAGGCCTCGGACGGCAGAACACTCTTCCGATAGGACTCGGGCTGGCGATCGAATAGCTCCTCGCTGATCGCGGCAACCACTTTCACGTTGATCCCGGCTTCTTCCAGCTTGGGCAGCGTGCTGACCAGGTTCACCGTGGAACTCGATCCCTGGGTGACGACGTAGCCGTGACGCGGCTTGTCCGGTGCGAAGTCGCGAATCACGTAAAAGCCCTTGGCGGCGGCCCGCAAATCGGTATCCGCGAACTTGCTGCGGTCTGCCACCGGAAAATCGGGGCGCGCGACTTCGAGCGTGATGATGCCGACTTTCGCCTCGCGCGCAGCGATCTCGGCCGCAGCAAAGTACGCTGGAGCCACATCGTTGTAATCCCAGAAATTCAGGTGGATGCTCTGCCCGCGCGGGAACAGCTTCCAGACCTGCGGAGCGAAAATGCCGAAGTGAGTGCGGCCGTCGGCCGCCGTCTCGGGGCCGGAATGCGCGACTAAGATATGCAGCACGCCCATCCGGAACTTGCTGTCCTGATTCTGCTGGCTCCACACGCGCGCCGGCGTGTACATGAGCGGCGTAAACGCTCCGTAGGTGCCGCTGATGGCCCACACACCCGCGAACTTATCGGGATCGAGCGACGCGTTCTGCCCGGTCAGCCCGATGGCAGTCGACACGTTTCCGGCTTCCTGAATGGCGGCCTTTAAACGGGTGCCCAGCGGGTTTGTTTCCGGATCGTAGTGCCCCCACATGCTGCCATGTTCCAGGTTGATGGATTCGGAAAGATCCGCGGCGATGGTCAGGAAGCGATTCCCGGTGACGTAGTTTACCCACTTGACGATTTCCGAGATGCCGCGCCGGGTGCCGGCGACTTCGCCCGGCTTGCGGAACAGAGTGATGTTCACTTGCTTCTCGGCGCCCGAAATCTCGTTCTTGACCGAGACTTTCTGCGGCTCTTCCGGAAGATTCGCCACGCGCAGGCGCTCGTCCAGAAACGGATCGTGATCCACGGGGATGCGCAACGGCACATCGTCCTTCAGCGTGTCGCCGATCTCCACCAGCTTGTCCGCGAGCCAATCTCCCAGCCCGTTCTTGTCGAGCACCGACATCGCGATATCGATGTTGGTCTTGTACTGGATCAGCCGTTCGGGCGTGTCCTTGGTCGCGCCGTCGCGAATACCTTGGAACGTCACGCCGTAGCGCTTCTCAAACGTTTGTGCCAGCGCGATGAAGTACTCGGAGTTCATCTTGAAGGCGTAGGGATGGCTGGGGAAGCCCAGGAGTTGCTGCCCGGCCTCGGGAATTTGGCCGTTCATCGCCGCAGGCCAGTACCCTTTGGCGGTTTTGCCGACGACTACGATGGGGCGGCGATCTTTTCCGTCCCAGTCTTCCATGGTCTTGAGCGCAGCGACCACCTGGTCATAGTCGTTGCCGTTCTCGACCGCGAAGACGTTCCAGCCATACGAGGTCCACTGGTCGATCAAGTTATACGCTTCGTACTTCGAATCGATCACGCCGCCGAGCAGGGAATCGTCGATGCCCGCGTTGTTGTCCGAGATCATCACACGAAGTCGCTTGCCGACTTTAAGCGCCAGGGCTTGGGTCTTGAGTTCTTGCGCGTGACCTTCGGTCATGGCGAACTCGCCTTCGAACGCGATCACCTTGGGCGCGGTGATCCCGGCGCCGGCGACATCCCAAAACGCGGCTTTACCCGCGGCCGTGGCGACGCCGATACCGGACGGTCCACCGTTCACGTCATTCGTTACGTCGGTGGTTTCCGCGTGCCCGGCCAGCGCCTTGATGCCGCGCAGCTTTGCTTGGTTAAACAGCGGATTATCGGAGAGTCCATTTTCCTGGAGCAGCGTCTTCATCGCGCCCGCGCCGCGGCGGAACCCGAGCGCGTCGATCGGAAGAATCGAAGTATGCGGATCGGCGAAATAGCGCTGGTCGCCCGTCGCTTCGAACTTGCGTGCCAGCGCCTGGCCCATGATCATCCACAGCGCGTAACACGTCGGGATGCAGTGCCCGCCGGCGAGCATGAACTTGTCGCAATAAGGATGCTTGGGACGGCGATAATCGTAGCGCAGCCCGCCGAGATCGGGCCCCGCGAGGTGTATCGCGACGTTATACGGTGTATACGCGAGCGGGCCGCCAAAGTGCCCGGTCTGGGAATAATTCCCCAGCAGGACCAGCGTCATGCAGGTCATGAACCCAACGTCTTCCAGATGTTCGCGGTCGTAGGGCGTCGTGAGCCGCTCGAGTCGTGAGAGGGAGGTCGTAGCCATGGAAGCCGCCATTATCCCATGGATTGCACATCCAGCCGATTTGCGCGTCAATGGTGGGTATGAAGAGAATTATTGCCCTTAGCTTTATCTTGGCGATGGCCGTGGCGATTGTTATCTGGGCCCAGACCAAGGCCCCCGCTACGGTCTACGCCCAATATGAAATGCGCTCGGTATTTCCGCGCGAGACGTCGCCGGCCATGTATGAACAGGTGTCCCAGCAGGAACTCCAGACTCTGGCTTCGCAGGGCTGGGAACTGGTGAGCGTGACGCCGTACGTGTATCGCAACGAGGAACGCGGCCCGGCGCTGAACAACAAGCCGGCGGTGACGCAGAGCTATCCGGCGTACTTCTTCAAGCGAGTGAAGCTGCTGAAGACGGAGAGCGTCAGCCTCATCCCGGCTCACGCCCCGTAAGGACGGGGATTTCAAACTGCAGCTCCAGTGTCGCGCCCGGCGCGACGCCAGCCCATTGCTGGAACAGTTCGCTGCGCTTTTTCTTGACACGTGCGATCTGCTCCGCGGTCAGCTTACGCGCCCCGGTCATCGCGCCGAATTCATTGAACTCGTCTACGGTCCAGATTTGTCCTCCGGCTCGCTCGGCATCAAACAACCCGACGATTCCTTCAACCTCTCCCGCTTCCGGCGGCAAGGGCCCGCGAGCGCCTTTCCCGGTGGTGTCTTCCATGTCCCAGCCCTCGGCTACCAATCCAAAGAATCCTCGCCGAAACCCAAGGGCTGTTTCAACTGCAAAATGGGTTAAGTCGTGCAGCGCAAAGAATGCCGCATGACGATCGGTCTGTTTCTGCCACGTCACTGAGCCATCGGCGCGCACGCAGCGCAACACGCCTGAGCCGTCCGCCTTCTTGGTGATCTGGACGCGCACGCGTCCAGTGTCTCAGATTTTCCGCAGTTTCACGCTTCCGTTAGTGGTACTCACGTGAATCAGCGGCCCACCGGAACCGACGTTAAAGTCCAGGTTCTGGGGTCTCTGGGGCCAGACGCGGCCCTGCACGGTGATGGAAACCGGGAAGTCTGAATCGATCGCTCCGTTCACCGTCTCGGTCTGGATATGCGCCGAATAGTTTTCCGGCATAGTGATCGTCACGCCGCCGTTGATGGTGCGCGCATCGAGCTTCCCTCCCTCCCAGGTCCTTCCGGTGAGTTCGACTTGAATGCCGCCATTGCGAGTCTGGCCGCTGACATCGCCTGCCACGCGTGTCAGCCGCACGCCTCCATTCTTGGTCTCGAATTCGATATGCCCGCGAAGATCGGAAAGATCCACGCCGCCGTTTACACTCGTTGTGCTCAGATCGGTCATTTGGGGGACAAAGATTTCGTAGCTGACGGACCATGAGGCATCCCGTAGCGAGTCAGGCCCGGACGTGCTGATCTTGCCTGCCGAGGCGTCCACCCGAACTTGCCCGGCCAGCGCACGGGCTTCGTCGACAGAGCCGGCCCATGCATCGATGCGGCTGCGGATCGAAACATCATTCCGAAGCCACCCTCTTACGGTCACGCCGCCGTTCTTGCCCGGATCCACTGTCAGCCGGCCTACACCGGGGATCGTTTGTTCACGAACTTCGCAAAAACGTTGGCGATTGCCGCCGTAATTCCCGTTGTCGCAGGTGAGGCGGGGAGTCTGATTATCGCGCAGCTGTCCGTAAGCGGATCCGGCCAATACCAAGGGGATCGCCAAGGCCAATACAAGTTTCATTGGAACCTCCGCTGCGTAATACCGGCGAACGCGGCGGGCGTTACACGCTAGTCATTAATCGGTCGGATTGGTGGCGAACACCGTCAGTTCGGTGACGAATCCGCGGTCTTCCATTTCGAGGACCGATTTCACTGCGTGGGCGATGTCCGCCGGCAGCAGCTTGCTGGGGTTAGCTTTCTGCTCAAACCCCGCGGCCGTGCCGAAGCTGGTAATCACTTCGCTGGGATTCACCAGAAACACGCGGATGTTGTTCTTGCGCAGCTCCTGACGCCAGCATTCGGTCATCCCGCGCAGCGCGAATTTGCTCGCATAGTAGGCCGTGCCGTTGGGCGCGCCCCGATGCGACGCCGTGGACCCAATGTTCACGATGTTCCCGCGGTTCTTCGCAACGAAGTGCTTGGCCGCCTCGCGCGCCATCAGCATCGCGCCGGTGACGTTGGTGGCGAAGGTGCGCTCAAAGCTCGCCAAATCGAATTCAACCAGCTTTTTGAAGGTGCCCAGTCCCGCGTTGTTGACCAGGATGTCGAGATCGCCGAACTTCTCCAGGACCTCACGCATGGTGCGCAGGACGTCGGCCTCTTTCGAGACGTCGGCGTGGATGGGATGCGCGCCCAACTCTTTGGCAGCCTGATCCAGCTTTTTCTTATCGCGCCCGGTGATGGCGACCCGCGCACCGCTATCGATCAGGCTCTTGGCGATGCCGTGGCCGATCCCCGAACTGCCGCCGGTGACGAGAGCAACTGCGTTTTTGAGATTCATTTCTCAATCAGTCTATCGCAGGCTTTTCGACAGCTGCGCAATACTAATGCCTTGAAGCCGCCATCCAAGAAAACACGCAAGTCCAAACCCAACCTCCGGCGCAAACGCCCGCTCTGGAAACGAGTCATCCTAGCGGCCGTCCTGTTTCTGCTCGGATTGCACGTCTTCTGGGCCACCGCGCTGCTGGCGCTGCGCTATATCGATCCTCCGACTACGGGCGTCCAGATCCAGCGGCGAGTCGAAGCGATGTTCAAGAAAGGCGCATACAAGAAACGCTACACCTTCGTGCCGTTGCATCGAATCTCGCCGACGCTCCAGCACGCGGTGATCGCGGCCGAGGACGGCAACTTCTATCGGCACTACGGCATCGACTGGGGCCAGGTGCGCCAGGTCATTGAAGACAGCGCCGACGCAGGCGAGGTGACTCGTGGTGCCTCGACCATACCCCAGCAACTGGTAAAGAACCTGTTCTTCACCACGCACGCCAACCCGGTCCGGAAAGCCTTCGAGTTTACCCTGGCGCCGATGGCGGTGATGATCCTGGGCCGCAATCGGCTGCTGGAGCTCTATCTCAACGTGATTGAGTGGGGACCGGGCGTCTATGGGATCGAGGCTGCGGCCGAATATCACTATCACACCTCGGCGTCGACGCTTGGCCGGGAGCAATCGGCGCGGCTGGCTGCGATCCTGCCCTCGCCCCGGCGCCGCAAGCCGGAACGGATGAGTCAATACAGCGCTATCATTCAGGATCGGATGAGGATTCTGGGTTGGTAATTATGATATGCTGACCCCCGGCCAGGGAGGATTGCGGCTTTGAATAAGACGAAGTGGGAAATGGCGTGTTTGCGGTTCGCTGCGGCTTTAATGCTGGGCTTAGGAGTGGGATGGTTCGGGCTTCCAAGCTTGGCGCAAGGCGGTGACACCTACAAAACACGGCTCTCCGCCTTGCCGGCCGACGCGAAAACCCGGCCGGATCTGGCGGGCACCGGTACCGTGACCGCGACCCTTTCCGGCACGAAACTTACGGTGAACGGAACCTTCGAAGGGCTGAAGACCAACGCCGTCTCCGCCAAGCTGCAAAACGGCATCGTGGCCGGTGTGCGCGGTCCGGCCTTCGCCGACCTCACGATCACCAAGGCCATGAGCGGCACCATCACCGGTTCAGCCGATCTGAATCCGCAGCAGCTGCAGAATCTGAAAAAGGGCGGCATCTACGTCCAGATCTACACGGAAAAGCCCACGGATGGCACTCTGTGGGGCTGGTTGCAACACTAGGAAACATCTCCCATGAAGAAAACTCTTGTTCTCGTATCTCTCTTCGCCGCTCTTTACGGAGTTCTCCAGTTGTTTGGCCAGCAGGGGGCTCAACAAGGTACGGCTGGACCTTTCACCGCCCAGCAAGCCGACGCCGGACGGGCCGCCTATCAGCAGAACTGCGCCGGGTGCCACGCGGCGGATCTTTCGGGGATCGGTAACGCCCTGCCTCTGTCGGGTCTTCCGTTCACCGGCAGTTGGGGGAACCGCACCGTCGGCGATCTGGTGAGTTTCATGGAAGGCGCGATGCCGCCGACCAATCCAGGCGGGCTGGGCGAACAGAATTACTTGAGCATCGCCGCGTTTATTCTGCAATCGAACGGCGCACGCGCCGGAAACCAGGCGCTGGCGGCGAATTCAGCGGTCGCGATTCGCAGCGTGACCGGTCAAGTGGTAGCGCAGGTTCAGGGCGGACAAGGCAAGCAGGGCAAACAAGGTAAAGCTGCTCCCGCTGCTGCTGGCGGTCGCGGTGCGGCACCGGCGGCGCCGCGAGGCTTGACCATCCCCGGCAACGTGAAGAACTACACGCCCATCACGGACGCGATGATGCGCAATCCGGATCCGGCGGACTGGCTGATGATCCGGCACGACTATCACGCCAACAACTACAGCACCCTGAACCAGATCACCGCGAACAACGTGCAGGATCTGCGTCTGGTGTGGACCTGGGCGATGAATGAGGGCACCAATCAGCCGGCTCCCGTGGTGCATAACGGGACCATGTTCATCAACAACCCGGGCAATATCGTGCAGGCGCTCGACGCCAAGACCGGCGAACTTATCTGGGAGAACCGCATCGGCGAAAGCGCCACCGGCAATTCGCAGCGCGGGCTATCGATTTACGACGACAAAGTCTACGTGACCACCGGATCGGCCGAGATCTTCGCGCTGGACGCGCGCACAGGTAAGGAAGTATGGCACACCGTTATCGGCGATCGCACCAACGGCACCTACAGCACCAGCAGCGGACCGATCATCGCCAAGGGCAAAGTCATCCAAGGGCTGGGCGGCGGCTTGTGCGATCAGTATCGCGAAGAGAAGTGCTTCATCAGCGCTTACGACGCGCAAACCGGGAAGCTGGTTTGGAAGTTCTACACCATCGCCAAGAGTGCCGATCCAGGCGGCGATTCCTGGGGTAAGTTGTCGGACCTGTTCCGCGCGGGCGGCGACACCTGGATCACCGGCAGCGTCGATCTCGATTTGAACCTGACGTATTGGGGAATCGCGCAGGCCAAGCCCTGGATGCGGGCGACCCGCGGGTCGGGCAATGGCGCAACCAACTACGCGAACTCGACCGTAGCCCTGGACCTGGATACAGGCAAGCTGAAGTGGTGGTTCAACCATGCACCCGGCGAAACGCTGGACCTGGATGAGGTGTTCGAGCGCGTCCTGGTCGACGATCAGGGCCAGAAGTTCGTGTTCAGCGCCGGCAAGGACGGCGTTCTCTGGAAACTCGACCGCACCAACGGCAAGTATGTCGGTCACAAGGAAACGGTCTTCCAGAACGTCTATGATTCGATCGATCCGAAGACCGGGGAACCGCATTTCCGGAACGATATCGTCGAGAACCAGATCGGCGAATGGGTGCAGAACTGCCCGACTTCGGAAGGCGGTCACAACTGGCACGCCATGAGCTATCACCAGCCGACCAACCAGATCCTGATTCCGGTGGCCCAGAGTTGCCAGGAAATGAATCCGCAGAAAGTCGACTTCGTCGAAGGCGGCGGCAGTGGCGGTGGTGCAGCGCGGCGCTTCTTCGAGAGTCCGGGCAGCAACGGCAACGTCGGAAAATTCGCGGCGTACGATGTCCGGACGCTTAAGGAGAATTGGAAACTTGAGCAGCGCTCGCCGTTCATGACCGCGATTCTTTCGACGGCCGGCGGCATCGCGTTTGTCGGCGACATGGATCGCTACTTCCGCGCCGTGGACGTGAAGAACGGCAAGGTTCTTTGGGAGACTCGCCTGGGCACATCCGTACAAGGCTTCCCGCTGACGTTCAGCGTGGGCGGCAAGCAGTACATCGCCGTCTCGACGGGATTGGGTGGCGGCAGCCCGCGCATGGTGCCGGGCGTGCTCGCTCCCGAAGTGCACTATCCAAACAACGGGAACGCGCTTTACGTGTTCGCACTACCCGATCGGCGGTAGACGCTCACTCTCACGCGCATTGCGCACTGGCCGAAAACCACCAGCTGGCGAATTTCGACCGCCGTGCGGTTGAGACAATCGTCCATCTTTCAATCAGTTACCGCGTGGCCGTAAACATGCAGTAACAAGCGTGGAAGGTGGGTTATGTATCGGCCTATTGCAGTCATCTTTTCCGTTGTGAGCGTTGCCACGGTAGCATTCGCTCAGGATTCCGGCGGGTGGAGAAAATTTGGAACCTCGTCCGGGAATCAAAGCTATTCCCTGAACCAATCCGCACAGACGCAGAATTCTCAGCCGGCGCTAAATAGTGCGCCGCCTCAGAATTATTCGCAGCCGGCCGCAGTGCCGTCCCAGATTACGCTCCCCGCGGGAACGTTCGTGAGGGTGCGCATCAATGAGAAACTTTCCAGCGACAAGAATCAGCCGGGTGATTTGTTCACCGCTACGCTGGTGCAGCCGCTGATCGCAAACGGCTTGGTGATCGCACAACCCGGTCAAAATGTCGCCGGGCGAGTTTCCGAAGCAGTGAAAGCGAAGGAAGGTAACGGCAGGTCGCGGCTAGGCGTGGAGTTGACCGAACTGAGCCTGGTGGACGGGCAACAGGTGCCCATCCGAACCCAGCTGATGGAATACCATCGCGCGACCAACAATGGCCGCGATACCGGCGTTGTTTTCGGCACCACGGCTGCCGGAGCGGCGATCGGCGCAGCAGCGGGCGGGGGCTTTGGTGCGGGCGTCGGTGCGATCACCGGAGCCGCCGCGGGCGCTCTTGGCGTGTTGGCCACGCGCGCGCACGCTACCGAGATTTATCCGGAGGCGATGTTGACATTCCGCACAATCGATCCGGTCACCATCTCGACGGATCAGTCGGGAGGCGCGTTCCGACCGATGCCGCAGCAGAATTACCGGTCCTATCAGGATCAAGGTCAGCCGCGACAGAGTGCGGTCGCCCCACCGGCGCCTTACTACTACGACGGTTATTATGATCCGTACTCTTATCCGTACTACTATCCCTATGGCCCTTACTTTTACGGGCCGAGCATCGGATTCTTTTACGGGGGCGGTTACGGCTTTCGCGGCGGTGGTTTCCGCGGGGGCGGCTTTCATGGCGGCGGTGGATTCCACGGTGGTGGCCACGGGGGCGGCGGCCACGGCGGACACCGCTAGGCAAACTTAGTTCGACAAGACCTCCATTTGCACGAGTACAATGTGCAGTGGAGGTCTTTCCTTTTGCGTAACACTACTGCACTGTTGGCTGTTCTGGCCGTCTCCTTTGTGACAGCTCCCGCCGTCTTTGGAGCCGAAGGACTCGGCAAGGTTTTCGACGATCAGGTGTCCACCGTGGAACGAGAGGTCCTGGGCCTGGCGCAGAAGATGCCGGCCGATAAGTACGACTTCGCTCCAACTGGTCCGGGCACGTTCACCGGCGTCCGGACCTACGCTCTGCAGGTCCGCCATATTGCGACCTACATCTATCGGATCGCGGCTTCTGTGTCGGGCGAGAAGGCTCCGGTCGAGATCGGGCCCACGGATAACGGCCCCGATACGCTCAAGACCAAAGACGAGATTATCGACTACTTCAAAGGCGCGCTCGCCTTCGCTCACAAGGCCATGGGGACGATCAACGAGAAGAACATGTACGATCAGGTTCCCTCGCCCTTCGGTCGCGGAATGATGACCCGCGTGGCTGCTGCGGCTTTCCTCGGCCAGCATAGTTACGATCACTACGGACAGATGGTCGTGTACGCCCGGATGAACAACGTGATTCCGGGTGGCGGGCCGCCTCCAGCCGTTAAGGGAAAGGCGAAGTAGAGTATTATCTGTATTAGTACACATGTGTTATAGTACACATGTGACAGAATTCACGCTGACGCTGGAATCCGGCGCATCTATCTCTGATCAGGCAGTTTATGCCGCTAAGAAGGCTTTGATCTCGGGCCAGATGCGCCCCGGAGAACCGTTCCCCTCGGTGCGCTCCTTGAGCCAGACACTGAAGATCAACCCCAACACGGCGCACAAAGTCATCGCTCGTCTGACTGCCGAAGGGTTGCTTGAGGTGAAGCCTGGGATCGGCACGATTGTCGCCGAGCCCCCACCCGGTAACGCCACAGTCCGCAGCAATCTCCTGAAGAACAATCTGGAGAGGATCGTCGTCGAGGCCAAACGGGCAGGGCTGAAGCTGGAAGATCTGACCGCCGCCCTGTCCTACCACTGGACCCGGCTGAGCCCCGGCGGCGAATCAGCGTAATTCGTCGAGGACGACTTTCCCGTCGACGACCGTCAGCACGGACTTCAGCTTCTTGATGGACTCATCCGGCACCTTCGCCGGATCGAGATAATCATCGCTCAGCGCCGCAACATCGGCCAGCTTGCCCACCTCGATGGTTCCCAGCCTGTTCTCTTCGTGCGTGTACCAGCCGTTTTCCGACGTGTACAACCGTAAGGCTTCCAGGCGCGTGAGCTGCTGGCCTGGATTAATCATCTCTCCGGCGGAGTTCTTGCCGGTGACCATGTAGTAGATCTCGAGCCATGGATCGAACACGGACACTGCGGCCGCATCCGACCCGGCGCCGACGTGGATCCCGCTATCGACGATGGTCTGGAAGGGCGGGCCCCCGTTCTGCGGGGTGCCGCCGAGATACAGCCAGCCGTGAACCGCGACGCCCGCGCCGATCGCCTTGAGACGATCGAGTGTAGGCCTGTCGATCTTGGGCACGTGCCCTATCGACCAATGCAGGTCCTTGATGGGCGTCACGGCGTTCACCCTCTCGAACGTCTCGGTGGTGAACTTGTCCTCATTCAGCGAAAGCGTGTGCTGCTGGAATGCCCAGCCGTATTTGGCGACCAACTGCAGGGCGGTTTCGTAATTCGCTGGACCGCCCTGCGCAGTGACGCGCCACGCCGCGGCGAACTCGCCGATGCCCGATGTCTTCAGCATGTCGTCGCCGAAATCGGGAAAGTTATTCAACAGGCGTTGTTTCAAGATCGGGACGTCCGGCCGGGTATCTTGCGTCAGATAAAAGATGCGCAGGCGATGCGTCATCTTGCCTTCGCGGTGCAGCGCCATGAAAGCGTCGTACATGGTCCACGGATTCAGGCTCTCAACGCTCTCGGCTTGTGCGGCATCCTGCATGTCGGGCGTGCCGGGGATGGTAAAGGCGCCCATATCGACGCTGGTGGTCAGTCCGAAGCCGGTCAGGTAGTTCATCGCGTCGACGGTTCCGCGCTTCATGTCCTCAAACGTTTGGATCGCCCGCAGGGCGTTCAGCGCGGCGTTGAATCCCGGCCCGGCGATCACACCGGTAGGGCTCACCATGATGCCCTTGGATTCGAAGAATGCCTTGCCGCGGCTATTGGTCACCGTTCCTCCACCATTCAAGAGATACGGGTGATCCGGGAGCGCCGCATCCAGCTCGGCCAGGGTCGGCAGGCGTTTTTCGGTGACCTGCTTGGCGTTGAAATCGCCCAGCGTGGTGATAAAGGATCCCGCCGGAACGGTTTTGGCCTTGGCCTTGAGCATCGCCTGAATGTCGGCGATCGACGCAGCGGTTTCGAGCCGAATGTCGTATCCGGGACGCATTCCCAGCAGCACGATGTGATTGTGATTGTCGATCAGTCCCGGAACCACGGTGCGGCCTCGAAGGTTGATGGTCTTCGTGCACGGGCTGGTTCGGGTGTCGCCGGTCTTACCGACTGCCGTGAACTTGCCGTCCTGGATCACGACCTCCGAGACGATCGTGTTCTGTTTGTCCAGCGTGACGATCTTGCCGTTGGTCAGGTGCAGGTCGCGCGAACCGGCGCAGGGGGCTTGCTGCGCCCATGCGCAACCAGCCGCCACAACTCCCACGAGGAGATATTTCATGATTCCCATATATTACGCCCAAAGCAGTAGAATCTCGCTATGGCTTCCTGGAACCGAAACCTCATCTTCGCCATGCTTGCGCTGCCCGTAGCCGCTCAACAGCCCTGCGAACGGCTGACTTCGCTCAGTCTGCCCGGCGTGGCGATCACTCTGGCGCAAACCGTGGCGGCAGGATCGTTCGCTCCACCCGCGGCTCGCGCGGCGGTCAATGTTCCCGAGTTTTGCCGCGTGGCCGGCACCATCACGCCGGAAGTCCATTTCGAACTGTGGATGCCGGCGGCGTGGAACAAGAAACTGCTTATGGCAGGCAACGGCGGACTGGCGGGCACCATCAACTACACCGCGATGCTCGAACCTCTGCGGCGCGGCTATGCGTCGAGCAGCACCGATACGGGCCACGTCGCCGACAACGACGGCCATTGGGCGCAAGGGCATATGGAGCGCGTGATCGACTTCGCGCACCGCTCGGTGCACGTGACCACGCAGGCCGACAAAGCCATCATCAAGGCTTTCTATAGCTCCGCTCTCGATCATTCGTACTTCAGCGGCTGCTCGCAAGGCGGCCTCGAAGCTCTGACCGAAGCGCAGCGTTACCCTCGCGATTACGATGGCATCATCGCGGGCGATCCCGCCAACTACTGGACGCACCTCTATGCGGGCGGGCACTTGTGGATCGCGCAGGCCACGCTGACCGATCCCGCCAGCTACATTCCCACCACCAAGCTGCAGACGATCGGCGATGCGGTGTACGCCGCGTGCGATTCGATCGACGGGATCAAAGACGGGATTCTCAACGATCCGCGCCGCTGTCATTTCGATGCTTCCGTGTTGCTGTGCAAGAACGGAGACGCTCCGAACTGTCTCACGCAGCCGTAGGTGGAAGCGGTGACGAAGATCTATCAAGGCGCGCGAACTTCGGACGGCGAGCAAATCTTCCCCGGAATCATGCCGGGTGGCGAAGCGGGCCAGGGTGGCTGGAGCACTTGGATCACGGGAACCGATCCCGGCCGGGGATCGCATTTCACGTTGGGATTTCCGGCGCTCAAGAACATCGTCTTCGAAAACCCGGATTGGGATTTCCGGACCTTTCGCTTCGATCGCACAGAGGGCATCGATAGCGATGTCGATTTCCTGGATGCCAAGATGGGTCCGATCATCAACAACACCAATCCGGATCTGCGCGCCTTCCAGGCCAACGGCGGGAAGCTGATCCAGTATCACGGCTGGGCCGATCCCGACATTTCGCCGATCAACAGCATCAACTATTACCAGAGCGTGGTCCAGTTCATGGATCGCGACGGCCACGGCCTGACCGAGGCCCAAAATTTCTATCGCCTGTTCATGGTGCCGGGGATGTTTCACTGCCAGGGTGGCCCCGGTCCCAACACGTTCGATGCGCTCACGGCGCTGGAACAGTGGAAAGAGAAAGGCGCGGCTCCGGAGAAAATGGTCGCGACACATGTTACGAACGGGAACGTAGATCGTTCACGTCCGCTGTGCCCGTATCCGCAGGAAGCGCAGTGGAAAGGCAGCGGAAGCACGGATCAAGCGGACAATTTCGCTTGTGCGCTGCCGAAAGTTCCTTAAGAGGAGATCGGGATTTAGTGCTGAAGAAGCGGTAAAGAGCTAGGCGGTGGAGGGGGCGGTGGAGGAGCAGCCGGCGGAGGAGTCTTTCCGCCAGTATCGCCGACCGAACCAGTTCCGCCGCCGCCCGGCAGACTGATTCTCCCGGGTCCGCTGGTGCGACCGACGATCGCGATGACGTTGACGACAATCCGCAGTGCTTGCCGCGCGGCGTTGCCCTTGTTGATTCCTTGCGCGATCGGCTCATCGCGATACACCCGGTAAACCGAGCCGGCGTTGAGGACCGCCGCATTTCCGCTCAGTAACGCGTGCCGCACCTCCACGGTGCCGTCCTCGACCTCCACCGTGGTGGATTCGTCATCATCGTTCACGGTGACATCGAAGGTGGTGCCGCGCACGGAAATGACCGCGACCGGCGTCAGTACGCGATTTGGATTCGGCGTGGTACCCAGATGTTCGATGTGAACCCGTACCCGGCCCAGGAAAACATCAATGAGATCCCGCCAGTTGCCGGGATTTTGCCGGAACACAAACGTGGAATTCGGATAGACCTCCACGGTGCTGCCGTCTGTGACCTGGAGCAACGCGTGTCCATCCGCACCGGTCACGACCCGTTGCGTCACCTGGATGCTATCGCCTACCGACAGCGCCCAAGGCTGGAAATCCTTCATAACCGAAACCTGCCCGGTTAACGTCACAACCTTTGCGGCGTAATTGCCTGCATCGGAGGGAAGGAATTGGCCCAGACACACTACGGACGTCATCGCCATCAGAAGCGACAACCTCGCCGTCGTGGATCGCGTGACCCTCATCTTCATCCAGCCAAAAACATCGGCCACCCAAAAACATCGGCCGAAAAACGGGTAAACCTCACCCCTCACCTGGACTGCCAGGTTCAGGCATGGAGTTAGTCTACCATCAAAATTGCACTTGCAAGCGCGGCTCCGAAGAGATTTTTGTGATCCGGAGGGTACTGAAATCAGCAGTTTCGGGGCGTTTCCGCCGATAGGGTAAGGGTACAATGGACTCGTTCCATGAGTAACAAAGCCACACTGAGTCTCGGGCTGGTTCTCGCCGCGTTTGCGGCTGGTCCAGCTAGCGGACAGGCTCTCGACTGGAGACGTGTGGGCAACGCTGCTATGGACCTGGAATTGGCCGGCCTTGCCACAGGGCCGGTCGACCGGGTATGGTACTCGACTGCCGGCGACCAGCTCTTCACCCGATCCGCATCTGGGTACGCGTCCGGTAAGCTGTTTGAAACCAACGATTTCGATCGATGGGCCATAGCTCCGGCCGACACTGCCGCGCCTCCCGTGCCGCTGGGCAGATCGATCACTGTTCCGGAGGACGGCGCTCAAGTTCGCAATCCGGCAGGTTCAAGTTCGCGGGTGTATGCGTTTGGACGGTTCGTCTATCGCTCCGACAACGGCGGCAAGAACTGGGAGAATCTGACGGCGTTCCACGGGATGTCCATTGTCGGGGACAACCTCCGCGATCTGGCGGTTTCGCCCGCCAATGAAGACGAAATCGTCGTGGCGGGATCGGCGGGAATCTTTCGGTCCCTGGACGGAGGCCAGTCCTGGAGCAGCCTCAACGAGAATCTTCCCAATCTTCCTTCGGCCCGCATTCGAAGTCTTCCGGAAGGTCCTCAGGGCGCGCAGGTCGAGTTGCCCGGCGCGATGGTGGTGGAATGGCAACCGGGCGAACGCCAGGCATGGCGGCCCGCTAACAACGCCAAAGCCGCCGGCGATCTGGCGTATCGACGGATTTTGAGCGGCACCCGCGGCGCGACCGTCACTGCATTTGCAACCGAGCAACAGTACGTTTACACCGGCATGGCGGACGGCCGCATCGCGGTCTCCACCGACAGCGGCGTGAGTTGGCAGCCCGATCAGCGCAGCGGCCAGAGCGGAGCGGTGACCGCCTTCTGGGTAAATCCAACCGATCCGCATTTCGCTCTCGCGGTGCTCGCCACGCGCGCCCATGGAGCGGAAACAATTCCGCCGCGCGTGCTGCACACCATCGATGGAGGCCTCTCCTGGGAAGATATTTCCGCGAACCTTCCCGATGTCACGGTCCACGGCGTCACTGCGGATCCCACAGGCAACGCCGTCTACGTCGCTACCGATCAAGGAGTGTTCCTTGCCCGGACGAATCTCAACGCTCTGAGCGTAGCGGCTCCTTCCTGGACGGCGCTGGCGGGCTTGCTGCCGGTGGCCGCGACGGACGTGAAGCTCGATTCGGCCGCGATTCAGCTTTGGGTTGCTCTCGAAGGCTACGGAATGTATCAGACCATGGCGCCCCATCGCGCCGGCGATCCCCGGCTGATTACGTCTGCGGGCTTGATCGCCCGAGCGGCTGCTCCCGGGACCTTGTTCAGCGTTGAAGGCGCACGCGTAAATTCCGCGAATGCCAGCGGACTGCCGGTTCCGGTGCTGTTCGCGACCGACACTGGATCGCAGATCCAAATCCCCTTCGAAATGCGCGGCGATTCCATGACGCTCGCGATCGACGGCCCCGCTGGAACGCGTCTGCTCCCCTCGGTGCCGCTAGTTTCGGCCGCGCCTGCCATCCAGCTCGACCCGCGGGACGGCGCGCCGCTGCTGCTCGATGCCGACAATGGCGTGCTGCTCGACGCGATGCATCCGGCGCATTCGCATGCCCGCATCCAGATCCTGGCAACAGGACTTGGTCAAGTGTTGCCGGCTTGGCCCACGGGCCTGCCCGCTCCCTCGGACATTCCACACACGGTGGCCGCGCCCGTACGGGCGTTGCTCGATCGCAATCCAGTCCAGGTCACGCGTGCGATTCTGGCACCGACTTACGTAGGAATGTATCTGGTCGAAATCGAGATCCCCAACATCGTCAATTACGGGCCCGCCGAGCTGTACATCGAGGTGGATGGTCAGCCGAGTAATCGCGTCAGGGTATATATTGAACCTTAAGTGTTCAACGTGATGCGTCCTGCCGCCGTTCTTGTCGCGCTTTCCATTTTCAGCCTGATTTTGTTACGAGGGCAGCAGCCCAAAGACGATCAGCTAGCGCCCTACTATCCCACTCCTCAGATCGTGGTCGACAAGATGCTGCAACTGGGCGGCCTGAAAGCCGGCGAGAAAATGTTCGACCTGGGTTCCGGCGATGGCCGCATCGTGATCATGGCTGCGCAAAAATATAAGGCCAATGCTGTCGGAGTGGAACTGAACGAGTCGCTGGTCCGCCAGAGCTTGGACCGCATCAAAACCCTGGGCCTCGGGCCCACCGCGCACGTGATCCAAGGCGATCTTCTCCAGCAGGATTACTCTTCGGCCGATCTCCTGACTGTGTACTTGCTGCCGGTGGGGAACGAACTGGTGACGCCGATTCTCGAAAAGCAGCTCAAGAAAGGCGCGCGCATCGTGGCGCACGATTTCGAGTTCGCGGCATGGAAGCCGGTCCAGACCCTGGCGATCGATGACGACGGCGAGGGGCGCAGCCATCACTTGTACCTCTATCGCCGTTAAGTGACATGGTTTAATTCGCGATGGTTCCCTATCATGGGCGGCTAGCTCTCCGCATTGCGCGCCTGGTGCTGGCTGTGGCGTGTGCGGCGGCCTATGTTCGAACCGCTGGGTTCGAGCAGAACTGGGTCTCCGCGCTGGTCGCCGCCTACACCGTGTATTCGCTGGGCGCCGTGTTCGCCGTGCGCTTCGAAACTCCTATCCGCGCGGCCACCGCGATCGTGGCGGACGCCACCAATTTCGCCATTTGGACCTGGCAGGCTCCAGGAGATTGGCAACCCGCGCTGGCCTGCGGCTATCTGCTCGGTTCCACCGTGCTCTTGCACGATCTGGTGCGGGCCGCGATTACGTTCGCGGCCGTGCTTTTCATCGCACTGATTCTTCCTCCTGGCCGTAACGGGAATCTGGTGTGGACGGTGGTCGCCACGGGCGGCGCGGCGGCGGCGGTAGGCCTCTATAAGCGCTATCTCGAAGAACGCATGTCCACCACGCTGCGCCACAACGTCATGATCCGGTCGCAGTCGCAACTCGCGCGGGAAGCCGAGCGCCAGCGCATCGCCGCCGATTTTCACGACGGCCCGTTGCAAAGCTTTATCAGTTTTCAGATGCGCCTGGAGGTGATCCGCAAATTGTTCCAGCGCGATATAGAAGCCGGGACCCGCGAACTTCATCAGTTGCAGGAATTGTGCCAGTCGCAAGTGGCCGATCTTCGCAGTTTCGTGCGCAGCATGCGGCCCGCCGATGAGGGCATGGGATTGGCGGCCTCGCTTAGCCGCATGGCCGAACTGTTCCAGCGCGACTCGGGCATCGCGACCACGTTTTCGGGCGGCGATCTGCACGATCCGGCGGATACCCAGGTCTCGCTCGAGGTGCTGCAGATCGTCCGCGAGGCGCTGAACAACATCCTGAAGCATTCCGGCGCAACCCGCGTGGCGATCTCGGCGGCCCGTGTCGATCACAACCTGCAAATCTCAGTGGAGGACAACGGCGAGGGATTCCCTTTTACTGGGTCGTTCTCCTTGGAAGAATTGGAACTGCTTCGTCTCGGCCCCACCAGCATCAAGCGCCGGGTGAAAGTGCTGGAAGGCGACATGTCGCTCGAGTCCGGGCCGGGCCGGGGCTCTAAGCTCGCCATTCGCGTGCCGCTCTAAACATGCGGATCCCTTACCTCGTTGCGTTCCTGGTGCTGCTCACAGGCTGCGGCCGATATGCCGATTTCACTCTGCCTCCTCCCGAATCCGGCGGCCCTCGCGCGCCGTTCACATGGGAGGCTCGACCGGAACCGGTCATCCAGCGCGGCAATTCTTCCGATGTCCTGAATCCCTCGGTCGTGCATTTTCAAGGCGCTTACTGGAACTTCTATTCCGAATTCGACGACCGGACACACACGATGCACACTGCCGCAGCGACTTCGTCTGACGGGTTCGCCTGGATAAGATTGGGCCGCGTCCTTTCGCCGCAAGGTTCGGAAGGATCGTATATCGCGGCGAACGGCTCCGCAGTAGTTGCCGGAGACGAGATTCTTTATTGGTATGAAATTGGCTATCCGTTACGTATAGCCCTGGCCCGCTCGCGCGATGGGAAGAATTGGACCCGGCACGGCGACGCTGTAGTCCCTCTCGGGCCACGCGGCAGTTTCGATGAGCGGGCCGTTGCCGATCCGTATGTCATCCGCGCGGCTGGAACCTTCTACATGTTCTACCTGGGTCAGGACCGCGCCCGCCGCCAGAGTTTGGGCATCGCACGTTCCACCGATGGGGTCGTTTGGGAGAAGCTGCGCGTCAACCCGATTCTTGAACCCGGCGCGCCGGGAGCGTTCGATGAAAACGGCCTGGGCGAGCCCGCCGTGTGGACCTCGGGTGGCCAGTGGTGGATGCTGTACACCGGACGCGACAAGAAGGAGCAGCGCCGGATGGGCCTGGCTCGCTCCGTCGACGGTATCCGCTGGGAGCGCGTGCCGGACTTTGTCATTTCCGGATCGAATAACTGGGACAGTCAAGTGATCTGCGACCCCAGCGTGGAGCAGATGCCTGACGGCTCGATTCGTGTCTGGTTCGGCGGCGGAGACATCGCGAGGCCCGACCAGGGTCTGCATGGCCAGATCGGCTTAGGCCTGCTGCGCGGGCAGTAGTACACGCGCCAACCGATTGAAACACCATTGTTACTCGAAGTGCTCGAACCTTTTGCGCGGTTGCTACGTCTAATCAGTATGGGTCTTGAACCAAGGTTGTTCTCAGACTACCGAAATGCGTTTGCCGAATTTGCCCAGAAGACCCGGCAAGCCCGCGCGTTGATGTCGGCTGCGAATCCTGACTGGCAAGCCATTGACGCGGCTCTGCTGGACCTGGAGAAGGCGCGCGTGAACTACAATCATCGGCGGGACATACTCGCTCAGCAATTGTTAAGTTCCTCAAAGTTGCCGGAAGCGGCCCAGCCTCAGCCGAATCGGGTGAGAGAGATCGCCCAACTGCGGTGGGAACTTGCCGGCAAGCCGGAAGGCACGGACGATGAGAATTGGTTCCGCGCCGAGGATATCGTGCGCCGCGCTACTGCGGCGTAACATCTATTCCCGCTTAGCAACCTGAAGCTGGCTCAGCGATTCCGCGTAGGCGGCGATACCTTTGTAAAGCGCCTCGGCGATCTTCTGCCGGTGGTCGGTCTTGCGCATCAGCGCTTCATCGGCGGAATTAGTCAGGAACCCGATTTCGGCCAGGACGCTGGGCATCTGCGCGCCGATCAGCACCACGAACGGAGCTTTCTTGATGCCGCGGTTCTTGGTGGCCGCAGCGGATTTCGTCAACGTGAATAGCGACGTTTGCAGGCGCGCGGCGAACTCGCGCGACTCGTCGATTTTATCCTTCAGTGCGATCTTCTCCAGCACGTCTTTCAAGTCGAAGATGGAACTCTCCGCTGGCGCGTTCTCGCGTGCCGCGAGATCCAGCGCGCTGCGCGACGTGGTGAAGTTCAGATAATACGTCTCCACGCCGGTCACCGATTTTACCGGCGATGAGTTGGCGTGGATCGACAGGAACAGGTCCGCTTTCGCGTCGTTGGCGATTTTGGTTCGCCCTTCGAGCGGCACGAACGTGTCGTCGGTGCGGGTCAGCACGACCTCGCTGCCGAGCCGGTCCTGAAGCAGCATCGCGAGCCGCTGCGATACGTCCAGCACCAGGTCTTTCTCCGTCAGGCCGGAAGGGCCATGCGTGCCGGCGTCGTGACCGCCGTGACCCGGATCGAGGACCACGCGCCCCAGCTTCAGGCCCAATGCACGAGTCAGCGTCCGGTCCCCACTCGAAGTGCGCGCTGCCGCTTTTGGTTCAGCCAGGTCCGGCTTTCGCGGAGCCACCACCGGACGGCTGACCGGGGTCAGCACGGCCGGCGAAGGTAGAACCTTCGCAACCACCGGAGGGTCCACTTTTTTCGCAACGGCCGGCGGTTCCACTTGAGGCTTCGGAGCCGGCAAGGGCTTGGCTGGCTCCTCTACGACTGACGTGCTTACCGCTGCCGTGCTCGCCGCTGCCGGCGAAGTCTTCGCACCCTTGGCGTGGAGTTCGATCATCAGCCGCTCGGGATTAGAAAGCTGTGAGGCGGTGAAGTCGGCGGCCTGCTCCAGATCGAGCACGACTCGGGTGGTTCCGGGCTGCGTCTCCGCGATGCGGATTTGCTTGAGCAGGTGGTCGCCTACGGGAATGGTTTTCTGGGCCATTGCCGGGCGGGAACTTTGGACGTCGAAGAACAAACGCGGCGGGGTATCCAGATTGTCGGATTTGTATTTGAACTCGCCGGAAACTTCCACGGCTATGCGGGTGGTGTCGCCTGCGGACCAGAAGCGGACCGCCGTGACCCGGTGCGCGGCCTGCCCGAAGCACGGCGTGTTTAGACACAGTACGGGCGCGACCGTCAAAACATTTAGAAGGATCGCGCGCAACCGGTTACTGCTGCGTGGTCCTGAGATGCAACCTGCCTTCGGCATCAACAAACGGCTCCAGTTTCGGGCGTGTTTCCTCCATCACCCCAACTGGCGGCACAGCAGGCTCCGCCAAGTGCTGCGCGGCTGCCTTTTTCGCTGCTCCGTACTGCTCGCCTACCCGGTTTACGTAATCCTGAGTCTCCGGATACGGCGGAATCCACTTGTACTTCTGAACGGCCCCCGGCCCGGCGTTATATGCCGCCAGTGCCAGGCGATCGTCCTTATACAGGTCCTGTAAATACTTAAGATAGCGTACTCCCGCCTCGATGTTCTGGCGCGGGTCGAAACTGTCGCTCACGCCCAGGTCGCGTGCCGTGGGCGGCATCAGTTGCATCAGGCCCTGGGCTCCCTTGGGCGAAATTGCGTACGGGTTATAGTTGCTCTCCACCTGAATGATGGAGTGCACCAGCAGGGGATCCACCTGATTGTCGCGTGCGGCTTTCTCCACCATCTCGGAAATATCGATGGAGGGCTCCTGCCGGACTGCGGGCGAATTCACCGGAGCAACGCTGCGTACCAGTTTGCCGGTGCGGCGATCGGCGCGCACGACCAACTTCTTTTGCGATGCGGGTTGAGACGAGTTTTCCACAGCCGGGATGTTCCCAGCAGCGGCCAGTCGAAGGGGGGAGGCGGCCAGCAGCATGGCAAGTGCCGATATGAAACAAATATACACCTTTTTGTTCGTCAACATGCTGGTGGCGATTGCTACTATCATCTCATGCCTAGACCCAGGCAGTCCGCGCGGAAACTGCAAGCCGCTTTGAGAGTTATCGGCCGGATGTGGAATCTGCTGACCGCCAGCATTCGACTCACTAGTCCGGGGCCTGTTCCTGCGTCCAGTAGTCCACATAAACTGTTCAAAAGGCATTACTTATCGTCCTTGTCAAGCCTATCCTTGCCAAACCTGCCGGGGACGCGATGAGCGAGACCTCGTCCCACTACATAGAGTTTGTCGACGTTTATAAGACGTTCGATAAGCCGGTTTTAGTCGACGTGAGCTTTCATGTTGACGCCGGCGAGACGCTGGCCATCATCGGGCGGAGCGGCGTCGGCAAATCCGTGAGCCTGGGGCACATCATGGGTTTCCTGAAGCCGGACCAAGGCCGCGTGTATGTTTCCTACGCCGACATTACTGACATGCCCGAAGCCGAGTTGCGCAGGATTCGCAAGAAAGTGACTATGGTCTTCCAGTCGGGCGCGCTGTTCGATTCGCTCACCGTGGGGGAGAACATTCTGTTTTCGCTCGAGACGCGCGACGATTACAACGAGCAAAATAAGGAAGACGTGGTTCGTGGGCTGCTGAATCTGGTGGACCTGGGCGACGCCATCGACGTCTACCCGACTGATCTGTCGACGGGACACAAGCGCGCTGTGGCGATCGCGCGAGCTCTTGCGGCACAACCCGAATGCATTCTCTACGACGAGCCCACCACCATGGTGGATCCGATCATGAGCGATCACCTGATCGGCCTGATGCTGCGGCTGAAGAACCAGCTTCGGTTGACGGCAGTGGTGGTTACCCACGATCTGGATCTGATGCGCCGGGTCGCCGACAAGGTGGTGGTGTTGTTTGAAGGCCAGGCTATTTATTTCGGGCCGGTGGCGGAGCTGGGCAAATCTGAGCATCCTCATATCAAAGAGTTCCTGGCGATGGACCAGGTAGCGTGAGTACGATAAAATCAGTTTTGCCGTCCAGTCTTGTCGCAATCTACCCGGGATCGTTCGACCCGATCACCAACGGGCACTTGGATCTGATTGCCCGGAGCAGCCGGATGGCTGGGCGACTGATTGTCGCGGTGCTTCGCAACCAGGCCAAGCATCCATTATTTAGTGTGGAAGAGCGCCTGGAAATGATCGCGGAGGTCGTAAAGCCGTACCCGAACGTGGAGATCGCGGCGTTCGAGGGGCTGCTGGTGGATTTTGCGGCTTCGCGTGGGGCGACCATGATCGTGCGCGGAATGCGGGCCGTCTCCGACTATGAACTGGAATGGGAGATGGCACTGATGAACCGGCGGCTGAAGCCGGAGATCGAGACCGTGTTCCTGATGGCTGGCGAGGAGTATTCGTTCATCAGCTCGCACCTGGTGAAGGAAGTTGCCGCACTGGGAGGGAACGTGAGCGACGTGGTGCCGCCTTCGGTGGAACAACGGTTGAAGAAGAGAATTGCAGCTGTAAAGTAGGGGACAGCCAGCCGATTTCGGCGAGACAGTTCGGACCGGTCTGAATTCGTTCATCGAAATCGGAGGCAGTCCCCGAGAATGTGGAGGAGTGATGCCGACAGTACAGGAACTAGCCGAAAGAATTTCGTGGATCAGTGAATCGTCCACCATGAAGGTGGCTGCCGAGGCGGACCGCCAGCGTCGCGAAGGCGTCGACGTGGTCGACTTCAGCGCGGGTGAGCCGGATTTTCCGACTCCCGATAACATCAAGAACGCGGCCATCGAAGCGCTGCGGCAGAACTTCACTAAGTACACGCCGGTCAGCGGAACAGTCGAGCTGAAGCAGACCATCTGCGACTATCACAAGCGCAGCTACGGCACCTCTTATTCCCCTAAGGAGTGCATCGCGACCGTCGGCGGCAAGCACGCGATCTTCAATCTGGTCCAGGCTCTGATCGATCCGGGCGATGAAGTGATCATCCCGGTGCCGTACTGGGTTACGTACAAGGACGTGGTCAACTTCGCCGCGGGCAAGTGCGTATTCGTGGATACGGACGAGCAGGAAGGTTTCGTTCTCTCGGCCGCGCAGGTGGAGCGTCATTTGACGCCCAAGACGCGGATGATCATCCTCAACTCGCCCTGCAATCCCAGTGGCGCGGTCTACGAACGGTCGGAGATGGAGAAGATTTTCCGGATGGCCAAGGATCGTGGCATCTGGGTCATGACCGACGAATGCTACGAGAGGTTCCTTTATGACAGCGAGCTGTTCTCGCTGGCTTCGCTGCCGGACGCTAAGGATACGGTAGTGGTAGCCGGGTCGCTCTCGAAAACTTATGCGATGACCGGTTGGCGCATGGGTTTTGTTCTGGCTCCCGCGCCGGTGGTCGCGGGAATCAACAAGCTGCAGAGCCATACGACGTCGAATCCGACGTCCATCACGCAGAAAGCGGCGATCGAAGCGCTGCGCGGGCCGCAGGAATCGGTGGCGATTATGCTGGCGGAGTATCGCCGGCGGCGGGATTACGTGATCGACCGGCTGCGCAAGATTCCGGGCGTGAAGGCCCAGGAGCCTCGTGGCGCGTTCTACGCGTATCCCAACGTGAGCGCGGCGTTTCGCAACGGCATTTCGAGCTCGCTCGAATTCTCCGAAAAACTGCTGGCAGAAGAGCACGTGGCCGTGGTCCCCGGGGAAGCATTCGGAACAGCCGATCACATTCGTCTGTCCTACGCGACCTCGATGAAAGAACTGGAGCGCGGATTGGATCGTATCGAGCGGTTTATTAAAGCTCGGGTCTCGTGAACGAAAAGAGATGCTGACGCGGCTCACTCCGCGCCTCGTGCCCAAGGTGTGGGGCTCGAAACGTCTGGAGCCTCTGTTTCCAGACAACACGGAGAAGATCGGTGAAGTCTGGTTCGAAGGCGTGCCCGATCTTCCACTGCTGATCAAGTTCCTGTTTACGACGGAACCCTTGTCGGTACAGGTCCATCCTGAAGGCAAGACGGAAATGTGGCACATCCTGGCAGCCGAGCCGGGTGCGAAGATCGCTGCTGGATTTCGTGAACCAATCACGGAACAGCGGCTACGTGAGTCCGCGCTCTCGGGCGAAATCGAACAACTGCTCGAATGGCACGAGGCGCGTCCCGGCGATACATTCTTCATTCCCGCGGGAACGGTTCACGCTATCGGCGCCGGATTAACGCTGTGCGAAATCCAACAGTGGTCGGATGTCACGTACCGCTTGTTCGATTATGGCCGTCCACGCGAACTGCATCTGGATGAGGGGACGCGCGTGAGCCAGCTGGGTCCGCATCCGGCGCGGCAGAGTGCTCGCGAAGGAGTGCTGGTCACTTGTCCATTTTTTACTACTGAAAGAGTACGCATGGATGGCAGCGTATCCCGCAAGGCCAGCATGATCGTAGTTCTCGAAGGAAACCTGGAGATCGATGGCCAGCCCGCTAAGGCAGGCGAAGCTTGGTATGCGGACAAGGCGACCGTCGAACTGCTAGGGCGGGCGACCGTCCTGCTTACCTCTTAAGAGAAGAAAACCTTCATGGTGGTCACCGTGAGGGCGTGCGTAACCATCGAAGCGCGGATGCTGCTAGCTTGGCGGAAGGCCAAACCATAGAAGATTCCGGCCACCGCCGCCAGCAGCGCGAAACGCCAGTTGGGAAACGATCCTCGGGGCAAATGCACCGCTCCGAACAGGAGCGAGGTCGCGATCAGGCCGGCCCATTCGTTCCGCAGCCAGCTTACGAGCCACTGCTGCAGCAGCCCGCGGAAGAAAAACTCCTCGCCTAGCGACACAACCCACAACGCACCGAAGAAATTGAGCACCACAATGACCGGGGTCCTGGTCCAGGAGGGCGCGGGCGGATGGAACTTGGCGAATCCGATCCACCAGGCCAGCGCCGCCACTACCGGCAGCATCACCAGGAAGAAGAGCGCGCCGATTTTCCATTCGCGAGCCGAGGGCCAGAATCCGAAGCCGACGCCCTGCACGCGGCGGACGCTCAATAGCGCAAATGCGCCGGTGCGGATCCACATGGCGGTTCCCAGGATCTCGAGCGGCAGTTTCGGATCGGGACGAACGTACAGGGTCGCGAAGACTTTGGCCAGAACCACGGCCGCCATCAGCGCTAGCAATAGCAGGTCGGCCGCGGGCTTTTGCGGCAGTACGATGTACCAGAAAGAAACCAGTCCAGCTAGTAGCGCGATCCCGGCCAGGGATTGCCACCGGAACGATCCTAAGGCCAGCGACGCCGCGCAGTAAGGCGCTATCGCCGCTAGAACCAGGAGCGCGGCCACACCCGCGGGCCGCAGTTTCTCGAGCTTCTTGCGCCAGGTTTCGATCCCCAGGGTCAAGAAAAGAGTCGCTTCCAGCAGAAACGCCGGAAGGGCGGCCAGGACCACGGAAGAAGGGATCCCTTGTTGCAGGGCATAGACATATCCCGCCGTCGCGCAGGCCAGCCAGAATAGCGGCAGGGCCCAGAAGATCATGCTTGTCGGTCCATGTTAACAAGTGCGGGCAGCAAGTACGTAACCTTTCCTTGCATCGCGAGTATTCTCGTATGTAACCGTGAACACATTGGTTAACAGCACAGACAACGCGGTAATGGCGGAAGTGAGCGCGGGGAAGGTGGCCCGGCTCGCGGTGCTGTTCGAGCGCTACCACCGACCGTTGTTTCGCTACTTTGTTTCGATGAACGGAAACCGGGAGCAGGCCGAGGATCTGGTGCAGGAAGTTTTCTTTCGCATGCTGCGCTACCGGACCAGCTATGATCCGGCGCAATCGTTCACGGCATGGATGTATCAGATCGCGCGAAACGCGGGAGTGGATCAGGTAAGGAAGCGAGGCACGGCACAAGTGGTGGATATAGATACGTTCGTGGATCGGCGCGCGGAACTGGTTTCCGCGTCTCCGGGACCGGAAGAGAGTGTATCGCGCGGTCAGGATCTGGCGCTGTTGCGCCGCGCGATGGACCAGTTGCCCGAGGATAAGCGCGAAATCCTGGTACTGAGCCGGTTCCAGGGAATGAAGCATGAGGATATCGCCGAAGTGCTGGGCTGCGAAGTGGGAACCGTAAAGGTGCGCGTGTATCGTGCGATCCGCGCGCTGGAACAGATTTATTTCACGTTGGAGAAAGAAAAAGCATCATGACCTGCGAAGAAGCCAAAACTCGGATGACGGACTACTGGAGCCGCACCCTGGGTGAGGCCGGTGAGACGGAGTTTAACGCGCACCTGGCCTCCTGCGAGACATGCCGGAGCGAAGTGTCGCGCGTCGGCGCGCTGTGGCAAGGGCTGGATCTTCTGCCGCTGGAGGAACCCAGCGGGAAAGTGCGGGATCGGTTCTACGAAATGCTGGGAGCGTATCGACAGGGGCTGGCAGCTGCCGAAGCGCGTCCGGCAAAGCGCTGGTGGACCATACCGGCGTGGCAGATGGCGGCCGCGGCCGGGCTGGTCGCGGTGGGTCTGGGGATCGGATATGGAGTGCGCGGGAACGGACCACTCTTTGGGGGGGCGCCCGCGGAAGTATCGCAGTTAAGGGAGGAGGTAGCGAATATGCGGCAGTTGGTGGCGTTGTCTTTGATGCAGCAGCAGTCGGCGAGCGATCGGTTGAGAGGCGTCAGCTGGGCATATCGTGCCGAGCCGTCCGACCGGGAGGTTCTGGGGGCTCTGGTGTCGGCGGTGAATCATGACGCAAACGTGAACGTCCGGCTGGCGGCAGTGGATGCGCTGCGAAGATTTTCGGCGAGTCCGGAGACCGGCCGCGCGGCGTTGCAGTCGCTATCGAAGCAGACGACGCCAATCGTGCAAGTGGCGCTCATCGATCTCCTAGTGGATTTGAAGGATCCCCAGGCAGCGCCGGAACTGCGCCGGTTGTCGGGAAACGAAACGGCGAATGAAGGTGTTCGGCAAAAGGCCCAATGGGCATTGGAGAGACTGCAATGAATAGATTCCTGATGGGTGGAATGATCGTTGGAATGATAGCTGCGCTGGGAGCGCTGCCGGCGCCTGCCCAAAACCCGGTCCAAAACCCGCTCCAAAACCCAGCCGAGAACCAAAACTCCGCGCAGATTACGGTCGCGTTCAGTAACCCTTCGCAACCTCGCAGGCTGGTTGTGAAAACCCTGATGCATAAGGTGACCATCAAGGGTTACGACGGAAAGGACGCGATCATTGAATCGTCGGCCATCTCCGAGAGGCGCCGCAGGGAAAGAAACATTCCGCCGGGTATGCATCCCCTGAACGTGGGCAGAGGCGGCATAGAGGTTACCGAGGCCAATAACGTTGTCACGGTCAGCGCGGAAACGCCGCTTGGCGGGGGCGACATCCAGATTCAGGTGCCGGTAGAGACCTCGGTGACGGTGAACACCATCAATAATGGTGTCAGTGTCGAGAATATTTCAGGCGAGATCGAGGTGGAAAGCGTGAACGGCGGGGTCTCGGTGACCAACTCTTCTGGCTCCGTTGTAGCTACTTCCATGAACGGCAAGGTGACTGTCGTTTTGGACAAAGTGGCTCCGGGCAAGGCCATGAGCTTCTCCAGCATGAACGGAACGATCGATGTGACGCTGCCCGCCGACATCAAGGCTAACCTGAAGATGAAGGTCGATAACGGCGATGTCTATACGGACTTTGACGTAAAGGTCACCAACGAGGCGTTCGATACAACGGAGTCGAAAACCGGGAAGGGCGTCCGAATTCGTGGGAACCGGACAACCTACGGAACCATCAACGGCGGCGGCCCTGAGATGCAGTTCACCACGTTCAACGGTCGCATCCTGATTCACAAGAAGTAGTAGGGCCGGCCTGAGTCCGGCCCCACCGGGTAAAATGAGCCTTCTATGGCCCGTTTCCCCGGCGTCGACTATTTGCGGATCGATTCGCTCTTCAGCGAGCAGGAGTTGCTGGTCCGCGAGACCGCCCGGCGGTTCGTCGACGAGCGGGTGCTTCCGCTGATTCGCGATTGCTTTCGCGACGCGCGATTTCCCAAAGAGCTGATCCCCGAAATGGCGAGCCTGGGATTCCTGGGCGCCAACCTCGAAGGCTACGGCTGCGCCGGCATGAACAACGTGGAATACGGCCTGATCATGCAGGAGCTGGAGCGCGGCGATTCCGGCCTGCGCAGTTTCGTGAGCGTGCAGGGCGCGCTGGTGATGTATCCCATCCTCACGTTCGGCAGCGAGGAGCAGAAGCAGCGCTGGCTGCCGCGGTTACAATCCGGAGCCGCGATCGGCTGCTTCGGATTGACCGAGCCGGGGTTCGGATCGAATCCCGCGGGGATGCTGACTCGGGCGAAACGCGACGGCGGCGACTGGATTCTCTCGGGTGAGAAGACGTGGATCACAAACGGTTCGGTTGCCGACGTGGCCGTGGTCTGGGCTCGCGCCGAGGACGGCATCCGGGGTTTTCTGATCGAGCGCGGAACTCCCGGATTCAGTGCGTCGGAGATTCACGGAAAGTTGTCCATGCGGGCGTCTGTGACTTCGAGTCTGAAACTCGACGATTGCCGCGTGCCTGAGGCCGCCATGCTGCCGGGGGCAAAGGGGCTCAAATCTGCACTCAGCTGCCTGACGCAAGCGCGCTACGGGATCGGATGGGGTGTGATAGGCGCGGCGATGGATTGCTATGAAACCGCGCGCGCATATTCGATCGCGCGCAAACAGTTCGACGGGCAGCCGATCGCCTCGCACCAACTGGTACAGGCCAAACTGGCGGACATGATCACCGAGATCACCAAGGCGCAATTGTTGGCCGTGCAGGTGGGCCGGCTCAAGGATCAGGGGCAGGCCGACGCGGCGCATGTTTCCATGCTCAAGCGGAATAACGCCGCCATGGCGCTCGAATGCGCCCGGGAGTCGCGCGATCTGCTGGGCGCCAACGGGATCATGGACGAGTACCCGATCATGCGTCATATGTGCAACTTAGAGACCGTCAAAACCTATGAGGGGACGGACCATATTCACGTGCTGGTGATCGGGGAGCGGGTGACGGGGATTGCGGCGTATAAATAGGGGGCATGCTAACATGATGGGAGCCCCTCGGGTAGCCGTATGATCTACTTTATTACCTTCATCCATATCGTCGTGTGCGTGGTTCTCGTTGCCGTGGTATTGCTGCAGAGCGGCAAGGCCGCCGACCTGGCGGGAGCGTTCGGCGGAATGGGATCGCAGACCGTTTTCGGGCCGCGCGGTTCGGCGACGGTGCTTTCGAAGGCCACCACGATCTCGGCAGTCCTGTTCATGCTGACTTCGCTGACGCTTTCGATCCTGGCGACACGGGGAGGCAGCGCGACGCCGGATCTGCTGAAGAAGGCCATCCCGCCCGCGGGGCAAACGGCTCCGGCTCAGTCGAAAGCGCCGGCACCGGGAGGGACCGTGCCGATCACGGTGCAGAGTGGACCTGTAGGCGGCCAGCAGTCGGCCCCGCAAACGGTTCCGGTACCGGTGGCGCCGGCGCCAGCGACTCCGCCGCCAGCGGCCCCCTCGCCGCAGAAGTAGTCGAGTCGCGAGTTTAGATTTTGTTCGTGTAGGTGTAGTCAAACTTCCAACGGATCTGCTAACGGTTGGATTTTAAGATGTGCGGTCGTGGCGGAATTGGCAGACGCACTAGCTTGAGGTGCTAGCGGGCGCAAGCTCGTGGAGGTTCAAGTCCTCTCGACCGCACCATATCCTTCCTCCTCTTCTTTTTCCCCGAAAGACTTCTTCGCGCACTGTCAGCCTCGAGTATCACTTGCAGTATGCAAGTGATCGTTGTAATGTATTCCATGTGCCCGCGAAGCCCAAGTTAGAGCGCCGGTCGGGTTGCCCGGTCAGCATCTCCCTCGAAATGTTGGGGGACCGCTGGTCGCTGCTGATCGTCCGCGATCTGATGGTTCGCGGCTATCGCACGTTCAAGGACTTCCAGGGTTCGTCCGAGAAGATCGCCACGAATATCCTGGCGGACCGCTTGAAGAAGCTCGAAGCCGCCGGCATCGTCCATGCGGAGCCGGAGACGACGGATAGGCGAAGGGTGAACTACCGGCTGACCGAGAAGGGAATCGATCTGGCGCCGGTGCTGTTGGACTTGCTGATTTGGGCGGCGCGGCATGAAGAAACGGGAGCGCCCTGCGCTCTCATCATGGACATGGAGAAGAATCGCGAAGCAGTCCTGTCTGAAGCCCGGCGAAGGTGGCGGGAACGGGACTTGACTCCATTGCTCCCTGAATTCAAGGGCAAAAAGGAGACCGGAAGGAAAACGGGAAGGGAAAAACTATGAGCAAGGTACGAGTGTTGGTCGGCACGCGCAAGGGTGCTTTCATTCTGGAGTCGGACGGCAAGCGGCAAAAGTGGGACGTCAGTGGCCCGCATTTCGCCGGATGGGAACTCTACCACGTAAAAGGATCGCCCGTGGATCCGAATCGTCTATACGCGTCGCAATCCAGCGGCTGGTTCGGGCAGTTGATCCAGCGCTCCGACGACGGGGGCAAGACCTGGGAGCCGATGGACAACAAGTTCGTGTACGACGGCGTTCCCGGAACTCATCAGTGGTACGACGGAACTCCGCATCCCTGGGAGTTCAAGCGCGTCTGGCATCTGGAGCCATCCCTCACCGATCCGGACACGGTCTACGCCGGAGTCGAGGACGCCGCGATGTTCCGCACAACCGACGGCGCGAAGTCGTGGCAGGAGCTATCCGGATTACGCGGCCACGGCTCGGGATCGCGCTGGCAGCCGGGGGCGGGCGGTTTGGGCCTGCACACGATTCTGCTGGATCCGAGCGATCCGAAAAGGATGTACATCGCCATCTCGGCGGCCGGCGCGTTTCGCACAGACGACGGCGGCACAACGTGGAAGCCGATTAACCGGGGGCTCAAGTCCGAATACATCCCCGATCCGAATGCCGAAGTGGGGCATTGTGTTCACCGCATCGCGCTGCACCGGTCTCGCCCCAATGTGCTCTTCATGCAGAAGCACTGGGATGTGATGCGCACCGATGACGCCGGCGAGCAGTGGCGCGAAGTCAGCGGGAATCTTCCGACCGATTTCGGATTCGTGATCGACGTCCATGCGCACGAGCCCGAGACCATCTATGTGGTCCCGATCAAGAGCGACCGCGAGCACTATCCAATGGACGGAAAGCTGCGGGTGTACCGAAGCAAGACTGGCGGCGATGAGTGGGAACCACTCACCAAAGGCCTGCCGCAAAGCGACTGCTACGTCGATGTGCTGCGCGAGGCGATGGCGGTGGACTCGCTCGATTCGTGCGGCGTGTACTTCGGCACTACCGGCGGGCAAGTATACGCATCGGCCGATGCCGGGGATAGCTGGATGCCCATCGTTAGGGATCTGCCCGCCGTGCTGTCGGTCGAGGTCCAGACATTGCCGTGAGCGAAGGCATGATCCGGATCGTCCTTCCGGCGCATCTGCGAACGCTGGCAAAGATCAGCGGCGAGGTGGAGCTTGAGGTGAACGGCCCCGTTACGCAGCGGTCTCTCCTGGACGCTCTCGAAGCCCGGTATCCGATGCTGCAAGGCACGATTCGCGACCATGTCACGCAGCAGCGCCGGGCATTCGTGCGATTCTTCGCATGCCAGGAGGATCTGTCGCACGAATCGCCGGACGAGGTGTTGCCGGATGCGGTGGTGTCGGGAGCCGAACCCTTCCTGGTTGTAGGCGCGATCGCCGGGGGTTAGCGGCCGCGTAGGAGCCGCAACCCCCTGGAAACCGGGGTCTAGACGTTGTACAACTGTATCTGGCCAGAAGCGTTATTGGCCGGAGGCAGAATGCGCTATCGCTATCTCGTTTCTCTTAGTGCCCTCGTGTGCACGCTTGCGCTTCTAACGGCGCCTATCGCGGGCCAGGCGCCCGCGGCAGCTAAATCCAAGCAGGCAAAGACGGCTAAGGCCTACACGCCTCCGAAGACGCCGTGGGGAGATCCCGATCTGGAGGGAGTCTGGCCGGGCAACATGGGTGTTCCCATGCAGCGTCCGGCGAATCTCGGCGAGCGGGCTACGCTGAACGACGCGGAATTCGCGGCGAAAGAAGCGGCGGCGAAGAAGCAGGCGCAGGCGGACAGCGAATCGGTCGCGACCAGTGATTCCCGCGTCGGAATCGGCCCGCCATCGTATTGGACGGAGCGCGGCAAGCCGACACGCCAGACTTCGCTGATCGTCGACCCGCCGAATGGCCGGCTGCCGGAGCTGACGGCCGAGGCAGTGAAGTATCGCAAAGAAGCTCGCGGCGGCAAGGGGATGCCGGGCGAGTGGAAGGGCGAAGCGGACAGCTACGACGATCTGAACATTTACTATCGCTGCATTTCCCGAGGGCTGCTGGGGTCGGTGATTCCGGTGGTGTACAACAACGGTAACCAGATCGTACAAGGTCCGGGATACGTGGCGTTCCGCAACGAAATGATCCATGAGAGCCGCGTGATTCCGCTGGACGGGCGTCCGCATGTCAGCCCGGCGATCAAGATGGTGATGGGAGATTCGCGCGGGCACTGGGAAGGCAACGACCTCGTCGTCGAGACGACGAATTTCACCGACAAAGACGCCATCGGGTCGAACGGTGCGGGCTATCCGGGCGATCCCGGGTATCACAGCGATCAGCTCAAGGTGATCGAGCGGTTCACGCGAACCAGCGACAAGACGATGGATTATCGGATTACGGTGATCGACGAAAAGACCTGGGTGAAGCCGTGGACCATTCTTATCCAGCTAGAGAAGAACGACGATTATCAGATGATCGAGTACGCCTGCCACGAAGGAAACTACGCGATGAGCGATATCCTGAGCGGCGCTCGCACGGACGAAAAGGCCAAATAGTGAAACGCCTACTCCTGTTCGCTGCAGCCGTGAGCGCATTTGCGGCGGCCAACGATACGGTCAAACTCGATCCCGGACAGGTCGCCGGCGTCGCCGGTGCAACGCCGGAAATGCGCATTTACAAGGGCATACCGTTCGCCGCGCCTCCCGTGGGGAATTTGCGCTGGCGAGCTCCGCAACCCGTGTCTCACTGGGATGGTATTCGTCAGGCAGACGCATTCGGACCGGTGTGCATGCAGAATGCTGGCGGCGGCGGTGGCGGCAATCAGAAGGTGAGCGGCGAGGATTGCCTTTATCTGAACGTCTGGACCGCCGCCAAATCGGCTGGTGAAAAGCGTCCTGTGATGGTGTGGATCTACGGCGGCGGCTACAACACCGGCTCAGGTTCGCAGCCCGATTATGACGGAGAAGCGCTGGCCAAGAAGGGCGCAGTCGTAATTACTCTCAACTACAGGTTAGGGGTCTTCGGCTTCTTCTCCTATCCGGAACTGACGCGCGAGTCTGATCGCCGAGGCGCAGGAAACTTCGGGCTGCTCGATTCCATGGCCGCGCTGCAGTGGGTGCAGAAGAACATCGCCGCCTTCGGCGGAGATCCGAAGCGGGTGACGATCTTCGGTGAATCGGCGGGTGCAGGCTTGGTCGCAAACCTTATGGTTTCGCCGCAGGCCAAGGGACTGTTTCATCGGGCGATCGGGGAGAGCAGCGCCTGGAACACCGCGACAATCGGGCGCTTGAACACTCTGGCCGAAGCGGAGCAGGCCGGCGTCAAGTACGCCGACGGACTCGGTGCAAAGTCGCTCGCGGAATTGCGCGCGAAACCCGCGGACCAAATTCTCAAGGCCGGCCGCGGCGTAGGGCCGATTGTGGACGGCTGGTCGATCCCGGAAGATCCGGGAACAGTGTTCGCGCAGGGCAAGCAGATCGACGTGCCGGTGCTGGTCGGGTCGAATCGCGATGAATCTTTCGGCGCGACGCCGGCGAATGCCGCGCAGTACGCTGAACAATCCCGTAAGCGCTACGGCGATCTCGCGGATAACTTCATGAAGGTATATCCGGGCGGATCGGATGAGCAGGTCAAGGATTCCGCGTTCTTCGTAGGGCGCGACGAGATGGCGTTCGTCATGCGGAATTGGGCTCGCATGGAAACCAAAACCGGAAAGTCGAAGGCTTATGTCTTCTTCTTTACGCATCAGCCGCCAATCCAGCCGAACGCTAAGGCAGGGAAATTTGGACCCGGACCGCACGGCAGCGCCGTTCACACTTCGGAGCTTCCGTACGTGTTCAACAACCTGCGTGGACCACGCGCGTGGACGGATGTGGATCGCCAAGTGGCAGATACGATGTCTTCGTATTGGGTGAACTTCGCTGCCACCGGAGATCCCAACGGCAAGGGATTGCCGAAGTGGATTGCATACGACGGCAATAAGAACAAGAGCGCCATGGAGTTCGGCGATACAGCCGGCATGGGTCCGGCACCGGATGAGGCGAAGCTCGCGGTTTTTCAGGCTTATTACGATAAGCTGTACGCTCACTAGTGGGGTCAGGCTTTCAAGCCTGCCGCCCGGCTTTCCAGCCGGCGCTCCCCATGAACAAGAAAAGCCGGGCGGAAGCCCGTCTGCAGCCTCGAAAGGCTGACCCCACTTTCTAATAGGAGACTTGAATCCATGCGACGGTCCTTAGCGCTACTGACGGCGATTCTTGTCCCAGGGCTTGTCGGACAATCCAAGACGCCCGCCGCTGACTGGCCGATGTTCAACCGCGACCTGGCCAGCACGCGCTATTCGCCGCTCTCGCAGATCACCACCGCCAACGTCGCCAAACTCGCGCAGGTCTGGTCGTACCGATTGCAGCCGTCGAGTTTCCGTTTCGCCACGGCGGGCGGGGCCGCGGAAGTCGTACCGATTGTCGTGAACGGGGTGATGTATATCTCCACGCAGACGCGCGTGGTCGCCCTGAATCCCGAGAGCGGGAAGGAGATTTGGAACTACGATGTAGCGGGCGGACAAGCTTCGCCTCGCGGTGTCGCCTACTGGCCCGGCGACCGCCAGAATCCGCCACGGATCATGTTCACAAACGGCCGCAATCTCGTCGCTTTGAATGCGAGCACTGGAAAGCTCGATCCGGGATTCGCGAAAGAGGGCATTCTGGATATGGTGGTGCCGTACAACGGCGTCCCGACCATTTTCAAGAATCTCGTGCTGGTGGGCGCAAGCACCGGAGAGAAAGAAAACGGTCCGCCGGGAAATTCGCGCGCGTACGACGCTCGTACAGGCGTGAAGTTGTGGGAGTTTCAATCGATACCGGGCCCGGGCCAGGTCGGGCATGAATCGTGGTTGAGTGACGGCTGGAAGGATCGCTCCGGCGCGAATATTTGGGGCTGGTACATGACGGCTGACGAGGAGCGAGGCATCCTCTACATGCCCTTCGGAGCGGCGGCCGCCAACTACTACGGCGGCGACCGGCCGGGCGCGAATCTCTTCGGCAATTCGGTGGTCGCTGTGGACGCCAACACTGGAAAATACAAGTGGCATTTCCAGGTGGTCCATCACGACCTTTGGGATTACGACATGCCGCCCGCGCCGGGCTTGGTCGACATCGTCAAAGACGGGAAGAAGATTCCCGCGCTGGCGGCGATGGGGAAATCGGGTTGGATGTTTATTCTGGATCGCGTCACCGGCAAGCCCGTCTTCGGAGTGGAGGAGCGTGCCGTTCCCAAAGGGGACGTTCCAGGCGAATGGTATTCGCCCACCCAGCCGTTTCCTGTAAAGCCTCCCGCGCTGGCGCGGACGAGTCTCAAGCGTGAGGACCTGGTCACCGCCGACGATACGACTCCCGAACACGCCAAGGCCTGCCTGGAACTGTGGGAGAAGAATCTCTTCTATAACGCTGGTCCGTTCACGCCCTGGCTGTTTCACGAAGAGGGTGCCCCGCCGCGCGTGACCATTTCGTTCCCGGGGGCGACTGGAGGCGCGAGTTGGGGCGGCATGGCTTCCGATCCGAAGTTGGGCTACATCTTCGTGCAGACTAAGGACAGCCCGCTGACCGGCTGGATCGAGAAGAAGAAGGACGGCACGCGGTATGAGAACGCCAATCTTCCTTACGATCGCGTGAACGGCACCGCAGGGGCGTTCGCCGTCGGCGGACTACCGTGCTACAAACCGCCATGGAGCCGCATCATCGCAGTCAACGCCAACACTGGCGACATCGCTTGGCAGACGACGCTCGGCACCAACCAGTCGCTACCGGAGGGCAAGCGCAATGTTGGAGGATCGGGAAGCGCGGGTCCCATGGTGACCGCGGGCGGTCTGGTGTTCATCGGTGCCGCTACTGACAATCGCTTTCGCGCGTTCGATTCGAAAACCGGCAGAGAGTTGTGGGCTGGCCAGCTCGAACGGCAAGGCAACGCCGTGCCGATGACGTATCAAGCGAAGAACGGCAAGCAGTATGTGGCCGTGACGGCGTCGGATACGGTGGTCGTATTCGGGCTGCCTTAAGCTAGCCCGATCTTACGCCGACCGGCCCAAACAAAAGCCACCAGCGGAATTATCAGGAGAGCCGCGGAAGACGGCTCAGGCACCGCGGAGGGGGCATCAGCGACGGTAGGAGCCGGAACCCCGATTCCGTCGAAAGTCAGGATCGCGGGATTAGCCGAATCCAGGTCGATCGCGAGGAACGGGCTGAGAGGTGATGCGGAACTGGTGGGAAGCGGATTGAGGCTGCTGTCCAGAATCGAGAAAATGAACTCGTCCGGAGTACCGGCGTCGACGTTGGTGGTGAAGGAAAGAAGAAAGCTAAGCGTATCTCCCGCTACGAAATCTTGCACGAAGACGTTTGCAACATCCGCATCGGTTAGCGTCACCGTTGACGACAGATCTCCCAGGACGGCGCCCAACGTGAACAGCGGGGATGCTGAGGGGCTACCACCAAATCCGAACTGAAAGTCACTGAGCACTACAGAATTGTTGCCGTCACCGGAGCCGGTGCCGTCAGCGAGTTCGAACGCCAGCGAGAACGGCCCGCCCGGAAGGATTCCCAAGCCGGCGGTATCTAGGGTCACAGTCTTGACCACGTCTGCCCGGATGGCCGAGACGGCCACCGTCAGCAATAGCAACACACGAAACGTTTTCATCTAAGATCCTCCGATCTCTGCTGGTGATTTCTATTGGCTTGGGGTACCGCTGAACACTCTCGTGGTGGTCCATATCGGTGGAACCCCCTTTGCCGTCCGCCCTGGGGAAAATGTCAGGTTAAGATTAACGGCCTGCCCAACTGCGAGGCCATTGGGAGCAGCCACAACCAGCGAGCTTCCGCTGGGAGACTGGCAAAAAGTTACTGGGGGTGGCGGGACGATTCCGCAGGTGCCGCCGACACACGGCGTCCCGGTCATGGGAAGGCCATCGACAACCAGATAGATCGGACCCGGAATGGCAGGGCCCTGGTTTGTAAGGCGGATTTGCTGGAGATAGTTTGTTCCCGTGAAGTTCGACGTGAACGCGCCGCGCACGACCGAGACTTGGCTGCTCACATCGGCGGCACCGCAAGCCGACGCGCTTTGGCTGGCGTTGAACGTCTTGCCTGCGATTGTTACGGTACCCGATCGCAATCCGCCCGAGTTAAGATCGGCTTGCAGCGTTACCGAACCGATGCCCGAACCGGAAGCAGCGCCGGCCACGGTAATCCAGCTTGCGTTGGATGCCGCCGACCAGGAGCAGCCTGCCGGAGCCAACACGTTGACAGTCAGGCTACCTCCACTTGCGCTGAAGATCTGGCTTATCGGGCTGATGTCGTACGTACATGCGCCAGTCTGTGAGACGGTAACGGTTTTCCCTGCGATCGAGATTGTTCCGTCGCGCGGCGTCGTGTTGGGATTTGCGTCGACCGTGTACGGTTGAACCGTTGGAGACTTTGGCAAGAGCGTGATCCAGGGCGTGACGGTACTGGCTCCCCAGGCACACGAGGATGCACTGGGAGTAACCACCAAACTGCCGGATCCCCCGCTGGCGGCGATCGTCGGGTTTAGAGGACCGACCACAAAGGAGCACGGCGGCGCTGCGAGGACCGTGAATGCGCCGGCCAGCGTGAACGGCGTCCCGGACTGAGGTGTCACCACCACATCCCTGGCTCCGGCTGTTGCTCCGGTCAGATCGAATGTGGTCGAAAGCACAGAAGGACCGACGTTTGAAGTAGATGATCCCAAGATGTCCGGGAAACCGGGGCTGCTTAGTTTAACTTGAGCGTTGTTCAGGATGGGACCGCCAGCGAGAGCGACATTTACCGGACCCGAATTCGTCCCCTCACCCGGCGAGACGCTAATACAGGGACCCGACACGCAGGGAACGTAACCCAAGGAATCTTCGAATCTGGGAACGGGAAGGGTCGCGCTGGGCTGGCCCGCTGCGGCTGTGGAGGAGAACGGAGCGAAGCTCGTGATCACTTGAACCGTCGTGTTAGGCGGTGCATTCAGCAGCGTGTAGGGGACGTCGGCAGCTTCCAGCGCGTTGGGATTCGCGAAGAGAACTTCGTATACCGCCACATTGCTCGCAGTCAGGGTGCCAGACGCCGGACTGTAAGGTCCGGCTCCGTTCGCATCGGCATTGGTTAAGACCATTACGCCCGTGACAGAGTGAGTGATGATGTTTACCAGAGGCACCGATGTCGGGACTTGAACAGATGCTCCCGGCGGAACATTGGAGAACCGAAGTGCAAAGCGGGTGCCAGAGTTAGCAATCCCCGCAGCGGTGATCCCGGTGTTTAATCCGCCGAATCCGACTGAAGCGAAAGGATAACCGGCGGACGACCCAGCAGAGCACGTGACTGGATTGAGGGGTACGTCCAAAGGCTTGTTAACGGAATCATTCTGATACTGGAAGCCGCTCTCAGTATCGTATTCGGCGCCGGGAACGCTCTGGGCCGCCTGTGGTGGATAGCTTGTTCCGCCGCCATACGAGTAGAAGGGCTTTGGCGTCCCATTCGCGCAGGAGATCGCAATATTCTGGGTCTTCCAGGCGTTGCTGTACCCTTCTTGAAGATGAACCGATGAATTTGCGGAGACTGGCGCAATTAATCCCAACGCAACTGTCGCAACAGCGCGCTGGGGAACATCGATCGCGATCAGGTTTGAGCCAAGAGTTGAAATGGTCGCCGTTATAGACCGAGTGGTATTAACCGTAGTAACTCCGAGACTCGCGGCATTCGCGCGAACATTGGTGATGCGGATTAGCCTGTGAGCATTCGGTCCCGGAGGGTCAACCGGCACCCCCACGAAGGTGATCGCGTTGCTGCGGCTTGGATCGAGCTGACCCTGAAAGACGTTCGGGCGGCCGCAGCCGTAACTATTCGGGGCGGGCCTGCCATTCGCTCCATCGCAAAAGGCTCCGGCACCGAAGCCGTTCTGGACACCGTTATAAGTTGAGCCCAAGACAAAACCTGATCCGGGGTCACCAGTGCCGACAATGGCGCATACGCCCGGGCCGGAAGGGCCTGTGTCTGCGGCGCCGTCATGGCCGCAGTTCAGGAGCGGCCGTCCGGTGATGGCGGAATTCGGTTCGTCGACCATCAATAACGCTTCTGTGAAACTTCCGGCGGTCAATCTGGCAGTGAGAGGAACATCGTACGCCACAGAGAGAGTGACCTGCGGTACTGGCTGCCCCGCCGGTGTGGGAGTGCCGCCTTGACAGCCCAAGAAGATGTCGCCCAACATCTCCGCAATTCCCTCAGCTCGGATCAGTGATGGGAAGCTTGAGCTGCTGGTGCAACTCAAACTCGCGCCTGAACCAGGACTGGTTGGACTGGGAAAGGCACCCAGGCACAAAAGTGACGTGCACGGAGCCGACGCCGCGCGATCCACGAACCTGGGAACCGGGTACGTGCTGCTTGCCCGTTCGGATGCCCCTCCCTGCGAATAGAATGGAGCAAACCCGACGGTAACTTGAAGGCCCGCACCGGACCCGCCGTTTACCGTGAAGGGAACATCGGCGAATTCCAGGTTGAGCGGATCGGCATAGAGAATCTCGTATACGGCGAGGTTACTGCTAGAAGTCAGTAGCGTGTTGAAGGAGGGCGCAAAAGGCCCCGCACCCGCGGAATCCGCAGCCGTGAGGACCATCACGCCGGTCGAACAGGACGGGTCCGGATTGCAGCCCTGCCGGTACAAAGTAATCTGTTGCGGAACCTGGACGGATCCGCCCGAAGGGATATTGTTGAACCTAAGGGCGACGCGAGTCGAGGAATTGGCGACTCCAGCCTTATTAATTCCTGTGTCCGTACCGCCGGCTCCAACCGAGTTGAGCGGATTGCCAAGATTCGGCACGGGCGAGGATCCGTAACCGGAGGGCGGATTCGGCGACGGAGGTGCGTTCGTCGTATTATTTCGCCACTGGAATCCAGACTCGGTGGGGTAGATCGTTCCGGGTACGTTTTGCGCATCGTCGGTCGGGTAGTGGGCACCGCCGTTATAAATCCAGCTGCCACCCTGAAGAGTTGCGTTTCCTGGAGTGCCGCTGTGATCGCCCACCGTGAAAGAAATGTTTTTTGTTTTCCACGCTCCCGCAAAGCCTTCGAATAGGCGGATCGGGGAAGTAACGCCGCTGGAGCCGGTCACGGCGGCGGTCAAGCCCGGTGAAGCGTAGGCGATAACATTTGTAGTTACATCAATGGGTAGTACGCTGATCGGGTTGATGACCAGAGTACTTTCAATCTGGCCCGAGCTATACAGGCCAACACCGATGGCTGCTGCATCCCCGCGAAAATTCGTGATGCGGAGGATACGGTGGCAAACTGGTTGCGTGGCTTGGCTGGGACACACCGTGCCGGGCGGGTCGATGGGAAGGCTCGCGAACAGGACCTGGTTATATTGGCCGGTGATATTTGCAAGCGAGCGTCCCTGAAATGCGTTGGGATGGCCCGGCGTGCCATTGTAGCTGGCTGCGGCGCCTAAAGCTCCGCCGCCTAGAACTGAACAGACGCCAGGACCAGCCGCGGTCGTGTCAGGAGCCCCGGTGTTGCCGCAATTCAGAATCGGCACGGTTGGATGTGTCGGGGAACCCGGTTCGTCCACAAGTAAGAGGACGTCGTTGAAGTACGGCCCTGAGGACGCGCCGGCCGTGACTTCACTGGTCAAATTCGCCGTCAGGTTCACCTGGACGGTGACAGTAGGAACTTGGTAGCCCAGCGGCGTCGGAATACCGCCAGTGCAGTCGAGTACGATGTCCCCCAATAGTTCTGTATGTCCTTCGGCGCGTACGACCGGAGCGGCGGGCGTCACATTAGAACATTCAAAAGCTTGGCCCTCAACGCTGACCGAAAGCCCGGCGCCTGCCACTAGAACCACGGAAGCAAGGCGGATTACTGAACACAACGAAGGGAACAATCGACTTGTCATGACAGGTCGGTAGTATAGCATTTACTACGTAACTGTCAGACTTATAGAAACAATTTGAGCGTACCGGGACTAACTTAGTAATAAACGCCCAAACTACTGACGAAAGAAGGTTTATTTCCCGACCAAATGCGGGCCGCTGCGATCGTTTTCCGTGCAAATGAACTCGATCAAGTCGGTGTCGGGCAATAGCCGGTGGATCACGCGAACGGTGAACGGCTTGGTGTAAGCTTTCGGATCCTCAATGGTCACATCGGTCTGCAGCGTTCCGTAATTCAATCGCTTCATCCGCTCCGTCATTTTGCCGGATTCGGTGAGCGGGCTGCCGTCAATATCGAGCCAGACATCGTTGCGGAAGCCAGTGGTTTCGACGACCAGCGTGTCGTCTTCCCAGTGTCCGACCGAGTAGCCGTACCACCAGGGCTCGACATCCTTCGGCAACGGACGGCCATCGGTGAAAATCTGCCGGATACCTCCCTGCGCTTCATAAAGGATGACGATCAGGCCGGGGGTCTGGATGATTTTCCGCGGCTGCGGATGCATGTGAAGCTGCATCAAGCCGAGCGGGAGACAATGCGCGTCGGGATTGTCTTTGCTATTTTCCGCGCGGCGAGCCTTTAAGAGATCCGCGGCCCAGGGCAGCATCGGCAAACCTTCTTTGAATCCCGAACCAATGTTCTTGAATGTGGCGTTCGGAGGAGTGCCCGGGGGCAATTCCGGAGCCTTGCCTTTCGCACCGCCGGGTCCGCCGCCAGGACCACCCGGTCCGCCGCGTCCGCCGGTACCGCGAAGATCCCAGACGCCTGAGAGATCGGGATGGCCGTCAGGAGCCTTCGGCGCAGGCGCGTCGAGCTTGACTTTGCCGTCGGACTCGCGGGGAGCTTGCTTCGCCGGGTAATCCGGCCACTGGGCCGCGATTGGTAAGGCAGCAAGCACGATCATCGCCGCAAACGGATTTAGCAAGGTCTTCATGAGAAGTGCCTCCCGCAGTATTTTATCGTCGTCCTAATTGCCGCGTCCTGGAGCCGCCGCCGGAGCCACAGGTGGCGCGGGCAGAGTCGCTTTTCCGTCCAGCGCGTACACCAACAATCTCGAAGGTTGTGGGGGAGCCGCAGGAGCGGCCGGGGCTGCACCGGGAGCAGGAGCCGCACCGCGACCGCCTCCGCCACCGCCCGGACCACCACGCCCACCCGGGGCCTGCGGAGGGCCGCCCGCGATCGCGACATATTGTTTGCCGTCCAGCATGAACGTCATCGGCGGACCCATCTGCGAAAGTCCCGTGGTGATATCCATGAGCACGTCGCCATTGTCGGCGCGATACGCGATGAGGCGTGTGTTGACGCTCGCGAACACCAGATTCCCGGCAGTCGATAACGTGCCGCCCTGGTTAAAGCCCGCGGAAAGTCCACGCCAGCGTTCCTTGCCGGCGATCGGATCCCAAGCGACCAAAATGTTTCCGCGACCTTCCGGTCCAATCGAAGGAGGCGATGGGGGAGCGGGACCTCTTCCTCCACCAGGTCCACCGGCGCCGGGTCCGCCTGCTGGAGGCGCTCCGGCCGCGGGAGCCGCGCCACGTCCTGCTCCGCCCGCTGCGGCAACCGCGGCTGCATCCAATCCTGGAGCGAGCCCGGGTCCCGGCGCTCCGCCACGTCCACCACCTGCCGCTGCGCCTGCGCCACCGCGACCGCCGCCGCGTGCCGCTCCGGTACCCATATTCATTTGGCCGCGTCCTTCCGGGCCGATGTCCGTAGGCAGAGGCACGAAATCAGGATTCGCTTGGAACGTGTAGCCGGTGCCGATCGTGCTCGGAATATAGACCAATCCTGTACCCGGATTGAAAGACCATGGCGGCCAAACGTGCCCACCGCCGGGGCCCGGCATGATGCTGACAGCATCCGTTCCGTAGCGAGCCTCAGGATTCACCCTGGGCCGGCCGGTTTTCAGATCGATTCCCGAAGCCCAGTTCACCGTCACCCACGGATCGGCCGAGAGCAGTTCGCCCGTCTTGCGATCCAGCACGTAAAAGAATCCGTTCTTGGGTGCGTGCATGACCACCTGGCGTTGTCTTCCGTTGATGTTGAGGTCGGCCAGCATGATGTCCGCGATAGAATCGAAATCCCAGTTGTCGCCGGGCGTGGTCTGATAGTGCCAGATGTATTTGCCAGTGGCGCCGCGGACCGCGATGATGCAGTCGGTGCAAAGGTTGTCGCCTTTGCCACGATACACATCCGTCCACGGGCCAGGCTGTCCGGTTCCGACATACAGAATGTCCGAGTCGGGATCGTAGGCCATGCCGTTCCACACCGGACCACCGCCGCCGATTTTCCACCAGTCGCCCGACCAGGTCTTGGCCCACTCGGCAAGCTCGGGTTGTTCGAAAGGCTTGGAAGGATCGCCGGGAACGGTGTAGAAACGCCACGCGCGCTGGCCGGTTTGTACGTCGTAAGCATCGAAGAATCCGCGCACGCCGTATTCGCCGCCGCTCACGCCGATGATGACCTTGCCGCCCTTGATGACGCGAGGAGCCATGGTGATGGTGTACGCCATGTTCGCGGGCGAAACTCGCGATTCCCAAACAAGTTTCCCGGTGGCCGCATCGAGAGCGCGCAGCCTACCGTCGACTACCGGCGCGATGATCTTGTCCTCATACATCGCGATGCCGCGATTCACGACGCCGCAGCAGATTCGCGATTGCCAGACTTGCTGGTTGACGTCCGGATCCGAATGCCAAGCCTCTTTGCCAGTGCGCGCGTCGACGGCGTAGACCACGCTCCACGGCGCGATGCTGTAAATCATTCCGTTGTACACCAGCGGCGTGCCTTCCTGGCGATTCTGCGGATTGCCGCGCGCAGAAGGGATGTCGGTGTACCAGGCGAGTCCCAGCCGGTTCACGTTCTGCGAGGTGATCTGGTTGAGCTGGCTAAAGCGCTGCTCCGACCAGCCCAGGTTGTAGCTGATCCAGTCTTCGGCCAATCGAGGAGCGTCGCGGAGCGCCTGATCGTCTATCTTATGGAGTTCTTGCCGGGGTTGCTGGGCCACGGCGATCCAGGCCGCCGCGAATCCAAAAACCACTACACAAAACCCTAATTTCCAAACGCGAGACCCACGCAACATTGTGTTCCCCCTGAGCTTCTATCTGCACTGCGCCGGACAGATTTTTGCCAGTCCCGGCCTCCTGGCTACCGTTTAGCTCATAGTATGCTATCACGGGTACTTCGGAGCACCGTCGCGCGAGCCGCTACTTCTTCATCTCACGTTCTTCATCTCTGAGATAAACGCGTCCACTTGCCCTATGGCGAGGCCTCCCACCGGCCAGCCGAAATCCTTGATCAGCGTCTGGGACACTTCATCCTTGCTCTTACCTTGGCGAACCATGCCCTGGATCCGGTTACGCATGGCCTCGAAATCGGCGCGCCATTTCACAAGTCCGGCGCGATCGGAGAGCGGACCGTGGCCGGGAATAATCGTGTCGAAATCGAGCTTCAGGACCTCGTCCAGAGCCTTGGTCCATTCGATGGCGCTGCCGCCGTTGGCGTAATCGATATACGGCTGGGTAGGCCGCGTAAGGAACAGATCGCCGGTGTGGATGACTTTCTGTTCGGGGAAAAAGATGACGGCGTCGCCTCCTGTGTGGCCGCGTCCATAGTGCCGTGTGCGGACTTCCTTGCCGCCCAGGTGCACGTCCATTTCATCGTTAAAGGTGATGCGCGGCGCTCCGGGCTGCTTCAGCGCGATCATGTTGATCCGGGCGTTGCGGTGCGCAATGATTTCCACCGACGCAGCCAGCATTTGGGCGTTGCTGCCGGAATGATCGTCATGCTGGTGCGTATTGAGGACGTACCGGATCGGCTTGTCGCTGAGCATCTTCACCTGCCCCATGACGGCGGCGTAGTTGCGATCGTACATGTCGTCGACCAGGATCAGGCCTTCGTCGGTCACGAGCGCGGCCACGTTGCCGCCTTCGCCCGAGATCATGTAGAGGCCATCCTTGACCTTCTGGGTCGTCGCGGGGCGCGTGGCGGTTTTAGTTTGCGTGCTCTGAGTCTGGGTAAAAGCCGCCCAAGCTCCGAGCAGCACGATCGCGGCAGCCGAAGCGCGGACGCCGATGGTCCGCAGAAGTGTTCGAGACATACTCGAATTCTAGCTTCTTTTCATAGGGATACAAGCGGGCTCAAATAAACCGTGAACAGAACGATGGTCCGGGGGATGTACGTATATGCTTCGCATCCCGAAGGCGCTTCTTCGCCAGGTGCCTCTGTTCCTCCTCCCAGTCTTGCTATGCGGCCAGTCCCAGCCGGGCGAAATCCGGATCCAGGTCCAGGATTCCTCCGGTCTTGCGATGGAAGCCTCGGGTAAGCTGGAGAGCCCCGCCAGCAAAACGGATCTCAGCTTTCAGACGGACTCTCAGGGCACGTACACTTTTTCGAATCTTTCTCCAGGCCGATACCGTCTGGAAGTTTCGAAAGCCGGATTCGCGGCCCAGTCCGTCTTGATCGACGTGGTATCGGGGACGCCGGTCTTACGCACGGTGATGATGGCGCTCGCGACGCAGGCTGCTCGGATCGATGTGGTCGCCAATACGCCACTCCCTGGAACCGACCTGCCGATCGACGAAATAGCCGCGCCGGTCCAGACGGCCAGCGCGCGCGACCTGGAACAGACCGGCGCGCTCGATCTTTCCGATCTGCTGAATCAGCGCCTCAGCGGGGTCCATATCAACCAGAATCAGGAGAATCCATATCAACCCGATGTGAGCTATCGCGGCTACACCGCGTCACCGCTGTTGGGAACGCCGCAAGGGATCTCGGTCTATATGGATGGAGTCAGGCAGAACCAGCCTTTCGGCGATATCGTTGCCTGGGATCTCATCCCCAAGATCGCGATCTCGGAGCTCGCGCTGATGCCGGGTTCGAATCCGCTGTTCGGGCTCAATACCTTGGGCGGCGCGATTTCGATCGACACGAAGAACGGCTTGAGCCAACCCGGCACTACGATGCAAATCAGCGGTGGAAGCTTCGGGCGCAGAGCGGGGGAATTCGAGCACGGCGGTTCGAATCGCAAGGGACTGAGCTGGTACGTCGCCGGCAACTTGTTTCGTGAGGACGGCTGGCGCCAATTCTCGCCCTCGGAAGTTCGGCAGTCTTTCGCCAAGGTCGGATGGCAACACCGAAAGACGTCGATTTATCTCAGTGGAGCCTATGCAGACAATTGGCTGACCGGCAATGGGCTCCAGGACACGCGTTTCCTCGCGCAACACTATTCCAGCGTGTACAGTACTCCGGATATCACTTGGAATCGCTCGCCGTCGTTTAATTTGAGCCTGCGGCACGATGCGACCAGCAATCTGACTTTCTCCGGGAATGCTTACTTTCGATACATCCGCGCGGACACGACCAATGGCGACATCAACGAGCAGTCTTTCGATCAGTCGCTGTACAACCTGAGCGGTGCCGACATCGCCGCACTGACTGCTGCGGGCTATAAGGGGTTTCCGACCACCGGCAATGCGATTACGGAGCCGTTCCCCTTTTGGCGGTGCATCGCACAAGGACTGGAAGGCGGCGAAGCCATCGAGAAGTGTACCGGCCTGATTAACCGGACCTTCAACAAGCAGCACAACTACGGTCTTTCGGGGCAGATGAGCTGGCTGGTTGCCCACAACCGCATCACGGCTGGTACGGCTTGGGATCGCAGCAGCACGATCTTCCAGCAGGGGTCGCAATTCGGCTATCTGGCTACCGACCACCTCACGATCGTGCCGATCAACGCATTCGCGGATGGCAGCACAACTCAGGACGACGTTCCGGTGGATACGCGCGTCGATCTTCACGGGCTGATCAATACGTTCAGTCTGTACGCCTCCGATACCCTCTCGCTGGGCAAGTCGCTGGCGTTCACCGCTTCAGGCCGTTACAACCGGACATCCATCGACAATACCGACCGTCTGCCGCCGGTGACGGACGGCTCACGCGGATCTCTCGACGGTCAAAATGTTTTCGATCGTTTCAATCCGGCAGTTGGGCTGACATACATCGTTTCGCCGCTGGCCACGGCGTATTTCAGCTACAGCGAATCGAGCCGCGCGCCGACGTCCATTGAGCTGGGTTGTGCCGATCCCAACGAACCCTGCAACCTGCCTAATGCCCTGGTCAGCGATCCGCCGCTCAAGCAGGTGGTCACCCGCACTCTGGAAGCCGGTGTGCGCGGGACGCTCGAGAATAACGTGCGTTGGAGCGTCGGCTGGTTCCGGGGAGAAAACTATCACGATCTGCTTTTTGTGGCGTCCCAGCAGACCGGTTTCGGCTATTTCACCAACTTCGGCCAGACGCGACGTCAAGGAATGGAAATCAACGTCAGCGGCCGGATCAAGCGCGTCACCATCGGCGGCAACTACACGTTTCTGGACACGACGTACCAAAGCCCCCAGACGGTTGACGGCGGCAGCAATAGCGCCAATGATGGAGGTTTGGGATTGGATGGCAACATTACCGTGCAGCCCGGCGATCGCATTCCGCAGATCCCGCGGAATATTTTCAAGGCGTATGTCGAGTATCAGGCCACGGCGAAAATCTCGGCGGATCTCGATTTCGACGCGGTCGGGCGTTCCTTCGCGCGCGGTAATGAGAACAATCTGGATCAGCCCGACGGCATCTATTACCTCGGGCCGGGATTTTCCCCGGGATATGCCGTCGTGAATCTCGGCGCCCATTATCAGGTGCAGAAGCGAACGCAGCTTTTCGTCCAGATCAACAACCTGCTCGACAAGCGTTACTATACGGCCGCGCAGCTTGGCCCCTCGCCGTACAACACCAGCCAGAATTTTATCGCCCGGCCGTTTCCCGCGGATGCGAGCGGAAACTTCCCGATTCGCACCTCGACTTTTTTCGCGCCCGGCGCACCGATCGGCGCCTGGGGAGGCATCAGGATCAGCTTCTAAGATGTTCAAGGACAGGACCATCCCGGAGCTCGCAGCCACGAAGGTTTCCTCTGCCCAGGGAACTTCGCCCAAGCCGACTCCGCTTGAAGAAGAGGTTGTGGCCCTGTTCGACCAGATGCAAGACAGGCTGCTGCGCTACTTGCTAAGCACTGGCGTGTCGGTTCAGGACGGGGAAGAGATTGTTCAGGAAGTATTTCTTGCTCTGTTTCAGCATTTGCAGCGGGGCAAGTCGCGCCGGAATCTTCGAGCCTGGGTGTTTCAAGTGGCTCACAATCTTTCGGTAAAACGCTATCTGGCGAACCGGCGAGATCGCCAGAACCTGGTTGAGCCGGGCGAAGCACCCGCGGAGCACACCTTCATCGACCGTGCTCCGAATCCAGAAGATCAGTTGGCGAGCAATCAGAGTCAGGCGCGCTTGCAAAGCGTCTTTCGAGCTTTGCCTCAACAAGACCGGCGCTGTCTTTCGCTTCGCGCCGAAGGTCTCACTTATCGCGAGATTGGCAAGGTCCTCGATATGTCCTTGGGTGCGGTAGCTCTTTCGTTGGGGAGATCACTCGCGCGATTCGCTCGAGTGGAAGAACGGTAATACTTATGTCGTCTACTAATTCTCATTTGTCCGATCAAGAACTTCTGTTGGCGGCCGACGGAGAATTGCCTCCTGCCAGGGCCGAGGAAGCCGCGTTGCATCTCGCCGAGTGCTGGACCTGCCGGGTCCGCAAAGGCGAGATCGAAGAGTCCATCCGCGATTTCGTCCATGCGTATCGCGGGAACCTTGATCCGTTGCTGCCATCGCCCGCAGGCCCCCGAGCTCTGCTCAAGGCCCAACTTGCGGAGATGACGGCGGAGACGGCGCCGGCGCCTCAAGGCTGGCGCATCCGGTGGTCTCAGTTCGCTACGCTTCGATACGCCGGCGCTGCTTTGTTCCTAGTGTTTCTGGGACTCCTGATTTACTCTCGTCCTGCCTTCCAAACGCGGCAGGGTTTTCGCGTCGTGCCCGTGTCATTTCCCGAACCAAGTCTGACGCCCGGCGTGACAGCCGGCGTGAATCGCGATCAGATCTGCGGTTCGAAGCCGCCTAAGAACCGTATCGTGCCGGCATCCTTGCAGCGCCGGGTGTTTGAAGAGTACGGTATTTCGGGCGCGGAACCGCGAGCCTACGAAGTGGATTACCTGATTACCCCAGCTCTCGGGGGCGCCGACGATATCCGAAACTTGTGGCCGCAATCGAATTCGTCGGCGGTTTGGAATGCCCGCGTGAAAGATGCGCTGGAGGATCGCTTACACGATCTGGTCTGCGACGGCCGGCTGGATCTGGTCACGGCGCAACGGGATATCTCGTCGGATTGGATCGCCGCGTACAAGAAGTACTTCGAAACCGATCGGCCGCTGCAGTAGGACGGCTTACTTTTTCGTGAGTTCGTCGTAGAGCGAGCCGTAGAACGCGGCGTTGAAGGTCCAGCCGAGATCGTCGGTCTTCACCTGCATCGCGAGCGTATCTTTCGTGGCGCCGGCCTTGATGGCATCCGAAGCCCGCGTGATCAGGCTGGCGAACTTGTCCCGAAACGCCTGAACATCGGCCCTGGTTTTGGGCTCGCCGCGACCCGGAATCGCCGTGTCGAAATCCAGCTTCAACACGCCGTCCAGACTCCTGTTCCATTCGACAGCACTGCCGCCGTTGGCGAAATCGACGATGGGATTGGTATCGGTCATCTGGTCGCTGACCATGACAACTTTCAAATCGGGGAAGTACACCATGGTGTCGTCACCCGTGTGTCCGCGTCCGTAGAAATGCGCGTCGACTTCCGCACCGCCGAACTTCAAAACATAGTCCTTGGCGAAGGTCTGGGTCGGACGGCCGGGGATATCCTTGGTCCGGGCATCGCTGGCCATGTCGGTTTTCAGGGCTTCGAGCGCGATAACCGTGGCGCCGGCATCAATGAACTTCTGATTGGTGCCGACGTGGTCCGGATGGTGGTGGGTGTTGAGCACGTATTTGACCGGCAGGGGCGAGACCGACTTGATCTCTTCCATCACGCGGTCGTAGTTCTCGTCCCCGGGATTCTTGGTATCCACCAGGATCAAGCCTTCGGGCGTGACGCGGATCAGCGTGTTCGCGCCGCCGCCAGTGATCATATAGAGGTTAGGCTTCAGGAGCCGGATCTTCTCGACTGTGGCGCCTGCTTTCGGGCCGCCCTTTCCGCCTCGTCCGCCGCCCGGAGGTCCCTGGGCCAGCAGGCCTGTCGTCACTAATGTCGCCGCCATCATTAAAACGGTGCCCAAAAACTCTTTCGTTCGCATTCGCTCTCCTCTAGATCAATCGGGGACTGAACTATTATCGCTATTTTGTCCTGCCCGCGATAACTGGGATCGCAGGAGGCTGGTAGATCTGACAGAATTGCCTGGTATGTTCATTTCGCGGCTGTGGGGTTAGGCTAGTATTGAATGCTCAATGTTGGGGACAGCGGCGCCAAGCTGTCGAAGAGCCGGCTCGCGTTGTTTGTGGGCTTTGGCGGCCTTCTGGCCATTATCGCCTTGTCGGGATTCGATGCTTTGCGCGTTCTGAACCAGTTCCGCCACCAGGACGATCAAATCCGGCGCCAGTTCCTGTTCCGGAATCGCGTGCTGAACAATATTCGCGCCGAGGTGTATCTTTCGGGAACCTACGTGCGCGATTATCTGCTGGAACCGGATCCGGAAAGAGCTTCGGGATTTGGAATCAGCCTGGAAGGCGTGCGCCGGCAGATGGAAACTGATCTTTCGTCCTATGCCAGCCAATTGGAGCCCGCGGAATCTGCGCATTACGACGCCTTGCGAACGGAGTTGGCGCAATATTGGGCAGTGCTCGAGCCGATTCTCACGTGGGATGCGCAAAAACGGCAGGCCCTGGGCTATGCGTTCTTGCGCGACGCGGTGTTTCCACGCCGGACAGCGATGCTGGAGATCGCCGGCAGGATTGCCGATATCAACGAACAGCAACTGAATGCGGGAAACGAACGGGCTTCCGAGCTGTTGGGGAGATTTCAGTCCCGGCTGGTGGTCACGTTGTTCGCCGCGCTCGTGCTTGGCTTGGGAATGGCAGCCTTCAGCACGCGTAAGATCCTGCAACTGGAAGCGCATGCCCAGGCACGCTACCAGGAGGTTGCGGAAGCGCGAAAACAGCTGACACATCTCTCCGCCAGGCTGGTAGAGGCGCAGGAAACCGAGCGGCGATCGCTCTCGCGGGAACTGCATGACGAAGTGGGCCAGTCTCTGTCGGCTGTTCTGGTGGAACTGCGTAATCTGCTCGCCGGATTGGGCGTCCGGCCGGAGGAACAACTTCGGAGCCAGGCAGAGGTTATCAAGGGCCTGGTCGAGGGCAGCATACGATCCATCCGGAACATGGCGCTTCTATTGCGCCCGTCCATGCTGGATGATCTGGGGCTGATCCCGGCTTTAAGGTGGCAGGCGCGCGAGGTCTCCAAGCGCACGTCCATGGAGGTCAGCGTAGCCACGGAACTTGCTTCAGAGGATCTGCCCGACGATTACAAGACGTGTATCTATCGTGTCGTCCAGGAAGCTCTGCACAACTGTTCTCGTCATTCGAACGCGACCACGATCCGCGTCCGGGTCCAACACAAGGCCGGTGTGCTCTTGCTTTCCATCCAGGATGATGGAAAAGGGTTCGACGTCAGCCAGTCGAAGGGACTCGGATTGCTCGGTATCGAGGAACGGGTGGCTCAACTTGGGGGCACCTTTCACGTCCATTCAGGCCCGGGGATCGGTACGATCCTGACGGTAGAACTCCCCTTCCATCCTCCCGCCACACCACTGAACAAGGATCAAAGTGAAGCAGATTCGCATACTGTTAGCGGATGATCACAATGTTATACGCCGGGGGCTTCGGCTGCTGCTGGAAAGCCATCCCGAATTCGCGGTGGTCGCGGAGGCCGCGGACGGACGGCAGGCGATAGAACAGGCCGCCGCCACCAAGCCGGACGTGTGCGTCCTCGACATCACCATGCCGCACCTCAGCGGTACGGAAGCGGCGGAGCGGATCATGGAGATCCTTCCCGCCACCGCGATCGTGATTCTCAGCATGCATTCGGACGAGGGGTATGTCTTGCGGGCCCTCAAAGCCGGGGCTAAAGGTTATCTGCTGAAGGATTCCGCCGAGGGCGACCTGATCGAAGCGATCCGGGCTGTGAGCAGCGGAAAGGCGTTTTTCAGCCCTGAGGTGAGCCGCATGTTAGTGGAAGATTACATGCGGGAAATCAAGGCTCGCGGCGTCCAGGACAGCTACGAGTTGTTGACCGTCCGCGAACGGGAGATCCTGCACCTGCTGGCTGAGGGGAAATCCAATAAGGACATCGCAGGCATGCTCAATCTGAGCCTCTACACGGTGGAAACCCACCGTAGAAATCTTCAGGAAAAGCTTAACCTACACAGTCTTGCGGAACTGATTCTTTACGCCGTGAGAAAGGGCCTGATTTCCTAGGGACCAGCGCTCTACGCCACACTGGCGTTGGTTTTCATAGCGCTGTTCC
>JAIQFE010000035.1 GCA_020073445.1 Terriglobia bacterium
GATCATCACATCGCGAATCAGGTCGGCGATGCCGATGCCGGCGACTCCAGCGCCGAAGATCACGATGCGTTGATTCCGCAGCAGTGTTCCGCAGATGCGCATCGCGGATACCGCAGCCGCGAGCGTGACCGCACCAGTTCCCTGCAAGTCGTCATTGAACGTGCGGATCTGGCCACGGTACTTTTCGATGATTCGGCGGCCGTTTCCAGGGCCGAAATCTTCCCATTGCAGGAGCGCGTTCGGAAACAGCTTTGTGACGGCCTTCACATAGGCGTCGATGAACGCATCGTAGCGCTCCCCGCGAACGCGCGCATGCCGGTTGCCCGGATACATCGGATCGGCCAAAAGGCTTTCCCGGTTGGTGCCGACGTCGAGCATGACCGGAATCACGCGCGTCGGATCGATACCGCCCGCCGCCGTATAAATCGCCAGTTTACCGATGGAGATTTCGATTCCACCGACGCCCCAATCGCCAATGCCGTAGATCTGCTCGGCGTCCGTGGCCAGGATCAGGTCGATATCGCCCGGACCCGCCCCGAGGTTTCCGAACGCTTCCTCGATCGCATCGGCGTGGTCGATCGAAAGATACACACCGCGGGGACGCCGGCATTCGTGATGATACTGTTCCATCGCCAACCCTACGGTCCGATCGTTCACGATCGGAATCATCTCGCGCAGGTGTTCGGAGAGAAGGCGAAAGAACAATACCTCATTGCGATCGTGCAGGGCCGTCAGATAGATGTTCTTGCTGAGTGCATCCGGCAGCCGCTGATATTGGGTAAAAGCGCAAGTTACTTGCGCCTCCAAGGTACTGATGACGGGAGGCAGAAGGCCGGTAAGACCTAGTGCCTCCCGCTCTTCAACAGTGAACGCCGTCCCTTTATTCAACAGCGGAGTGGTGAGCACCGCCATTCCTCGCGCCTTGGTCTCATAGCAACCGACGTCTTCGGAGCGGCCCTTCCGTGGCGGCACGAGTAACGGTACAACTCTCTGTCGCATGCTGTGGCTCCTTGATTCCGAGACTCGTTTTAGTGGCGGCGCGCTACTCATGACTACTCTTCTTCCCCAGGCGCGCCAAATGTAGGACGCGCCGGTTGACGAATCGAACTACAGGGTCTGTTTTCTCATCGCTCGAATGCCGAACGCACCGCCGATTGCCAGCAATCCGCACAGCATAATGAGGGGTAATGAGCTCGCTGTCGCGGGAAGCTTGTTCTCAGCAACCAGAACCGGCGTCTGCGCGGGTGCGGCGGCGACCGTAGCCGGAGGCGTAGTTTGAATCACCTGAGCGATTTCCACTACTTCTCCCGTCGGCTTGACCGCGACGATCGGTGCTTGTTGCAGAACCGCTACAACGGCGGCCTCTTCCGGCTTGGCGACTTCCACGGGCACGTCAGCTTGCAGGGCCAGGACAGGTGTCTTGGTGACCTTGGCTAGTTCCACGGCCTTGGTCTTCGGATAGACGAATTCCTCGCCCCAGTTCGCGCCCGGATAGAACCATGCGCGGATCGCCTCTGGACGATCCTTCACGCCTTCGTTGAAGGTGATGACAGTCTTGTCTTTCGGCACCAGGCGATAGTTTGGAATCGCGAGGATAGTGGCATAAATTTTGGTCTGCTCTTTATTGAAAATCTGTACGATGTGCCGGTTGGACGACGAGTTCACCAGCTTGAATACATAGGTTCCGGCCGGAAGGACCCTCATCCCGGTAATGTACACCGGGGGGATCTCCACGGGTCCGCTAAAGGTCATCGTGGTCTTCTTGTCGTAGTCATCCGCCTTCAGGCCGGGCGACAATGCCGCTCCCAGAAGGGCCATGCCGAGGACTGCCGGCGCTGCTCTAAAGAATGTCATGTTGTCTTTTCTCCTGCTTTGACAGAGGCACTCGGGGGTCCAACCGGCCCTTGGGGCCATTCCACCGCCAAACAGCAGCTTGGCGGGGGCGATCCCGCTCGGCTCGCGACCCGGGAACTGACCATGCGTCGTCAATTGACCGAATACGGTCGGATTTCACGAGCATCGCCATTCCGCAGCTGCCGCTACGACTTCGTGGTAGCTGTCGAGGTATTCTTGCGCTCGCAGGACCACATAATCTTTCGCGGATTCTAAAGTAGACTGCACTGCTTGCTCATACACGCAGGAATGTTCCAAGCGAGGGTCGTCGACGAACACCGAGAATCCGTTTAACGCGGCGGTGATTTGGATACGTAACTCGAGTGGCCCATATTCCGCTCGACAACCATGCTGGAGATCCACTGCAATTAAGCCTTTCTGCCATTCTCATCGGGGCCCCCGGTCAACAACTCCCTGGGCGCCTGAGCGGTGTCCTTGCCAGGAGCGCCGTCCTCCCATGAAACCCGGCGCTTTAGGTTTGACAGCACCCCCCGGATAACAGTTTGGTGCTGCTTGACGCGGCGGCAACTCGGGTCCGAATCTCGACCCCACGCATCGCCAGGTCAATCGCGAACATCTGGACCGTGCGGCCTTCCCACAGCACGTTCACCCTCTTGTCGCCGTCGGCGAAGCCCGGAAGTACAGTGAGGATCGACTCCATCGGAATCGTGACGATCGTTGGTTTCCCGGAAATGACATCGAGTGCGATGGTGGCCCGCGTTATTCTCAATTTCGTTCTGGTTTCCATGAAGGGTCCGCCTCTCTCGGCAAGATTTCTCAAAGCATTCTTGCTTTAGGTATGGGACTAGGGCAGGTTTGAGGCCGCGGCTAATCGAACGCGTAGCTGCCTGATAGGAAGCGTGCTTTGTATAGAATCGACAGGCCTTTTGCGCCCTAAGGCTGACGAGAAGTGGTCACCCGACCACGGGCGGTCACTCGTACGCACCCGCCGGATAAACGCTGCGGCGGACAGGGCCTCCTGTCTCCATGACCAATTGTGGTCATGAAAAGGTGCTAGGGTTGAGGTTAACCGCCATTCTCGGCTTCCCACTGTTTGTAGGACATTGTACGGGTGTTCTCCACGCCGCCGGCCTCCTGGATCGACGGGGCACAAGGAGAAATGTTGTGAACTCCACAGCCTCTCAGCCTGAAGCCGCCCGCTGGTTAGCGGAAAACGGCCCGAAAGAACTCGAGCGCCTGTTCCGCGCGATTGTATTCCATCCCTCCGCGCCGATTCTTCTGGCCGACGACGAGGGCCACTACCAGGAGGCCAGCACCGGCGCCACCAAGCTCTTAGGCGCGAAGCGGGAGGAGATCCTCGGGCGCGGCCTGGACGATTTCGCTCCGCAGGACGTTAAACCCCTGATTTCGGATCGCTGGCGTGCTTTTCTCGAAGAAGGCGCGCAAGAAGGAACCATTCAACTCGTGGGTCCGGATGGCGTTCCGCGAGACGTCGAATATTCGGCCAAGGGCAACGTGCTCCCGGTACGTCACCTCATGGTGCTCCGCGACAAGACCAGTCCCGATCACTCCGGCGCCGAGAACAGCGTTCCCGCCTGGCTCCAGGATTATGCTTTGTACCTCCTGGACATAGACGGACAAGTGGTGGCCTGGTATGCGGGCGCGGAACGGATTTATGGCTACACCAGCGAGGAAGCTGTGGGCCAACATGCGTCGTTCCTCTACGCTGTCGACGATGGGCTTCGCGCCAAACTCAGCGCCGAATTGAAACGAGCCGCCAGCGACGGCCATTCCGGTCTGGAAGGCTGGCAGTTGAAGAACGATGGATCTCGATTCTGGGCCAACGTCATCACCATGGCCCTCAAAGACAACCAGGGGGATCTCCAGGGTTTTGCCAGGGTAGTTCGCGATTTTAGCGACCGGCACGACCGAGACGAAAAGCTACGCCGCAGCCGCCCGCGTGTTCGCCCGCTCCCCGCGGAATCGACCATCGCCGGGATCGTTTCCGGCGAGTTCGACCGGATTCCCGAGGCGAACGATGCATTTCTCGAACTGGTCGGATACAGCCGGGAGGACCTGCAAACCGGCCGGCTTCACTGGCCCGATCTCACGCCGCCGGAATACCTGGCTTTGGATGAAATCGCTCACGAAGAGGGCCTGCGATTCGGAGCCTGCACACCCTTTGAGAAGGAATTGACTCGCAAGGACGGAACTCGAGTTCCCGTTCTGGTCGCGACGGCCGTCCTGAAGCTTTCTCCGTTCCGTTGGATCACCTTCGTCCAAGACCTTCGTGCGCGAGATCGTCTGGAGAATGTCGACCAGGAAGTGGTTGAGGTCCAGCAGAACTTTGAGGAGATTGTCGGCAGCAGCCCCGCCATGAAGCGGGTGATGGGCCAGGTTGAAGTGGTGGCGCCCACCGACGCTACGGTGCTGGTTCTGGGAGAAACCGGAACGGGCAAAGAGTTGGTCGCCCGCGCCATCCACCGGATGAGCCCGCGGCGGAACCTTCCTTTCATCAGCTTGAATTGCGCCGCCATCCCCACAGGGCTGCTCGAAAGCGAGCTTTTTGGGTATGAGCGAGGGGCCTTCACGGGCGCGCTAGGACAGAAAATCGGCCGCTTTGAAATGGCGCACCGCGGGACTCTCTTTTTGGACGAAGTAGGCGACATTCCTCTGGACCTGCAGCCCAAGCTGCTCCGCGCTCTCCAGGAGAAGTCCTTTGAACGGCTGGGCGGCACGCGCACTATCCCTATCGACGTCCGGCTGGTGGCGGCCACCAACCGCAATCTAACTCAAATGATGGGGGATAAGCTGTTCCGCAGCGATCTCTACTACCGCTTGAAAGTCTTCCCGATCATCACTCCCCCGCTGCGCGATCACGCTGAGGATATACCCAGCCTGGCTCGCCATTTCACCAAGAAGTACGCGGCCAAGATGGATCGGACCATAGATAAGATCCCTGCGGAGACGATGAAAGCGCTGGTGAGTTGGTCATGGCCCGGGAATGTTCGGGAACTGGAGAACTTCATCGAGCGGTCCGTCATTCTCTCCCGCGGGCCCAACCTCCGGGCGCCCTTGTCGGAACTGCGGTCCGACGCGGAGGAATCTTCCCGGGATTCCACCCTTGAGGAAGTGGAGCGGGTCCACATCCTGCGTGTTTTCCGGGAGACGGGCGGCGTGGTTAGCGCGGCCGCAACTCGTCTCGGAATGCCGCGGACGACCTTGAACGCGATGATGAAGAAGCTGGGCATCTCTCGATCCGACCTTTAGGGAATAAAACGCAGGCCGGACGACTGGCCCTCGGCGTGCCCATGTTCAACACGAGAGAAGGAGTCATACCAATGCTTTGGACGATTGCTGTCATTTTGTTCGTTATGTGGGCCCTCGGATTAGCCACCGCCTACACGCTGTCCGGATTCATCCACGTTCTTCTGTTACTTGCGATCGCAGTCGTGCTGATCCGGGTAATCCAGGGGCGCCGTCCGGTTCTATAGGCCCGGGACGGGTGGCTATTAAATTGCTCTTTGGTTGTCAACGCTCCGGGCATGGCCGTCTTTGATCGGAGGAGAACGGCCAGCCCGAGAGTGACTCATTGAAGATGGGGGCTTGGAAGACGGGAGCTTGATCGTGGATACATGGAAACGAATCTCGTGCCTGGGTTTAATCGCGCTGTTTACCGGCGGCGCGGGATTCATTCACGCTGAGAGCGGTGCTGTCCCTGCCGTGGAAGCGATCCTCGCCCGGATGGCCCAGGCGCGGAGTGAGAACCGGACCCGGCTTCGTCCGTATAGCGTTATCCGCGACTACAAGTTGTTCGGCACGGAAAGACAGACAAGCAAGGCCGAAGTTATTGCCGACGTCACCTTCGTTCCTCCGGACGTGAAACGCTACGCGATTCGTCAGGCCAGCGGCATGGGATTGGGCGAAAAGATCGTCCGCCAGATGCTGGACCATGAAACCGACATCGTCAAGGATTATGGCTCAACCGATCTGACGCCGTCTAACTACGATTTTCAGTTCGTTCGCGAAGACCGATTGGATGGACAGCGTTGTTACGTGCTGGAGATGACTCCTAAACGCAAAGGGAAGACCCTGCTTCGCGGTCACATCTGGGTGGACGCGAGCACGTACCAGCTTCGCCGCACCGAGGGTGAGCCAGGCAAGGCACCTTCCTGGTGGCTGCGGGACTCGCGCATTGTATTGACCTACGGCGATGTGGGCGGCATGTGGCTGCAGACGTCGTCCGAGTCCACGGCGAACGTCAGGTTCGTGGGTCCGCATACTATGGTCGCCCGCGATGTTGAGTACAAATTCAGCGAGCTCACTGCCAGCCGGGGCCGGTAGAGATGCTCCTTCGTTTCCTCGCCCTGGCAGTTGTGTCGGGCCTGCTTTGGGCACCCATCGCTTCCGGTTATTCGGTACTGACCCACGAAGCGATCGTGGATTCTCTGTGGGACACCTCCATTCAAAAGCTTCTGCTCAAGCGCTTTCCCGCGGCGACGCCGGAGGAATTGAAAGAGGCGCACGCGTATGTTTATGGCGGATGCATTCTCCAGGACATGGGATATTATCCGTTCAGCAGCCGCCTGTTTAGCGACCTGACCCATTACGTCCGTAGCGGTGATTTCATCCTTGCGCTGATCCGCGAATCGCAGGACATCCATGAATACGCGTTCGCCCTGGGCGCGCTGGCCCACTACGCGGCCGATACCAACGGCCATAAAATCGCCACCAATCTCGCAGTGCCACTCCTGTACCCGAAGCTGCGCCAAAAATTCGGGAAGGAAGTGACCTACTGGGACGATCCACGTTCGCACATCCGGACGGAGTTCGGATTCGACGTGCTGCAGGTTGCGCAGGGACGATATGCTCCCGAGAGCTATCACTCCTTCATTGGCTTTCAGGTATCGAAGCCCGTGCTGGAGCGCGCGTTCCTCGATACTTACGGTGTCGAACTGAAGGACGTCTTCGGGAGCCTGGACCTGGCGTTAGGATCCTTCCGCTATAGCGTCGGCTCCATCATTCCGGGCATGACGCGCGTAGCCTGGCAACTCAAGAAGCAACAAGTGGTCAAGGAACTTCCCGGTACCACAAGAAAGAAGTTTCTCTACAGTCTGTCGCGCTCCAGCTACGAAAAGGAATGGGGGACACAGTATCACAAGCCCGGCCTGCGCACACGCATTGTGGCCTGGGTAATGCGGATCATTCCGAAGGCGGGTCCGTTCAAATCGCTGGCGTTCCGAGCACCGACGCCAGAAGTCGAGAAACTGTTCATGGCCAGTTTCAACGCGACGGTCGCCAGCTACCGCACGTTCCTTGAGAGCCTTAACGCCGGCCAGTTAAGACTCGCGAATGAGAATTTCGACGTGGGCGAGCCGTCAGCCGCCGGCAAGTATCTGGGAGCGGACCAGGCGTATGACCACTTACTGGATAAGCTCGCACAACGAAAGTTCACCGGGATCACGCCGGAGCTGTCGGGAAATCTCTTGGACTACTACAAAGATCGGAAAGCACCCCCCACTTCCACCAAGAAAGCCGTCGCGGAGTGGACCAAACTGAGCGACGAAGTAGAAGAGTTGCGATCGGCCGCCGCATCCTCGGGAACGGAGGGTCCATAATGCTGCGCCTTCTTCTCGTTTTTTCCGTTGTACTGCTCTGTGGCTCTATCGGCGCCTTCTTCCTTTTTGTACCACCGCTGGTGATTGCCGTGGCCTTGGTGGCCGCCGTGGCGTTGCTCCTGACGGGCTACGCATTGCTGTACTGTTTCGGCGCTCCACCAGAGCGGAAACACTGACCATCCGCGGTCACCTGACCGCATACGGTTAGCCTCCAGGACGGTATTTTCGGCTACAGTCCCCAAAAAACAAGAACATGCCAGCGGTTGCAATCTTTCTCCGGCTGGCGCTCTGAGTGCCCTAGTTAAAGCAGTCGCGAGGAATACTCGCGGCGAAAGAGGTGAGGAAATGAAGAAACTGATTTTAGTCGCAGCCGTGGCGCTCACACCGCTCATGGCGAAAGACAATGAACCCGCACAGCGATTGGACGCAGCCGCAGTCGTGTTTAGCGAAGTCATGGGAGCGCCGGACAAGGGCATCCCACAGGAGATGCTGGAGCACGCTCATTGCATCGTGATCGTACCGGATCTCAAGACCGGAGCGTTCATTGTCGGCGGGAAGTACGGGAAAGGTGTCCTTTCCTGCAGGAATAAAGTTGGTCCGGGTTGGTCCGCGCCGGGGACGGTCCGCATCGAAGGTGGAAGCGTTGGCTTCCAGATCGGCGGATCTTCGACTGACCTGATCATGCTGGTGATGAATGAGCGCGGGGCCGACAAACTGCTTGCGAGCAAGTTTACGTTGGGCGCCGAAGGATCGGTCGCGGCAGGCCCGGTCGGCCGGACCGCAACCGCACAGACCGACGTTCAGATGCACGCGGACATTCTTTCGTGGTCGCGTTCGCAGGGATTGTTCGCGGGTCTCGCCCTGGAAGGCGCGACTTTGCGGCAGGACCTGGACGACAACGCCACCATCTACGGGAAAAGGCTGGAGAACCGCGACATCGTTACCAAGAGACGCCGCGTGCCTGAGTCCGCAGCAAAGCTCATCACGCTCCTGAACAAGTATTCGGCGCGTGAAGAAAAAGGCGGATCGGGGCAATAGCCTCGCTTAACTTCGGAGGGAATACAAAATGAAGACAATCACAATTGCACTTCTCGCCGCATGCGCCGTTCTATCGGCGCAGACGGCCCAAGAACGAAATGAAAACGCGAATCGGGCGGCGGCGGGTCAGGCGCCTATCTATCGCGTCACGGTGACGGAACGCACCGCGAAGGCGATCAGCTACCAGCACCGCAGCGGCGCCACCAAGATCGACTTTCGCGGCACTCAGCTCATGCCAAACGCACATGGCGAGGCCAAAGTGGAGAGCAAGAAGGGCTACATCGAAGTCGAAGTGGAATTCCGTAACATGACGGAAGCCACCCAATTCGGCGGCGAGTATCTCACCTACGTCCTGTGGGCCATCACTCCGGAGGGTCGTACGTCCAACCTGGGCGAAATCCTGCGCGGTGGTGGAGTCAGCTCCAGCGGCAAGCTGGACGTGACCACCGAACTGCAAGTGTTCGGCCTGATCGTGACGGCGGAACCCTACTTTGCGGTATCCCGTCCCAGTGACGTCGTCGTCATGGAGAACGTTGTCCGTCCCGATACCGTCGGCAAAATCGAGCTCGTGGACGCAAAGTATGAATTGCTGCAACGAGGGCAATACGAGCACCTCGCGAACGTGCTCGATCTGAAGGTCAACAGCAAGATGCCGCTGGAGCTGTACGAAGCCCGCAATGCGGTCAACATCGCCCGGAAAAGCGGCGCGGACCGTTTTGCCACGGAGACTTTCGAGAAGGCCGAGAGCAACCTGAAGCAATCGGAGGCATATCGCGCGCGCAACGCTGGATCGAAGCCTGTTACCATGACGGCCCGTCAGGCCGTGCAGATCGCCGAAGATTCGCGTGCGATCGCTGTCAAGCGCCAGGACGATGATCTGTTAGCCGCCGAGCGCCAAGCCGGCGCCGACCGGGAAGCTCGTGCCGCTAATGCGACGGTTCGCGCGGAGAATGCTACAGCACGCGCCGAAAACGCCGCGGCGAACGCGCAGTCCGAAGCAGCGCGTATAGCCCGAGACGCGGCAACCGCCCGCCTCAGTGCCCAGTCTGAAGCGGACCGCCTGAAACGGGAGAATGACGCCCAGACCGCCGCAGCGTTGACGGAAGCTGCGCGCCTCAAACAACAGAACGACCTGCTCGCATCGAACGCTCAGAGTGACGCCGATCGTCTGCGGCGCGAGAACGACGCGCAGCGGACGGCGGCGCAAGCGGAATTGGATCGCGTTGCCAAAGAGAAGGGCCAGTTGGAGACGGACAAAGCCGAGCTTCGGGCCCAGCTGCTCATTCAGTTCAACACGATTCTTCAGACCCGCGACACGGCTCGCGGCTTGATCGTCAACATGTCGGATGTGCTTTTCGACACAGCGAAGTTCATGCTGCGGCCGGAAGCGCGCGAGAAGCTGGCCAAAGTGGCCGGGATTGTCTCGGGACATCCGGGGCTGCGGCTGGAGGTGGAAGGCCACACTGATAGCGTCGGAGGTGACGACTACAACCAGAAACTCTCGGAAGACCGCGGCGGATCTGTGCGTGACTATCTGGTAGGACAGGGCATGCTCGGAACCTCGGTTTCGTCCAAGGGCTTGGGGAAAACCCAGCCAGTGGCCTCGAATGAAACCGCGTCGGGCCGGCAGCAGAATCGCCGCGTGGAAATTGTGATCTCCGGCGAAATCATCGGCAAGGAACTCGGAGGACAGATCGCCACGAGGTAACTATCACGGCCGGTTCATCAGCTTTCACACGGATGCGCCGGCCGTTCAACCGAGACATAAAGCAGCCAGATTCGCAGGCCTCAACATTTGACGAGGTAGACATCTCAACTTGAGGATGGTGAGCCGGGCGGGAGTCGAACCCGCGACCCATACATTAAAAGTGTATTGCTCTACCAACTGAGCTACCGGCCCGATTGCGAAGTGGATGCTCGGGGCACTTTGGTGGGTTGCCCCGCAGGAAACAGAACTTTATTGTACCGCGCGATCCACAGCGCTGGCCAGTTGCGCGAGACCCGCACCGACATCCGAGCCCAGGTGAATGTGCAGCGTCCGGCGGCCGCGCTCGCGCAGAACTTGCAGATCGCCGCTAGCCTGGGCCGCCTTCACGATTCCGAACGTGTACTTCTGCCCCGGAACCGGAACGTCTTTGGCATCGTCGCAAGTGATCTGCAGGAACACGCCGGTGTTCGGCCCGCCTTTGTACGCCTGACCTGTGGAGTGCAGGAATCGCGGCCCGAATCCCAGGCACGTGGCGACCTTCTTCGAGTCGCGAATCTTGCGGCGCACAGCCTGCAATGCGTCCTCGTGCGCGGCGTTCATCTGGATATAGGCCAGTATTCCGAAGTAGTCGCCGGCGTGAATCGAGTTGAAGCAGGCACGCAATCGCGCTTCCAGATCGGCGTCGCCGATCCGCACCACATCGCTCTCCGGAGGCAGCGACCCGGATGCTTCAAATGCCGACGTCAGCTTCTTGGTCGCGATCTTCGCCGCTTCGACGTCCGGCTGATCGAAGGGATTCACGGCGATGATGGAGCCCGCCACGGCCGTCGCCATCTCCCAACGGAAGAACTCGGCACCCAGGTGATAGACGTCCGGCACGGCCAGGCGCACCACGGGATGCCCAGCCGCTTCGAGCGCCGCCACGGCGAGGTCTTGCTGCAGATCCGGCGCACTTTCCAGCCGCTCGTACACGAAGACTCGATCCGATCCATAGACCGACGGTGTGTCCATCGGTTCGCGATCTACCGGAATCAGGCCTTTCCCAATCTTCCCGGTGGATTCGGCGATCAATTGTTCGAGCCACGCGCCCAGATCAAGAATGCCGGGAGAGGCGATAATCGTAACCTTGTCGCGGCCCGCCAGGGCGAGCGATCCCAATAGCGCGCCCAGCTGCACTCCAGGATTCTGCTCCACAGGCTTCGATGAGCACGCCTGCACCATGCCCTGAGCAAGCCCGGCAAACATCGGAACGTCGACGCCCATTCCGGCTGCCGGAATCATTCCGAAATCCGATAGCGCCGAATAACGGCCGCCGATGCTCGGCAGTCCGTAGAATATGCGCCAGAATCCGTCCTGCTCGGCGACCTGCTGCATCTTCGATCCCGGATCGGTGATGGCGACGAAGCGGCTCCCGTCGCGGCCCGCGCGTTCGAAGAAATATTGCTTGAAGATGTTCGGCTCGAGCGTCGATCCCGATTTGCTGGAAACGATGAACAGAGTGCTCGCCAGATTGACGCGGCTCTCGACTGCCAGTAATTGTGCCGGGTCGGTGGAATCGAGGACGTGCAGTTCGGGGAATCCGTTTTGCTTGCCGAAGGAGAGCGCGTGCACTTCGGGGCACAGGCTGGAACCGCCCATTCCCAGCAACAGGATGTGCGAGAACCCGCGCTCCCTTACGTCTTTCGAGAACTGCTCGAATTTGTCCGCGGCATTCAGCTGCGACTCGACGATATCCAGCCAGCCGAGCCATTTGCTCTCATCTGAGCCGGTCCACAGGGATGCATCTTTGGACCAGAGACGCGCGACTTTGTTGCCTGTCCGCCATTCGTCAAGTACGCGTTGCAGCGCGGCGTGCTGATCCGGCGTCAGCGTGAACGTTCCAAGCGAAGACACAATGCTCCGATAGTAGCATCGGAGGACCGGTGCAATGGTTCGGGATTAACTGGCGCTGGGCTTAGCGATATCGACGCCGCCCTTGAAATAAGCGCCGTCCTCAATCACGATTCCCGCCGTCCTTACGTCGCCCACCAGATTCGCGCCCTTGCGAAGGACGATGCGCTCGGTTGCATCGATATTTCCCTGCACGGAGCCGGCGACGTCCACTTCCTTAGCCTTGATGTCGGCCGAAGCTCTTCCTTTGGGGCCGACGGTGAGGCGGCCGTCGAGTTCCACCTTGCCTTCCAGTTCGCCGTTCAGCTGCAGTGTTTCGCGGCTGGTGACTTCGCCCTTGATCTTCATCGTCTCGCCGATTAGTGTACCGTCCATAGAGTCTCCGTTCTTATCGATGTCAGATCACCGCACCACCCACACGGCAACTTCATTTGATCTTAACTCATCTTCGCCGACTCTAAACAGGCGGGCGCACGCCTCGCAGAGAGGCGTCGATCAACTGAATGGTGTGGAGCACCGGCGTCTTCTGCCCCTGGCGTTCGAGCGCGGCGGCGATTTGCAGCATGCATCCGACGTTTCCGGTGGCGACCACATCTGGCTTTGCCGTCGTGATGTGCTGCGCCTTGCGATCGGCCAGCGCGTCGGCAGTGTCCGATTGGACCAGGTTATAGATGCCTGCCGAACCGCAGCACAGCGTGGCTTCGGGCAGATCCTGCATCTCCACTCCAGGGATCGCGGAGAGCTGCGCCCGGGGCTGCGTCCGTACTCGCTGCGCGTGCTGCAAGTGGCACGAATCGTGATAGGCGACGCGCATGTTCAAGGGCTTCCGTATAGCCTGGGAGCCCAGCTCTTCCAGAAACTCGGCGATATCTTTGCACTTGGCCGAGAAGCGCGCTGCGCGTTCTGCATACTGAGGATCGTCGCGCAACTGATAACCGTACTCGCGCACGTTCGATCCGCAGCCGCCTGCGTTGGTGATGATGACGTCGACTTTCGCCTGCTCGAAGACGTCGATCACTCGCCGCGCCAGATCGAGCGCAGGCGCTTCCTCGCCCGCGTGCACCATCAGTGCGCCGCAGCAGGGCTGATCGGCCGGGGCGATCACCTCGCAGCCTTCCGCAGCGAGCACGCGGACGGTGGCAGCGTTGATCTCAGGCATAAACTCGCGTTGGACGCATCCCAGCAGCAGGCCGACGCGTTTGCGCTGCTGGCCTTGTGCGGGAGTGACGCCCGCGATCTCGCCGCGCGCCCCGAGCTTGGGCATCAGCGCTTCCATCGCCTGCAATTGCTTCGGGAGCAGCTTCAGTAATCCCGAGCCGCGAATCAGGGACTGCACTCCCGACTTTTGATAGACGCGCAGGAAAACCCGCAGGAGCCGCAATCGATCGACGCGCGGAAATGTGCTGAAGATCATCCACCGATGCAGGCGTTCGGCGGTCGAGCGAGGATGGCGGCGTTCGATCTGCGCGCGCGTCGCCTCGATGAGTTTGGCGTAATCGACGCCGGAGGGGCACGCCGTCATGCACGACATGCAGCCCAGGCATGTATCGATATGGCGGACCCAAGGATCGGTCATGGCGGTCGCTCCGTCGCTCGCCATCTTCATCAAATAGATGCGCCCGCGCGGCGAGTCCATTTCGTTGCCCCAAAGCACGTAGGTCGGGCAGGCGGGCAGGCAAAATCCGCAATGCACGCACTGATTGATGAGCTCGGGTGCCGGCGGATGGTGTTGGTCGAATGCTTGAGTCATCAAATGCCGCCCACGAATCTTCCGGGATTCAAGGTCCCCTTGGGATCGAATTGCGCCTTCACTGCTCGCATTAAAGGTAAAGCGTCGCCCGGCGATCCCCAGGCGTCGAGTTTCCTGTTTCCGAAGATCACTAGAGATCCGCCGTCTTGTTCCATCGCTGCCCGCAGCTGGGCGAGATCACCTTCAAATGGAGCGAATCCGATACCGGTCGCCTGAATAACGAAGCGTGAAAAGTACGCCGATGCTGCCGCGATTCGAGCGGGAACGGTAGTGAACTTGACCATATTGCCTCCGCCCCACAGCTCTTCTCGCGCATTCCACACGGAGGGCGAGCCCTCTTGAACCTTGCCGAACTTGCCGATCGCCGACTCCTGCGCGGCGATTCCATCCAGCGTGCCCTCTAGCAAGATATCGACACTCCCATTTCTTGCTTGCACCGCCGCGGGCGCAAGCTGTGCGCCGAGGATCGCAAGAATCACGCGCTGCATCTCGGCCGCGTCCGGTACCGCGATGCTCAAAGTACGCGAGTTTCGCGGCAGCGGATGTAGCCGGAACACAGCGCGCGTGATTACCCCGAGCGTTCCCATCCCGCCCGTCGCGAGCTTGGGAAGATCGTATCCCGCGACGTTCTTCACCACTTTCCCGCCGCTGGACGCGATAGTTCCGTCGGCGAGCGCCAGCGTAACGCCGATGATCAGGTCGCGCAAACTTCCGTAGCCTAGCCGCAGCGCCCCGCTGTCGTTGGTCGAAAGGATTCCGCCGACAGTCGCGCGCTCCGGCCACAGAGGGTCGACGGCCAGTCGCTGCCCGTGCTGTGCCAGGGTCCGCTGCAATTCTGCGATGGTGCAACCGGCCTCGACCGTCACCGTAAGATCCGCCCAGGCATGTTCGATCACCCGATTCTGGCGGCGCATCGACAGGACCACATCCGCCGATCGTGGCGGATTACCCCAGTTGAGCTTGGTGCCGCCGCCGCACGGGATCACCGACAGACCGGCTTGGTTCGCGCATCGCAGGACGGACGCCGTCTGGCGCTCATCCGCCGGCTCGACCACCACGAGGGGAAATACTCCCGCGATGGCATCCGCATCCGTGGCGGCCCGCACATGCTCCGGCCCGACGATCGTCCGCAGCACTTCGCCGATACCGTCGGCCTCGACGCGCGAAAGCATTAGAATCGCTCCGCGACCCCCGCGACTTCTAAAGGATGAGGCACATACTCGCCGGGTTTTTCGCCGCACAGGCGTGTCCGCGGGAAGACCTTGGTGGGATTCGAAAGATTCAAGGGATCGAATGCGCAGCGGACGCGCTGCATCGTGTCCAGGTCCGGCTCGGCGAACATCTTCGACATCATATGCTTCTTCTCTTCGCCCACGCCGTGCTCTCCGGTGATCGATCCGCCTTTTTCGATACACAACTCCAGGATTCTCTCCGACAACCGCTCGGCGGCCTTCTCCTGACCCGAGATGCGGCGATCGTAAAGGACCAAGGGATGCAGATTACCGTCGCCGGCGTGAAAGACGTTGGCCACGCGCAATCCGGTTTCCGTACTCAACTGGTCGATCTCGCTCAGAATCTGGGGCAGGGAAGTGCGCGGGATCACGCCATCCTGCACGATGTAGTTCGGTGAGATCCGGCCCATGGCGGCGAACGCAGCCTTGCGGCCCTTCCAGACCAGCGCCCGCTCGGTCTCCGACTGGGCCACGCGAATCTCTGACGCGCCGTGCTGCCGGCAAATTGTGTCGACGTCCGCCATCAACGCATCCACTTCAGCCACGGGCCCGTCGAGTTCGACGAGAAGCAGTCCGCCGCAATCAGGATAATTGGCGTGCACCGCGGCTTCGGCGGCCTGAATCGCGAGGTTGTCCATCATCTCAATCGCAGCGGGGAGCATTCCGGCCGCGATAATTCCGCTGACGGCCGCGCCTGCCTCCGTGGGACTTCCAAACGCCGCCAGGAGCGTTCGCACGCACTCGGGACGTTTCACGATCCGTAAAGTAATCTTGGTCGCGATTCCGAGAGTCCCTTCGGAGCCAACGAAAACGCCCGCGAGATCGTAGCCTGGCGTGTCCAATGTCTTGCCGCCGAAGTGCACCAGCGATCCATCCGGCAGGACCACTTCCAGCCCAAGAACGTGAGTCGTCGTGAATCCGTACTTCAGGCAGTGCGCGCCGCCGGAGTTTTCCGCGACGTTGCCTCCGATGCTGCACACCGATTGCGAGGAAGGGTCCGGAGCGTAGAAATAACTCGCGGAAGCGACGCGGCCCGTGACCTCCAGGTTGATCACGCCCGGCTCGACGACGACGCGAGCATTGGGCAGGTCCACTTCCAGGATTCTTTTCATCCGCGCCAAACTGATCACGATCCCGCCGGCCACAGGGAGCGCTCCGCCGCTCAACCCCGTCCCGGAACCGCGCGCTACGAAGGGAATCCGCTCGCGATGGCAGACGCGCACCACGGCCTGCACTTGTTCCGTGGAATCGGGCAGCGCCACCGCGCTCGGGATGACCCGGAAGTTGGTGAGGCCGTCACACTCGTAAGTGCGCAGCTCCTCAGGGGAGGAAACCAGGCCCTGCGGCCCGAGAATTCCGCGCAGTTCCTCGAGCGTTTTAGGATTCACCTACAGATACCGGTACGCTTCGAGCGTGAGAAAATCCTTGCACTCGCCGCTGACCATCATCAGCTCGAACAGCTGGGCTGCCTGGGGGAACTTGCTCTTGTCGTAACGTTCATCGCCCACGCTGGAGCGAATCTGGGCCAGCTGTGTCTTGATCGTGTCGCGGATCAAGGGAGCCGAAAGTTTCTGGCCGTTGGAGAGCGTCGCGCCGTGGTGCATCCATTGCCACACCTGCGTGCGGGAGATTTCCGCGGTGGCGGCGTCTTCCATCAGGTTGTAAATCGGCACGCAGCCGTTGCCGCGCAGCCACGATTCCAGGTACTGGATGCCGACGTCGACGTTTGTTCGCAAGCCCTGTTCGGTGATCTGGCCCTCGGGAACCTTGAGCAGATCGGCGGCGGTCACCTTCACATCCTCGCGCTTGATGTGAATCTGGTTGGGCGTCTTCATGTACTGGTCGAAGATCTCTTTGGCTATCGGAACCAGGCCGGGATGCGCCACCCAGGTGCCGTCGTGACCGGCTTTCACTTCGCGCAGTTTGTCCTGACGGACTTTTTCCATGGCTGCGTCGTTTGCCGCGGGATTATTCTTGATTGGAATCTGTGCCGCCATGCCACCCATCGCGTGGATCTCACGGCGGTGGCAGGTCTGGATCAGCAGGTCGACGTAGGACTTCAGGAAATGCTTGTCCATGGTGACGCTGACACGATCCGGCATCATGAACTTCGGATGATTCTTGAACGTCTTGATGAAGCTGAAGATGTAATCCCAGCGGCCGCAGTTCAACCCCGCGGAATGGTCGCGCAGCTCCCACAGGATCTCGTCCATCTCGAACGCGGCGAGAAGCGTCTCGATCAAAACGGTGGCGCGAATGGTTCCGTTGGGAACACCCAGCGCCTGTTGCGCATGAACGAACACGTCGTTCCATAGACGCGCTTCCAGGTGGCTCTCCATCTTCGGCAGATAGAAATACGGAGCCGTTCCCTTGGCCATCCTGGTCTTAAGGTTGTGGAAGAAATATAGACCGAAGTCGAACAGTGAGCCGGAAATCGGCTGGCCGTCGATCTGGACATGCTTTTCGAGCAGGTGCCAGCCGCGCGGGCGAACAAAAAGCACTGCCGGGTTAGGATTCAGCTTGTATTGTTTACCTTCCGGACTGGTATACGCGATGTCTCCGCGGACCGCGTCGCGCATGTTGATCTGGCCGGTCAGATTGTTCTCCCAGGTGGGAGAATTCGAGTCTTCGAAATCCGCCATGAAGACGTTCGCGCCGGAATTCAGCGCGTTGATTACCATCTTCCGGTCGACGGGCCCGGTGATCTCGACGCGCCGGTCGAGAAGATCCTGCGGGATCGGCGCAACCACGTAGTTGCTCTTGCGGATCTCGGCGGTTTCCGGAAGGAAGTCGGGCAGCTGGCCTGCGTCGATGGCGGCCTGCCGCTGGATCCGCCGGTTCAGCAGGGTTTTTCTCGGGGAATCAAATTTGCGGTGCAGATCGGCGACGAACGCAACCGCTTCAGGGCTAAGGATCTCTTCACATCCAGGGGGAAACGGCGCGTTGATTTTCACCCCATCGCGCGCCATGTACGGGCTGCTCATGTATCTCCAGGATACCCTGGAACATTACCTCGCGTTCAACTCCCCAATGTCCTCATTCCAAAGGGTTGGATGCTCCCGGATAAAGCGTTCCATGAGCTGCATGCAGTCAACGTTATTAAGCACTTGCACGTTCACCCCGCGCGCCCGGACATGGTCTTCCGGGCCCCGAAATGTCCGGTTCTCGCCGATGACTACATGGGGGATCTTGTAGAGCAAGACCGCGCCGCTGCACATGTCGCACGGCGATAGCGTGGAGTAGAGCGTCGCGCGCCGGTAATCGGAGGGTGGAAGCCTCCCTGCGTTTTCCAGGCAGTCCATTTCGGCGTGGCGGATGACGCTACCTTGTTGAACTCGCTGATTGTGCCCGCGACCGACAATCTTACCGTCGATCACTAATACCGACCCGATGGGAATGCCGCCTTTGCTGAGTCCCTTTCTCGCCTCTTCAAGCGCGGCCTGCAGGAAATCGTCCATGCGGAGCCTTTAAACCACTTGCAGGACGATCTTCCCGCGGACGTGCTCGGTCTCACTCATCTGGTGCGCTTTGGCCGCGTCGCGCAGCGGGAATACCGCCGCGATTTCCGGACGCACTTTGCCGGCATCGGCGAGCCCTGCGATTTCCGCAAGCTGACCGGCGTTGGCTTGGCCCCAGATGATACTCGCGCGAACGCCGTGAGCTTTGGCGTCTTCTTCTGAAGGCGGCGGGCCGATCAACGCCACCAGAATGCCGCCTTTCTTGAGCACTTTCCATGACCGGGTCCGCACCTCGCCGCCCATGCTTTCGACAACCGCGTCAAAGTCATGAACAACATCTTCAAAACGCGTCGTCTCGTAGTTAATGGGCAGATCGCAGCCGAGCTGCTTGAGATACTCCTGATTGCGGCCGCTGGCTGTGCCCGCCACGTACAGGCCTTTGATCTTGGCGAACTGGATTGCCAGGTGCCCGACGCCTCCTGCGGCGGCCTGGATCAGGACCTTCTGCCCGGCCGTCAAACCGGCGGTATCGAATAGTGCCTGCCACGCGGTCAGCCCAGCCAACGGGATCGCGGCTGCATGAATGTGATCCAGGCTCTTCGGCTTTCGCGCGAGTTTGGTTTCGTTCACGGCGATGTACTCGGCGTATGCACCGTTTCGCGAGGAGTCCGGAAACCCGTAGACTTCATCGCCCGGCTTGAATCCGTTCACGCCTGGTCCGGCCGACTCGACTACTCCTGAAACATCCCAACCCAGGATGAAGGGGAGGGCATAGTCGCGGAAGCCCTTCAGGTGTCCCGCGCGGATTTTCCAATCGATCGGATTCACCGATGTGGCGTGAACTTTTACCAGAACTTCTCCGGCGGCCGGTTCGGGCTTGGGTGCGTCCTCGTAGACCAGAACTTCAGGCGTCCCGTAAGCGTGAAATCGAACTGCTTTCATGGTTGTCATAGAGGGTCTGCTTCATTATTATTGCGCCTCTCTGCATCGGGTGCCGATCCGAGTCGTTCCAGATTTGAAATTGTCCAAAAAGCTAGGGACTTCCCCAGATCCAGGCCCCCCAGAAGTGCATCCCTTATTTGGAATATACTAAGTGTCCCAGAGAGCTATCTAACAATTAGGAGGCGTTAGGTCGGCAACCATGCGAGAGACGAGTACTTTTGAGGGTTGGCAAGAGTCCCGGTCTAAAAGCATTCAAAAGCAGCAGGTGCGGTATACCTCGGCTGCTGCGCAGAAAGTCACCGAAATCCTTAGTTTTGCGGGGATCGGCGTAAATGGGTCCGAGCCCTGGGACATCCAGGTCCACGACGAGCGGTTTTTCGACCGCGCCTTGGGTGAAGGCAGCATCGGCGTGGGCGAATCCTACATGGATGGATGGTGGGACGTCCAGGCGCTCGACGAGTTTTTCACCAGATTCCGGCGAGCCGACCTGGCGAGCTATGTTCACGACCTCAAGACCGCTTTGCTTGTCTTGAAGACGCGAGTGCTGAACTTGCAGACGATGCAGCGCGCGAAGGAAGTGGCGCAAGCGCATTACGATCTCGGCAACGAGCTTTATCAGGCCATGCTGGATCGCCGTATGCAGTACACCTGCGCCTATTGGAAAGATGCGGCCACTCTCGATCAAGCGCAGGAGAACAAGCTGCACCTGATCTGCCGCAAATTGCAGCTAAAGCCGGGCATGACGCTGCTCGAACTTGGCGGAGGATTCGGCGGGTTGGCCCACTTTGCCGCGAAAGAGTACTGTTGCCAGGTGGTCAGTTACAACATTTCCCGCGAGCAGGTGGCGTTCGGGCGGGAACTCTGCAAGGGATTGCCGGTTCGCTTCGAACAAAAGGACTACCGCGAAGCCGCCGGGGAAACCAGCCAGTTTGATCGCGTGGCGTCCATCGGGTTATGCGAGCACATCGGGTACAAGAACTATCGCCAGTTCATGCAACTGGCGCACGGCCGCCTGAAAGACCAGGGACTCTTTCTGCTTCATACCATCGGCGGCAATGAATCCTACTCGTACACCGACCCTTGGATCCACAAGTACATATTCCCGAACGGATTAGTTCCTTCCATGGTGCAATTGACCACGGCCTGGGAGGGTGTGTGGGTGGCCGAGGACTGGCACAACTTCGGGCCGGACTACGACTTGACGTGCATGCAGTGGTGGAAGAATTTCGATCGCGCGTGGCCGGAACTGCGAGCCAGCTATAGCGCGAAGGACGCGGCGTCTTCGACGCGTTCCGTTGTGGGCGATCCAATCTATAGCGATCGGTTTTATCGCATGTGGAAGTATTATCTGATGGCCTCCGCGGGTTCCTTCCGAGCCCGCCGGCTTCAGCTTTGGCAGATCGTCCTGTCGAAGGGCGACATTCCTTCTTATACGCCCGTCCGGTAGGGTCGCGGTCTTATGGATCTGGAGCCAGATCGGCAAATCGATCATCAGAGGAGGATCGCAACCCTCGCGGCGGAGATCGATCAGGCCCGAGCGCGGGGCGAGCGGATCGGCCTGCGGAAGTCGACATCCAACCTGTTCCGCCACCGTTCGGAGACCGGCAAGCACTTCATCGACGTGCGCGGTTTCAGCAGAGTCCTGGCGATCGACCCACAGCGCATGACAGCCGACGTCGAGGGCATGATCACCTACGAGGCCCTGGTCGATGAGACGCTGAAGTTCGGGCTCCTGCCCGCCGTAGTCCCGCAGCTCAAGACGATTACCGTTGGTGGGGCGGTCAGCGGCCTGGGAATCGAATCTTCATCGTTTAAGTTCGGTTTGGTCCACGAAACCATTGAAGAGATGGAGATCCTTCTCGGGGACGGCCGCCTGGTAACCTGCTCCTGCCGGGAGAATCCAGATCTCTTCTACGGATTTCCAAACTCCTACGGCACGCTGGGCTACGCGCTGCGATTGACGGTTCGGCTGATCCCGGCCAAGCCGTTCGTGCACTTGACGCACACCCGGTTCAGCGATCCCCAAAGCTACTTTGCGCGGGTCGCCGAGCGCGCCGATAGCGCAGTGGATTATCTCGACGGGACGATCTTCTCGCGCGATGAAATGTACCTCACCGAAGGTGAATTTGTAGATCAGGTTTCCTCGGTTAGTGACTACACTTATATGGACATTTACTACAAGTCCATCCAGCGGAAATCGGAGGACTGGCTCACGGCCAAGGATTACATCTGGCGCTGGGACACGGACTGGTTCTGGTGTTCGAAGCACTTCTACGTGCAAAAGCCCGCGGTACGGCGGTTCGCCAAATGGGGCCTGAACTCGGCGACTTACCAGCGGATCATGCGGTGGTCTTACAAGCTCATGCCGGATTCGGGCGGCACCGAGTCGGTGATCCAGGACGTGGATATACCCATTGAGCACGCGTCACAGTTTTTTGACTTCCTGCTATCGGAAATCGGCATCACTCCGGTGTGGATGTGCCCATTCAAAACCCGGCATTCAAACCGGCACTGGGACCTCAGCCCGCTCCGGGAAGGCCTGCACGTCAATTTCGGATTCTGGGACGTCATCCCGTCCACGCACGAGAAGGGGCACTTCAATCGCAAGATCGAAAGGAAGACGAGGGAACTCGGTGGAGCCAAAGGACTGTACTCCTCGGCTTGGTACGATGAGGCGGAGTTCTGGAGTATCTACGATCAGCCGCGCTACAAACAGCTCAAGCAGACGTATGATCCGCAGGGTGTTTTCCCCGATCTGTACTCGAAGTGCGTCCGGCGGCACTAGATCCGCGACGACATAACCAGACGACCGCCAGCAGCCCTAGTCCGGCCAGAGTCAACGTTGCGGGCTCCGGGATGGCGTAGAAGTCATACTGGGCTGTTTGCACAAAATAGTATGGAGGCATATCTACCAATCCGTAATGTTGAAGTGTAACGGTTGCCGTGCCTATGCCCCTGGCGTCCAAGTAGAATGTATTTCCATTGGCGTCGATACCTCCAAAGCTGGCATGAACGGTGAGCGGGGCTGTCAAGAAGATCTGGCTTGGTGGAGATGGACCCGGGTCGGGCAAGGTGAGCATATAGGCGATGGAGATCTCGAAGCCGCAAGTGTTATCGGGGCCGTGAAAGCCTGAAGAGACGTCGCAGGCGTACGTGATCCCGTCTTTGACAAAGCTACCTCCTCCGGCACCCAGGCTATATGTGTCGGGGAGCGGACCGCTTGCTCCGTCCAAGACTGAATAGCTCCCCGGTGCAAGGCAAGGACGGTTAAACAGACACCAGTCACTTGAAAATGAAGTCGTGCCATATACCGAAAAATCCTGCCCTCGAACACCACTGATGAAATGTGTGCCGCCGCCATCGCGAATCGCCCCTCCTCCCGTAATCACTCCGTCGTCAATGTGAATCACATCCGCGCGGGCGGCGAACCCCACAAAAAGCGCTAGGAAGGTCAACGCGCTTAACTTCCAGCTGTTTCTTGTGTTCATGTGAATGGCCCCCAAGCAATTGGGCGTCCACTCAGCAGCGACGAGCGATCGGCTGGATGACCATTTCGACAGGTATCTGGCCGAGTGGAAAGTTAGGAATGAGAAGACCGCCATCGAGCAGCGCATCGTTCCTTCTTGCGCCTTCATCGCGTTCTCCGAAGCAATCGACTCTCCATAGCTGGTCTGCTAGTGTGGTCGATACGGTATGGCTGGCCGAATGCGACGGATTGTTGCAGGACTGTTTCTGTTCGGCATATCCTTCGGCTACGTCGAGGCCGCGGTCGTTATTTATCTGCGTGCGCTCTATGAGCCCTTACGCCAGCGGCTGACGCCCGGGCGGGGTCCCGGCGACTTGTTTCCGCTGGTGGATCGCGATCGGATGGTGGCCGAGGCTCCGGAAACCGGCCGGCTTCTGAACGTGGAGGTGATCCGCGAGGCCGCGACCATCGTCATGCTGGCTGCGGCGGCGATGCTAGTCGCCGGGGAACGGTCCCTGTGGCTCCCGGCGTTTTCGATCGCCTTCGGCGTCTGGGATATATCGTTTTACCTGTTTCTCAAACTGTGGATCGATTGGCCGGCATCGCTGCTGACTTGGGATCTTCTGTTCCTGTTGCCGGTACCATGGGCGTCGCCGGTTCTCGCGCCGGTTATCGTATCGTTGACGATCATTGGCTGTGGACTGGCGGCTCTGTATCGCCCCGTGTACATCCAGCCCCGTCAGTGGATCGGATTAATCCTGGGTGGTGCGCTGGTGATCTTGTCGTTCACTTGGGATTTCCGGTATTTGCTGGCTGGGAATCTGCCGCATCCCTTCGCTTGGTGGCTATTTCTAGCGGGGGAACTGTTGAGCGTGGGAACGTTCCTGCATGCAGCTTTTAGGCGGCCTTTATTGCGTCGATAGAGTGGGTTCTTTCACCCAGGCTCACACCCAGACCCAGGCGCTATGCCGCACTTACACGCTGGGCGGTCACCGGCGGACCGTGCTTTAGCGGTGTAATCTTCGATGCCCAGACGAACCCAAGTGACTGGCGGACTTCGGAATGGGCGAGTGGCGACAGGAGAACTCCGAAGGCGCCTGCGTTCACCATTTCCGTGCGGGCATGGGCCTGATCAACCTTGTGGCAGATGATGATTCGCGCCCGCGGGGCTGCGGCGCGGATCGCCCGTAATGCGCCCTGCCAGGCCAGATCGGGCTCTCCGGCCTGAAGGAGCACGGCGACCACTGTGCGTGTCCGGCCGATCTCTTTGAGCCCAGATAAGTCTGATGCCTGGGCGACGGTCCAGCAGAAGTCGCGTCCGATCGAGTCCACATCCAGGCGTTCGTTCGAGAAGTCTCCGAGAAGTACGACGCATCCTCTGTTGGTCATGGCGAATTCTTTGGCACTTTGGTGGCCAAAGTCTAGTCCCATGCCCCGAACAGCTCAGGGTGCACGAATTGCTAGGTCATGATCGGACACGATGGGTACGGACAAACAAACCATGCCCCTTAAGAGCTTCTGGAATAAGTCCCAGCCGGAGCTGCTGGGCCTGCTCCAGGCGACCCCGGCTGGTCTGACATCCGAAGAGGCGCAGCGGCGGTTGGACCTCTACGGCCCAAACAGCCTGGTGAGGGAATCGCGCTTCGCGGCGCTGATCAGTTTTCTCCGCTTCTTGATCAACCCCTTGGTCATCATCCTTCTGGTGGCCAGCGGCGTATCTCTCGCACTGGGCGATCCGGTGGGCGGCTCGATCATCATCTCCATGGTCCTGCTTAGCGTGGCGCTGAACTTCTTCATGGAGTTTCAGGCTCAGCATGCGGTGGAGGAGATTCGAAAGCAGGTCGCCACCACCGCCGAGGTCATTCGCGACGGACGCGACCAGGAACTGCCGGTTGCGGACTTGGTGCCCGGGGACGTTATCCGGCTCAACGCGGGCGACCTGGTGCCGGCGGATGCCCGTCTGCTATCGGTCAAGGATCTGCAGGTGCGCGAGTCCGCGCTTACGGGCGAATCGTTGTGCGTCGAAAAAGTTTGTGGCGATTTGCCGCCGGGAAAACACGGAGTCGCAGACGCAAGCAACTCGGTGTTTATGGGAACCGCCGTCCAGACGGGAATCGGTACGGCGGTCATTGCTTGCACCGGGAAAAATACGGCCTTCGGGGAGATCGCCCAGCGGCTGGCCACGCGGCCGCCCGAGACTGAGTTTGGCCGCGGCATCCGGCGCTTCGGAATCATGATCACCCGGGTGATCATGCTGCTGGTCCTCTTTGTCTTGCTGGTGAACATTGCGTTTCACCGCCCGATACTCGAATCGTTTCTTTTTTCCGTGGCGCTGGCGGTGGGAATGACGCCGGAGATGATGCCGATGATCATCACCGTCACGCTGGCCCAGGGGGCGCGGCGGATGACAAGGAAGAAAGTCCTGGTCAAGCAACTCTCCGCCATCGAGGATTTCGGGAGCATCGAGATCCTGTGCAGCGACAAAACCGGCACGCTGACTGAAGGCGAAATTGTGCTCGACCGGCACGTGGACGTTCACGGAAAGGATGACGATGATGTTCTGCGGTTTATCTACCTGAACAGCTTCTTCCAAGCGGGCATCAAGAGTCCGCTGGACGATGCAGTCTTAAAACACGAGCACCCTAAGATCGTCGAATACGAGAAGCTGGATGAGATCCCCTTCGACTTTAATCGCAAGCGCCTTTCCGTGGTGGTCAAGCATGGCGACGAATGCCTGCTGATCACCAAGGGCGAGGCTGAAAGCATCTTCAGCATCTGCCGGACGGTGACGGTTAACGGATCGCCTCAACCGTTCGACGAAAACCATCGGACTCAGGCCGCGAAGACGTTTAGGGATCTGAGCGCTGGCGGGTTCCGCGTTCTCGGGGTCGCCGTCCGTAAGGTCGACAAGGAGGATGCCTATGGCGTGTCGGCCGAAAAAGATATGACCTTGGCCGGGTTCGCGGCGTTCCTGGACCCGCCCAAAGAGGGGATCCCCGCGGTTCTGGCAGAGCTCAAGCAAAACGGCGTCTCGGTAATCATCATGACCGGCGACAACCAATATGTGACTCAGAAGATCGCCCAGGACGTCGGGCTGACAACCGATCGCATTGTTACCGGCGACCAGGTGGACACCATGGCCGACGTCGCCCTGGCCTACCACGCGGAGAATGGCGCGATCTTCGCCCGTGTGTCTCCGGAGCAGAAGAACCGGGTCATCGTGGCACTGAAAGCACGCGGGCACGTGGTCGGATACCTTGGCGACGGCATCAACGATGCTCCTTCGCTGCACACGGCGGACGTCGGTATTTCGGTCACGAACGGCGTGGAAGTGGCCAAGGACGCCGCGAAAATCATCCTGCTGGAGAAGGACCTGGAAGTCTTGAACGACGGGATCATCGAGGGCCGGCGCTGCTTCGCCAACATCATGAAGTACATCGTCATGGGCACCAGCTCGAACTTTGGCAACATGTTCAGCATGGCCGCGGCATCCCTGTTTCTGCCCTTTCTGCCCATGCTGCCGACGCAAATCCTGCTGAACAACTTTCTCTATGACGTCTCGCAGATCAGCATCCCCAGCGACAATGTGGATCCCGCTCTGCTGCATCGGCCAAAGCGATGGAGGATCGCGTTCATCCGCCAGTTCATGATGATCATCGGGCCCATCAGCTCCATCTATGACTTCCTCACCTTCGGTATCCTTCTTTGGGTATTTCACGCGTCATCGAACGCGCCGCTCTTTCACACCGGCTGGTTCGTGGAGTCCCTGGCGACGCAAACATTGGTCGTATTCGTGATCCGGACGGCGGGTAACCCTTTGAAGAGCCGCCCCAGCCGGGCCTTGCTGGCCGCAGTGTTCGCCACCGTAACCGTCGCCACCGTGCTGCCGTACACGTCCCTTGGACTTTTGCTGGGTTTCACTCCGCTTCCGCTGTCACTATTGGGGACAATTGCTTTGCTGGCTGTTACATACCTCGTCCTGGTACAAGTAGTTAAGTCCTGGTTCTATCGTCGGCACGCCTTGCTTTGATCCTGGACGGGCCCCCATAGATCGCCCTAAATCTAGCTGCTACACTAGGTTGGCCCCCTACACATGAGCATTCACCTTGTAAATCCTAGCGATACCGCGTTCGGGACAGCGGTCATCACGCCGCGATGGCTGTATGTGCTGGCCGCAGCGACGGACGAGTCGTTCGGCGATCCCGAGATCTGGGACGAGACATTAGAACACCTTAATCTGGAGCGCGTTAAGCCCGGCGATGTCGTCGGCATCGGCATCCACACCGGCAACGCCTTGCGAGGATATGAAGTCGGGCGCGCGGCGCGCGAACGTGGAGCCTGGGTTGTGTTCGGAGGAATCCACTCCACGCTCTACTCCGAGGAGCCGTTCGAACGCGGCGGTGCGCACGCGGTGGTGAAGGGCGATGGCGACATCGTCTGGAACAAAGTAATTCGCGACTGTGTGGCGGGCACTCCCGAGCGGATCTATAACGGCGGAAGAGTGGAAGCGGGCGAGTTCAAGCAAGCCCGCTGGGATTTGCTCCCGCCCAACAGTTATATGTGGGCATCGGTGCAGACGGTGCGCGGATGCGCGAAGCACTGCTCATTCTGCTCCGTGTGGCGCACGGATGGGCAGCGTCCCCGTCAACGCGGGACCAACCCCGTGATCGAGGAAATCGTAGATCTACGCCGCCGCGGGTTTCGCTTCATTGCCCTGGCGGACGACAATTTTTATCCGGTCACGCTGACCGACATCGCGAATGCGAAGCGGCAGAACAACCAGGCTCGCGTCGATCAGCTGGAGGCGATGCGCGCGGAGCGCTTCGAGCTCATGGAGCGGCTGTCCGAGCTGCCCAAGGACATGACGTTCTTCACGCAGATCACCATGGAGGCCGCGGAAGACACCGCCTTCCTGGATGCGATGAAGAAAGCCCGGATCCGGGGCGCGCTGGTGGGCGTGGAAGCCGTTACTCCCGAGGGACTGAAAACGGTCTATAAAGATTTCAACCTCTCCGGCGACAAGCTGGTGAAGCAGCTCAAAACATTTTCCGACCATGGCGTGCATGTCCTGGGCTCGTTTATCTTCGGCCTGCCCAGCGATCGCCCGCATACGTTCGATGCCACCCAGGAATTGGCACAAAAGGCCGGACTCACCTTCGCGCAGTTTGTCATGCTGACGCCTTTCCCTGGCACGGTCGACTTCGAAAAGTGGGAAAAAGCTCAGGGCGACAACCCGACCCAGGTGGATGGTGTCCCGATAACCCGCTATTGGTTGATTCCCGCGCACAAGCGGCCGAAGATGTTCATGCCGCATCCCACCATGACCTCGGAGGACTTGCGAGCCCGTACCCAGGGCGTGTGGGACCAGTTCTATAGCTTCCGTTCGGTCTGGAAGCGCTCGCGCTGCACACCGAATCTTCGCGCTCGTCTGGCGTTCGTCTTTATCTCGAAACTGTACCGTCAGATGTACGCGAGCACGGGTATCGCGACCGATAGCGCCCGTCAGAAGAAAGCCAACTCCTGGGCGCGCTGGCTGGCGATCCCGTGCCGCAAACTTTTCTCGGCCGCCCCTATGCCGGAACTGCAGATGCCGCAGCCGAAAGCCGCGCCTCCTCAGGACCTGTTCCAAGTCATTCAATAGCTGGTGGGGCAGGATTGCATCCTGCCCGCGGAAAAAGGGGGACAGGCTGCTCTGTCCACTCCCACGTTGACATGAGACTGTCAGGAGCTTACAGAAGGGGACAGAGTAGCCTGTCCCCTTTTTCACCCGAACACTCGTGCGATAACTAAAGCGTGGATGCCTCGCAGTCCGACGCTCTCGTCTTTTTCGGCGCGACCGGAGATCTTGCGTATAAGCAAATCTTTCCCGCGCTTCAAGCGCTGGTGAAGAGGCACAACCTGACGATTCCCATCGTCGGGGTTGCCAAAGCCGGCTGGAATTTGGACCAGCTCAAGACGCGCGCCCGCGACAGTGTCACCACGCATGGCGGTCTCAACGAAGCTGCCTTCGCGAAGTTGTCGGCCTTGCTGAAGTACGTCGACGGCGACTACAACGACGCAGCGACCTTCACGCAGTTACGCCAAGTCCTGGGGAGCGCTCAACGGCCTCTGCACTATCTCGCGATTCCGCCCAGCATGTTCGCCGCAGTGGCGGAGGGACTCGCCAAGTCAGGATCCGCGCAAGGCGCGCGCGTGGTGGTCGAAAAGCCGTTCGGTCGCGATCTCGCTTCGGCGCGGGAACTGCACGCTATTCTCGATCGGTTCTTTCCGGAAGAAGCGATTTTCAGGATCGATCATTTCCTCGGCAAAGAACCTGTCCAGAACATTCTCTACACGCGGTTCGCGAATCGATTTCTCGAGCCGCTATGGAATCGCGGCCACATCCGCTCGGTGCAGATCACGATGGCCGAGAATTTCGGGATCCAAGGGCGAGGCCGGTTTTACGAAGAAGCGGGAGCCGTTCGGGATGTGATTCAGAACCACCTCTTACAAGTGTTGGCGTGCCTGGCGATGGATCCTCCCGCCGGACAAGAGCCCGATGCGCTTCGAGATGAGAAAGCTCGAATCCTCAAAGCCGTGCGGCCGCTCACCCCTCAAGACATTGTCCGGGGGCAGTTCAAAGGCTACCGGCAGGAGGAAGGCGTCGCCCGGGATTCGCGCGTGGAGACCTATGCCGCCATCCGGCTGTTCATTGACACGTGGAGATGGGCAGGCGTTCCTTTCTACATTCGGGCCGGCAAGTGCTTGCCGGTTACCGCTACCGAGGTGAATGTCACCTTGAGGCGGCCGCCTCTCGACACCTTCGAAGAGAAAGGCCTCGGCTCGCCGAATCGTTTTCGCTTATCCCTGAGCCCCGAGGTCATCATCGCGCTTGGCATGCGCGTGAAACGTCCCGGCGAACGCATGCAGGGCGAAGATGTCGAGCTGATCGCGATGCACCAACGCGCCGACGAAATGTCCCCTTACGAACGCCTTTTGGGCGACGCCCTGCGCGGCGATCCCATCCTGTTTGCCCGCGCGGATCAGGTTGAGGCCCAATGGCGCATCGTCGATCCTATTTTGGGCGATGTGACTCCGGTCTACGAATATGAGCCGAACACCTGGGGACCGGCCGAGGCCGCAGCGCTCATGGAAGATCCTGGCGGCTGGCTGGATCCACAGTTGAACTCACGGTAGCCGGCGCCGCTACTTAGCGAGCAGTTTACGGATCTTCTGCAATTCCTGCAGGCGCTCCGGGCTGAGTTGCGGGTATCCCAATTTCAAGTCTTTGAACGTATCCAGTACGATCCGCGACACGATCAGGCGCGTGGTCGCTTTGTCGTCGGCGGGGACGACGTACCAAGGCGCGGCCGCCGTGCTGGTTGCGCCGAGGCATTCCTCATACGCTTTCATATAGTGGTTCCAGGATTCTCTCTCCTTGACGTCGTCCACGCTGAATTTCCAATTCTTGTCCGGTTCATCGATGCGGCTGAGAAAGCGCTTGCGTTGTTCTTCCTTGGAAAGATGCAGAAAAAACTTGACGATCCGGGTGCCGTTGCGGTGAAGATGGTCTTCCAGATTCACGATCGAACGATACCGGTCTCGCCAGATGTGTTTCTCATCGAGTAGCTTGGCTGGAAGACGCTCGGCGTCCAGAATGGCTTTGTGAACCCGAACGATGAGTACTTCTTCGTAGTAGGAGCGATTAAAGATGCCGATGCGTCCGCGCTCCGGTAGCTTCCGTATCGCGTTCCACAGGAAGTCATGGTCCAGTTCCTCGGGACTGGGATGTTTGAAGCTGTACACCTGGCAGCCCTGAGGATTCACGCCCGACATCACGTGTTTGATCGCGCTGTCCTTGCCGGCTGCATCCATCGCCTGGAAAATCAGCAGCATCGCATAGGAGTCATCGGCGTACAGCCGGCTTTGCAGGGCGCTCAGTTGGTGAACGTGCTCCGCGAGAAGCGTTTGATACTCTTCCTGCGAGTGATACTCAGGCTTGATCTTCGTCGGCCACTTGTCCAAATCGACCTTCTTGCCAGGCCGGACACGAAAATCATCGGGATCGATCTTCTTCATTGCTATCCTTGTTCAAGTTTTCGGAACCACACTAACAATATGGCATCTTGGCGAGAGTGGCTACGCCGGGACGAATCCCGCGACCCGCGTAGCGACAAGCACGGATCTCATCCGTGGTATCTGGTCATTTGGCTCACCGGCGTCGATTATTTCTCGACACTCGGATACCAGCCGGGTATCGCGCTGCTTGCGGCCGGCGCGCTTTCGCCTATCGCGACCGCGATCCTGGTGGCCGTGACGCTCCTGTGCGCTCTGCCCATCTATGTGCAGGTGTCAGGGCGCTCCTTTGCGGGACTGGGTTCCATCGCGATGCTGGAAAATCTGCTGCCCGGATGGTGGGGAAAGTTCATGGTCCTGGTTCTGCTGGGATTCGCGACCACCGACTTCATCATTACCATGACTCTGTCCGGTTCGGACGCAGCGCGGCACGCCACCGAGAATCCATTCCTGCATCCCCTGCTCGGCAACGCAAACCTGCGTGTGACCCTGGTCCTGCTGGCACTGCTGGCGGCCGTGTTCCTGAAGGGCTTCGCCGAAGCCATTGAGCTGGCCACGGCTGCCTGCGTTCCTTACCTGCTGCTCAATGTGGTGGTCCTTGGCCGGGCACTGGTCGAAGTGAGCACACATCCGCTCGCGCTGCCTCGGTGGGAGGAGGCTCTCCACGCGCGGGGCGACTGGACGCAATTGGCTCTCGGCGCGGCGATTCTCTTCCCACGCCTGGCACTGGGGCTGAGCGGGTTCGAAACTGGCGTGTCCGTGATGCCTCTGATCGGCGGAGAGGAGACCGACTCGGCCACGAATCGTCCCATGGGGCGCATCCGGAACACTCGCAAATTGCTGGCGGCGGCCGCGATCATCATGAGCGTGCTGCTGCTGGTTTCGAGCTTCGTATCGGCGCTGCTCATTCCGGAACACGCCTACCGGGAAGGCGGCCCGGCCAGCGGCCGCGCCATCGCCTACCTGGCGCATGAGTATCTGGGCAACATCTTCGGCTCGGTCTACGACCTTTCGACGATCCTGGTGCTGTGGTTCGCGGGCGCGTCGGCCATGGCCGGATTGTTGCATCTGGTCCCACGCTATCTGCCTCGTGTCGGATTGGCGCCGGAGTGGGTGGCCTATGCCCGCCCGCTGGTGCTGGTGTTGTTTGCGTTCGACGTAGTGGTCACTCTCGCTTTCAAGGCGAATGTCGAAGCCCAAGGCGGAGCATATGCCACGGGAGTGCTGGTCCTGATGCTCTCGGCGGCCGTGGCGGCGTCGATTTCGTTATGGAAGGAGCGCTCGCGAACCCTCAGCCTGTACTGCTGGGGCGTGGTTGTGGTCTTTGCCTACACCACCGCCGCGAACATCGTGGAGCGCACCGACGGGATTATCATTGCGAGCTTCTTCATCCTGTTTATCTTGACCGTGAGCGGTATCAGTCGGTATTGGCGAGCGAAGGAGCTCCGCGTGGGTGGCCACCGCTTCCACGATGCCGAGTCGGAACGGCTGTGGAAGCTGCTGGTCGATACGAAAGTGAACATGGTGCCGATCAGCAGTCTGGCCCTGGAGGCTCGAACTGCCCGTGCGGAGCAGCTGCGCAAGTACTATAACGTCGATGGCAAAATAGCGTTTGTTCACGTCCGCCTCTTGGACAATCGCAGCGAGTTTTTGTCGCCCCTGGAAATTAAGGTAAGGGAAGAGGCCGGCCAGTATCTGGTGGAAGCGTCGCAAGCGGTCGCGAAGGCGAATGCAGTTGCCTATATCAGCGAACTGCTGCACCCGGCTGCGATCTATATCGGGCTGAGCCGGCAAAATCTAATGCGCCAATCCTTCCGCTACTTCCTGCTGGGCGAAGGAGAAACCGGACTCATGGTGTACACAATCCTGCAGCACCTCTGGGAGTCCACCCCCTGGGAGGATCAGCGCCCGTGTCTTTTTCTGATGAGCGACTAGAACCTCCTACGCCTTCGCGTCGGCAAACCGTTCGTCCTTGCTCAGCGTATCGAGCAGTTTTTTCATATCGTCGGCGTGTTCTTCTTCCTTGGATAGGATCTGCTCCATCGCGATTCGGGTGGTCGGGTCGTCATCGCCCAGGTAGCGAATGATCTCGTTGTAGGACTCCACCGCGATCCGCTCGGCGACCAGGTCCTCGCGAACCATGTCGAGGAGATTCTTGCCTTCGACGTACTGCGAATGGCTGCGGGTGGCCAGTCCTTCGGGATTGAAGTTGGGCTCGCCGCCCAATTGGTTGATCCGCTCGGCTGCAATATCTGCATGCGACTGCTCTTCTTTTGCGTGCTCGAGGAATTCTTCGGCTACCGCTTGTGCGTGAATGCCGCTGGCCATGTAGTAATGGCGCTTATACCGCAGCACGCAGACGATCTCCGTGGCCAAGACCTCATTCAGAATGCGGATCACCGTTTCCCGGTCGGCTTTATAGGCGCTGGTGACCGCGCCGTCCTCCATGTGCTGGCGGGCGCGCTTGCGAAGTTCCTGAATGTCTGTCACAAACGGCTGATTCTTTGCTTGTGCGGGCTTCGTAGTCATGGTTTTCCGTTAGATCCTTCTCGCGGCATACTGTTTCAACCGATGGCTTTTTTCCCGGTTACGAGGAGTGCCACGCCGCCCAGCAAGGCTATCGCGCCCAGAATCGGAGGCAGCGGAACCGAATGTGTTTTCTCATGAGTTATGTCGATTGGTCCGATGTCGGCGACTTTGTCTTGGGTTGTGTAGGTAAATCCTCCCCACACCAGACCAACCAGACCCAGCGCAATCAGAACGATCCCTAGTGTCTTGTTCATAGCACGAAGCCATGCACTTTGGAGGCCAATCTTACAGGGCCTTCAGCAGTAACAGAACGCCGATCGCCGTCAAGCCTAGATGGACGTAAGAAATGAAACGGTGGCTCCGCATGCGCCGGTTGATGGCTCGTCCGAGAAAGATCGCGACAAAGACACCCGGTAAAGACATAAGGTAGAAATGATTCACCGCCGGAGTCCACAGGCCGCCAAACCAATAGCCGGCCATGCCCGCCAGGCTCGCGGGAAGGAAATAGGCTTGCAGCGTCGCACGAAAGTGTTCCGGCGACCATCGGCGCAGCGAACCGTAGATCGCCAGTGGCGGGCCGTTTATCCCGTACGCGCCTCCCAGGACGCCCGCGGTGAATCCGAAAAATCCCGCCAGCCGGTCGTTCTTCAGTTCATGATTGCGGCGGCTTAATAGAGAGTACAGAGCGAACGCTGCCACCAGCACACCGAGGATCGCCTCGACGATTCGTTCCGGAAACGACTTTAACAACAGGAGCCCCAGCGGAATACCCAAGAACGTTGGGACCACCAGCCATAACGCGCTGTTCACGTGCACCCTGCGCCAATCCTGCATCACGATGATGAGAGCGACGGTGATCGAGACGAGCACTGCAGCGGGAGCCGCGACCTCGACCGGAATCACGAATGCCAGCAGCGGGACCGCGATCAAGGCCTCTCCGAATCCAAGTGCCGAGCGAACCAGAGTGGCCAGGAAAAAAACGAGGATCACTTGAATCGTGATCCAATGGGCAGGCATCATTTGAGCTAACACCCCGGCCGAGCTTACACCCGGCGGGATGGATTCCACGAGAGATGCCGACTGCTGTAACCTGAGAGGTCGCGGAAACACATCGTGAGAGGAAAGCCATGACTCGCTTACCAGAAAAAATCGCACTGACCATCTTTGTCGCAGCCGCCAGCGTCATGAACGTTTCGGGCCAATTGCCGATTCCAGTGCCCGGACAAAACCCGGCGCAAGGTGGCGCCCCTGCTGGAGCTCCGGGTGGCGGCCGGGGTGGACGCGGCGGTGGACGCGCCGCTCAGCCGATCGAACCGGTCAAGCAGGTGGTCACTCCCATACCTTCTGCCGTTGAAGTCACCGGTCCCGGCGAGTTCTTCGAGACCTTCATGGACAGCTATGACGACGCAAAGAAAACTAACGTCGCGCCGAAAGACACCTACGCGAAATTCAATTACGAAGCCAAGGAATACTTCGTCTCGGGAACGACGACCAGCGGCACGCCGTACAAGACCCGTATCGTCATCCGCAAATCCAAAGACAACACGAAATTCAACGGCCTGATTCTTGCCGAATCGATGCATCCGAGCGGCAATCCGTGGGTGTTTCACTTTACGCAGGTATATGCCATGACCAACGGAGTCATTGGGCTCGAGATCCTGACCACCACGCCTGCGGGACTCGCCTCGGCGAATCAGGCTCGCTACAAGGACCTGGTCGTGCCGAACGGGGCGACCAACGATATCCTCGCGCAGGTGGGCGCGCTCATCAAGTCAAACCACAAAGACAATCCACTGATCGGCTTCGCAGTGCGAAAGATGATTCTGGCCGGTTCCTCCGCCTCGGCGGCCGTGGCTCAGAATTACCTCACGAACGCTCACATGGCGCAGAGATTGGCTGACATGAAGCCGATTTACGACGGGTTCATGCCCACCAGCGCCAACGGTCAGATTCCGGTGATCGATGTCCCCACCATCCTGGTGCCCACTATGCGCGAGGCGTTCTCGGGGAACGGGACCACGCAGCCGGACAACGAGAGGCTTCGCGTGTATGAATTTGCCGGCATGGCCCATATCGATGCGCGCGTTGCCGGTCAGTACTATCCCGATCCCTGCAAATATCCGATCAGCAGGTATCCACTTGGAGCGGAAATGGCTGTCGCTCTCGACAAGCTTTTCGCGTGGGTGGACAAAGGCGTCGCGCCTCCCCATGCCGACCGGTTTTACGTCGATTTCAACCCGGACAACAAGCCCAAGCTCGACCGCGATAAGGGCGTGCTGCTCGCGCTGGATGAGTTTGGAAACGTGAAAGGCGGGATCCGCAACACCTACGTGGATGTGCCCGCAAAGAGCTTCCACGTTCCGGACGAAGCCGCCGATCCGCGGATTCCGAACCCCAACCACTTCATCGCGGAGCGCCGGATCAACGGCCAGGATCCCGACGCGCAGCTGTGCGGACTCGGTAACTTCGAATCCGCGCTATCGAAGGATCAGCTGAAGAAGCTCTACAAGAATCCGAAGGACTACTACAACAAGGTCGCGCAAAGATACGACGAGCTCGTGAAAGAAGGCTGGGCGCTCCCCGTCTACAAAGAGATGGTTCTCGCCGAAGCAGCGCGCGTTACGTTCTGAAGGTCCGCTCAGACTCTTTTCAGCTTTTTGCGGACCACACGGTTCCACCACATGATCGCGCCGGTCACGACCATCGCCGCGGGCGCGAGTCCGAAGACCGCCCAAGTCAGCTTGGTCGCCGAGTCGCAGACGCCGGGACCCTTGCAAGGGATCCCGATGCCGTTAATGCGGCCGAAATGCAGGTAGGCGAGCCAATAGATCACCTGGTCGACGATGCGCGATCTGGAATTGGCGTCCGTGAGTGGCTCGATCCGGTCGGCCAGGTCCTGAAACCGCTCGGGGTCGCTAAGATAGGCTCCGCTGATGGCGAACAGCAAGATCACGCCGAAGGTCCAGAAGCCCATCATCTTGTGCAAGTCCCAGTTGAAGCGTTGCCACCCGACGTTCCGGTGAAGGGTCAGCCCTCGCCGCCACGTCTGGATCCCCGGCCACCAAACGACGATTCCGGTGAGTGAGACGACCACCAGCAGGACCGCGCCGATGCCGTTGATCTTGCGGCCTGTTCTCCCGCCGAGCAGATCGTCGTGCAACTCCAGGAGCTTCGAAACCAGCCGGATGCCGAGCGGCACCGAATCGCCCAGATCCGCTCCCGTGTACGGATTGAAGAGTCGATTCTTGAGGCCGGCGTGGCTCCTGAGGGCAATATCGACGGCCTGATCGGGATTCCGCACCTGACCGACGCTGAGGACTGTATATCCGGGATAGGCGCGTGTTGCCGCTCCCTTCAATTGCTCATCGGTTAACCGCGGTCCCGATTCAGCGACGATGACAGGATCTCGGGTCGCCACTCTGTAGAGCTCATTCCGATACACGAGGATGCTGCCAGTCAGGCTGACCAACAGCACGTACAGGCCGATGCCGATGCCGCTCCACAAATGAATCTGGAAGGTCGCCTTGCGCAGCCACGTGGTCTGCGGCCGCCGAATCCATCGCTGCCAATACGTCATGGCAAATTCTATCGCAGCCGGGAAGTCTCCGGGAAGGCAATCACAGCGCGGCACCCACAGGAGACCCAGTGGTTATAGAATATTCAGTACGCGTGCAGTCTACCTTCTAACCAGGTTGATAAGGAGCGAATTATGTGCGATCGGGATCATTCACAAGAAGAACTAGAGTATTTCCAGGCTCGCGGTCTGGTGACGCGAAAGCAATTTGGCGTCATGTTGGGAGCCGGCATTGCCATGATGCTGCCCAAAGTCGCGAACGCAGTTACCGTGACCGAATCGGAAGTGAAGGTGAAGACGCCGGACGGCACCGCGGACTGCTACTTCGTGCATCCTTCGGCCGGCACGGCCCCGGGCGTTGTGGTGTGGCCGGATATCTTCGGGCTGCGCCCGGCGTTCCGCCAGATGGGCAAGCGTCTCGCCGAATCGGGTTATTCGGTGCTGGTGGTGAATCCGTTCTACCGTAAGCAACCAGCCCCGACCGCGTCCAAGGGCGCCGCAACCCCTATCCCAGAAGTAATGCCGCTCATGCAGTCGTTGGCCGAGGCGACCACCACGACGGATGCGAAGGCGTTCATCGGGTGGCTGGATCAGCAGGCTTCGGTGGCGAAAAACCGCAAGATTGGAACCCAGGGCTACTGCATGGGCGGATTCCTTGCGTTCCGCACGGCGGCGGCCGTGCCCGATCGTGTCGGTGCCGTGGCAACCTTCCATGGTGCGAATCTGGTGCCTAACCTGCCGGGAGCCGCGAAAAGCAAGGCCCAGTTCCTCATTGCGATCGCGGAGAGCGATGACAAGCAGGCTCCGAACGATAAGACTGTATTGAAGGACACGTTCGCCAAGGCGGGCCTGCCCGCGGAAATCGAAGTGTATCCAACGATGCACGGCTGGTGTCCGCCGGATACCAACGTCTACAACATGGAGCAGGCCGAGAAGGCCTGGAGCCGTTTGCTCGCACTGTACGGAAAAGCTCTGGCCTAGGCTGAGGACGTATTCAGCGCCACGGCGGCGCGAATAAGGGCTTTCAGAGCCTTCCCGTCCACCTTTTCGCCTTCGCGGAAGTCGATGGCGCGCCGCACTCTGCCTTCGAGACTGGAATTGAAGAGAGCTGAGGGGTCCTCGAGCGAGGCCCCCTTGGCGAACGTCATCTTTACGACATTCTTGTAAGTCTCCCCGGTGCAGATGATGCCGTCGTGGGACCACACAGGTGTCTCCCACTTCCACTGCTCGACGACTTCGGGGTCGGCTTGCTGGATCAACGCGCGGAGGCGGGCAAGCATCTCTCCGCGCCAGTCGCCCAGCCCCTGGACTTTCGCGTCGATCAGCCGGGACGCGGATTCGACCGTCTGGGAACCACTTTTCTTCTTTGCTGGTTTCTTTGCTTTCGGTGCCATGTCATACAAAGAATCTCATACGCGCTTCCTCGGCTCAGGATGACGCGACTCGTGCCTCCACCCCCCAGTTGGTTCCAAGAATTGAAGTATGATTGACGACGGATCAGTTCGTGATTCGACCGTTGAAGGAGGTCTGACATGATGAACAAAAAAGCTGTTCATGCGGGGATGGCGATCGCGCTCGCCGGGCTCCTGACCGTTGCGCTGGCGGGATTGGTTACGGCCCAAAGCAAGAGCGAGACCGTCGCGGTTGGCAGTTCCGATCTGGGTGGGGTGGTGACCAGCACCAACGGCCCCGAGGCGGGAGTCTGGGTGATCGCCGAAACCACGGACCTGCCCACAAAATTCGTCCGGATCGTAGTCACGGATGACCGGGGGCGGTACCTGGTGCCGGACCTTCCCAAGGCGAACTACAGTGTGTGGGTTCGCGGCTACGGGCTGGTAGATTCGGCGAAGGTCAAAGCCACGCCGGGCAAGACTCTTGACCTCAAAGCCGTCGTGGCGCCGGACAAGAAGGCCGCAAGCGAATACTATCCCGCGCTGTACTGGTTCTCATTGCTGCAAGTGCCACCTAAGAGCGATTTCCCGGGCACGGGGCCCACGGGGAACGGAATTTCTCCTAACGTCAAGAGCCAGGGCCAATGGATTCGCGACATCGTCAACACGGACGGCTGCACCGGCTGTCATCAGATGGGCGACAAGGCCACGCGTGAGATTCCCCAGAGTATCCTCAGCAAGACCGCCGACTCGAAAGCCGCATGGGACCTTCGGATTAAGGCAGGGCAGGCGGGCGGTGGCATGAGCGCCCGCTTCGACCAGGTCGGCCGTCAGCGCGCGCTGGCGATGTATGCGGACTGGACCGATCGCGTTGCCCATGGCGAGTTGCCATCCGCCACTCCTTCGCGTCCTCAAGGAAAGGAGCGGAACGTGGTCGTCACGCTCTGGGACTGGGCCGATCCGAAAGTCTATCTGCATGACGCCATCGCGAGCGACAAGAATAATCCGACTGTGAACCCCAACGGCCCCATCTATGGAGCGCTCGAAGAGAGCGGCGATTACCTGACGGTCCTCGATCCGAAGACCAACGTGACCAGCCAAATAAAGCTGAAGGTTCGCGATCCGCAGACGCCGAGTTCCTTCGCCACGAAGCCGGCCGCGCCCTCGCCGTATTGGGGCGACGAAGCGATCTGGAACAGCCAGACGTCGGTCCACAGCTTCTCGATGGATAAGCAGTCTCGCGTATGGGCCGCGGCGCGCGTCCGGAAGCCCGCGTCGCCGGCATGGTGCCAGGCGGGATCGGATCATCCGTCGGCGAAGTTGTTCCCGATCGCCCGAGGCGACCGGGGCCTGGAGCTTTATGATCCCAAGACCAAAGAGACGACCACCATCGACACCTGCTTTACGTGGGGTCATGTGAACTTCGACGACAACGGTGTGCTGTGGTCGTCGTTCGGCCCTGCCGGCATCGAGGGATGGTTCGACACCAAGATCTGGGATAAGACCCATGATGAGAAGACAGCGCAGGGTTGGAGCGCGTTCGTGCTCGATTACAACGGGAACGGGAAGCGCGACGCCTACACGGAACCGAATCAGCCGGCGGATCCAGCCAAGGACAAGCGCATCAACGTCTCGTTCTATGGCGTCGCGCCGGCGCCGGACGGCTCGGTGTGGGGATCGGTGATGGGAATGCCCGGCGCGCTGGTTCGTTTCATCCCCGGATCGCACCCGCCCGAGACGGCGTTGGCCGAGTATTACGAGGTGCCATGGAACAACCCCAAGGCGCCCGTGCAAGGCTTCTCGCCTCGCGGCATGGACGTCGACAGCAAGGGCGTCGTCTGGGCCCCGCTGTCGAGCGGACATTATGCCAGCTTCGACCGCAGAAAGTGCAAGGCCCCGCTCAACGGCCCGGCTGCCGCGACAGGACAGCATTGTCCCGAAGGCTGGACGCTCTATCCGTTCCCGGGTCCGAATTACAAGGGAGCGGTGGAGAACGCGAGCGCCGAGTCGGCCTACTACAACTTTGTCGACCGGTTCGACATGCTGGGCGTCGGCAAGGACGCGCCGCTGGCGACCGGCAATCTGTCCGAGGGATTGCTGGTGCTGGTGGACGGAAAGTTCATCACGCTGCGGGTGCCGTATCCCATGGGTTACTACGCGAAGGGCCTGGACGGCCGCATCGACAATCCGAACGCCGGCTGGAAGGGGAAGGGCATTTACACCCCGATCTCGACGCGAGCGCCCTTCCACATGGAAGGCGGCAAAGGGACCACCAGCAAGTTGGTCAAGTTCCAGATGCGGCCGGACCCGCTGGCACACTAGCAAAGACGGTTAGGATCGGGTCGTCTTCCTGTCAGCTGCTCCGTTGTTGCGATTGGACTAGCGAATAGCTCGTGCTTCGCCCACCTTCGGGATTGCGGATGAGAATGCCCTGATCGACCAGGGCGAGAACGTCACGATGAGCAGTGTCCTGTGAGCACTTGGTAAGGCTGGCGTATTTCGAGGTTGTGAGTTTGCCTTCGAATCCGTCGAGCAGGCGGTTGACCACCAGCCGCTGGCGGTCGTTGAGCTTCACATCCTTCTTGATGCGATCCCAGAAGCGGGCTTTGGCGAAAACAGCGCCCAAGGTTTCCTGGGCCCCATCAAGGGCGCGGCCAAGGCAGCCGAGAAACCATTCCATCCAGGGAGTGACATCCATCGTCCCTTTCTGCGTACGTTCCAGAATGTCGTAATAGTCTTTGTGTTCTTTCTGGATTTGTGCCGACATGCTGTAGAACCGTCGCGGGCTATCTTCGGACCGTGCGAGAGCCATGTCCGCGATCGCGCGCGCAATGCGTCCGTTGCCGTCGTCGAACGGGTGAATGGTCACGAACCAGAGATGTGCGAGGCCTCCCCGAAGGACGGGATCGATCTTCTTGTCCCCCTCGAACCAGTCCAGGAATGATGTCATTTCCCGGTCAACGAGGTTTGCCTTCGGGGCTTCATAGTGAACATGCTCCTTTCCCATGGGGCCGGAGACCACCTGCATCGGCCCTTCGCTGTCGTCGCGCCAGGCGCCGGTTCTGATCTTCCTCATCCCGCTGCGGCCGGTCGGAAACAGCGCCGCGTGCCATCCGAACAGCCGTTCGGAGGTGAGAGGTTGTTTGTAGTTTCCCGTAGCGTCGAGCATCATCTCGACCACGCCCTCGACGTTGCGGTCTGCCGGCTTCAGGGCGCCGATGTCCATGCCGAGGCGGCGCGCAATGGAGGAGCGGACTTGTATGGCGTCGAGTTTCTCGCCTTCGATTTCGCTGCTTTTGAGAACGTCCGAGGTGAGGGTTTGCAGGACAGCTTCCTGCTGGAGTTTGAACCCGAGTGCCTCCATATGGCCGATCAGGCGGCCTTGTCGGCGGCTGACCGACGCCAGAGGCCCGGCGATCTTTTTGGTGCTCCAGTGGAACTTGGGCCAGTCTTTGAGCTCGTGGATATACATTCTCCGCAGTTCCTGCGGATATTATAGCCCAGAATCTCCGCACCTAGCAAGTCATTCTCCGCTTTCCCTGCGGAGAATAGGTCGGTTATTCTCCGCACCGGCCCGAGCGAGATACCGTCTGCACTTTGAGCACCCGCCCGTAAGCCGCTGCTCATAGGTGACCTTACTGGCGCATTTCCCAAGCTCTTTGGTGGGCGGGATAAGGAGTCGTTGTTCCGGATTTCCGCGTAATCTCCTCTTCACGTTGGTAGGTCGCGGCCAAAGAGCGGGAGTCGCTTAGCAACGATTCGGAAAAGCAACGGTCAAGACGGCATTAAGGGCGCATTGCCCAACCCCAACTTCCGATCAAATGCGTGGATGGTAGCGCTAACGGGAATCGAAAGCGTTGTATACCGTGACGGCCTATGTCGCCCTGGCTCAAATGGTTGATTCTGCTTCCATTGTGTTCCGTCGCTGCTGACCTGTATCAGCACGTGAATGCACCGGATGACATCGAGATGACATAGCGCTCAACCCCTGACTCTCTAGAACGGATGTGATCTAGATCACAGAGTTATGAAACTTCCGAGAAGCCGATTTCACCCGCGTCACCAATCCCAGCTTTATGCGAGTCGCGCGTGATTCGCCCAGACCGCGCCTTCGAGGGGATGCCGACAACCCGTTAACGTGAATCGGCGGCCTAGGCGCTTTTATCGTTCCAATCCTTCTCCCTCGCCGTATCACGCGGCCATGACTGGCGTCATGACATCGCACTTGCGGCGCGCGGGAGGTCCAGTCGTTTTTCTAAATGTAAAACTTGAAGGGCAATCGCGGTTCGCCGTCCATCGGCGCGGAAATCAGGACATCCCCGACCTCATTGGCGAATCGGATTGTGACCGGCATTCGATCATTGAACAGGCACGAATTGAAGTTAATCTTCGTCAGTCCCATGACGTCAGACAGAACGCCCCGTAAATCGCATTCTCCTCGCTGCACCCTCACCATGATGGGGTTAGGCGTTTCCGGCCCCATATATGTGTCCAAACGGGGTACAAATCCCGATGTCCAGAGATACGCGCTCCTGTCACCAAGAGGCAGAGCCGTACCGCGAATGACCGGATAGTTTCCCATCCGGTACAGCTTGAGGTCTTCATAGGCGTCGGAAATCTGAATCCCCAGTACCTTGGTTTCAGTTCCTGCGCCCTTTTCGAAACCGGCCCATTCCTCGTCTGCGAAGTTGGAAGATGCATGGATGAACAACTCCTTCGGCGGTGAATCGTGCTGAAGCCGATACTCCGCGATGACGAGTGCGATCAATCCTTTCGCCGAAGCTTCATCGATGTGGAACTGCTTGGAATCTGGGTTGTACCATGATCCCGGCGCTCCCCGGAAAACTACACCTTCGCCGTTTGACAAAAACATTTGCGCCGCGCAGCATGCGTGCCGGACGTCCGCGCTTAAATCGCTCCGTTTGTACACTAGCCCGACGTAACACACGCCCGGTCGGACGTGCGCCAGTTGCCATGGCCGCCCTCCGCCTTTGTAATACGCTCCCGTACCCAGCTTCCAGGCGACCGTGGCGTGATCTTCGAGACGCCGTAGCGGCATCCCATTCGCCTTTGTGAAGTCCTCCGGCGCCAGGGTGGTTTCTCGGAGTATCTGCGTCACGATTTTGTGTTTCAGGAGCCGCGCTTTCAACTGCCGCCGGAAGTTCGTGGCGTATTCGTAGACGTCAGCGCCTTCATGTTCCTCCGGAAACAGGCTCGGCGCGACCCTCAGTTCCTCAGCCTTTTTCTTCGAAATCGTAACGGTTCCAGCGACGGCATCCATGCGGGGCACTCGCGATTGCGGCCGGCCCAGTTCGTAGACGATTTCCGGGATGACCACGAACCAAAAGCTCGGCGGCGCTTCTTGGCGATTCTCCTCCTGCTCCAACCGCGAGACGAACAGGTCGACGCACCCATGGATAGCCTCATGCCGATTCTGAATGCGAATCGTGTCCTCGATCTCTTGCAGTTGAATATCCTGGATGACGGTCAAGGGCTTCTCCGGCCATTCGCTGTTGAAGGCTTCCTGAAAGCCGGGAAACGGAACGTGCTGCGGTTCTATTTTGCGGCTGCGGGGTCCCGGGACAGGGACAGGAATGTACCCGCGCATCTTCGCTGAAAAGCGCCTGAACCGCTCGACACCTTCGCGTGTGCCGATCACGCCGTAGCGCGTCACGCCAGGCCGCTTTTGCGAGTCGCACGGGCCGAACAGATATAACCCGTCACGTGGGTATTCGACCATCTGGCCGTGAGCGAATTCCAGCAACGGCTCTGGAATATGCCACAGTTCGGTTCGCTCCGTCTCCGACGGGCGGGCCCGTTCAGGCGACGATTTCCGGCTAGTCCTCAAAGTCCGATTCGGGTTCTTCGTCGTCATCCGTGAGCTCTTCGCCGGATTCTTCTTCGCTGGTCTCGTCTTCATTGATCTGTTCCTCCTCGCCTTCGCTTATGCCTATCGGGCTGACGAACATCAGCGGTGGAACCTCGACGAGAAGATGGTCCGTCGGATGCAGCGGAAGCCGAATCAGGGACTCGCCATTCGACAACCAAAATAAAAAGGCGAGGAGCATGTCCCGCCAACGGGCATTGCGCCATCCCTTGGCGAACGATTTCCGCGTCCGGTGCGTACGTTTTCCCGGCAACGCCGTTTTTCCGTCCTCAGAAAACAGGAGCCGCGTGCGCACGCGAAAGTACCGGACAGCCCCGCCGTGATATTGCGAAGAGATGCCAAAATGCCATTGCACCTTGCGTTTCTCGGAGACACCCCGCAGCACACGGCTGCCTTTGAGATCACCCCATCGAAACGTCAGGCGCGTGTCAGGCTTTTCTCCGTCGAACCACCATGCAAGGCGGCCATTTGCCATTTCGAAGGACGGCAATCCCCGTGACTTCAGGAACAGCTCCATCCCATGGTTCGCCAGGTTGGCGAACATCTTTCGCATTTCTTCGGACGAGATGCCGAGTTCCGACCAGCCGACGCCGAGGGCCAGGCTGAGCGACATATTACTCGCGCCCGGTACAGAGTGCTCCTCACACGTCACAAACCCGTCACCGTATGGAACCTTTGGCAATGACAGGCTGACATCGTGGGTTCTCAAATCCGCGTTTCGGTAGTAGTAGAGCTTATCTGGCAGCCTCCTCACGCGCAGCCAATTTGAGATCAAGTTCTCAGGACACTGTTCCAGCTTTCTGCTGTACATCGCCTGCAACGAGCTCCATACCTTGGTAGAGGGTTCGCTGGACAGCGGGACCTTGTACTCGTCCTGCAACGCCGCCAGCAGCTCATGCAGGCCGGAAGACCAACCATGACTGAGATCGATGTATTGGGCGTGCGCAATGAGGAAGGGTGCGTCGAACGGTCCCAGCTTGAGCGGAATGATGAACCTTGGGTCGCCGATTTTTTTGGCCACATCGGAGGCGATCTGGATTTCGTTCCTAACGCCTTGTTTTTCAACGGATTTCTGGTTAGCGGCCAGAAGGACCTTGCAGGCGCGGTTTCGCAAGGCATCTTCCAGCTTGCGCTGCCAGTCATCACCACCCGTCAAACGCAAAACGTCAGCCCAGACTTCATAGCCCGTCGCCGCGAGCTTTGCGCCGAGCCAGAGCGTAAAGGCGTTGTCTTCCGGGGATGCGTGGCTGATGAAAAGGGCTTGTCGTTCGCTCATGGAGCGTTCCAACTGCGCCCTTAAGAATAGCAGTGAACCAGGTGGGAAACCGGACAAGATATTGGTATTGGCAAGTCTATTTCGCAATGGCGAACCGTCACTTGTCCGCAAAAACGCCCAAACCGTGGATATGGACGTCTGTCGGCTCTGGGCGTATGGCCGGCAATCCTCCGAGAGCTGAATGCGTCAGGGTTTAGGCTCGATGCCGATGCAGTCGTTGACGGCGGATGAGAGCCGTTGCGTGCAGCCGAGGTACCGCTCGGTTGTCTGCACCGAGACGTGGCCGAGGAGAAACTGGATCTGCTCCAACTCGCCGCCAGCGGCAGAGTCGAGCACAACTCCGCCGGAGATCGTGTGGCGCGAGCTTGTTCACGCCAATCTTCGTCGCGAACTCCTTAACGACGTGCCAGACGAGCTTCTCCGTAACTTTTCGCCCCAGACCTTCCCCGCGCTACTAACGCGACGGAAAAGGCGACCGCTTCTGATTCCAGCAGCGTTCATCCATTCATTCAGGAGACCCCGCACCCATTCGGGGACGGGCACGGTCCGAACGTGACCGGCCTTCCCACGCAAATCAACGATTGCCCAATGACCTTCACGCTGCTGGAGGTGATCCACGGTCAGAACAGCAGGTTCGTGCCGCCGCAGTCCGCAAGCCAGAAGGACGGCGAGTAACGTCCGATCTCGCTTGCCCTTCATCCGTTCTCGATCGGGTCCCTGCCAGAGGTCTGGGCCTTGGTCTGCGGTCAGCCAGTTGCCAAGCCTCACTCCGAGTTTCTTAACGCCCTTGACTCGGCGTATTCCTGCCGCCAAGTCGGCGCTCAGGAGTCCGCAATCCGCAGCCTCGTACGCGAGACGGCGGACTGCTCCGAGTCGAAGGTTGATCGTGCCCGGTGCGAGGTTGCGCGACTCCAGATGCATCCGGTACCGGACCACAACCGTCTTGCTGAACGACAACCGTGGCTCCGAGCAATACCACTCCACGAATTCGTCGATCGCATGCCGGTAACCGCGTTGGGCGTCGGGACAGGAAAGGCTGTTGAGGACTGCTGACTTCGCGACTTCGAGGTCCGGCAATCGCAGGATCGCCTTAGGAGTAACACGTTTCCGCTCGCTTCTAGTCTTTTGCTTCATGACCAGTGGCCTCCAATCGCCATTGGCCTGTGATCGACAACTTCAACATATCGCGCTTGCCCGACGGCTCGGTCCGTGTAGCGCATCAACCGACCGAGATCTTGGTAACATAGCGACGGATTATCGAACGTTGCTTCGCCGCTTGGTTTACTGGCGGCCCCGGGAAGGAACAATCTACCGCTCAGGATGAAAAGAATTCGAGCCAGTGGCGGTCGCCGTTTAGGAAAGCACGATCGGCGGCAGCTTCGCGTCCTTTACCAAGACGAGGCCGTTGTAGTCCTCAATAAGCCGGCCAAAATGCTGGCGGTGCCTAAGGATGACTCCGATCTTCCCTCTGCCCTTTCGCTTCTTTCGGCAGAACTGAAACCAAAGAGGCAACGGGCCTTTGTCGTCCATCGAATCGATCGTCAGACATCTGGGATTCTGCTCTTTGCAAAAACCTGGCCAGATCGAGAAGCACTCGTACAACAGTTTATCCGACACACTCCGGTGCGGGAGTATCTCGCAGCAGTTCGCGGTCATCTCCGCTTGAAAGAAGGGACACTCGTTCATTACTTTCGGCAACAAGGAATGTTTCAAAGGGTGACCACAGAAAGAGATCCCAAATCGGCCCGCGCTGAACTTCGCTATTCCGTGGAACATCGCCTTAAAGGTGCATCGCTCGTCAGAGTCTCGCTGGTGACCGGATTACAAAATCAAATCCGCGTTCAATTGTCAGCGATCGGCCACCCGGTCATCGGCGACAGGAAGTACAATCCAGCCGAAAAGCTGGAACGACGAATTACTCGCGTCGCTCTCCACGCGGCGCATCTTCAGTTCATTCATCCACGCTCTGGAGACAGCGTTTGCGTTGACTGCGAACCTCCTCCGGACTTTCAGGCTCTTCTTCAGGCATTAGGGTTGCCCATCAGCATGCGTCGATGACGGCTCATGCCACGCAGTTCGCGGCCGCGCCATTCCTGAACCGAACGTGACTCCGCCACAGGTGCCGGTGTCGGAGGCATCTAGGAAGCCACCCAAACTTCCTCCACTTGTGGCCCAAAAATGTCGAACGGCGCCCCGGAAAGGCGCCGTGATCAGTCCGAATCTGATGCGGATCGATCGCGCGACCTGGACAAGATGAATCACAAGGTAGTCGCCTCCGACCTATGCGGCGGTGGTCGACGCGCATAAGAATCCCAGTCCGCGTCGTCCGAAGTGGAGTGTTTTTCCGAATCGCGCGTGATCCATCCGGAGCAGTCGCCCGGATGCGCCAATCAACGAGATGGCGACAAATCGTCAAGGTGGATGGCATTCAGGAACGCCTGTATAGAATAATAAGGGTGCAGGTCACGATCAACGACGGGCGCTGGCGTCCCCATTTTCGGACATCCCGCTCCGGAAATGAGAACTGATTCGCCTGCAGTGTTGAACAGAATCAAGCACTTAAAGTCGGAAGCCCAATTGCCCTAAAGGGCAGGAACCCTATGCTCGGCATCCTCGAAGACCTCCGGTACGCAGCAGGTGTGCTCCGCCGGACCCCGGCCCCTCACCTCGGTCGCAGTGCTTACTTTGGCGCTCGGTATTGCCGCCACCACGACTGTCTTTGGCTGGATCGACGGAATGGTCCTGCACCCCTTCCGCGGCGCCACGGATGACGGACAACTCGCCGTCCTCGAATCCGTCCGTGCCGGCGGCATCGAGGCTCCTAGTGTTTCTTATGCCGACAGCCGGGACTTCCAGGACAACCTCCGAAGCATCTCTGGGTTGGCGCTCAACCAAAAGGCTCCCGCCTCTATCGGCGACGGAGAGAACTCCTCTTCCGCGTGGTTCGAACTCGTCTCCGGAAACTATTTCGACGTGCTGGGCGTAAAGCCAATCCTCGGCCGCACGTTCGCTCGGGAGGAATACGGCGACACGGCCAAAGCGTTCACGGCGGTCATCAGCTACCGGCTGTGGCAGAACTACTTCCAGGGCGACCGGTCCATTCTCGGCCGCACCGTACACATTAACCGGCAACTGGTCACCATTGTCGGTGTGGCGCCTCCGGAATTTCAGGGCGATTTTCCGGGAGTCGCCCTGGACGTATGGGTTCCAGTGCCACTCGCCGGCGAAGGCGATCGCAATGCGCGGCGCTTCGGGGCGATCGTCAGGCTCAAACCCGGCGTCAGCGTCTCCCAGGCAAGCGCCGAAGCGGCGACGGTTGCCGCGCGCCTTGCGGGTGCCTTTCCGAAGACCAACGAGGGGGTCGGCGTCCGAATCGTACCGATCTGGAAGGCACAGGAGGGGGCCTCGAGCATTTTGGCATCGCCGATGGCCATCCTCGGTGCAGCCTGCGGACTCGTGCTACTGATTGCCTGCGCGAATGTTGCCAATCTTCTGCTGGCTCGTTCTGCATCCCGCCAGAGGGAGTTCGGCATCCGCCTCGCCCTGGGCGCGGGTCCGGGCCGCTTGCGCCGCCAGTTATTTTCCGAAAGCCTGCTTCTGGCGACCCTGGCCACGCTTGCCGGATTGCCTCTCGCTGTGTGGTTTCAAAACCTCCCGGTCTATCTTGTGCCACCCACGGGAGTGCCGGTGTACTTCAACATCCACCCGAGCGTCCGTGTGTTCCTATTTGCCGCCCTGGTCTGCCTGGTTTCAGCTCAGATTTCCGGTCTTCCGCCCGCGTTTCAGTCGCTGCGGCGCAGCATCGTGGATGCACTGAAGCAAGGAGGAAGAAGCGATACCCAGAGCGGACACTCGCGGCGAATCTCAGGGCTATTGGTGATCGCCGAGGTTGGATTGGCACTCGCGGCTCTCGTGACGATGGGATTGTTTCTGCGGAGCCTTTACGGATTGCAGAACACGCCGGCCGGTTTCGATCACCAGAACGTGACGGTAAGCCGTCTTTTTCTGACGACGAACAACTATACAGCGGCTGAAGAGCGGCAGTTCTCGCGGCAACTCCGGCAGCGCCTGCTCACCGCGCCGGGTGTATCCGGCGCCGCTTATTCAGACTCGATTCCGCTCGGATTCGGGCTGGGGAAATGGAACGACGTTTTGGTCGAAGGCTACGCGACGAGGCCCGGCGAGAACCTGGCTGTGCATCACGCCTCGGTGTCGCCCGGCTACTTCGATGTGCTGCGGATACCGCTTCTCGCCGGTCGCGATTTCAGGCCTGAGGACAACCCGGACGCGCCTCCCGTGATGATCGTCAACGAATCCTTCGCGCGGCGCTTTTTCGACGGACGTGATCCGCTGGGGCGCCGAGTGTCAGTTTACGGAAAACCCTTCACGATCGTCGGAATGGCACAGGACAGTAAGTACTCCAGCCTGTCGGAAGCACCTGAACCATACTTTTATATGTCCTTCGACCAAGGAAACTTCGGAAGCGGCGAAAATGGTGTAGCTCTCTATGCCCGGGCCGACCGCGATGCCCGCAGTTTGGTCTCCGTGCTCCGCCACGAAATGTCAGCCATCGATCCGAAATCGGCCGGTCTGACCGTCATGCCGTTGTCCGATTACATCTCGGCCGCCTGGTTCGGACCGCGGCTCGCCTCGTTGTTCCTCGGAGTACTGGGGGTCATAGCGATGCTGCTCGCCGGAGTAGGTCTTTACGGAGTTATGGCTTACTCGGTGAGCCAGCGGACCCGGGAAATCGGTATCCGCATGGCGCTGGGCGCCGACCCTAAAGGCGTGCTCCGGATGGTCATGAGACGAGGCTTGTTGCTGGCAATATCGGGGATCGCCGTCGGGATCGCCATCGCCCTTGCGGCGGCCCCGCTGATCGCTCCTCTGCTATACCATGTCCGTCCCGCGGACCCCGTAAGCATAGTGGGAGCGGCGCTATTCCTCATTGTGGTTGCAGTACTGGCGAGCCTGATCCCAGCGCTGCGAGCCACCAGGGTTGACCCGATTCTCGCCCTCCACGAGGAGTGAATGGCTGAGCGGTGGTGCCAGCGTCAGGTTAGGGGGCGTTGGTGGGTTTGGTGAGACAGAGCGCTTGGTGCGCATTAGGTCGTGTAACGCCGAAGCAGTGGAAGTGCCGCATCCTCTGCAAGGGGTGTATCGTCGGCAACCCTTCTATAGGGCCGCAATGAAAAGTAGCGCGCCACGCGGACGGAGCGACCGCGATCAGGGGCGACGAGCCGACTTGTCGCTTGTCGGTACCTATTTCTTTGAGCGGCGTTCGTCGGGACCGATCTAAACCCCCGCCCGCGAGCGTCCGCGCTTGGGAGGCTCACCGCCAAGTTGCCTGGTTTCGGTCGAATGCTACCTTAGCTCCAGAACGGGCGGTTTCCAGCCCAAACGCAAGTAGGAGCGGCAGAGTTCGCGTCACCCTATTCGAATCCGCGGTAGACCTTGGCCTCCGACATCGGACGCTGAGTTGGCCATTCGGACAAGCGCCTTCCTTTTTCCGGGGGGCAGGGCTTTTTTGCGTCTGGGCCTCTATCCTGGGTTCCGAACCGACAGAGGATTCGTCGAATAGAACACTTCGGATTCCACAGCCACGCCATTCACTGCCGCCCGATCGTACCTCACCGAGAAATCGCGCCCATCTACGGGCAACCATTCGTAAGTGAGTAGCCGAAGAACCGTGTCGTGCAAATCCTCTGGGCCCAGCATGGCCTTCTTAAAGGCATCGAAGTCGATGAGGGAGATCCCGTCCTCAGGCTCAATCCAAGGGCAATAATCCCGAGGTATCAACAGGTAATGGACGTGTTCGTACTCGTTGAACGGCTTGAGTAACTTCTTTCTCGTGGTCAAGTAGTTGGGATTCGCGGTCAGGAACTTTCGTATCTGCGTGAGCTGGCTCACACCTTTCAAGACCTCAGCCTCCTTACCCACGCGCTCTTTGGGAGCCAAGGATTTCCTGTTCCATTTCAGTTCGGCGATCACTATTGTGGATGAGCTTTCATCCGCTACCAGAAGGTCAATGTCAGGCACCCCGTTAGGCATCAATATCTGGCCTTGGATATCCCGAGCATTCAGGTCAGTTTTCAGCTCCGAGATCATGTCATTTTCCTTTTCATCCGACATGGCATCATAGATGTGCGGCCTGAGGACGGAGCAGATGCGTAAGATATTTTCCTCCCACTGGCTATGCAGGGGGAAATGTGGCGCAACAGCCAAAGTCCCATCCGCGCCGAGTGGTATGAAGGGGTTGACGTGCAGATCAAGGGATCTGTCGAAGTCGAAGGACAGATCAGAGATGATGCTCTTGCATTTGTCGACGTCGACGTTTGACAGATCTGACAGGATTTCTGCCCACGCTTGGTGGGAGCGAACCATCACGGCCGAGCCGATCGGATAAATCTTGCTTGAACCTTGGCCCCACGCAAAACACAAAAACTCATGCGCCGCGCACACAGCCAGAACGGCCGCGTAAAACTCCCTAAACTCCTTGAGACTATACGCTCCCACGGAAAGCGTTTCGGTGCGGCGCCCGATGGCGTTGACGCGGCCTTGGTACTCCGGCAATAGCTCGCGCCAGAGCGTCCACGGCTCGTCATAGCGGAATGAGGCGAAACCCGTCATAAACGCGCCCTGAAGAACTAGATCGAACAAAGCTCTGGTTACCAGCGGCGTTTCCCTACGCTGTGCACGTTGGGCCTTGAATGGGCCTGAATTTGGTCGCAGGCCCTTCTGGTAAGCGCTAATCTGGCGATCCCGAACTCCGCCGATGGACGTGAAGCGAACAACATTCTGGGGCATCAGGTCCGCCAGATACCTGCTTCGGTGCCACATGGGAAAGCACGTCTCAAAATGCGAATACAGGGAGGAAACGGCAAGGGCCTGATTAATCATCGCTCCCAACTCCTGAGACCAGAAGGTAGCGGTCTTTGCGGAGTACGGCTTCCCATATCGTACAGCCCATTTCATGGCGATCGGGACAAGACGACTGACGTTCTGGAGGGCGGCGGATAAGTAAGGGGAGTCTTGGCTCCAGTCCGTTACTTCCTGCTCAATCATCTGGATGCCGCCGGCCAGCAAGGCCCAGATCGCATCGTTGGCCGGCAGCTGGAGAATCGTGAGCGGTTTATAGCATTCGTCCGCGCGGTCTTCGATCGATTGCACGGCTGCGACCATCTCCGGCGGTGCGTCCTTTTTCAGGAAGCTCATGCAATAACGCCAATTGTGGCATCAAGCGCGGACATCATTGCGAGAAAGGCGGCGCGACAAGGAACGCGAGGACTTCGACAAGCGCGATGGCCGATGCTGGTGCAAGACCTGATGGGGAAGGGCACAACATCACATTTTATGATCTTGACATCGCCGGGTACATCAATCGGTTTATCTACTGAGTTGAGGGCGTGAAGTACGAGGTCATGCAGACGGACAACCCCTTCTATGTGCCGAAATATTACCCGGAACTGCTGAAGAATTTGGAGCTTGACGCGAGTGCGCCGGAAGGCAGTCAGGAATACACCTTCCGACTCATGGATTTTCCAGCCGCTCAATGAACGAGACGGGGGGTGAGCAGCGGAAAGCGTATTACCAGTTGAGCGTGGGTGCGCTGGCTATCGGCACCGTGATGTTCTTGTCCCGTGTTTGGAATTGCCGGAGTCGGTTGTCGAAGATGATCATAAGGTGCTCTGGAAGCGCTTTGCGGAAGGCGACGATGCGTGCTTCGAGGTCATCGAAGCACGGTTCGTAGTCGTCAAGGCCGGGGTGGTACCCGTGCCAGCGACCTATACCGAAGTGTACGAGGCGCTGGTTGAGAGCTTCTTTAACTTCCCTCATGGTCATGCTCCGAGGTCGGTTGGGCGTCTTGCTCGTCAGGAGCATGCGCTCCGGTACTTCCTGGAGCTCTGGCGAAAAGGAGAAGCCGTCCGCGGCGAGGAATTGCTTGATCGTGACGTCCTGGTCGTTCGGCCTTTTCCCGTAGAAGAACTCGATCATGATGCGCAGGTGCAGAAGCAGGGATTGCGCGCAGACCTGTCCCCAGAAGCCGCCTTCCGCCTTGCCGTCCCGGTAGAGTTGGGCGAGGCAACGAAAGTGATACATCTCGTATGCTATCGTCGCTGTCGCTCTATCGAAGTCCATGAGTGGGGGGAGGCCTGTGCGGCTCTCAGCTCGCGACGTCATGAAGTCTAAGCGGGCGCAGAATCGGTCGTCTTGGATTTCGGTTTGGCTTTCGGTTGTCCTGGTGGTCGTTGCGGCATGTTTATCGGGAACACCCAAGTCTTGTAGGTCGAATCCTTCTTCCTGTACAGGCGGATGAGCTTTTCGATGTTCTCTTGGTAGCCATACGCGACGATAAACCCGTGCAGCAGGACTTCGCTCTGGATTTTGGCGACCCAATAGCCCATGTCCTGCAGGTCCGCTACTAGGAAGAGCTTCCTTTCCAATGCGCTCGCCACGAGTGACATCCACGTGAGGAACGAGTCCATCGATGTTCGGTAGATTTGGATGCGCGGATCGTCGTCCATATCTACGAGTTGTAGGAAGGGGTCGAGTGCCTTGGCAAAGACCGCACGATCATGCGTGATGGTCTTCTTTCCGTCCGGTAGGTATGGCAGCAGGTTCTCCGGGAGAATCAATTTGCCGCCGTTCCAGTCCAGACACCGTCCGGCGAACACCATTTCCGGGTTGCTGTTGAAATCCTTCAAGTACGAATTAGCGAGTTCGGCGCGCTTCCAGTACACCGCTTTTCTCGTATTAAAGAGGCTGATACCCCCGCCCACCAGGCCAACGAACGCACCTACGTACGCAATCGCGGTTGCTGCATCGCTGGGCATGAGAAGTTCTATTCTATCTCGTCGTTTGCGTCGAGGCGACCTATCAGGGCAGAGACAATTACCGACGCTTTGTCAGGAAATAGAGGTTTAGGGGCTTTAAATCGTGCTAGCCTTACGTGACAGATGACCGGCCGCGAGGCATGGCTTTTTCTAAAAACGCTTGGTAAGCACTTGACGCTCTTGCTTACCGGTGGCGTCCTCATGGCTGGAGTTGCTGTCCTCGGGTTTTTGGGCGTCATGATTCCTGCATACGTGCAATTGGGCATCTTGGCCGTGACGCTGTTGCTCGCGACGTTTCGGGCGTGGCAGACAGAATATCGTGAGCGTCTCCGGCTCACTGAGAAGGTCACAGGGTTCCCGCGTCTAGAAATCGCGGAGGTCGACGCTGGGACGATGTGGGGGAAGTACGAAGATGGTACCTTTACCGACCGGGGACCAGCGAACTCAGTGATTTGGTTGCGCCTGAGAAACGCGCCGCTGACGAACACTGCTGATTCGGTCGCGGAGCAAGTCACGGCCATGGTCAAGTTCTACGACGCTAGAGGGGAGCATTTCTTCGATATGGAGGGACGATGGTCTCATACGACGCAGCCGCCGCAGCGCGAGCCTGGTGCGGATAAGGCAGCGTTCCTTGCGGTGCAATGTCCGATTGGCATCGTGAGAACCATTGATATCGCTTTCAAAGTGAAGACCCGGGGCGCCTGTTATGCGTTTAATGATGAGAGTTACAACTTTGATAACTACGAGAACCCCGCGTTTGCGTTGCCCACCGGCACGATTCTGGCAGTCGTCGAGCTTTCTGGCGTGCGGGTGAAGGCACGAGTGCGCCTCCAATTCGACAACCCCGATGGGCCCGGCGAGCTCACCGTGCTCAAGTATGAGATAGAAGATACGTTCTGAACCAAAAGGATGTGATTCGTTGGACGGTATTATCGATAATCCTATCTCGCCCAACGCCCGGGACGTCGGCGAGTGCATTTACTGTGGCGCTCGTGATGGTCCCTTGAGTACGGAGCACGCGGTCCCGTATGGGTTGAACGGTCCTTGGACGCTACTGCGTGCGAGTTGTGCGCCGTGCGCGCGAATCACGACGAAGTTTGAGCACGGGGTGATGCGGCACTTATGGCCCGATGTGCGGAATGTGCTCGCGATGCAGAGCCGGCGCCCGGACAAACGCTCCCCAACGTGCCCGCTCGTCCTCCAGCGCAATGCCGTCCAGGAAACCGTCCAGGTCGATCGCACGAAGTACCCGACGTACATCGCGACGCCCTTGTTCCCGCCGCCCGCGGCGTTGTGGAACCCTAAGCCAGTGCGTGGCGTGTTTGGGAATCTAGAGATGATTCACCTATGCGGCCCCACGTTCAGGGAGGTGAGTAAGGACTATCCCGGGTGTGGTTTCGTTGGGATGCGAACGAATTTCTCCGCCGAGGAGTTTGGGCGATTGCTCGCGAAGATCGGCCTGTGCGCTGGCGTTGCCGCGGTCGGGCTTGGGGCGTTTACGAATACCCCGCTCCGGAGCATCATCCTCGGGACTGACCAGTGTATTGGTCATTGGTCGGGGGCTGGTGGCGTGACCCTATCAATACGACTGACGGTGGACTGCATGCGATCAAGGTCATGCACAGCCAACCGGGAGATTATATCCATGCGTTCATCCGGCTCTTCGCGCAGTTTGGCGCTCCCGAATACCACGTCCTCCTGGGTCCTGCGGACCCTGCGTTCGTTGCGTGTCCCGATTGGCCAGCGAAGTGGGCATAATAACCCCTGTTTGTCGTAGCGTTCTTTTCTTCTGGACTTTCGTGGTTTGTTCGCGCACTTGTTGTCGCGTGAAAGCCCCTGCGCTAGGGGTTTTCAGAAACTGGAGCATACAGAAACCCATGAAGACGATTGGTGTACTTGTTGCCCTGGCCCTGTTGGGGTTTGGGGTAGAACGTCTCGACGCCGACGACGGTCGAGGACGCATCGACGGCGGCGGGGAATACTGAGTTTGCGTTGAAGGATGTGACGGCGGGGACGCGCGCCCCAGCGGGTCAGGTCGCGACCACGCTTGCGGCATCGGATCGCGGGGCGACGTTGCCGGGCGCCTTGTTGGAGTTCGCGCAGAGCACGGACCGCCTCGTGACGCTCCGGAAGGAGCTCGTGGAGGATGTGGAGTTGTACACGACGTATGCGGCGAAGCTCGCGGAATTCGACCGTGAAATGGGCGATGGTCGCTGACCCTCCACGCAGCGCAGCATGGCGCTCTTGCGTCGTCATACGGAGCAGGACATGACGGATCGGGTCGCTACCGCGACCGCGCGGCGCTGGCCCAGCTCGATACCAATTCCCCGCTTCCCGTAGTTATAGGACTGGTCCGCCGTGAGAGCGAATTTATCCAGTAAGTCAAGCCAGCCCGATGCACCCCATGCAGGAAGTCCTGCTCCCCGAGTAGCCGAGACTCCCATCGAGCAAGCCCCGACCGCACTAACGCAATCGACCACGCTCGAAGGAACCGCAAAAGCGTTCTACACGCGCTGATTACCAGGAGCTTCCGCGTCGTGTACGAAGACGCTAAGCAAAACATCCCTCAAAGAACCGACACTGCATAACTGATAACGCTCCGATTGGCGCTGGTGAGAGCGGGCTAGACTGTAGGTATGGCGCTGGAGACTGGACTTTTTGCACGAGGCCTTACCCTGCTCATGAGCTTGTTTCACGGGTTGCGCCGTCGCAACTCTGCGAAACTCTGGACGGGCAATTGGGAAGCGTATACCCTCAGGGGGCGATATCTCTCCGAACCCATGCGCGGCGCTGGGCCTGCAACGGTGTCTTTGGCGCGCTGGACCTTCTCTGGGAAGCTTCAGTTTGCGTGTTACGATTGCGACGCCCAGGGAACGCCCACCCGGTACCAGGCAGGCCACATTATGCTCGACCCGAATGATCCCGAGGCTGCCACGAGAATCGGCCGCTACCTGGACTCGGCCGAAGTCTACGAACAGCGAGTCAGGATGCTCGACAAGGACACCCTGCTGGTCATTCCCGTTCCCGAACGCTCGACCCTCGGCAACGTCTACGCAACACACGGCTGGCGCCGCAAGCGCTAAATCCGGCAGGGTTGCTCACGGCAGAAACCGTTTCCTGATAGTCCCGTTCTGTGGGCACAGTCTCAGAGCGGCCGGTGGAAAGGAGTCTGATGGAAGTACTTGTTGCCACGCCCTTACGGCATTCCGCGGTCTCCAGGCCGTACACGTTTGGGTATGGTATCAGTATTCGTGAGCTCTCCCCGATTCGCTGGGACGTCGCTATCGCGAAAAGCACGGTGTCCGAGCAAGAACGCGAGACCCTGGCGGCGACCAAGTATTGGTTAGTCGCAGCCCAGGAGTACGAGCACGTGTACGGGTCAGTCGGGGAGGAACTCTACGAGCGCGCGCTAGCCGCGGCAATGGCGCTCCAAATCATCTGCCCCACCGGCGCACTCCACACGTTCCTGAAGTTCCAGCACACCCCGACGGGTTGGGATAACATCGGGAGCCTCCAGCCTAAGCAACTCTGCAGCACCCTGCTCGGCCGCATCACTAACCTAGAAGCGCAAGGACTAGACCAGTTCGACACGATCTATCAGGGGATTCGTCGTGCGACCCAGGATCACCTGGTGCGCATCCAGAACCCGGTCCTGCTGCTTGAACACGGCCAGCAGATAGGGAATCCCCCGCTCGGCAACCTGATGTTCGTGATGGGGCTCGATGTGCTGTTTATGGCCGGTGAGAACCGCGTGTTCGTTCAACGCCTGGGTGGGTTCATGGGGCTCGACACCCTCCTCTTCCCACCAGGCGGGCTCCAGGATCGGCAGCCCGCGACGATGGTCCGGGACATCCTGAGTGATGTGTACGAGCTGCGGAACATTATCGGGCACGGCCACGAAATCCCCAAAACGCCCTACCGTGAACCCTATGCGCTCAGGAGCACGAACGGGGAGCAAATCAACCACCAGCCCCTCGTGTATACCGACGTCCTGCTGGAAGCGAGCCTGTTCCTGCTCACGGGCGCCCTACGGAAACTCTTCACGCAAGGACTCTATGACATGGTCGCCGACCCCAAAAAGTGGAAGGCCCAGCTCACGATCTATGAGCACCGATTCAAGAACGCGGGCGGCATCGCACCTGCGAAGAGCGCCGGACGATGACCACGGGTCTCCTGGCTCCCGGCGTTAGTCTCGTTGCTGCGGTTGTCCTATGGTGACGATGAGCTTTACTGCCGGTCCGGGCGTGCCTGCGTTTGGGTCGCGTTGCAGTGCTGCGACCTTTACGAGCGCCACGACGCTCTGCACGACCTCAACCCCCCAGGTCAATTCCGGGGGCCATTGTGATTCCCAGGTGAAGTACCGGAGCCCTTGGGACCGGTTACTCTTGTGTAACAGCTCAATGACGTTGGCGACGTCCAAACGCTTTTCGACGGGACAGCAGAAACCCGAAGATAGGCACTCGGTATACAAAGCGCCCAAGTCATGCCCATACGGCGGCCTAGCCAACTCCGCGGTCGACAATCCCTGCAATCGCAGATAGCCTTTCAAGGCCAACTCGATAGCGTGGGCCATCAGTAGATATGTAGGACCAGCAGCATGCCGGTTAGGAAGCTCATGGAGCGCAGCCGCAGCCCACGCGAAATCAGTGGCACCGTTGACAAACGCCATCGGCTCAATATCAGCAGTGCCAGCGACACGCTCGTCCATCCTTCCATTTTAACGAGCAAAAAAAGACGACTCCAACATCGACCTAATAGTGGATCTTTGCGAACAACAATAGTTCACGTCGAGGGTTCGTGTGCCTATTACTGTTTGTTCCGCAGCACGTCATGGCTTTGTCATGCGGCTGTGTGGTTACATGACAACCATGGATTAAGCCGAGATTCCGTACCGCAGCAGCAGCGATTCGACCGCCTAGTGCGACTTCCGACGTGATATGCCACCATTGCCGAAACCTGATGTTTCTGGCAAGGACTCCCAAGCCGCGAGAGGAGGCGCGTTTCGCGTAGTAAACCGACTCAACGGCGCATGATGTTTTTGGCAACATGCGAACGCTAATGTAAGGACCGTTGCACAGTCTGTTTTCGTAACCAGGCGTGGATCCTGAAAACTGACCCCAAAGCAACCGGGAGAGCTCTAAGACGTTTCTATTCGTCACATTCACCCTAGACCCAAGGCGCCGATTCGAAATGGAGCCTCTGGCCGGCCGCGTTGCTCATTTCTCATGTAACAGCTCGGTTGCATGACGGGATTTGGGAGGCGGCGGACCACTCCATTAGCGAAGTCAGCGCCGAAAATAACAAAAACTAATGGACGGATACCCGACAATACGGGAGCTATCCGGCTAACCGATTTCCAATGAGCCGGTTATCTGAGACTTCAGTTACTTGCCCGTGGGTACTTTGCGCCGCAGTTCGTCGAAGAAGTTTTGCAGGAACACGACCTCGTGCTCTACCTGCGGCGCCGCGGCGGCGTGCTCCGGCACAATCGCCACTAGCCGCTTGCCGTCCGCGGAAAGGTCGCCGCTGCTTCCCGTGAATTTCGCCAGCCACACCCGCGGCTTGTCTGCCACAAAGGCATCGCCCTTCGCCGAGTAGTGGACCGCCATCACCGGGCCGTCCGTGGTCTCATAGAGCAGATCCTGTCCGTTCCGCGACCACAGCGGCGCAGTCGCGGCTTGCGTGGAAACGATCCATTGGCCGCCTTGTCCGGAAGCGGGCCGGACGTAGACTTGATCCGTGCCCGATACATTCGACCGGTACGCCAGCCACTTCCCGTCGGGAGAGAACTGCGGCATTATGTCGGTGGCTGTGGACTTCAGGAATTGTTCCGGCATGCCGGCGCGTAGTACGCTACCTTCTTGGCCGATTGGCAAGGTCCACAGTTGATAAACACCAGCTACCCGCTGCATAAACGCCAGCCGCTTGCCATCTGGGGAAAAGGACCAAGGAATCCGCGGCGCGGTAGCTTCGCCCTTTACGAGAACTTGGGGCTGGCCTGAGCCGTCCGCCCTCGCCGAATACAGATTCCCGTCGCTTGCGGCAAAGATCACTGACTGGCCATCCGGGGTCCACACCGGATCGGCATAGGCGGTGGTGCCGAACGTGAGGCTGGTGGTTCGCCCACTTTGCCATTCCAGCACCTGGATATCTTGCTTCGCACCATCGCCCACCGTCATCGCCAGGCGCTTACCGTCCGGGGACACGCGGACGTCGCTGTATGTGCCCGGTTTCGCCAGCAGCGGTTCCATCTTGCCGGAAGGGTCAATCCACTGAACGGTGCTGAGCGCGCCCTCGCCAGCCGCACCAGAGCCTTTTTGATAGATCAACGTGCCGGTGAGAGAGACGTCATATTTGGCGCGAGTAGTGGGTGAGATCTGCGCGTCACTAAGGATGGGCACGGCCGATCCCTGCGTTTCCAGTCTGTCCGGGTCGAAGGGCACGGCGTACACTGCTCCCTTGAAGGTGTAGAGCAGGTGTCCTGCGCCCCCGCGCGAGGCCACGTAGCGGGGAGACGCAGCCCCTTTCAGAATCGTCTTACGCTGATGATCCGCTAAGGAGATTCCTTCAATACTTCCCCGGTCGGGATCGGAAGGACCACCTTCGTTGCCGGTGTTGCCGGCAAAGAGCACGGCCTTGCCCCCGGGCAGGAGGCGCGGGGAGACTTGAATGATCTCGCCTGGCGCAAACGGGCCCAAGGACGCCGGCTGTCCCCCGCCGTTGTCGGCGATGCGCACTAAGGGCTTGCCACCCTGTGCCACCACGATCACGCTTTCGCCCTTGCTGTCCTGCCCCCAGGAGGCGCCCTGGAAGACTCCGGCAAGATCCATCAGTGGCACCACTGCTCCGCCGTCCACGGAGATCTTGAACAGCTTCCTGCTGGATGCGGACCCGAAACCCAGCCAGTGCCCGTCCGGCGAAAAGAACGGACCCCGTGGATTCTCGGTGCCCGGAAGCTCGATGGCCTTGGGCTGATCCAGGCGGCGCGTATACAGCTTGAACGGACCGCCCGCCGTCGGACGGGCGATGTAAGCGATGCGCGTTGCATCCGGGGAGATCACAAAATTCGTCACAAAGGTCACGGGGCCCGCCAGGGCGATGTCGTCACCCAGGTTTACGTCGGTTCGGATCAACGGCAGGTCCGTGAAGCGGTGCGCGCTCCACCATTGGTAGCCGCCCCCAGCCAGCAGGACCAACGCCGTCGCCGCAACCGCCGGCCACAACCACTTCTTGTGCGGCGTTTGAACCGGTATCGGCACGCTGGTACTGGCGCTGGACATGCTCGTGGGCGGAGCCTCCAGATCGATCAACTCCAGCGTCGGCGTGAGATCCCGCGCGGAATGCCAACGGTCGTCAGGCTTCTTCTCCAGGCACTTCCTTACCACGCGCTCCAGGGCCCGGGGCGTCGCCGGTTGACGCTGACTCATCGGCGCGGGTTGATCTTTGAGCAGTGCCGCCAGCACGGCGGCCTGTGTGTCTCCGGTGAAGGGACGCTGGCCCGTGACCATTTCGTACAATACGACACCGAAAGAGAAGATATCGCTCCGCCCGTCGCTATCCTTACCTTCCACCTGCTCCGGCGACATGTAGTACAGCGTTCCGAGGATGGCGCCCGCGCGGGTGATCGGCTCGGTGACGGTTTGGATGTTGGCGGCGGATTCGGGGCTGATCTTCTCGGTGCTGACCTTCGCGAGACCGAAGTCGAGAACCTTGGCGCCGTTCTTGGTGATGATGATGTTACCGGGTTTCAGGTCCCGGTGGATCACGCCTTTGGCATGGGCGGCAGCCAGCGCATCGACGATTTGCACCGCGTAACTCAGGGCTTTGTCGAGCGGCAGCGGACCCCGCTCGATGATCTTCGAGAGCGTCTCGCCTTCGATGTATTCCATCACCAGGTAGTTAGGACCGACATCGTGCAAGGTGCAAATGTTGGGATGATTGAGCGCTGAGATGGCGCGTGCCTCGCGCTCAAAACGATCGTTGAACTCGCGCGCAGAGACTTTGATCGCGACGGACCGGTCGAGGCGGGTGTCGGTGCCGAGGTATACCTCGCCCATGCCGCCTTTGCCGATCATCGACACAATCTTGTAGTGACCAAGTTGCTCGCCGGAGGACAGGGGCATAAGGATTGACTGATTCTATCCCAGTCAACCTTGCTGTGGAAGGGATAGGTCCTTCCATGAGAAAGCCGGTCGGTGTCAAGAGCTCATTTCAATACCTGCCATTTCCTCCTATAAGGACCAACTCCGGCATCGCGGCCGGGGCCAGTCCAGGCCGAGGTGTAGCGAGCCGAAAGGGAAGCCTGGACGGGTGGCGGCGATGCCAAACCCTCGTTGAGGAGGAAATGGCAGGCTGCTCTGGTCCCATCCTTATTTTCCTTTTGCAAGATCACCGCC
>JAIQFE010000071.1 GCA_020073445.1 Terriglobia bacterium
CTCGGCCTCGTATGCTCGCCGGACCGTCGACCCGCTCACGCCCAGCTGCTTGCCAATCTGGCGCCATGAGAGACCACGGTCTCGAAGGGTTCGAACTTGATCGCGCCTAAAAACGGCTCTTGATCGACCGATAGGTTTGCCACTCTTCGTTCCACCGAGCCTGGCGCGATTGAAGCCGGCTCTGGCTCGCTCTGAAATTCGGATCTGTTCCTGCCTAGCCAAGCTGGCGACCAGGCTGACGTTTACATCACGAAAAGGCCCTGTGGTGTCGATCCAGCGTTCGGTAAGGCTTCGCCACTGAACTCCATGGCGTTCAAGGCGCTCCAAGTATTTTAGGGTGGCGACGGTACCTTCACGAGTCAGTCGGTCAAGTGACCCAAAAAGCAGTAGATCAAATTTTTTGGCGCTCGCGTCTTTGAGCATCTGCTGAAATCCTGTTCCCTCAGCGCGATTTCCGGAATCATGATCTTCATACTCTCGTGCAATGGTCCAGCCCTCCTTAACGCACAAATCTCGCAGTTGAAGGAGTTGGCTGGAAGTGTCTTGACCCTTGTCCCGCGTGTAAACGTGGGAGTAGATTGCTACTCTCATGCACCGCAGCCCCAAGAGATTTCATGCGAAAGAACAGCGCCTGGAAGTGCAAGCCTTTGCATTTCAATACGATCTCTCGCCGGCCTCGGGCGCCGCGCAAAAAGTTCGAAAAGCATCCACGAAGGGGAGCCATGTGCCGGGAAAACAAACTTTTCCCGTAGCCCGTGTCACAACAGTCACAGGTGTGGCCCGTGTCACAAGAGTTGCACCTGTCACAACAGTCACAGGTGTGGCCGGAGTCACAAGAGTTGCATTTGTCACAAGAGTCACAGGAGTCGCAGCTTTGGTATTGACGAGTTCGGGAGGGCTGCGTCGTGTCTAGTCCCCTGAATTGCCACCCTTCTGGCAGATCCGCTACAGGTGTGACTCAGATAAGAGGAATGGGGGTAGAGGGGGAAAGGAGAGAGTGTATCTGTAGTCACAGGGTATACTTCCTTCCCTCCCGCCGTAGCTGGCCATCTGAGACCATGCGCCTTAGCATCTGCCGCACGCCTTCTCGGGACTTCCCGAGTTCAGCTGAAATTTGTCGTGGCGACATGGCGCCCTCCTCGCGAAGAAGGTCGATTACGCTGGATCGTTCAGTACTCATAGCGAGATCTTGACCATCGCCGCGGACTTGCCATCCGAAGGGTTCGTCACGATTGAAGTGAAGAGCGAAGCTTCGCTCCTCCACCTCACGTCCTGTGACATCAAGCGTCGCGACGCCTTCTGGCTTCCGACTCAAGACCCAGATCGCGTCAGCAGCAGCCGTAACTCCCCCGGTACCTGCAACAGCCTCTATAGGACCCGCCGCGATGCCTTTACGCGTATGGTGAACAAGCAGCGCGGCCACCCGCGCGTCAGTGCAAATCTGCCTGAGGCACGTTACCTCCTCATATTGAGTGCGAAATACGTCGGATTCGCGTTTGCTCGCCTTGACCAAGGCCGTGAGCGTGTCCAAGACGACGACACGCGGTTGTACCTTCTTGATTAGCTCACGCAGTTGTTCACCTCCACCGCCCATCAGCGGCAATAACTGATAGAAGAAAGTTATATTCTCAAGCCACGGTCCCGGAGCAGCCAGCTTTCGGAGGCGGTTGGCTGTTCGGATCTCCGGGTCTTCAAGAGCACCAAATAGGACTGTCCCGGTTTCACATACATCGACTCCATCAAGGCTTCGGCCACCAGCGATGGCAATCGAGAGCTGCAACGCCAGCCAACTTTTCCCGTCTTTGGGCCGAGCGGCGAGTATCGTCAAGCCGTCGTAGAATAGTCCCGGCACCAAAGCTCGCTGCTCTCGGGTTTCGGTCTTGTAAAGTTCGGCAGCCGTGAGGAGTCTCGGCAGCACCAGGACCGCACCCAGATCTGGCGATCCGTTGAGCCTACCGGATTTCCGAAGACTCTCTTCTAGAACTGCCAAATCAGCAGGCTGTTTGATCTCACGGGTCATGAATATCATCCAGTCGTACGATGAGTTCGAGCTCTGAATGTCCCTGTTCAAACCACTCGCTGATGTCCTTGGCGCCCTTCAGCTCCAAGACCCGCACGGTCGCCGCGAAGGAAAGAACTCCACGGGCAACTGCGAGAGCACGCGTCCAGCCAGGAGGATCGTTGTCAGGAAGAATAACTACATCGCGTCCAGTGAAGTATTGATTGAACTCCGCTCGCCACCCGTCCGCACCTCCCGGATTGGTGGTTGCAGCAAATCCGAAGGAACGAAGACTTTCAACATCCTTTTCACCTTCAGGCACAAATACAATCGGATTCTCCAAGAGTTCTGGCAATCGATAGAGCAGCCAGCGATCACCGTGGCCCCAGCGCCAACCGCCGCGGCCGTCGGGACGCCGTGGCCGGAAAGTCTTTTCCCTGCCCTGCGGTGTCCACCTCTCGAATCGGCATACTTGATAGGCGAGGGCTCTTCTCTCATCTAAATAGTCGTACGTGGCGACGAGGTTTCCCCAACCATCTGACGAAGGGTCCCGTTGCTGGCCTTCAGGCCACAGCCCCCGAGCCCTCAGGGCGCTGATAACCGCTGTTTGCGCACATCCTGCATGGCACTTCACAAGAACTCGACCATTCTGGGTCTCTGTCAAACTGAGCGAGGGATGGTGGTCATCATGAGCTGGACAACGCGCCACCCATCCGGACGATGCCTTGCGACCATGAAGACTATTTGCAATATCTGCAAGATTCACTAGGCCTGCCCTCCCCCTTCGTTGACTAGCAGACTGTGAATCGGCTTTCGGTGGAAATAAAGGACCGGTTCGATGTAGGTCATCCGTAGGCGCTGAGACAAGACGCTGCCACGAGATCGACGTGCAGCGAGAGCGGGCCTTAGCGGCGCCGGTGGAACACACTGGCTTGGTAACTGGCCGTTGTCTGAAGACACACTTGGATAGTTGCAGGTCATGACCGAAACATCCGCGCCACTTCCTTATGGCGTCTTTGTTCAGTCAGCGTGGTGTCCGGTCAATACTCCCTTACTCCGTTAAGAGCGTCGACCGAGGGAAAAGTGAAAAACTCAGTGGATTTCGGTGGTCAGAATTCAGCGCTATAGCGCCTATGTCGTTTATTTTCAAACGGCCCGTAATTTCCCAAGCTGGACGTCGCCGGTTCGACCCCGGTCTCCCGCTCCATCTTTTCAATGCCTTGGAAAGCACCTATCCAACGTCCTAGTCCAATTGAGTCCATTTACATTACATCGATCATTTTCTCCAGCTCATTCACTGCCTCTAGACGCCGCCCGAAGGAAGCCTTCGTATAGACGTTTTCGTTCACATCAACCGTGTGCCCCATCTGTTCGGCCCTGACATGAGGATCAACCCCCAGCTCATTTAAGAGAGAGCTGTGGGTTCTCCGCATCACCTGGAAATTCGCCCAACCCAGATTGACCGGCAACAGCCGCGGGAGGAAATTCCTCCTCCAGCAGTTGTCCTTCGATAGAGGTGTAGACAGCTTCTCCGAAGGAAACACCCACGCATCAGCGCCGGTATTAACGGACAGGCCCCTCCACTCGTCAACCGACGACCGCAACCCATCGGAGAGCGCCGCCCATCGAACCGACCGAACCGACTTAGGGGAATCTACGCCGCCTCGATAGACGCGCTGGCGGACGTCGGCATACTCAGCCTCCAAACGCGCCCACTTTAGCCCGAAGATTTCACCTGGTCGCATACCAGCAATCACGGCAAGCTTAGCGATCAGCCGTTCTCGAACCTCTACCACTGAGAACAGCAATCGCACGTCCTCCACTGCCATGATTCTGGTTACCGCACGCCTGCACTCCCTCGGCGTAAACAGCAACGCCGCTGGATTCCGCTGTAAGTAGCCTTCAACAACGGCCATGCTGAAAATCTGATTCAGATCCCAGCGCAAGTGATCCACCACACTAAACGAGCTGGCAACTTTACGATCCAACAATGCTTGAAGCTCGTCCCGACTCAAGCTATCCAGAGATCGAGCCTCGAACTCAACGACCAAATGACGTGCGACACGACCTTCGTTCTCCTCAGTCGTGGACTTCTTCCACTTGCGACGATAAAACGGCAAGTAGACATGATCCACGAACTCACCAAATTTGCACCTCCCTGTTGGTGCGCTGAACCGATTGTTGATCGGGGTTAGCCCATGCAATCTTCCAATGCTGGCCATCAGGTCATTCGCGACTGGAGGAAGGCGTTGGATTGCGGATGGGCATGAATCTCCGTAGTGTTCCTGGATCCAATCCTTCACGTCGGAGACTGACCCGCTAAATCTGCCGATCTCCCTGCCCAATTCATCGAGCACGAATGCGGTGTAGCGGCCCGAACCGGTGTACGTCCATTCGATCCGGGCCGCCGGGTTTCTAGTGCGACGAATTCGGCAGGGACGAGTCAGTCCCGGGGGTTATCGTCCTCGTCGTCATCCAGCTCATCTTCATCTTCTTCCGGCTCTTCATCCTCACCGCGGAGAATTTCGAGAGCTTCACCCACAGCCTCTGCAATCTCCTCACGCGTACTTTCCGGGGCATAGGCGTCGTCCAAGGTTTCGATTGCCCTGTCGATTTGATCTTGCAGGTCGGCTTTGCTTGTGCCAATTGCGGTGGCCATTGCGATTCTCCTTCGTAGTCTGGGATTGGTGAGCTGAAGCCCCTTGTGCTCGGCGTCCTCATCGGTACTCATGTCGCGGAACTCTTCGGCACGATCCGGTTGGCCGATCCGCTCCATGAACGCGGCAGCTTGAGCTTTTTTGCGTTCTGCCTGTTCGCGGGTGGTCTGTCTCGCCATGCAAGCAGCTTAGAGCCCTTCGCGACGGTCAAATTGCCACTAGGAATTTATCAGGCAAGCAGAAGTCAGATTCGGCGAGGGTGACGTATTGCTTCAGGTTTCGACGGATCATCTGTTCATGCGCCAACGGCACACAGGGCGTTTAACATGGAAGTGCCTCACTTCCCACAACGGCGTTTCACGGGAGCGATCCGTGGCTGCGCTCAGCCGAAGGTCCCTGCGCTTACCGCGCCATGCAATCTCCGAGTGGCGCGTCATCCGGATAAAGGCAGAGGGAAGCGCAATCCACCTCTGGAGCACGTTCACGGTGAGCACGCAGCATAGTTGTGTTCTACTTGTACGCTCTTGCAACGGACTACTCTGCTGTTCACGATCACGTAGGAGTTGAAAAGGCTACGTGCTCGCGGATCATCTACGGATTCCAGGCACAGGGATCGCCCTCAATGAGGATTGTCGCCTCCAGTTGACCTTCGACGGACCTTACACGTTCGATCCTAAGCTTCAGAGCCCCCCGAGCCGAAGTATGCCAGCATTGCTTGGCAACGGAATTGAGATCGGCTGGCTACCGTCCGACTGCGGGAACACCTTGGCAAGGTTCAGGGTGAGGCATACCCGTTGAAGACGCCTTCTTCATGTTAGTCAGCCGCCGCCTCATCAAACACACTCACACGAGCCCCGGAGCTGCAGTTCACATTTTGACTAGAGTCCTCGCGTAGATGTTCACCAACTTCGTCTCGATGTTTGGCTGCTCAAATGCACGAATGCCTGCAACAGAGAACTAAGGATTTAGCTTTTTGCAATCATCGAATCCTCATCAAGAATGATATGACCCGCCTTCGTTCTGTGTGATAACCTGGGCGAAGTTCGGCCCAGCGTCGTCCAGCTCAATCCAGCCGGATAAGGAGTTTATTACTGTGTTTCATAGAAGCAGAACGCTGATCGTGGTGTTGGCATTCACCTGCACCTACGCGCTCGCACAAAGCGTCCCAAATGTTTCGCAGGTGCTCATGTGGTCCACTCTAACGACTAGACCCATCGTGCCAGTAACAACTCCCGGGGGCACGTTTACGCCGACCGTCAACGGCACTCCGGTGTCAGGTACGCTTCCCCTCTCACTGCTGAGTGTGTACACCGAGAAAGCGGTGAATGGCTTCAGTCTCGATATCATTAATGCTCCGAATAACTACAGCGTCGCCAATGCATCCGCGTTGAGCAGCGCTCTCAGCACAAATATCGCACTGGCCCTTTCCGTAACACCGGTGGAATCTCCCACCTCCGGAGTGATTCTGAAAACCGATCCAGCCACCGGGGCCGCGCTGCCGGTAAGCAGTACGCTCGGTCCGATCTTCACCAAACGAGCGGAGACCATCGGTAAGGGCAAATTTTACATCGGATTCACGCATCAGGATTATCACTTCACGTCCTTCAATGGGCAGAGCCTCAATGGTCTGAGCGTGCTCTACGCTGGAGGCGACCAGTCGGGCATTCCCGGCGCGAACGGCACCGCGCCCGCGACCATCAACCTTGGCATGGACGTTCGTCTTTCTCAAGATGTCACCTTCTTGACCTATGGCGTGACCAACCGTTTTGATGTCTCGGTAGGCCTGCCGGCGGTTCACTCCTCAGTTGCCTCCCGGGCTTACAACGGCATCATCTACAGTGGAACCGGCTTGGGCACTAGCGCTGCGGACAAATGCTGGTGCGTCAACACTTTCACGCCAGGCTCATTCGCCTTGACTGCACTCTCGATCGGTCAGTCGAGCATGAGCAAATCGGGTTTTGGCGATCTCGTCGTGCGTCTTAAAGGTAGTGTTATTGAGCGTCCCCATTTTGTTGTCGCCGCCGGTCTTGATTTGCGGTTCCCGACAGGCGATGAAACCAACTACCTGGGAACCGGCACAACCTCGATTAAGCCTTTCGTCGCCGTCTCGCTCTTCAGCAAACCAGTTAAGGGCCTTGTTCTGGCGCCGCACATGGAAGCTGGTTGGCAATATAGCGGCAAGAGCACTCTGGCTGGCACGCTCCAGGGCTCGACACAATCCTTCACGCTTGCCGGCGCTGCGATTTCTTATGTCGGAGCTCCGTTCACAACCACCAAGGGTTATCTCCCCAGCGTGTTCTCGTGGGCCCTGGGAACCGAGATTGGTTTGAACAAGCGCAACACAGTGCTCGTGGATTTTCTCGGCAACCAAATCGGCTGGGGACACGGTGTTCAGACCTTAGTCACTGCTTCCGCACCCGGAGTCTTGCCGGCTGCTCCCGGTTTCAATGGAGGAACGGTCAATGCAACGGGCCTCGCGGCCGCCACCGGCCGGTCTTCGTACGGGCAATACAGCGGCGCCTTCGGCTATAAGTTCCGTGTGGCCGGCGACCTGGTTGCCACTGTCCAGGTCTTGACGCGTTTTGACCACAATGGTCTTCGAGCCGATCTCACTCCGTTATACGGCCTGGGTTATAGCTTCTGAACGCAGCGGGTGGTCGCCCTAGCGAATTGCCGTGATCACCCACCGTCCTGCCCTTTTTTCTAAAAGGACGGTCTTGCTGCTAGGGGCTGGATTGGAAACGCCACCTCCGCGCTGGAAGGAGATGTTTGCCGTGAGGCGAACATTGACCTGCGCGCGTTCGCCCTGTATCACCGGCGGATCCTGCGGCTCCAACGCGTAGCGGCTAACCACGTAATTTTTGTCCGCGAAGTATTTCTTGTACTCGCCAAGATTGGGCATGGTCGGCCACAGGTCCGACACAACCTTGATGTCCTTTCGAGTAAATGCCGCTCCGAAATCTGCAAGCACCTGTTCGATCGCCGGGACCTCTGATGGAGGCTGAGACTTGGGAGCGGTCGGCTGGGTAGGAGTCGGAATCACCGGCTGGGTCGCATTGGGCAACGGAGTAACAGCGGGGGGCGCCGGAGTATTGATGGGTGGCGCTGGCGCGGCGGCAGGAAGTTGCGGGGGCAGAACCGCGACCGTGGTCTCACCTTTGTCGTTATTCTGCCGCGGCGGTTCCGGCTCCGCCTTGGACGGCGTAACCTGCTTCGGTTCCTGACGCGTTGGCTGAGCACTGGGAGCTGGATTTGCGGGAGCGGCTACGGGTCCTTTGGGCTGCGGCCCGCTCGCAAGCGGGGCGACCACCGGCTCCTTCGCGATTGATGGCGATGAGGGAGGCGGTACGGGTGGCGGAGAATTCACTGCCCGGGGCTCCGCTGATGACTGATTGCCCTGCGATTCGGGGACCGGTCCAGACACAGGAGTTCGATTCGAGATAGCCCACACGCCCACGACCACGATCGCGACAGCCGCCACCCCTGTAGCCACATAGATCAGCTTTCGCTTGGGCGCTTCTGCCGCGGGAGCCTTTCGCGCGCGTTCCGCTTGTTCGATTCGGTCCAGCAGCGCATCTATTTCCGGATCCGCTCCGAATCGAGCGATGATCTCTTTGTGGCGCGTCCGGGCTTTACGAACTTTTCCGCTTGCGAAAAGCTGCTCGACATCCAAAATGGCAGCGGAACGCTCGGCCTTGGTGATGGCCGTCCGGCACGCTTGGATCTCTGGTGTTACCTCGGGTCGGATTCGCAGTGGCTCGGGCAGGCCCTCCAGCAGCCGCATGGCGCCCTGAGGGTCCCTGTCTCGCAAATTGCGAGCTGCCTGAATCACCTCGGCCACGCGTTGCGTGGCGGCTTCCTCGCGAAGAGATTTCACGCGATCGATCGCGGAGGCGATCTCGCCATTGGGATCCTGCCGGACTTGAGCTAATTTTGCGAGCGCCGTCTTGAAGTCCTGCCGCTGGCAGAGCCGTTCGGCGTCCTGGATCAATTCGCGCCGTTCCTGCCTGGCGACCGCATCACGCGCCTCGGCCAACAGGGCGGAAACCTCGGTCCGGTCTGGGAATTTCCGCGACAGACCATCCAATAATGCGGCGGCCTCGGACGGCCTCTCGCTGAGGACTTCGCGGGCCCGCGCCAACGTTTCTCGAACCTCCTGATCGGCACGCTCCGCGATCCAGAATTTCTTGCGTGTTTCCACGTCCCGGCGTAGCCGCTGGAACACTTCGTCGTCGGGATTTCCGGCCAGCACGCCAGCGACAGCCAATTCAGCCTGTTCGTACCGGTGTTGCTCCAGAAGATTACGGACCTCGGTAAGGATCGACTGGCGCTGCTCTCCGCGCCGCAGCTGGTCGATCGCGGAGGAGACCTCCGCACGAAGGCGCCCGATTTCGGCGTGGCCCGGGAAACGGACCAACCCTTCGTCGAGAAGGCTCAATGCTTGGGTAAATGCTGATTCCTGGAATAAACCACGAGCCTTTCCGATCAATTCCGCAGCTTCTTCTCTGGCGCGCTTCTCTTGTTCCGCCTTCGCGGCGGCGATTCCGGCTGCTTGAACGGCGGGATGCTCGCGCAGTGCGCTTGGCGCATTGCCCAGTATTGCGGTGGCGCCCGCCGGGTCCCACGCGATCAGATCCGTGGCGCGCTGCGCAAGATCGGTCGCGGCCTGCTGAATTTCTTGCCGGGCGCGATCCAGAGCCCGCCTCGCCTCTTCGATGCGCGGATCGTCCCCGTAGCGGCTCCGGAACGCGTCGAGAACCTGGAGAGCCTGATCGACTTTACTCTGTTGCCGGAGTTTCGCCGCCGCGGAAAGCGCGTCATCAATGGCCGCCTGCCGGTCATCGCGCGCGCGGCGTTCGAGGTCGGCCGCATTCAGCAATCGCGTGATTTCCGGATGTCCCTTGAAGTGTTCAGGCGGAGCTTGCAGAAGTGTCGCAGCAGCATCGGGCTGGCCTTGGGCCAGAAGATCGTTGGCCCGGCGGATGAAATCGCGGAGTTCGGCAGCGCGACGCGCGGTTTCCTGATCATTCAAAATGGCGTCGCGCAACGTCTCTATGGCCGGATCGGCGCCGTGCACATCGACGAACCTGTCCAGCGCGCCTAGCGCCTCGTCAAGCTTTCGCGCGGCCCGCAACTTCCCCGCTTCGGAGACCGCTTGCCCCAGCGCATTGCGCGCATCAATCGTCTTTTGTTCGGCCAACACGGCGCGGAGTTCCTGCTGAAGTCCGGCATCCTCTGGGTACTCGGAGAGCCCGTCTTGCAGAACCTTCCACGCGCCCTTGAGATCGTGCCTTGCTGCAAGAGCCCGAGCTTGCTCGATACTCCGTTCGACTGTGGCACGGTGACGTTGTTCGGCGATCTCAGACCGTACGAAACGGAGCAGGCTCTCGACGTCTTTGGACTCGCCGAACCGGGATCCTAAGTCCTCGAGACCCGCCAAAGCGGCTGCGAGATCTCCCTGCTGGATGTTCTTGCGGGCCTCCGAGAGGCCGTACGACAATTGCTGCTCTCGTTCGTCCTTCCACTGGCCTGCGCGTACTTCTTCCGCAAGGGTGCTAATTTCAGGAGTGCCTGGGAAATCCTGAGCCAGCCCCGAAAGCAGCGCCGAAGCCTCGTTCCACGATCGAATTTCGATGAGCCGCCGAACGCGCGAGAGGGCATCTGACAGCCGCGCTCTTCCCGCCTCCTCCGCCAGCGCGGCCTCGGCGCGTTGCAGGATCTGCTGGGCCGCAGGGTCACCCGGAGAGATCCCGAGAGCTTGCCGGGCCAAGCGTGCCGCCGCAGCCGCATCTCCGTTGCCCGCGGCGCTCTGGGCCTCCGCGACAAGCCTGGCGCTGTCCCGCGCCCGCTCGACTGCGGCGCGCGCTTCCTGAAGCATCGACAGAGACTGGCCGGAAACTGGATCGAGCCGTATCGCCGATTCGAACCGCTCGATGGCTTCCGTGGGATTACCGGCCGCCAGCGCCTCCCGGCCTTTTTGAAGCAGGCTTTCGACACGTGGCCGAATCGCCTGCCGGCGCAACTCCGCTTGCAGCTCTTCTCGGAGGTGGCGAGCGTCCTCATATCCAGGCGCCAGCTCCAGCGCTTGCCGGACCAGTCCCTGGGCCGCCTCGAACTGATTTTGTTCCTTGGCGGACTTGGCTTCTTCCGTCAGTTCCCGGGCTCTGGCTGTTCTTAAAACCAGCAGAGCCGGCTGCATATCGAACAGAACATCGTCGAGGCTCTGATAACGGAGATCGGGATCTTTCAGCAGAATTCGCGTCACCACCGCCTGAAGTTCCGGCGGAATATCCGGGCACACATCTCCGATGGGAACCGGCTCTATGCTCAGGATGTTGTACATCAGCGCCGCGGCGTCCGCCGCATGGAACGGATGAACTCCGGCAAGCAATTCGTAAAAGATTAAGCCGTACGAGAAGATATCGCTACGCGCATCCGGCTCGGCTCCCTTAAACTGTTCGGGAGCCATGTAACGGAAGGTCCCGATCATCGCGCCTCGCGGAGTGACGCGCGATTGCGTCCCTTGTGTCACCAGGGCGATTCCGAAATCCATTATTTTCACAGTGCCGTCATTGAGCCGCATGATATTAGCCGGCTTGACGTCCCGGTGAATAATTCCGCTGGCGTGGGCATGCCCGAGACCAGCGGCAATCTGCGTCATGATCTGGATTTTTTGCAGCAGCGACAAAGGCATCCGAGCCGGATCCTCAATCGCATATTGCAGGTCGCGCCCCTCCAGCAGTTCCATGACGATGTAGGGAACTTTATCCTGCTCGCCAAAATCATAGATAGTGACGATGTTAGGATGCCGAAGGCGGCCTGAGGCAGCAGCCTCGTTCCGGAAGCGCGTAAGCATACCGGCGTCGTCGTCGGCAATCAAGGTCTTGATGGCAACCTGACGGCCCACGGTTGGATCGAGGCCGCGAAACACGCGCCCAAATCCGCCGTGCCCCAGCTCGGCCAGGACTTCGTATCTGCCGATGCGCTTTGTCATGTTGCGCGTATCTACGATGATAACCGTCGGACATGATTGCCGCCCGGCCTATACCTACTAAGGAACTCGGTGCCTTATCATCCCGAAAGACGGGCTTTGTTCCAGCGCGTGGTGGAAGATGAACTGAGCGGTCCCATTGAAGGAGCTCTCGCGAGACATTTCAAAGTCGCCGTTTCTCGAAGCCTGCCGGAAGGTCATGCATCTCTAGCGGTCGGCCTCGTCGGTCTCGGTGTCGAGTTATGCATCGATCCGCACAAGCTACTTACCGCGGCGCTGGTCGGCCTGGGAGCAAAAACGGTTGCCGAGGCCACAGTGAAGCTTGCCGAAAATGTCAATTCGACCCCGAAAGCGGAGGTCAGTCTGCAGGCTCACTACGTCGCACTTCTAAGATAGTCCCACTTCCAGGCGCGGTTTAAACTAGTGCTTTCTAACACTAGAATCCGGTTTCCGGGCGGATCGTCGGCCACTCGTACGAAGCACCGTTAATGTATTCCGGCTTCCACTCCCCGTGAAGTCGGCTTCCGGGAAGTTGTGGATCACTTGCCGTGTAGTCGGCAAATAGCAGATGTGACCGGCGCTGCCGCCGCTTTACGCGGGAGTTATGCGGGGCTGGAAGCTGTGAGCTCTACTCGGTCTCGCTTCCGTTGCCGCCGCTCCCTACTGTAGATCGCGTCCATTAATCCCCGCGCTTCGCTCTGGCGACGGTAGTGGTTGTGCTTGTCCCAGCCTGGGATGTGCGAGCGGTAGAGGGCGACGCCGCGGACGCCGTTCTTCCAGTCCCGATGCGCGTCGGTGATCTTCTCTTTTGGTTTCCGTCCCCGCTGACGCCCCGGGAGGAGTGTGCGGCGAAACGCCGTGACGACCTTAGCCAGATCTCTTCGTCCCAACATCGGTCCGAGCTGAGCCACGATCGCAGCACCGGCTTGCTGGGCCAGCTGGCATGCTCGGTTCGCTGCCTCTTCCGCAAACATGATTACCTTTCCACCATGACGTAGTGGCAGCGTCGAACGTTACGGAACCGCAATAGGCACACTATAGGACTGTGCCGATAACACTTCCTTTTGGTTCGCAAGGAGGAACGGCAGAAAATCCAGCGTTGGCTGTAGTAATCGCCTCCAGACTTACGATGGGTTTCGGCACACTTTGTTCGCTCGACATGACAATCCCCCTTTGCGGAGATTGACGGTTGAGTGGATTGATTTGTTACCGAAGGATGTCGCCGCGTGATACTGGAGTTGTGCGACA
>JAIQFE010000036.1 GCA_020073445.1 Terriglobia bacterium
CCTGGCAAACTGCGGCGACATCTCCTTCAGGATCGGATCCACTAGCCCACGGATCGCTCGCAGCGGATGGTCTTGTGGAATCCGTTCTTCCGGTGCGATGTAACTGAAAACTCCGTCCTGATGTTCATCTTGTCCGCGCATTACTACAAGACGTTTGCTTCTGCTTAGAGGCTACGCCCCTGCAGAGTTTTTCAGCAAGCTCCTAGGCACTCCGGACCTTCAAAACGAAACCTACCTGCGCAAGTTAATCGGCGACCTGCTCAAACACTAGTGGAAGGCCGGCTCAAGCCCGGGAGCGGCCTGCCGTCGGTCCGCCGGGTCGCGATGAAGTCGGGTGATGCGCGTTCGGATTCCTGGTCCGGTTCTTCTAGCGAGCGGGAACCACGGCTTCCGCCAGGCAATAGCCCGCGCGTTGCACCGGTGCCTGCTGCTGGGGCGGAGGTACCGGGATGTACGGCGTTCCGTCACTGCGGGTCAGGAAACGCTTCATCGATTCCTCGCCGCCTATAGGGAGAAGTGCGTGCAGCTCTAAACCAACTTTGGCCAGAAACTCGCGCTCCTTCGTGTCCGGCAAACCGAAGATCCAGGGCTCTCCGGAAGTGAGTCCTCGAAACCTTTCAAACGCTTTCTGGACGGCTTCGGGGAGCTTGCTCAAATCCGCCGTCGCCATAAATTGGATGAGCACCGCGCCCACGAAATCGAAAATGATGGTGCTGCCCGGAGCCTGCGCCGCCACCCAGCGCAGCGTTTCTTCGACCGCCGCTTCGGGAAGATACATCGTGACGCCTTCCCAGATGAAGAACGTCTTTTGGCTGGAGTCGTAACCCGCCGCCGCGAGAACATCGCCGAGTTTGTCGTGGCGGAAGTCGATGGCGACGTACGTCAGGTTCGGTGGCACCTCGATGCCGGCTTCGCGCACGCGCCGCTTCTTGTATTCCTGAGTGGAGGATTGATCCACTTCAAAAACCCGCGCGGCTTTGAGTAGTTCTACAAGTCGATACGCGCGGGTATCGAACCCGGCTCCGAGAATTACCAGCTGCGACACGCCGTCGCGGATCGCCTGTTCCAGCCGCTCCTCAATGAAGCGCGTGCGGATGATCATCATCACCGCGGCGCTAAAGGCTTCCGTATTCTTGCGAGCTTCCGCGAAATCCCGATCCAGCGCCTGCACCACCGCCTGTTCGGCGATCAGGGCGCGCTCTTCGGGACCCAGCAGGCGCTCGGCGAGATAATCCGGATTGCGGATGGATACGTCGGGTTCGCGGGCGCCCAAAGCGCGTCCAGCGGCCACGTACAGACAAGTTTTGGACGGAAGATTTTTATTCAAGAGTCGCGCTGCTCAAAGCGCCACTATTCAAGATGCCACTATTCAAGACGATAGTTGGGAGCTTCTTTGGTGATGATGACGTCGTGGACGTGGCTTTCGCGCAAGCCGGCCGAGGTGACGCGGACGAACTGGGCCCGTTCGCGCAGCTCTTGAATCGTTCCGCAGCCGCAATAGCCCATCCCGGCGCGCAAGCCGCCTACAAGCTGATACACCAGATCGGACAACAGGCCTTTATACGGCACGCGGCCCTCGATCCCTTCGGGAACCAGCTTGCCGCCCGACGTCCCGTCCTGGCCATACCGGTCCGACGAGCCTTGACTCATGGCGCTGAGCGAGCCCATGCCGCGATAGCTCTTGAAGGTGCGGCCCTGATAGAGAATCGTTTCGCCGGGACTTTCCTCGGTGCCCGCGAACAAGCTGCCAATCATCACGCAGTCCGCACCCGCCGCGATAGCTTTGGTGATATCGCCCGAGAACTTGATACCGCCGTCGGCGATCAGCGGCACACCGCTGCCCTGCGTGGCTTTGGAACACTCCGCGATCGCGGTGATCTGCGGAACACCTGCGCCGCTGACCACGCGCGTGGTGCAAATCGACCCCGGCCCGATGCCGACCTTGATCCCGTCCGCACCCAGTCCGATGAGATCGCAGGCGCCCTGTTTGGTGGCGACGTTGCCCGCGATCAGTTGGACGTCGGGCAGCACGCGCTTCAGCGTGGCGACCACTTCCAGCACGCGTTCGCTATGGCCATGCGCCGAATCCACCGCCAGCAGGTCCACTTTCTTCTTAACCAGTTCCTGGGCTCGTTCGAGGAAGTCGCCAGAGGTACCCAGAGCGGCGCCGACACGCAGCCGTCCCTGCGCATCTTTCGCGGCGTTGGGATATTTGAGCTTCTTCTGGATGTCCTTTACCGTGATCAGGCCCTTCAGGTAGTAATGCTCATCCACCACCAGCAGCTTTTCCACGCGATGCGTGTGCAGAATCGCCTCGGCCTCTTCGAGGGTCGTGCCGACGCCCACCGTGATGAGGTTGTCCTTGGTCATCACGCTGGAAATGGGCACGTCCGTGCGCGTCTCGAAGCGCAGGTCGCGATTGGTGAGAATGCCGACCAGCTTGCCGTTCTTAGTCACCGGAACGCCGGAGATACGATAGCGCTTCATCACTTCGAGCGCGTCGCCGATCCTCTGCTCCGGATCCACGGTGACCGGGTCGACGATCATCCCGCTTTCCGAGCGCTTCACCCGGTCCACTTCCTCGGCTTGGCGCTCGATCGACATATTGCGGTGGATCAGGCCGAGCCCGCCCTGTTGCGCCAGCGCAATCGCGAGATGCGACTCCGTCACCGTGTCCATGGCCGAGCTGACAATGGGAATATTCAGACCGATCTTGCGTGTGATCCAGGTCCGGGTATCGGTTTCGGCGGGGACGACGTTGCTGCGGGCGGGAAGCAGGAGAACGTCGTCGAATGTAAGTCCTTCGGGGATCGTTTCCGGAATCATCAGGGTGTACTTCTGATGATACAGCACGCAGGTGAAGCCGTTGCTCTACTTCTTCATGGCGGGAAGAATCCAGGGTTCACCAGGGTTCTTATTCCGGATGAAAATGAAGAACACAAGCGATTCTGCAGCCCACAACGACGGCGCCAGGCAGAAAGTCCCACAACTCCGGAAGGCCGAGAAGAATGATCAACACGGAGGCAACGGCGGCAAGTGCTCCTCCCATGCCGCTGCCCATCGGTATTTTCGAGATGTTGATTTGCGGATTCTGTATCTCGTCGCTCATGTTGCGTCCTCCTGGCTTTGCCGTTCTTCATTCGCTCCGCAAAGCCACTGCCGAATCGAGCTGTGTGGCGCGGCGGATAGGCCGGTAGGCGGCTAGCAGCGTTATGAGTAGAAAAAACGCGAGTACAGCGGCGTACATCACCGGTGATCCGGTCGTGAAGGTGTTCGTCAGCGATCGTATCGTCGTGCCCGCAGCCAGTCCCGAGCCAAGACCGGCGGCCAGCCCTCCGCCAACCCAAAGGCTGGTGGTTCCGAGAACCGTTTTAATGATCGCGCCGCGGCCGGCGCCCAGTGCGATTCGAATCGCGATCTCGCTGGTGCGCTGCGACACTAGGTAAGTAATCACGGTATACATGCCGCTGGCGGCCATCGCCAGCGCCAGGAGCGCGAATGCACCGGTCAACGATACCTGGAATCGCGGCTGCGCGACTGAACTCGAGAAAACCTGGTCCATGGTCCGGATGTTGAACACCGCCTGCTCGCGGTAAGAGGAGTAAATAGCTTGTTTCACGCTGTCGACGAGTTGCGCCTGAGGCAAGGAGGAACGCACCGCCAGATAGGTGGTCGGCAGAGAAACCTGCCGGTAGGACCAGTAGGTTTCAGGAACTGGCGCAGGATCCAGATTGCGCATCCGCACATCCCCGACCACGCCGATGATCGTGGCGGTCGGGTGTTCTGCGTCAAGGCCTGGCTCCTCCTGCATGCCGACCGGGTTCTCAACGCCCGCGCGACGGGCGAATTCCTGATTCACGATGACTACCGGCTCTCGGCCGGCCGCATCGTCATCGCGAAAGGTCCGTCCGGCGATCAATGGAATGCCCAGAGTGCGAAAGTAATCCGGGCTGACCATGTTCCCCAACGCCGGATACCCCAGAGGATCACCCGCTACCGGCACTCCCACAATGCGGGTGGGTCCACCTCGCTGGGGCAGCAGCGGTGGAGCGGTAGAGATGGCAGCGGCCTCAACTCCGGGGATCGCCTGAACTCTTTCCAGGTACTCCTCAAACGCGCGCGCGCTTCTCTCCCAGGGTTTCGCCGATGGGGGCAGTGTCTCGATCCGTTGCGGTGGCAGCACGAGTTGCATGAGCGTCACGTCTGACCCATCGAAGCCAGCCGGAGTCACCAGAAGGTTCATCAGGTTCTGTCCAATGAGTCCGGCTCCGCACAGCAGGAAAACCGATAATGCCGCTTCGAGCGCGAGCATTCCGTGACGCCACCGGTTCCCCTGGCCGATGGCGCGCGAACCGAGCGACGGCCCCAGGACGTACATGCTCCCCTTGATGGCGGGAATGATCGCGAACAGGAGCGCCGCAAATGCCGAGAGCCCAAGCGTGAATGTAATCACCCGGGCGTCCACGCGCGCGGATTCGAAAATCGGGCTGCGCGCCGGCAGCATCCGGACCAGGAGGCGGACAATCCATACGGAAAGAAGCAGGCCGAGCGCCCCGCCGCAGATCGCCAGGACCAAGCCCTCCGTGAGGAATTGCCGGATCAGGCGAGGGCGCGTCGCTCCGAGCGCCGCGCGGATCGCGACTTCCCGTCCGCGGCGCAACCCGCGCGCGACCAGAAGTTGAGCCGTATTTGCGCAGGCGATCAAAAGCAATACGCAGACACCGCCTGATAGCAACCACAGCAGAGGCCGCTGTGCGCCTACAATCGCCTCCCGCAGCGGCTGGGTCACGAATGAAACGCTTATGGCTTTGCCATCTAGACGGCGAAAGTCTGCCGGATTCTCTACTACGAGCGCGTGTGCAATGTTTCGGAGCTCTGCTTCCACTTGTTGGGATGTGCCGCCATCCCGCAGCCGTGCGAGCACCCGCACTGTAGGTCCGCCTCCGTATCCGCTGGGCCGAACCGAGTACACCCGTTCGAGCGAGAAAGCTACGTAGATCCCGATCGGTTCCTGAACGTTTAGAGTCGGGTAGTCGAAATGGAATCCTGGCGGAAGTACGCCCACGATCCGAGAAGGTTTGCCATCCAGCCGCAGCGTACGCCCGATGACGCCAGGATCGGCGCCCATTCGCGACCGCCAGAAACCGTCGGTTAACAGGACCACGGGATCGGCGCCAGGCAAGTTATCTTCCTCGGAAAACGTCCGGCCCTTGGACGGGCTTACCCCCAAAAGCGGGAAGAAAGAAGCCGTGACGCGCCCGGCCAGAACACGCAGCGGCTCGTCTGTCCCGGTAAGCTGCATGTCCTGGAGTTGAAGAAACGCCGGCTGTTCGAGCTCCCGGCTGCGCTTGCGGATTTCTACAAACTCGCCGACGCTGGGGCTCCAGCCGGAGTCCTCTCGTACCACGATCAACCGCTCCGCGTGACGATACGGCAGCGGGTCGAGGAAGGTGGCCTTGAGCAGCGTGAAGATCGCCGAGTTTCCGCCGATCCCCAAAGCGAGTACCAATACAATCAGGGCGGAGACGTCGGCTTCGCGCCACAGCAGACGCCATGCTAACGGCAGGTCTTTCATGGTGTTTCCCTATTGGTTTTTTGCGAGCGTCGAGGTGGCCAGCATGCCGCCCAGGCCCATGGTTTCGACCGCCGAAGAAGGCACGATCACCATGGCGCCCTTCTCTTTGATCGCTTCATACAGCATGTTCATGGCACGCAGATGCAGAGCCACGGGATTATCGCGATAGACCTCTGCCGCTTGGGCAAAGTTGGCGGAAATCTGCGTTTCCGCTTCGCCCAGGATGATGCGGGCGTGGCGTTCGCGATCGGCCTGCGCCTCGCGTGACATCGCGTCTTGCAGTGCCTGAGGTATCTGCACGTCGCGGATTTCCACGGACTGCACCGTAATCCCCCACGGATTCGTTTTTTCATCGAGGATTCGCTGCAGCTCTTTGCCCAGCGTTTCCCGCTCCGATAACATCTGCGCCAGGTTGTGCCGGCCGATCGACTCCCGCAGCGCCGTCTGCGCGCTCAGCGTGATGGCGTCCGTATAATTGGATACTTCGAGGATCGATTTCTCCGCGTTCCACACCATCCAGAAGATAATCGCGTCCACGTTCACCGGCACCGTGTCGCGGGTCAGAGTCGATTCCGCTGAGACGTTGCTGACCCGGATCCGCTGGTCCACATAAGGGCTCAGCGTATCAACCACCGGAATCAGCCAGAAGACACCGGGACCCTGCAGATGTCTGAATTTGCCGAAGCGCAGGACCGCTACTTTCTCCCATTGACGAACGATCTTGATCGAAAATAGGAAATAGAGTCCGATCAGGACGCCGGCGATCGCCGGGATCGGATTGTGTATTGCCGCCGCGGTGACCACGCCCGCCACCAAAAAAACCGCGAACAGAGCTCTGCCCGGACCGCTCTGCTGTCCCATCAAAGGTGCGTAGTTCATTTGGTCCTCTTTTCCGGTTCCGGCAGCCGTTCCCGTAACCTGTCCAACAATTCCTTCACCGTAAATCCACCTGCGCCCGCGCGGGCCACGAACTCGCTCACCAGTTGCGTCAGTTGCCGATCATGCTCCGCATCGTCCTTGGTGACCTTGCGGTCCGAGATGAACGTGCCGGTGCCCTGCAGCGTATCCAGGACGCCGCGGATTTCAAGCTCCCGGTACGCCCGGAGCACCGTGTTGGGATTAATCGCCAGATCCACCGCCACTTGGCGGACGGTGGGGATCTGCTCGCCGCTGGCCAGGTTCCCGGATGCGATTCCAGCCTGCACCTGGTCGATGAGCTGGCGGTAAACCGGCACGCCGCTGCGCGGATCCAGCTTGAACAGAAAAGGTTCCGCCCTAGTCATCTGTAAATCTAGTGTACTAGTGTACTAATACATTGTCAAGAAGGAAATCGGGGAATTTCCGAGGGGGTTTGCTAAACTGAAGTTTCCCTATATGCAGATCCCTGCAACACAACTCCGCCCGGGCATGGTGGTGAAGTTCAACAACGACCTCTTCTCGGTCTTCAAGATGGAACACCGCACGCCTGGCAACCTGCGCGGCTTCGTCCAGGTGAAGATGCGCAATTTCAAGTCTGGAACGATGATCGAACACCGGTTCTCATCGGAAGACAAAGTAGAGAAAGCCTCGCTCGATGAGCAGGAGATGGAGTACCTGTACGACGACGGCGAGTACTACTATTTCATGAACACCGAGACGTTCGAGCAAATGCACCTGGTGAAGGACCTGCTCGGAGACGCGACCGATTATTTGACGCCGAATCTCAAGGTAGCGGTCGAGTTCTACGAAGGCAAGCCCATCAGCGTGGAGCTTCCCGCCACCGTGGATCTGACTGTGGCCGAAACCGAGCCGGGCATTAAGGGCGCGTCGGTTTCCAACGTCACCAAGGCCGCGAAGATGGAAACGGGTCTGGTGGTGCAGGTGCCTCCGTTCATCAACGAAGGCGAGAAGATCCGGGTTTCCACGTCCGACGCGTCTTATCAAGCACGCGCGTAAAACCTCACACTCCGCGAATTGCAACGACGGTGACGTCGTCCATCCTGGAGGCTCCGCTAAACTCAGAGACTGCGTTGACGATTTCGCGCACCAGATCGGCCGTCGTGGAAGCACCCGTTTCGCGCAGAACCCGAACCAGGCGATCCTCCCCGAATTCATCGCCGGCCGAGTTCGTGGCTTCGGTCACGCCGTCCGAATAGAGCAGCAGGGTATCGCCCGGATCGAGCCGCACTTCGTCTTCGGCGCAGTCCCATTCTTCAAACGCCCCGAGCATCGGTGCCGTTGGCTCGAGCTTGGTCATTTCGCCGTTGGCGCGCAACAGAAGAGGCGCGCAGTGGCCGCAATTGGAGTAGCGCATCCGCCTTGTGCGGTCGTCATAAGAGCCGAAAAACAGCGTGGCAAACCGGTCGGATCCGGTGGAAGAATAAAAGTGCTTGTGGACGGCCTCCAGCAACTCGGCCGGCCGGCGTACGCCACTCGCCGCTTGGGTCCGGAAGCAAGCTTGCAAATTCGCCATCAGCAGCGCCGCGGGAATGCCCTTCCCCGATACATCGGCGAGCACAAAACCCAAGTCCTCGCCCAGGTCGAGGAAGTCGTAGTAGTCGCCGCCGACTCCTCGTGCGGCCACACACTGTCCGGCGTAATCGATGGTGCGCAGGCGCCGCGCCTCCCGTGGGAAGAGCTTCTGCTGGACGGTCGCCGCGATTTCCAGCTCCGACTGCCTGCGCCTTTCCGAATCGGCCTGCTTGCGAATCGCCGCCAGCACACGCTCGTTATCCCAAGGCTTCTGGACAAAATCGCAGGCCCCTCGGCGCATAGCCTCGACCGCCAGGTCGATGCTGCCCCACGCAGTCATCACGATCACGGGTGCGGTATTACCCTGCGATTCCAATCCCGCGAGCAAGTCCAGGCCTTCTTGACCCGACGTAGTATCGCGCGTGTAGTTCAAGTCGGCCAGGATCAGATCGAATTCGTCCGATCGCGCTTCGCGCAATAACGCGCGGGGAGAGTCGACGGTCACAGCCTCGTACCCCTGGCCCTTAAGCAGAAGCTGTAAAGCGTGCAGCACGTCGGGCTGATCGTCACAGATCAGGACACGATAAGGCCGTGCGGCCGCGGAAACTGCTGTCACCGGAAACTCCAAGGTGGCCGTCATAATCTACTGACGAAACTAAGGCAGGTTTCGTGCCGTGAAGAAGTCGTGTGGATTCAGCGGGTATGGCCGAAGGGGAGTGTTCGGCTATGGGACCTGGTGCGCGTGAGTGGGACGCTATTCGGTTGCCCGGACTTCGGCGAGGCGTTGGCGCAGAGGCTCAGAAAGACTCTTCTCGATTTCCGGCGTGATCAGTCCGACTCCATCGAGGTCTTGAATGTGAACCTTGTCTTTCAGCCGGAAGCTGGTGAGCTTCATGCGGACCAGGTCGGCGACCGGGGCGATGAGAATGCCTTCTTTGGTGCGCACGGGTTCGGACGCCGGCACCGGCTCAAGATACTCGGTTCTTACTTTTTCATTTACGAAGACAAGACGAACAGCCGACCGAGCTTGTGGTTTTTCCTTGTCTACCAACATGTCAATGCCCGCGACATGCCTAAATCGGAACTCTGCCATCTCCGCAGCAGCCTTGATACGGGGTAAATCTGACCGATCCAAAGCAGCGTCTACATCGTTTGTAAGTCGGGCCCTGAGGGGATCCTTCTCAAACACGTGAATGAACACTGCCAAGCCACCAATGATGCGGTATGGAATACCGACGGCCGTGAGCGTAGCGTGGAAACGCCGCATCTTCTCCAGGAGCTGCTCCACATGAATATCGTAGGCGGCAGCGGTCAACATTCTCACCTCGGTTGTAGCGCCTTCATCGATTTTTGGCCTTCGGATGCGAGCGATCGTACACCGCCATCAAATCCGTCAGCGATACTTGCGTGTACTTCTGCGTGGTCGCCAGGCGTGCGTGCCCCAGCAGTTCCTGGATCGCGCGAAGATCCGCGCCATCGGCGAGAAGATGCGTCGCGAAAGCGTGGCGCAGGCTGTGCGGATGCATGGACGCATCGCCTGAAATCAGGCGGGCGTACAGCTTCACGATGCCGCGTGCGCCCCGATCGGAAAGCCGCGTGCCGAGATGATTCGCGAACAATCCCTTCTCCCGCGGTTTAGTGACGCGCACCGCGAGATACTTGTCGAGCGCAGCGGCGGCGGTCGCGCCATAGGGAACTTGGCGCTCCTTGCGGCCCTTACCGCGCACGCGAATCCACTGCTCGCGATAATCGAAATCCTCCAGATCGAGCCCGACGAGTTCGCTGATGCGCAGGCCGCAGCCATATAGCAGCTCGAAAATCAGGCGGTCGCGTTCGGGGAACGGACGCTCCAGGCGATCCTCGGCGACCGCATTGATGAGGTCATTGGTCTGCTCGGCGGTCGGCACGGCGGGCAGGCGTTGCGGAGCCTTGGGAGTCTTCACCAGCCGCGCGATATTCGAAGGCACGCTGCCCTGCTTCGCGAGAAACTGAAACAGCGAGCGGACAGCCGCCAGCTTTCGACGGACAGAGACCGGACTCAGGCGGCGTTGGTACAGATCGCCCAGCCATTCGCGAATCTGAAGCACCGTGAACTCGGCGGGCGCCGGCGGATGCTGGCCCGGAGGTGAGAAATACCCGGCGAACTGTTCCAGGTCGCTCGCGTAATTGCGTACGGTATGGGCCGAAGCGTTCTGTAGACGGAGATCCGCGAGGTAGCGGCCGATCGCAGTCGCCAACGCGGACGCCGGGACGTCAGGCATGTGAGTACAAATGCTGCTCGAGCGCAGCCAGTGCCCTGCGGCATACTTCGGCGTGCCGAAGCTTGCGATCGCGCGGCGCGTTTTCGAGCTTCGGCAGCAGATCGAACGTGATGTTCGCGGGCTGATAATGCGTTGGATCCGCGCCGGATACGTACGCGCATAGCGAACCGAGGGCGGTTTCGCGCGGGAACGCTCGAACAGGTTCACCTGCCGCGAGTGCGGCCGCGCCGATCCCGGCGATCAATCCTGTGGCGATGGATTCGACATACCCTTCGACACCCGAAATCTGTCCGGCGAAGAAAACTTTGGGCTGCGTTCGCAACTGCAGCGTCGGAGTCAGCAGAGCAGGAGCATTGATATAAGTGTTCCGGTGCACTTGGCCATAGCGCAGAAACTCGGCGTTTTGAAGTCCCGGGATCATCCGGAGCACGCGCTGCTGCTCGCCGAAGCGCATGTGATTCTGGAATCCGACCAGGTTGAAGCTCCCCGAACGCGCGTTTTCACTGCGAAGCTGCACGACGGCGTAAGGCCGGCGGCCTGTGCGCGGATCGGTCAGTCCCATGGGCTTCATCGGGCCGAAGCGCAGCGTGTCGCGGCCCCGCCGCGCGATCTCTTCTATTGGCAGACAAGCTTCGAAATAGTTCACTTTGTCTTCGCCGATATGCGCGGGCACACTCTCGGCGGCCAGAAGCGCGTCCAGGAACGCCTCGTACTCGGCCTTGTCGAAGGGGCAATTCAAATAGTCATCGGTTCCATCTAGCGATTTGCCGTAGCGCGATGCCGCGAAGGCAATCGAGGTGTCGATGGATTCCGCGTCGACGATCGGACTAATGCTGTCGTAGAAGAACAGCCGCTGCGATCCAGTCAGCCGCCCGATCTCCGCTGCCAGCGCGTCAGATGTCAGCGGTCCGCTCGCGATGATCCAGATGTGCTCGGGATCAAGTGTAGTCACTTCTTCGCGCCGGATCTCGATGGCCGGGTCCTCTTCGAGCGCGCGCGTAACTTCGGCGGCGAACAGGTCGCGATCCACCGTCAGGGCGTGGCCCGCGGGGACTCGCGTTCGCGGTGCAATTTGCCCGATCAACAACGACCCCAAGCGGCGCAGCTCTTCCTTAAGCAGCCATGGAGCGCCGTTTTCCTGCTCGCTCTTGAGGGAGTTGCTGCACACCAGTTCGGCCAGCGCCTCGGTTTTATGCGCAGGCGTGGACCGCACGGGGCGCATCTCATACAGAACAGCCTTGCCGCCAGCGCGAGCCACCTGCCAGGCCGCTTCGCAGCCGGCCAACCCTCCACCGACAATGTGAACTTCAGCCCTCACGATACTCCCCGAAAACCTTCCTTAGGCAGTCCGAAATCTCGCCGACGGTCGCGTGAGCCTCGCAGGCGGCCATGATCCTAGGCATCAGGTTATCGGACCCGCGGGCGGCATCTTCAAGGACTTCTAAATGAGACCGTACCGATTGGTGATCCCGCGAGGCGCGCACTTCGCGCAAACGCTCCACCTGTTGCCGCTCGATCTCTGGGTCGATTCGCAAAGCCGTCAAGGACTCACCATTCTCTTGCTGAAACCGATTGACGCCGACCACGATTTTCTCACCGCGTTCCACCTGCTGCTGGAATTCGTACGCGGCATTTTGAATCTCCGCTTGGATCCAGCCCTTTTCGATCGCGGCCAGCGTTCCGCCCAGTGCATCGATCCGGCCGAGATAGTCTTGTGCTGCGCGTTCGATCTTGTCGGTCAGCTCTTCGATATAGAAGCTTCCGCCAAATGGATCGGCGACCTTGGTGATCCCGCTCTCATGCGCGATGATCTGCTGCGTGCGCAGCGCAAGACGCGCAGACTCCTCGGTCGGCAACCCCAGCGCCTCATCGCGCCCATTCGTATGCAGCGATTGCGTGCCGCCTAGCACTGCCGACATCGCCTGCAGCGCCACGCGAACCACATTTACATCGGGCTGTTGCGCGGTCAGCGTCGATCCGGCGGTCTGGGTATGAAACCGCATCATCATCGACCTCGGATCCTTCGCTCCGAAGCGTTCTTTCATGATGTGCGCGTACAGCCGCCGCGCCGCCCGATACTTGGCGATCTCCTCCAGGAAATCGCTGTGCGCGTTAAAGAAGAAAGAAACTCGCGGCGCGAACGCGTCCACATCCAGCCCGGCGCGAATCGCCGCCTCGATATACGCGATGGCGTTGGCCAGCGTGAACGCGACCTCCTGAATCGCGGTCGAGCCGGCTTCGCGAATGTGATAGCCGCTGATCGAAATGGTGTTCCACTCCGGCAGCTCCGTGCCGGCCCACGCGAACAGGTCGGTGACAATGCGCATCGCCGGGCGCGGCGGATAGATATAGGTCCCGCGCGCGATGTACTCCTTCAGGATGTCGTTCTGGACCGTGCCCGAGAGTTTCTTGAGATCGGCTCCCTGACGCCGCGCGACCAACGTATACAACGACAGCAGGATCGCGGCAGTGGAGTTGATGGTCATCGAGGTGGTGACCTGATCCAGCCGGATGCCCTCAAAGAGCCTTTCCATGTCGGCCAGCGAACAGATCGCCACGCCCACGCGCCCGACTTCGCCCGCAGCCAAGGGATGGTCCGAGTCCATGCCCATCTGGGTGGGCAGATCGAAGGCCACAGAGAGTCCGGTGATCCCTTGCGAGAGCAGGAAGCGGTAACGGCGGTTGCTCTCTTCGGCCGATCCGAATCCCGCGTACTGGCGCATGGTCCAGAGACGGCCGCGGTACATGCCTGGGTGAATGCCGCGCGTGTACGGATACTGGCCCGGCAGCTCGCCCGGGTCTGTCTTGCCCATGTGCCCGCTCATGAGCGCGAGGCTTTGCGGGCCCGCAGGAATGAGGTGATTCCGAAATACGCCATCAAGATCGGCAGGAAGAACGACGCCGCCAACCGCAGCATACTGACTTCCTCGGACTGCAGCAAACGAAAGTTGCGGATGGCCGAAGATCCGAATATCACGGCCAAAACGATGAATATAAAGCCGATGATTTCGTGCCACAGAACGCGCAGCGGGCGAACTACGCCCGGCACCACGTGCTCCATAAACCGGCCCAGTGTACTGCGTTTGTCGATTGGCATCGGCCCGAAATCTCATCCTAACAGACCATGCCGCGGCTGCCGATATTGAGGTATGATGCAACCGTTCGACCTCCCGAAAAACGGGTGGTATGCTGAAGGTGGCATCGAACCCGCAGGCGTGGGTTCGCTCGGTAGAAACGAGGAATGAATTGGACGATCGCTTGCGAGATCTCATGCAGGAATTGGGAAACGCGATCAATGAATCGCTTTCCGATTCCGACCGTATAGCCGCCGCGATTGGAGAGATCAAACGCGCCGGTTACGATGTCTTCCTGGTTCTGGAAGCCACCATCGGATTCAACAAACGCGCCGAGGGCGACGAGGGTGACGAATCCGAGGAAACGGTGGAACTGGAATCCCAGCCCGAAACTGGACGGCGTCGCCGGGTGGGGAAGATCCAACTCACTTCGCAGGATCAGAAGTTCCTGCGCGCGCTAAAGATCGCCATCGACGACGATAGCCGCTGAGGGCTCTCCCCGCTAAGCCGGTGCGCGCTCTCCTGCTGGGCTTGCTTATAGCCGCTCCTTCTTTCGCAGAAACCATAGAAATTCTCCGCGATAATTTCGGCACCCCGCACATCTTCGCCCACACTTCTGCCGGAGCTGCTTACGCCGCCGGATACGCCCAAGCCGAAGACCGGAAAGACGCTCTGCTGCGAAATCTGCGCAGTGCTGGAACGGATGCCTCTCAGCCCGCTCCGCGAATCCGCGCGATCGTCGAAGCATACTCTGCCGGCATAAACCGCTACTTGACCGAACACGGGGACGCAGGCGCAATTACGCCAGCGATGGTGGTCGCATTCAGCCGCCGCGCATTCATGACCATCCACGGATCGAATGATGTGCTGATCGGTCCGGCTCGCAGTACCACCGGAAACGTCGTCGCCATTCTCGATCCACTCAGCGGATGGAATGACGACGGGCGTCCTTATGAGATGCGATGGTATGCGTCCGACGAGCAGATTGCGCTATCCGGCGTCGCGCCTCCGGGCGTTCCCTTTCCTTTAATTGGCCACAGCATTTCGGTGGCGATCAGCTGGGGCGGATCGACCGAAACCGCAGGTCCACGCGCGTTGGAACAGGCCTGGGCGATGATCACGGCCCGCAGCTTGACCGAGGTGCAAGCCGGGCTTCGCATGGGGCAGATCCCCGGCAGCGCGCTGGTCGGAACCGCGCAGGGCGAAATATTCGACAGCTCGGGAAGGATGCCGGAGGACGGAATACTTTTGCGGCCGAGGATCGTGCCGCAATCGGAGGCCATGACTCTTCAACTCCTGGCCGCGCAGAATAAGTGGCCCTTCGGGCGCGCCGTGGATGTAGCGTTTTCGACGGCGGTGTACAAGGCCGAAACCTGGCAGACGCGCTTGGTCAAGGTGGCGCCGGAGTTGCCTTTCGTCCAGATGCTGACCGGCTGGAGCCGCCGCAGCGATCCGACTTCCAGGGAAGCGCTGGCCTTCTATCTATTTAAGATGGCTCTGGGCAAGCCCGATGCATCGGCTCTCGAACCGGCGGATTCGCTGAGCAACAATCGTATCCGCGCGGCGCTCCGCAAAGCCCAGGACCAGGTCGAAACGGAGTTGCCCTACCAGGCCGATTACGGCACGATGTTTCGCGTGACTCGCGATGGCGCTTCGCGGTCGAACCCGGCCGGCGGAGGAATCGTGGCTGAGGCCGGGATGATCACGCCCCGCGCGATCCACTTCGAGCGGCGCGGCGCCGTCGTGATCGGTACCGGCGGGCAGACGGCGACGCAAATCGTGGAACTTTCGAAGACTCCCAACGCCGTTTCTATCCTGATCCCAGGCGAGAGCGACCGGTCCGACTCCGGGCATTTCGACGATCAGGCTCGCGACCTGTTCAGCAAGGGAACCGGCAAGCCGACGTATTTTTTGGACCGCAAGGAGCTCGAAAAACACATCTCGCCTAAGAAAGAAACGACGAAAGAACTGATATTCTGACTCGCTGCCGCCACTAATTTGGCGTGGGCCAACTGCCAGCACGAGACGCGATCGAAGACTTTCTAAAGACCGCCGCCCAGCCGGCCCTCATCGAACCCGGCGAAGATCCGCTTCCGGTTCATCCAGATAAGTTCGTGCTCGGAAGCCGAGGCGACGCCTGCACGCTCGAATGCTGGGATGAGTCACGCAACCTGGTGCGCCGGATTCGCGCGGTCGGCAAGGCCCGGCGGGGCTTCCTGGAGCTGGAAGTCGAACGCTTTGGAGGACGCACCGGCTCGCTGCTGATGATCGACTTGGCACAGGCGTCGAATACATCGGCCACCAGGCATGGGGCCAGGCTTAAGTATCGAGAGCAGTTCCGGATGTCGCTTCGCCGCCAATATAGCGGCTGGAAGCTGGTGGAACTGAGCACGGAGCCCGACCTCCACCACAGTCTTTCGCCGGCGTACCCAAGGGCCCTGCTTCGCCGCGGCAATCAGGCAATCGCTGCCATCGGCGCCGGCGAAGATGCCGTCGATGTTGACGGCGTTCTGAGCTTCGGGCTGATTTGGCTCGATTACCTGCGCGGCAGAGAGACGCGTTTATCGGTCGGCACCCTGGCGATATTCGTCCCCATCGGTTCGGAAAACACCACCTGCCATCGCGTTCGCTATCTGAACCGTGACGCCGCGCGGTACAGGGTCTTCGTCCACGGGGCCGGGATTCTGGAGGAACCGGTCGAGCCCGGAGACTATACGAATTTCTCCACCAGGCTCGACCCCTTTTGCGCGCCCTCGCTGAACAATGAGTCCGATCCCGAACTCGCCACATGGGTGGACCGCCTGGGGGCGATCGACGGTGTCGAGCGTCGGCCGCGCCCGGACGGATCCGTCAGTCTGGCCGTGCGAGGACTGGAATTCGCGCGAACCTCCGGGTCGACCTTACTCTTCGGAATCGATGAACACCATGTGGCTGGCGCGAGGCAGCTTCCCGAGATCGAGAATCTCGCGCGCGGGCTTGTCCGCCTGCGCGGCGCCGCCGCGCCCGACCGGACAAATCCACTGTACAAACGCCATCCGGAGGCGTGGCTCGAATCGCAGGTTCGCGCCTCACCCAGCCGCCTGGACGCCAGCATTCGCGACACGCCCCTCTACGGCCAAGCCCCGCAGTTCGCCGCGGGTTCACGTGGCATCCTGGACCTCCTGGCTGTCGATTACGATGGCCGGTTGGTGGTGATCGAGGTAAAGGCTAGCGAGGACATCCACTTGCCGCTCCAGGCGCTGGATTACTGGATGCGCGTCAAGTGGCACCTGGAACGGGGCGACTTCGAAGGCCGCGGATACTTCCCGGGCATCCCGCTGCGTGCCGATCCCCCGCGCCTGCTGCTGGTCGCGCCCGCGCTTGAGTTCCATACCGCCAATGAGACGGTACTGCGGTACTTTTCCACAGACGTCCAGGTGGAACGCGTCGGTGTCGGGATACAATGGAGACAGGAGTTGCGGATAATGTTCCGGGCTCCCTAAGCCCTGTTGCAGCCATGGCCCTCGCAGTGTTTCGGCAGATACGACAAGCGCTCGTGAATCTGAATCCCGCTGAAGTGCGGGCACAGGCCGATCGGCCGGTGCGTGTGGGCTTGGTGGCAGCCTCCCGCGAATCGCTGGGCCAGATGGAGCAGTTCTTCGCGCCGCACCATCTCTCTCCAGAGCGCCGCGCGGAAGCGGTCCAGATCCTGATCCGCGGCGGCGGCCCGTCCTGCGACGTGCAGATCTACGAGTCCTCCCTGCTCCGGCCCGCCAAGTCGTTTTCCTTCGATCCGGAATCACCGGAAGATTGCGTCCGCCAGATCGTCCGCAAGCGCGAGGATCTGATGCTGCCGCTGGCTAGGCGGCTGGACCCGTTTCGCAAGGAAGTTTCGCACCACGTGATCCGCGCGGTCGCAAAAGAAAATGCTCTATTCGCCCTGGTGACGGCCCTGCCGGATGTCGTTCCCAGTCTGGCTTCGCTGCCTTGGGCTGTCGGAGAATATGGCTCCGACGCGGCGTTCCTCACCATGAACCAGATCCGCATGGGATTCCTACTGGCTGCGGCCAGCGACCGTTCCGTGGGATATCGCGAGCAGAGGTCGGAAATCGCCTCCATTGCTATGGGCGCATTCGGGTGGCGAGCCCTGGCGCGCGAGTTGGTCGGGAAAGTACCGTTCGGCGGCGGGCTGATTCCCAAGGCGGCCATCGCCTGGACGGGAACCTTCGTGGCCGGGTTATCGCTGGAGCGGCTGTATCGCTTGGGATATGGTTTCACGCGGGTCGAACGGCGCAGGGTCTACGAAGACGCTTTCGACAACGGGAAACAAATCGCCGGCATGCTGCTTGAAGGCCTGACGCGCCAGCGCAAGGCTGTATAGCGCCGCGAAATCGAACCCTGCGAAATCAAACAATGACGGACATCACCGACGCTTCCGGCTACGCCGGCCGGGCCGAGCAGGTTTTTACCCCCCGCAGCGAAGACGAGCTCGCGGCGATTCTTGCCCGCGCATCGTCTGAAGGCGTCCCGGTAACGATCATGGGCGCGCTCACTGGATTGGCTGGCGGCGCGGTGCCGAAAAGCGGATGGGCGATTTCAATGGCGCAGTTCCGTAAGTTAGATGTGTACCCTGGCAAGGCCAGGGTAGGCACGGGAGTCTTGCTGCGCGATGTTCAAGGCGCCGCCACTACCTCCGGGCAGTTCTACGCACCTGATCCCACCGAGAATACGTCGTCCATCGGCGGCAACATCGGAGCCAACGCCAGCGGCTCGCGAAGTTTCATGTACGGGGCGACGCGCCGGCATGTCCAGGCAGTGCGGGTAGTTCACATGGACGGGAGAATCACCGAGTACCGGCGCGGCCAAAAAGTCGACTTCGACGTTCCGCGCATTCCCCTGCCCCGCACCCGCAAGCATTCCGCAGGTTACCGGCTCGAACCCGGCATGGATTTCATCGACCTCTTTGTAGGCAGCGAAGGGACACTCGGCGTGGTAACCGAAGCCGAGCTTCAGTTGCTGCCGGCGCCGGGCGAAATCCTCGGTGGCGTGGTCTTCTTCCCGACCGAGGAAGCCGCGCTCGATGCGGTCGATCGCTGGCGCCCGACGCCGGGGTTGCGCATGCTCGAATTCTTGGATTCCCGATCCATCAAGCTGATGGAGCAGCCCTACGGAGCCGCAGTCTTGGTGGAGATGGAAGGGGACGCCGAATTGGACATGACGGGCGCCCTCGAAGATGAATCCTGGTTCGGATCGTCAGCCGCCGATCGCGAGCGATTCCGCCAGTTCCGCCATCGCCTGCCGGAGCGCATTCATGAGCGCCTGCGGCGCGGCGGATTCGTGGTTCTGGCGACCGACTATGCGGTCCCCCTGGAACGCAATCGCGATATTCTGGCGATCTATCGCTCCGTGCTGACCCAGAATTTCGGCGACAAGTTCGTGATGTTCGGACACATCGGCGATGCGCACGTCCACACCGAGGTTTTGCCGGAGACGACCCAGGAATGGAAGCTCGCCACCGACATCGCGGTCGAACTGGCCAAAGAGGTCGTGGCCATGGGTGGCACGGTGGGCGCGGAGCACGGCTTGGGCAAGCGCAAGGCGCATCTTTTGTCGATTCAGTACAATCCGGAGCAAATCGAGGCTATGCGGTCGGTCAAGCGGCGTTTCGACCCGCAACAGTTGCTGGGGCAAGGGAATCTGTTCGTATAGAAGGCTTCAAAGTGTCACGCGCGCTATAATTTACCTGAAGCAGTATGCAAGAGCTCATAAAGAAATTGCAGGACGAAATCGCGGCGCTCGAAAACGAGTTCCGCATTGAGCTCCCCCGGGAGATCCTGAAAGCCCGCGCCCACGGCGATCTCAAGGAAAATGCCGAGTATCACGCGGCCAAGGAGCGGCAGGGCATGGTCAACGCCCGCCTGAACCAGCTCAATGCCCGGTTGCGGGAACTCTCGATGATCGATATGTCCAAGATCCCGCACGACCGAGCGGGGCTGGGCTCTATCGTAACCGTGCTCGACCTCGACAAAGACGAGAAGATCCGTTATAAGCTGGTGACGAGCGAAGACGTGGATGCCAAGAAGGGTATGATTTCCACCACCTCTCCGATCGGCCGTGGCTTGCTGGGCAAGCAGGTCGGCGATACCGTGAAAATCCAGATTCCCGGCGGCGCCCGGGAAATGGAGATCGTGGAGCTGATCACCATTCATCAAACGGAGGCGAAGTAGTCCATGAGCTGGACCGGCGCCATCGGCTGGGCGTGCAACAAGGTCATCCGGCTGATCGTGCGCGGGCTTGCGCTCTCCAAGATCCATCCCAACGTGCTCACCTTCGTGGGCCTGGTGATCAACGTTGGCGCTGCGGTTCTTCTGGCGTCGGGACAATTCCGCTGGGCTGGTGTCGTGATCATCGGCGCAGGGCTGTTCGACATGGTGGACGGGCGCGTGGCCCGCGAAACCAATCGCGTCACACGCTTCGGCGGATTCTTCGATTCCGTCCTGGACCGCTATTCGGATCTGGCGCTGCTGATGGGATTGCTGGTTTGGTACGGAACGATCAACCGGCCGTTTTACGTGGTGCTGACCGCGCTGGTGATGGCCGCCTCGGTGATGATCAGCTATGCTCGCGCGCGGGCGGAGAACTCAATTCCCACCTGCAAGGTCGGATTCATGGAGCGGCCCGAGCGCGTCGTGCTGCTGATCATTGGCGCACTGTTCGACCGCATGGCTCCGGTGCTATGGGTAATCGCGGTGCTGGGAAACCTGACAGTGGTCCACCGCATGGTATTCACATTTCAGCAAGCCAAGCTTCTGGAAGAAGCGCAACTGCACGCCGCACCTGCCGTTCGCACGGCCGAGAACGGCCGCTAAAAGATCAAGCCCACGTTCTCCAGCTGATCCAATTTGTCGACCTTCTGCTCGATTCCTATTGCTGCCGCGCCGGCAGCGCTGCGGAATCGCGCGCGGATCTGATCGGGCGTAGCCGGAACCAGGTCGGACAGTTTCTTTCGCAGCACTTTACCATCGCTTAAAGTGACGATCACTTCCGACCCCTGCACGCCCGGATACGCTTGCGTGAGTTGCGGGTCTTCTTCCAATTTCGTCACGCTTATCAGCCGCGCGATCTCGGGATCGTCGAGCCGGCGATAGTTGCTCTCCTCGATCGACCGCCGCGCGAGTGTCGCCGCGACGCAGAAGTGGATGCTCATCTTGGCTTGTAAGACCCGCTCGAATGGACCTGCCGCGTTGCAGCCCGGGTAGTGGATCGCCGCCGCGGTGCATTTCACATGAACGGCGGTGACGTCGTGGCTATCGACTCCTATGGCCAGCGCAGCCTGACACGCCGTCTGCGCGTAATTACAGGCCGGCGCGGGCTTGTGATACACGGAGAATATTTCGAGGTCTCCCGAGAACGGTGTGACGGCAGAAACGCGATCTCGATGCCGAAGAGCCGCGAATAATCCCGCGGGTCCGTCCAAGGCGGTTTCCGATCCAAACGCGCCCAGCTCGGCCAGTTCGACCGCAGTGACTGCGTTGCGCGCGGCGAATCCCGCGTGAAAGAACATGTCGTCGGCGCCCGACGCGGGCCATTCATTCAAGCCTGCGGTGGCATTCGCCGCGAGTCCAAGCGCACTCACGCCCGCGTCTTCCGTGAACCCGAGCATCCGGCTTCCGGCGACAGATGCGCCCAGCGGTCCGGTGATGCCAGTGGGCCGGAAGATCCGCACCGTCTCCTGATCCATCAGCGCACGGCCAACGGACGCGCCTATTTCGTATCCACACACCGCTCCGGCGATAAAATCGCGCCCGCTCACTCTGCGCGACTGCGCCAGCGCTAGAAGAGTCGGGAAGATCACGATCCCCAGGTGGCTGACCGATCCGGTATGCATGTCTTCCCGAACCAGCCCATGGCCCAAGACAGCGTTGGCGAAGGCTGCTTCCGCAGCCGATGCTCGCGTCTGCGCGCCGATCACCGACGCCGGGCCGCTACCTGCGCGTCCAGCAATCTCAATTGCCTGTCGGCTCGGAGAAAGATTCAGCGATTCATACGCGCAGGATAGAAAATCCAGCAGCGCGATTTTGACCTTCGCGATTGCGCCGGGCGACAGATCAGTAAATTCGCGCGCCGCGCGGACCAATTTTCGAGAAAGAGTCAGAACTATTTACCCGGACCGGGATCTGCCGGAGCGCCCGTACCCGACGATCCCAAGAACAGCTTCTTTCCGTCCGGATACGTGATGTTCGAGCCGTTGGCGCGATTCGACCCGTCCTTGGCCTGGAAGCCGTCGACGGCGATCTTCTGGCCCTTTTCGAGCGAACCCTTGTTGAAGCCGCGGCGCAGGAGAATGTTCGGACTGCCGCCTTCGACCATCCAGCTGGTCACCTTGCCGTCCGGTTCGGTGACGTCGATATGGATCCAGGTGTGGGGGTTGATCCATTCCATCTGCGTGACCACTCCCTCCAGATGGACCTGCTTCTTGCCGTCGTACTCCGCCGCGAAAGCATGATGCGCCTGCACCGGCGACACGACCAGCGACATACCAAACAAGCAGCCCACAGTCGCGATCGCAATCGAGAGGCTTTTTCGCATGAGATAGTCTCCTGTCCTGAATCGATCTTACTTCTTGCCGGCCTTGGCCGCTTCCTCGGCGGCCTTTTCTTCCGCCCGAGCGCCCTTCAGCATGTTGAACATCGCGTAGTTGCCTTCGTGGCAGGCGTACTCATACAACGGAAACTCCGGATTCAACCGCAGCGGCATCCGGATGGTCCACGGCCGGACCCATGTTTTCGGATCGTTGATGGTGGCGGTGTATTCCATCATGTCGGGCGCGGTGCGCGTCCACTTTTCCGTGAGAACCATGTCGGCGCTATGGGGAGTGCCGCCACCGTTCAGCCCGATCCCGTTCTTATCGCCCAGGAAATTGGTGGTTTCGATCACCAGCGTGTTGCCTTCCCAATGGCCGCGTGAATCGCCCATATAGGACTTGATGTTCGAACCTTCATGCGGGCGCCCATCGAGCGGAACGATCTTGGTCTCGTGAATCATTTCGTAGCGGATCGCCACGTAGCCGGGACCCTGCACGATCTGCGTTCCGTTGTTATAAATCACCGGCAGGATCGATCCCATCACGCCGCGCGAGATGCAGCGGTCATACAGGCTCTGGTCTTCCCACGTTTCGTTGGGACCGTGCCCTTGCTTCGCCTGCTTGGCCTGCGCTGCTTTCTGCTTGGCGAGATCGGTCAGCTCGGGAATTCTGCCATTCGGAGGATCGACCACCAGCGACGTGATCTTCTGGGGCCTTCCGTGCTCCAGCCAGTATCCGGGAGGATTGATGCCGACTTTCGAATCCTTGGAAACGTACGCAACCCTGTCGTTCTCGGCGGTTCGCTCCGCCTTAGCTTGACGCTGCGCGAATTCCTCTTCGGTGACGTCGGTGCGATCTCCTGCCTTGAGGTCGCGCTGCAGGGGCACCTCAATCAGGTCGGTTCCGGGCCACAGGCCCTGAAGATCGGGATCGCCCCAGGGAAGCTTGGGCGGTGTGTAGGCAGACTTCTTAGCCTTGGTTGTTGGGGCTTGACCCACAATGGGCAGGGTAGCCAGCAGCACGGAAACAAGTACTGCCGTCAGCACCATCAGAGACGTTAGGACACGCTGCCTCATACGGGGTCTCCTTTACCTACTTTGTAGTCGGCTGTTTCTTGTACTTACCGTACAGCAATTCCTCGGCGAACTCGACGCACTTGAACTCCAGAATCTGGGCGTTCTTCTCGGCTCGTTTGTACAGCGGCAAGCTGATCTTCCAAGGCTTGGTGAACACGCTCGCGTCCTCAATGGTCGCCTCATAATCCATGACGTCGTTGCTGCGGCGCTTGTAACGCTCCACCACGTGCAGCTTGTCACTGGCGTAATTCCCTGCCCGATCGAACCAGCTAAGCCCGTTCAAACCAGTGACATCCACCACCAGGGTGTCGCCTTCCCAGTGGCCGTTCGACGTTCCCATCCAGGTGTCGGAGCCGGCTTCGATCGGTTTCCCCATGTTGATCAGCTGGTTGGCGCTCGCGTACTCGTACGCCATTAGAATGTCTTTGTTGGACTGGATGATCTGGAACGGATACGGCATGTAGGTCGCGCGGGGGATCCCGGGCATATAGCACTTGGCTTCGGGATCCTCGGCGGGCCAGTTGGCCTTGTTCTGCTTCTTCTTTTCAAGCGCCGCCGGCTTGTAGGGGATCTCGTTGCCTTCGACCACTCCTTGGCCGGCAGGGATCGCGCCAATCGCGCCAAGCTGCCAGAATGGTCCGGGCGCCGGAGAATGATCCTGGATGTCCCAGTTGGCCGTGCCGATGTACTCCCACACGCCGTTCAGATTAGGCTTACCGTCGGACATCCGAAGTCCCTTGCCGACCGCTTTGGCAACTGCTTTCGCGGGAGCCGCTGGGGCCTGGGCTCGACCGGGAGTCAGCGTGAGCGAGACACAGACAACCGCAGCGGCGGCCGTGGATAGGAAAGCGAGCGTGTTGCGCATATAGAGAGTCGAGAATGTCCGCGACGAGACGCGGGTGCGCCGTCGGCATTTAATCGTACATTTGAACCGAGTGGGTGTCAATCTGCGGCCTCTAAGGAACACCAGCAACGGAGGGTTTGGTAGAAAGCGGAGCGGTCACAGGGAAGTTCGGATGAATTAGAAATCTGTAGGCCCCGCAAGCACCCGCAGCGGCCGGCTGGGCACAGGCCAGAGTTAGTGTGTTGAACATCAAATCGATACGAGTATTGAATGAGCCGTGCGGATCTGAGAGATCGTCGAATGTCGCTGCCAGAAGGCCCGCCTGACCAGTCACCATGCTCAATTTCGCCAATGCTCCCGCGCCAGCATAGGGATCGAATCCAGCGCCCAGCATCAACATCATTCCGAAGAGATCAGCATCCTGCTCGACATTAGCGATTAGCAAAGTCTTGCCACGTTGAAATTGCGCGACATGACCCAGTTCATGCCCCACAATAAACGCGAGTTCACTCGAAGAATCACTGATCAGCTCCGATACGCTCAAATTAATTTGGATGCTTCCTGGCCGGCCGAACGCGTTTATGACTTGGTCCGGGCTGATTACAAGATTCGCCGCGTTTGGTGCGTTGAGATTTACCCCGGTCAACCCAGCGCTTGCGACGAGTGAGGGCGCCGCAGCCAAGAGCTTCCAGTAAACATTCCAGATCCGATCGAAGTGATCTATCGGCCAAACCAAACGGCCCGGCGGCAGCGTCGACAGCAGAGGGCCGTTGACGTTCAGAGTCCACGCCAGAAACTGATCTGTTCCCGAAGTTGTCGGGAAGATCCGTATGGAGCCGGTATAGCCTAATGGGAGGCTGGAAATCTTCTGAGCGAGACCAAAGGCCGAGTATTCGTTCGGCCCCAGATTGATCGCGGCGGTCCCGACTATGACGCCATTCGAGTCCAACGCCGTGATCTGAAAGCTTCTGGCCACGGAGTAGATGTTCACCATCGCGATGCTGAGATCCCGGTTGGCCGGCGAGAAATATTGCTGGGACGGAAGCGTCGCGGGAGCGGATAGCTCCACTGTGGCAACGCCGTTATCGATCCGTCTGAAGAACACCGTTCCTTGCAGGGGAAGACTGGCCGTGGCAACCGCGTAACCGGTAACCGTCTTGGACGAAGCGATCGTACTGCGAAGGGTAAGGGAGCCAGCAGGAGGAATTATGAATAACTGAGTACTGAGCGGTCCCGAGCCCAGATCCAATGGGAGAGCCTTACCGTCATCCCCAAAGGTAAACAGAAATACGGCGGCGGGAAGCGTCAGATGGGGATTTACGAAGACGAACGAAGTCTGCCACTTCTGGACCGCATCTCCACCATCGGCCAGATGCGGAAAATACAAATTGACTGGGCGCCGTCAGGGTCAAATTGAGCAAAGCAGGACGCCGCCAGGAGCAGGAAATAGGTGAGTTTGAGCATGGGAAGAATCTTCCCATCAATTCTAAAAAAAACCTGCGAATTATTCCACGAAATAAAGCGAACGCGCGAGTGAAACTTGGGCGTACTACTTGGATGCGGCCTTTTTTTCGTCGGCGCGGGCGCCGGCCAGCATGCCTTCCATCGCGTAATTGCCCTCATTGCAGGCGTATTCGATGATGGGACCCTCGGTTCGCTTCATCGGGATCTGCGCGGTCCACCGCTTGGTGAAAGCCGACGGATCGTCCACCGTGAACTCGTACATAACGGTGTCCGGCGCAGTGCGCGTGAAGCGCTCGACCAGGTGCATGTCCTGACTCGCGCGCTGAAAGCGGGTTTTATCGTTGAAGTTGGTGGTTTCGACCACCAGCGTGTTGCCTTCCCAGTGGCCGCGCGAATCTCCCAGCCATTCCCGAATCTTGGCATCCACGTGAGGCCGCGGATCGATGGGGATGATCCTTGCGTCGTGAATCATTTCGACCAGGATGACCACGTATCCCGGGCCCTGCACGATCTGATAGTTGTTGTTGTAAAAGCTCGGCATCATCGGCGGACCAGCGGTCGGCCAGAGGATGCAGCGTTCGGGCAAGGACCGGTCTTCGGGACCTTCCGGCGGCCTGTTGAATCCGACTGGAGGGCCTGCGGGCGCGCCGGCCTTGCGCGGAATGTGTCCATCGGGCGGGTCGATCACCAGGGAAGTCCGCAGCGTCTCGACCACTTTGGTCCCGCGGTCGTACCAAGCATCGTTATAGGCGCGATTGAGGTCGGCTTGCGCGCCGCCATCCCGGCGATCCGCGTTGTTGCGATCGACGGTGTCCTTCTCATACTGGCGTGCTTCCGCCGGAGTAAAGAACTCCTTGCCTGCGAGATTGGCGGGGCGCTCCAGCGGAGTGATCGTGACGTTAGTCCAGACGCCTTGCAGATCGGGTTGGCCATCGGGCGTGCGCGGCGGATTGTACTTACCCTGGCCGGCCTTACTCTGTGCTGCGAGCGTGCCCGTCAGAATCACGACCGCCAGCGCGATAACTTTGCCGCTCATTTCGCGTTCGGTTGTTCGTCGGGATTCGATCCACCCACGAACAGCTTCTTGCCGTCGGCGAAGGTAATGTCCCTGCCGTTTGCTCGATTGGACCCGTCCTTGGCCTGATAGCCGTCGACCAGAATCTCGGTTCCCTGCGGCAGAGCATCCTTGTTGACACCGCGGCGAAACAGCGCGTTCGGGCTGCCGCCTTCCACCATCCAGCGGGTCACCTTGCCGTCGGCATCCTTCACGTCCATATGGATCCAGGAGTGTGGATTGATGAACTCGACTTTGACGACGGTCCCCTTCAGCTTCACCGGCTTCTGCGCATCGAATTCCGCCGCAAAAGCGTGATGCGCCCGCATCGGCGCGGCCGACATCAGCAGCCCTGCGATCCCCAACGCAATGGCCAGTCTATTCCACATAAGATTGCTCCTTCGTGCTTGGAACCATCGTACTCCTTCGGCTGCGTTCCCGCAGGCCCAGAAAATGAGAAAGGCGGCCGCGTTTGCGGCCGCCCGTGGATCCACACACCTGCAGTTATTGTTTGCCGTCGCCATTGGAGCCAGGAGCCGAGCCGCCCATGAACAGCCGCTTACCGTCCTTGGCGTAGGTCAGATTGGCGCCCACCGCCCGGTTGGCACCGTCCTTGGCCTGGTAACCTTCGACGATGATCTCGGTTCCTTCGGGCAAAGATTCCTTGCTGAAGCCGTTGCGGAACAGCGAATTGGGGCTGCCGCCCTCCACCATCCAAGGAGTGATCTTACCGTCGGCGCCCTTCACATCAAGATGGATCCAGGAATGCGGATTGACCAGTTCCCACTTGGTGACGACGCCCTGCAGTTTGACCGGCGCCTTCTCGTTAAATTCCGCCGCGAAGGCGTGATGCGCCCGGACCGGCGCTACGGCGATCAGCATTCCTGCGCCAGCAAGGACAAGGGCTAGCTTCGTTCGCATTGTCTTAGCTCCTACTTCTTTACTTCTTTTCAGTGGCGCGGGCGCCGCTGAGGTTGTTGGCCATTCCGTAGTTGCCTTCATGGCAGGCGTACTCATAGAGGCCGCCATCGATATGGACCATATTGTACTCGCCCGAGAACGGCTTCACCCAGGTCTTGGGATCGTCCACGGTGAATTGGTAAGTGATGGTGTCGGCATCGATGCGCGTGAAGCGCTCGGTGACCTTGGCGGCATCGCTAACCGGCGCACCCTGGATCACAACCTGAGGATTGTAGTTGACGGTCTCGACGACAAGCGTGTCGCCTTCCCAATGGCCAACGGAATCTCCCATCCAGCGTTTGATTTCCGCGGGCCCGTGCGGACGGCCGTCCGTCGGAATGACGCGGGTGTCATGAATCATTTCCTGGACGATCGCGACGTAACCCTGGCCCTGAACGATTTCGAGCGTGGAGTTGTAGCCCACCGGCATCATTGGCGGACCTTCAAATCCCCAGGTAATGCAGCGTTCGGCGAGCGGACGGTTCTGGGCGCTGTCCCACTGGTGCGCCTGCTGGTAGGCGCGCTTTTCGGCGACCATCTTCTGGACTTCGGGAAGCATCGCGGGCACGCGGCCCTCGGGTCCGGTGATGATGGAGGTCCGCAGGCTGGCGGCTCTCTTCACTGTGGGTCCGCCCAGACCGAACTGGCTGGTGTCATAGTGAACGGCGAGGCCGTTGCCTTCCAGATCCGCGGCCGCAGCCGGGCGCGGCGCAGCGCCTGCGCGTCCGCCTCTGCCTGCAGCTGCTTGTGCGGCAGATGCGACTTTGTCGGCTTCATCTGTGTAGAACTCTTTGGCGCCAAGGTACGCGGGCCGCGCGACGGGAACCGTCGTGGCGTTGGAATACACACCCTGCAGGTCCGGCTTGCCATCGGGAGTTCGCGGCATGATCCAGGTCTTCGCAGCGGGAGCCGGCTTGGCGGTTACCGGCGCTTGCGCGAATGCCGGCGCCGAAACCAGCGATACGACGGCCAGAGCGATGAGTGAAGAGAGAACGTATCGTCTCATTTACTGTCTCCTTTTCCTTGCAGCGGCTGCTTCCGAAGATGCCCGTACAGAACTTCTTCGGCGAACTCCACACACTTATATTCTAAGATCTGCGCGTTCTTTTCCAGGCGGCGATAGAGCGGCATGCTCATCTTCCATTGGCGCGTGAACACTTTGGGATCGTCAATGGTGGCCTCGTACTGTAGCGCGTCCGGTCCGATGGCGGTATAGCGCTCGATCACGTGCAGCGCGTCGCTGTGCCAGTTCCCGGCGCGATCGAACCAGGTGGAATCGTTCAGGCTGGTGACATCGACCACCAGTGATTCGCCTTCCCAATGACCGTTCGACCATCCCATCCAGCTATCGGCCGGGGCCTTGGTCGGCGCACCCATATTAATAACGCGCACCGCGCCGGCGTATTCGTACACAAACATGATGGTGCCGGTTCCCTGTACGATCTGGAACGGATACGGCATGTACGTCGACCGCGGTACTCCGCCCATGTAGCACTTGATCTCGGGATCGAGCTTCAGGCGGTTGGTGAAATTTTCCTTTTGTTTGGCGGCGGCTTCGGGCTTGTAGGGAATCTCACCGCCCTCCACAACGCCCAGTCCGGCCGGCGTCGAATAGGCCGCGCCCAGAGCGGAAACCGGTCCGGCATAAGCCGCATGCGGGCGAATATCCCAATTGGCCTCGTTGTTAGCCTGCCAGATGCCGTTCAGGTTGGGCTTCCCATCCTTGGTTTTCGGGGCCTTGTATGCAGGAGCTTGCGCGGGGGTGGGGAGCACGGCTAGGGATAAAAGCGCCATTCCCGCAGTAGCCACTACTAACCAGCCTCCCAACCGACTTTTTCCCAGCCCAATCCGCATCCTGGCAGTCTCCTATTGGCCCGCAGCGCAGCGGGTACCCGACACCGGCATTGATCGTACATTCAAACACATACGAAGTCAAGGCGGTACTAAAGCAGTCGTGCGAACATCAATTATGGGCGGATCACATGGACCAACCCCAGTGAGTTCGAACAACCCGTTCCAGATCCACCCGGCGTCGTCTGGCCCCTCGGGCCCTAAAGTTAAGGACCCGGTTTGTGGCATGGAGGTTACCCCAGCCAAGGCCGCAGGCAGTTTCGAGTATGGAGGCCAGGCCTACTACTTCTGCGCCAAGAGCTGCCTGGCGAAGTTCCAGGCCGACCCGCTGAAATTCCTCGCGCCGAAGCCGGCCGTTTCGGCAGCCCACGCAAAAGACGTTGAATACACCTGTCCGATGCACCCCGAGGTGGTTCAAATGGGACCCGGGACCTGTCCGATCTGCGGCATGGCGCTGGAGCCGAAGGAGATCCAGGCCGGAGATACTGAAAATCCCGAACTGGCGGATATGCAGAGGCGGTTCTGGATCAGTGTCGTCCTGACTCTGCCTTTGTTCGTCTTATCCATGACCATGCTCGCGCCGCATGGCGCAAGGAGTTGGATCGAGCTGGCTTTGGCGACCCCGGTGGTCCTATGGGCGGGCTGGCCGTTCTTCGTGCGCGCCTGGCAGTCGATTCTCACCCACAACCTTAATATGTTCACGCTGATCGGACTCGGGGTCGGCGTGGCGTACGTCTTCAGCCTGTTCGCGACCTTCTTCCCGCCGGCGTTTCCGTTGGAATTCCGCGACGATATGGGTCAGGTCCCGGTCTACTTCGAAGCGTCCGCGATGATTGTGACGCTGGTACTGCTGGGACAGGTTCTGGAACTCAAAGCCCGCAGCCGGACAGGAGCTGCTATCAAGGCTCTGCTCGGGCTCGCACCCAAGACCGCACGCCTGATCGGCGCCGATGGAACCGAAACGGACGTGCCTCTCGATCAGATCCACGCTGACAATCTCCTGCGAGTGCGGCCGGGCGAAAAGATTCCAGTGGACGGTGTCGTGGTGGAAGGCGCGAGCGCTGTGGATGAATCAATGCTCACGGGCGAGCCGATTCCGATCGAGAAAACTGTCGGCAATAAGGTTACGGGCGCGACGGTGAACGGCAACGGATCGCTGATCGTCAAAGCCGAGCGCGTGGGATCGGAGACGCTCCTGGCGCAGATTGTCCGAATGGTATCCGAAGCCCAGCGCAGCCGGGCACCGATCCAGAAACTGGCCGATCGGGTGGCCGCCTACTTCGTGCCAACGGTGGCGGCGATCGCGATCGCGACGTTCTTCGTGTGGAGCTCGTGGGGACCGCAGCCGCGCCTCGCGCACGCCCTGGTGAATGCGGTCGCGGTCTTGATCATCGCCTGCCCGTGCGCGCTGGGACTGGCGACACCGATGTCGATCATGGTCGCGATGGGCAAAGGCGCGACCATGGGCGTGCTGTTCAAGAACGCCGAAGCGATCGAGCTGCTACATCAGGCCGACACCCTGGTGGTCGATAAAACCGGGACGCTTACCGAAGGCAAACCGAAGCTGGTGGCGATCGAACCGGCACAGGGGTTCGACGAGAAACGCCTGCTCTATCTCGCCGCGAGTCTGGAACGGGCCAGCGAGCATCCGCTGGCGCACGCGGTAGTGACAGGCGCACAGGATCGCGGCATTTCACTTGGCGCAGTAGATGGGTTTCAGGCGATTCCCGGCAAAGGCGCTCGCGGGCGGGTCGACGGTGCCGACGTCGCGGTTGGCAATCTGGCCCTCATGCAGGAAGCCGGTGTGACTGTCACCGGATCCAGCGCGTTGTTTGTCGCGGTGGACGGCAAGTTCGCAGGACGGCTCAGCGTCGCCGATCCGATCAAATCAACTAGCGCCGAAGCCATCCGGCAACTGCACGCGGAAGGGATGCGCATCGTCATGCTGACCGGTGACAGCCGTGCTACGGCCGAAGCTGTGGCGAAAAAGCTGGGAGGCACTTTGAATACGATAGAAGTCGTCGCCGAAGTGCTGCCGCAGGACAAACGCATGCACGTCCAGCGGCTCCAGGAATCAGGCCGGTTCGTCGCGATGGCGGGCGACGGGATCAACGACGCCCCGGCACTGGCGCAGGCTCAAGTCGGAATCGCCATGGGAACCGGCACCGACATCGCCATGGAGAGCGCGGGGGTGACCCTGGTTCGCGGAGACCTGCGCGGCATCGCGCGGGCGCGCAGGCTCAGCCGGGCCACCATGCGCAATATCCGGCAGAATCTATTCTTCGCCTTTGTTTACAACTCCCTGGGGGTACCGATCGCCGCAGGAGTGCTCTATCCCGTGTTCGGACTATTACTTAGCCCCATGATCGCCGCGGCCGCGATGAGCTTCAGTTCGGTCTCCGTGATCAGCAACGCGTTGCGGCTGCGGACCACCAAAGTCTGATCGGTCGCTTACGTGCAGTAACTCCCGTGGGCGGCCCTCAAGGCAAGAGCCCGGAAGGAGCAAGGCGTATGAAAGTACTCGTAGCAGTTGATCATTCCGAGGCGAGCCAATCTGTCCTTAAGGAAGTCGCCGCCCGGCCTTGGCCGGTCAAGTCCTGTGTAGAGGTCCTCAATGTGGTGGAACCGGCGCATATGTGGACCATGTCGGAGACGGTGGAAAATGCGATTCAGCGGTCCACCGACCTGGTGCATCGGGGAGCGGAAGAGCTTCGCGGCTGGGATCTGGAAGCAGGCGGCGTGTCTCTGAAGGGTGACGCGAAGCGCGTGATTCTGGACCGCGCCAAAGAAACGAATGCGGATTTCGTCTTCGTCGGTTCGCAGGGCGTTTCAGCCCTGACGCACTTCCTTCTGGGGAATGTGGCATCGGCAGTTGTAAGCCACGCTCCGTGCTCGGTGGAGATCGTCCGGACAAAGGAAGGCAAGCTGCCTGGGGTACATAAGATTCTTTTGGCAACAGATGGCTCCGAGTTTTCGGAGCGCGCGGCGCGATCGATCGCGGAACGGCCTTGGCCCAAGGGGACCGAGATCGAAGTACTGAGCGTGGTAGAGCTCCATCTGGCCACCACTCAGGCCTTGTTCGAGCCGCCTTTTGTAGATAACGATCAGTTGGAGCAGCAGCGCGCACAGGGCATGAAGCGTGCCGAGGAGGCCGTTGCGAGCGCGGTTGAGATTCTCTCGAAGAGCTTTCCTAAAGTCTCCGAGTCTATATCCGTGCTGCTGGGCGGACCCAGATCGGTGATCATCGACGAAGCCGACAAGTGGGGCGCCGATCTGATTGTGGTCGGTTCGCACGGGCACCGCGGATTCGAACGATTCTTGTTAGGTAGCGTATCCGAAGGAGTCGCGCGGCATGCGCACTGCTCGGTGGAAGTGATCCGGTAGGAACGTGGGGTCAGGCTTTCTAGCCTGCCGCCGGCTTTCCAGCCGGCGAGTTAGATCGTGCACATGTGGCCGGGCGGAAGCCCGGCTGCAGCCTTGAAAGGCCGACCCCACAATCCCTAGTGCGTGACCGACAACGCTACGTCGTGCGACATCACGGCAGGTGTCCGCATCGCGCGCTTTTCCTGCTGCAGGACGTGGACGGCCATCAACGCCCCAACCGGATGGGCGCCCATGCGTACTGCAGGTTCGGCGTCCAGCGCGGGGCGGTCTCCGTCGAGGTGCTGAAACTCGAAGACCGCTCGCATCGCGCTGGCTTCCTCCATCCCCAGGCCGTATTCCATGCATACGGCATCCAGGTCGCGGAACATCCGCTGTCTCAGTGCCGGTTTATGGCGCGACTCATAGAGCAGCTTGTTCAACCGGTACGCCGAGATCGGAGGGTGGTCGTAGTAGTGAAACGGGTGGCTCTGGAACTGATACGGCTGCGACGGTACCGCATTGCGCTTTTCGCCGGGAAGAAAGCGCGCCACCGCGTGGCCGTGATGCGAGGTTTCCTGGTACGACAACAATTCCATGTGTTGTGCGCCAACCGCGCCGAGCACGATCGCCCAGGGCAACATCTCGGTATTGCCCACTTCGTCCAGTTGCTCCGGCGTCAGGTTCAGGAACGAACCCGTGTGGCTGTTTTCCAACTCGCGAATGCACCACCGGTCGAAATCGTACGCGGGCTGATAGTACTTCGCCGTACCAGGGTAGTGGGACATTCCGCCGCTGGCGAGGAGCGCGACGCGCTCCGGCTTGGCAGCCACGATTTCCGCGATCGCCCGGCCCAAAGCGGCACAGCGCTGAGGCCGTGGCAGAGGAGGCAGATACGTGTTCACGAAAATCGGCACCACGGGAATGTCCCGCGTACCCAGGATCCATTCGAAGGGCGCGGCGAAGGAGTGTCCCAACACCGCATCCTGCGAGTACGCCATATCGAAATCGCGGCGAACCAAGCCTTCGAGAATATCTTCGGACAGCTTCTGGTGAATTGCCGGATTCCAGGTTCGGCCCGCGAAGGCAGTTTTCGCGCGCTCTCCAGCAATCACCGCGAACGTCGGGACGGATTGCAGGAAGAACGTTTCCAGATGGTCGCTGGCGAAAATCACCAGCGCGTCCGGCTTGGTCTCATCCAGCACCTGGCCCAGTTTTCGCATGGCTGCGATTCCCGCGTCGAGCTGTTTCGGATCCTCCTCGGGAGGGCGCGTAAACAGCTGCGGTGCGTGCATGGTGGCCATGGCTGCCACGATTTTTCCCATGTGGTTCACCTCGCGATAGTCGATGAATAATCAGCACTTTTCGCTCCAAAACGGAACGATTGAAAACGCAGGATTACCCGCCGGGATGCCGCTCCCGCCAGCGAATGCCTGAGTGATATCCCCCAGGTCGCATCGTGGACGCGGGCGATCTAGCGCATCCCGTCATGAACGCAAGACGGCGATCTCCCGTATTTGCTAATCTTCGGGCGAGCCGGAGTGTGGTCCGGCACCTGCAACCGAGCTTATCGAGAGGGGCTAATGTTAACCAGATTCCTAGTGTTGGGATTGATTGGAGTTGCGAGTCTTTGGGCGCAAGGGTCCGATCAAAAGGCCCCTCCCAAAAAAGCCAAGGCCGACGCGGTGAACTACTATCGCGACATCGAGCCGATCCTGAACGCGAATTGTGTGTCCTGCCATCAGGCATCGATGGCGGCTGGCGGGTTGAGAGTGGATGCTCCCGAGAACCTTCTGCAAGGTGGGGCATCCGGCAAGGCGGTGATCCCCGGAAAAGCGGAGCGCAGTCTGCTCTACACGCGCCTCACCGTCACTACCGACAAGCGGATGCCTCCAGTGGGTATGGTGACCGAGGAGCAGTTGGCCCTGATTCGCGCCTGGATCAACTTGGGGGCAAAGATCGGGCCTGCGCCGCCAAAACGTTAATATTCCTTGACATTTTGGCCGAGTCAGGCGCCCCGCTAACCTTTTCGGTGTCCTTGCGTCCAATGGATTGAGACCACAATCCCGGCTGAAACCGGAGACTGCGGCCGGTTCCAAGTCGTTGGAACTCATTCTTTTGGAGGTGCTATGAGCAGAGATGCGTTTGGGCGGGGGCGCGTGGCCGCCGCCATAGTTGTCACGTTGGCGTTGGTGTTGGGTGGCTTAGGCGTCGCGCATGCGCAAAAGGGCTCGCAAGCGAACCCGCCAGCGACGTTTAAGTTTGCCGATGCCAAGGTGGTGCCGAGCCGCACAGGCTTCGCGCCAGTGGTGAAGGCGGTGGTGCCCACCGTCGTGAGCATCAAGTCATCCAAGGTCATCAAGACCGGGGCGCTTCGCGGACGACGGGGCCAAGATCAAGGCCAGATACCGGATCAGTTGCGCCAATTCTTCGGCGACCAGTTCGGCGGCCAGTTCTCTTTTCCGAATATTCCGGAAGAGCAGCGCTCCGAAGGTCTCGGTTCCGGTGTGATCGTGAGCCCGGAAGGCTACATCCTGACCAATAACCATGTGGTCGATGGAGCCACGAGCGTACAAGTCGTTCTCTCCGACCGCCGCGAATTCAAAGCTCGCGTGATCGGCAAAGACGACAAGACCGACGTCGCCGTAGTGAAGATCGACGCCGGCAACCTGCCCGCCATTACCATCGGCGATTCCGACCGAGTGGAAGTGGGCGACTATGCATTGGCGGTCGGCAATCCGTTCGGCGTGGGCCAGAGCGTGACGCTGGGTATCGTGAGCGCCACCCATCGCGGGATGCGCAACGAGATCGAAGGCTATGAGGACTTCATTCAGACCGATGCTGCGATCAACCCCGGCAACTCGGGCGGCGCGCTGGTAAACGACCGCGGCGAGCTGATCGGCATCAACACGGCCATCATCGCGCACGGTTCGGAAGGCAATCAGGGCATCGGATTCGCGGTACCGGTGAACCTGGCCCGCAACATCATGGACCAGATCCTGAAGAACGGCAAGGTGACCCGCGCACGGTTGGGAATCCTGCCGCAGGATGTGACGCCGACCATCGCCCGGCAGTTCGGAGTGAAAGACTCCCAGGGCGCACTGGTAGGCGAAGTGGAAGCCAACAGTCCGGCTTCAAAAGCCGGCCTGAAGACTGGCGACATCATCCTCGATGTGAACGATCACCCGGTCTATGACGCGAACCAGCTGCGAAACATGATCTCGAGCATGCAGCCGGATTCGAACGTGACCCTTAAAATCTGGCGGGATGGTGCGCAACACACACTCCCTGTCACACTAGGCGAGTTGAATCCCGAGGAGGCTACGAATCGGGGCGGCGCGGGCCGCGACAACGGCTCCGGTGATGCGCTCGACGGAGTCTCGGTCGAGAATGTGACTTCGCAAATGGCGCGTGAACTCAAACTCCCCGCAGGCGCCACGGGCGTGGTTGTGAGTCAGGTCAGCCCGGGCAGCGCGGCGGCCAGCGCGGGCCTGCAACGCGGTGATGTGATCCAGGAAGTCAACCGGCGGCCGGTGAAAAACGTCGCCGAGTTTGAAGCGGCTGTCAGAAACTCCAAAGACGGAACCCTTCTGCTTGTGAATCGAGACGGGCACACGATCTACGTGGGCGTCTAGAATACAGCGGCTCTTAAATGGCCGGTTCGGCTCATGCGTTACGCATGACGCTCGGACCGGCCTTTTTGTTTGCTCCCCTATCTCTTTTCTTCACTTCACCTTAGGACCTCAAGTGGCGGGATCGTCCCGCCGATCAACTTAAAGGCCCGGACTATGATCTCTTTGCGCAAGGCGGCGACGGAACTGGAACGTCTGGAAGAATTGCAGCAGACCCTGGCCAAGTGTTACGCCCTGGCGATCAAATCGTCCTCGGAATACGCGGTGGAACTGGACCCTCACAGCACCGAATATTTCCGCCAGCGCTTGCTGCTGCTGGACACGCAGTGCGGCCAGGCATCCGCTCCCGAGCATTACAACGCCGTGCAGGCATCCCTGCGGGGAGAACTCCGCAACTATCGCGATCAGGCTCGCGAGCAACTGGGCCGGATGCGCAAGGATCTGCAAAACGCGGCCTCCGCGATGAGGGTGTTCGCGGAAAGCGTCTCGACCAGCGGGAACGACTGCGACCTTCAGCTTCGCCGGGAGGTAGAGCAACTGGAAGCCTTGGCCGCGAGCGATGACATAGAGAAGATCCGCTGCGGGATTGAATCCGCAACCGGGGCGATTGTCCGCAGCTATGGCCAATTGCGCCGCAGTCACCAGTTGGTGGTGACGCAGCTCCAGGACGAAATTCGCACGCTGCACCAGGCCATGGACAATGAGCGCAGCCGGATGGACCGTGATCATGTGTCGGGCGCCTGGAACCGCCAGAAACTAAATCAGCGCATCGACCAGTTGCTTCAGCGCAACGATCCGTTCTGCGTGCTTCTGGTAAGCGCGCGCAACCTGCGCCGGCTGGAACGGCAGTACTCGTCGGCCGTGATCACCGATGCCTTGCGGACTCTGGTCCAGCAATTCGATAGCATCCTGGGCGGGGAAGCCATGATCGGCAGGTGGAGCGAGGACGTCTTTAGCGCGATTCTCGAGTTGGATCCGGGCAGCGCCATGGCGCTTTCCACCGAAATCAACCGCAAGCTTTCGATGTCGTTTCCGGTCTGGACCAGCGGCGTTGCGCAGATGCTGACCATTGATACCACCACTGGGATCGTGGATCGCCGCAAAGATTCAGACTCGTCGAAGTTCTATCGCAAGCTCGAACAAATGGCCGCGGCGATGGCGGGTCCGGAGAATAAGCCGGCGGCGTGAGGGTTTCGGGCGAAGCATGCTTCGCCCCTACAGCTCGGCGGATTTGTTTTCCAAGTCCTCGCGGCTCCACTTGGAAAGGTACACTTCGGCGGCGGTATCTTCCTGTTCGCGATCGTTGAGATACACCCACTGCCTCCAACGTCGTTCTTTGAGTCTTTCGAGAACACGATGGTCGGTCCGGGCTTTCAGCAGCCTCTGGCGTTGCTCGAAGGTCAGCTTCTCGCATTGCAGAAGCTGCGTCTTCAGGAGTTCTTGCTGCTTCACCAGGCGCGCCTGATAGAGGGCCCAGGACTGCAAGTCCGATCCGGCCGCGGTGCCGGATGCGAACAATTGCGATTGGGAGCGATTCCGCTCCGCCGACAGCTTCTCCCGTAGCCCGAGCAAGGAAGCGAGCTGCTGCTGCAACCCCGCGAGTTTTTCTTCTTCCACACGCAACTGGAGCGCGCGCCACTCCAGCACCCTTTGGAGCGGAAAGCGGAAGGTCTTCATGCCAGTTCCTTAGCCAGGGCGAACATCCGGTTGGTAGTCTCGTTCTGAGATGTGTGCGTGTCGGCTGATTGTTTGAGGAAATCGAGAAGCTGTGGACGCATGCGAAGACTCTGGTCGAGCTTGGGATTGGTGCCCTGCACGTGGGCGCCGAGCTGGATCAAATCGGCGGACTGCTGATAAAGCGCCAGAGCTTCGCGGATCTTCTGGGCCGCCGCGGTTTCCTCCGGCGTGGCGACTTTGTTCGCCAGCCGGCTGACGGAACTGAGTACATCGATAGCCGGATAATGCCCGGTTGCCGCGAGATCGCGCGAGAGAATCAGGTGTCCGTCCAGGATGCCGCGCGCGGCATCGCAAATGGGTTCGTTGAAATCGTCGCCTTCCACCAGGACTGTAAAAAACCCGGTGATCGAGCCAGACTCGAAGTTTCCGGCGCGCTCAAAGACTTTGGGCAGCAGCGTATACACCGAAGGCGGATAGCCCTTCTGGCTAGGCGGCTCTCCGGCAGCCAATCCGATTTCGCGCTGCGCCATGGCGAGCCGCGTCACCGAATCCATGACCAGCAGCACATCCTTGCCCTGATCGCGAAAATATTCCGCGGCGGCCAGCGCTACGTATGCGGCGCGAATGCGAAGCGGCGCGGGACGGTCGGAGGTCGCCGCGACCACCACCGAACGCTTCATGCCTTCCGCGCCGAGTTCCTGATCCAAGAACGCCTTGACCTCGCGGTTGCGCTCGCCGATCAGCGCGATCACGCTGACTTGCGCCGAATTCTGCCGCGACATCGCGCCCAGTAGGGTACTTTTGCCGACGCCGCTGCCGCCGAACAGGCCGATTCTCTGGCCCTTCCCGCACGTCAACAGGCTATCGATCGAACGGATCCCGGTGACCAGGCGTTGGGTGATATGTTTCCGCGAGAGTGGGTTGGGAGGTGGGGCATACAGCGGATAGGTTGCTACCGCCTCCACCGGCGGACCGCCATCCATCGGCTGTCCGAATCCGTCCAGCACGCGGCCCAGCAGGCCGGGTCCGACCGCCAGCCGCGCATCCGATACGCGCGCGATCACGCGGCTGCCCAGCTGCAAGCCTTCAGGCTCTTCCAGGGGCATCGAGAGAACACGCCCGTTGCGGAATCCGATCACCTGCGTGCGAATGCTATGCCCTTTGGTGGTGAACACTTCACAGAAGTCGCCGATCGCCACGGCTGGGCCTTGCGATTCGATCAGCAATCCCACGGTCGCGGTGACTTTTCCGCACCACGGCAGCAGATCGAGCTGCTCCAGATCCTGCAGGTACGGCTTCAGGACGTCTTGATCGGGAACTTCCACGCTCATAAAACTCACCGGCCGATCCTGTCGGCGAAACCGCGTTCGATTTCCTGCAGCTGCGCTTCGATGGAACCGTCGAGAGTACCGTGAGCGGTTTCGAACAGGACGTCTCCGCTCTGCAGTGTCGGATCGGGGATCAATTCCACGGGCGCGGCCGAGAAGCGGGCCAACAGTGTCCGAATGATGGGTTCCTGGTCGGGATGCACGCGCACCCGGCATAGTTCGCGCGATTCCAGCTTCTCCAGAGCCACGCGGATCAGCCCTTCGATCGACCCGGGGTCGAGCGTCAGTTCGCGATGGATCACGCGGCGCGCCACGGCGATCGCCAGCTTGAGCAGATCCGATTCAGCGGTCTTGCGTACATGGGAACGCACGGTGGCCAGATCGGCGAGGGAGCGCGAAAGGCGGTCCATCATCGGCGCGATCTCCGCCACGGCTTGCTCGTGGCCCACATTTCGGCCTTCCGAAAATCCGCGCTGATAGGCTTCTTTCTTTACTTCGTCCTGATCTGCCGATGGACCTGCGTCCACGGCCGGGGCCCGAACAGGCCGCGGAGCCGGAGGAGCGGTGCCGGTGCTGCGCCACGCCATCGGCGTCACCGCCGAAAGCTCGCCGTCGCGAAGGATCTTAGACGATGTACTGCTCATCGCCGCCTCCCTTCAGGCTCACGACGCCTTCCATTTCGAGCTGCCGGAGTAGCGCGATCATCATTTGTTGTGCAGCTTCGACTTCCTTGATCTTCACGGGACCCAAAGCTTCCATATCTTCCAGAAGCATGGAGGCGCCGCGCTGGGACATGCCCTGCAGCAGGTGCTTACGCAACTCGTCGCTGCTGCCTTTGAGAGCGATGGTAAGTTGCTTGCGGTCGGCCCGGCCCAGAAGTTCCTTGATGCCGTTAGCGTCGATCATCATCAAATCGTCGAACACGAACATCTGCTGGCGGATGGATTCGACCAGCGCCGAGTCGCGCTCGCCGACCTGCGAAAGGATATCGTTGCTCATCTCTCCATCGAGCTGATTGAAGATTTCCGCAACCGCGCGCAGGCCGCCGGACGATTCGCGCTTGACCTCGCCCAGCGTTTGCAGCTTGCGCGAGATCACAGCCGAGATCTTGTTCATCACCACCGGCGAAATCTGGTCCAGGCTCGCGAGCCGGATGGTGACTTCACCCCGCAGTTCGGCCGGCATGGAACGCAGTACGGCGGCCGACTGGCCCGCGCTGAGATGTGCCAGAACCAGCGCGATGGTTTGCGGATGCTCACTTTCGACGAAGCGGGCGAGCAGTTGCGGATCGAGTTTCTGCAGGCGCTGGCCGGCATCGGAGCTGCGGCCGGCCGCTTTGGGCAGCCGTTCCACGTGTTTCTTGCTGCCTTCGGCCCCGAATGCAGAAGTCAGAATGCGTTTGGCGAAATCCACACCGCCGTGACCCTGTCCGGAATGCGACGTCGCGGAACGGAATTCTTCCAAAACCGCTTCCGCCTGTTCGCGCGAAATGGCCGGGAGACTGGCGATGGCGGCCGTGACCGCCTGGACTTCGTCGTCACCCAGGCGTTTGAGCAGCTCGGCGGAAACCTGGTCGCCCACCGAGATCAGTAGAATGGCAGCTTTCTGAATGCCGGAAAGAACGGGAGCGTGCGCGGGAGCAGCCATGGCTTAGGTTTGTTCCTCGCGGAGCCATCCACGCAACACGCCGGCGCAGACCTCTCCGTCCTTCTGCGCGGTTTCGCGAATCTGATTGGTCAGCACTTCGATCCGGGCCGGAGCCAGCGCGGGCAACGCGGAAGCTCCCCCCGAGGAAAGTGTCGACGGCGACCAGCTGTCGGCCCCGCCTACTCGTGCGGCTGCTTCGCCACTCGCGGGAGGCAGCGATTCGGGCTGGCGTACCTGCGCCGGCGGAGGCGGTGATTTCTTCAGCATCTTGAAAACTAGAAAGAACAAGCCTGCCAGGACCACGGCAGCGCCGCCGGCCCCACCGTAGAGCATTTTCGGGTTTTTCTTCAGCTGCTCGACGAGTGTGAGCGGAGCCTCCGGCGCGGCGGGCGCTGCTCCCGGCGGCTCCAGGTTGACGGTCGATTCGAACGGAAGGCTTTCGACGATCAACTGATCGCCGCGCTCGCTGTTCAGTCCTACAGCGGCGGCGGCCAGATCGTGGATCGCTTTGAGGCGTTCGGGCGGCGGCGCGTTCAGAACTCGCTTGATCTGCACACCCGATCCTTCGAAATGCACTTCGTGGTCGATCAGGACGGAGACCGATATCCGCTTGATGCCGCCTTGGGGAAGCACCGTGCGCTTCACCGTCCGGCTGGACTGGTAGTTCGCACTCTCCGTCTTGCGCGATGAGCCGCCACCGATGGTGACGGGGGCAGGCGCCGGATCCGGCAGGTTCGAAGCGGTTCCCGGAATCCCGCCGGCGGTGCGCGACGGCGACGAGACATCTTCGCTCTTCTGCGAACTCACCATGACGGATTGTGTCGGATCGAAATGTTCCTCGCTCTGCTCGCCGCTGGTAAGATCGGTGTCGGCGGAGACGGCTGCGCGGAAACGGCCCGAGCCCACCAGAGGCTCGAGGGTCGCATTCAGTTTGGCGGTAAGGTCCTGCTCGACGCTGTGCCGGTATTCGAGCGCCGCTTCGGAAGTTCCTGAACTGGAGCCGGAATCGGTGTTCACCTGCTTGGCGCGACTCAGAAGATTGCCGCGCATATCGAGAACGGACACCGCATCCGGCGCGAGGCCTTCCACAGCGCTCGAGATCAGGTGGGTAATCGCCGGGATCGCGCTTTCGGGCAGTTGCGAACTCCCGCGGAGACGCAGCAGCACGCTGGCCTTGGCGGGTTGGCGGGCTTCCTGAAACACCGATTCCTGCGGAAAGGATATGTGAACCCGGGCCTGTTCCACTTCGGTCAGCGCCATCACGGAACGTTCCAGCTCGCCTTCCAGCGCGCGGCGATAATTCACGTGTTCGGCGAAATCGGTCATGCCGAGGTTGGTTTTGTCGAAGATCTCGAAGCCGATACGCCCGCTCTTCGGAAGGCCGGCGCCCGCCATATCCAGGCGCAGCTCGGCGACTCGGTCCTCGGGCACGGAAATCATGGTTCCGTTGGTGGAAATACGATACGGAACGCCGCTCTCTTTCAGCCGTTGCACCACCAGCGCGGCGTCTTCAGGTGCCAGGGTGGTGTAGAGTGGGCGAAATCCGGCTTCACGCTGATATTGCGTGAACTCGTAAATTCCGCCGGCGACCAGCGCGGCCACCAGGAGGATAGTGGTCAGCTGACGGGCTGACAGAGTTCCAAAGATTCGTTTGACTTGGTCCATGGGAATAAAAGGTAGTCAGCGCGCTTTACATCTGCATGCGCATGACTTCTTGGTAAGCGGAAACAACTTTGTTGCGGACCTGCATCAGCATGTCGAATTCGAGACTGGCGCGCTGCACGGCCAGCACGGTGGAATGCAGATCCTCGCCATCGCCGGATAAAAACTGCTGGACGCTCTGATTGGCGTTGTTGCTGGCGCCTTCCACCTGGTCGATCGCGCCTTGCAGAATATTGCTGAATTCGCTGCTTCCGGAGGAGGGAGCAGCGCCGCCGATGTCGATGGGCCCAACGGGCTGAATAGACGGCTGGATGGGAGATATGTTCATGACGATCGTTTACCGGGAAGGGTTCTATTTGAACAAGTCCAGCGAGTGATTAATCATGTCTTTCACTGCGCTGATCGCGGCCACGTTGGCCTGATATCCGCGCGAGGCGCTCAGAAGATCCACCATGTCTTCGGCCGGATTCATGCGAGGATACGCTACGTAACCGTCCTTGTTCGCGTCCGGATGACCGGGCATGTAGCGCATTTCGGGATCGCGCTGGTCGGTGACCACCTGCGCCACGCGCACGCCCGAACTGGTCGGATTGACCTGGGATTCAAACATCGCCGAGAACTGGCCTACCGAGGGATCCGAGGCGAACACAGCGTCCTTGCGGCGATACGGGCCGCCTTCCGGAGTCCGTGTGGTGTCGGCGTTGGCAAGATTTTCGACCAGCAGTTCGGTGCGGGCCCGCTGGGCGGACATGCCCGAAGCACTCACAGAGAGGGCTGAAAAGAGACTCATGAGTTTGCACTTTCCTGAATGGCGCTGCGGATCGAGTGCAGCTCGGATTGGGCCAGGCTGGTCGCCACCTGGAAGCGCATCGCGTTCTCGGCCAGCATGCGAGACTCGCGGTCCAGGCTGACGTTGTTGCCGTCGGCTTTGACCGGCAGGCCGTCCGGCTCGATGGTTTGCGGACCGGTCGCCGGGGGCCCACCGCATTCCTGGCTCTGCATCTGTTGAGCGAACTCGGCGCGAAAATCGATGTCTTTGGTCTTGTAGCCGGGCGTATCGGCGTTGGCGATATTGGACGCCACCAGCTTCTGCCGGGTACTCAGCAGATTCATGTATCGTTCGAGACTTCCAGCGACGGCTTCAAACACGATACCTGCGCTAAAGCAGTTCCATCACCAACCTGTAAACCATTGATTCCAGAAGGAAGAAATTCAGCGGGATGTCTCAATTTGAACGATTCCGTCAGATCTCTGACGGTTTTCGGCTACGCGTCCAAGCCGCGATACGGGTTGGTGGGATTCGGCCTGGCGTATGCGTGCCGGCGATTCAGACGGTTCAGACGATCTTGCGCGTGCTCGCGCGAGGTGATGGTCATCGCACGCGCCCACTGCAAGAAGCCGGTCACGTTCTCGGAGATCGCACGGCGTTCCTGCTCGGTGGCCGCTGCTTGCCAGGATGTTTCCACTTCCAGGCGAAATGCCGCCAGCAATTCCTGCGCGGTGCTCCACGCCCCGCTCTGAATCGCGGCATGCAGCTGATCGCTAGTTCGTCTTGGTGCCGTTGATGTTTCCATTGATGCTCGCGAAGAGGGTTGTGAAGTAGGTTTGTTGCTGCTCCAGCGAAGCGATTAAGGCGTCCGCCGCGGATATTTTCGCGGTCAGGCCCATTGTTATCGCGTCGATGCGGGTTTGCTCGTCGGAGATCTTCTGGTTCTGGTTGTCGATCGCCGTCTGCGCACTGGTTACCGTAGTCTCGATGGCGCCGGTGGCGGGGTCTGCCAGGCTGCTGAGGATATCCGTCGCATCCTTCAGAAAGCCGCCCGTGGACGGTGAGCCCAAGAAAGCGCTCAAGTCGCTGGGATGAGCCGTGGACGCGTTGCTGAACACCGTCTGGTCGAACGAAAGGTGGCCCGTTTTATCGAAGATCAGGCCGAGGTCGCTCAGATTCTGAACCGAACCGGCTCCTCCGGCGAACCCGCTCATATTCCGGAGCGATTGCGACAGCGTGTTGATGAGAGCGTCTCCCGTCAGCGCGCCGCCGCCCTGGCCGCGGTTCTTGCCAAGTTCGTCCACGGCCGCGTTGTAGGCCGCCACAAAGGAGGACAGAGCATTTGCCTGGGCCGAGGTGCTTTGCGACACTATCACGTTTGAATCGCCGGTGTTGAGTAGATCCACGGTTACGCCCGGGGTAATCGTCACCGTGCTGGAATCCGTGGAAATGGGGATGGCGGGGTGTCCATTGACCTGATATTGGGTTTGCGATCCCGCGGAGAGCGTACCCATCAAATCCTGGGATCCATCGTTCAGTTGAATGGCGATATTGCCTAGCTTGGTGCTTTGCAGCGACAGTTTGTAGTCTGGCGCGGAAGGCGAGCCTAAGTTAATGATGGTCGCCGTGACATTCGCCCCGGAGGAGTTGATTGCATCCGCCAAAGCGCTCAAGGTATTTCCCGAGGGGGTGACGGTGACGGGAGTTCCGTCTACGGTCAGCGTAAACGAGGTTGCCGGCGAGATGGATTGCGTGGAGGGATCCTGAACCGCCGGCAGTGCGTCCAAGCTTAGCGCGCTGGAAGGGGCGCCTAGGCTCGCGACGTGAATCGCGTAGTTGCCCGTCGCCGCAGTGGAACTGCTTTGGGCCGTAAGTACGGTGCTGTTCGACACCTGAACGGAAGTGGAGACTGCAGAGTCCGAAACCGCGTGCAACGCCGATTGAAGCGCCGAGAACCTTCCGTTTAGAGAGTTCAAGGCCGTGGACCGGTTCTGGAGTGTGGTCAGCTGACTGTTGAGCTGGTTCAACGGAAGCGAGGCAATCGCAATAGCACGGCTGAGGACCTGCTGAAGATCGGCGGAGTACTTGCTCGTGGAGGCCGGCGAAGTCGAGGGCGTGGAACTCATTTTTTACCTTCTGGCGTGACCGGTCTGCTAACAAACAGAACTGGGCCGCTCTCCGTTGAGAATCGGCCCAGATCGTTCAATACATTAGACTGCGAACTTCAGGCCGCTTTATTGCAGCAGCTTGAGGAGCGCCTGCGGCGCCGAGTTGGCCTGCGCCAGAGCCGCGACCGAGGATTGCTCCAGGATCTGCGCCTTGGTCAGGTTGGCCGCTTCGGTCGCGACGTCCGCATCGCGGATCGCCGACTGGGCGGCCGAGAAGCTGGAGATCTGCGATTGCGCCAGCTGGCTGGCGTAGCTCAGCATGTTCTCGCCCGCACCGACCTTACCTTGGACGGTGCCAAGCAGGCCAATGGCCGTAGTGATCGCCGTCAACGCCAGCAGCGCATTGCCGTTCGCGCTGGCATTGGCCACCGGCGCCGTGATGGCTTGCGCCGCGCCCGTGTTGGTCGCGAACACACCGGTGATGCCGCTGCCGCTCGAAGTGAGCGTGAAGGGGGTGGTTCCCTGTATGTCGACTCCCGTACCGGCCGTATTGAGCAGTGCATGCACGCCGAGAGCTCCCACGGCGGCGTTGATCTGGGCGACCGCCTGGGAGGCCGAACTGACGCCAACCGCCAGGCTGACGTTGGTCGTGTTGCCGCCGATCGTGAAGGCCAGAACTTCGGGCGCACCCGCGACCGTCACGAACGAGGCCTGGCCGCTGGCGCTGGTCAGAGCGGTATTGGCCGCGACGCCGCCAGTGCCGACGATCGCAGTGCCGCCGCCTACGGCAGCATTCGCAATCACGTTAAATGCAGTGGAGCCGCCGTTGAAGTTCAGTTTACCGGTCGTAGCATCGATCGAGGCCGAGATTCCGTGTACGCCAATCTGCGTATTGAGCTGATCCACCAGCGCCTGGCCGCCAAGACCAGCCACACCGCCGCCCACTGTGGCGGTTACGGTGCTACCGGCAAAGTTGAACGTAAAAGACTGTGTGCTTCCGACCAAGAACGTTCCGACGCGGAGGTCCACCCCGTTGGTGATGAGATTGGTGCCACCGCCGAGCACGGAGCTCGAACCGATACCCAAACCATTGGCGTCCACCTGGTTATTGTTGCCGCTTAAATCGACGGACACGTTTCCGTTCGCCAGAACGCCCGCGCCGCCACCGATGTAAATGCCCAGGTTGCCGTTGAAGCGGCCACCGACGGCGCCCGTCGAAAGTCCGACGTTGGCAGCCTGGCGAGTGATTTCGGACAACAGCGATTGGTACTCGTTGTTCAGCGTGGCGCGGTCACCCGAGAAGGTGCTCGAAGCCGACTGGGTCGCCAGCGTCTTGAGCCGGTCCAGGATGTTGGAAATGTTGTTCAGGCCGCCATCGACGATCTGCAGAATGCTGATACCGTCGTTGGCGTTCCGAACGCCCTGGGTTAATTCGGCGGTGTCGCTGCGGAGTTTGTTGGCAACGGCCAAGCCCGCGGCGTCGTCGCCGGATGAGTTGATACGGTAACCTGAGGTCAAACGGGTGATGGTTCGGCTTTGAAAATCGCTGTTCGTGCGAAGATTCTGCTGAGCCAGCAACGAGGTTACGTTTGTCTGAAATGAATATGACATTGCGCCACGTCCTTTTTTCTTAATTGAAATCTTCGGCTCCCGCCGAATCCGCCCATCCAACTTCCAGGAGCGTGCTAGTCATGTCGCACCGCTCCTGAAATATTTCAGACTTTTTTGTTAAGAAAATGCAAACAGGCCACTTTTGGTACTTGGAACAGCTGGGTTCCAAAAAAAATCTAAACTGAGCGCCCATCAGTACGATATGTCCTGCGGTCCTTCTCCATGATGATGAAAATGAAATCCGCGGCAGTCTCGGAGCAACGCGCGCGAGTCCTTCTTTCGGCCTGGAATAGCGGCGACTTGAGCCGTCTTCAAGAGACGTTAACGCAAGGTTGGATCTTCGGCTCGCCGGACGGCTGGCCGCTTTCAGGCGAAGCCGAGCGCGAGCGCTTGGAAATGTTGGCCACTATCGCCGACGCCATGCGGAACTGGTTGCGGCGCGGGGGCGACGCTCCCGCCGAAGATTTGCAGGTTTCCGTGAAGCTGCTGCGGCACTTGGCAGGAACTGAGTCGATGTGGCGCCAAAGCCGGGCCTGAATCGCTGAAATCGATCCCTAGGGCAGCGTCACGATCTGGAACGCCCGCTTTTTTCCCGAACTGACTACCGCGCCTTCCATACTGAGCGCTCCATTGACCACGCCGCGCAGGGGTTGATCCAAAGGATGGTCCAGCTTGATCACTTGTCCCGGGGTCAGATTCATGAGGTCGGCCACCGGCAGGAACGGTCCGTCCAGCCGGACTTCCAATGACACACCGGCTTCCGCCAGCAGCGCTAATTTCTGCCGCGCGTCGGGCTCCGGTGTTTCGCCGACCGCTTTCTGCTCCGGGGCATCACCCGCGGAAGAGTCGAAGAACGACTGGGGCGCCGCGATCTCCAGCACACCGGAGTGTTCGCCGCATTGCAGATGGAAGGCCAGGCGGATCAGGGGCTGATTCGGGGGCTGCGTGGGATCGTTCTGCGCCACCAAGCCAGGTTCGCTGACCAGCGACTCTACTTCGAACTCGACAGTCGCGAAGGTCTGCCACGCCTCGCCCAAGGGACGCACCATCACCCGGACGATTTCCTCCAGCAGGCTCCATTCGATTTCGGTCAGGTTCCGCGAGGCTGCGGGCTCGGCGCCGCACTTGCCGCCCAGCAGCAGCTCCAGCAATCCGAACACGGTGGCGCAGTTCATGTGCAGATACATGCGCTCTTCACGCGGGTGAAGCCGGAACACCATGAGGCAGGTGGGATTCGGCAGAGCGGCCTGAAACCCGCCGCTGGTCTGAATCGAGAGGTCCTCGAAACTCACCTGGAAATCGGAACGCAGAAACGCCGACAAGGCCGTCGCCAGGCTGGGCGCGAACCGTTCGTGGACCGCGTGAAGGGTTCTGAAACGCGGGCTGGCGGAGTCCGGCTGGCCTATTTCGAACTGTTTAGCTCCGGCGGGCGGGCGTGTAGCGAGCATTCCTGGTCCTAAGAAAACATCGGCGCACTAAGGGGATTCCTTTAGTCGCCAGAACCTGCGGTCCATGCAAGTTCAGGTAAACTTTCCTGTTTTTCCATCGATATGGACTCTGCCCCCTACCCGGGTAACGCCGATGATACGACTAACCAGGCTGAATCACGTTCCCATGATCCTCAACGCCGACTTGATCGAACACATCGACATGACCCCTGACACGATCGTGACCCTTACCTCCGGGCAAAAGTATACGGTGCTCGAATCGGCTGACGAGGTGGTGAACAAGGTGATCGTGTTTCGTCAGAAGCTGCTCAGTCAGGATCCGGCCAGGTTGACCGCACCGCGCGAACACAGCTCAGAATCCGAGTCGCGGAGTAGATAAGCATCCATGGCAGACAAGCAGGAAGCAGCCGGCTCCAAATCCAACCTCAAGAGCTCAAAGCCCGACATCGCGAGCTTCGCGGGCCTGGTGATCGCCCTGGGCGGCATCATCGGCGGACTGATGTGGGAGGGCGGCAAGATCAGCGATATCGTGCAGATCTCGGCCGCGATCATTGTACTCGGGGGAACGCTGGGGGCGGTGATGGTAACCTCGCCGCTCTCCGCTCTCATCGCGGCGTTAGGTGGCGTGAAGGGCGTATTCTTCGAAGAGAAACTGGACCCTGAGGCGGCCGTGAACGAGATCATCGCCTACGCCACCAAGGCCCGCAAGAGCAGCATCGTTTCGCTGGAAGAAGATTTGGAAAAAGCCGGCGACAAGTTCCTGCAGAAGGCGCTCTCCTTGGCTGTCGATGGCACCGATCTTCAGGAACTCCGCAAGATGATGGAACTCGAGATCGCCCAGTCTGAACATCACCGGGAATCCGCCGCCAAGGTGTTTGAAGGGGCGGGCGGATACGCGCCGACCATCGGCATCATTGGCGCGGTCCTGGGCCTGATTCAGGTGATGAAGCACCTGGAGAACATCGAGGAAGTCGGCAAGGGAATCGCTGTGGCCTTTGTGGCGACGGTGTATGGCGTGGCGGTCTCCAATCTTGTCTTCCTGCCGGCTGCGAACAAGCTGAAGGCTCGCATCCGCCAGGACGCACAGGATAAAGAGCTCCTGCTGGAGGGAGTCTGCAGCATCGTGGAAGGGATGAACCCGAAACTGATCCGGGTGAAGCTGGAAGCTTTCCTGCAGCATGCCGGCAAGAGCAAGAAGAAGGCCGATGCGGAAGCTCCTGCCGGAGCCCCGGCGGCGGCCAAGGGCTAGGCCCGGAACGTTATAAGAAATGCCCCGCCCCAAGCACGCCGAGCATGAGAATCACGAGCGCTGGTTAGTCTCCTACGCTGACTTCATCACGCTCCTCTTCGCGTTCTTTGTGGTGATGTTTGCCTCCTCGCAAACCGACAAGGGCAAGGCCAAGCAAGTATCCGAAGCCGTTGAGAAGGCGCTTAAAGAAGGTTCCTCGGTGAGCAGCGTCCCACCCGCGGTCGCCAAAGTACTGGGCGGCACCGTGGACGACAAAGGTCAGGGGAACGCCCAGATGCATGGTCCGGGTGGAGCCCAGAAGGCCGCCAAGGAAGACCAGCCGGAAGTCATGGAACTGGGCATCTCGCTCAAGATGCTGTCGACACAACTGGCCGACGAGATCAAAGATGGCAAAGTGGAGGTAAGTATGACTCCACGAGGCATCGTCGTGAGCCTCAAGCAGGCGGCCTTCTTCCCTTCCGGAACCGATGCGGTCGAACCCGCGACCATGTCTACGATCGAGAAAGTCGCGGGAGCGCTGAAGGCCGTCGAGAATCCGGTGCGCATCGAAGGCCACACCGATTCGATACCCATCCACTCCGCCCGATTCCGCAGCAACTGGGATCTGTCGGCCGCCCGCTCCATCGCCATCATGGAAACACTGTCGAATCGCTTCCAGATTTCTACGCAGCGTCTGTCGATCGCCGGTTATGCGGATACGGTTCCCGTAGCCGATAACGACACCCCCGAGGGACGGGCCCGCAACCGCCGCGTGGACCTGGTGATCCTGAACAACTACGCGTTGTCCAGGACCGAGCCCGCGAAGGCTGTGCCTGCCAAGAAGGAATAGCTGTCGGCGGCGTTTCTCAGCCGCGAGAGTGATCGAGCAGTCACCGGTTATTTCAGAAGGTCGAACAGGCTGGTGCGAGGCATGGATGCCTGGGCCTGCATCGCTGCCTGCTGGCTGAGCTGCTCCTGGGTCAGGTCCGTCGCGGCCGCGGCCACGTTGGTATCGCGCTCGTTGCTGAGCGCGGTCTGCGATTGGAGCTGGAACTTCTGCGCCACATCCAGGGCACTGGTGATTCGGTTCTGGACGGCCCCGTAAAAGGCGCCCTGCGTGTTCAGATAATCCTGCGCGGTCTGAATGGATGCGGCGGCCGCGGTGACCCCGGGCTGATCGTTATTGAGGAGCGCTATCCGTAGGTTGTTCACTGCCGCGAACACGTTATCGCTCGCGAGGCTGTCGTCGGGATTGCGATGGTCGAAGAGATCCTGAGCAGTCTTCGCCACCGCGAACGTCTGGCCGGTGGAATCCTGAATAACCCGGGTGACCGGCGCGGTCAGCAGCCGGTTGACGCCGTTCGCATTGACCAGATTGACAGAATAGGCAGGCGCCGAGGAACTGTCTCCGCTGAAGATATATCGTCCATCGAAGGTGGCGCGGCTATCGTCTATCAGTGTGTTGAGAATCTGCTCGGCTTGCGCCGCCAGCGCGGTCCGCCCGGAAGCGTCCAGCGTGCCCGAGGCGCCCTGGGCCGCTACCGACCGGGCTTGATCCAGAATGGACACGGCGTCCTGTACGACACCGGAAGCGGTATCAACTTCGCTCTTCACGTTATTCAAATTGCTGGTCACCTGCGTAACCATGCCGACATCGGACTGAAGCTGCAATACATCTCCCACCGCCGTGGGATCATCCGAGGGTTTGCTGATCCGGATGCCGGAAGTCAGCTCGGCTTGGGTTCTAGTCATGCGGTTCTGGAGCGTCGCAAGGTCGTTCAGGAATTGGCTCCGCATCGGATCTAAGGCTTGCAGCATACTAGTTATCCCTCGGGTCTCACTGAACCATCTCACTGCACCATGTTGATGAGCGTATCCGTCAGCCCATCGAGCACCGTGATCAACTTCGAAATTGCCTGGTAACCACGCTGGAGTTCCATCACGTTGATGGCTTCTTCGTTCAGCGAAACACCGGATGCCTGGGTTCGCAACGCTTGAGCCTGCGTCACGGACTGCTGGGCCACGGTTTGGCCCGACGTGGCATCCGCCGCCTGCTGACCGAGAATCTGGGTCTGTCCGTTGAGGAAGTCCAGAATCGATTTGCCGCCGATGGTGTCGGTGGCCGCGGTCGAACTTCCCAATCCGGCCAGAGATAGCGTGATCCCGTTGGCAACCGGCGGCGGACCGGGGTCGAGGGCCGCCAAAGTATTGGCCGTGATGTTGGGGTCGATCACGAGCGAGTGGGCGGTATTCGCTGCGCTCGAAGCGTCATAGGTGAACAGCGGCGCACCCGCATTTCCAGCCGGGTCTTTTCCGGACGCCAGAAGCTGGTTTACCCGGTCGGCGACCTTCTTGGCGATCTGGTTCAAGGCGCCTGCCTGCTGGCTGTCGCCTTGGAGCGAAGGAAGCACCGAGTTGCGCACGGTCAGCAAACCGCCCAGTGACCCGCCGACGACATGGCTGGTGACATCCTGTCCAGTCGAATCCACGATGTGGGCGGCCGGAGTCGCGTTCAGATTCACCGGGACGCCCGTGTTGAAGTAGGAGGACTGTAGAGCGTACTGACGTGATCCGATCACCAGCGGCGTTTGCCCGCCCAGCAAGAGCGTAACGCTTCCGTCGCTTTCGAATCGGGCCGTAATGCCGGCTAATCCGCTCAGGGTTTCGAGTGTATCGTGCAGGTGCGCGTCCAGTCCGGAGTCGGCAGTGCCGGTCTGGCCGTGTTCGACGTTGTAGGTTTGGACCTGGGCTGCCAGCGTGTTGATCTGTGAAACGGTGGCATCGATCTGATTATCGACGTTTCCAGTGACGCTCGAAAGCACCGATGAGGCTTGCTGGAAGCTCGCTCCCAAGTCCTGCGCTTTAGACAAGACATCCTGACGCGCCGCGGCGGAATCGGGATTGGCGCTCCAGGCCGAGAAACTTTGGAACATGCTGTTCAGCGCGGCGATAATCCCGGTCTGGCCGGTGACGTCGAAGATTGGCTCCATTCCTCCCAAAGCCCGCGCTTGAGCTTTGTAGTTCCCCAGCACACCGGCCTGATAGCGAACGGCCTGCTCCAGATATTCGTCCCGCGTGGATTGAGGAGCGCCGGCCTGAACTCCCCCCACCATTCCTGTGCCCGCCTGGAACGGGAGCGCGCTCAGCGTCGCCAGCTGTTTGGCGTATCCCGCGGTAGACGCGTTGGAGACGTTGTTTTGCGCGACCTCAAGTGACTGCTCAAACGCATTGAGCGCCTTGACGCTGGAAGTTAGGTTTGCAAACAGGCCCATGGGAATTAGACCTCGAAACTCGCCTGCGGCTCGCTGGGCGGCAGGACCGGTCTTCCTTGATCGGTATAGCCCTGGCTCAGGCCCAATTGGGCCCACCCCTGGCACAGGTTAATGGCATTCTGCACTTGAAGCACCAGCATCCGGATCCGGCGCCGGAGCCGAAGCAGGTCATTTCTGTCGGAAGGCACGGGCCGACCGGAAACCGCGGGGAGCGCGGACGAATCCGCAGGCTCACTCAGGATCGCGATCACTTCCTGGAGTTCAGCTTCGCAATGATCGAGGATTTCGGGGCGAGGATCGAGAAGTGCGTTGGAGACGTGCTCCAGTTTGGCCTCGCCGGCTTGGCAGCGCTCTTTGAGTGTCATGTCCAGTCCGTGCTCAGTAACCTTTGAGCATGGCTGCGACCATGGCGCCGCTCAGTGCCGCAGGATCCACCTGGTACTGGCCGGATTGCACGAGCTGGGTCAGACGGGCAACGCGGCTGGTATCTTCCGCGCTGGGAGCCATCGCCAGGGCCCGAAGCTGATCCTGGCTATCCAAAGCCACGCCGTCCTGCAGGGCCGGCGAAGAGTTCTTCGCGGTCCTGGAAGAGACGTTGGCTTTCGTCTCATAGACCTTCTCAGACTGGGGTTTCTGAGTATTCAAGGCTTTGCGCTCGTCAATCTTCATTTTCGCGCCCCTTTATATATCGCAGCGAACTCACGTTTGTTGAAGGAATAAATCGGGCACTTCGCCGGGAGGCGGCGGGCCGTAGTACTCGGTAGTGTTTTAACCTGAATACCTCCTCATGAATGGCTTCCGACGCGGCCGCCAGGCGCAACTCCATTTCGAGCAGGCGCATACGCCGTTTCCGGCCGGCCCGTGCGCGGCGGGCGGCGGTCCAGGCAACCACCGCGAGCACGCTCGCCGTGATACTTGCCAACACCAGCATGACGATCCGGCTGATCACAATCTGAGTCCGTTCCCGGAGGTTTCTCCCGATACCAGCTCCAGCACACGCACTCCGTAATGGCCGTCCACCGCCACCACTTCTCCGCGTGCGATCACGCGATCGTTTACCCGGACTTCCACGTTATCGTGCAGCGCCTGGTCGAGTTCCACAACCGATCCAGCGGTCAGGTTCAGCAGATCCTTCATGCGTATCTGCGTCGCGCCGAAGGAGACCGACACGGGGACCTGGACGTGCATGAGCATATCGCTCGCCTTGGTCCGGCCGTTTGCCGAGGACGCCGGCGATGGGACGGCAGCCGTGGGCTGCGATTTCTCCTGGCTTCCCAGCGCCTCCTCGAATTCCGGACTGAGGACACAACCCGTAGCCGGCCACTCGCCGGCGGGATAGCGGATCTCGATCGCGATCCGGGTCCAGTCTTTGGACGGAGCGTCGGACAGGCCAGAGTCCTGAGCCGCCGCGCGATTTCCAAAATGTTCTTCCACCGCTTTCGCAAAACAGCGGCTGATCAACGCCCCGGCATCTTCTCGCGTATTCCCGGAACTGCCGCCACGGCCGAGCTTCTCCCAAGCTTCCATGGGCGCACCAAGAAAGAAGTTCGCCCCGGGATGTGTGCTCAGTCCGCCGGACCACCACGTCCAGGATTCCGTATCGTCCTGGGGATCGGGTGTCAGGGACCAGTTGATCCGGATATCTTCGGGACCCGTTTCGGCGAGCGCTTCCGATATCGCGCGCGTGAACGCGTCGAGAAGTCCGGAGATGAATTGCTGTTTGTCCATCGCTTGGTTCGCTCCGCTAGGCATCTAGTACGTCCCCTTCGGCGTGGGCCAATGCCGCCCCAGGTAATTTCGCAACCGCAGGATGGCCTGCGCTTTAATTTGGGAAACACGCGTGATATGCAGATTCAGGATGGGTGCAATCTCGCGAATACCGAGTTCCTGGCGGTAATACAGATCCAGCACCAAACCTTCCACTTTGGGCATCTTCTTCAAACCTTCGGCGATCAGCTTTTCCAGCTCGGAGCGCTCCAGAAGGCGCGCCGGCGAATTCTCCTCAGGCGTCGCGATGAAGTGGATCAGGCTGCGCGAGTCCTCGCGCTGCGGCGCTGCGTCCAGGCTGCCGAGGCTGATTCCGCGCAGTTCCAGCAGCGCTTCCTGATAGGCCTGCAGACTGATTCCAAGCTCGGCCGCAATTTCTTCTTCACCGGGAGCGCGCTGCAAGCGCTGCTCCAGCGCCCCGATGGTCGCCTGGATGTGTTTCAGGTTCTTGCGCTTGTGCGCGGGAACCCCATCCATGCCACGGATGCTGTCGAGAATCGCGCCGCGGATCTTGTGCTCCGCGTACGTCTTGAGCTTCACGTTGAACTGCGGATCGAAATTGTCGATGGCGTTGATCAGGCCCACGATGCCGATGGAGATCAAATCTTCCAGGCTCGTTGAGTCCGGAAGCTTCTCGTGAATCCGCGTGGCTACCCAGCGCACCTGGGGAAGGTGCTCCAGGATGAGCCGTTCCCTTTCGCTCGAGGGCTCGGCCTGCGGCGCGGAGTACGAGAGTGTGCTGAGACTGGCCATTCTTATCCTTACGCCGCCTTGTGCCCGCCCGCCTGGTTTGATCCAGCATGGGTCGCCCGAGCGCGGGGACGCTCCTGGACCATCTTCAGCAGATCCTCTCCGCTGGCTGCGCGAATATCGTCAGGGATGCGGGGTCCGTTCGACAGGAAAGAGAGCGCCAGCCCCGCTAGGGCCGCCTCCGAGAATACCGTGCCGAATGTCTCGGTCTCGTCCATTCTTGTGACTAATAGCTTGGAAGGTTGGAAGAGCCGATACCGCTCGATGGAATTCCGCAGATCGCGAGCCTTCATATAGGCCGGCGCCACCAGGTGCACATCGACGTGGCCGCAGGAGGCTAGCACAGCAGCCAATTTCTCAGCCGCAGGCTGTTCTTGAGGACTGTAGCCCTGCGTGTCGATGAGAACGCATTCGTTCTTACGCGCGTCCGCTACTAGTTTCGGCAGGTTTTCAAACGAATCCACGGAGGAGAAGGTGATCGCGGCGGTCGCCAGAGAACCCAAGAGCTGCTGAACTCCCGTACGTGACCGGTCGAGCGAGATCAGTCTCACCGGACGCTGCGCGCTGGCCGCTATCGCCAGCTTGGCTAAACTCGTTGTTTTACCGCTGCCCGTGGGGCCCACCACCACTGCGACGGCGCCTTTGGCTCCGTTCACACCGAGGCGCGGCCGAAGGACCACGCGGCTCTCCAGTTCGGCGCGCAGGAATTTCTCCACGCGGGCCGTATCGGATTTCAAAGTCTTCCAGCGATTTTGCGCTCCCGTGGGCTCCGGGCCCGTGGAAATAAAGAAGGCATCGGTGGCCATGGCGGCTTCCAGGCGATCGGCGATATCTTTGCTAAGAACCGGATCCACTTCCGCCGCGATCAGGCGTGCGTACAGGTCCGCGGTCTCGGGAACGGATCGCTGTGCCGCCCACGCATTCTTCGCGGATCGCACCAGCAAGCTCTGCAGCTCATCCATTTGCGCGCGGAGCTTTTCCATCTCGAAAGCTACTTCCGGGCGCGGGGCTTCGACTTGCGGCTTGGATTCCGCAGCCGCCGCGACAGCCGTACGCGTCGCCGGTTTGGGCGCAGGCACAGGCGTTGCGGCTTTGGGCGCGGGACCGGAACTCATCGCGCCGGCAGCGCCCGCCACGCCCATCACCACTTCATAGCTCGACCCGCTCCCTGTATCCGGGATCTTCCGGGTGTTCAGAAGCAAGGCTTCCGAGCCCAGCTCCACGCGAGCCTTGGAGATGGCCTCGTCGACGGTCTTGGCGAAATAGGACTTGATCTTCATGCCGTTTGCTTCTTTCATTCAATGACTCCCCGCGACCGCACTTTAACTTCCGGCGGGATTTCGTTGTGCGAGAGCACCGCGAGGTTCGGCAGGTTGGCTTCTATCAGCTGCCGCAGGAAATAGCGTGTTCCGGAACTGGTTACGATGGCGGCGGACTCGGTCTTCTCCACCCGGCGCTTCATCCGCGTCAGGATGTCCGTGATCGTTTCGGGCGCCACGCTGGCAACGCTATTCCATTCGCCGTGTTCGACGGTCGATTCCACCGCGCGGTCCAGCGAAGCATCCAGCAGATAGGCCGACAGTTCCCCTTGCGCATTCACCAGCGGCTGCGTGATGGCGCGGCGGATCGACTGCCTGACGTATTCCGTCAGCAGCACCGGGTTCTTGGTGGTTTGAGCCGCTTCTCCCATGGCTTCCAGAATTCCTACCGCGTCACGGATTGGCACTCGTTCCCGCAGCAGGTTCTGCAATACTCTTTGGATCGTGGCTAGGGAGAGCAGTTTTGGTACCAAATCCTCGATGAGCTTGGGATTCTCCTGGGCCACGCGGTCGCAATAGTTCTTGGCGTCCTGCCTGGTGAACAATTCGTGGGCATGGCGGCGCACGATTTCCGTCAGATGGGTTCCGATGATGCTGACCGGATCCACCACCGTGTATCCCGCGCTGCGAGCCATCGCGGCCTGGTCCTGTCGAACCCATAAAGCGGGCAGTCCAAAGGCCGGATCGCGGGCTGGTTTGCCGGCGATCCCGGAGTCCGCCGTACCGCTGGAAATAGCCAGTTCATGGCCTTGCATCAGCTCATAACGTGCGATTTCCATGCCGCGCATCTGGATCACATATTCGCGCGACCGCAGGGCTACGTTGTCCTTCACTTTGACGGCCGGAAGCAGGTATCCGAGTTGGCCGGCGAGCTGCCGCCGGATGGCCCCCACCCGCAGCAGCAGAGGCGACTGCTGGCCTTGTTCCACCAGGTTTACCAGTCCCAGGCCGACATCCAGCGACAACGGCTCCAGCTTGAGCAAGCCTTCGAGATTTTCCTTGGCTTTGGGCTCCGCAGCTGTCAGAACCGCGGCTTCTTTGTCAGTTTTCTGACGCAGCCGCATGGCTGCCACGCCTACGCCGCCGCCCAGCAAAAGGAACGGGACAGTCGGCAAGCCGGGCAACAGGGCCAGGGCGACCAGCACGCCGCTCGCCAGCATCAAGGGCTGAGCGTTGCCTAAGACCTGCCTCTGGAACTCGGCGCCGAGCGTATCCTCGGAGGCCGTGCGAGTCACGATCAGACCGCCGGCAATCGAGATCATCAGTGCGGGGATCACGGTAACCAGGCCATCGCCGATGGTCAACACGGTGTAGGTTTCCAGCGCGCGGCGCAGTTCCATGCCGTGCTGCAGGACGCCGATCAGGAATCCGGCAATGATGTTGATGCCCGTGATCAGGATGCTGGCGATCGCATCCCGCTGGGTGAAACGCGAAGCGCCGTCCATGGCGCCGTAAAACTCGGCCTCGGAGGCGAGCTGCCTCCGCCGCTTGCGCGCTTCTGCCTCGTCGATGAGTCCGCCGTTGAGATCGGCATCGATCGACATCTGCTTGCCGGGCAGAGCATCCAATGTGAAACGCGCGGTGACTTCCGAGATGCGCACCGCGCCATGGTTGATGACCACGTACTGGATGGCGATTAATACCAGGAAGATCACGGCGCCGATGATGTAATTGCCGCCGACGACGAAGCTTCCGAAAGCTTCGATCACATGGCCCGCGGCCGAAATGCCGGTGTTGCCGTTTAACAGGATCAGGCGTGCCGAAGAGATGTTCAGAGCCAGCCGGAACATCGTCAGCAAGAGCAGCGTGGTGGGGAAGACGTTGAAATCGACGGCCTTCCGGATGTACACCGAAACCAGCAGCACAATCACCGACAGCGTGATGTCCACCACGATCAGGAAATCCAGCAGCATCGACGGCATGGGCATGATGAGCGCCACCACGATCGCCACCACGGCGAGGGGGACGGCCATCTCGCTCCACCCGATCGGTGAACCGGGTATCGCCAGAAGTTTGGGTTTCGCTGCTACCGCTGCTGTCGGACTTGCTGTCGCCATCTACTTAAACAGGACCTAGGCCGCGCCCGCCAGCGTCTCCTGACCTTTCAGCTTGTAGAGCAACGTGGTGCGCTTGAGGCCCAAGGCCTTGGCGGCTTTGGCCTTGTTGCCTCCGTGGCGGCGCAGAGCCTGCTCCAGCAGGAGTTTTTCCACTTTTCCCATCAGGTCCTCGAACGGAAGGTCGTCGGTGGGTATGTCCAGCGGGAACTCGTGTTCGTTGGATGCCGGGCTCCATTCGCGCTTCGAGGATTGCAGATGCTCCTCGATATCGCCCAGGTAAATGGTTTCGCGGTCGCCGGTCAGGGCTGCCGCCATTTCCATGGCGTGCTCCAGTTGGCGCACGTTGCCCGGCCATTCGAATTCGGTCAGCTTGCGCAGGGCTTCGGCGGTCAGCTTCTTCTGCGGCAAATCCTCGCGCTGGCACACTCTTTCGATGAAGTGCGCAGCCAGCAGTGGAATGTCGCTGCGGCGCTCCCTGAGTGTCGGAACGCGAATGGGGATGACGTTCAGCCGGTAATACAGGTCTTCGCGGAAACGCCTTTGTGCCACCGCCTGGTCCAAATTCGTGTTGGACGCCGCTACGATGCGCGCGTCTACCTTCACAGTTTCCGAGCTGCCAACACGCTGTAACTCCCGCTCCTGCAGCACGCGCAGCAGTTTGGGTTGCAGCATCAACGGCGTTTCGCCGACTTCGTCCAGGAACAGCGTGCCGCGGTGGGCCTGTTCGAATCGGCCGATCCGGGCACCCACGGCGCCCGTGAACGCTCCTTTTGTATGGCCGAACAGCTCGGCTTCGATCAGATGTTCCGGCAGCGCTCCGCAGTTGACCGCCACCATCGGTGCTCCCGAACGGCGGCTGGCCATGTGGATGGCTTGAGCGACTCTCTCTTTACCGGTGCCCGTCTCTCCGGTGATCAACACAGTCGATTGGCGCGGACCCGCCAGGCGAATGATCGCCCGCAGTTCCCGCATCGGCTGGCTCTCGCCGACCAGCAGTCTGCTCCAGGTTTCCTGCGATTCGAAGGGACACTTTGCGGCGGCCGCCTGCAGTGCCGCCAAAACACTCGCGGAGATCTCTTCTGCGGAACGGCTTCCAATTAAATGTTGAAATAAACTCAAGGACGGCCCGATAAGGGATTCGTCGAGATCGCCTTCACGATCCAGGATCACGACGGGAAGGGGACGTACCGCGTCCTGCGCCGCAGCCAACACCTCTTCCACGAATTCAGATGAAGCCGGGAGTTCAAGCACGATCACCCGGCAGCGCCGTGTGTCCCGCTTCTTCCATTCCGGTGTATCCGCAGCCGCGAGGGAGGCCTTCAGTCCGCTGAGCCGCGCTACTTCTTCTGCTAGCGCGGTGTCCCTGCCGAGACTAATCCAGAGCATATCGCCGATTTCCAACTTTCTTAGAGAAAGATTGCTACCTAGAACCTGCAGGGCTTTGGTCACAATCCGGCGACTGCACGTTTCTGTCTCGCCAGTGAGGTCCCCACCCAGGTCCTTACCTGTGAATAAGATCGCCAGTTTCACCCAAAGGCTTAACCCCGTATGATGCGGGGGGTGACACCCCCATTTGCGGGTATTCGGAGCTCAGGCAAAACAGTTTTGGCCTATGAAATCAACACGCGAAAAGCTTCAAAACCGGCTCGGGATTTGCGATATGAAGTCTGTGCAAAGCCCGGATTTAGTGCAACAGGCCCAGCGCGACTACCTGGAGAGCCGCGTTCTCTCGGCCCAACCGGCCGAACTGGTCGAGATGCTCTACCAGGTGGCGATTCAGAGCCTGAAGAAGGCGATCGGTCATCTCAAAAGCGGCGATGCCCTGGCGCGAGCCGGCGAGATCAGCCGGGCGCAAGAGGCTGTGAATGAGCTGATGGCGGCCCTGGATCACTCGGTGGGCGCTTCCTTTACCCAAACGCTGGCGTCGCTGTACGCCTATGTTCAGCAACAGATCCTGAAGGGTCACGCCGGAAAATCCGAGGAAGCGTTGCAGCGCGCAATCGGAATTCTGACCACACTACAGGAAGGCTGGAGCGGGGTTTGCACGGAGCTGGCCAAAGCGAATCAGCCGGTTACGCCTTCCGCGCCCTATATCGAGCCTGAGCAACCAGAGGAACAGCCTGTGGGCGCCGGGGACCGTTCGGGCGGTTACTATCAGGAAGCCATTCCGGTCACGTCGCGCGGCTGGAGCGCCTAAACCGCCTCTTTTTTGCCGGCACGATTGGCCGCGTTCCCGACGTACTGCTACCCTTAACTCTGCATGCTTCGGAAGCGATTTGAATGGAAGTTCCGTAACAAGACTCTGCAACT
>JAIQFE010000006.1 GCA_020073445.1 Terriglobia bacterium
CCTTCACTGCCGCGGCCTTCAACTTGTGGCGCATTCCAAAGCTCCGGGCCGCGGTGTGTTGAGCGGCGCTTCCGGGGCCCACTGAGAGGCCCGGTTGCCGACTGCGGGGGCGCCTCGCGACGCCTCCTTCTGCCGGTAACAGTGCTCCCTACGAAGTGCCAGTGGTGTTCCCGGACGCTATTTCAGCAAGCTCCTAGGCCCGCGGCTAAACCGAGTGCAATGATGGCGCCTGTGCTTGTACCGCAGAATAAGTCGAATTGGTCGGAGCAACGTGCATTGAAATGATGCTCCAGTTCTTCAAGATACGCAGCTGCCGTGAGGCCGAGATAGCCGCCGCCATCGATGCTCAGAATACGCATGTGTGAAATAGGAAAGACGTAGAGAAGTTCCTAAAATACCAGACAGCAGGATTGTCTGCCGCTCACCCGCAGAGATCAAGGAGGAAGGCGGGGCGACTTATGCAGGGGCATCAGTTTAAGTTCCCAAACTTGACGCCATCTTTCCCAGAATTGTGTCATGCAACCGGGCGGTTCCATGACAGGTAATTTCCTTCCGCGACTGCGCGGTTGCGGTTCGAGTGCTTGCTGGAGCAAGTCCTAGGCCTGCTGGAGTCGAAGAAGTCGGCCGGAGCGATTCCGGTTCCCGGTCCACTGTCGACCGCTACGCTGAACCCGTCGGAAATCTGCATACAATTCGACACCGAACGGACATTAGCACTCGCGCAAGTCAAAGAAACAAAACGGGCCCAGGCGCACACGAAACCCTCAAATTCGCGTTTAGGAGATCCGTTTCAAAGGGTTGGGTGGGCCGCTCCCGATGTCGAGTACAGAGCCCCCAAATCCGGCCCGAACTGGGAACGCATCAGGTGGAGACGTTTCCGAACCACTTGGTGAGCTCCTCAAGTGAGGCCGACTTCTCGGGAGTAACTTCCCACAACGCCATTTATGCCCAAGTTCCGAATCGCCGACAATCCGCAAGAAGCGTTAGTCTTCACGACCGCGCGTCACAATGGATCGCGTGCCGTACCCTGCGTATCCAAGAGTATCTAGGTACAATTCGTACGAGACCATGCATTCACTTGAGACGCTGCTCGCAAACCGCGTGAGCTCGCTTCAGCGTTCACAGGAAGACAACGCAGAAGTGAACACGCACCTACGCGATATTGCTGTTTGGCTCAGGCGCGCGCCATTTAGTACCGGCATGGCCGTATACACGCAAGGTTCGGTTCGGCTGGGCACCTCAATTTCGCCAGTCGCACGATCGGGATTCGATGCAGATCTTGTGTGCCAACTGCCGCGTTACGCGTGGGAATCTTGTCCATCGGCGATGTTTGAGATGGTGGGAGGCCACCTACTGCAACTTCCTGGATTCCAAGGCGCAGTGAAGAGGAAGCGACGATGCTGGACCCTGGTGTACAGCCCCCGGTTTCACGTTGACGTAACTCCAGCGATCATTCACGAGAGATCGCCAGGGGAGGAGGTCTGGGTGTTTGACGGGCCTTCCCAAGACTGGCGGATCTCTAATCCAGTCGCTTATGCTTCTTGGTTTCAGGCGAAACAAAACTCTGCAATTTGCAGCTCGGCTGCGCCTCTCGTCGCCGCAGTTCAGCTTCTTAAGAGAAGGCGTGACTTGCTCTTCGACAGTCCGGATGCGCCTAACTCAATTGTGCTTACTACATTGGCTGCTTCCCTCTACTCGGGGGAGCAAACAATAGTTGCGACCTTGAGCAAGGTGATCCGCGGGATGTTAGCCGTTGCGGATGCCCTCGGCAGCCGCATGGCAGTTGCAAACCCAGTGAATCCGTCAGAAGTGTTCTCTGAAAACTGGACTGGCAATGCCGCGGCTGCCAAGCTATTCTCTCGATACCTCAAAGATCTGCAAACCCGGCTTGCGCGCACAGAGATCACCAAGCATCAACACCGTGCTGCATGGCAATTGGATGAGCTTTTTGGGGCCAGGTGCGGCTCACTCAACTAACGAGCGATGCCCAAGTTCAAGGTTCTTTGCCTAGATGGGGGTGGCATCAAGGGCACCTTCACTGCGGCGGTCCTCACAGGCCTGGAAGAGATGCTCGGGTCGCCGATCGTTCCATACTTTGATCTTATTGTTGGAACCTCAACAGGAGGCATCATCGCCCTTGCTCTCGGGCTTGGACTTCGAGCTGAAGAAATACTGCACTTCTATGAGAAACACGGCCCCACAATCTTTCCGAGTACGGGTGTTCACAGGCGCGCAGGACTATTCCTAAAAGGTCTCGTTCGACCTAAGCATTCCAGCGAGGTTCTCCGGGAGAGATTGGTCGAGGTGTTTCGGGACCGGAGACTTGGTGAGGCGGTCACGCGACTGGCGATCCCGTGCTTCGATTGCAATGCTGGGCGTATTCAAATGTTCAAAACCGCTCATCATGAGAGGTTCGTTCACGATTACAAAGTTGCTGTCGTCGATGTGGCGTTAGCAACCTCTGCTGCGCCAACATACTTTTCGGCGTTCAACACCGTCGATGGGCAGAGCTTTCTTGATGGTGGCGTCTGGGCGAACTGTCCCGTCATGGTGGGGCTGCTTGAGGCGATGTATGTGCTCGATATTTCTTCGCCGGATATACATGTTCTAAGCGTCGGTACGACTGACGACCCATTTGATGTTTCTAAAATCAAACGAATCGGCGGACTACTTACCTGGGGAACTACTGCCGTGAGCTTGTTAATGCGGGCTCAAACCGACGCTGCAATATCTCAGGCTCAGCTCGTACTCGGCGACAGACTGCTGCGGGTCGACTCAGTCACTCGGCCAGGAAGGTTCACCTTGGACGACTCCCGCCGAATTTCGGATCTCGTGGGCCTTGGCAAGTTTACAGCTAAGGACCGATTCGAAGTCGTGGCTGAGCGTTTCCTCGGGAGTACCGTTACTCCCTTCCAACCGAACCATATACTTAGTCCCGCAAACCAAGTTCCCGAGGCGCTCAGAAATTACAAGTTCATGGGTCACTGAGATGGGACTCTTGGCCTCGTGAAGCAGTCGATTCGCCCCCAACCTGTCCGCCGGTGGATCACACGCTATCCCGAATTTGGCGAACCAGCAGTCGGGTTATGGGAAGTTGCAACTCAGTCGGGTCGATAGATCGCAGGAAACGTCGTTCGTGGAACCCAAGCTCCAGACCATCAGGTGGCGGAATACTTCGTAATCAGCACCGCGAATTGGTGATCTGAATCACATCCATTCTGGAGGGTCAGTGGGGACACTCGCCGGGAGTCAGTGGTGGAACACGATGTCATCTCGATGTCATCCGGTGCACTCACGTGCTGGTACCGGCTAGCAGCAGACGAATACGACGGAAACAGAATCAATCATTTGAGCCAGGGCGACATAGGGCGTCACGGCATACAACGCTTTCGATTCCCGTTAGCGGCCACAGCCGACCGCTACCGTGACCGCTACCAGATTGGAAATCCGCGTACAATCCGGTACTCGACGGACAGTCGCACTCGCGTAAGTCAAAGAAACGACACGTGGCGGACCCGGGCGAACACAAAACCCCCCAATTCGGGTCCAGGAGGCTCGTTGGCCAAATCCACTCCGCGCACCGGACAAGGTTTCCAAGTCGTCGCTCAGGTGACGGCGACTTCACGGGAGTGATCGCCGAATTCCGTAAGGAGTTCTGTACGAATAGCCGACCATACAGACATTCCTCCAAGAGTGACGCATTGCTCGCCAGTCGAATTATGACCGGGTACCGGTTCGGCGGCGAAACCGAATAGAATGGGACGAACTATGGAACGCTTTTCACTCTTGGGAGTCGCACTTCTCTGTTCCATCACTGTCAGCGCAGCGGACTGCAACCGCGCCTGCCTGAAAGATACGATGACGAAATATCTCGCCGCGCTTGTCGCCCATGATCCATCCAAAGCGCCGCTCGCGCCCAACCTCCGCTTCACGGAGGATTCCAAAGACCTCAAGGCCGGAGAAGGCCTCTGGAAATTGGCCACCAAACTCGGCGACTACCGTCAAGACTTCATCGATGTGAAGCAACAAGTCGTGCTCTCGCACGTCATCGTTGAAGAGAGCGGTAAGCCGGCGTTCTTCACAGCACGTCTCAAGATCTCAAAAGGCAAAATCACTGAGGCCGAAACCCTGGTCACCCATCCCACCGAACGAATGGCACCGCGTGCCGAGTTCATCACCCGTCCCGGCATGGAGCTCCCGCCCCCCACCGGCAAACAAAACAAGCGGGAAGACCTGATTCGCATCGCGGACTACTACCCCCGCGGCCTCACCGTCGGCGGCTTTGACAAAGTGGACGCACCGTTCGCCCCCAACGCCTACCGCATCGAAAACGGCTCCGTCATGGCCGGAGAAGGCTGCGGACGCGGTACACCCAGCGGGCGGCCCACCACCCCTGCGCCGGGCGGCCAGCCTGCCGTCAGCCCCACCGCGCCGCAGGATATCGCCGGCTGCCGCAACATCAAAACCCAGCGCATCATCGAACACCCCGCCCTCACCAAAAGCCTCGCTGCCGTGGATGAAGAGCAAGGAACCGTCGTCTTCTGGATGAACTTCGGGGACACCGGCACCTACGGCCCCGGCAATGCCCTGGTCACCTTCGAAGCCTTCAAGGTCTTCGACAATCAAGTGCAGGTCGTACAGGCCTTCTTAAAGGTAATGCCCAAGGAAACCCAACGTGGCTGGGGAACCACGCGCAAGGGTGCGGAGAAGTACTAGCAGAATCGGGCTACCATTGCGGGGCGTTGCAAACGCCCCTATATCAATGCGCTGGAACACACAGCACCGGCCTTGGAACTCACGTCGACGTGCGGGGATACAACAAGATTTCACCTCCACCCCGCAAGGTCGGGGGCACGTAGCTTTCCGTGGAGAGTCGCCGACGTAGAACGATCAGCCTCGGGGCATCCCCACGGCCGAATCATGGGCAGCTCGGAAGAAGGCCTCGCCCAAGCTGAGCGACGCCAGCATTCTACGTACTGCCGGCCATCCGGACAAAGCCATCACAAATTCCTGGAACCACTGAGAGGCGGTTTCCTGTGCTCAGGAGTGTTTGAGAGCTTATCGTTCGCGGCAAAGTTGACTGATGGCTGCCAACTTTGCCGACGCCAAATCAATCGCAACCTGCCGATGAATATCAGGCACCGAATTACTCGCCCCACGCCAACGATCTATTGCTAGACGGAAGTAATGCTGAGCTTCGTCGTATCGTTCTTTCCTGTAACTTCCACCTTCGGTGAGTAACTCTGCGAAGGCAAGCGTTAACGCTGCTAGGTAGCGGTCGTCCGGGTCGAACTCAATCTCCGCCAGCCCAAGCCGTTCACGATAAATCGGCAGGTTGTCGTCGTACCAGTCCGCGTCGCGGTTCTCAAAGATGTACCCACCGACTTGATCCTCGAATTCCTTTCTCCAAAACCGTGACCGGCTTCGGTATTGACGAACTTGAATCCGGATGACATTTGCCATGCGTCGAACGGGCTCCGGCAGCTTTGGTTGCTTCAGACGTTCTGCGTCGCGAGCTATTTGAGCATCCAATTCGGCGAATCGTTGATCTCGAGTTTCCGCAACACCAGTCTTTTGGGCTGAGCTACGCGAGACGGAAGGGCGAGGTTCTTCGTCCTCCCAGGACCGTCGCTTTCGCCCGCGATGACCCAGGAGCAAATGTTCGCGGAGCCTGGAGCAAGAGGATTCCAGGGCCAGCTGCGCAACACGGACACAAGCGTGCCAATTTGCTCCGCGTTCCCTACCAGAATCAAGTATGTAGGCTTCCTCCTCAGCCGTGACCGCTATCGTCGCACGCCAGGAGAAATCGGTTTTCCGAAGGTCCGTACCAACGCTGTGGCAGCGGGTGTCCCCCGTTAGGCGAATCTGTCGATGTTCCCCGGCGATCAGTTCTACTCTCTTCCGTCCTCTGCGTAGGATGCGCCCGTTCTGAACGCGGCGAACGGCCAAGTCACTCATCATCCGCCGTGCGACAGCGCTATAAATGGCTCGCTTCTCCATGTTGCCGCCTAAGCGTGCACGCCCACACCGACACCTAATATACAGAACAATTTTGACAAATCTTGTATCGAAGCGCTACTACAGTTGTTGTCATGCGCAACGACCTTCGGAAACAGCGATTGGAACTTCGCCTTTCTCAGAGTGCTCTAGCCAGATTGTCCAAGGTTCCACGTATTCGAATCTGCCTGCACGAATTGGGTGATCGACCTCTGAGCAACGTCGAACTCGGCCCGGTCCGGCTCGCTCTTCAAGCCGAAGTTGTGAGAATCAGGCGAGTTGCAGCCTCCTTGGCTGACTAACATGGCAACCTCCGTTAAGCTTCAGCCTATTCGTCTTTCTGCTGAGCATGGTGAATACCTCACTCGCAGCGAAGCAGCCGATCGTTTGCGAGTCTCGAAGGCGCATCTTTCAAACCTCGTTCGCGGCAAAGTTGCGGGTATGCCTGGCCTACGATGTTGCCGCGTCGGCCGAAGAATGATCTTCAGGCTCTCATGGATAGACGAATTCATTGAGGCAACTGCCAGCGGTGGGGTCAATGATGATAACATTTGACCCATGTCAGAATTCAACGCTCTACGCCCCAGAAGGAGAAATGGTGCGCAAGAGATTTCGTTATCAGAATCCAACGCCGAAGATCATCTCGGTCGGAGGCGTCAACAAGTGGTACGTACAATATCGGAACGCCGAAGGCAAGAAAAGGAGCAAAACGCTAGGTCTGGAATCCAAAATGACCGCGAGTCAGTTACAAGCGGCTGTAAGCGCGATACTGGCTCCGATCAACGCTGGACTGACTCAGACCAGAACACGGTCATACACAATCGAAAACTATGTCGAAACGGTCTTCATTCCAGTCCAGAGGCGGGGCTGGAAGGGATCAAGTGCCATCACAGCGATCCAACAGATCCGGTTTCACCTTACCTCCGAACTTGGCAACAGGCCTCTGGAGAAGATTCAAAGGGAGGAGCTTCAGCTCTTGCTGGACCGGAAGGCGGAGTGCTTGTCGCAAAGCGTTGTCGGGCATCTACGATGGTTCCTCAACGCGATTTTCAAGCTGGCCGTTTCAGAGGGCATCGTACCGTTCAATCCGGCGGCGGAGCTAATTGTACCGAAAAAGTGCAGGCCAGGGCGAGAATCACAGGTGCTCGCAAGCGAGCAAGTGGAGGCGTACTTCTCAGCCCTGGAACTCCGAGAGCTTGTTGCGGCGCGATTGGCCCTCATCGAAGGTATGCGGCCAGGAGAATTTCTCGCTAGGAAGTGGCCTGATATGCACCCAGAAGTTATTTGCATTCCGACAAGGGTGTACCGCGGGGAATTCGACACCCCTAAGAACGGGAAGGCAAGAGAAAGCGCTATGTCCGATGGGACGTGGCGTGCGCTTCTTGAATTGAGAAAGACTGCCTTAGATCCGAACGGATTTGTATTTGCATCCGAGGCTGGCGATACGCCGATTTCGCGGGACAACCTGTGGAGGCGGTATATGAAGCCGGCATTGGACAAGGTAGGTTTGGGGTGGGCGACCTTTCAAGTGTTGCGTAGAACGAACGCCAGCCTTTCCCATAAGGCCGGCGTGGATCCGAAGGTGTCTGCAGACCAACGGGGCCACGGACTTGGAGTAAGTATGGAGCACTATACGCAGTCTGATTCAAAACAGAAAAGGGAAGCTGTTCGGAAGCTCGAATCCGCGCTCATTCCCAAACCGAGGAAACGCTCAGCGTGAAAGCCTGAAGCCTTAAAGGAGTATGGGAGTATTGTGAAGAACTCAGTGGGTCCCAAGTTATTGAAAAATGGAGCGGGAGACCGGGGTCGAACCGGCGACGTCCAGCTTGGGAAGCTGGCATTCTACCACTGAATTACTCCCGCCCTTTGGCAGACAGCCTTACGATTCAGGCCCCCAACGCGACAGAGCCTGAAAACATCATTCTCGCACGACCGGAGTATATCACGCAGGTTAACGGCTGGATTCTTCGCCCGCATCAGGGACTCAATACCGAACATTCACGTTCGGTATAGTAGGGTAGCGTTTACGTCTGGTTTTTCATCTCGGAGATTTTAGTTCTTGTGACCAATCGATGTCCGTTCTGTACGAACTACGCCTATGCTGCGAGCGTCGGGGACGCTTACCAGCTGGATTGCCGTTATTGTGAAATTCAAATTGAGATTACGAAGCGGGCTTACTCGGCCCGGTGCCCCGATCCCGTCGGAGTGCTAGATTATATCCGGGAAAAACTCAAGGTGAGCACCAGGCCGCGAGTGGATATTGCGGACATGAAGCGCCGGCAATTGCCGCCCGAGCCGAGACAAGAGGAAGAGATGACCGCAAATGATAATGACGCATTGACGACAGCCGCCAAGGCGGTCGGAACCACGCTTGGAAAGCTTGCGGTAAAGACCGGCATGGTCACGCCGCCCGCCGGACCCGTCAAGACGCGCAAAAAGGTCGCTGCCAAGAAAAAGGCGCCGGCCGCCAAGGCAGCACTCGGCGTTAAGAGGAAGGCTGCTCCTAAGAAATCCGTCAGAAAGCCCGCCTCCAAGAAGAAGGCGTAAACTGAAACGCGTTCAAGTCGACCGCGCGCGGTCGCGTGGCAGCGACGGATCAGAGGCGCGCGTCAGGTCATTCGGCTCCGGACTTGGTTGTTCTTGGATCCATTGGAGCCACGCGTCGGTCTTTTGGGTTGCCTCTTTCGCCGTAAGCCCGTAACGCTCTTGCAGCTGATTCAATAAGGTTTTACGCCATTCCTTCGAGATCCGCTTCCGGCGCATACGTCTCCTTGTCTTCCCTTCCGCCCGCCTGTGGCGCGTGACCTGCATCGCCGACGCGCCGGGATCCCCTGTTTCGAACTCGCCTGAAACGTTGGCACTTCGCGATGCTCTCTTCGACGTGACAGCGCGAGGTCAATAATAGTGCAAGCGCGATACCAGCTGTAACTCATTGATTCCGCGGGAGCACGCTGCGCCGGGAGTCCGATCCGCAACAACGCCGCCGGGTGAAGGATGCAAAACTGAACACCCTTGCCGGTGAAGACGTTACGGGGCGGGGGACGCGGCATGCTTGACTTGCGCGACCGCCAAGCGCCGGAGCATCGAACGCTTCTTGAGGTGGTGAGCTTGCATGGCATGGAGGACGTGATCCAGAAAGCGGACGGCCTCCACGATGTGCTCGCCCTTGTTCAGCATGACGCATTCGGCGCCGACACCCATGGCTGCATCGGTGACCTCCGCACGCGACGGGATTCCCGTCTTGGCCAGCGTCTCGAGCACCTGTGTGGCCCAGATCACCGGAATGTGTGCGGCTTCGCTCAGCCACAGGATCTCTTCCTGGACTTCGGCCAGCCGCTCAAAGCCGATCTCAACCGCCAGATCGCCCCGCGCCACCATAATGCCGACGGGATGATGGCGCAGGGCAGCCAGCAGAATGAGCGGGAGCTGATCGAATCCCTGTCTGCTTTCGATCTTGAGGATGACTCCCAATCCACTCTTGCCGCGAGCCTCCAGTTCGTGCCTGAGCTCCAGAACATCTTCGGGCCGGTGGGCGAAGGACAGGCCGACGATATCGGCATGCTCGGCGATAAAATCGAGGTCGCGCCGGTCTTTCGCTGTTATCGCGCCCATACCGAGATCGGTTTTCGGAAGATTGATGCCCTTGGCTGAGCCGAGCTTGGCTACTGAGCCGGGGTGCAGGATTTCGACCACTATATGACCCGGATGGACCTCCCGAATGCGGCCTTCGATTTTCCCGTCGTCGAAGAAGATGGGCTGTCCCGTTTGCGCGGTGGAGAAGACTTCGGGAAGCGTGCATGAGATGTGCGGGAGATCGCGATGCTTCGCCAACAGGGCGTTTTCGTCCCTGGTCAGGATGAGCAGATCGCCGGCGTGAAGGCGAAGAGGCTCCTCGACAAATGGCAGCTCGCCGACGTGCCCAGTGGCGATTTTAGCGCCGTCGCGGAGCAGCGACAATGCTGCGCGGCTAAGGATGTAGGCGCCCTGTTCGCAGGTGCAGACGCAGGCGTGATCGCTCTTTTCGATCACAGCGAGTTCCCGCTTCTTCTTCTCACTATTCTTGACTCGAATGATGTCGCCGGGGCACGCGGCGCGCACCAGAGTCTCGGGCACCGGGAGCAGGGCGTCGACCGAGGGCAGGGAACCAGCATCGTAGTGCCTGGCCACCAGCGCGATACGCGCGGGAGCGATCACATCGCCGCGTGTATCCTTGCCGACCCGCCACCGGACCACGTGATGTCCGCGGTGGATAGGACCAGTTCGCAGCTTGGGACCGGCCAGATCCATCACCACTCGGCAGTGTTTGCCCGATTCCTGGTTGGCCCGGTGCATGTGAGCGATCATGCGCTCCCACTCGATCTCCGAATCGTGCGCGCAATTTACGCGCATAACGTCCATGCCCGCCTCGACCAGGTTTTTGACAAGTTCGTAGGACTGGGCGGCTTCCGATGGCATGGTGACCATGATTCGAACCGCGCGACCTACGGGAGCCGGACCCAGAAGATGGTCCGCTTGCTCCGTCAGGGCAGCCGGCCCGCTGGTGAAGTCGACCGAGGGCGACTGCCGCGGTGAATCGAAACACGCTCCCGCGAGCGATTCCAGAATGGCGATGACGGCCTCCAGTCCGGCGAGCACGCTCGATTCGCTGCGTCCCAGAGACGAGAGCCCGAGAGCGGCCAGCCGGGATTGCAGATCGCGCAAATCTTGTTTGCGCAAAGCCAGATAGTGGAGGAAATTCTCCACGCTGCGGCGAGACTGCGGGCAGGCCTCGGCGATGGACGCTCCGAATTCCTGTTCCATGGCGAGGCAAGACTCTCGAAGCTCTTTGAGCTCGGCGAGCAGGCTACTGATGTGCGTTGAGCTCGTACGAACCGGCATGCTTTGCAGGCTGCAAGTATCGGGCCTTATTACAGTTGTGTTATGTAACAGAAGATGAGGATGTTCTGCCGAGTCACGGAAATGAACTTCGCGCGAAATGGCGCAAGCAGCGAGCGACTACCAGCAGCTGTCCTCTTGGTTCATGTATGGTGATCCAATTGCATCCGCTTCTACTCCAAGACCGCAGCGAGAAGATTCCGGAATGACCGTACCTTCGCAGAAGAAGAGGAAACAGAAACGCTACGCCACGCCCCGCACCTCTGAGGGGTTTTTCAGCGGCTTGGGACCTGGTCTGATCACCGGCGCCGCCGATGACGACCCCTCGGGTATCTCGACCTATTCGGTCACCGGCGCCGCCTTCGGATACGCTCCGCTGTGGACAGCCCTGTTCTCATTTCCGTTGATGACCGCCGTGCAGATGATGTGCGCGCGGCTGGGGATGGTCACAGGCCAGGGGCTGGCCAGCGTGATCCGTCACCGCTATTCGAAAGAGGTGCTGTGGGGCGCGTGCACGCTGCTGGTCATCGCCAACACGGTCAACATCGGCGCCGATCTTGGCGGCATGGGGAAAGTGACCGAGATGGTGACCGGCATCAATGCCGTCTACTGGACACCGGTCTATGCGATGGTCATCGCATCCTTCCTGATCTGGTCGAATTACAACACCGTCGCGCGGATCTTCAAATGGCTCACGCTGGTGCTGTTCTCCTATGTTGGCGCGGCATTCCTCGCGAAGCCCGATTGGGCCGCCGTGGCTCGATTTACGTTCATCCCTCATCTCGAAATGTCGAGTGAGTATTGGGCCACGCTGGTGGGAATCTTCGGAACCACCCTTTCACCGTACTTGTTTTTCTGGCAGGCGTCGGAGGAGGTCGAGGAGGAGCGCAAAGAGGGACTGGTGAGCCTCAAGCAACGTCAGGGAACGACCGATGCGGCGTTGAAGCAGTCCCGGAATGACGTAGTTACGGGAATGTTCTTCTCGAACCTGATCATGTACTTCATCATCCTGACCACCGCCGCCACGTTGCATGCGCATGGCAAGACTACCATTACGACCGCACAGGACGCCGCGGAGGCATTGCGTCCTCTGGCCGGAAAGGGAGCCTATTGGCTGTTCAGCCTGGGGTTGATCGGCGCGGGGATGCTCGGTGTTCCGGTGCTGGCTGGATCGAGCGCCTACGCGGTTGCGGAGGCAGCGAAGTGGCGCGGGTCGCTGGCCGATCGTCCCCGGCGATCTCGCAATTTCTACGCGGTCATCGTTGCAGGATTGGCGCTGGGCCTGGCTTTGAACTTCGCCGGATTCAACGCCGTGTCGATGTTGTTCTGGTCGGCCGTTCTGAACGGCGTGCTGGCGCCTCCCCTGATTGTCGTCGTTCTGCTGCTGACCAGCAGCCGTAAGGTGATGGGCGCGCGCGCGAACCCTCGATGGCTCTCCACACTCGGCTGGATCACCGTATTCGTAATGACGGCTGCCACCGTAGCGATGTTCGCGACGTGGAAGTAAGCGCGGATCGCGACGCGCCACCCCTGGTTATACTTAAAACAGAGAGCAGGTTTTTTGTAACGAGAGAAAGGTCTCGATGAGCTATTTCGCCCAAGTTCTGACCGGAGCCCAGATCGACAGTGTTTTGGTGGACTCGGAGGTGACCTACATTATGCTGACCAACGGGACGCAGATCACCATCCGAGGACTAGTTGTGGTGCAGCCGAAGCATACCAAAACTGCATCTTCAGGCGCTTCGGTTAACGGACTAAAGCCCGAGCGTCACTTTTGATAGCGGGGCATCGGCTTATCCGCGTTCGCGTAATCGCCCTTGCTCTCAGACGTCGACGAGATATCTTCCGCGCCGGTATCCTTCAGGATGATTTCCGCTTTGTCCTGCCACCTGGAGTCATCCGTGTGAACCGATAGCAGGATGTTTCCGCCCTTGATGCGGCCTTCGTACCGTTTGGCCTCGTACTCAGGAATTCCCAAGCCAACGAGTCCGCCGGTAATGCCACCCACCGCTCCGCCGACGCCCACCCCGGTCAAAGCCGCGATAATGGGACCGGCGGCGATGAGCGGACCTACTCCGGGAATGGCTAAAGCTCCGATGCCCGCGAGCCAGCCCAGCGCTCCCCCGACCACGGCACCGGAGGTCGCACCGGTAGCCATGCCTTCAGGTGCTTTGGTGCCTTTCTCATGCGCAAAGTCTTTCGTTCCTACGTTTTCGGGGAGCAACACCGAGATATCGGTATTCCGAAACCCTTGCGCCTTCAATTCGTCGACTGCATTTTCGACCTGCCGTCGCGTTGTGTAAAGTCCGAAGACTGCTTTATTTGCCATCGCGATTAAGCTCCTTCTGTCCAGGGGGCCTGATAGGCCCCCGGCATGGAGATCCAGGCCTCGAGCTTCCGTTACCGGCAAATTCTGCTTCAGTGCTGGGTTCTTCGAAAAACATACAGGAACACGGTAAGGCTCAGTGCCGCCAACGCGTAAATAAACGCGGGGAACAGCTTTACCAGCGGGATCAGGCCCTGCGCTACGTCGATGATGTCGAACACGAAGTAGTAGATCAGCAGCGCCGCTGCGAGCAGTGTTCCGATAAAAGCGAAGGTCGCCGCGCTTTTGTTTGTCATGGTTGCACCCGATTAAGGGATACCCCAAGAGCGCATTCCGTTTCACTCGTGGCGCAGGGCGACCATCGGATCGATCTTCGAAGCGCGTCGCGCGGGGGCGTAGCCGGCGATAACTGCTGCGGCGATCAGCACCGCAACGGCGACGGTAATCGCAACAGGATCGTTCGGCTTCATCCCAAACAGGAACGATTCGACGAATTTCGACGTGCCGAGCGCCACCGGCAGGCCGATCCCGAGCCCGACGATCGACACCAGGAACACCTGCCGCAGCACCATCCAGATCACGCCGCCGCGTTCCGCGCCCAAAGCCATGCGGATGCCGATTTCATTCGTGCGCCGGGCGACGCTGTAGCTCATGGTGCCGTAGAGGCCCACGCAAGCGATCGCGAGTCCGAGGATCGCGAACGCAGTACAAAGTCTGGCGAAAACGATCGCCTGGTTGATCGACCGGTCGATTTCTGCCGTTTGGGTTCTTACGTTGAATACGGGCACTCGCGTGTCTGCCTGGTGGACGATTTCGCGTACGGTGTTGACCAGTACGAGCGGGTCGCCCGCCGTGCGTAGCGCGTATACCATCTGGGCCGGCTGCGGGAACCCTTGGTCGTACGGGAGATAGACCACCGGCGGGATGTCGCGCGTCAGGCTGCCATAGCGCGCGTCCTTTGTGACACCGACGATCTCCATCTCGCGCCGAACCGGCCCTGCGTTCAGCACGAGCCGTTGGCCCAACGGATTCTGATTGCCGAAATTCGCTTTGGCAAACAGCTCGTTGATCACGGCAACAGAGGGCGATCCGGGCCGGTCACGTTCGTCGAAGTCACGCCCAGCGAGGATCGGAATTTGCATGGTCGTGAAGAACGAGGGTCCGACGGTCAAAATACGGTTGGCGGGATTAGGCTCGGCGCCCAGTACGCCTATGGGCTCTCCAGTTCCGGCTTCGATCAGGGAGGAATCGGAGAGACTTACACTGCGCACACCGGGAATCGCGCTGAAGCGTGTCCGCAAGTCGCCGTAGAAGGAGGCGATCTCGGGATCCTGATGGCCTGCCGAACGTGCGTTCAGCTGAAACAGCAGGATATTCTCGCGATTGAAGCCAAGATTAATCGATTGCAGATTGGACAGCGTGCGTACGAAGAGTCCGGCCGCGACCAGCATCAGCAACGAGATGGCGATCTGACCCGCCACCAACGTTTGCCCCAGGTTTATCCGCCAAAATGTGTGTGGAGTGCGCGGCTGACTGCCGCGGATCTCCTTAAGAGCCGGGATCACGTCCACACGCGTGGACTGCATCGCCGGAGCCAGGCCGAACAACACGCCCGTAAGAAGTGAGAGTGCCGCGGTCACTCCCAGGACGTGCCAGTTTAAGTCCGCACGCACCCTGAAATCCGACGCCCCGTTAGCCAGCAGCAGAGTAAGGAATCGGATGCCCCAGATCGCGAACGACAGTCCCAGGACTCCGCCCAATGATGCCAGCAGGACGCTCTCGGTCAGCAGTTGCCTCACGATGCGAGCACGGCTGGCGCCCACGCTGAGCCGGAGGGCCATTTCGCGTTGTCGCGAGGCAGAGCGCGCCAGCAGAAGATTGGCGATATTGGCGCACGCGATCGCCAGAATCAATCCCACCAGAGTTAGCAATACATAAAGCGGCTTCGAATACCGCCGGCGAAGCGCATCCAGCCCGCCGCCACCTTCCTTGATCGCCAGCTCGGGAAGATCGGCGCGCTCCTGGTCATTGGTGGCGGTACTATCCACCCATTGGTGGAAGCGCCCAGCCCACGCCGCTTGGGCTTGCGCGATGCTGACTCCCGGACGCAGGCGCACCATCACCTCTGTCCAATAGACGTTCTGGTTGAGATACCACCCGCGGGTAGTCGCGCCCAGCAGGAGGTTGGCATGCATTGGCAGATAGAAATCCGGTGCGATGCCGGGATTGACGCCAAAAAACTCGGGTGGGGCTACGCCCACCACGGTGAAGGGAATGTTGTTGATCAGAATAGATTGGCCGATGGCTTGCGCTGCTCCGCCAAACCGGCTTTGGCTTAAGCCGTAGCTAAGAATCGCCACGGACTCCGCTCCCGCCCGGTCGTCGTCGGCAATAATCAGCCGGCCGGCCGCGGGGGGAACGCCCAGGCCACGGAAGAAGTCGCCGGATACGAATTCACCGTTCGCAACGTCCGCTTGTCCCTTGACATTCAGATTGAAGGGCGTGGGTTGGTAGTGAGCGAACACGCTCGCGAAGACCGAGTCGTCCTTTTGGAAAAGCTCGAAAGCTGCGTAGGGAAAAATACCGCTGACGTACCCCTTGCGAGGGTCGTTATAGCTACTGCCGGACCGCGTGTGGACTCCGTGCATGACGGAGATCGAATGAGGAGATTCTTCGTCACGAGCGTTGCTTTGCCAGGTCATCATGACCAGAGCCTCAGGATCTTTGACCGGCAGCGACCGCAGCAGGATCGAGTCCATGAAACTGTAGATCGCCGTGTTGGCGCCGATGCCGAGCGCGAGCGATAGTGCTGCAAGCGCGGTGAACGACTTGTTCTTGGCCATCGTGCGCAGGGCGTATCGAAGGTCCTGCCCGAGTTGTTCCCACAGGGTCCACGTCCACATGGCTCGGCTATCCTCCTTGAGTAACGTGACGTTGCCAAATTTAGGCCGGCCGGAAAGCTCGGCGTGATGCTGCATCTCCTCGTCAAGTTCCGCCTCGAACTGGCGTTTCCGGAAGTAGTAAAGAAGCCGGCGTAAGAAGCTGTCCATGATCAAGCGGGCTGGATCACCCGAGTAATGGCGGCCGTCACCTTCTCGAACTCCGCGAGTTCCGCCGCCAGTTGTTTCCGGCCCTTCGGCGTCAGGGAATAGAAACGCGCTCGCCGGTTGTTTTCCGATTGCTTCCACTCGCCGACCACCCAACCCTTGATCAGCATTCGCTGCAGGGCCGGGTACAGCGAGCCCTCCTCCACCTGCAGTACTTCTTGCGAAATTTGCTGGATGTGTTGGGCGATGCCGTAGCCATGCATCGGGCCGATCCGGAGCAAGGTCCTCAGGATCAGCATGTACAACGTGCCGGGCGGGATCTCGGTTCTGGCTTCCATAGGCAGACTATACAACAGTTATACTAGGGAAGCAATCGAAGGTTACACGATTCTTCGTCCAACCAGTCTCAGAGACAACTTTACGGAGACATAGGTGAGGAGTAGAGCCAGGAGGATCCAGCCCCAGCCGCCGACATTCGCAGCGCGCAGCAACCCGCCAAAGTCTGAGAGTCCAGTCCACAGGAACGTCCCGATGGCTGTCCAAATGGATGGACCAGATGCTTCGTGCAGGCGCGGTGATCCGGGCCGCATGAGCTCGGCGACGAACATTCCCACCAGAGACAAAATGCACAAGACCAGGCCGGGCAGGGCGCGCTTCCAAGGAAACGCGATCGGTGCAGGTGCCGAGGCTTCCCGTCGGACCGCATCCATGACGTTCCTCGTAAAGTTCGCTGACGGTACTATGCGTTGCTCCGCGGAAAACATGCGGTCCAATTCGTCATCCCTCATACGCTCTCCTTTAGTTTGCCGCGCAGCAGTTCTCGCCCTCGAAACAAACGAGCCTTAAGCGTCCCCTCCGGCAGCCCCAGGCTCTGCGCCGCCGCGGGCACGTCCATTTCATGGAAGTAGAAAAGCATGAGTGCCTCGCGGTACTTCGGCGGAAGGGTGAAGACAGCCCGCCGGACCGACCGATCGCGCTCTTCAGCTTCCATCATGCCGTCCTCCGCGCGCGGATCCCCAGGCTCCGATACGTCATCGATAGACACGAAGCCGGCGGGGATTCGCCGCAACTCAGACCGATACAGATTGGTCGCGAGCGCAAACAGCCAGGTCGAAAACGCGGAATCCTTTCGCCACTGGCCAAGAGCCCGATACGCGCGCAAGAATGCCTCCTGAGCCAGATCCTCCGCGCGGCTTCGGTCCCGGCAGAACCGGTATGCCAGATTGACCAGGGGATTTTGCCAGCGCCGCACGATATTCTCGAAAGCATCCACGTTACCTGCCAGGACTTTCTCGACGTCGGCCTGGTCGTCGCTGGCGCTCACGCGTGCTCCCCCCGTAGGTCCGACCAATGCAGGCCACCGACGGTTGCATTTTCTCTATGGAATCAAGATTCTCTCAAAAAACGCAACCGGGGCCGATTTACGGGTGTCGTACTGTTCGGAGACGAATTATGATCGAAGATTTCGCACCAGCCTTAGCGTGGGGCATCGCGGCTATTGCTCTGTTTACCTTCCTGTCGGTCGCGGCTTGGACGTCTGCACGCCGGAAGGAACGGGAGGCTTACTACAAGAGTGAGGCGATCAAAAGGATCGCAGAGATGCAGGGCGCTACGCCCGAGCCTGTCCTCCAGATTCTGCGCGAAACGATGGCGGCGTGGAAGGACCACCCCAGCCCGGCCAACATGGGCCCCTATCAGGCCAAAGCTTACTACCGGGCGGAAACAATCAAGAAAATCGCGGACATGCAGGGTGCCGGAGCGGATTCGGTCCTTACGGTTCTTCGCGAAGAAGAGAGGATCAGTGCGCGGCGCACTCGGGAGGGCTTGAAGCTGGGGGGGTTCATTACCGTAGCGGTGGGACTGGGGCTGATCATTTGCCTTCGGGCGATCGTGCCCGATATGCCGGTCTATCTGGTTGGATTCATCCCTGCACTCGTCGGGGTTGCGCTCCTCGCCTTTGGATACTCTTATTCGCCCAAGGATTGAATTCGTTCATGGCCGGCGATTCGTAGAGAGAGAGCTTCCCGCAAATCGTCGCATGCCTGGCGGCAATAATCCACTCGCAGGCGGGCTGCGCGGAAACCGTCCGGCTCAGCTTTCTGGATCATTTCCCCGGTGGCCAGGGCAGATGCTTCGATCGCGCTGGCATAAGCCTTCATCAGGTCATCCGTGCTGAGGTGGCTGAACTCCCACTCCACGTTGGTATGCATAGTCCCGTCGCTATCGTGGAATCAATTCGTCCACGCGAATGAACACCCGAAATTCTCCGTTCGGGCGCGGCGCGACGCGCCTGATCCGCCCAAAAACGATCCCGCACCGCATGTTAATCTTTGCCCAGACGCCAAGCGGCAGGCGTTGATCCATAGACAGCATCAAGCCTGTTTCCGACAGATCGGCGGCTCGCACGTCGTATTTCTGCCGGTCTGGACCTTCCAATACCCATGCCACCGCGGATTCCTCATGGACCGGCAGTGCCACCTCGCCGGTCTCCACCGCGCGGTTGATCATAAACTCGTTAAAAGCGCCTGTTTCCACATCCATGCCCTTGAGGAAGTGCACGACCTCTTCCACATGAGGTGGCTGATTCTAAAGGCTCTGGCCCATCCGGACTGTACAGTTTTGAAAGTCTTGTTTCAGGGCTGGACAAAGCCCGGATACAGGAATGACTCGTATGGCCGTTGTCGTGCATCTTCTAAGGCGGGAGGCGCGACTGAGAATGCGATCTCAAATTCGACTCGGCAAAGTCTTCGGCATCCAGATCGGTCTGCACTACAGCTGGTTCCTGATCGCCCTTCTAATCGTTTTCTCGTTAAATGCTCAGTTTCATCTAGCCAATCCAGCATGGTCTGTAGGGCTGGTCCTTGGTTTAGCCATCGCCACGGCGGTCCTGTTCTTTGTATGCCTGCTGTTGCATGAGCTGGCGCACTCCCTGGTCGCCAAAGCGCGCGGGATTCCAGTGCGCGAAATCACCCTGTTCGCGCTAGGCGGCGTATCGCAGATAGATGGGGAATCGACCGATGCGAAGACGGAATTCCAGATCGCCATCGTGGGACCGTTGACCAGCGCCGTGATCGGGCTACTCTGTTTCGGAGCAGTTTACGCCCTGCCCAAGGCAGTGACGCCCGGGATTGCCATGCTGACCTGGTTGGGATACATCAACTTCGGCCTGGCCGCGTTCAATCTGGTCCCCGGGTATCCCCTGGACGGGGGCCGCATCCTGAGATCGGTGTTGTGGTGGAAATCCGGTGACGCAGAGCGCGCCACTCACAACGCTGCGGTCACCGGCCAGGTAGTCGGCGGACTGTTCGTAACCCTGGGAATCGTGCAGTTCTTCTTTGGGGCGAATGTTGGCGGCTTGTGGATCGCCTTCATTGGCTGGTTCTTGCTTCAGGCCGCTGGCGAAACTCGCCGGCAGGCCAGCCTCAAGCGAGCGTTTGAAAATGTGCGGGTGGGCGATATCATGTCGCACGACTGCGCCACGGTGGACGGCCATCAGAGCGTCCAGGATCTGGTGGAGCGGCTCTTCAAAAGCGGCCGGCGTTGCTTTGTGGTGATGGACGATGGGCATGTCGCGGGTTTGGTGACGCCCCAAGATATTCGCCAGGTGAGCCGTACTCAATGGCCTGTGACGCTGGTGGATGCTGTGATGCGGCCCCTGGAGGGGCTGCATGCCGTCGCGCCCGAGACTCCTCTGGGGAACGCCCTGCAGGTCATGGCTAAGGAGAATGTGAATCAGCTTCCGGTCATGTCCAACAGCCACCTGGACGGGGTGCTTTCCCGCGCGGAAGTCCTTAACTATTTGCAAACGCGGGCCGAACTGGAGCAATGACAATGAGTTGCAAGAATGAAACCAACCGGGCATGAGGCTCATCTAACTGATTAGAAGTGAGTTAGAATAAGAGTTTCCAGCCATGCAGTGGCATATCATCAATCATCACGACTACATCGACGGACCGTTCGACAACTATGAGACGGCTTTGAGGGAAGCCTGCGCGCTCGGCAAGGAGACTCGCACCGAGCCCCGCGTCCGAAGGCGCGCAGAGAACTTCTTTGTTTACAAGGCTCCTTACGATCGCAAGGAGCACTGGCAGCCGGAATACTGGATCTGCACCAAGGAAGCCGCGATCGCCGAAGGTGTCCGTGAGGACATCTTTTCGCAGCCGCTTCTCGAAACTTGGCGATAAGCCCTGGGCGCATAAGCCTGACCAGACGCAGACCAGACGTGGTTCAATAGCGGTATGAGCAAACGTTCCGCGATTGCTGCCGCTGGGGCGATCGCGCTGTTTTGTGGCGTCTACGGCAGCATCGGCATGGGCCAGGACAAACAATCCAAGAAGCAAGCCGATGGTGCGGATACCGTCCGGCTTATCGATTCCATCCAAGGTCCGAACCTGTACAAGGCGTATTGTGCGGTTTGCCACGGATCAAAGGGCAAAGGCGACGGTCCCATGATGATGTTCCTCAAAACGGCGCCCTCCGACTTAACTCGTATCTCCGCCAGGAACGGCGGAACGTTCCCGTTAGCCAGAATTCGCCGGGTCATTTCCGGGGAAGAGGCTCTTCCGGGGGGACACGGCACCCGGCAAATGCCCATCTGGGGGCCGATTTTTTCGCAGGTCGCCTGGGATCAGGATCTGGGACGGGTTCGCATCGACAATCTGGCCCGGTATCTCGAGAGTCTCCAAGGCAAGTAAGCATTCGATGGGCAGCAGGACCGCATTACTGATCGATCCGGTCTTCAAGCTGCACGTTACCGGCCCTGGGCATCCCGAACGGCCGGAGCGTTACGATGCGCTGACGCGGGCGTTCGACCGGGCTGGGCTCACCAAGTCTCTGCTGCACGTGGCGACTCGTCCGGCTATCGAAGACGAAGTCGCGTTGGTCCACACCCGTCCTTACATCGAGACCGTCAAACGGGATGTCGCATCGGGTGCCAGGGAGCTGAGCACCGGTGACACTACCATCAGTCCGAAGTCGCTCGAAGTCGCTTTGGATGCGGCGGGCGGCTTGATGAACTGCGTTGACGTGGTCTTCGAGAAAAAGGCCTCGAACGCGTTCTGCGCGGTCCGTCCTCCCGGGCATCACGCGCGTCCAAACCAGGGCATGGGATTCTGCATCTTCAACAACGTCGCGATCGCGGCGCGCTACGCCCGGCGCAAGTATGGAGTCGATCGGGTGCTGATCGCCGATTGGGACGTCCACCACGGCAACGGAACGCAGGATACGTTCTACAGCGACGGCTCGGTGTTCTTCTTCAGCACGCACCAGTCGCCCTGGTATCCCGGCACGGGAGACGTCCACGAAACCGGCGACGGCAAAGGAAAGGGCCGCATCATGAACTGCCCGTTTCCGGCGGGCGCGGGGCACAGCGAAATCCTGGGCGTGTTCCAGGACCGCCTGATGCATGCCGCGGATCTCTTTAAACCGGACCTGGTTCTGACCTCGGCGGGATTCGACTCGCGTTTCGGCGATCCCCTGGGGCGCTTCACGCTTTCCGACCACGACTTCGCCGACCTGACGCGCGTGATGCTCGAAATCGCCGATAAACACGCCGGCGGACGGCTGGTTTCGGTGCTCGAAGGCGGTTACGATCTCGCGGGGTTGGCGTCGGCGGCCACCGCGCATGTGCAAGCGCTTGCTCAAAACAGCGCTGGCTGAAAACCACCATTTGGTTGGCAGCGACCAGGGTTGTTCATAGCGAACCAGCGTCTTTTCTGTGTTTTACGGTTGGTAGAAAACGTGCATTCTTGAAGGCATGTTCTTCCGCAACGCAGTACTCGCAGCTGCAGTCACCGTGTCCGTCGCATGGGGTCAAGATAGTCAGCCGGCGGGGTGGCGACAAGCGGATAGTCAGCCGCCGCTTTCATCAGGCGATGCGCCTTCGCAGTTGACGCTTCCGGCCGGAACCTGGATCAGCGTGCGCGCCGATCAAGTTCTCTCCAGCGATCACAACCTGCCGGGTGACGAATTCTCCGCGACATTGGCCCAACCATTGGTCGCGAACGGATTTGTAGTGGCACGCCGCGGGCAGATTCTTTCCGGCCGGGTGACCGATGCGGTCAAAGCGGGCCGTGTGAAAGGAACCTCGCGTCTGGCGCTGGAGCTAACCGAAGTCACTCTAGCGGACGGCGAGAATATCCCGGTCCGTACACAATTGGTCCAATACTCCGGAGGCACGTCGAAGGGACGCGATGCTACGGCGATCGGCACAACCACCGGTATCGGCGCGGCGGTAGGCGCGGCAGCCGCCGGTGGAGCGGGCGCGGGAATCGGAGCCGGAGCAGGCGCCGCAGCTTCGGCCATCGGCGTTCTGCTTACGCGCGGACGCGCAACCGAGGTTTATCCGGAATCGCTGCTCACGTTCCGTACGACCGAGCCGATTACCATTTCGACCGACCGATCCCCGGTCGCGTTCGCGCCCGTGCGCCAGGAAGATTACGCTCCGGAGGCGCAAGCGCGTCCGAGGCTCGTCCGGCGGCCGGTATATCGCGGTTATCCCTATCCGTACCCGCCGTATCCCTATTTCGGAAGTGGAGTCGTTATCGTGGGACGACGGTTTTAGGCCCGCGCGGCGAGCGCAGCCTTGATCCGCTCCGCCGTGAATGGGACTTGCCGGATGCGCGCGCCCGTGGCATCGAAGATCGCATTTGCGATAGCCGCGGCGACCAGAGTAATCGACGTTTCTCCCGCGCCCATCACTTCACCCTCGGTGCGATTGATCAACACCGCTTCGACCTTCGGAACTTCGAATCCCATCGGCAAGCTGTGATAGGTTCGCCAATCGACCGAGGTGACCTTTTCGTGGTCCCAGGTCACTTCCTCTCCCAGGCAACGGCTCAAGCCTTGCAGAGCACCGCCTTCCACCTGGTTGCGCAGCCCGTCAGGATTCGAAATCGGGCCGACGTCGCTCGCCGCAACCAGCCGCTTCACGACGATCTTGCCGGTATCCTGATTCACTTCGATCTCGGCGACGAGCGCCGTGTAGCCGTTGTCGCCTTCGTAGAGTACGCTAGCCGCGCCCCGTCCTGGGGCGATACCCGTTCTGCGATTCCCGGGCTTCGGGGACGGCCGCGTCTCCCAGTTCGCCGTCCTCGCGGCGGCGGATAGCACTTCTTTCAGGCGCGCGTCACGCAAATGCCGCAGACGATATTCCACGGGATCGGCCTTCACCCGCGCGGCGAGCTCATCCATGAAAGACTCATGCGCGAACGTGTTCTGAAGCCTTGCCGGGGAACGCAGGGGTCCAGTCCAGAAGCGGGATTCAACCGCATGCGTCAGTACGCGGCCACTTTGCACGACGCCGGTGACGGCGGCGAAGTAGGACGGCACACCGTTGCTGTTGTTGTTGACTCGGGCGGGTGCGGGCCCAGCCGATCGAGGCGCGAAGTCCGCCGGCGGGAATCCCAGCAGCGAGCCTGTGATGATGTTCCCGGGCCGGTTTGTTCCCGGCCGGTTGCCCAAACCCGGCGACCACGACTCGTGATCCCAGGAGACGATGTTGCCCTGCGCGTCGACCGCGGCCCGTTGGTCGATCACATACGCGGGACCGTAATTCTCGAACGCCATCTCGTCCTTGCGCGTGAGCTGAACCCGCACGGGCTTCCCGACGGCCTGGGACAGGATTGCCGCGTCGTAAGTCACGGTATCGGCGCCGTTGACGCCGTAGCAGCCCGAGCCGCGGCGAAAGATCACGTGAACATTCTCGGGCTTCAAGCCCAGGATCATCGCCGAGGTGCTTTTCTGATACCAGACGGCTTGCGTAGCCGAGTAGATGGTGGCGCGGTCTCCTTGCACATCGGCCACGGCGCAGGAACTGCCCATCGATCCGTGCATCTGGTACGGATGCAGATACGTCGCTTTCATCACCGTCGCGGCGCCCGAAAGCTTGGCGTCCACATCGCCCGAATCCACCATGAGCGCGTCGCGCGCCGGCAGCTTGCGCAGCGAATCGTGGAAGGTCGCCTGATCGGGTAAGGGCGGCCCTGGGTTCCACGTCACCTTCAACTTGCCCGCGGCTTGGAGCGCCTGCCACGGCTTCTCGGCCACCACGCCGATGAAATTCTTCTTGACGACCACCTTCACCACGCCCGGCATGCCTGTCACCGAGCTTTCGTCGACGCTTGCCACAGTGGCACCCACCGATGGCGGACGGACCACGCGGCCGTGCAGCATGCCCGGCAGCCGCACGTTGTGGACGAACTCAAATTTCCCGGTAACGAGATCGGGAATATCGGGGCGGGGAATCGGCTTGCCCAGAACGGTCCACTGACTGGGGGATTTGCGTTTGGCCTTGGGATCGAGCGCGAGGCTGAATTTCTTGCCCTCGACGAGCTGGCCATAGGTCACGCGCTGCGAGCCGCTGCTGATGACGCCGTCGCTGGCCGTGAGCCGATCGACCGGCACGCCGAGTTTTTGCGACGCCATGCGGAACAGAGCCTCGCGCGCCGTGGCTCCCGCCTGCGCAAGATTGTCGGAATTGAAATTCGCCGGATGCGACTGGCTGCCGGAAGTATGCGCCTGGTCGGGTGTGAGCGCCGTGTCGCAGTAGATCAGCTTCACGCGGTTGAAGGGAACTGATAGCTCTTCGGCCACCAACTGCTGCTGCGCCGTTGAGATTCCCTGGCCGAGCTCTTCTTTGCCGCTGTAGGCGGTGATGCTGCCGTCGGCCGCAATGGCGATCCAGGAATCGAGCTGATTGAGGGGCGGCGATCCTTGTAGCGGGCCTTGCGCGCGCAAGGCCCGGAATCCCACTAACAGAACACCCGACGTTTTCAGAAAATCGCGGCGTGTCGCCTTCATCGCGTCACCGCCTTCCCGTACTTCCCGATCGCCCGCAACATCCGGACGCTGGTAAAGCATCGGCACAGGACGCCCGACATGGCCTGCTGGATCTCGGCTTCCGTGGCCTTGGGGTTCTTGTCGAGGAACGCTTTGGCGGTCATGATCACGCCGTTCAAGCAAAAGCCGCACTGTGCGGCCTGCTCGTCGACGAAGGCCTGCTGGATGGGATGCGGTTTGTCGGGCGTGCCCAAGCCTTCAAGCGTGGTGATGTCGGATCCTTCCACCGATTTGACCGTCGTCACGCAGGAGCGCACCGCCTGTCCCTTCACGATGACCGTGCACGCCCCGCATTGGCCGAGTCCGCAGCCGAACTTGGGACCGTTCAGTTGCAGATCGTCGCTGAGGGCGTAGAGCAGTGGCGTGGCTGGATCCAGGTCCAGGGTATGGGCCCGGCCATTGACCTTTAGAGTAATTGCCATGTCGTCTACGATTTTAGACCTACACTAACAAGCATGGTGGAAGTGGTCGCGGCAGTCATGATGCGCGAGGGCAAAATCCTCATCGGCCAGCGCAAGCGCACGGGCCGCCATCCGCTAAAGTGGGAATTTCCTGGAGGCAAAGTCGAGCCGGGTGAGGACCCTCGCGCGGCGCTGGCGCGCGAGTTACGCGAGGAACTGAACGTGGATGCCCTGATCGGCGAAGAACTGGACTCCTACGAAGTCGGTTACGGAGACGGATTCCAGCTCATGCTGCGTTTCTTCCGCGTCACCGGGTTCCAGGGAGAACCCCGCAATCTGGATTTCGAGCAGATCGCGTGGGAGGTACCCGGGCGGCTCCCCGAGTATGACTTTCTCGAAGGAGACGTTTTGTTTATTTCGAAGATGGGCCGCTGGTGGCGGCCGGCGGAGGCGGGATAACGTAGAACGTGAATGGCGCGGAGACGCGCGTGCCCACCTGCACCGTCATGGACTGCTTTGCTCCATCCGGCAACACCGAGGCCAGCGTGAACTGGACCCTGGTCAGGTCCGAGACCAGGCCGAACTGGAGCACCGGATTGAGCGCGGTCGCGATATGATCCACGCCACCGACGCTGATGTGCACGCTCGACGCGGCGACAGAAGCCGAGGAACCGGACAAGCCCGCGACATCCAGCATGATCACGTCACCAGGGGTTGCCGGATGGCTCGCGTCATCGTAGACCAGCTTGTTGGCATCACGCTGATCGTATGCGGCCTGGATCGCCGGAGGCTGCGCATCGATGTTAAACAAGATCGGCGCGATGGTATCGCCATTCGGTGAAATCAGCCGCAGGACCGTTGGACCCAGGGGCGTCGCACCCGGCACCACCGCGCGAATATTCGAGTTGGCGTCGAGAGCGAAATCTACTTTCACGTCGGCAATGGTGAGCGTCCAGCCTTGCAGATTGGCCGGCAACCCGGTGGCGGAGACGACGATGGTGCCTCCGGTGGGTATACCGGGCAGGTTGGTCGCCAGATTGAGAACCGGCGCACGGAGGCTGATTTGCTGGGCCGCGTGCGGATGGATTTGCAACCCTGCGCTCAGCGCCACGGTTTGTACTCCCGTGGCGGCGGTTACGGTGACTAATCCCGGTGTGGCTCCACTGTTGATGGAAATATCCAAAAGGGCTTTGCCGGGGTTGACAATCCAGGTCCGGCGCACCGTGATGTCGCTGGATCCGAATCCGATCACGGTCTGACCATCCGCGAAGTTCGTGTTGAATCCGTCGACTTCGATCATGGTATCGGTGCCGGAGGCGACGGCCGCCGGAGTGATCGATAGGGACGGATTACCCGGTGACGAGTACGTGAACGTCGGCGGAGGCGCGGTGCCCATCGTCTGCATGGAGGTCTGCCCGTCGCTCGCCAGTGCTTCGAGCACAGCGACATGGCTCCCGATAGAGGGCGGCGCGGCGACGGTGAACGTTCCGTCGTCGTTCTTCTGGATGGAGGTGGCGGCGGCGCCGTCAAACAAGACCCGCGTATCCAGTCCCAGGTTATTGCCGTTCAACGTCACGGTGGCGTTGCCCAGCGCGTCGTTGGATCCGGAGACGGAACTGATCGTCGGACCGGCTGTGGGCACCACCGTAAAGGCCGACGGCAGCACGTACAGATCGTCGGAGGTGGTGACCGCCAGAGCCACCGGCGTAGGTTGCGAGACCGGGTTGGCGTCCACGACGTTGTAAAGGTAGGCCGAGACAAAGTAGCCCAGGGTGTTCGGTTCGAGTTTCGCGGCAGGGCCGATGACGCTCAGGCTCATTCCCGGAGTGACGTTGGTGGTATTTGGCACTAACGTTCCGGGCGCGTCGAACACCATCCAGCCCCGGTATCCGGAAACCAGGGATGGAGCGTGAACATACGCTTCCTGACCGGCCGGGCCCAGATAAGCGAGAACGTCCAGGTTGTAAATGCGGGGACCCGGGCGAGCGTCCACATCGAAGTTAACGTTCCCGGCGCTTGCTCCAGCTGTCACGGTCGTGATGGTCGCCTGCTGCCAATCGCGCGTGTGGGGGAAGAATTGTCCGGCGAATCCGGTGAAGGCGTCGAAGCTGCCGCCGGCGGAATCGGAAGGCGGATAGATAGCCGCAGGAGCGTTCTCGTCTTGCTGTGGCGGAGGCAGCGGCTGCGTATACACGTAATAGTCACCCGGCGGAATCCCGTCGATCCGATAGCTGCCGTCGGGGTTGCTCAGCGTGCCGATTGCCGTTCCGTTCACGGACAGCGCAGCCACGCTCGCCATGTTCACACCTTTGCCGTTGAGCAGAACCCGCCCCGTGATGCTTCCTGTGGAGGCTACGTACGACCCCGCCGGGTAGAGAATCGAAATGCCGGCGATATCGTCCGGCGCCAGCGGCCGCGCCTTGGTCGTCCCGCGCGTCGTGGCGGTGGACATGGTCGCGGAAACCGTGGAATGCTGCAGGCCCAGAGTGTGCCCGAATTCGTGAACGATCGTCAGGAAAAAAGTGTCCGAATAGCTGGCCTGGTGCTTGGCCGTCAGATCGCTGCGCAATTGCAGCTTGGAGCGCAGGATGGGAACAAAGCCGGGGCCTTTGGTCAGGTCGCCGATGTTGGCCGGCGTGGACGGGACGGTTTGCGCGAGCAGGCCCGGGGGCATGTTGTCGTCAAATACCACATCGATTCCGGGAGTCGCTTGGGGCGTCGCCCCAACGGTCTCGAACCCGCCGAAACGCAGACGGATATCGGAGGTTTTGACGCCGTTCCAGGTCTCGGCGGCGAGCCGGATCTGGCTCACCAGAGCGTCGTAGTTGTCGCCATCCACCAGCTTTCCGGGCGGCTGATCGGAAATGAAAAACGAAACGGTCTTATCCGTCAGCGCGCTCAGATCGAACTTCGCGGGATACGCCTGGAAGGGTCCGGTGCGTCCAGGGAAGTAAATCCAGTAGTAGTAAGCGGAGGAAACCGAGGAAAGCGAAACCAGCAACGCTGCCAGAATGGCAACTCGCGTTATTGCTTGGAGTCCGCTTCGCCGGGCTTGGAGTCCGCTTCGCCGGGCTTGGAGTCCGCTTCGCCGGGCTTGGAGTCCGCTCCGCATGTTTATTTGGAGGCCTCCAATTTAGCGGACGCCAGCGCCTGCCGGACGCGCGACCGAAGATCCTGGAGCCGCATGCTCACAGCATGATCATCGACAGGAAGCCCCGATCGGTTGAGCATGAGCTCGGAGGCGGCAGGCCGCTGAACCACCGCGACACCACTACCGCCTCCCGAGCCCTCCTCCGAAACCTTGAACAATCCTTGGGAAAGCCCCATCAGCTGGGTCAAGCCGGAACGGCTGGTCCACAGGAACAGCACATACTCTTGCCCCGGCTTCAATTCCGGAGCTCCGGACACACTCTGGCGGATCCCATCCACCACCCCGCCGGGCACCGCGACTTCGGTGCTGGCCTGGCCGGACGACTTCCAGGTTTCGAGCACCTGGAGCTGGAAGTAGGTGTAAATGTCGGCGCCGCGCGTCGCAGCGTGCGACCCGGTGACTCTGGCCCGGACGATAGCCGTCGACTTCTGGGCCATCTCATCGAGCGTGAGCTGTTCGAGCGTAGTGGCCCAGGCACCTGGGGCAAAGCTCGCGATAACGCCCAGGGTGAGCGCCATCATCGGGACGAAGCCGACGAGATGTGAGGTCCAAACACGCATACGGACGAATTCCTGGGTCTGCTAGTGCATGTCAGCGCCCCAATCCGGGGCTCGATTAATCTCTGATAATGCGCGACTTAACCGGCAGCCAGCGGGCCATTTTGTGGACCTTGGACACGGGCTTGAGACAGAAGGGAACATTCCGGAGCAGCGGTGTCGCTCAATTGGTTACGAACCGCAGGATCTCGAACATCGGCCGGCCGTTCGAATCCGGAATGGTGCGGACCACTTCCCTGTGGTAGCCCAAGGAGAGGGCGGCGCGATCCAGCCGGGCGCCCACATCCGGAAATACCTCCTTCTCGCGAACATGGTCCAGAATCAGCGCGCTGGGATCCCCGAGCATGTCTCGAATCTGGAGGAATTCTTTGGGGCTTGGGGACTCTGTCATCAGCGGGTCCTGAGCGATTCGAAAATCCAGACGCCCTTGGTGGAGCAGATTCAGATTCTCGAAAATGCCCCAATCGATGACGTAGAGAGTTCGGTCGGCATACGTGTCCAGGCTGGCCGACAAGGGATTCAGCGCATCCGTCCAGATATCGCCCGTCCCATCGCGTTCGAACTGATACACGTACTGGTTCAGCACCAGTAGATTCATCGCGACCAGGACGGTGGCGGCGGTCCAGGCGACGGGCCGCCAGGGCAGGGAAGCGAGCGCGATGGCCGCAAACAGGATCGGGAAGGGCCACAGCAAAACCACGTGATGAGCGGAGGTCCCCGCATCGTGCGTCAGGGCCATCAGCAGCCAGGCCACTGTCATGAAGACCAATGAGAATCGGGCCGCGCGATACTTCCACCACCACGGCGCGGCCAGGAGTAAGGCGCCAAAAACATAGTAGAAGCCGGTCGTCCGATGCGTGCCGGCGTGGTCGTGGATCCACGCAGCGGTGCGTCCCCGCAACGACTGCGGCGTCTTGGGATTCGTCTGCCAGTCCTCGCCGGTAAGGTAGCCGAAGAGCGAAGAGCCGTTGGCGGCATTCTCGACCTGGATCCACTTACGGGTGACGCTGCGCGGGTCCAGGTGTGCGTTCTCCGTCACCGTGGCGTTCCTGTGGGTGAGGTTATAGATCACTAGAGGCAGCGCGCCGCATAGAAAGGCCGCCGCGGCCACCCGCAGCGCTCGCGGGCTCCAGCAGCGCTTGATCTCCGGCAGAAATACCAGCACTCCTCCGGCGACGACTCCGCTCAGGGCCCAGACGAAGATCGCCTTGTTCCAGAGCGCCAAGCCAAAGCACAGAAACCCAGCCGCGAGGGTCCAAATCCTGCCCTGGGATGCGAAACGGTAGAGGAACCAGCAGCCAGTCACAAGGAATATATGTTCCAAAGCGACCGGTCCCCAGTCAAAAGTGTCGGTTAGCAGGAAAACGGGGTCGGTAGCCAGCAGAAGGACCCCGATGGCAGCCGCCCGGGCACCTGCGGACGCAGTTGCTAAGTGAAAGAAAACGAAGATTGTAATCGCACCCAGCAGCACCACCGGGAGCCGCAGAGTCCAGGGGTTGGAGCCGAAGATCCGGAAGATCGGCCAGTACAGCACCGTTTTTAGGGAACCAACGTACGTCATCACCATCAAAGGAACATGGTGAGGGAGGAGGGGAAGACGTAAGTCCTTGTTAACGTGGGGAAAAAGGGGAGCGGAAAAAAGAGCCTCATCGGCCTGAATTCCCGCGTAAGGAATTATCAGGATCGCCAGCAGGAGGAACAGGCTGCAAGCGGCTAAACCGGCTCTGCTGGGTAGACGGTGCATGGTATCATCCGGCACATCCGGATTTTCGTATGAGACGTTTTCAGGATTACCAACACAGTATACGTCAGCCTATATCTGGAATAACTTACAGCTCGGACCGGATAGGGAAGATGCCGGCGCGCGGAACCCAAGGGTAATGTTTTGAGAGCAGTACTCCGATAAGAAAACTCATTGGTAGCCAAAGGTTAGCCGGGTTAGGCCCGGGGGCGGCAGGCGGTCGCGGATTGGTTGGTACTGAGATTGCTTGCAATTTGGAGAGCGGTGTGATAATGTTCTTTGAAAGCTTAGTTGCTGGAAGCTTGAGGTTGGGCACCCACGGGGTTGTCGCCTCCTCGATGGGTCTCCACGTAGTGCCAGGCGCGGCTCTTTGCCGCTTGGCATACCCAAAGTTCCTTCTAGACAGTTGATTAGAAAGCGTGAACCTTTTTGGTTTACGTCACGTCTAATGGCTTAGCTGAAAGTGACACGAGCAAAAACTGAGACAGACGCGAAGTTAAGAGACGGTAAGAAAAATCAAAAAAAGATTACCGGAAGAGACAGGAGAGGAAGAGGGCAGAACAATGACGAAGAGTGAGTTGAACAAATTTAAACACGTGCTGGAGGCCAAGCAGGCAGAGCTGGTCCAACTGGTACGCAATCGTGACGGCATCGCTATCGAAAAGAGTCCCGATGCCCTGGATGAAGTGCAGCACGCCGCGGAGCGCGAGCTGGCGATCCGCAACCTGGACCGCGAGTCCAATCTGTTGCGGAACGTCCGCGCAGCCCTGCGCCGTATCGACGAGGGAAGCTTCGGCGTGTGCCTCCATTGCGAAGAGGACATCAGTCCGAAGCGCCTGGCGGCAGTGCCATGGACGGCCTTCTGCATCCAGTGCCAGGAAATCGCCGACCGCAATCAGGGCGACAGCGCCGACAACCTCGACGAGCTGTTGGTTAACGCCGCCTAATCGGAGATCCCCATCCTTCTCTTGTGAGGGCGCGGTCCGCGAGCATCACTCGCAGGCTGCGCCCTTGTTGTTTTTAGCCGCTTCATGGCTGTCGCGGTTCGGTGTCGTCGATTCCGAACCGCGAGAGTTAACGAGCGGTCACGTATCAACCCCTGCCCTCACGGGCAGGGCTAAAATATTACCGACCCGGCGCAACCTGCTTGGGCTAAATCGTCGGCGGGTCAAGCCCCGCCCGTGAGGGCGGGGGCGGTCACGCGGATGAAAGAAACCATCCGTCCGGCTCGATCGCGATCGCGGCGCCAGGAATAAAATTGCGCAGGGTGGCAAAAAGTGCAGCCTCCCACCAGTTCGATTCCGGTCGGCTGGACTCCTGCGGCGACCAGCTGATCCCGGTTTTCCACGGCCAAGTCGAGTTTCCCCGCTTGCGCCATTCCGAACTGCCGCGCCACTTCCAGGCCGACTTCGTAACAGCACTGGCCGATTCCGGGACCAATCGCTGCAAGAACATTCCCGGGCTCGGTTCCGAATTCGCTGCGCATTCGGGCGAGTGTCGTTGCGAGGATACCGGCGGCGGTCCCTCGCCAGCCGGCATGTACTGCGGCGACGGCGCGCGTGTCCCGGTCGACCAGCAGAATCGGAAAACAGTCCGCGGTGCGAACCGAGACGGCGATGCCCGGCGTCCGGGTCAGCAGCGCGTCTCCCTCACCGACGCAGCCCGGCTCATGTGCAACGAAGGCAACATCGGAGTGAATCTGTTTCACGCTCGCCATGCCGGTTTGAGCGGGATTAGACTGGCGGGTGCCGAAGCCGTGCTCCAGCCAATCGAAGTTTTCGAGCAGACTGGAAGTAAGAAAGCTCACCGGATGGCTTTGTCTAACAGGACCGCGAACTCGCGGCTCTTCTCGCCGACCTGGCTTCGGAAATCGGACAGCTCCTGCTCCAGGCCGCGCACGCGATCGGCCAGATGGAGACAGGCCAGCACGGCCACGCTGCTTCCATCGACGTTGCCGGCCTGATGGGCAATATCGGTCATGAGCTGGTCGACCGAATGAGCCAGGGCTTCCACTTCTCCGGATTCGCCGCTGACCGCCAGAGTGTACGGCTGATTGTAAATGGTAACGCGCACCGTCCTGCGCTCAGCTCCGGAATCCATGCCGATGGTCTCCTTTCGGCTTACGATCCTCGAATCAGATCCATTTGCCCGACCAGTTTCTCGATACGGATACGTGCCTGCTTACGCTGGCTGCGCAGATCGTCCAGTTCCTGGCGAAGTTGATGTGCGTCGGCTACCGCGGCGTCGCGCTCAGAGCGGAGTGTGGCCACCAGTTCCACGGTGCGGTGAATGCGCTCTTCCAAGCTTGAAAGAGCGTCGCTGGCAAGGGCGTCGTCGTTTTCCATAACTTAAATCCGACTTCTTTTTGGAACCCCGACTAGCTTACACCTTTTCGAGGGCGGCTTTAGCCTGGTTCACCAGCGCACTGAAAGCCGGTGCGTCATTCAGCGCCATGTCGGCCAGGATCTTGCGGTTCAGATCGACGCCGCCTTTCTTCAGCCCGTCCATGAAGCGGCTGTAGGAAATGTCCGCGGCGCGGCAGGCGGCCCCGATGCGCACGATCCACAGGGAGCGGAAATCGCGCTTCTTAAGGCGGCGTCCGACGTAGCCGTACTTCAGAGACTTTTCGACGGCCTCTTGGGCGGCGCGGTGCAGCTTACTCTTGGTTAGAAAGAAACCCTTGGCGAGGCCTAGGGTCTTGCTCCGGTTTGCCCGGCGCTTGGATCCACGTTTTACTCTGGGCACGTTTCTTCTCCTTATATTGGAATTTCAAAGCGCGGCGGAACAGGCACGTGCGGCGCACTGTCCACTCGCGGGGGAGCTCGGGGTCGCCCCGTTAGAGCCCCACCTTAGGCAAGGTTCGCCTAGTACGGAATCATCCGCTTGATTTCCGGCGAGTTGGTGTCGTCCGCGATGGCGGATTGACCTAGCCGGCGCTTGCGTGAACGCGACTTCGAAGTCAGGATGTGGCGGGCAAATGCGTGCCGGCGTTTGACTTTGCCGGTTCCCGTCTTCTTGAACCTCTTGGCCGCACCTTTATGGGTCTTCAACTTCGGCATATTAGCTGTCCTGGAAGATTATCGCCGAGGCGGCAATAAACTCTTTGCAGGATAGCACAACGCGTGTACAATACCCAAATGCGCGTCAGCTTGGCCCTGATAGGCGCACTGCCCCTGTACGTTTGTGCATCGGCGGTGGTAGTGGAAAACGTTACGGTTGTCGATGTGGGCGCCGGTATAGTCCGGCCGCACCTGACGGCGGTAATTGAAGGGGAACGGATCGTTGCGGTTGGCCCGCAAGGCTCTCTCAAGGTTCCCTTGAATGCGCGCGTGGTGGATGGAACCGGGCGCTTTCTTTCGCCAGGCCTCTGGGACATGCAGGTTCAACTGCGCAATCCCGACCGGCAACTTCCTGCGTTCCTGGCGTTCGGCGTGACCGGCATCCGCGATCCTGGCGGCAACTACGACCAGGCTGCGGAAACCCGCCTCGAAATCCAGAAGGGCAAGGCGATCGGGCCCCGCATCGTGGCGAGTGGTCCTGCTGTGGGTGGAAACCAGACGGCCCAAACCGCGCGCCTCGCGTTCGACCGCCTATTTCAGGATTCTGTCGACTTCATCCAGGTTCTGCCGGACCTTTCCCGCGAAGCGTACCTCGCGGTGGCCGAGCAAGCGCGGCACTGGCGGCTGCGGCTCGATGGTGCGGTTCCCGCGGATGTTTCGCCGCTTGAAGCGGTGAACGCGCGGCAGGGAATCATCGAAGGCCTGTCTAACCTGGGCCCGCTCACCGATGACAGCGTGATCCGGTTTTTTGAGAAGTGCGCCATGTTCGGGACGCGAATCTCCCCGCTCCTGAGCCAAAACGCGGTTTCCACAAAGCTATACCAGCTCACTGCCCTTGCCAAGCAGTACAAGGTCGAGTTGCTGGCAGGGACCGGCAGCGCCGATCCGTACACGGCTTCTCGCGGGAATCTTCAGAACGAATTGACGCAGCTGGTTGCGGCGGGCTTGTCGCCGAGGGAAGCCCTGGAGTCGGCCACCATCGCTCCCGCGCGCCTGCTTGGCTGGGACCACGAGATGGGGTCGGTCGAAACCGGAAAGATCGCCGATTTGGTCCTGCTCGACGGAAATCCGCTGCAGGATATCGGCAATACGCGCCGCGTAGCCGGGGTGTTCGCGCAGGGCCGCTACTACTCGCGCCAGGATCTCGACGGGCTGCTGGCCGCGGGCCGCCAGATCGCGCAAGTCGTTCGCTAGAAATTCTCACAACACCGCTCCATGACTGTCGCGGCTCGGAATCCAGCGTGTCCGAGCCGCGACAGTCATGGAGCGGTGTTGTTTTTCTCTTAGAACCGCGCCGTCAGTCCCACACGAAGCGCGCGTGGCGATCCCGGGGAAATGTTCGTATTGCTGTCCGCGTTCAGATAATACTTCTTGTCGAGCAGATTCTCGAGATTCGCCTGCAGCCGCCACTTCTCAGTTAGCGAGTAGAACACCGCGGCGTCCGCTCGCGTGTAACCCGGCAGCGTGACCGTGTTATCCACCGCGGCGAACATGTCCGACCGGTGCAGGATCCCCAAGCCAGCGCCCAGCCGGCGCGCGATCTGATAGTTGTTCCACAGCGAGAAAGTGTGGTGCGGGACCTGGCCGACCTGCTGCCCGGCTAGCGCGGCCGTGGTCGCATGGCTGATGAACGCATCTTGATATGCGTAGCCTCCGGCGATACTCCACGCATGGGTCAGGCTGCCGTTGATCCCGATCTCGAAGCCGTTGGTGCGCGTGCTCCCGGTCTGGATGATCCGGGTCGGATCGTTGGGATCGGTGGATCTGGTATTTTCACGGTTCAAACGAAACGCGGCGGTGGTCAGCGAGAGTCGCGGGCGAACGTCCCACTTCACGCCGCCTTCGTAGTTGTTGAACTTCTCCGGCTTCACCTGTTGCGTAATCGTGGTCAGCGACGAGAACTGATCGCCCGAGCTTGGCAGATACGAGATGCTATAGCTCCCGTAAAAGGAAACATTGCCGACCGGCTTCACTACAATGCCGGCGCGCGGGGATACCAGCTTGTCGATGCGCTCCAGGTTCGTTCCCGAGCGATTATCGTGATACGCCAGGTCGAACCGATCGAAGCGCACTCCGCCGATCAGCTGCACGTACCGGGACAGCTCGACCTGATCCTGTACGTAGCCGGCGGCGACAGTGGTGTTCAGATGATTGTTAGCGTCGGTCGCGCTCTGGCGAAATGTGGTGGGCGTGGTGATGGTCGGCGACGACAGAGGAATCAGGATCGACGTCGATGTGTTGTTGAAGTATCCAGTGTTGCGGAAGTTGTCGGTCAACTGGCTGCCCACCTCGGCGCCGGCGAGCAGGGTGTGCTTGATCCTGCCGGTATGCGCTGTATAGATCACATCGGTCTGGTTGAAGAAGTTGAACCGCTGGGTGGCGTTGTTATAGGCGGTCAGCGTGTCCTGCGTTTTGTCGGCGCTCACCGTGCCCGGCACGAAGTTCTGATACCCGCGATCATAGCCGCCGAATGTCGTGCGGTTATGGATAGTCACGCGGCCCACCTGCTGCTGGACGTTGATCGAACCTAGATGGACGCTGGCGCGCACGTGGCTGACGTTGGGATTCCCGAAATACGTCGCGATCGGCACGTCCAAGGGCCTGCCTTGGAAGGACGGCACGCCACGATCGGCGGTCCGATCGTCACGGAAACGCTCGTAGCCGAACGTGATTCGCGTGTTCTTGGCGGGCTTTAGCGTGAGCGTCGGATTGATTCCGTAACGCGTCAGGCCGACGTAGTTCCGGAAGCTCCCCGAATTATCGTACATGCCATTCAACCGGACCGCGACCTTGTCATTCAGCGGCTGGTTGAGATCGATGGCGAAACGCTTGTCGTCGTACATGCCGCCGGTCAGCGTAATTTCGCGCAACGGCATGAATTCCGCTTCTTTGGTGACCCGGTTGATCACGCCGCCCCCGCCGCCACGCCCGAAGATCATGGCGTTGGGCCCTTTGAGAACCTCCACCCGGTCCAGGTTGTAGAGATCGCGGTAATACTGCACGTCGTCGCGAACGCCGTCCAGGAAGAAGTCCGCGGAAGTGCTTTGGCCGCGGATCACCACCTGGTCGCGATTGTTTTCGCCTTGAATCGCGGTGACGCCGGGCACGTAGCGCACCACGTCACCGACGCTCAACATCATCTGATCGCGAATCAGCTCCTGCGTCACCACGGTGACCGATTGCGGCACGTCGAGCAGGGGCGTCGGCGTCTTGGTTGCCGTAGCCGTGGAAGGCTCCGTATATCGAGGTCCCGCTGTCACGGTCACGGAGTAGCTCGGCGCGGTGGTCTGGGCCCCGGCGGGCAAAATGAAGCAGATTAAGAGGATCCATCTCAGTTGCAAACCATTTGCATTCATGAATCGAAACTAACCTAGGAATGGCTTATTCTGCCAAGACTATTCAGCAAATGAGTTGCAACTGGAGTTGAACGGTGGATATAGGATCTGAACGGTCCTGATTGAAAAGTGGACCTACAGCCGGTTCATGAGGCTGGCGGCGTAGCCGGCCCCGAAACCGTTATCGATATTGACCACGGTGACGTTGCTGGCGCAGCTGTTTAGCATCCCCAGAAGCGCGGCCAGGCCCTGGAAGCTTGCACCATAGCCGACGCTGGTCGGCACGGCGATCACCGGCGCTGTTACCAGACCTCCGACCACGCTCGGCAGCGCGCCTTCCATTCCCGCGCACACGATCACCACGCGGGCTTCCGAGAGCCGCTCGCGATTCTGCATCACGCGATGGATTCCAGCGACGCCGATATCGTGGATGGCGATCACCTCGTTGCCCATCACTTCCGCGGTGACCTGGGCTTCCTCGGCAACAGGCAGGTCGCTGGTGCCGGCGCAGACCACGGCTATCTTTCCCTTGCCGCGCAGAGTCCGGTCGCGCCAGACGCGCACGGCGCCCGAGGCGGGGAAGTACTCGGCTTGGGGATGCTCGCTCTTCAGACGCTCGGCCGTGGACGCGTCGGTGCGCGTGACCAGAACGTTCTGGGCCTTGTCGAGCAGGCTGGCGACGATGGCGCTGATCTGGTCGGGAGTCTTGCCCTTACCGAAGACGACCTCCGGGATCCCGTGCCGCAGCGCGCGATGATGATCGACCTTGGCGAAGCCCAGGTCCTCGAAAGGCAGGTGGCGCATGCGTTCGATGGCCGCGTCCACGTCCACGGCTCCGGCGCGGACCTGTTCGAGCAAGCCGCGCAAATGATCCTGATCCATACGAGTTCGAGTGTAGCGCGAGTTTGTAATATGATGACTCGGAGCTCAATGCCGAGGAAGAAGATCGATTTCGACACCGTACGCAAAATTGCACTCGAGCTGCCGGAGGTAGAGGAGTCCACGGCACACGGCTCGCCGGCTATCAAAGTCCGCGGCAAACTGTTGACGTGTATGGCCGTCAACAAGTCCGCGGAGCCCGGCTCGCTGGGCATTCGCATCGATTTCGATCAGCGTGCGGAGCTGGTCGCAACTGCTCCGGATGTGTACTACTTCACCGATCATTATGCCGATTATCCGATGGTGCTGGTGCGGCTGTCGAGAATCGACCCGGATGCTCTGCGGGACCTGCTACGGGCATCGTGGCGCTTCGTAACTGCGACAACGCCCGCGCGCAACCGCACCCTTCGAAAACCGAAGCGCTAGCGCGGTTCCACGAGTTCTTTTATCACTGGGCCCGGCAGATCCGCCTCCGGCCGGCCCATCAAATTCAGGATGGTCGGGACGAAGCTCAGGCTGTCGTAAGGAGTCTCGACGCGCAGGCCTGCGGGAATGCCGGTATCTTTGCCGCCGGCGAACAGCAGCACCGAATGGGTCGATTGGCGCAAGAACGATCCGTGGTTGCCGCCGGGATTGAAGCCGCGCACGTTGAAATTCCAGTGGTCGTTGGCGAGCAAGAGCAGATCAGCGCGCCGCAGATTGCGCTTGCGCTCGCGGTAACGATCCCCCAAGTTGCGATCGTCGTCGCTGGTCGAAGGCGGGTCCAACAATTCCTCCGTCAGGCCGATGATGCCGTTCGAATAGCGCGTCTGGTGCACGGCTTCGAGCCACTCGCGCTCGTCATGCCATTGGCTGAGCCATTCTTCACGATGGGTTTCACGATCACCCGATGGAATCTTGAGCTGCGGATCTTCGAGTAACTCCAGCGGCAATCCCGGCGTCCACGGAGCAGGCTCGAGATTCGAGTTCACCGGCTGGTAGCGGATTTCGCTACCGCGGGTGAGAATCAGCGCCTGGTGCGCGTCGTCGCGCCAAACCAGAACCGCATTTCGATCGGGGATTCGTATCGCGATGAAGTCCACGGGCTTGGGCGCCAGCCCCGGCTGGACGTTATTGCGCGCCGAAATCGAGCGCAGCGCGGAGAAATAATCCAAGGTGTGGAAGCTGCGGTCCCAATCGAGCGAGCCATCCTCGGCGACGACGAGCCCGCCGGGTGCGCGCCCGGTGACGTAATGCCGCAGATCCCACATGGAATTTGCCGGTCCCAGCGACTTGGGCGGAATCAGTTCCGTCATCTTGAACTTGCCGGGATCGAAGTCGGCCGGCTTGAGATCCAGCAGGCGCCAGAGAACCGCGACGTATTCCGAGTAAGCTTTGCGCTCGGCGCGCCATGCATTCAAACGGACGATCTCGCGGCGGGCATCTTTGTCCAGGCCGCGGCTGAGCTGTTCCGGGGTCCATTTCTTCTTCTTGGGCTGCGCGTCCACCAGCTTTTGTTGGGCTTCGATGCGGGCGTCCAGTGCAGTGAGTTCCTCGGACAGATCGTCCACGTCGCGCCGCCACTCGGCGCGGACTTTGTCCAGTGTCGAAAACAGGGCGGATAGCGCGGCATTCCGCACGGGGCCCGGCAGGCGCTTCTGGATCAACTGGTCGAGAAGAATCTGGAGGACGTTGAAGGTGTTGTTCCGTAGGCCGATGCCGGCGCGCTCGTTGCCGTCCAAGTCCAGCATCACAGTGGGGTATTGGTCGGCCTGGCCTGCCAGATACTCCGAATCGGGGCTCGGCGTGATGACTTCAGAGACGAACGGATCCAGTCCCTTCAGCTTGAATTCGGTGAGCGGATGGCGGTTGGTGAGCACGTGATGGGCGCCGCCGGCGGGACTGTTGAACCAGTCCACCAGGCTGAATCCCTGGCTGAATATAGTCTCCGAGGTGTTCATGCCGTGATCGGAAACCAGCACCAGCGCCGTGTTCGCGGCCTGCGGGCTGGCGACGATGGCGTTCCAGATCCGTCCCACCAGCGCATCTAAGTCTTCCAGGGCGTGCAGCTGGGAAACGCGATCGCCCGTGAGGTGCCCGAGATGATCGTATTCGCCGGTGAAGTAATCCAGATAGTGGACTTGCGGATCGTTGAGGCTGCTGATCAGATCGGCTTCGTTCTGGCGATACCAGGATCCCGCCCACGGGAGGCCGATGTTCCACTCGTCCAGGAAATCCTTGGGAGAGCTCGCGCCGACGGCGCGTTTCAAGGCGGCCGGAAGCGAGCTCAGCCGCAGCCCTCGTTGCAGGAGCTGCGGGGATTGGAAGCGCTGCTGGTACGGAAAACGGTCGACCAGCAACGGCACGCCGGCTTCATCCATCAGCTCGGCGGCGGGCATGTCGACTTGCTTCGAAGCCGCATAGCTGAAATAGAACGGGAAGAAGTTCAGGTAGTCGTACGCCCGCAGCGTGTAACGGTCGTATTCGACGTTACCGCGGATCTGCAGATGGCGGCCGCTATCGAGCAGCGACCAGGAGGGCGCGGACAGGCTCAATCCGCGGACGTAGAAATTCTCCATCCAGACACCGTTCTGCGCGAACACGTGCTGGATCCACGGCAGGCGGCTATGGCTGTCGCGGCCCGAGCCACTGGTCTCTTTTACGGACCTCTCCAGCAGATTCTCGGGCAGGCCATCGACTTTGAGGATGACGACGCGCTGGACTTTTGCTCTTGCGGTGGATAAATCCGCGGCGGAGACGAGCGCCGTCGACAGACACAGGAGCGCGATGGTCCGCACCTGTTATTGTCCCGCCGCGACGCCGATGCTGGCGAGGGCACGCGCACACAGTTCCCGCGTTTCCGCGTCGCTGGTCTGCAGCATGAGCCGCGAAACCACTTCGACCGAGCGCGGGGGTATGCCGGTAACGATCAACTCATTCACAGCGCGGCGCACCTCGGCGATATTCCAGACCACGTCGGGCTGCGGGCTGGATTTAGCCACGGTCTCCAGGAACCGGATCTGGCGTTCCGCGCGCCGCTCGCGGCCGACAGCCGCTGCCAGGCTGGTACTGTCCTGCAATTCGTGATGCGAATAGATGCCCAGGCTGAACCAGTTCGCTAGGTGCAAGCCCGTGCGCGCGGGCACGCCGTGACGTCGTGCGGCGATCTCCGCGTTGCGATCGTGGTCCAGGCGCGCAGGCAATCCATTGGGATCGGCGGCGTAACGCAACAAGGCCTCGTATTGACGTTCGGCGATCTGGGTCTCCTCGAACACGCTCTCATCCAGCGGATTCACACCCAGGATTTCCAGACGCCGTTGCAGCTCGGCCCGCAGCGCGGGGTCCATGGAGCCGTCGAGCGTCAGCCAGCGCCGCACCTGCGAGAAAGCTTTCAGGCGCGCCGAGCGATTGTTGGGATCGCCATGGCGCGAGCGCACGAAGTTCCAGGTCATGGACCCGGCGAGGTACGGCCAGTTTCCGAACTTGGAGACCCCCAGCACGCCGCTGACGGCGTCCCCAGTCGCCAGGCGCAGCATCTCGCGATTCTTGGGTTTGTGGGTGTCGCGAAAATCCACCAGCACCAGCGGGACTTTCGGATACTCCAGGGCGTAAAGCGCCAGAGGGATCAGTTCGCGTGAGGTCGCGCCGGGGGTGTCCGCGTCGACCGGCAGTCCCGACTCGTCGAAATACCGCTTTTCCGTGTACCCGGTCCAGTTCTTCAGGCGCGAATCGTCGAAAGGGTCGGCGATACCGAGAAAGCGGCCGTCCCACTTGCGTGGCTGGCCCTCGCTGGTGGTAACGTCTTCGCGCGCAATCCACAGTAAAGCGTGCGTTCGGGAGCGGGCGAAGCCCAGCGGATCGAAATACAATCCGTTGGCTTCCGCGCGCTGGCGCAGCAGCTCCCAGTTGTGGCCGCGCGTCTCTTCGGTTTGGATCCGGTTCTTCAAATATGCTTCCGGGAGGCGCTCGGTTGTGACCAGCCCGCCCAGGGTCTTTCCCGCCAGCGACAGGCGAGCCTGCGTTTCGAGCAATTCCGGCTCGCTGAGCAGAGCCTCGCCGTCAGGGATCTCCTCCAGCTGCGAGATGGCGGTCAAACCCTCCATCAGGTTGACCTGCCGCTGATCGGCAAGATTTGCGCGATAGCGGCGCGTGGATGCGCGAATGAGCGCTCCGTTCGAGTCAATGGCCGCAGCCTGCACGATGGATTGCGTCAGCGCGTTCCACACCACCTTGCTGGTATTTCCCAGGTCGAGAATGGCGGCGGGCTTCCGGTCCGGGTTCTTTCCCAGGTCTGGCCGCCAGTAGAAGAAGGGAACAAACGCCGCGGCATGTTGCAGCACGGTCGGCCGCGCGGAGGTGAGCACCCAGATGTACCGCAAACGGTCGTTATCCGGGTCGTTATCGCCCAAAGTGTCGCGCAGGACGCTGACCAAAGGGATATCGCCGGCGTGGTCGGGAAGGGAGCTGAAGATCGTCAGCAGTTCGGCGCCATTGGCCACCGCGTGGCGCTCCACACGGAAATCGGGCGCACGAAAATCGGGGTTCGCGGCCCATGCGGCTACGGGTAAAATGACGGGGAAAATGAGCGCCGCCCAATGCATGCCGACTCCTCTTCAGCACCCATGATACCAACGGGGGGTACCGGGCACGATACCCCCAAAAGCGTCATAGCAAACCCACCTCAGGGTTCTTGGACTAATGGTGGTACTACGGCATACTAGGACCTCACTATGACGGCATACGACGAATCCTACCCAAGCATTTGCGTAGAAGTTGGATTGACCTGTGAAGCATGCACGTCCAACACGGCGCGCGAGGTAGCGCGTGTTTGTAAGGGATTACGGGGAAAAATGGTCGGGCAGATGTTCGTCCAGATCTATCCGCACCCGGCTTGTTCGCCGATGCACGCCAATTTCGCGCAAGCTTATCGCGATGCCTCGCCTAAGGAAGTGCAGCGGGAGCTGTCGCCCGTCAGGATCGCGGCCGTCGCGTAGGGATAGTCCGTTTACTTCTCAGCCTGCTCCGCCCAGCCTTTTTCCAGCATCCGCGAGTATTCGCCCGATGCGAAGATCTCGAACTCGAATCCCAGGTGTTCCGGATCTGCGAAGGGAATCTGGCCCAGGTGGCAGTGGAACATCTGGTCGGCATAGCGGTGGTAGTGGCGCAGAAAATCCGTGGAGAACATTTCCTGCGGAGGCATGTCCGCCAGAATGACGTTCAGGCCCAATGCGCGCGAAAAGATCGACTTGTGGTTGGAGACGCCCCACCTCTTCAGCTTCGCGGCGACCTCGGCGGGCGGATTCTGCACCACGTAGGCGGCGAAACTCTGCGGCTGGAAGGACGATCCCTGCAACTCGGGGTAGCGGCTGACGTGTTCCATACACTGACCGACCCAGCGCAGGATGTCCTTGCCGACATAAAACAGCATCCGGATTTCCTGATAGCGGCCTTCGAGCAGCGTTCGTTCCAGATCTTCCGGCGACTGCTGTCCTGAGGGCAGCAAGCCTTGCAGCATCAGGCTGGCGCGCGAGCTTTCCACTACCTTGCCGGGTCCGGATTGGTCCGCAAACGGATGAAGAATCAGGGGCGGAAGCTTTTGGGCTGCTAGGGTGTTTTGCATGGCTGCCTCGTCTGGCAGCCCCATTATGTCGAACTAACGACGCTCTGTGAGCAGTACTTTGGCCTCAATTGTCTGGGACCCGCGGAGTACCTTCACTAGTACTAAATCACCAGGCTTGTGCGCTTGCAGGGCATAGGTGAAGTCGTACAAATTCCCGATGTCCTTGCCGTCGAACTCGATCAGAATGTCGCCCGCTTTCAGGCCGGCTTTGGCCGCGGGTGTACCGTCGCGCACGTCGGCGAAGCGGACGCCCTTGGGCGGTTCGTCGAAATCGGGGATGCTGCCGAAGTTGGGACCGTAGCCGCCGCTACTGCTGCCCGAACTGATGGGAGCGGTCTTCTCTACCACGCGCTGGAACTTCGGACGTTCCGGGTCGTTCATCAGACGTGTGGCGATTTGCGCGACGTACCCCAGCAGCTTGGCAGCGTCCGGGGCGTCGATCTTATCCCAGGTGTCGCTCGGCTTGTGATAATCGCCGTGCAGCCCGCTGAAGAAGAACAGCACGGGCACCTGCTTCACGGTGAAGGACATGTGATCGCTGCCGCCGTAGCCGGTGGCTTCCGAAAGATCGAGCTTGAACTCGGCGGGAGGTTTGACGGACTCGACCAGCTTGTCGAGCGTGGAGCCGGTTCCCGAGCCGTTGACGTAAACCTTGCCGCCCCGGATCCTGCCGATCATGTCCATGTTGAGCATCGTCACGGCGTTTTCGAGCGGCAGCAACGGATGCCCTGTATAGTAATTGCTGCCCAGAAGTCCCAGTTCCTCGCCCGCATAGGTCATGAAGAGAATCCCGCGCTGCTGCTGGGGCTGCTTTGAAAAATAGCGGGCCAGTTCGATTACGCCCGCGGTGCCCGAGGCATTATCGTCGGCGCCCGGATGAATGGTGCCGATCTGCGCCGGCGCGAGCGAGTGCTCGTCGCCCAGGCCCAGGTGATCGTAATGCGCGCCGACGATCACGTACTCGGGAGTTTTCCCGGGAATGTAGCCTGCGACGTTGTGGACCGTCTTCATTTCGTGCTGGATGTCGAGCGTCAGGCTCATGGTGAGCTTGGTGAAAGGAAACGAGCGGGGCTTCAGGTCCTTATCGATGCCATCCAGGACTTCACGCAGATCGTGGCCTTCGCTCTTGAACCATGCCTCGGCAGTGGCCTGTTTCACCTGCACGAACAAGACGCCTGAATCGGTGGGTCCGGTGGCCTGGCCGAAGGGCTCGATCCGGTCCTCTTCCGGCATGTGGTGCGGATAGGCGTCGTTTACCAGGATCACGGCGCGGGCACCGTGCATTTTCGCGTTCACGGCCTTGATGGCGAATGTCGAATGCTGGGTGAGCTCTTTGCCTTGGAACACGCTCTTCTCGTCGTCTTCTTGCGGCTCGTGGCGGATCAGCAGGACGATTTTGTCCTTGACGTCGATGCCCGCGTAATCGTCATAGTGATATTCGTTGGCCGTGATTCCGTAGCCGACGAATACGACGGGAGCCGAAACGGTGCCGGAAGACGAAAAACTGAAGGGGATGAAGCCGTCGCGCAGCGGGAGCGTGGTGGTTTTGCCGGCGTCGGTGATATCGAGGCGATTCGTGGGGCCCATGCGAGCGCCTACGGTTGTCGTGAACGCCTGCTCATAGCCGCTGCCCGGCACAGGTTTGACGCCGAACGATTGGAATTGCGACGAGATGTAGCTGGCGGCCGTTTCGAGCTCGGCTGATCCGGTCGCGCGGCCTTTTAACTCGGGCGACGCGAGATATTTCACGTGCGCCAGGTACGCGTCGGGGCTGATGGTAGCGGGTGCCTGCGCCCACGCCGCGAGCGCGCATCCAGCCAGCGCTGCCATGGGGAATCGGCGCATGGGTTTGTTACCTGCCGGCGATCTTCGGAATGTTGACCACGCAAGTTTCCTCGCACTTGGTGTCGTCTGCTTTCGTGGCGGCCTTGGCGGTGGTTTTCGCGGCCGCGGCCTGATGGTCGATCTCGAGCTGAACCAGCTGTTGCATGATCGGCCACTCGATCGCGCCCTCGAATTTGCGGCCGTTGATGTAGACCGTCGGTGTGGCAGACAGGCCGAGCGAGTGCGCCTCGGCGATATTCTGAGCGACCTCTTTGTCGGTGACCTTGCCGTCCACGCAGCGGCCCAGCTGGATGGAATCGACGCCGGCGGTTCCGGCCCAGGCCATCACCTTCGAATTCAGAGTTTCGGGAGTGACGCCTTCCTGATTCTCGTAGATCCAATCGTGGAACTTCCAGAAAGCCTGCGGATCCTGCTTGTAAATGCAGCGCCCTGTGTCAGAGGCCGCGCGGGCCCAGGGATGAATCGATTCCAGGGGGAAATCCTTGAAGTACACCTGCACCTTGTCCGGGAATTTCTGGACCAGGTTCTTGCGCATCACGTCGGCTTCGACTTTGCACACGGGACACTGGAAATCTCCGTAGACCACGATGGTGACCGGCGCGCCGGGCTTTCCATAGCTGGGCTGGGCATCGAGCTTGATCTGGTCGATCGCCGCCTGGAACGGGCTCTTGGTGATATCGAAGACCTCGCCCTTGATAATGTTCTTGCCATTCTGCGAGATCAGGTAGTGCTCTTCCTTGGTCTGACCCTGATAGGAAAGGTGCACCGCGATTTCGGAGAATCCCGGCAAATAGGCCGAAGGCGTGGGATCGTCGATGCTGACGGAGACCTGGGGAATCCACAGCTCGGCGTGGCGCAGGTAGGCCTCGAGCGCGGGCTTATCGACATTCGCTTTTGTCTGCGCAAACGCCGGGAGAGCGGCAAGCGCCGCAAGCAGGAAGGTGGCAAGTTTCATGGTTTGGACCTAGTTTTTATTGTCGCACTCTTACACAGACGTGCCACTATACTGGAGGTTTGTCCAAATACTGGCTGTTGCTTCCGCTGCTGCTGGTGTACCTGAGCAGCTTGGGGCGAGTGGGATTCCTGGGGCCGGACGAGCCGCGGTATGCCTCTATCGGCCGCGAAATGGCGCACTCCGGCGATTGGGTCACGCCGCGACTGGACGGCTCTCCGTGGTTCGAAAAACCGCCGCTACTGTACTGGATGACGGGGGTGGGGCACAAGCTTCACATCTCCGATGAGTGGGCGGCCCGGCTGCCTGTGGCGCTCATCAGTCTCGTTTTCCTGTGGTTCTTTCATCGTACGCTGGCGCGCGAGTTTTCTTCCCGTGTAGCGCTGGCTGCCACCGGAATCCTCGCTACCTCCGCAGGCTGGATTGCGTACAGTTTCGTTTCCGTCACCGATCTGCCGATGTCGGCCGCGCTGGGAGCCGCGACGCTCATCGGAGTCTTCGGCCCGAGCGCGATCCCCAGCCGGGCGCGTCAGACAGCGGTATTGGGAATCTGGGCGGGAGTGTTTCTCGGGTTGGCTGTCCTGGCCAAAGGATTCGTGCCGTTGGTGTTGATCGCACCGGTGCTGCTGATTGCCCGCCGCATGCGGCTGGCGATGCTTGTGACGGGCGCGGTGATCGCCGCGCCGTGGTACATCCTTTGTGAACTGCGCAACGGCCCCGTGTTCTGGAATGAGTTTTTCTGGAAACATCACGTGGACCGGTTCCTGCATCCGACGCTCGATCATCCGCAGCCGTGGTGGTTCTATCTGCCGGTGCTGCTGGCGGGACTGTTCCCGTGGACGCTGCTGGCGGGCCTGTTGCTGCGCCCCAAGACGTATCAGGACGATCGGATCCGGTTCCTGGTGCTGTGGCTGCTGGTTGCGCTGGTGTTTTTTTCCGCTGCGCAGAATAAGCTTCCGGGCTACGTGCTGCCGTTGATGCCGGTCCTGGCGATCGTTCTTGCGGTAGCGTTGGACAAGACTCCCGCGGCGGGTTGGTGGATTGGCGCGTGCGCGGTGTTGTTGATCGCCACTCCCGCGATCGCGGCCCTGTTGCCCGACGCGCTTCCTTCCGGCGTCACCTCGACGCGTTTCCCCTTGGCCCGTCTCGCGCAAGGTTGGCCGTTCGCGCTGGCTGCCGCCGGCGTATTCTGGCTGGCCTGGTTGGCGAAAAACGAGCCGCGAAAGCGCGAGCAAGTGATGCTCGCGGCGGCATTGGCGACTCTGGCCGCGATCGGGTACTTCAAGTTCGCGTTGCTGCCGGTGCTCGATCAGCGATATTCGGTGCGGGGATTCGTGCACGCAAGTTCGGGCCAAATCCAGGAAGCGTGTCTGAAGGAGGTTCGGCGCGATTGGGTTTACGGCTTGAACTACTACGCTGGCCGCCCGTTGCCGGCATGCGGCGAATCCGGCCTGCAAATTGCCGTGCGCGACGGGCAGTTAACGCTGAACCAGCGGTAGACCGATGCTATTCTGGAGGCGCTTTAAGATTGTGCCGATGAGTCTGCGCGTTGCCCTGGTAATCGTCGTTCTGCTGTGCGGCTGGGGTTTTCTATTCGCGCAGAAACCCTGGCGGGAATATCCGGCCATCGAATACTCCGATTTCTTTATTCCTCCCGACTCGCGGGTTCCTCACGAATGGACGCGCGCACGCTTGAAATATCCGGATGTTTTTGGAGGCGAGGATTTCGGTCCCTCCGCTTACTGGACCATGGATTATCCGCGCTCGGACCGCCACCTGCTTCCGGGCATCGCGCGGCTCACGCGTATCGACGCGCGATCGGTGGAACAGATCGTCGAGTTGGACGGCTCGGACGATATCTATAACTGGCCGTTCCTTTACGCCGTGGAAGTGGGTCACTGGAGACTCCCCGAGATCCAGGCCAAACGGCTTCGCGATTATATCGACCGCGGGGGCTTTCTGATGGTCGACGATTTTCACGGCAACACGGAATGGTCGGTCTTCATGGACAGCCTGAGCAAAGTGTTTCCCGACCGCGGCGTTGAAGATCTGGCGGATTCCAATGAGATTTTCCACACTCTCTACGATCTGGAGCATCGCGTACAGATTCCGGGCGCCAACGCCTGGCAAAGCGGCGTGACTTACGAGCAGCCTGAGGACGGCGGGAGAGACCCGCACTGGCGCGCTGTTTACAACAATAAGAACAGGGTGGTGGTCGCGATCTGCCACGACATGGACCTGGGCGACGCCTGGGAACACGCCGACGATGCCTGGTATTCGGAAGCTTTCACCGGACTGGCCTACCGGATCGCGATCAACTACATCGTGTACGATATGAGCCATTGACGCTCCCGGAACCCCGAGGGGGGATAGTTTCCGGATGCGCCGTCAGTCAGGAGTTAGTCTCAGCGGGCAGTTCGCTGCACAGCTCCGTGGACTCGCTGCATGAGGCCCCGGTCGACGCACGTTCAGGCTTAAACTTACAAAGGATCCCGATGTCCTATCTTCGGCACGCCCTGACGCGTCATTCCTGGTGGATCGCCATGGTCTGGCTCGCAATTGGCATTATCTCGGCGACTCAGGTCGTTGTAGGCATGGCCGCCCTCGGGAGGCAGCTCAATTGGGTTTCCCTTTTCTTTACGACGGCCGCGGCATGGCTGATTTGGGTGGCTGCAACCCCGGCCATCCTGGCATTGAGCCGGCGGTTTCCTCTGAAGCGGGCAAGCGATTGGAGAAACGTCCCGGTGCATCTGGCTGCCGCACTGGCAATCAGCGTTGGGCGCATCGCCTGGTCCGCCGCGCTGGAATGGGCCATCAATCCGATTCAAGATCCGAACCCTTCGTATCGAACCATGTTCTTCACCATGGTTTACATGCAGTTCCATACTGGACTTATCTTTTATGGCGTCACCGTGGCGATCGACAATATCGTCGATTCCATCCGGCGCCTGGCTCGCGGCGAGGCGGAAGCGGCGCGGCTTGCCAGTGAGTTATCGAAGGCCCAGTTGGACGCCCTTCGCCGTCAGCTGGAGCCTCATTTTCTGTTCAATACCCTAAACGCAATCTCCGGGCTGGTCCGGGAACAACGAAACGACGACGCCGTCGAAATGATCGCCGGGTTGAGCGACCTGCTGCGGCGCGTGCTGGACGATTCCGGCAGGCACCTGGTACCGCTGGCCGAAGAAGTCTCCTTCCTTGAAAGCTACATCGATCTGCAGTCGATGCGCCTTGGCGACCGGTTGAAGGTCACATTGGATGTGCCTCTCGAGCTTTACGGCTCTCTGGTCCCGCCGCTTGTCCTGCAGCCGATGGTGGAGAACGCGATCGTGCATGGGATCGGAAAACTCGTGGAAGGTGGAGAGATCCGCTTGACGGCGCGCGAGTCCGATGGAATGCTGTCGATCTACCTCTACAATGATGGTCCGGGACTCTCGCCGGCGATCCGGGATGGGGTCGGCGGCAACAGAACCGGCGTCGGACTGTCCAACACTCGCGGACGGCTGGTCACGCTGTACGGAGCGGAAAGCAGCGTGGAGCTTCGGAACGGCGAGCCGGCGGGGGTTGAAACGATTATCAGAGTTCCTTACAGGACTGTTGCGTGACTTCCCATTTGAGTACGCACAACGGCACGAACGGCCTGTGCGCTCCCATCGGCACAGTGGTCGTAGATGACGAGCCGCTGGCGCGTGCCAATATCGTGAACCTGCTGCGAACCGATCCGGAAATCCTGGTGCTGGGGGAATGCAGTTCGGGCACCGACGCGTCGAAGGTGGTGCGGGAACTGCGCCCGTCACTGTTGTTTCTAGACGTGCAGATGCCGGGCTGCGACGGGTTCGGCGTGCTGGAAGCGCTGGGAGCCGATGTGCCCCCGGCGGTGGTGTTCGTCACGGCCTATGATCAGTACGCGTTGAAGGCCTTCGAGGCGGAAGCTCTCGACTACCTGCTCAAGCCATACGACAATGCGCGATTCTTCCGTGTGCTGTCGCGTGCAAAAGCGCTGCTGTCGCGGCGTCCCGCGGAACACCCCCGCTTCGAGCGAATTATGGTTCGAAGCGCCGGGCGCATTTCGTTCCTGCGCGCGGAAGAGATCGACTGGATCGAAGCGGCGGATTACTATTCCTGTCTGCACGTCGGAGCGAGAACACACCTGCTGCGCCGCAGTATGGCGGAACTCGAGCGGGATCTGGAGCCGGAACGTTTCTGCCGCGTTCATCGATCGACTATCGTGAATCTGGCGCGGGTGCGCGATCTACGAAGCGATGCCAGCGGGGAATACGAAGTCGTGTTGCGGGATGACACGAGGTTGAAGGTGAGCCGCGGATATCGCGAAAAACTGCAGACAGCGATTCAAGGGATAAGCAAAGGGGCGTAGGCGCCGCCATTCAGCGAATCCACGGAGCCATGCAGGGAACGGACTAGTCGCGCCGGGCATTCTTCCCGATACTGGGGACCACGATGCCCAACATGGCGACAGCGATCCTGTTCATCTCGAGAATCATAGAGCTGTCATTGCTAGCCGGATTCTCCGTGCCAGTATTTTCTCAAGCTCCCGCGATAGATCCGCTGCCCGATACTCCTCACCGGTTAGACCTCGCGGAGGAAAAACGAAGACTTCGGTGGGAGAGCGTGGGCGGTGGCGCAGTTCGCGCCGAATACAAAACCACTGCGGACGCGGCTGCACTCGCCAATGCCGAACCTGTGTTTGCTCCCAGGCCCGAGCCGTCCGGCGCAATTTCGGCGCAAAGGCTGCGACACCATCCGCCAAAAGCAGCACGAAAAACATTTGCCCGGGGAGTAACCGCACAACGCGAGGGACGACGAGGCGAAGCCATTGAGCAATTCAACGCGGCCGTGAGTCTCGACCCTTTGTATGTGGAAGCGCGTGCGGAGCTGGGCGTACTGTATGTGCGGACTGGGGAAATTTCGAAGGCTCTGGAGCAATTCGAGCTGGCGTCGGAACTGGAGCCGAACTCCAGCATGCTGCACTTTAATCGGGCCTGGGCGCTGCTGGTGCTCGGCAGGGCCGTGGAAGCCGAGCGCGAAGCCCGGCGTGTCCTCGCGCTTAAGCCTGAGGAGGCCGATGCGCACCGGCTAATCGGGTTGGCGCTAGCGGCGCAAGCTGCCGGGCAGTAAGAGGTGGCAAACATTCGAGCTGTACACGAACAGGAGGCACCAAATATGGCCATACGCAATGAAATGCATCGCAGATTGATCCTGGCGGCTCTCCTCGCGGGAAGCTCGAGCGCGCTTCTGATCGCGCAAACGCCCGCATCCCCACCTGCCGCTCCGCCCGGGATCGCCACGAGAATACTGATGCAAGATTCTCTCGGCGATACACCCGAACCGAAAATGGTTCTATCCATTCTCAATGTAGCCGCAGGGGTCACAGCCCCGGCCCATTCACACAAAGGAGTCGTCTTCGCCTACATCCTTCAGGGCGATATCGAGAATCAGGTCGAACCCGATCCTCCGATGGTCTACCACCCGGGCGACTTTTTCCACGAGCGCCCGATGCAGATCCATCGCCTCCTTCGGAACCTGAGCCAGACGGAACCGGCGAAGATCCTCATTTTCCAAAACACGGGCACGAATGCGGCCAGCGCCTTGATACAGGAGCCTCTGGCAAACATCGCGAATCAGGAGGTGACCGTAATGGCGTTGGTTGCCGCCCCTGGAGCGGCCCCTACGGGGGCGCACCAACACCCTGGGCCCGTGTTCGCGTACGTCCTTAAGGGAGAGATCGAGAGTCAGGTCGATCCAGAACCGGCAAAGATCTACCGCGCGGGCGATGCCTTCTACGAGCCTCCCATGCATGCCCACCGGCTCTTCCGGAATCTGAGCAAAACGGAGCCAGCGGAGTTGCTCATTTTCCAAGTAGGCGAAGAAGGTCAGGCCCGTGCGATCGGTGTTCAGGAATAGGAGACAGCAAATGAAAATACGAAACTGGCACATTGTCACCGCGTTAGTGCAGGCGGCTATCGCCTTACCTGCTTTTGCTCAGCGTCCCGACATGATGCCCTACGTATCGATTCTCGAGCCGCAATTTGTCCCGGCTGCGGAGGCCAGTCTCGTTGAGGAAGACGAGATTGTAATCGGTGTAGCCCGCGGCAAGGTAGCCAAGGCATACCCTGCAACGGACCTCGCCCAGCACGGTTCAGTGAATGACCAGATGCCGGACGGTCCGATCGAAGTCACCTGGTGCGGCGTCTGCAGTACAGGTGCGGTCTTTCGCGCTCAGCTCAAGGGGCGGCTTCTGCACTTCGACTACGACAGTATGGTGGGCGCCAACGAGGTTCACAAGGATCGCGAGACCGGCAGCCGCTGGCAACAGTCCACTGGTGAAGCTATCTCCGGCCCCCTCAAAGGCAGCTTCCTGGAACTCTATCCCTTTGTCCGAACCACATGGAAAGAGTGGCGCAGACGGTATCCCAGCACCGTGGTGCTGAAGCCCCTGCCTGGATACGACGAACGCATACCCGCCCTGAGGAAACTCCAGAAAGCCAACAGGGCGTCGAACGGCGAAGGAGAGGCGCCGAAGGCTGCGTTCGGCCACGACGATCGCTTGCGTCCGAAGGAAATGGTTGCCGGACTGCGGATCGGCACGGACGAAAAGGCGTTTCCCTTCGCGCAGCTGCGCATCGCGCGTGTGGTCAATGACCGCGTCGGCGGAGCGCCTGTGCTGGTGGTCCATCAGCCGTCATCCGATACCACGACTGCATTTGAAGCGCGAGCGAAGGGCAAGGTTCTCCAGTTTCAGGCAGTGGATGCGGATACTAGCTCCTTGACCGATCTCGAAACACACTCTTCCTGGAACGCGTACGGGCTTTGTCTCGAAGGACCGCTGAAGGGAACGCAGCTAAAAACGCTGATCCTCATGCCGGAGTTTTGGTTCGCGTGGTCGGAGTTTCACCCCGCAACCAAGGTCTTCATGGCAAGCAACACGCAGCCTTCTGAACAAAGGAAGTAAGTATGCAGAAGTCTCGAGTTGTTGCGAGTGTTCTGACCGCGGGGTTCGCCGCTGTTCTGGCAAGCAGGATCGCGGCGCAATCGGGAGCTGAGAAGCCACTGTGGGAAACCTTGATAAAAAAGCCTCTTCCCGAGGACTCCCAGCCGACCATCAGCGTCTTCAGCATCTCCGGTTCCTCGGCGCCGCCGGTTCAACCTCCCATTGGGGCCGGGCACACTCATGCTGGCCCGGTCTTCGTTTACATCCTGCAGGGCGAGATCGAGACCCAGGTCGAGCCAGACCCGCCGGCGATCTACAGGCCTGGCGAATTCTTCTACGAAGCTCCGATGCACGTTCATCGGTTCCAGCGCAATCTGAGCAAGACCGAACCCGGCAGGGTGATCGTCTTTCAAGCGGGCAATACGGGACAGGCCAATCCAGCCGTGAAGTTGCTGCTTCAGGAACCTCTGCGAACCACCGTGAATCAGGAACTCAGTCTGCTCAGACTGACGCTTCCAGCCGGGGCTCTGTCTGGAACTCGCGATCACTCCGGTCCGGGTGTTGTCTACGTCCTCGAAGGGAAGGTCGAGGCCTCAGACGCAACCTATCGCGCTGGCGACTTGTTTCCTGAGCCGGCCAACCTGGCGGGGCTCACGTTCAAGAACGCGAGCAGTAGCAAGCCTGCAAAACTTCTCCTGTACCAAGTGAGCGACATGGGCGGGCCGGGCTCGGCTCGATGACGTGAGGATAACCATGAAGAGACGGATTGGGAATATTTTGACTCCGCTACTCCTGGCCGGAATTGTAGTGCTGGCTCTTGCTCAGACACCTCCGGCCGAGGTCCAGGGTCTGCCGGATGATAAGGGTCTTGCCACGTACGAGACGGTCTGCGGCGCGTGCCACGGCGCGGATATCGTGATCGGGTCGCACGGATCCAGGGCTAGCTGGGAAGATACGGTGGACGCGATGAAAAGTCGCGGGGCGTTGGGTAGCGAGTCGGATTTCAAGACGGTCACCGATTATCTGACGAAGTATTTCGGGTTGTCGGTAAACGTGAACAGAGCGACTCCGGCGGAACTGGAAACGGAATTGGGCTTGAAGAAAGCCGAGGTGGATGCGATCGTGGCGGCTCGAATGTCGGCGGAGATTCCGAATTTCGATGCACTGTCGAAGTTGCCGGGCGTCGATTCGAAGGCGCTCATCGCGCTGAAGCAGCGGTTGAAGTTCTGAAGGTTGTTCTCTTGTAGTGGCATCGATTCAGCGCCATCTCCCACTGAAGCGGCCTAACTGTAAGAAAAATCGAGCCTACTCCCTTAGGATCTATACCTAACACTCCCGCCCGCCGATGGATAGGCGAGAGCGGAGGTTTCCATGGTCCTGTCTCGTCATACAGTATCTCGATTTTCAGCAATGTTGCTGTCTCTGTGCGCCATCCCCTCGCTGGGATGGGCCGCGAAACCGTCCATCGATCCCAACACGCCTGAAGGAAGGCTGTTTGAGAAGATTCAAACGGAGGCTGATCTCACCAAGCGGATAGAGCTGCTGGAGCTCTTTCCGGAACTGTTTCCAACCTCTCCCGGAGTGGAATACGCTTACGCTGAGTTGCAGGCCCGGTATCATCAGGCCGGCAAGTTCGTCAAAGCCTTGGCTGCCGGCTCCAACCTGCTCATATCCAATCCCAACAATTTGGCAGCAGCCTGTTTGAACTGGCGCATCGCGGCGGACATGAAGGACGCCACGCTGACGGATGTCTGGATGAAGCAGGCGGGCTACGTCGCGGAGAAGGCGCTGAAGAACCCTGATCCGGAAATGAGCCAGGCCACGCGCGACTGCGGCGCCAGCGCCCGGCTGGCGAACGAAGCGGATGCTTATAAGGAAGCCGTCACCGCGAAGAATCCGGCGGATCGGATCAAGCTGCTGGAGGCGTTTCTGGTCAATCACCCTCAAACCACGCACGCCGGCGACATCGAGGTCGCGGTGTTTCTGGCATATCGCGAGCAGGGTGACGCCGCGAAGGCTCTCGCCGCGGCCGAAAAACTGGTGGCGCACAACGATACGCGCGAGGATGCCATGCTGCTGGTGGCCGAATCCTATTTCAAGGCCGGCAAGGATCCTAACGCCGTTGTGAGTCTGTCGAAGAAGGCGATCGATCGCGTGAACAAAAGTGAAAAGCCGGTGGGCCTCAGCGACGCCGATTGGGCCCGCAACAAGACCGCGGAACTGACTCAGGCGAATTACATGATCGGCTCCATCAGCTTCCAGGCTGAAAAATGGGAAGCAGCCGACCAGGCGTTCCGCGCCGCGCTTCCTAATCTTACGGATCCTCGCTTCCGCGCCGAGGTGTTGAATTCGCTGGGCTGGGCCAATTACAAGCTGAAGAACGTCTCGGACTCAATCAAGTTCTATATCGATTGCACCAACATTCCGGGGCCGTTCCAGCAGGCTGCTTCGAAGACGCTCAACACGATCACGGCGGAATACCGGATTAAGTAGACGGCCAGCGAGCACAGGCTGAAGGCCTGTGCCACCCGCTTGCCGGGGCCATCGCATCATAGTAGACTCTGGGCGTGCGACGACTCTGGATTATCGCGATCGGGCCAGTTCTATGGGCCTATCGTGTCGGGGTCTTGGGCGAAAAATATCGTAATAACGCCGCCTGCGATGATTCCCCTGCGGAGTTCAGGCCCGGTGCAAGCCAGCTCGGTATTGCTCGGTTCCCTTGCTGCACGCGCAAATCCCTCAAGGGATTCATTTCACGATTAAACAGGTCTCTCCCCGGGCGGATGCTGTGGCGCCCATGCCGCAAGTAATACCGCCTGCCCCCCCTTGCGATTCCCCTGCGCCGTCAGTCACGAAATAACTTCAACATGCTACTCTGGCGCCAGATGCGCCTGAGAACCGTCGTTATTGTCGCGGCAGTGGCAATATGCGGCTGCTGGGGCCTGCTCCACGCTCAGAAACCGTTCCGCGAATACGACACCGTTGAGGGACACGCCGAATCCGACATTCCTCCGGATGCCAACGTTCCGCATGAGTGGACTCGCGCGCGTCTCATGTATCCGGACTATACGGGCTTCCTATTGGGATATCGACGGCGCGGAAGCTGGACCATCGACTATCCGCGCTCCGACCGGCATCTGCTCTACGGCGTGAAGCGCCTCACTCGTATCGACAGCCGTTCGGTGGAACAGCCCGTCGCGCTCGACAATAGCGACGACATCTATAACTGGCCCATGATGTACGCAGTGGAAGTCGGGCATTGGCAGTTCAACCCCGAGCAAGCCGCGCAACTCCGGGAGTTCCTCGATCGCGGAGGATTCCTGATGGTGGACGATTTCCACGGCAGCGTCGAGTGGCGAGTATTCCTCGAAGGGATCAAGCAGGTGTATCCGGACCGGGAGATCGTCGATCTGCCCAAGGCCGAACCCATTTTTCACACCTTGTACGATCTGGACGACAAGTATCAGATTCCGGGCGCGCAGTACCTCCGTAGCGGCCGAACTTATGAACAGGACGGGTATCAAGCGGAGTGGAAGGGTATCTACGATGACAAGGGGCGCGTCGTGGTCGCCATCTGCCACAACATGGATCTGGGGGACGCCTGGGAGTGGTCCGATGAGCCGGAATACCCGGCCGAGTTGGCCAACATGGCTTACCGCATCGCGATGAATTACTTCGTCTACGATCTCTCACACTGAGTGCTATTTAGACCTGCCGGGCAGTGTTTCAATCGTGTGCTATCCTTAAGTCCGGCTAAGACTTTCATGCGCCTGCGCGCGGCGGTTTTCCTCATTTTGGGCGGCCTCGGGACCTGGGGTATCTTACACGCCCAGAAGCCCTTTCTCTCTTACGAAAGCACCGAGGAACACGCTGAAGCCGCACTGCCTCCCGATTGGGAACGGCAGGCGGAATGGACCCGCGGACGGCTGAAATACACCAGTTCGACCTGGGAGCATCCTAACGGGCAGAATACCGGCCGATACGGCTGGCGCACCGACTATCCCTTAGGGGATCGGCACACCTTACAGGGATTGATGCGTCTAACCCGCGTGGATGCCAAGTCGGTGGAGCAAGTGGTGGAGCTCGACAACAGCAGCGACATTTATAACTGGCCGTTCCTGTACGGAGTGGAGGTCGGGCACTGGAGTTTGAACGACGAGGAAGCCGACCAGCTGCGTGACTATCTCCTGCGCGGCGGCTTCTTCATGACCGACGATTTTCATGGCACCCAGGAATGGGATGTCTTCATGGAAGGCATGCGGAAAGTCTTTCCGCGCCGTCCGGTGACGGACATCGATAACAAAGACGAGATCTTCCACGTCATATACGATATAGACCAGCGCTCACGCATCCCGGGGGCGCAGTTCATCTACAGCGGCATCCCTTGGGAATTCGATGGTTTTGAGCCAAAGTTCCGTGCGATCTACGACGACAAAGGACGTATCATGGTCGGGATCTGTCATAACGTGGACATGGGGGACGCCATCGAATGGTCCGACGACCCCAGGTATCCGGAAAATTATGCATCTCTGGCGTATCGAGTGTCGGCGAACTACGTCATGTATGATCTGACACACTGATTGGAAATGCTGAGAGCCCACACCCTACATGTTCGAGTTTCTCTTTAAGTATCCGCTCTCGATCTATCGCCAAGGGACGTTTATCTTCCTGGCCGGATGGCCGCTTTGGCTCATGGGCCTGGGCATCCTGGCGGCTGCCGGCGTACTCGGCTTCCTGATCTGGCGGCAGACTTCGGGATCGGCGCGCATGGGCGTTGTCCGGCAGGGTTCCGTCTGGATCTTGCAGACGGCGCTGGCTGCTTTACTCTTCTTCCTTCTGTGGCATCCGGCGCTCAGCGTGTCGGCCCTGAAGCCGCAGCAGAACATCGTGGCGGTGGTGATCGACGATTCCACCAGCATGACCACGAACGATGAAAACAGCACGCGCAAGGAAGCCGCGGAGAAAGTTCTGAATGGCGGATTGCTGAAAGCGCTGCAGGAGAAGTTTCAGGTCCGGCTATACAAGATGAGCGACCACGCCGAGCGGATCGACAAGCTGGAGCAACTGACCGCGGGCGCTACCGCTACCCATATCGGCGAAAGCTTGAAGCAGGTGGCGGCCGACGCTTCGAGTCTTCCCATCGGTGCGATGATCCTGCTGAGCGATGGCGCCGACAATACCGGCGGCGTCGATCTCGAAACGTTGTCTGAGATTCGCCGCCAGCGGATTCCGGTTCACACCATCGGGCTGGGCCGCGAAACCATGAGCCACGACGTCGAAATCAGCAACGTGGACGTGGCGGCGCGGGCACTGCCGGAATCGCGCCTGGGTGCGACGGTCAGCTTCCACCAGCACGGCTACACCGGGCAGAAGGCCAAGATCATCCTTAAGGAAGGGTCCAAGGTCGTTGCCAGCCAGGATGTGACGCTGAAGGCCGAGGGGACCGAACAGGTGGAGACGGTTCTGTTTAACGCAGGCGACGCCGGTGTGAAGACGCTCGAAGCAGCCATTGAGCCGTTCCCGAACGAAGAGAACGCTCGCAACAATCGCGTGACGCGGCTGGTCAACGTCGATCCGCGCAAGCCGCGCATCCTGTATCTGGAAGGCGAGCCCCGATGGGAGTTCAAGTTCCTCAAGCGCGCGGTGGAGGACGATAAAACGCTGGACGTCGCCAGCATCTTGCGGACCGCGCCCAACAAGCTCTATCGGCAGGGCGTGTGCCGGCCGGGCGATACGGCTCATCCTCAGGTCAACGGCAAGTGCAATGAGATGGAGGACGGTTTTCCCAGCAAGATCGAAGATCTGTTCGCCTTCGACGGCCTGATCTTCGGCAGCGTGGATGCCCCGTACCTCACCAAGAACCAGCAGGACATGGTGAAGCAGTTCGTCGATCGCCGCGGTGGCGGAGTCTTGTTCCTGGGCGGAAAGGATTCGTTGTCGGACGGGGGCTGGGCCAAGTCGGCTGCCGCCGACATTCTGCCGACGACGCTGCCCGACCGCAAGAATACATATTCCTTTGTGGGCGCCGATGTCGAGCTGACACCCGCGGGCCAGGACAGCCTGATCACGCGCATCGAAGAAGATCCCGCCAAGAACGTGGAGCGATGGAAGAAGCTGCCCTACATCCGGACGTTCCAGGATCCGGGCGATCCCAAGCTGGGCGCGGTGGTACTGGCGAACTTTGTTCCGCACGAAGGCGGCGGTGTGAAGCGTCCTCTGCTGGTGACCATGAATTACGGGCGCGGCCGCTCGGCGATCTTCGCCACGGGCGGAAGCTGGCGCTGGCAGATGCTCCAGCCGCTGGCCGACATGTCGCATGAGATGTTCTACCGACAGTTGCTGCGATGGGTGGTAGGCGATACGCCGCGGCACATCACAGGCTCGACTCCCAAGAGCCTGCTGGCCGATGAATCGCATGTCAAGCTGCGGGCCGAGGTTCGCGATAAGACTTATCTGCCGGCTTCCGACGCGATCGTCGAAGCGCACATCACCGGCGAAGGCGCGCAGCAGGAAACGGTCAACATGGTTCCCGAGCCTTTGGAGCAGGGGGTGTATGGTGCCGATTGGACCGCTCCCCAGGCCGGTTCTTATATTGTCGAAGTAGTGGCGAAGCGCGGCACTGAGGAGATCGGCAGAGACACGTTTACGTTCCGCCGGGAGGACGGTATCGCCGAAAACTTCCATGTGGAGCAGAATCGCGAGCTGCTGGAAAAACTTTCCGCCGAGACGGGCGGATCTTATTACAAGCCTGCTGACGCTCAGAAGCTGGGCAAGGACATCAACTATTCGCAGGCCGGGATCACGGTGCGCGAAACGCGCGATCTGTGGGACATGCCGGCGATCTTCCTGTTGTTCCTCGGGATTCGCGCGGGAGAGTGGCTGCTGCGCCGCCGCTGGGGTGTCATATGACGCATATCAAGATTTTGGGTTTGCTGGCTCTGGCCGCCGTGTCGTTGCGGGCCGATAGCTATTTCCTCACCGTCGCGGGCTTGGGCGGAGAGGACCAATACGACCAGCGCTTCACCGGCTGGGCTTCGGATCTGACCAAGCTGCTCAAAGCTGAGCCCGGCGCCAAAGTCGACACGTTGTCCGGCAAGGAAGCGACCAAAGCCAATATCGAAGCGAAACTACGCGCGCTGTCGACCACCAAAACCGACGATTCTTTCGTCTTGGTGCTGATCGGCCACGGAACCTACGACGACCTGGATTACAAGTTCAACATTCCGGGCCCCGATATATCCGCCAGCGAACTGGCGGGACTCCTGGACAAGATTCCAGCGAAGCAGGTAGTTGTGAACGCCACCAGCGCCAGCGGCGGGTCGTTAACCGCGCTGCAGAAGCCCAAGCGCGTGGTGATCACCGCCACCAAGACCGGTACCGAGAAGAACGCCACCGTTTTCGCGCGCTTCTTTATCGAAGCGCTGCGCGATCCGGCCGCGGACACGGACAAGAATCAGTCCATTTCGGTGCTCGAAGCGTTCCGCTATGCCGAAGAGAAGACCGGAAAATACTTCGAGACTCAGAAGCGCCTGGCCACCGAGCACGCCTTGATCGAGGACCTGGGAAAAGGCGAAGGCGTGAAGGCGCCGTCGGCGGAGAACGGCGAGGGACTGATCGCGAACCGCCAGGTGCTGCTGCACCTGGGATCGGTTGCGTCCATCGTCAACGATCCGGAGAAGCAGAAGCTGCTCAAGCGCAAGGATGAACTCGAAACCCAGATCGACGAGCTGAAATATCGCAAGGCGGCGGTTCCGCAGCGCGAGTATCAGCAGCAGATGCGCCAGTTGCTGCTGGATCTGGCGACCGTGCAAGAAGGTCTGGATAAATGAAGTCGCAAACAGCCAGATTGCAAACCATCCTGTTTGGGGCCGCTGTCCTCGCAGTGGGCTTTTTCCTCGCACGGCAGGGTGGTTTGTTCCGGCCCAAGCCGGTTTCCGCGCAAACGCCGGCTCAGGTAATCCAGTGCGAGACGCTCCGGAGGCACGGCGATCCGGGCACGAAAGCCTGCTACCAGAAGCTGTCGACTTCGAACGATCTGGCGATCAAGGCCGAGGGCCTGTGGGGATTGCGGGATTATACGAACGCGAATGAAGTGTTCGTCGCAGCCGCCAAAGCCCGTCCCAAGGACGCGAACCTGAAAGTTCGCTGGGGCCGGATGTTCATGGAGTATTCGCAGCCCGGCGACGCCCAGGACTTGTTCCAGGAAGCCTTGAAAATCGACGAGAATAACGCGCCGGCTCTGTATGGGATGGCGCTGTTAGCGACCGATATCTTCGCCGGCGACGCGTCGGGGCTCGCTGAAAAAGCGCTGAAGGCGGATCCGAAAATGTACCAGGCGCGCGAGCTGCTGGCTCGCATTGCGCTGGAAGACAACCATCCGGAGAAGGCGGTCGAGGAAGCCAAGAAGGCGCTCGATATGTCGGGCGAAGCATTGGACGCGCTGTCCATATTGGCTACCGTCGAGTGGCTGGATGACAAGCCCGGCAAGGAGTGGATCGACCGCGTTTTCAAAATCAATCCGACGTACGGCGAAGCCTACTCCGTAGCGGGGCACTTCTTCGTGATCAATCGCCGCTATGACGAAGGCATCCAGTATTACCGCAAGGCCCTGGAGATCAAGCCGGACCTGTGGGAAGCCCGCGCGGAGCTGGGCGTGAACCTGATGCGTTTCGGCCAGAACGCGGAAGCCCGGCAGAATCTGGAAGCGTGCTTCAACGCCAACTACTCTTCGCCGCTGGTCCGCAATACGCTCAAGTTGCTGGACAGCATCGATAAGAACGTCGAAACCTTCACCACGCCCACGACGGTCCTGAAGCTGGACAAAAAAGAAGGCGCGCTGCTGCGGCCTTACTTCCAGGACGAGCTGGATCGCGCGATGGCGACGTACGAGAAGAAGTACAAGTTCAAGATCACGCAGCCGGTGCAGCTGGAAGTTTATCCCAACCATCCTGACTTCGAAGTCCGCACCATGGGCTTGCCGGGACTCGGAGCCTTAGGCGTGACCTTCGGCAAGTACGTCGCGATGGATTCGCCCAGCGGGCGTCCGCCGGGGCAGTTCCATTGGGCCAGCACGCTGTGGCACGAATTCAGCCACGTGTACGTGCTCTCCATCACGAATCATCGCGTGCCGCGCTGGTTCACCGAAGGATTGGCGGTGTATGAAGAGACCGCGGCCTCGGGTTCGCCGGACTGGGGGGATCGCCTGGATCCGCCGTCGATCATGGCGATGAAGGACAAGAAGCTGCTGGGCATCGCCGATCTGGACCGTGGCTTCATTCATCCTACGTATCCGGAGCAAGTGATCGTGTCGTATTTCCAGGGCGGGCAGGTGATCACGTTCATCGCCGAGAAGTGGGGCTACGACAAAGTTCTATCGATGATCCACGCTTTTGGCGACAAGAAGGACACGGTCGAGGTAATCGAGCAGGAACTGAAGCTGAAGCCCGAAGAGTTCGACGCGCAGTTCTTCCCGTGGATCGAGGCCAAATACAAAAAGCAGATAGACGGTTTCGAGAATTGGCAGAAGGAGATCAAACTGGTCTCGCAGGCTGCCAAGGAAAAACAGTGGGATGAGGTGATTAAGAAGGGCACGGCCATTCGCGATATCTATCCCGACTTTGTCGAAACCGGGAACGTGTACGAGTTTCTGGCGCAGGCCTATCTCGCCAAGGAAGACAAGGCCAACGCAATGGCCGCGCTGGAAAAATATTCGAGCGTTGGCGGCCGCAGTCCGGGGGCGTTGAAGCAGCTATCGGACATGCAGAGCGAAGCAGGTAAGAAGCGCGAAGCCGCGGCGACGCTGGAGCGGCTGAACCTGATTTATCTGGAAGACGAGGGTGCGCACCAACGGCTCGGGAAGCTCTACATGGAGCTGAAGAATCCGAACGGTGCGATTCGCGAGTATCAGGCGCAGCTGGCGGCTGGAACGGTCGACGCGGCGGGCGCGCAATTCGGGCTCGCGCAGGCTTATCAGGCAGCCAACCGGCCGGAAGAAGCGCTGGACGCGGTGTACGCCGCGCTGGAAGTGGCGCCGGGATTCAAGCCGGCCCAAGCATTGCTGCGGGAATTGAACGCCAAGAAATCGAACACACAGACCAATCCAAAGTGATCCGGAAAGTGAAACAATAGACCAACCATAATGTCGACTACTACAACTCAAACCCTCGACGCGAGCCAGCTACAAGAGAAGCTCGCACGCTTCCGCCAAGTGCGGGAAGCCATTGTCAAACAGATTCATAACGTCATCATCGGCCAGGACGAAGTCATCGAGCAGGTGCTGATCGCGCTGTGCGTAGGTGGCCACTGCCTGATCACCGGATTGCCGGGAACCGCCAAGACGCTGCTGGTGCGAACCATCGGCCAGATTCTCGGTCTGGAGTTCAAGCGCATCCAGTTCACGCCCGACCTGATGCCGTCCGATATCACGGGAACCGACATTATCGAAGAAGATCCCACCACTGGACGCCGCACCTGGACGTTCATCCCGGGTCCGATTTTCTCCAACATCCTGCTGGCGGACGAAATCAACCGTACTCCTCCCAAGACCCAATCGGCGCTGCTCGAAGCGATGCAGGAACTCTCCTGCACGGTGCGCGGCAATCAGTACAAGATCCGCCCGCCGTTCTTCGTGCTGGCCACGCAGAACCCCATCGAGCTTGAAGGAACTTATCCGCTGCCCGAAGCGCAGCTCGACCGCTTCATCTTCAACGTGCTGCTGGACTACCTTTCGGCCGACCACGAAATGCAGGTACTGAGCAACACGACCACCACCCACCAAGCGGTGGCCGAGACCGTGACGTCGCCCGAAGAGATCCTTGAATTCCAGAGGCTGGTGCGTATGGTGCCGATCGCCGAATCGGTAGCCCGCTACGCGGTAAACATCGTGCGTGCGACGCGTGCAACTGATCCGAGCGCGCCCGACTTCGTCAAGAAATACGTCAACTTCGGCGCCAGCGTGCGCGCCGCTCAGAACCTGGTCTTGACCGCCAAGGCTCGCGCGCTGATGCAGAACCGCGTGAGCGTGAGTTATGAAGATGTCCAGGCGTTGACGCGGCCCATTCTGCGCCACCGCATTTTGCTCAACTTCCAGGCGGAAAGCGACAAGCTGACGCAGGACGACATCCTGAAGAAGCTGCTGGAGGCCGTACCGCAGCCGCGGGGGTAGTGGACGCAAATTAGCTCTGGAGTCCCCCATGCTGCAGCGTTTCTTAGATCCGTCGGTGCTGGCCGGTATCTCCGGGCTGGACCTGATTGCGAAGACGGTGGTCGACGGGTTCATCTCCGGACTGCACCGGTCGCCCGATTTCGGCTTCAGCCAGGAATTCGCCGAATACCGGATGTACAACCCGGGCGACGACTTGCGCCACGTCGACTGGAACGTGTTCGCGCGCAGCGAGAAGATGTTTCTCAAGCGCTATCGCGGCGAGACCAATTGCCAGGTTTCGGTGCTTCTGGACGCCAGCCGGTCGATGAAATATGGCTCACGCGGAATGGAAAAGATGGAGTACGCAAAGTTTCTCGCGGCGTCCATCTGCTACCTGGCGCATCTGCAGCGCGATGCGGCGGGTCTGATCGTATTCGATAGTGAGGTGCGGCAATTCGTGCCTCCGTCGACGCGCCAGGGCCAGATCATGCGATTGCTGCACGGCATCGACTCGGCGCAAACCGGCGCGGAGACCGTGCTCGAAAAACCCTTCGCGCATCTGGTGGACTATCTGCGTCGGCGGGGCGTGGTGGTCGCGATTTCCGATTTCTGGGAAGAGCCGGAAACGGTGATCAAGACGGTGGGTCCGCTTCGCTCGCGCGGCAACGAGCTGATCCTGTTTCATGTGCTGGATCCGCAGGAGATCCATCCCAAGCTCAAGGGGCCGATGCTGCTTGAGGATCTCGAGACCGGGGCGAAGATGGAAGTTTCGCCGGACTACGCGAACCGCGAGTACAAGGGCAAGATGAGCGCGCATCTGGAGGACATCAAGAGCCGCGCGGCCGGTGCGAACATCGATTACTTCCTGGTCGATACCAGCCGTCCCCTGGATGAAGCGCTGCGGCAGTATCTGGCGATTCGGGCGGGGAGGTTGTAAATGGGTTTCTTAAATCCCTGGTTCCTCGGTGGTCTGTTCGCGGTGGGCTTGCCGGTCTGGCTGCATCTGCTCAAGCGGCACAAAACCGATCCGACGCCGTTCCCGTCGCTGATGTTTTTCGAACACCGCGAGCAGAGTTCGGTGCAGCATCGCCAGCTGGACTATATCCTGCTGTTCATCTTGCGGATGCTGATGCTGATTCTGCTGGCGCTACTGTTCGCCGGCCCGTACATCAACAGACTGACGCCCAAAGGCCGGGGCGACAAGCTGGTGGTCGTGGCCGTGGATCGATCCTTTAGCATGCGCACGAAAGAGGGCACGTCCACGCGCCTGGATGACGCGAAGGCCGAAGCGATGAACGTGCTATCGAAGCTCGGGCCGGGGCAAAAGGCGCAGGTGGTCGCGCTGGCCGATACGCTGCAGGCGATGACGCAGCAGACGGCCGACCCTGGGGAACTGCGCGGCGCGATCCAGGCGATCAAGGAAAGCGACGCGCGCGCGTCGTACGGTGAACTCGCGCGGTACTTGCGGACGCTCAGCGAGAGCACCAAGACGCCGCTCGACGTCCATCTCATCAGCGATCTGCAGAAATCGGGCATGCCGCCCGGCTTCACGGACGTGCGCCTGGATCAGGACACCGACATCACGTTTCATACGATCGGCAAGGTGCAGCCGAACTGGGCTGTCGAAACCGTGATCGCGCCGCAGCACGTGTACGATCCTAAGCGGGCTCGCATCAGCGCGACCGTCACGGGGTTCTCGGCGCCGGCCGCCACGCGTACGGTGACGCTGCTGATGAACGGCAAGACGATCCAGTCCAAGAGCATCAACGTGCCGGAGAACGGGCGCGGATCGGCCGAATTCGCGGGACTCGATCAGGCGTCGTACGGATTCAATCGCTGCGAGATCCGGATCGATTCGGGGGACGGATTGCCGGCCGACGACCGCTACGCGTTTTCGGTGGAGCGGACCGATCCCAAGAAAGTATTGTTTGTGGATGACGGACTGCATCCTCAGGCGCAGGAGTTTTTCCGCGCGGCGTTGAACGCGACCCCGGATTCGGCGTTCCAACTGGAACCGCTCCGGCCGGACGTGGCGGCCAATTCGGATTTGTCGAAATACGCCGTGGTCGTGCTGAACGATCTCGGATCGATGCCCTCCGGGCTGGAGCAGTCGCTGCAAAAGTACGTGTCTAGCGGAGGCTCGCTGTTCGAAGCCATCGGACCGGCTTCGGCGGTGGCGTTCCCGCGTGTGCCGGTTCTGGACGAATTGATCGATGGCACGAGCTACGCCAGCCGCGAAGGCGAGCGGTTCTTTTCGGTTTCCGATCTCGACACCGGTCACGACGTGATGAAGAGCGTCGAGCGTTTCGATGGCGTCAAGATTTACCTGGCCACGAATGTCGGTGCCAAGAACTCGCAGGTGCTGGCGAAGTTGAGCAACGGAAAGCCCCTGGTTTTGGAACGCAAGGTCGGGGAAGGGAAAGTGCTGGCGTTTACGTCGGATTTCGGCGCCGCCAACAATGACATGCCGCGGCATTACGCCTGGGTTCCCTTCGTACAGAAGTCTGTAGCCTATTTGGGCGGCGCGGGCAGCGGCGAGCAGCCTACTAACCTTTCGGTCGGCGAGTACGTCGAATTGAGGACGGGGAACGAGAAGGGCGCGCAGGCCGAAGTTCAGGATCCCGATGGCCAGCGGGTGCTCTCGCTCGAGGAAGCGGCGCAGGCTCGTAATTTTGCGCTAACGCGGGAAGGATTCTACGAAGTGCGGACTGCGGGCGGAAAACGAAGCCTGATCGCGGCGCACGCCAATCGTAAGGAGTCCGATCTGGCTGTGATCCCGCAGGAAACACTGGATCTTTGGAAGGCCACCGGATCCAGCGGACCAGTCAACGCATCCGGGCAGGGAACAGGCGGCGAAGGGAATACCACCCCCTGGAGCCTTTCTCCCTACATTTTGTTGCTATTGTTAGGTATAGCGCTGGCGGAGTCGGTAGTTGCGGACCGCTATTTGCGGCCGCAGGCTCAGCCTCAGGAGACCAAAGCGGCATGAACACGCGCGAACAACTCAACCAATACCTGCGAGGCCTTGAATCGCGCCTCAGAATGCAAGTGGTTTCGAAGGGGATCGCTGTTGCCCTGGGTGTCGCACTCGGCGCAACGGTGGCGCTGGTCTTGATAGCCAACGCGTTCGCCTTCTCCACCACCAGTCTGGTGATCGCGCGCATCACGCTGTTCCTCTCGCTGGCTTTTGCCCTGGGTCTCGCGCTGGTGATGCCGCTGATCAAGCTGAACCAGAGGCGCGCGGCGGGCCGTGCGGAATCCGTAAATCCGGGTTTCCAAGAACGCCTGGTGACATACGTAGAGCGCCGCGATGACGGATCGGATCCGTTCATCGACATCCTGGCAGCCGACACGCTGCAACATGCGCGGCAAGCGTCGGCGTCGCGAGTCGTGAGTCCGAAGTCGCTGTTTGCATTTGCTACGTCCGCCGGTGCAGCCGGAGCCGTGCTGTTGTGGCTGATCCTGGCCGGTCCCGGATTCCTCGGATACGGCGCATCCATGCTGTGGGCGGGTCCGCCGAAGGATCCGAGCCTGGTGGGTGGATTCTACCGGATCACGGTCGACCCCGGCGACAAGCTGGTGCGCCGCCGTTCCGATATGGCGATTCGCGCGACGCTGGTCGGCTTCCAGGCGCCGGAAGTCCGCCTGATGGCTCGCTACAAGAGCTCGGCGAAGTGGGAACAGGCGACCATGCTGCCGCGCGCCAGCGATTCGTCTTACGAGTATCTGTTCGCGGCCGTGCCCGAACCCGTGGAATATTACGTGGAAGCGTCGGGCGTGAAGTCGAAAACCTACAAGCTGGACGTGATCGATCTGGCGGGCGTCAAGAACATCAAGGTCACGTATCACTTTCCGTCGTGGCTCGGCAAGAAGGACGACGTCGAGAACCCCGGCGGCGATCTGCGCGCCGTGGTGAAGACGGTCGCCGAGCTGGAAATCGAAACTGACCGCCCGCTGAAGAACGGGATCATCGAGCTGAACGACGGGACCAAGATCGACCTGGAAGCCAAGCAGGGCAATATCCTGATGGCCAAGGTGCCGATCGAGAAGGACGGCGCGTATCACGTTGCTGCCATCGAAGGCGGAGAGAATGTCCGCATCACGCAGGACTACTTCATCGAAGCCAAGGTGGACGAAGCGCCTTCGGTGAAGATCACGCATCCCGGCGCGGACGCGAAGGTCAGTCCGATTGAGGAAGTCACCGTGACCGTCACGGGCTCCGACGATTTCGCGCTCCAGTCCATGGAGCTGCATTATTCGGTGAACGGCCAAGCGGAGAAAGTGGTTCCGCTGCTGAACGCCAAGGGATCGCCGACAGCCGAAGGCAAGGTGGTTCTCAGCCTCGAAGATTTCAAGCTGGTTCCCGGCGATGTGGTGTCGATGTACGCGACGGCCAGCGACGCTCGTACCAAGACTGTCGGCGACATTACGTTTATCGAAGCGCAGCCTTATGAGCGCAACTTCTCGCAATCGCAGCAGGGCGGCGGAGGAGGAGGCGGTGGCGGTGGCGGGCAGCAGAACGATCCCAGCCAGATCACCCAGCGCGAGAAGGAAATTATCGCGGCGACGCATAACTTCAATCGCGGCGGCAAGGACGCTCAGGCTAACGCCGAGAACGCCCAGTATCTGTCCGAAGTGCAGGCCAAGCTGAAGGAGCAGGCCGAATCGATGGCCAAGCGCACCACGGCCCGCGAGCTTTCGACGGAGAATCAGGATTTCCAAAGCTTCACCAAGGAAATGGAAGCGGCCGCGGCGGAAATGACTCCGGCAGCCGACAAACTGAAAGCCCAGAAGTGGTCGGATGCGCTGGAGCCCGAGAATAAGGCGCTGCAGCATCTGTCGCGCGCCATGGCGACGTTCCGCGATATTCAGGTAGCTCGCGGCCAGCAGGGCGGCGGTGGCGGAGGCGGCGGACAGGATGCCGGCCGCGATCTGGCGAACCTATTCGACCTGGAGCTCGATACCGAAAAGAATCAGTACGAATCGCAGCAGTCTGCCTCGGGCGGCGACAAACAGCAACAGCAGATCGACGAAGCGATGCAGAAGTTGGAGCAACTGGCTCGGCGGCAGCAACAGCTCGCGCAGCAGGGCCAGAACAAGCAGCAGGCCAGCGTCGATCGCCGTTGGGAGCAGGAACAGCTCCGTCGCGAGGCGGAAGAGTTGCGCAAGCAGCTGCAGCAGATGCAGCAACAGCAGGGGCAGCAAGGACAACTGAGCCGCAATGGTCAGCAGTCGTCGCAAGGCAGCCAATCCCAATCCCAGGGCCAGAGCAAGGGCGGCCAGCAGAGCGCTTCAAGCCGTCAGCAGCAGCAACAAACCCAGGCGATGATGGATCGTCTGCAGCAGGCGCAAGACGACATGCGTGCATCGCAGCAGGCGCAGCAGAAGGGCGACCAGGCCGGTGCCGATGCGGCAGCGCGCCGGGCTGCCGAGCGGATGCAAGAAGCTCGCGACATGGCGGATCGCATGAAGCGCCAGGATACGGCCGGCCAGTTGGGCGATCTTCAGGAGCGCGCCGACCACCTCGCCGAGCGGCAGAAGGAAGTGGAGAATCAGCTGCGGCAATCGTATGCAGGCAATTCCAAGGACGGCAAGGGTGGCAACGGCCTGAACCGGCAGCAAGCCGATGCGGTCGCATCCCAGCTGGACAAGAATCTGGAAGATCTGAAGAAGCTGGAGCAGGATATCCAGCGCTCGGCGCGCGATCTGCGGTCCACGCAGCCGGATGCTTCGACGCGTCTGCGGGACGGCGTCGGCGAGATCCAGCAGAATGACGTGGAGCGGCGCATGCAGTATTCGTCCGAATACATTCGGAATGGCCGCGGCGATCAAGTGAACCAATCGGGATGGCTGCCTCCGGTGAATCGCGCGATGGATACCATGCGCGAAGGCATTCGGCAGGCGCAGCAGGCCTTGAGCGACGGGACCAAGCAAGGCGCGGGAAAGAATGAGCGGGATCAGCAATTGGCTCAGGTGGAAAGCCTGCGCCGGCAGATCGAACAGTTCGCGCGCGGGCAGCAGCCCGGCCAGCAAAACGGCCAACAGCAAGGTAATCAGCAGGGCGATGGCAAGCAGGGCGGACAGCAGCCCGGCCAAGCCCAGGGTAAGGGTCAACAACCCGGACAAGGGCAGGGCCAGGGCGGCCAACAGCCTGGGCAGCAGCCCGGACAAGGCCAAGGCCAGGGCGGCGGGAATCAGAATGGCGGCAACCAGTTCGGCGGCGGCGCCCGCGGCGGCGCGTATATCGGCGGCCAGTTTGGACGCTGGAATCCGCAGGGCTACTACGATATGCCGGACGGCCGGCGCGTCGATCCCAGCCAGGTGGTTCGCGACTACGCGCGCGATCTGAACGACCTGCGCCAGCGCTTCAAGGACGATCCGGAAATGTCCAAGCAGATCGCGGACGTCGAACGCGCGCTGACGCAAGCCAACGTCGGTGATACTTCGGGCCCCACGCTCCAGGATCGGCTGAGCCGGACGGTGCTTCCGCAGCTCGAGACGCTCGAAGTGCAGATGCGTCAGAAGCTCGGCGAGGAGACCGGCGGCCAGGTTCGCAGCGCCGGATCGGAACGGATGCCGGACGGCTTCCGCGAAGCGGTTTCGGAATACTTCCGCCAGCTCGGCAGCGGCAAGAAGCAATAGGATTGCTGCGGGGAATCATCCTCGCATATGAGGAACCGGACGCTACGACTCCTGGGAGCGTTGAGTTTCGCACTCGCGTCTTGCCGGTCAGCAAAGGTCCACGTTTCTGACGCCGAAGCGGAGCTGACCGTCGCCTCTGCGGCGCGTGAAAAAGGCGATTTTCGCGCTGCTCTTGAGCACGCGCAAAAAGCCGTAGTCCTCGCCCCGCGAATGATCCAAGCACATTTCACAGTCGGCGAGATAGCCGATGTGATGTGTCTTCCGAACGCCCAACCTGGCCCGGACGATAGAACTTGTGGCTTGGCCATTGAGGAATACAAGACGACTTTGCAATTGAATCCATCCCACGGAGAAGCTCTGAAGGATTTCGCGTTTCTGTTGTTCCAGTTCGGAAAGTCGGATGAATCCGAGAGTTACTACCGCAAGGCCCTCGCCTTGCACCCGGATGATCCCGGGCTTCTGGGTGCCGTTGCTGGAATGGATTTCCGCCGCATAGCGCCCGATGTGGTGGAGACCAAGGTCCGACTTGGCCTGGGGGCAAAGAAGGCTTTGATTCAGTCTCCGGCTTGCGCTGATGTTCGAGACAGGAACCAAGCACGCTTCGAAGAGAGCATTGCCCTTCTCCTGCGTGCGTTGGAGATCAGCAAAAACAACCCCGAGTTCCAAACGTACCTGGGTGCCTTGTACTCGTTACGTGCGGAGATTCAGTGCGGGGACCGAGCTAACTATCAAGCGGATATGAATAGTTCGAGGGTGTGGGACATGGCTGCAAAAGATTCGGCGGCGAAGTTTGGACAGAACTTTTTTCAGAAAGTTCCGGCCGCGCCTCCGCCGCCGCCCGATATCCAATAACGCCGGAAGCGGTTTCGGAATACTTCCGCCATCTCGTATTTGGGGCGGTTTTTCAAGCCGCTGGCCAGTTTGTAACTGGCCCTAATCCGCTCCTCATGGAGCAGGGTCCGCTGATCCCTTTGGATCCCCCGTCCTGACAGACGGGGCTTGAGATGCCATTTCGGATGTCCGGGCAAGCCCCGCCGATAATGGCGGGGGAAACCAGCACGCAAGAGTCCGTGCGCCCCGTAGCCTGTTAAGCCGACACCCGATCGCCGTGGCTGGGAGGGTTTGAGACCACCAGAAACTCGGCATCCACGCTTGCCCGATTGCGAACCTGATGAGGTTCGCCAGCTGTGATGTGGACACCCTGACCGGGGCTTAACACAAGCTCGCTCCCGCCGACTTCGATCGATAGATGGCCTCGCAGCACGTAGAAGAACTGGTTCGCTTTCTCGTGATAGTGGCGAACCTCCGACGTGCCCGGCGGCATCCGTTCTTCGATGACGCTCAGTGTGGCGGTCTGGACTAAGTGCCATCCATCGCAGCCACTGCCCCATGAGTAGTGCGGGGCCGTTTGCTTGTCGACCATTCCCTCAAGTGTAGTAGGGCCCGCCCGAGAGCGGGCCCTATCGATTCGCTACAGTCCGATCAGCCGCACCGTCAGCGTCTTGGTAGTCGAGTTACCCTTGCTGTCGGTTACCGTGAGATCGAAGATGTAGTTCCCAGGCGTTCCCGGGAGATACACTTGCGGTGTCGACGAGGTCCTCTGGTAGATCGTCGCCTTGTTCTCGCGCACCGTCCAGTAGAACTGCAGCGGGGTGTTCCCCGACGGACTGGACGAGCCGGACGCATCCAACCGTACATCCCGGCTAGACGTGTAGAGTGTGTCGCCTGAGGCGAATACGATCACCGGGCCGCTGTTCCCGACCGTGACCGTGACTGTCTTGGTCGTGCTGCCCGCGGCGTTGGTCGCCGTCAGTGTGTAGACGGTCGTGGCCGCCGGCGTAACGCTATTCGTTCCGCTGGCCGAGACCGTTCCGATCGAGCTGATGCTCACTGACGTCGAGTTCTGCACGCTCCACTGCAAGGTGGAGCTCTGGCCGGCGTTGATCGTCGACGGAGTCGCGGTGAAGTTGGCGATTACCGGGAGTGCGCCGACCGTCACGGTAACGCTGCAGGAAGCGCTGGCGCCTCCGCCCGTGGCCGTGATGATGTAGGTGGTGGTCTGCGATGGAGTCACCGTAACCGAGCCGGTCTTGGTCACCGCTCCGACGCCCGGATCGATGCTGACCGTGTCGGCGTTGACGCTGTTCCAAGACAGAGTCGACGGCTGGCCCGCGCTGACGTTCGTGGGATTCGCCGAGCAGCCGATAATCTGCACTCCGCCTGGCGCGGCGCCGACGGTAACCGTCACCGACGACGTTTCATCGTTCACGCTATTACGCGCCGTCAAGGTATAGGTAGTGGTCTGCGTGGGCGAGACCGAGATCGATCCGTTCACGGCCACGTTCCCGATGCCGGCGATATTGGCCGTATCGGCATTCTGCGTTTTCCAGGTGAGAGTCACGGCCTGCCCGGCGATGATTTGCGTCTGGCTGGCGACGAAGGACAGAATCGCAGCCCGGTTCGCCGCACTGGTGGAGATCCGCACGGCGGCTTGCCCTTGCCCGCCGTGGTCGTCCTTGACCGTCAGGCGGAAGTTGTAGGTTTGCCCGGTGGCTGCCGTAAAGCTCGGCCGCGAAGTGGCCGGGCCTGTCATGGTCACCTGCGGACCGGCTGTTTGGGTCCACTGGAAGGTGATCGGATCGCCGTCCGGATCGTAAGAAGCCGATCCATCCAGCTGTACGGTTCCCGCGGCAACGCCGCTCAAGTTCGGACCGGCGTTCGCCACCGGTGGATCGTTGCCCGTGCGAACTCGACGGGTAACCACTTCGTAGCGGACGCGCGGAACCTCCATGGGAAGCGCGTGCTCGGCTGCCAGGTATTCCTTGGGCCGGATCATGTTCCCGAACTGGACGCCGAAGGCCGCGCGGCCGTCGTTGCCGGGGGAGAGCATCGTTTCGTTGACGCCGCCCTCGGCTGTGAGCGCGATCTTGCTGTTCAAGGGGAAGATTAAGCGCACGGTTCCGCCGATGTGGTCGCCGTATGCGACGCTCTTCAGGTATCCGATATTGCCCTCGGCGTAGTTCTTGCCCCACAGGCCGATGGTGGCGTTGACGCCCGCCTGATCCACGATCTTCAAGTAATTTTGCAGGATCACGTTGTTCTGGAAGACGCCGTTGGCGTCCACGCCATGAGCGGTATTGATCAGGGCGTTATCCAGGAACCCTTTGGTTCCGAAGATACCCACGCGGCCGCGCGAAAAGATGTAGTCTATCGCCAGAGCGCCCTCTCCGAGCGTCCCGCCGGTCTGGTTGCCGGCCAGGGTCACGTGTTTGAAGCTGGCGAACAGGCCCGCCTGCACGTGTTGCCCCAGTCTGTCGACCAGCCCGAAATCGGCCTGGCCTTCTTTCTGGCCGTGAACGTAATAATATTCGCCTTGCGCCTCGAAGCCGAAACGCGTCCCCATGGTGTCGAAGAACCGGCCTCGCCCGGAGAAGGTCACGTTGCCGTTGCCGTCCGCGCCGACATTGGCGCCCAGCAATTGGAACTTCGGAGTCTTCTCGGCATCCAGCTGCGACTTAACCGCGTTCGCGACTTCGGTGGCCGAAGGCGGCGCTGGCGGCTGCGGAGCCGGCTGGCCCACTCGCGCTTCCAGGGCTTTCTGGTTCTGCTGTAAACCGTCGACCTCTTTGCGCAGCGCGGCGTTTTGATCGGCCAGATCCTTCAGCATCTTGGCGATATCGTCCAGCTTGTCCAGACGCTTCAATACTTCGCTGCAGCAATCGGTCACTCCGGCGGTTTGCGCAGGAGCCGCGTTGGTGATGGCGCGAATCGCATCGCCCGGGCCGCCGGCACCTATGGTGCGGCCCTGGTCGTCGGTCACCGTGAGGACCACGCGCCGGTTCATGTAGCGGATCTCATCGGTCGGCTTTAGCTTGGGATTCGGATCGGGCACCTTGGGAGCCGCCTTGCCGCGAGTGATGGTCTCGATCTGGTTGGTGCGGGCGCCGTATTTCACCAGGAAATCGCGGACGGTGCTGGCGCGAGCCAGGCCTAGCCGCTGGTTGAAGCTATCGGAGCCGATTCCGTCGGTGTGGCCTTCCACGCGGACGTGGTAGCCGCCGTTGGTCTGTAGCAATTCGGCCAAGCGCAGGAGGCTGGGAAACCCGTCCACCAGGACCGAGGAGTTGAAGTCGAAGTTGATCTCTTCCCAGTCATCCTTGCTGGCTTGAGTATCCAACCCCTGAGCCCACAGCCCCGTTCCAACAAGCAAAGCGGCTGATAGCAATCCGATGCATTTCCGTACCATCTGCACTGACCCTCCTGTAATAAAACAATTCTAGCGTAAGTTGTTTTGGATCAGGAGTTCTGGTCGACCACCCAGGGAAACCGACCCATCCGATACGCCCTCCGACTATGCTCCCGGCGCAGGACTACTCTCGACTACCCTTCGTTACAGAGAGTCGTCGAGGTCGGTAAGTGTTACAGGGTACCTGGGATGGGACCGCTACTTGCCCATGTGCGCGGCGTCTTTCTCGTTTTCGAGGCAATAGTAGTCCAGCAGCTCGCTATCGAGAATCAGGGGTTGCTTCATCTGGATGGTCCAGGGCGCGGTGTAGTACTTCGGATCGTCGATGGTGATTTCGATCTGAAGTGTTCCGTAATTCGGGCGCTGGATCCTTTCCGTCATCTTGCCGGTATTGGAGAGGGGGTTCCCGTTGGCGTCGAGCCACAGGTCGTCGCGGAACCCGGCGGTTTGGACGACCAGCGTGTCACCGTCCCACTTCGCGGTCGAATAACCGTTCCAGGTCGGGTTCGGATCGACAGGAAGGGGCCGCCCGTCGAGGAAGATCTGGCGATACTGAATGTTGCGTTCGGTCAGGATGACAAAGCGCTCGGGAGTCTGAATGATCCGCTTGTAATAGTCATCGGTCCAGATTCTGGGAGCTCCCCGAGGCATGCAATGGACGTTAGGATCCTCGACCTGGTTCCGAGTGCGCGCTTTTACAAGGTCGGCCACTCCCGGTTTATAGGGCGGACCGCCCTTGAGGTTGGAGGCGATGTTCATAAACTCCCGGCCGATCTGACCGTCGTTGCACTTTCCGAGGCAATTTGCAAAGCTCTCCCAGCCCCACATGCCGGTGAAATCCGGATGCCCGTCGGCGGTTCGCGGCGTGGGGGCAGTGAGATTGGGCTTGCCGTCGGGCGTCTTCGGTACGTTGGCGGTCGGGTAATCCAGCCATTGGGCGAACAGGGCCGGGGTGAATGCGGCGAGGATGAATGCGGATGCGAGACGTGGCATTGAAATTTGCGCTCCGTTTTCAACGGTATCCCTCTTGCATGCAGGTTGTCAATTCTTGGCGAGGAGGCGAACGGGAACTATAATGAAGTGGGCCTCGCGGTCGGGTAACCGCTCCGATTCATCTTCACGATGGGCAGGGGAGGAAAGTCCGGTCTCCATAGGGCAGCATGCCGGCTAACGGCCGGGGGGACTCGCTCAAAGCGGGTTTTACGGAAAGTGCCACAGAAAATATACCGCCAGTTCCCGCAAGGGAGCTGGTAAGGGTGAAAAGGTGCGGTAAGAGCGCACCGCGGCTGCGGTAACGCACGCCGGCAGGGCAAACCCCATGTGGAGCAAGACCAAATAGGGGAGGAGGAGCGGCCCGCTCCGTTACGACTTCCGGGTAGGTCGCTAGAGCTGCGGAGTAATCTGCGGCCCAGAGGAATGGTTGCCGCCCGTGGCGCAAGCCGCGGGTACAGAAACCGGCTTATAGTCCGCGAGGCCCGTTTGTATCGATTTGGATCGTTCAGGGGTGGTAGCGGTTTACCGCGACGGGTGAAATCGGGCCCGTGATCACGTTCGCGGGATTGTAGAGTTCAACCGCGCATTTCGAGTGGCAAGCGAACGCTGGGAAGGATTTTGCCAGGTGTTCGGGACCAGAGGAATTCCATTCGATGACGATGGTGTTTGCCAGACTGCTTTCGCTCACATTCGTGGGCGAGCCGATCTCTTGCATTTTCCAGCCATCCCCATCCGCTTGCATGTTGTTACCGGGGCTGGGCGTTCCATCGGAATAATAGTAGACGCCGGCTACTGGAATACCGGGGTAGCACAGCCGGAGCGCCAGATCCAGCCACATGTTATGTCCGAAGGGATCTTCGTTCTTGGGTACGCCCGTCAATACAATGACGGTGCCGGGCTTGACACTGGGGGCCAGACGAAGAATCCCGACAAGAACAGACCGATGACGCTCCCATATTTTACGGTGACGGTCGCCCTTCGAGATTGCTGAAGAAGCGCCAAAATACACAATCACAGCGCCCAGGATCAGCGCACCGGCGGACAGGGATTTTTTCTTCCCGAGTGCGATCCAGACTAGGCCCAGCGCGGCGGTCCACACCAAGCCGCTGCCAATCCCCGATAGGAACTGGGTGCGCCACAACCCGCGCGCGCTGCCCAACAACAAATAGACCGGGAAGCTGAGGGCCAAAATAACGCTTCCGATGGCCAGCAAAGCCCACCAGATATGATTCGCTTCCGGAAGCGGACCCGGCCGGTTTCCGCGCCGAACCATCCAGAAAACTGCCAGTCCTGCCGCGACGAAAACGAGTGCGGCCCCAATCGACATCAGAGTCGTAATGCGTTCGGGAGCCGGCTCTCTCTCCCAAGCCCAGAACTCGAGACTGGAGGCAATATTAAACCACCAGTCGCTCATCACAGCTATAGCGCTCCATCCAGTGCGCAAGACTGACTCCTGATAGGTGCCCCCGCCTGAGCCGAGATACTTGCGTAACGTTATCAGCAGATAGCCCGCGGGCATGACATACCAGGCGGCCGTCAATGCGCATAGCTTACGCCAATCCGGTTTTAAGAAAAGGAGAACGGCCGGATAAACGAGGATGAGGAGCAACTGACTTTCATAACTCCACAACGACATGTATTCGAAAAAACACGCCGCGACTAAACAGCCGAGCGTGGCGCGCAGCGTCGATTTACCGGCCGCTAAGGTCAGTAAATAGAAAGCGAGTAACATCCAGAAAATGAAGCCAAACTGATTTAGTTGGCCGACCCACTGTAAAGCGTTGTCTGAGGAGTGCACGATTACGAGTGCGCCAGCTACATAGGGAACCAGCGCTCCAAGAGAGATGAACTGCCGCAGCAGCAGAAAAACCAACACGCCGCGTCCCCACCACAAGAGCGCATAGACGATCTGATAAGGAACATAGCTGCCCCGAATCCCTGAAGCCACGCTGAGCAGGTACGAAAGGTGATAGAAAGTGTTGGTGTGAATCCTGAGCGGATCCGCGCGGTATAGGAAGCCGCTCCACCAGAAGGCGCCGGTTTCACTCATGTACGGAAACGCCGTTTCGTAGCCGAGGCCGCTCGCCGGGTTGAACGCGCCCCACATAATCAATACCAGGGCCGCGTACGCACCGCCGGCTAAGGCCAGAGGCAGAAAGCTTCGTACTTCTGGCGCGTTGACTGCCGACGTTTTTGAACTTGGCATAGACTTCGAAGCAGCACTCCCAAGCTCCGCATTGTAAGATAATTCAGGATGTCCTTGACGGCGACGCCACAATTAAAGCGTGCCAGAGTCTTAATTTTCATCGTAGCTTACAACGCGGAGCGGACGATCCAGAGCGTTCTTAAGCGCATTCCTGGGGAGTTATCGCAACACGATACGCACGTCCTGATCATTGACGACTCTTCTTCGGACGCCACGTTCGAACGGGCTCGAGAAATCGAGGAGTCGCCGTTTCCGATTACCGTCCTGTTCAATCCGGTGAACCAGGGCTACGGCGGGAATCAGAAGATCGGATTCCATTACGCGATCCGCGAAAAGTTCGATTACGTCGCGCTGGTTCACGGCGACGGCCAGTATGCTCCCGAACGTCTTCCCGATTTGCTCCAGCCTCTGCTGGCGGGTGAAGCCGATGCGGTGTTTGGATCCCGCATGCTCGACGCCGGCGGCGCGCGTCGCGGCGGGATGCCGCTCTATAAGTGGATGGGCAACAAGATTCTGACGCGTATCCAGAATCGGCTCCTCAAGACAGACTTCTCCGAGTTCCATTCCGGTTACCGGATCTATTCCGTGCGAGCGCTGGCGGGAATTCCCTTCGCCCAGAACACCAACGACTTTCACTTCGATACGGAAATCATTATTCAGTTCGTTCGCGCCGGGCTGCGCATCAAGGAGCTGCCCATCCCGACCTACTACGGCGACGAGATTTGCCGCGTGAACGGAATGAAGTACGCTTTCGATGTGGTGCGGACTACCGCGCTCTCCAGGGCGCAGGATCTCGGCATCCTGTACGAGCGTAAGTTCGATCTTGCGCCACCCGGCCAGCAGTATCTGCCGAAGTGGGGATTCGAAAGTCCGCATGAGCTGGCGGTGCAGCGGGTTCCTTCCGGATCGAAGGTTGCGGATGTCGGCTGCGCTTCGGGTTATGTTGCCCGCGCTCTGTTCGAAAAGCGCTGCGACGTTACCGGCATCGATCAGTACCGCCCGCCGGAGGATGCGCATATCTCGAAGTTCGTCCAGGCGGATCTGAATAGCGGCGAGATCCCCGTCGATGCGGGTGCGTTCGACTACGTGCTGTTGCTGGACGTGATCGAGCATCTGCGCTCGCCCGAGACATTCGTGGAATCGTTACGCAATTCCCGGCGGCAGGACAAAGACACGCGAGTCATCGTCAGCACCGGCAACGTGGCGTTCCTGATCACCCGGTTTATGCTTTTCCTGGGATTTTTCCACTATGGGGCGCGCGGGATTCTGGATCTGACGCATACGCGGTTGTTCACCTTCGCCACCATTCGAAAGCTCTTTGAACAGGCCAATTATCGGATCGAAGAAATACGGGGCATCCCGGCGCCGTTCCCGCTGGCCTTGGGCGACACGGCCCTCGCGCGATTCCTGATCGGAGTGAACCGTTTCCTGATCAAGATCTCACGATCGTTGTTTTCCTACCAGATCTTCCTGGTGGCCCGCCCGCTTCCGTCTTTGGAAACGCTGCTCGAAGGAGCGATCGCTTCGGGCGAGTCTCGTTCCGCAGTCGCTACGAGCGCGGTGCCGGCAGCCACACTTCCAGACACGCCCCGCCCTCGCGCCGATTCGCGGCGGTAATCGCTCCGCCGTGCTGCGTGACAATTCCCTCGGCGACAGTTAAGCCCAGGCCGGTGCCGCGCGCGTCCAGCCGCGTGGTGACGAACGCGTCGAAAATATCCGGAAGCACATCGGCAGGAATGCCGGGGCCATTGTCTTCCACGGCGATAGCGACTCCCGGTTCCCCCGCGCGATCCGCTTTCCGGGCACGCACGTCTACGGTCCCGCCCGGAATCTCGACAGCGTTCACGGCGTTGCGCAGCACGTTGACGAACACCTGAACCAAGCGATCGGGATTGCCGACCACGCGCTCCTCCGGGTCCACGTGATTGGCGAAGGTGATTCCCGAAGCGCGGGGATCGATCGCCACCAGCGCCCAGGCATCATCGATCAGGCTGCGGGCCGCCACCGGCTCGGCGTGCTGCTTCCGGGCTTTGGCGAAGTCGACCAGGCTTTCGCTGATGGTCCGCAGGCGCTGCGTCACGCGCTGCATGCGGGCGAGCCGCTCCAGCGTCGGGGCGTCTTTGGTCGTCTCAATGAGTTTTTCAATCGACCCATGCAATACCGCCAAGGGTGTATTCAACTCATGCGCGACGCTGGCGGAGAGCAAGCCCAGGCTGACCAGTCGGTCCTGTTCTTCTAATCTCCTAAGGGCTGCGGCCAGTTCGTCTTCCTGGCGGCGCAGCTCGGCCACCGTTTCGTTGCGCGACTGCATGATCTGGCCGATCTCGTCCCCCAGGATTTCGGTGCGCGGAATCAGCTCGCTCTTGCGGTCGCCGGTGCGCGTGGCGGTGTCGGCTTCGAGCATCCGCCGCAGAGGCCGATAGACGTACAGCGGCATAATGGCCACCTCCAGCAGGACGACGGCGGCTATATAAATGCTCCCGAGCACCAGAAATAACGTGATTTTCGCGCGCGTAATGGCATCCTGGTAAACCCGCTCCATTTCCGGAGTCTGTTCCAGAACGACCGACTCCCGGCCCCGGGCGTCGGCAACCTGCTTTTGGAACAGCGGAATCAGTGAGAAATATGCGGTGCACGCCAGCACTAGAAAGAACAAGTTGTGCAGTACCATCAGTTTCGTGCGGACCTTGAGGTTGCCGAAACTTCTTGCTAAACTGTAGCTGTTCTTGCTAAACAAGAATGGTTACTCCGCTTGCGCAAGGTGTCCGGCCGTGGTAGAAACGATAGAAGCCCAATTTCAGTTCAAGTTCTGCAAGTACGGGGAACCCAGTTGCGTCCGTGCAAGCGGGTTCGGGTTGAGGACCACTATAGAAGATGGCTGCTATTTTTCCTAAGGCGTCTGACATCATCCTAAAAGTGCTTGGCGCCGTGATCGGTCTCGGCGCAGTGGCCACTATCGGAGCTTACACCTATTACAGCTATCCGACGGTGATCGATACCGGCTACCAGCCGGAACAGCCGGTTCCCTACAGCCACAAGCTGCATGCGGGACAGCTGGGAATGAACTGTTTCTACTGCCATTACACCGCCTACCGCGGATCCTACGCGGCCATTCCTGGAACCGAAATCTGCATGGGTTGCCACCAGAAGGTCAAGGACAAGAGCCCGCGTCTGGAGATGGTCAGGCAATCGTACGAAACCGGCGAGGCCATTCCCTGGAAGAAAATCCACGTAATGCCCGACTACGTCTATTTTAACCACCGCGCCCACATCACGGCCGGGGTGAGTTGCGTCAGTTGCCATGGCCGGATCGATCAGATGGTGGAAGTCCATCAGGAGAAACCGCTGAACATGGCTATGTGCCTGGCGTGCCACCGCGATCCCGCGCCAAACGTGCGGCCCGCCGAACTGGTGACGCAGCTCGACTGGGTGCCCGATCGCGATCCTCGCGTAATCGGTGAAGAGATCATCGCGCAAAAGCATTTGCATCCGCCTACGAATTGTTCGGGGTGTCATCGGTAATGGAAAAGACGAGTTTGGTAAACATCACGCTGAGCAACAGCCCGTCGCCGGCGCCGGCTCCGGTGACTGGCCCGGAATACTGGCGCAGTCTCGATCAGCTTGCCGACACGCCCGAATTCCGTAATTGGGTACAACGGGAATTTCCAGAAGATGCCGCAGCCGTGTTGGACGGTAATTCGCGCCGCACCATGCTCAAGATCATGGCGGCGTCCTTTGGGTTGGCCGGACTGGCCGCCTGTAGCCGCCCCGAGTATCGTTTGGCTCCGCAAGCCCGCGGCCGCGAAGATTACGTTCCTGGCGCTCCTTACAACTACACCAGTGTTTTCTCGTTGGGTGGGCATGCCGCCGGCCTTGTGGTCCAGACCTATGAAGGCCGCCCGAGCAAGATCGAAGGAAATCCCGATCATCCCACGAGTATGGGCGCCGCGACCGCGCTGGCCCAAGCAAGTTTGCTCTCCGTCTACGATCCCGACCGGTCCAAGGCTGTTCTGGATGGCGGCAAGGAATCGACGTGGGAGAAGTTCGAAGCCGCGGTGAAAGGATTGTCCTTGGGCGATGGCTCAGGGCTACGCTTTTTAAGCGGCACGGTGATTTCGCCGACGCTCGAAAGCCTGCGCGCCGATGCCCTGAAGAAATGGCCCAAGGCCAAGTGGGTGGAGTACGAATCCATCGCGCGCGACAATGAACGCGCCGGTGCGATGCTGGCTTTCGGTCAGGCGGTTAACGTTCATCCGCAGTTCGACAAGGCCAAGGTCATCCTCTCGCTGGATTACGATTTCCTGGGCGCGGATTTCCCGACACCTCTAGCGACCAAGCTGTTCTCGAAGAACCGCCACGTCGATTCCGAGGCGGATCTCGAAAAGCTGAGCCGTCTGTATGTGGTCGAGAGCCAGTTCTCATTGACGGGTGCGAACGCCGAGCATCGTCTGCGGATGCAGGGCGGGGAAGTGCAGAAATTCGCGGCCGACTTAGTCGCGGCGCTGAGCGCTCCACCTGCCGGTGGCGACAAGCGGGGCAAGTTCCTCGCTGCGCTGGCAAAGGACCTGAAGGCCGCCGGCAAAGAAGCCTTGGTGGTCGCCGGACCGCGGCAGCCTGCGATTGTTCACGCGCTGGCCCATCAGATCAACCAGACACTGGGCTCGGGGGCTGTCACCTACACCAAGGCATCCTCGGCCGACCGGGTGGATTCCGGTGTCGACGCTCTCAAGGCTCTGACCGGTGAAATGACCGGCGGACAGGTTTCGACGCTGATTATCCTGGGTGGAAATCCCGCCTACACGGCTCCCGCCGATCTGCAATTCGGCGCGGCGCTGGCCAAGGTCGCGAATTCGATTCACCTGGGTGCGGAAGACGACGAAACTGCTGCCGCGGCGAAGTGGCATCTGCCGGAGGCGCATTATCTCGAAGCCTGGGGCGACGCGCAGTCGACGGACGGGGTCGTGGCGATCCAGCAGCCCATGATCGAGCCGATTTTCGGAGGCAAGAGCGCCATCGAAGTGATGGCGGTGCTGCTCGATTCGAAAGATCGCAAGGGTCTGGACCTGGTCAAGAACTTCTGGACCTTGCAGTGGCCTGCGGCGACCCGCGAGAACACCTGGCGCAAGACGCTGAATGACGGCGTGATCGCCGGAACGCAAGCGGCGGAAGTGAAGCCCACCGTAGACAGCAAGAAGATTCAGGCTGCGCCGGCGCCGGCGTCTTCTTCTGCTTCGGGCGGAATCGAAGTCGGATTCGTGCCCAGCGCGACTACCTGGGATGGACGATTCGCCAACAACGCCTGGATGCAGGAAGCGCCCGATCCGATCACAAAATTGGTGTGGACCAACGTCGCGCTGATCAGTCCGGCGATGGGCCGCGACAAGGGTTGGAAGGACGGCGATATGGTCGCCCTCACACGCGGCAATCTCAAGCTCGAAGCCGCGGTCATGGTCCAGCCGGGCCATGCCGATAACGCCGTCACAATCGCGCTCGGCTACGGCCGGCCCAAGTCCGGCAGCGTGGGTACGAACGTCGGGTACAACGCTGGCCTGATCCGGACATCGGACAGTTTCTGGTTCGGACAGGGTTTTGCCATTGCTGCTACGGGCGCGAACGAAGTGCTGGCGAATACCCAGGAGCACGGCTCGATGGAAGAGCCGCAGCTCGTGAGCAGCATCAAGCCCAACACGCGCCCGCTGGTTCGCGAAACGACCGTCGAGGAATACAAGAAGAACGCGAAAGTCATCGAGGAGATGAACGAGGTCCCCGAACTTGACTCCGTTTATCCGCAATTGAAGTGGGAAGGCTTGCAGTGGGGCATGGCGATCGATTTGGGCGCCTGCACCGGCTGTAATGCCTGCGTCGTGGCTTGCCAGGCGGAAAACAACGTCCCCGTCGTCGGCAAAGATCAAGTGCTTCGCGGTCGCGAAATGCACTGGATCCGGATGGATCGCTACTACGTCGGCCCGGTGGAGGATCCCCGCGCAGTCGAGCAGCCGATCCCATGCATGCAGTGCGAAAACGCGCCCTGCGAAAACGTCTGCCCGGTGCAGGCGACCACGCATAGTCCCGAAGGCTTGAATGACATGGCGTACAACCGCTGCGTCGGCACGCGGTACTGCGCCAACAACTGCCCGTTCAAGGTTCGCCACTTCAACTTCCTGGACTGGCACAAGAATTTCCTGGAACGGCGGCGCATCGAGCCTGAATTGATGTCGATGGTTTACAACCCCGATGTCACGGTTCGCATGCGCGGAATCATGGAAAAGTGCACTTACTGCGTGCAGCGTATCCAGGAAGTGCGCATCGCCACCAAGACCGACGGACGGCGTGAATTCACGGGCGAAGGCGTGCTGACAGCCTGCCAGCAAACCTGCCCGGCCGATGCGATCTCGTTCGGCAACATAAACGATCCGAACAGCAAGGTCGCCAAACTGAAGAAGCAGGAGCGCAATTACGCCATGCTGGCGGAACTGGACGTGCGTCCGCGCACGACGTATCTGGGGCGGTTGCGCAATCCTAATCCGGAGCTGGAAGCATCATGATAACCAGATTGAACCTGGGGACAGGCAGCTCTGTCCACTCCTGCGTCTGTGCGCAAGGTCCGAAGTTTACGGGAGGGGACAGAGTAGCCTGTCCCGATTTCCCGAAGCCTGCTAGGAGAGCTGCATGAGCGCAGTCGTCCAACAAGATCCGCAGTTGATGGTGGTGAACCCGCCGCTGGTCCAGGGTTCCAAGGATCTTCACGATCTTACCGAACAGATCAGTTCCGTGGTCGAAGCGAAGGTCTACGAGACCCCGCTCAAGTACTGGATCACGCTCATGTGCACGGGTTCGGTCGTGCTTTTGCTGGGCGCGATGCTTACGTATCTGGTGAGCACCGGTATCGGCGTGTGGGGCAACAACCGGCCGGTCGGCTGGGCGTGGGACATCACGAACTTCGTTTTCTGGATCGGTATCGGCCACGCCGGAACACTGATCTCGGCGATTCTGTTCCTGTTCCGCCAGAAGTGGCGCACTTCGATCAACCGTTCCGCCGAGGCGATGACGTTATTTGCCGTGATGTGCGCGGGCATCTTCCCGCTGTTCCACACCGGCCGCCCGTGGCGCGCGTTTTACTGGCTGTTCCCGATCCCCAACACGGATCTGAACATCTGGCAGAACTTCCGCAGCCCGCTGATCTGGGACGTATTCGCGGTATCGACCTACTTCACGGTTTCGCTGCTGTTCTGGTTTACCGGCCTGGTCCCGGATCTGGCCACCCTGCGCGATCGCACCACCAGCAAGGTTCGCCAGGTGGTCTTCGGGATCCTGAGCCTGGGTTGGCGCGGATCGGCCCGGCACTGGCGTCATTATGAACAGGCCTACCTGATCCTGGCCGGAATTTCGACGCCCCTGGTGCTCTCGGTGCACTCGGTCGTTAGCTTCGACTTTGCGACGTCGGTGATTCCGGGCTGGCACACGACTATCTTCCCGCCCTACTTCGTCGCGGGCGCGATCTTCTCCGGATTCGCCTGCGTCATGACGCTGCTGCTGATCGCGCGCTGGACGCTCAATCTGCAGAATCTGATCACTATCAAGCACCTGGATAACATGAACAAGATCATCCTGGTGACCGGTTCGGTGGTCGGCTACGCATACTGCACCGAGTTCTTCATCGCCTGGTACAGCGGGAGTATTTATGAGCGCTTCACCTTCCTGAATCGCGCGTTCGGACCCTACTGGTGGGCGGCGTGGTCCATGTACACCTGCAACGTCTTCATCCCGCAGCTGTACTGGTTCCGGAAGATGCGGACCAACCTGTGGGTGATGTTCGTGATCAGCATCACCACCAACATCGGCATGTGGTTCGAGCGCTTTGTGATTATCGCCACCAGCCTGACGCGCGACTTCCTGCCTAGCTCGTGGGGTTACTTCAGCCCGACCTGGGTGGACATCTGCACGTTCATCGGCACCATCGGCTTGTTCCTGACGCTGTTCCTGCTGTTCGCGCGCTTCCTGCCGATGATCGCGATATCCGAAGTGAAGGGCGTGGCTTCGCAGGAGAAACATGTCTTTGCCGGACAGGAAGAAGGGAGCGCTACACTCCGATGAGCGAGACTTCTGATTCCGCTATCCTCATCGCTCAGATCAAAGATAAGCTGGGCATCGGCGACGACAAAGTCTACGCCGTCATGGGCGAGTTCGCCGAGCCGGAAGACCTGGTCGAAGCCGGACGCCGCATTCGCGCGATGGGCTACACCAAGATCGACGCCATGAGCCCATTTCCGGTCCACGGTATCGATGAGGCCATCGGCGTTCCGTATTCGAAAATCGGCTGGATCGCGGTTTGCGGAGCCCTCGCCGGTATTACAACAGCGCAGGTCTTGATCTACTACGTCGGAAAGATCGACTATCCGCTGATCATCGGAGGCAAGCCGCTGTTCGACTTCACCTATTCGATTCCGCCGACTTTCGAGCTGGCCGTCTTGTTCACCGCCATCACAACGTTTCTTTGCACCTGGGGACTGAGCGGGCTGCCGCGCCTCTACCACCCATCCATGAACTACCGCAGCGCGCATCGCGCCTCCGATGACCGGTTCCTGCTCATCGTCGAGGCGGACGATCCGAAATTCGACGCGCAAAAGACCGCGCAGGATATGCGCAGCGTCGGCGCGAACGACGTGGAGGTTGTCGAGGGATGATCGCCACACACTATAAGTTGATCGCCATCGCAGCGATGCTCGGACTGGCCGGCTGTTCCGGCATCCAGCGCGATCCACCACTTCAGGTCTGGCCCGACATGCGGTACCAGAAGAAGTTCAAGCCGCAGCGCTCCACGGACCTGTTCGCCGATCAGCGCGAGAGCCGCCGTCCTCCGGAAGGCGTGATCGCCCGCGGCCACATGAATGAAGAAAATCCGTTCAACACCGGCATGGATGGGAAACTGTATGTCGGCAAGAGCCCGGTGAAGGTCACCGAGGCCGTGCTGACCGAAGGCCATTGGCGCTTCAATACATACTGCTCGCCGTGCCACGATGAAACCGGCCTGGGGAAGGGCATGGTGCCCAAGCGCTGGCCCGCCTGGCAACCGCAGAACTTGATGGAGGATCGCATCGTCGAAATGGCAGACGGCGATATCTTCAACGTGATCACCTACGGACGGCGAACGATGCCGCCCTACGGCTTCCAGAATCGCCCGGAAGATCGCTGGGCCATCGTCGCTTACTTGCGCGTGTTGCAGCGCGCCGCTCACGGCACCATCAACGACGTGCCGGCGGAGCTGCAATCGAGCGTTCAATACAAGGGATCGAATCAATGAGCAATTCATCTCATGGGTCACACCAAGGAGCCGCGGCCGAACCCGCCAGCTACCAACTGGAATCGGCCCGCTGGTCGAAGGGCCGCAACGCCTTGGTGCTGGCGGCGTTGATTTCCATCGTGGCGTGCATCGCCGGGTATATTCAGGATCCCGACCGTTTCTTTCGCTCCTATTTGATAGCGTTCTGCTACACCTGCGCGATCGGCCTCGCGGCGTTCTTTTTCGTGATGGTGCAATTCCTGAGCGGCTCGGCTTGGAGCGTGACCATGCGCCGGATCATGGAAAACATCATGATCACTCTGCCGGTGGGCGCGATTTTGTTCCTGCCACTCGCCTTTGGCCTGAATCACATTTATTCCTGGACCAACACGACCCTGATCAACTCGAGCGAAGTCCTGCGCGCCAAGTCGGGCTACCTGACCGACAAGTTTTTTATCGCCCGCACGTACGGCTACTTCCTGCTGTGGTCGGTCTGGATTTTTGCGATCTACCGGCAGTCAGTCAAGGCGGATAGCCAGCGTTCTATCTGGCAGATGCGGATCGCCTCCCGCTGGAGCGCCCCGGGATTGTTTCTGGTCGTGGCTATCGGCACGCTCGCCGCTTATGACTGGCTCATGACCGTCGAGCCCAGCTGGTATTCGACGATCTTCGGGCTGTATTATCTGGCCGACGGCGCCGTAGGGTTCTTTGCCGTCATGATACTGATCTGCCTGGGCTTCCGCAAGGCCGGCGTTCTGGAAAAGCAGATCAACATCGAACACTATCACGATCTCGGCAAGTGGCTGTTCGCGATGACTTGCTTCTATACCTACATGGGTTTCTCGCAGTTCCTGCTGATCTGGTACGCGAACCTTCCCGATGAAACCCAGTTCTACAGGCATCGGATGCCGGGCGCGTGGCTGTACATCAGCCTCTCGCTGCCGTTCATCCGGTTCTTCATTCCGTTCTTTACGCTGATCAGCCGCCCGGCCAAGCGCAATCTGACGATCCTCGGTGTGATGTCGGTGTGGAGCCTGGTGGTGGTTTATCTGGATTTCTATTGGGTGGTTATGCCGGTGTTCTACCCCAACGGTCCGCAGCTACACTGGCTGGACTTGGCCACGCTCGGAGCAACGCTGAGTGTTACCGGGCTGGTCTTCTGGAGCCGGTTCCGCAAGCACGCCATGGTTCCCACGGGCGATCTGCGGCTGGAGCAGAGCCTGCACTTTGAGAATGCATAAGTATCGTGACTAAACAATGACTACGAAATACGATCACGAAGTCGCCCATCACGATCCCCACGAAGGGTTCGACCACAGCGAGCCGGCTACTCGAAAGATCACGATGTTCGTAATCGTCAGCGTGATCACGCTGGTGGTGACGATCATGGCTCTGCAGTCCTACTTCGAGAAGATCTGGAACGAGGCGGTCTACGAAAAGGTGCTCTCGGTTCCCGGCGAAGAAGTCGGCGACCTGCGCAGTCTCTCGAACTGGCGCCTGGATCATTACGAGTACGCCGATCCGTCCAAGACGCGCGTGCGCATTCCGTATGAGCGGGCCAAGGAATTGTTCCTGGCCGATCAGGCCGCCGGCAAGACGTTCTATCCCGGCAAGCCCACCGAGCCGAAGCCCGAAGAGCCGGCCACCCCCGCTGCTGGGGCCGCGCCCGCTGCTGGAGCCGCGCCCGCTGCCGGAGCCGCGCCCGCTGCCGGTACACCTGATGCAGGAAAGCAGCCCGAGGCCGGAAAGAAGTAAATGAAGATGTTCCGCACATTCGCGATTTCAGCTGCGCTGTTGGCGCTGGGGTCGACGTGTGCGTTCGCGCAGTATAAACCCCGTGAGGAGAAAGAGATTTCCGCCGCCGATGCCGCCAACCGCATTCCCGCCCAATTGGTGGGTGTCGGTATCGAGGAACATCTCGGCCGGGCGATCGATTTGGACCTGACCTTCAACGACGAAAACGGCCAGGTGGTCAAGCTGCGCGATTTCTTCAACAAGGGCCGTCCGGTGCTCCTGGACCTGGTGTATTACAACTGCCCTCAGCTGTGCACTCTGATTCTCAACAGGCAAGTCGAGATCATGCGCCAGATGCCCCAGACTCCGGGCAAGGACTACGAAGTCGTCAGCATCAGTATCGATCCGCGCGAGACCCCGGAAATCGCCCGCCAGAAGAAAGCGAGCTACCTGGCGAGCTACGGGAAGCCCGCTCCCGGCTGGCATTTTCTGACCGATCGCGACGATAACGCCAAGCGGCTGGCGGAGCTGATCGGATATCACTATCGCTGGGATCCGCGCATCCAGCAGTACGCGCACCTGGCCGGGATCATGATCCTGACGCCGGAAGGAAAGATGGCGCGCTACTTGTACGGTATCAACTACCGCGCGCTCGACCTGCGTTTCGGCCTGGCCGAGGCGGCTGAGAGCCGCAGCACATCGACCATCGATAAAGTTCTGTTGTTCTGTTATCACTACGATCCCGTGGAGAGCAAGTACGTGCTGTTCGCCAACAACTTCATGAAGGCCGGCGGCGTGCTGACCATCCTGGTTCTGGGATGGTTTCTGTTCCGCATGTTCCGTGCCGAGCATCGCCGCAAGGAGCGTTTCGCATGAGGACGCCGTTTTCCATGAATGGATCAGGGAAGGGAAGTAATTAATGGACTGGCTGCGCGCATGGATGATGCCCCCGCAGGGCTCCGAATTCGCCAAAGAGATCGACTTCATCTACATGGCGCTGTTTTGGCTGTGCACCGTGCTGTTTTTCATGATCGCGATCCCCTCGGTGTATTTCGCGTGGCGCTATCGCTATAAGCCCGGGCGCGTGACGCCGCATCAGACGCACAACACCACGCTCGAAGTTTTGTGGAGCGTCGGCCCGCTGATCCTGTGTGTCGGGATCTTCTTCTGGGGTCTGAACGGCTGGATGAAGTACGCCGTGGCTCCGGGCGAGGCCATGGAAATCTCCGTGACCGCCAAGCAGTGGCTGTGGCAGTTCGAATATCCGGACGGATCGCGCACCATCAACGATATTCACGTTCCCATCAATAAGCCGGTGAAGTTCACCATGACCAGCGAGGACGTGCTGCACGATTTCTTCGTCCCCGATATGCGCGTGAAGCATGACATTATTCCCGGCCGCTACACCCAAGTCTGGTTCACGCCCAACGTGCTCGGAGCGCACGTTTTCACGTGCGCGGAGTACTGCGGTAAGGATCACTCCGGCATGCATGGAACCCTGACCGTCGACAATGACGCCGATTTCGCCAAGTGGATGGAAACCGGCGGCACGGAGTGGGAGGATTACTTCAACGGGAAGGATCCCAAGAAGACCCCGGCGGATTGGGGCAAGATCACGTTTGAGCGCGTAGGCTGCAATTCCTGCCACACCGTGGACGGGTCCAAGAGTAAGGGTCCCAGCTGGAAAGGCGTTTACGGCTCGATGGTGGAGTTAAACAACGGTACGTCGGTCCTGGCCGATGAGGCTTATATCCGGGAATCGATGATGAGCCCGCAGGCTAAAGTTGTGAAAGGGTTCGATCCGATTATGCCTACGTTCCAGGGTTTGTTGAAGCCGAATCAGGCGAATGGGCTGGTCGCCTACATCGAGTCACTGAAGTAATGGAACGGGGAAGTAGGAGAATGAGGTTAAGGCAATTATGGAACCGGTAGTCACTAGCGGCGCGCGGATCGGAGATCGGCCGCGACCCAAGAAAAATTACCTGAACGAGACCAAGGGCATCTGGAGCTGGATGACCACGGTCGACCATAAGCGCATCGGCATCATGTACCTGGTGGGGACGCTGATCGCGTTTCTGCTGGGCGGAATTTTCGCGCTTCTGGTCCGCCTCACCCTGCTGACACCCGCCCACAAGCTGTTCGGCCTGCAGGTCACCGCGGAGACATATAACCGCTTCTTCACTCTGCACGGCGCCATCATGGTGTTTCTGTTCATCATCCCGTCCATCCCGGGATCGTTGACGAACTTCGTGCTTCCTCTCATGCTGGGCGCCAAGGACGTGGCGTTTCCGAAGCTGAATCTGGCTAGCTTCTATCTCTGGATCGTCGGCGCAGTCATGGCGATCGCCTCGATGATTATCGGCGCGGTCGATACCGGCTGGACCTTCTACACGCCCTATAGCACCACCACTTCCGGCACGGTCACCCTGATGACGGCCGCCGTTTTCGTCCTGGGGTTCTCCTCGATTTTCACGGGACTGAACTTCATCGCTACCGTACATAAGCTGCGTGCGCCGGGCATGGGCTGGTTCGATATGCCGCTGTTTGTGTGGGGCATGTATTCCACCGCCGTTATCCAGGTTTTAGCGACCCCGGTACTCGGAATCACTCTGGTTCTGCTGATGCTCGAACGCGTCTTCCAGATCGGCATTTTCGATTCGCGAATCGGCGGCGATCCCGTCCTGTTCCAGCACTTCTTCTGGTTCTACTCGCATCCTGCCGTGTACATCATGATTCTGCCCGGCATGGCGATCATCAGCGAACTGATCCCGACGTTCTCGCGCAAGACGATCTTCGGCTACCGCGCCATTGCGTACTCCAGCATCTCGCTCGCTCTGGTGAGCTTCATCGTCTGGGGCCACCATATGTTCGTCGCGGGCCAGTCCCAATTAGCGACCGTGGTCTTCTCGGCGCTGACGTTCCTGGTCGCGATCCCCTCCGGCGTCAAAGTGTTTAACTGGCTCTGCACCATGTACCAGGGCAATATCAGCCTGGAAACGCCCATGCTCTACGCGATTTCCTTCCTGATGCTGTTCGCCATCGGCGGCTTGACCGGCATTTTCCTGGGGACGCTTTCGACCGACGTCCACCTGACCGATACCTACTTCGTAGTCGCGCATTTCCACTACGTGATGATGGGTTCCACCGTGACGGCATTCATCGGCGGCCTGTACTACTGGTGGCCGAAGATGACCGGGCGCATGTACTCGGAGAAATGGGGCCGGGTGACCGCAGTGATCTGGTTCATCGGCTTTAACGCGACCTTCCTGCCGCAGTTCATCCTGGGCAGCCGGGGCATGCCTCGCCGCTACTACAACTACCTGGACCAGTTCCAGCCGCTGCACGCGTTTTCGACCGTGGGGTCCTGGATTATCGGACTCAGCCTGTTCATGTCGGCGGCCGTGCTGCTCGCATCGCTCCGCAAGCCGGCGGACGCTCCGGACAATCCCTGGGGCGGGACCACTCTCGAGTGGGAGACTTCCTCGCCGCCCATTACGCACAACTTCGAAGACCAGCCGGTGCTCGAGCATGAGCCTTACGATTACCGGCCCAAGGCGGTGACGCACTAAATGAGTACCACCACAACGGACGTTCATTCGCACGGCGGGCACGATGAGCATGGTGAGCACAACCCCTACCATCAGCATCATTTCACGACGATGGAGCAGCAGTTCGATACCAGCAAGCTGGGTATGTGGCTGTTCATCGTTACGGAAATACTGCTGTTCGGCGGCCTGTTCGTCGGCTTCGGCCTGATGCAGCACCGCTATCCCGGGGAATTCATCGAAGCCCATGAACACCTGAAGCAGGACGTGTTCGGGAGTGCCTTCCCGCTGTATGGCGCCATCAACACCATCGTGCTGCTGATTTCCAGCTGGACCATGGTGATGGGCGTCAACGCCGCCCAGACCAACCAGCAAAAGAAAACCGTCCGATACCTGGTGGTGACCATTCTGCTGGCCTGCGTATTCTTGTGCATCAAGTACGTCGAGTACGCACACAAGTTTCATGATGGTCTGTTGCCCGGAATCTTCTATGCGCATCAATCCGAGGACCTGATCAAAGGCACCCACGGTTACGCCACGTTTTTTGCGTTCTATTTCATGATGACCGGCCTGCACGGAATCCACGTCCTGGTGGGCATCGGGCTGCTAAGCTGGCTGGTGATGCGCGCCCGGCGCGGCGATTTCACCAGTGAATACTACACTCCGGTTGACCTGGTGGGGCTGTACTGGCACGTCGTTGACATGATCTGGATTTATCTGTTCCCGCTGTACTATTTGATCTCATGAGCAATCATACTGAATCCCATTCCCAACAACCCGAATCCCATGCCCATCATGGCGGCCCGAAGATTTACACGGCCAATCTGTTCGCGCTGCTGTTTCTGACCATCATTACGGTGGCTGCAGCGTCGTTCAACTTCGGCTCGGCGAACGTCGTCATCGCGCTGGCCATCGCCACGGTGAAGGCCACGCTGGTCGGGCTGTTCTTCATGCACCTGATCTGGGATAAGCCGGTCAACTCCATTATCGCCATCGCGGGGTTCTTGTTCCTGGGTATTTTCCTGATGTTCGACTTCCTGGACGTCACGTCGCGCAACAACTTTCCGCCGCGGAACATGCCGAACATGGAGAACGCGACGCCCGCGCCCGATTCGATGAATCCGCTAAAGACTCCTGCGCCGAGACCCCTGGAGCCTGCTCCAGCCAAGGCTGAGGAACACAAATAGCGTTATTTGACAGGCGACAAACTCGCCTGTCTTACTTCTCGTAGAGCTTCGAACAACAGATCCAGGTCCTCGTCCGTTCCCGTCGAGATCCGCACGCACTGCGGCAGGCCCCAGGACTCCATCGGACGAATAATCACGCCACGCCGCAATAGCTGATCGGCCAGGGTCGCGGCCGCCTCGCGGCTCTCCAGAGGCGCCAGAACGAAGTTCGCCTCCGAGGGCACCACCTGCAACCCCAGTTCGCCAAGCGTCTGTGTCAGCCGCCGCAAGCCGCGCGCGTTCAGCTCCAGAGACCGGTGCCGCCATTCCTTATCGTCCAGCGCCGCGATCGCGCCAGCCTGCGCCGGAGTGCTCGGCTCGAACGGCAGCTTCACCTTCAGCAGCTCGGCGATCAGGTCCTCATGCGCGAAGCCATAGCCGATCCGCAGCCCCGCCAGCCCATAGACTTTCGAAAACGTCCGCAGCGTGATGACGTTGTCATAGCGGTAATGCATCGAATCCGGATACCGCGGATTGTCGCGCGCGTAGTCGAAATAAGCCTCGTCCAGCAGGATCAGAACCCGCTGCGGCACGTGATGGTAGAACGCATCGAACTCCTGGCGCGTGAAGATCGTCCCGGTCGGATTGTTGGGATTCGCCAGATAGATGATCTTGGTGTTTTCGGTGATGGCGGCGGCCAGCTTCTTGAGATCGTAATGCCAGTTGTCGTACGGCACGGTTCGATACGCGACGCCGCGAGAATGAGCCAGCACCTGGAAGCCGCCGAAGGCTGCCTCGGTAGTGAGAATCTCATCTTGGTCGCCGAGAAAGGTTCGGATGATATCCGACACGATGCTGTCCGAGCCGCTGCCGGCGATCACGTTCGCGACTTTGGTCCCGTATTCCTCCGCCAGTTTCTCGCGCAGGTCCAGGCCGCTATTGGGGTAATGATGCAGGTCGCTCAGATGGGCCCGGATCGCCTCCAGCGCGCGGGGCGAGGGTCCCAGAGGATTTTCGTTCGATGCCAGCCCGGCGACGCGCTTCAGGCCGTAGGTTCTCGCGACCTCGGCGGCGTTCCGCCCGGGCTTGTAGGGCTTAAGCGCAGCGATGTAGGGAGGAACGAGTGCCATCTGATTTCACTATAGCTCCCGCTCCATTACTGTCGCCGCTCTGACAGCGTTTTCGAGCCGCGAAAGTCGTTGAGCGTAACTCCGTCAGTGCGCGATCATAGCAAAGTGGAACCATTGCACCCGATCGAAGTGCGCGTGCTCGGGTCACTGCTGGAAAAAGACCTGACGACGCCCGAGTATTATCCCCTCACGCTCAACGCGCTCCAGAACGCCTGCAACCAGAAATCCAGCCGCGAGCCCATCGTGAATTACGACGAAACCACCGTGGCGCAAGGCCTGGAACTTTTGCGGCAGAAGCATCTGGTGATGAAGGTCAGTGGCGCTGGCCATCGCGTCGAAAAATACGCGCATCGCCTGGGCGAAACCCTGAATCTTGGCCGCCGCGAGCTGGCGCTCCTGGCCGTGCTGATGCTGCGCGGACCGCAGACAGTCGGCGAACTGCGCGGGCGCACCGAGCGCATGCATCCCTTCGAAGACATGGAAGAGGTCGAGCGCGTTCTGGAAGCGCTGGCCGCTCGCCAACCCGATCCGTTAGCGGCTCCAGCCACCCGCGGCCGCTGGCGGCATCTCTGGGATGGCGGAGCATCTCATAACGAAGCCGAGGACGAGCCGGCATCCAGCGTCCCTAGGCAGAGCCTCGAAAGCCGGGTCTCAGCGCTCGAGCGCGAGGTCGACGAACTCAAGCGCGAGATCGAGAGTTTCCGCCGGCAATTTGAGTAAGATCAAATCTACAATGTCAGAGCTTTCCAAGAACGACCGTTCTCAAGTCCGTGTCCGCCGCGTTGACGAAGTGGAAACATTGGACGAGCTGTTCACCCATTGCTTCCCGGCGTTCGGAGGAGCCTTCCTCCGCCGCATCTATACGATCCTCGACCGCGCCATCGGCACCGGCTGCCCGTTGACACTCGCCGTTTCCGGACCGGTAACCGTCAGCGGCCAGCACCAGGCCTGGCTGATCCCGCTGCTCGAAGCAGGCTGGATCGCTTATCTCTCCACTACCGACGCGGCTTGTTATCACGACGGCCACCGCAGCCTCGATGCGCATCGCGATCCCGTCTTCGAAGTTCCCATCTGGGGCGATGACGGCGCACTCCGTGACGAGCACACCATTCGCGTCACCGACATGGCCTTCAGCGAGGACGTGCTCCTCGATCAGGATAAATTCCTTTCCGCCGTCCTGCTGCGCCCCGAATTTCAACGCCGCATGACCGGCACGGAGCTGCGCTACCGCCTGGGAGCGTTCTACGCCGAGCAGGAGCGCCTGAATCGCGTCCCGGCAGGCCTGCTCTCCACCTGCCACCGCCTGGCGATCCCGATTTTCGTGGGCGCGGCCGCCGACGGCAGCATTTTTCTGAACTCGATGAAGCTGTGGGCCATGAGCCAGGCCGGTTTGGTCGGTCCCTACAAGTTCGAGATCGACCTGCACGCCGAAGTCTACGAGGCGTGTGCCTATCATCGCTGGGGGCTGTTCGACAATCCGCCAAACGCGCTCGGGACACTGATTCTCGGCGGCGGCGTGCCCAAGAACTACAACCTGCAGCCGGAGCCCGCGCTGGGCCAGGTGCTCGGCCTGCCGGATGTTCGCGGCTATAACTTCGACGTCCAGATCGTCACCGCGCCGGTGACCGATGGTTCGCTTTCGTCATGTCCCCCGGCCGAGGCCGTGACCTGGGGGAAGGTGGACAAGGACACCTATCAGAGCGGCACCGAAAGCATGCAGGCCGACTATTCGACGGTGATGCCGTTTCTGGTGAAGGCGCTGCTCGACAATCGCCGCCGCTATGAGAAGCTGGCCGCCGAACTGGGCGAAGAAGAGGCGTTCCGCAGGGAGCCTAAGGCCCGAGGCTACCTTCGGCCGCGCGCTGGATATCGCTTATACGAGAATCGCGAGGAACTGGTCGGCCGGCTTACCGCAGACGTGAAAACCAATCGCGAGTGGCTGCTTCAATCCCTGGAGTATGCCCTCGCCCGGCAATGAGGGGTAAGAGGCGCTAGAAGGCCGCCAGAATCAGCGCCGCCAGGTTCCAGGCGACGACCACGGCGAATATGACGTTAATCCGGGCGAGCAGCTTACCCCGGCCCAGCCGCCAGCAATAGAGCCCTAGGCCGGTCGCGATCAGTTTCACTGCCAGAAGCCCGTTCAACGGGTTGGACGTTGCGTGCATCATCAAGCGCACCAAGGGGTTACCTTCGCGGACGCCGTGGAGCATAAACGCCAGGGTCGTCAGCAGGTCCAAAACCTGTAAGTACGCATACTGAAGAAGCAGTTGGTTCAACACGTTGTCCTCGTGGCTCCTCGAATGGAATCTAGGATAAACCACTGAGCCCCGGAATGGAACGCTTTAGCGCCTAGTACCGTGTCCCAGGGCGCAGGAATTGTACTGGCCGCTAGTACCGGAACTGTCCTTGGATCTAACGCTTAGGGTCGATTGGGCCGATCTATTCCTCGTGGTCGACTCCTATCTGGGAGTGCGCCAGGGCATACTCCGGCGCTCTCAAAATCCCGATGGCGGCTGGAGCTATTACAATGGCAAACAGTCGTGGCTGGAACCTACGTTTTATGGCGCCCTGGTGCTCCATGGCGATCCTGCGGCCGACCGTGCCTGGGCCCTGATCAAATCCTGGCAGCAGCCCGACGGTAGCTGGCCTCCCACGGCCGGGGCGGCCGTTTCCGGCTGGGGTACGGCCCTCTGCCTGACCCTGGCGCACCTCCGCGGAGACGTGGACGGAACGTTTCTGAAAGGCCTGGCCTACCTTCTGAAGACCGCCGGAACGGAATCGGAAATCTGGCGGCGAGCATTGGCGAAATTCGGTTTGGTCGACCCCGGGCGCAACCTGAGCCTGAAAGGCTGGCCATGGAAGACGGGCACATCCTCCTGGGTGGAACCGACGGCCCACACGTTGATCGCTCTTAAGAAGGCTTACGCCCTTTTGCCCGCCCCTGAGGTGGCCGCGCGCGTCCAGTCGGGCGAAGCCCTGCTGCTGGACGTCCGGTGCAAGGACGGAGGCTGGAACTACGGCAGTGCCTGGACGCTGGGCGAGGATCAACGGTCCTACCCGGAAACCACCGCCCTGGCGTTGCTGGGACTCCAAGGACGCGAGGAAGCGTTCAGCGCGATCGATCTGGCGACGCGGTGGCTGCAAGAAACCCCGTCCTCACTGGCGCGTGCCTGGATCACCATCGCGCTGCGGTTGAACGATGTTGCGGTTCCCGAAACAACGGGCCCCTCGAAAGGATCCGGTTCGCCGGATCTGATGTTTGTGGCGCTCGAGGCTCTAGGTGCACCGGATGGAAACTTCCGCTTCCTGAAGACGGAGAAGGCATGAAGATTAAACGGAGAGATTTCTTTCCTCTGGCAGGCGCCGGACTGCTGGCCGGTTATGCCGGCTGGGAAGGCATGCGCTCGCGACGCAACGCGCCCGCCGGCCCCTCGCCCGTCGTAGTAGTGAAAGCGTCGTCCTATTCCGACGATCTGGCGCAACGCATTCTGCGCGGCGTCCGCGAGTGCGGCCTGGACGTTCGCGATCAAAAGGTCCTGCTCAAGCCAAACCTGGTGGAGTTCGATCCGAACACATGCATCAATACCGATGTCTCGGTGGTCGCGGCGGCCTACGAGGTCTTCAAGTCGCTGGGCGCCGCCGAGGTCGTCATCGGCGAAGGCCCCGGTCATCGCCGCGATACGTATTCGCTGGTGGAGATGGCGCGTTACCGGGATATCTCTAAGTTTGACGACTTGTTCGTGGATCTCAACCGCGACGATGTGAGCTCCGTGCAGAAGTTCGCCGACCGCGCTGAAATGTATTTCCCGAACACCGCGTTGCGGGCCGATCTGGTGGTTTCGCTGGCCAAAATGAAAACGCACCATTGGGCCGGCGCTACGCTTTCGATGAAGAACTTCTTCGGGCTCGTTCCGGGATCGGTCTATGGATGGCCCAAGAACGAGCTGCACCACATCGGCATTCCCGAATCCATCGTGGAATTGAATCGCATTTTTCGCCGCAGTTTCGCGATCGTCGACGGCATCGTCGGGATGGAAGGCAACGGCCCGATTCAGGGCACTCCCAAGCCCGCGAACGTGCTGGTGATGGGCCGCGACCTGCCTGCCGTCGACGCCACCTGCTGCCGCATCATGGGTATCGATCCGGCCAAGGTCGAGTACCTCCGCATGGCTTCCGACGGCAACCTGGGCAACGTCGACGAATCCCGGATCGAGCAGCGTGGCGAAAAGGTCAGCGAAGTCCGGACGAACTTCGCGTTGATCGATTCCTTCCGCGGCTTCCGCCTAACGTAATCGAAAGCACAATGGCTGCCCGGATACTGCTGGCTGCCATCTGTCTCGCATTACCTGCCTTGAGTCAGACTCAGGCGCAAAGAGAATGGGCACTTGGCGCGGGTGCGCTACTCGCCCAGATGAACGGCGAGCGGCTGGATCTACTGGGCGGCGCAGAGGACACTAGCAAGGTCGCTGAAACGCGCCGCCGGCAGCTTTTTGATTCGTGGGAAGTCCGGTCTCAAACCGATCTTCCGAGTCTGGTTCAGGCGCTTCTTCGTGACGATCCGGATCCGATGCGCATCTGTTGGAATTACGCGCGCCTGATCAATGTGGCACGCTGGGCTTCCGCAGCCGGATATCTGGATGAGAATGAAGCGTGGGCTATCATCCTTCCCGCCGCGGAGCGTCTCCAGAAGACCTTCGCTTCGTGGCAGGAGTTGGGCCAAGCGTATCTGGATGCGCGAGCCAGATGGTTTGAGCGGCGCATAGTCTATCGCCGCCAAGCCGAGTACGCGTATCGCGTGCTCCTGACGAACCAACACAGTCCATGGCGAAAGTACCCCTGGAATCTCGACCTGGGCAACGGGTACCATGCTCCGCCGAGTGTCGACAAGACCGCATGGCTCGAGCTGGCAGCGCATCCGGAAGGGCTGATGTGCGTACGCGTCACAGTTCCGGATCACAGAGACGCAGTGCAGTATGAAGACGCGATCGAGACCGCCGTCGGGTGCCGTCCGCATATCACCAGCCAACGACGGGATGGTCCTGATTGGATTCTGGATACCGAGTGCTTCCAGCCAAAAACGCTGCACGGCGCGCAGATCGTGGCGCAATTCCGCCCGGAAGCCATCGCGGGACAGCTCCGCCGCGAGGGCGTCACGCAATTAATCACGTTTTTCGAGCATAAGCCGCACGGTTCAGCTTCCGAAATTCTGCCCGTCGTGTCCGATAACTGGTTTCGGGACGGCTGGCGGTGGTATCTCGATATGAGGTCGCTGCGGCGGCCTTTTCCTGACACCACACTCACATACGGAGTGCCGCCGGCCCACGTGCGATTGTTCCTGATTGGCGCCGTTCTTCTTGTGGCCATTAGCATCGCCGGGGCTTTTTCGGCGCGCGGCAACGCCTGGTGGTCGTCACGATTCCCTCTGTTCTATTGGGGCTGTTGGCTGGTCCTCTCGGTGAGTTACTACGGTCTGGCCATCGCCGGTTTCTGGTCAGGCGGGGAAGGGCTCGGCGCGGACGTCCGTGGGTTGATTTGGTATGGCACCCTCGCTCTGTTCCTGCGGTGGGGAACCGAGATCATCATCGCGTCGTCGGCGTGGCGCGCCATCGTCCCGAATATGTTGATGGGCCGGATCCTGTCCATGTCTTTTTCGCGCGTAATGGCCGAGGTTCCAGTGGCGACCGTCCTTGTGTTGCTATGCGATCCCCAAAGGCCGCTTAACCTTCCGACTGTAATCGCTCTGCTGGGATTGGGCGCCGCCATCGCTCTCACCGCCTGGCACTTTCGCATGCGCGCCGAGGGACTCCGCGGAGGACTTACGAACGCTGGGGAGCTGCATGACGAGGTATGGGCGATGGCGAAGCGAATGGGTGTCCCGCTGCGGCGGCTGTATATCTTGCCCGAAGAAGTTTCGCCTCGGCTTGGTCCCAGGGCGGGATCGCACGGCGATCTCCTGATTCCGGAGAGGCTGCTTCGGTCGGCGTACCGCCGAGAAGTCGATGGCATCGTCGGGTACCAATTGATGTTGATCAAGACCAAGTACGTGAACTCTTTCTGGGCAGGACTCTTGCCCGTAGTAGTGATCCTGGTTTGGCGCATCTACAACGCTCAGAACGCGTCCTCGGCGAACGTAACGCTTGCGGCGCAAGCCGGTATGGTGATCTCGGCGTTTGCGACGTTTGGGCAGACCTTGAGGGGTGTCCATAAACGCGCCCAGGCCGCGTTTAAAGTGTCGGGCGGCGATGCGGAGGGCTGGATTGCGGGATTGGCGCACCTCGCCCGGCTTTCGGGAACCGAAGTCGCGAAGGGCCTATCGGAAGAAATCGCGCGGCAGTGCGGTGTGGAACTCGAACAACTCCCCCATCTGGTGGAAACCGGTTTTCCCGAGACGGGCCACTACGCAGTTCCGATCTATGACCACGACAAGCTGGTTCCGGTATCCTGAAAGTTCCCCATGCGCCGTCCCATCATTGCCGGAAATTGGAAGATGTATAAAACGCCGTCCGAGACGGTCGGTTTTCTGCACGATCTCGCCCCCATGGTTACCGCCGCGAGCCGCGTCGAAATCGTGGTCTGTCCTCCGTTTGTGGATATCGCCGCCGCGGTCGATGCCGCACGCGGCACCGCGATCGGCATCGGTGCGCAGGACCTCTTTTGGCTCAAGGAGGGCGCCTACACCGGCGAGGTTTCCGCGCCTATGCTGGTTGCGGCCGGATGCCGCTGGGTGATCGTTGGCCATAGCGAGCGCCGCCAGTATTTCGGCGAAACTGACGAATCGGTTCTGAAGAAGACCGCAGCAGCGGTAGAAGCCGGGCTCACTCCTATCGTCTGCGTCGGGGAGCGCCTGGAAGAGCGCGAGGGCGGACAGACCGAACGCGTCCTCGCGAGGCAGTGCTCGGGCGGAGTGTGCGGGCTGACTCCGGAGCAGTTCGCGCGAATCGTGATCGCCTATGAGCCGGTCTGGGCCATCGGCACGGGCCGTACCGCCACACCCGAAATGGCCGCTCAAGCCCATCACTTCCTGCGTGAGCAGATCGGCATTCGTTTCGGCGACGAAGCTGCTCAGGCCTGCCGTATTCTTTATGGCGGCAGCGTGAAGCCCGACAACATCAAGAATCTGATGGAGCAGGATGATTTGGATGGGGCGCTAGTGGGTGGCGCGAGTCTGGACCCGGTGTCATTCGCCGCGATTGTGAATGTTTAAAGACAGTCTCCTCAGCGTTTTCAGGTGCCGGGGGTATATCACGTTTGATATGATATTTTCCCATCATGAAATCCGTCGCACTCTTAGCTATTGTTACTATCTCTTCTCTTTATTCACAAAATCCGGAGACGAAAGGGAGGTTTTTCGCTGGAAACACGCCCTTGACCGAGCCGGCGGCGGGCCGCCCCGAGGATCTCGCTCGACGGTTTCTGGAGTCGAAGGCCTCCGACCTGTCCCTGACTCCGGATGACATCTCCGGTGTGTTCCTGGCGAAGCAATACCAGACAGGCCACAACGGTGTGACGCATATGGTCTTCCGCCAGCAGTTTCAGGGCATCGAGGTATGGAACGCCGAGTGGGTCACCAACCTCGACCGTAACGGCGCCGTGATCAGCGCCGGAGGAACTCTGTATGCGAACCCGGCATCGTCAGGGCAGGTGACGCCCGGGTCTTCTCTGTCAGCCGTTCGATCCGCCGTGAAAGCGGTGAACCCGGCTTTGGGTGCTAACTTCGCCCCGATGCAAGTCGCTCGGGCGACTCGACGCGCGGACGCAATTGTGTTCGCAGCGGGCGATTTCGGAAGCGACATCGAAGGGCGACTGGTTTGGTTCGGACTGCGCGGAATGCTGCGCCTCGCATGGGCCTTCACGGTAACCGATCAGGATGCGGTCAGCCGATACGCGGTTGTAGTCGAGGACAGCAGCGGCGCGATCCTCGATAAGGCCGAACTTACCTTCTTCGCCACGCCTCCTACGGGTCAGGTATTCGACAAAGGCTCACCGCAGCCCAATCCCACCCCGGGAATCCGTCTTATCAGTGCGCCGCCCGTGGTGGATCGTGTCACAGTGCCGCTGGTCGGGGACGTGGTTGCATCGCCATCCGGCTGGGTGAGCGGCAACGGCACCGCAGGCAATAACGCCATCATCGGCGAAAACCGCCTGGCGCAGGACTTCATAACTCCGCAGACCACCGTTGCTCCCGACGGAACCTTCAGCTTCGCCTTCACGGCCGGGCCCAATCCGCTGCTGTTTAGCGACGCGGTCAATGTGAATTTGTTTTACTGGATCAACCGCGCGCACGACCTGCACTACCAATATGGATTCGACGAAGCCGCCGGCAATTACCAGCAGGATAACTTCGGCCGCGGCGGCTCGGGTGGCGATCCTATTTTGGCTTACTCGCACTATGGCGCTGCCTTGACAGGTTCGCCGCTCCTGGTGAACTCCTTCTTCACGAGCCGGGGTTCGGATGATGGCGATGCCTCTGAAGTGGGAATGTTCGCGTCGTTCTCCGGAGCCGGCGGTTTTTTCACCGACGGCGCTCTGGATGCCGAGATCATCATTCACGAGTACACCCATGGCGTCAGCACTCGCCTGGTCCGGCAGGGCTACTCAACCTTTCAAGGACGCTCAATGGGCGAAGCGTGGAGCGATTTTTACGGCCTCGAATACACGCTTCCCAGCGGGGCGCCTCCTGATGGCGTCTATCCCGCCGGGCAGTATTTCCTCCAGGCCTGGGGAACGGGCGGCCGCAGCAGACCGTTTTCCACCAGCCTGGACGTGAATCCGATCACGTACGCCAATTTAGGAAGCGTGATATCGTCCCCCGAGGTTCACGCCGACGGCGAAATATGGGTCGAAGCGTTGATGGAGATCCGGGCGAATCTCGTCGCCCAGTTCGGAGATGACGAGGGCCGCCGCCGCGTCCGGATGCTGGTGATGGACGGGATGAAGCTCTCGGTTCCCGCGCCTTCCATGGTGGACATGCGCGACGCCATTCTGTTGGCCGACCGCGTGGACTTCGACGGCAAGAGTCAGAGCCAGCTGTGGGCCGGATTCGCGAAGCGCGGCCTGGGCGTGTTGGCATACTCCTCGGGCGGCGACACGGTTCACGTGGTTGCTTCTTTCGATACCCCCTCGGCGACGGGGCGCGTGAAGTTTTACGACGATTCCATCGTGAACGGTGAACCGCTGCGCGTACTTCTGGCCGACGCGAATTACACTCAGCCCACCGTCAAAGTGCAGCTGACCAGCGTCGTGGGGGACCGGGAGGAACTGGTGCTGGTTCGCAGCGGCTCGATTTACGTGGGAACCATTCCGACCACCACGGGCGCCGTCACCCGCAATAACGGCGTCCTGAGCCTCAGCACCTTCGACTTCGTCAACGTATTTTACGTCGACTTCTCCAATGAATCCGGTGCTGTCCAGGTGATGATCGCCAGCATTCCAACGCAGGTGCCTTATGCCCTGACAGTTCCACAACCGGCTCCGGTTACCGGCGCCGAGGTTCGATTGACGACCTCTTCCAACGCCAGACTCTCTTTGAGCTTGCCTTTTGCGTTCCCGTTTTACTCAAAGAAGTACACCTCGGCACAGGTTTATACCAACGGGCTGATCTCTTTCGATGTTCCGGTGAGCAGTGCGTGCATGGACTCCACGGCGCTGGCGCACTACGCCGGAATCGCTCCTTTGTGGACCACTCTGACGTTTGGCACGGCTCAGACGAATGAGGGCCTGTTTATGAACGTCGGTACTGCCGGGAAGGTCGTGTTCCGCTGGGCCGCCGAAACGCAGACGGGCGCTCCGGTTAACTTCAGCGTGACTCTCAGCCAGGATGGTGCCATCGACTTTTCTTACGGCGCCGGGAACGGCAATCTGGCGCTGGTGCCCACGGCAGCGGGATGCGGTTCCGGGCCGACCACCGGGATTTCGAATGGACACGATCTCTTCTCCCAGAGTGTTCGCTTGCTATCCCTAGCCAACTTCTCTTTCCGATGGGAGCCGCCTTTCAACTATTCCAGCGTTCCGCAAGTGACCCTGGAGGCTCCCGTTGCCAACGCCACCGTGCAAGGCGTACTCACGGTGAGCGGCGTCGCCTACGACTCCGATTCGACAGTCAGCCGGGTGGATATTGTCATCGACGATATCGAGCGCGCTGTGGTTGGTGCTACCCTTCCGCGGCCCGATTTCTGCGCTCAGCACAATGTTCATGGATGTCCACAAGTCGGTTTTCAGACGAATCTGGACGTGGCGGCACTCAATTTGGCGCCCGGGATCCACACGATTCGCGTGCGCGCCACCAATCTTCGCGCGGGCTTCAGCGATACGGATCCTGTTTCCTTCGCTGTAAGCGCGGGACCGGGTCGCCTGCCGAAGGGCGCGATCGAGTTTCCAGCAGCGGGGGCGGAGTTGAGTGGTAGCGTCGTGTTCAGCGGATACGCCTATTTCGACGATCCGGCCCTGACGGTCCGGCGGGTGGACGTGCTTATTGACGGTCTGACTTATCCGAACACTACGTATGGTGTCACCCGGAACGATATCTGCTCGCCGCTCCCCACTCCGCGGCCCCTGAACTGTTCCGGCGTCGGTTGGACCTTGGCCTATAACACGCAGACCAGTCTGCCGCCTCTTCCCGACGGTCCTCACTCCATGCAAATCCGCGTGCAGGACGATTCTGGACGGTTTACCACGCTTCCCGACGCACCCATGGCGTTCACCGTGAAGAACGGCGCGCAACAGGCTCCCCTAGGAGGGCTCATCTCTCCGAAACCAAACGACCGGCTGACGGGGATCGTGAACGTTTCCGGGTTCGCGTATTCGCCGGGCGGCCAGGTATCTTCAGTGACTCTGTTAGTCGACGGCGCATTGCGGGGCATCGCGTCCTACGGCAGTCCGCAGCCCGATATCTGCGCGTCGCTGACGGGTGTCGAGGCCTGTCCGAACATTGGATTCTCCGCACTGCTCGACACGACTACGATCCCGAACGGGCCGCATGTGTTCGGAATTCGGATCACTAATAATCAGGGGTTGTCGCGCATCGTGCCAGCTCTGGATAGCGCTGGAATGAACGTGGTGATCGACAACCCGTAGGCTGTTCTATTTGGTCTCCAGCGGCAGGTCGAAGTAGAAGTACTCTTTGCCGTTGGAAGCGTTGCTCAGACCGTTCACATAGAGCATCGATCCACGGTTGTACTCGGCTTCGAAGTAGAAAAAGCCGTACGCCTTTTCGCCGTTAGGAATGAGCTTCACGGAAAGTGCCCGATTGGTGATCTCCGGAGTATTCAGGGGTCCCTTTTTCTGCCTGCGTGGCAGGGGAATCGGCAGCGAGGTCGCCGGCCCGATGTGTGGCGGCTTCTTGACGCCCTGGTAGTAAATCAAGTCCTCCGGCGGATACGCGTCCAGGTGGTGATTCTCGGGATCGACGAACTGGACCTTCAGGTTCAGGCGCAGCGCGCTGCCGGAGCCGTTTTCAATGATCACCAGCACCGGCAGGATGCCGTGCTCGTACGGGTTCACCTTGCCGAACGCCGATTTAGCCTGTTCTTCCGTGACGTAGGGAACGGCCGCGATGGTGATGCCTTCCTGGGTCTGGTGGCCGGCATACGACGACGCGGATTCCGGGGCGAAACGACCTTTGTCCTTGTCCGCCGCCATCGCCGCCGGTATACTCAAAAGAACGATTAACGCGACTCGTTTCATCTATTTCCTCTACCAGGTTCTCCAGATCGCGCTCAGCCCGGCGCTGATCCTGTATCTACTCTATCGAGGTTTACGCGACCCACGTTACTTCCACGGGATGGACCAGAGGTTCGGGTTCCTGCCCCCGTCCTTTAAGCCGACGGGTCCCGGCTCCTTCTGGTTTCACGCTGTTTCGGTGGGCGAAGTGCTCTCGGCGGTAGAACTTGTCCAGCGAGTACGGCGGGTCCAGCCGCATGCCGAGATTTTCGTGTCGGTCAGCACCCTGGCGGGCCGCGAGGTTGCCGACCGGCGGCTGGCAGGGCTCGCGAATGGTGTATTCTTTGCCCCTTTCGACTATCGGTCCGTTATCCGGCGCGTTCTGCGGCGGCTACGCCCGGCCGTGGTGGTCGTGCTCGAAACGGAGATCTGGCCGAATCTCTACCGCGAATCGAAGCGTGCGGGGGCGAGCCTCATCATCGTCAACGGCCGGATTTCCGATCGCGCTTTGCCACGCTACCGGCAATGGCGCGGGTTTTTCCACCACGTTCTCCGGTGGCCGGATGCGATTCTGGTCCAGAGCGAGCAGGATCGCGAGCGGTATTTGATCGCGGGCGCGCCGAACGATCGTGTTCGCGTCGCCGGAAATCTGAAATACGATTTCACGCCGCCGGCCGCGGGGATCGCACTGGATTTGCCAGGAGACCCCATATGGATCGCGGCGAGCACCACGGCACCGGTGGAACCTGGTGATCCCGATGAAGACGATGTCGTGATCGAGGCTTTCAAAAGGGTAAGCTCCCATTATTCGAGGCTGTTGTTAATAATCGCTCCGCGGCGGCCGGAGCAATTCCCGGTGGTTGCGGAGAAACTGGCGAAAGCGGGCGTCTCGTTTGTGCGGCGATCCGATGGCGGGACGAGTCCGAATCTGCCAGGAGTGTTGCTGCTCGATTCCATCGGCGAGCTTGCGGGGCTCTTTGAACGCGCCACGATCGTCTTCATGGGCGGAACGCTGCCTAAGCGGGGTGGGCACAACATCCTGGAGCCGGCTTATTTCAGCAAACCGGTGATCGTGGGGCCGCACATGGAAAACTTCGCGGCCATCATGGACGAGTTTTCGGCAGCCGACGCGGTGATCAAAATCGACGGCCCCAATGCTCTCGCGAGCACTGTTGAGTCGCTGCTCGAAAATCCCAGACGCGCGGCGGAAATCGGCGCCCGGGCAGGCTCGCTCGCCGCGGCGAAACGCGGAACGGCCGATCGCGCTGTTCAGCAGATCCTGGCGGCGGCGGATGAGGCGGTGCCCGATCCGTCGCATACTCTGGAGGCTCGGCTGACGCTCGGGACGCTCGCCGCGTTCTGGAAGGCAGGGCACTCGCTGAACATCGCACGAACTCGCCCGAACAAGCTCGACACGCCCGTGATCAGCATCGGCGCGCTCACCATGGGCGGGGCGGGGAAGTCGCCCTTCGTGGCGCATTTGGCGCAGAGACTAGCCGAAGCGGGACAAAATCCGGCGATCTTGACACGCGGTTACGGCCGTAAATCGCGCCGAGACGTGATCGTTCCGCAAGGCGGAGCGGCACCCGTGGAGCAGACGGGCGACGAGGCGCAAACCTACGTGCGTCAGGCCGCCGCGCATGTGGGGATTGGCTCTGATCGTTACGAAGTTGGCCGTCGCATGGAAAAGGAACTGCACCCGGGCGTCTTCCTGCTCGACGACGGATTCCAGCATTTCCGCTTGCAACGCGATCACGATATCGTGCTGATCGACGCGCTGGATCCTCTGGGTGGTGGCATCTTCCCTCTGGGCCGGCTGCGTGAGCCATTTCGAGCTCTGGCGCGAGCGACGGCCGTCGTCATTACCCGTTCGGAGAGCCGGCACTCCGGCATCGAGAAGTTGATTCGCTCGCATAACCCTCGCGCGCCGATTTTTCATGCTCGGGTTGTTGCGGTAGATCTGCCGCCGGATGGACCAGTCGGCGCCTTCTGTGGCCTCGGCCAGCCGCGAACGTTCTGGCGGACGCTCGAAACCATCGGGATCCGTGCCGCGCCGCGTCTGGTGTTTCCCGATCACCATCGCTACACGGCAGCCGATCTGGAAGAAATCGTACGCCAGGCCATGGACGCGGGCGCGCGAGCGCTGGTGACCACCGAAAAAGATATGATGAATGTTCCCGCCGGAGCAGAACTGCCGCTCAAAATATACTGCCTGCGCATCGGGATCGAGATCGAGAACGAAGCGGAGCTGCTGCAACACATTTTCGCGAAATAAGCATGAGACGAGCCATATTCGGCGGGACCTTCGACCCCATCCATCGCGCGCATTTAGTGGTCGCGCGCGAGGCGGCGGATGCTTTCTCGCTCGATCAGGTATTGTTTGTCCCGGCCGCGAATCCGCCCCACAAGGAAGCCGGCACGCCCTACGAGCATCGCTACAAAATGGTCGAGCTGGCGTGCAAGGAAGACCCGCGTTTCTCGCCGTCGCGCCTGGAAGAAGAAGCTCGCAAGAGTTATTCGATCTACACCATCGAGCTCGTGAAGGGCATGGGCGGGGACATATTCTTCGTGATCGGCGCCGACGCCTTCGCCGAAATCCAGACGTGGTTTCGGTGGCAGGACGTCGTGCGGGAAGTGGAATTTATCGTGGTCACGCGGCCGGGGCACCAATACTCGAGTCCTCCCGGAGCGCGGGTTCACCGGCTCGAAACGGTCGCGCTGCCGGTGTCGTCTTCGGAGATCCGGGCGGCGCTAGCGCGCGGGGAGACACCGGCGGAGCTGCCGAAAGCCGTCGCCGAATACATTCGGACGAATGGGCTGTACGCTACTTGACCTTCAGCGGCTTCAAGAGTTGCGGCTGTGATGTCTGCAGCTGCTTCCATTGATCCGGTGTCAGCACGCGCCGGACTTGCCATAACATGCGGGAATTGGCTTTCTCCAGTTCCGCGCGCGCCAGCGCCACGCGATCGATCTGGGCAAAGACTTTCGCGTCGTCCGGTGGATCGGCGCCCACTAACGGCTCCAAGGATATTTCTTCCTTCTCCAGCGCCGCCTGCAGGTCGATCAACTTCAGGCGATGCTGCTGAAAGATATCGTCCATCCGGCGCTTCTGGTCTTCGGTGAGGTTCAACTTCTGCGCCATCTCCGGACTGGTCCACCACTTGCCCGATCGGACCCCGAAGCTGTAGTTGAAGTTGTAATTGATCGCGAAGGGCGACAATCCCGGCGTCGAACTTTCCAGCGCTTTGGGAACTGTCTGGGCTGCGGCCGCCGCGGCGCCTAGAATCGCCAACAGTCCTAGTCTGCATACGTGCATGTTTATTGCTCCTCTTTCGATATCAGTTGCATCAGCGGTTCCATGGACGGGGGAACGGTTCGCGATAATCCTGCATTCACTCGTTCCAGCAAAAGTTCATCCGTCTTACTCTGTTCGGCCGCACGTTGCTGGCGCGCGTTCCAGTACACCGGCGCTACGACCATGAGAGCGAGCGCCGCTGTCGCCAGAACCCAGCGTGGTAATGTCTGGCGCGCCCGCGAATAACTCACCGCCGGTACCGGCGACTGTTCCAGCGAGATTCGGAATCCAGCGAGAGCGTTCTGAAACTGCTGCATTTCTGCCTCGCAAGCTGGGCATTCGTGAAAATGCTCTTCTACTTCCTCCCGGCGCTCTCCTGAGAGCCACTGATAGATCTCTTCTAGAGATAAATGCGAATTCATTCCGGTCTCCCCATATGCGTGCGAACGGTCCGTAGGGCCCGATATAGATGCACCTTTACGGCGTTCTCCGACAAGCCCGTGGCGGCGGCAATTTCCAGCAGCGTCATCTCGTCCGCGAAGCGCAGCAGAAAGACGCTCTTTTGACGTTCCGGCAGGCACGTCGTAGCCTTCCAGATCCCGGCGATTTGTTCCCGCAGCAGTGTCTCCGCTTCGGGTGACAAACGTCCGTCTCGAGCGTACACTCCGATCCCTTCCGAGTCTTCGGCACGCAGCCTTCTCCAAAATTGAAGACGCCGGTTGCGGCTGGCGTCGCGCACCAGGTTTACGGCGATCCGCATGAGCCAGGTCTGGATGCTGGCCTCTCCACGGAACCGCGTCCAGGCTTTGTAGGCGTGCAGGAAGCAGTCCTGGGTCAGGGCTTCCGCCGCGTCGCGGTCACGCAGGGATGCCAGGGCAAAGCGAAATACTCGCGGCCAGTAGAGATGCACCACCGAATCGAAATTCGTTGTCTCCGCGGCGGAGCTTCCCATGATCGCGGTAGCGGTCGCGGCCGGTTCCATGCGAGGGTATAGACGGATTTCGAGCCGAAGGGTTAACTAGAGGGGGAAAACGTTTAGTGGTCGCGCTCGGTCACCAGATCGGTGACCGCCATCAGAGCCTTCTGATACGGCGATACCGGGAATCCGGCGATGATCTCGCGGGCTTTACGGGTGAAACTGAGGGCGCGTTCCTGCGCGCGCTCGATCGATCCATGCCGGTTCAGGATGTGCAGGATCTTGGCGCAGGGAACCTGGTCATAGTTGCCGTCAGAGAGCACGGTTTCCACCAGTTTGCGCTCCTCGGGCTCGGCCGTTTCCAAGGCATAGATCAGCGGCAGGGTGACTTTCCCCTCCCGGAGATCGTTGCCCACCGGCTTGCCGAGAATCTTCTCGCGCGAAGTGAAATCGAGGATGTCATCCACCAGCTGGAACGCGATACCCAGGTTCCAGGCGTACTCGCCCAGGCGGTTTTCCATCTCTTCCCCGGCGTTGGCGCACACAGCGCCCAGACGGGCGCAGGCGGAGAACAGGCTGGCGGTCTTGCGGTCGATCAGCTCCATGTAATCGGCCTCGGTTACGCCGATCTTGCCGATGCGCTCGAGCTGAAGCAGCTCGCCTTCCACCATCATCTGGGTCAGGGTGATCAGGACATCCAGGATCGCGAAATTGCGCTCGCGCAGGGCTACGTGAAACGCCTGCATGTACAGCCAGTCGCCCGCCAGGACCGACGTATGGTTGCCCCACACCACGTTGATGGAGGGCCGGCCGCGGCGAGTCTTGGCCATGTCGATCACGTCGTCGTGGACCAGGGTCGCGGTATGGATCATCTCCATCACGGCCGCGATACGGATCAGCCCAGGCGAGGCCGTTCCGAACATTTTGCCGCACAGCAAAACCAGGATGGGGCGCAGGCGCTTGCCGCCGCCGGTTTGCAGGTACTGGCCGATGGAAGTGAGCGCTTCCACCGAGGCGATGGACTCGAGGCCGATCTCGCGCTCCACCTGGTCCAGATCCTTGCGAACCAGGTCGAAAATCTCGATGGCCGTCAGGGTCTGGCCGATTTTGCCGAATGCCATTGGAATGTCTGAGTGTAGCAAAGCGGGCGGTTCGCCCGGCACATCCTCCAGAACCAGGTTGTAGTGGTAAACTACGGGCGAGTGTCTTTGCCCGAGCGTCCACCGCAGCCAGACAAAGACAGTTCATATTGCTAAAGGAGCAACACCCACGATGAACATCTTTGTCGGGAATCTGAGTTTCCAAACCACCCAGGATGAGCTGCACGCAGCGTTCGCGCAATACGGGAACGTGGACCGTGTGAATATTGTTACGGATCGCGATACAGGACAGCCCCGCGGGTTCGCGTTTGTCGAAATGCCCGACCAGCACGAGGCGGAAACCGCGATTCAACAGCTCAACGGGGCCGAGATGAACGGCCGCGCCTTGAACGTGAATGAAGCGCGTCCCAAGCCGGCGGGCGGCGGATTCGGTGGCGGTGGAGGCCGGGGCGGTCCTCGCGGCGGTGGATTCGGCGGCGGCGGTGGACGTGGCGGAAACCGCGGTGGCGGGGGCGGCGGCGGTGGCCGCGGCCGGTACTAAATCTTACACAATCCTCGAAAATTCTCTGTCGTAATTCGGCCGATCTCCTCCGGCGTGACGCCGCGGAGTTCGGCCATCTTGCGCGCTGTTTGGGCGACGAACGCGGGCTCATTGCGCTTTCCGCGGTAGGGCACCGGCGCGAGGTACGGAGCATCGGTTTCGATCAGAATCCGGTCGGCGGGCGCGGTGCGCGCGGCTTCCTGAATGTCGGCCGACTTGGGGAACGTCACGATCCCGGCGAAACTCAAGTGGAAGCCGAGGTCCAGGCTCAGCGCGGCTTGATCGGGACCACCCGAAAAGCAGTGCATGATCCCGCCGAGTCCGTAAGGCCTCCAGTAGACTTCGAGCAAGGCGATGGTGTCTTCCCAGGCCTCGCGAGTGTGGATGACGATGGGCTTGCGCGCCTCTCCCGCGATCAGCATCTGCTGGAGGAACACGTCGCGCTGGACCTCGCGCGGTGAATGATCGTAGTGATAGTCGAGCCCGATCTCGCCCAGCGCCAGCACCTTGGGGTGCTTCAGTAACTCCCTCAATTGTTTGTAGGTATCCGGCGTGGCCTTGGCGGCGTCATGCGGATGGATGCCGACGGTGGCGTAAATCGGCTCGTGTTTGTCGGCCAGGCGGATGCCGGCTTCGAGATCCGGCGGACCCTCGCCGGTGCCGATCACCATCATGCGTTCGACGCCGGCGGCCAGGGCGCGGTCGATGACGGCCTCGCGGTCGGGGTCGAACTGGGGATTGTCTAGGTGACAGTGACTGTCAATCATTCGATTTGTCCGGCCTGAAGGCCGGACCTACTTGAGGCGAGCACCGACGGGGACGTCTTCCAGGAAGCTGGCAAGCACGGGGTTGCCGCCCTCGAGCGACGCCGCGACGATCATGCCTTGCGATTCCAGGCCGCGTAACTTGCGCGGAGCCAGATTGGCCACAATCACCACCTTACGTCCTACTAGAGCTTCCGGCTTGTAAGCCAAAGCAATTCCAGCCACAATCGAGCGTGGTTGGGCCTCGCCGATGTCCACGGTCAGGTGAAGCAGTTTATCCGCGCCCTTGACCGCGGAGGCGGTCTTGACTTCGCCGACCCGGAGGTCGACTTTGATGAAGTCGTCAATGGTGATGTGGGTAGCGTCCGGCCCGGAGGCCGGACCTACTTCGGAGGTGGGTTTTGCACCCATGAGCGTCTGCTGGCGAGCCAGCTCGGCTGCTTCGCCTTCCTTCATCTTTTCGATCATAGTTTTTACGTCAGCCCTTGGAAATACTCCACTTGCTGGTTCGATCTCTTGTCCGGACGCGAGTTTGCCCCAGTCCAGATCCGCCGTGCGGATGGCATCGAGCGGCGTCCGGAATCCAAGCTGAGCCCAGATCTTAGCGGCCGATTCGGGGATCACCGGAAAGACCAGCGCGGTCACGATGCGCAAGGCTTCCGCAGCGGTGTAGAGGGTGTCGGCCAGCTTGGCGGTGTCGCCGGACTTGGCCAGGTTCCAAGGAGCCCGTTCGACGATGAATTTGTCGACGGCGCTGATCAGGCCCCAGATGGTTTCGAGGGCTTTGGAGAAGTTCAACCATTCGTAGGAATCGAGCGCGCTATCGACAGCAATCTTAGCCACTTGTGAGATCGTGGGATCGCCCGGACCGTCGGGAATCTGGCCGCTGCAGTTTTGATGGATCAGCGCCAGGGTGCGGCTGGCGAGGTTGCCCAGGCCATTGGCAAGGTCGGAGTTGTAGCGCTGGACCAGCGCATCGTAACTGAAGTTGCCGTCCTGGCCAAAGACAACTTCACGCAGCAGGTAATACCGGAGCGAGTCGGCGCCCAGAGCCTCTTTAATGGGCGTGGCGCGCACCATGTTGCCCTTGGACTTGCTCATTTTGTCGTTCTCGAAGAGCAGCCAGCCGTGGGCGAAAAGACGCTTGGGCAAGGGGAGGTCGGCGGCCCAAAGAAACGCGGGCCAATAGACCGCGTGGAACCGCAGGATTTCCTTGCCGATCAGGTGGAGGTCGGCGGGCCAGAGGCCTTCTCCATCGACCGCGCTCATGTACGTCGAGAGGGCGTCGAACCAGACGTAGAATACGTGGGGGGCTTCCTTCGCGACAGGAATGCCCCACTTGATGGTGGTCCGGCTGATGGAGACGTCCTGAAGTCCCTGCTTCACGAAGGCCAGGACCTCATTGCGGCGCGTTTCCGGGCGGATGAATTCAGGATTGTCTTCGTAGAATTTGAGCAGCCGCTCCTGGAACGCCGAAAGCTTGAAGTAGAAATTCTCTTCGGTGACGGTTTCGGTGGGGCGGCCGCAATCCGGGCAGGGATCGCCAGGCTTGGCGTCGGTCACGTATAGTTCGCAGGATACGCAATACTCGCCGGTGTATTGACTCTTGTAGATGTAGCCGCTCTTGACGCAGCGGTCGAACAGGTCCTGGACAACTTTGGCGTGTTTGGGATCGGTGGTGCGCTGGAAACGGTCGATTTGCAGGTCCAGCGTTTTCCATTGCTGCCGAAATTCGTTGGAGATGATGTCGGTGAACTTCTGCGGTGATTTGTGGGCCGCCGCGGCAGCGCGCTCGATTTTCTGGCCGTGCTCGTCGGTGCCGGTCGTCAGGATCACCGGCTCGAAACCCTGCATGCGTTTCAGGCGCTTGATCGCATCGGCGGCGATGGTGGTGTACGTATGGCCGATGTGCGGAGCGGCGTTGACGTAGTAGATCGGCGTCGTTAAGTAGTATTTGCTCATTTACCTGTATTCACAACGGGGACAGCCAGCCGATTTCGGGACATGCTACGGACAGGCTTCATACTCGTTTTTCGAAATCGGTGGGCAGTCCCCTTCTCAAATATGCTTCATGCGCGGCGGCGAGCACGCGCGGCAGGGGTGTGCCGGTGCGCTGGGCAATCGCTTTGCAGTCGTCAAATTCCGGCGCGAACGCGCCCTGGGCGGAAACCTTGCCTCGGATGGCCCCGTAGGGCGTTTCGACTTCCACCATGCTGCGAGCCTCGACGCGGCGCTCAGCGGCGTAGATGCGCAGGCCCAGGGTGGATGTTTCGGCGAAGATAATCTGCGCCAAGCGTTCCTGATCTTCCGGCTTGGCGATCACGCGGAGCAGCGATCCCGGGCGGTTCTTCTTCATCTGCAAGGGCGATAGCGCGGCATCGAGCGCGCCGGCCTCCATGAGTTTCTCGAGTGCGTACCCCAGGACCTGGGGGCTCGAATCGTCGATATTGGCTTCGATCACGCTGACCAGGGTCGCTTCCGGTACATCGGTGCGATCGCCGATCAGAACGCGGAGTACGTTGGCGTGCTGCTTGAAATCGCGATCGCCGGCGCCGTGGCCGATGGAGGAGATGCGCATGGCGGGCAGCGGTCCGAAGCTCGAAGCCAGCGTTACGGCGAGAGCTGCACCGGTGGGCGTGGTCAGTTCGACCTCCGGGCCGCGTGCGTAAATCGGTTTGCCTGCGAGTAGCGAAGCGGTTGCAGGTGCGGGAACGGGGAGTAGGCCGTGCTCGGTTTGCACCGTACCGCTGCCGACGTTGATCGCAGAAGCGTGGACTTCGGCAACATCCAAAAGATCGAGAGCGACGCAGGCTCCGACGATATCGGCGATGGAATCGATCGCTCCGACCTCATGGAAGTGAACCTTTTCGACGGGCACGCCATGGACGCCGGCTTCGGCCTCGCCCAGCCTGAGGAACACGGCGGAGGCGGCGGCTTGAGCTCGCGGAGTCAGAGGAGCCTTGGCGATCATTTCGAGGATGTGCGAAAGATGACGATGCTTGGCCGGCTGATCGCCGACATGTACGCGGAACTTCGATGCGGTGACGCCGCCGCGCACGGTTTTCTCGACCTCGAACCAAGCGCCGGTTTCGAGGCTATGCAGAGCCGCCAGGAGCGCGTCGGAGGGAGCCCCGGCGTCGAGCAGAGCGCCAACGGTCATGTCTCCACTGATGCCGGAGAAGGCGTCGAGGTAACAGAGTTTCATCTATATGGGGTACGAGCCCCGGGGTTTTACGCGCCGCCGCCGGCGCGCCCACGGACAACTCTTATGACCGTTCTCGGATTCACGTCCTTATCGACAACCACACTGAAGAAGGGGAACATCATCTCCTCCCAGGTCATGTCTCCATAGTAAACGGTGCGGTTGGGATCGGGGTTGAATTTGTTGTTGGCGGAGTTGTCGAAATGCGCGGTGACCGTCAACTTTGTGCCTTTGGGGACCTTGATCGGAGTCGCGACCTCGTAGCCGAGCTGCCAGTTAAAGTCGTAGCGCGGAACGTTCAGAAGGGTTTCGGTCCGGCCATCGGGATAGAGGAGCTTATAGGTCATGTCCTTGCCGCGGACGTGCATGTGAGGCGACATCCACACCAGTTCCGCATCCTGGAGGAAGGTGGCCTCGGCGGGAGGACTCTCCCAGTTCCCGTCGTTAGGCGGAATCGCGAAACTCTTGGCGTCGCTGGGCGACGAGAAGCCGATGGAAACGTAGGTTCGCTGAGGCTGTTCTTTTGCGACTGTGAAGCCGATTTGAGGCCGGTCAGTCGTGTCCTTGCCGTTGGGGGTGTAGTGAACCTGGAATACGATATCGGTTCCCGCTTTGAACAGCTTCGCCGCCTTGTAAATGCGATAATCCTGGCTGCGCTGGCCGGGAACATAGCATCCTTCAATGCCGTTGCTTCCGGCGGTGATGGATGGCGGAATGCCTTTTCCGTTGATGCCGGCCGCTTCAGGCAGGGCGTTGCCCTGGTCGTCGCGCGGCCGGTCGGCCCATACGGGCGTGTTGTATTTGACGTCGTCGGTGTGAGGCTTGAAATAGACGCAGATGTGATGCGTCACCGAAGGTTCGCTGGGCCGGATTTCCATGGAGGTGATCCAGGTATCCTTGGTGATCCCGCTGGGGACCGTGATGAAGCTCCACTCGATGACGTTGTTCTTGGGTTTTGCGGGAACGAGGGTCTCGGGTCCCTTGACGACGAGATCGGGCTGGATATCCCAGCCATCCGCGGGCCACTTCACTTGTGGCGGGGCGTCTTTGGCATTGCCTTCGGGAGCACCGGCGTCAGCCCACTTGGCGATGGTTTCGATTTCGTTGGATTTCAGCGCACGATCGTTGGAGAAGTGGCCGAATTGCGGGTCGGCAAACCAGGGCGGCATCTTCTTTGTGGCGACCGCGGTCTTCATGGCCTTGGCCCACGGGCGCGTGCTTTCGTAAGTCAGAAACGACATCGGCGCGATCTGGCCGGGGCGATGACAGCTCTGACAGTTCTTTTGCAGAATCGGCAGAACGTCTTTGTGAAACGTTACCGGTGAATCGGCCGCGGCGGCGGTGGCTAGAACGCTTAAGAAAAGGATCCCCGTGCGTTTGTCCATGTGTCCAGGATATCGTGTCAGGAAACGGCGGAGCGAATCAGAGGAGCTGCGGCAAAGCCTCGGCGGCAGCCGCCCGCCAGGAGAAATCGACCATCCCAGAGACGGGCGTTTCCGCGGGGTTGACCTCGACTACTTTCGCGCCGGAAGCCTTGGCGAGATGCACGAGCCCGGCTGCGGGGTAGACCAAGGCGGAGGTTCCGACCACCAGGAAGACGCCGGCTGCCTCGGCCGCTTGCTCGGCTTGAGCCCAGATTTCGGGCGGAAGATTCTCGCCGAACCAAACTACGCCAGGACGCTCGATTGCGCCGCAATTGCACTTGGGAGGAAGCTCCGGTAGGGACGGGCGAGGGTCGTGGCGTTCGTGGCTGCAGAGGGTACAGCGGAGCGTCCAGATATCGCCGTGAACTTTCAGAACGTGGGTTGAGCCTGCGCGGTCGTGGAGTCCGTCGACATTTTGGGTGATGAGAGTGAAGTTGGGCTTGCGTCTTTCGAGTTCGGCGAGAGCGAGGTGGCCGGCGTTCGGTTCAGCTTTCGCGATCAGGCTACGGCGCCAGTCGTACCACTCCCAGACGAATTTGGGATCGCGCGCGAAGGCTTGTGGTGTGGCTAAATCTTCCGGGCGAAATTGATTCCAGAGAGGCGGCCGGTCTGGAGACCGGCCCCACTGGTCACGGAAGGTCGGGATGCCGCTTTCGGCGGAGATTCCGGCACCGGTGAGGACAGCAATAGATTTGGCGCTGCTCAACCATTCCCGCGCGCGTTCCGCGGCGGTCACAACGTTTCGGCGAGGACCTTTTTGCTTTGCTCTTCGCGGAAGGCGCGGAGCTTGTCGCGGAGGGCGGCGTCGTTGGTCGCGAGAATTGCTACAGCCAAAAGTGCTGCGTTGGTGGCTCCGGGCTTGCCGATGGCGAGAGTACCGACAGGAATACCGCCGGGCATCTGGACGGTGGAAAGCAGGGAATCCATGCCTTTGAGCGAGGCGCTTTCCATGGGGACGCCGAGGACGGGGAGTATCGTGTGGGCGGCGGCGACTCCGGCCAGATGCGCGGCGCCTCCGGCTGCGGCGATGATTACTTTGACGCCGCGGGACTCCGCTCCTGATATAAATTCAGCAGTTGCGTGGGGAGTGCGATGGGCGGAAAGCACTCGTTTTTCGTGCGGGACTCCGAACTGCGTGAGCGTGTCGCAGCAGTGCTTCATGACGTCCCAATCGGACTTGCTGCCCATTATTACCGTAACCATTACTGTCCCTGAGCCAGAGTGAATCCGGCCTTGCCGTCGTAGTTGCGCAGGCTGTTGGTCATTCCGATCGGAAGGCCGAGGCCGACGATGCGATCGAGCAGGGAAATGATCTGCTTCTGCGTAACGCCAGTGCCCAGGAAGCGGCAGCGGAAATCATCGGTGCAGAGAGTTTCGGGGGAACCTTCGGGCCAGACTTTGACGCCGCGGTTGGCCATCATTTCGAAAGTGAGTCCGTCGCCGGATGCTTTGCCGATAACGGCGGCCAAGCTGTTAGGCTCGCGCGAGGGCCATTCGACATAGACGTCGACGCCGACCAGATCCATTTTCGGCGCGGGTTTGGGGGCGGGAAGCTTAATCGGAGGACGGGGAGTCGTGGAATATTCGGCGGCTTTGATCGTCTGCGGCTTCTGGCCGAGACGCGAGACCACGGCCTGCGCGAATTCCTTGGTGCCCACCTTCTGTTTGCTGAGGCCTTCCTGGAAGATGTCGTAGGTGTGAACGCCGTCCTCCAGGGTGCGGAGCCAGGCGTTGTGAATGCGCTCGCCGACATCGGGCTGGCCGATGTGGACCAGCATCAGAAGAGCACCGTGCAGCAGTCCGGACGGATTCGCGAGGTTCTGTCCAGCGCGGCGAGGAGCCGAGCCGTGGATGGCCTCGAACATGGCGGCATGTGCACCGATGTTGGATGATCCGGCGAGGCCGACGGAACCGGCGATCTGCGCGGCCACGTCGGAAAGTACGTCGCCGTAGAGATTCGGCATGACGATGACGTCGAAGGCTTCGGGCGTGTCGGCCAGTTTGGCGGCGCCGATATCGACGATCCAATGTTCTTTTTCGAGGCTGGGATATTCGGCAGAGATCTCGTCGTAGATCTTGTGGAAGCTGCCGTCGGTCATCTTCAGGATGTTGTCCTTGGTGAAGCAGGTGACCTTCTTGCGCTTGTACTGCATGGCGTACTCGAAGGCGTAGCGGACGATTTTCTCGCTGCCGGGGCGGGAGATGACCTTGAGCGCGATGATCTCATCGGGCGTGGTCTGATACTCGATTCCGGCGTACAGATCTTCTTCGTTTTCGCGGACGATTACGACGTCCATGCCGGGGTGCTTGGTGCGGACGAACGGGTGATACGACACGCAGGGCCGGATGTTGGCGTAGAGGCCGAGCATCTTGCGGGTGGTGACGTTGAGGCTCTTGTATCCGCCGCCTTGAGGGGTGGTGATGGGGGCCTTCAGGAATACCTTGGTTCGGCGAAGCGAATCCCAGGAGCTGGGCGCGATGCCGGAGGTGTTTCCGGTGAGATAAACCTTCTCGCCGACCTCGATGGTGTCTATGTCGAGCGCTGCGCCGGCCTCCTTGAGGATGTGCAACGTGGCGGCCATGATTTCGGGGCCGATGCCGTCACCGTGCGCGACGGTGATAGGTACTGGAGTAGGCATGTTTTAAGGGATGAACTACCTACGATAGCAGATGCCGGAAAGCGCTGAAAACTCAGGTGGGAGGGCCGTAGCGGTCAGTACGCGGAGATGGCGTCGAACCGGTAGGAGGTGTCTTTCGAGACCGATGTGCTGGTTCTGAATTCCTTTGTCTGACCGGGCTCGAGATCGCGGGTGTAAGCGGATACGGTGGCTTCGGGGAGTTCTCCGGTGGCTACACGTTGGTGGTCAATCTTGAAGGAAACCGTTACCCTGCCGAATTTTCGGTCGCAGCTGTTCCGGATGCTGCCGATGATGTAGGTGCCTCCGTTGTCTTCGGTGGTCGTATTGCCCAGCATGTCCAGACATGCGGGGGCCTTGCTGGTTGCGACCGAGAGGATGAAGCTTTCGAACAACGGCCGGGTGAAGTAGCCGGTGACAGAGAGGACGATGAGGGCGAGAAAGCGTGCTTTCATGGGGCCTCCTTGCCTATATCTCGGCTCCAGCAGCATTTTGCGATAGACTCGGGGGCGATGCGGATTCTATCCTTCCTGATTGTCGCGGCGGTGGCGTGGGCGCAGCCGCAGACGTACCCTCTGGGCGCGGGGCCGTGGACGTATACGACCTACGAAAAGAATCAGAAGATTCGGGTGTCGGTGGTGGCCAGGGGGCTGGCGCATCCGTGGGGCCTGGTGTTCCTGCCGAGTGGGGACATGCTGGTTACCGAACGGCCCGGACGTGTGCGATTGATTCACGACGGCGTGGTCGCGCCGGGGCCAGTCGCGGATCTGTCGAAGCTGTCGGTGGATGTGCTGTTCGACATCGCGCTGCATCCCGATTTCGTAAAGAACGGGTTCGTGTATCTGACCTACATCAAGAAGGGCAAGGCTCCAGATGGCAAGAACGGGTATTGGGCGACGACGGCGCTGGCGAGGGGGAAATTCGACGGCAAGGCGCTCACGGGCGTCCAGGATGTTTTCGTGGCGGATGCGTGGCAGCCGCTGAATGGCGGCGATGGATCGCGCGTAGCGTTCGGGGCGGACGGCAAGATGTACTTCAGCTCGTCGCACCGGAGGAATCCGGATGCGCCGCAGGATCTGAGTTCGGATGTCGGGAAGATTTTACGCCTGAATGACGACGGCACGATTCCCAAGGACAATCCGTTCGTGGGGAAAGCCGGGGCGAAGCCGGAGATTTATTCCCTGGGGCATCGCACGGTGCTGGGGCTGACGTTTAAGCCGGGGACCAACGAGCTGTGGGAGACGGAGAACGGTCCGCAGGGCGGCGACGAAGTGAACGTGATCAAGGCGGGCAAGAATTACGGGTGGCCGCTGGTGACCTATGGCCGCGACTATGACGGCAAGCGCCTGCCAGGGCCGTCGCGGGATGGGTTCGAATCCCCGGAATTGTTCTGGGTTCCGTCGGTGACCGCGTCGGGGATTTTGTTCTACAGCGGCGACAAGATCCCGGCATGGAAGGGGAACTTGTTTCTCGGGTCGATGACAGTGGGGCGGCTGCCGGGGACGGGTAATCTGCAGAGGATCGTGTTCAATGAGAACGGCGAGCAGCGGCGGGAGTCACTACTCACGGATCTTCATCAGCGAATCCGCGATGTGAGGCAGGGTCCGGACGGGCTACTGTATTTGCTCACGGATGAGAACGATGGGGCAGTGTTGAAGATCGAGCCGGGGCAATAAAATCGGGGACAGGCGGACCGCTTGCGGAGAGACCGCTTGTAATTTGGCGGACACGAGGGTGCGGACACCAGGGCTGCGGACACCAGGGGACAGCCAGCCGATTTCGGGGCGATGCTGCGGACAGTGCGGCGGCAGTTCATCGAAATCGGTAGGCAGTCCCCAAGTTTCTTGGGCGGAGCGGCGGTAGTTCATCGAAATCGGCAGGCAGTCCCCAAGTTTCTTGGGCGGAGCGGCGGTAGTTCATCGAAATCGTTAGGCAGTCCCCACTTTTCTCTCTCCACGAACAAAAACAAGTTCTTTCGAGATTGCGACTTAGCGTGCTGCGGCATGCCCGTGCCGGAAGTGTGCGGATAGACTTCGGTCGTGAGCAAACTGAGCGAAAGCAAAAAAAAAAGACTCAGGCCGCGGTAGTAGAGAAGCTGCTGAAAAACGTGGAAAAGAAGTTGGCAGGCAAGGACGTAAAGGCGACCTTGGGGGATTACATCAAGCTGGTGCAGCTCCAGACGGAACTGGAAGAGGAAGAGCCGAAGGACATCAAAGTGACCTGGGTGGAACCGAAGAGCGAGGAATAGAGTTTCGATCCATAGAATACCGGGCGCTGCCCTCGCAGAAGCGGTTTCACGAATCGGGGGCGCGGTTCAAGGGATTTTCGGGACCAATCGGATCGGGCAAAAGCCAGGCGCTGTGCCAGGAAGCGATCAAGCTGAGCTATCTGGGGCTGAGCTACACATATCAGGTGGCTTCCGGCGATACGCTCGACGACATCGTTGGGGCGATTGCGAGTGGCATGAATGGGCCGACGTCGCCGTTTCTGACCGCGACGCAAACCGGGACCACGATCCGGGTGTTGTATCCCAGCGCGGCGGGGGCGAACGGGAATCGTTTTGGTATCTATTCGTCCACGAGTGGTTCTGCAACGTGGGACGCGGCGGCCAAGACGCTTGCGAATGGCACATCGCCGACGAAGTGGCGAGTGACGATCGACTTCTCATCCTTGGTTGATCGGAACGGGACGGCGATTCCGACGAACAAAATCCGAAAGCTGCGGTGGACCTATGCGGCGGACTTGCAGTCGGGCTCGTTCGAGCGAAGCGAATTCGCTGCGGTCATTTCTGACTGGAGTGTCACTGGAACGGGCAGGACATACTCCGTGGCCGGACCGGGGAGCCGGCGCTACGAAGACGATTCCGCCGGGATGACGTATAGCGGGACGTGGACCGTTACGCGCGGGAACTATTCGGGAGGCACGATCCACTCGACGACAACGGAGGGAGACGCGATCAGCGTCCAATACGCCGCTGCGCAGACGCATACGTTGTACGTGGGCACTCGATATACGGGGAATGGGGCGAACCTATCGGTCGTGGTGGATGGGGGCACGGCTGCCACGGTGAATCTTCGTGTTCCCGGCGAAGATGTGCTGATTCGCTGGCCGGCGGGAGAGTACGGCAGCGGGACTCATACGGTGACCATGACGCACGCTGGTCCCGCAGGCGGAGACTTCTATCTCGATTTTCTGGAGGCAGCCGTGCCCGCGACGACGCTTCCGGCATTTCCGGACGAGCCGCGAATGACGCTGGCGACCGACTGGGACACGGATCATTCGATCGCTCTGGCGCCCGAGCGGACGGCGTGGCTGATCGATACCCTGGGGTTCAAGGGGCGGCAGAATCATTACGTCGGAGCGCTGTGGTTTTACGAGCTGGCGAATCCGGAGAACGTGTATGCGTCGGGTACCGTGACGTTCGGCGGAACGCCGGAGCCGGGCCAGTTTGTTTCAGTATTCCTGGCGCGCGACGACGATCCTGCGGGTACGCCGCCGACGGAGATCCCACGGGGAATGCACGGGGGCGACACGCTGGAGACGATCGCCATTTCGTATGCGCAGGAGTTGAATCACGGCTACACAGGCGTTTGGGCGAGCGCAGCCGGAAGCGTTGTCACGATCTATTCGCGTTCCATGGGAGATGATGGGAACCACTACACGCTCGATAAATCCACGACCAGCAGCACACTGACCGTGAGCGTTTCGGCGATGTTCTCCGGTGGACATACTGGCGTGTGGCGCACGGATCTGACCGCCACTCCGAGGTTGAATCGCGCCGTGCGGGACTGGAACCAGAGTTTCTTCACGGCTCTCGCGGGCTATGGGATCGATGTCGCGACGGCGTTTAGCACGGAGTTGCGCGATGTGGATCCGGCGGTCGCGGTGGGGATGGTCCAGCGAGGTCCCGGCGGCGACGCCATCCTATTGCAGACCCCGTCGTATCAGACGAATTTCTCTCCGACGAGTCTCGATTTCTGGAAGCAAGTGTACCTGGACGCTGCGGCGATTCAGGCGGCTGCCGGTCTTCAGCCCTATCTGCAATTCGGCGAGGAGCAATGGTGGTACTTTCCGAACGACGGGCTCGGCAACGCATTTTCCGGAATGCCATTTTACGACGCCTGGACAGCGGGCCAATTCCTGACGCTGTACGGAAGGGCGATGACGGTGTTTTCCGACAACACAGCCGATCCCGCCGCGTATCCCGACGAAGTCGCGTTTCTGCAGACGGTGTTGGGAAACTTTACTGCGGCGATCATGGACTACGTCCGAGAAACCTATTCGACGGCGCGGTTTGAAGTTCTGTATCCCGTTGACGTGAACCAAACGAGTTTCAACCGGGCGATCAACTATCCGCCCAGTCAGTGGACGGCGGCCACGCTCGATTGCCTGAAGACGGAGGGCTTCGGTTTCACGCTCCAGCGGAATCTCGACAAGAGCGAACAGGCGCTGGCCCTGGGTGGATTTCCATCGTTCCCCGCGGCTCAGCGGAGCCATCTGGTGGGTGTTGGGGACGCGACCACCGCATGGATGAAAGAGGCCCATTCGGCCCAGGGGAAGGGCTTCGAAAGTGTGGTGTTGTTCGCGCTGGACCAGATGTGCTTAATCGGCTACCCGCTGCCGCTGCCAGAGATGTTCCGGCGCAGCGTAAGGATGGGGAGTTAAACTGGTCTCGGTTGCTTTACGTCCAGAACGTTTCCAAGGTGTATCGTTTGTACCGTCGGCCGCTGGACCGGCTGACGGAAATCGTGCCGTTCCTGCCGCACCAACCACCCTCCGAGTTTTGGGCGCTTCGCGACGTCAACTTGAGCGTCGAACGGGGCGAGGTCCTGGGCGTCGTCGGCCCGAACGGTAGCGGGAAGAGCACGCTGCTTCAGATCGTCTGCGGAATCCTGGAGCCGACACGCGGGCGCGTGCTGGCGAGCGGACGGATCGCCGCGCTTCTCGAACTGGGCGCGGGCTTCAATCCAGAATTCAGCGGTCGCGAGAACGTCTTCCTGAACGGCGAAATCCTCGGACTCTCGCGGCCGGAGATGGAACGAGTATTCCCCCAGATCGAGAAGTTCGCTGAGATCGGGTCCTTCATGAACCGCCCTGTGAAGGAGTACTCCAGCGGCATGTATGTTCGATTGGCGTTTGCCACGGCGATCCACGTGGATCCGGAGATCCTGATTGTCGACGAGGCGCTGGCGGTGGGTGACGCGATTTTCGCCAACCGCTGTATCAGGAAATTCGAAGAGCTGAAGCAGCGAAAAGTCACGGTGTTATTCGTTTCGCACGATCTGGGGCTGGTGAAGCGTCTCTCGGATCGCGCGGCCCTAATGGTCGACGGCCGCGTGGCTGCGTACGGTTCGCCGAGCGAGGTGGTGAATCGCTACGTCGGCATGGTGCTCGAGAGGCAGGATGCTCCTCGCACAGGAGGAGAAGGTTTCGGCGGCAGCTACCGGCACGGCGACGCAGCCAGCCGGATTCTGTCCGTGGAGATGCTGCCGAGCAAAAGCGTGGCCCCTGGGGAACCAGTGACTATAGTGGTGCGAGCGAGAGCCGAGAAGGATCTGGATCATCCTGTGGTGGGGATCCTGATACGCAACAGGCTGGGTATCGACGTGTTCGGCACGAATACACGGATCGAGCAAGTGGATTCCGGCTCCATTCAGGCTGGCGAGACGTTTGAGGTTGAGTTCGGGTTCGATTGCTTGCTGACGCGGCAGGACTATACACTGACGGTTGCCACACAATATCCAGATGGGCACAGCCAGGATTGGCTGGACGACGTGATCTCGTTTTCGGTGGTGGATGCGCGCGAGGTGGCGGGTCTGGCGAGTTTCCGGACGCGCGTGAGCTGGCGGCGGATTGCCACATGAATCAAAGGCCATGAGACTTGAAGAAATCCAAGCAGCATTGCGAGAAGAAGGATTAGACGGCTGGCTGTTTTTCGATCATCACCAGCGCGACCCGTTGGCTTACCGCGTGCTGCAGTTCACGCCCGGATCGATGGTGACACGCCGCTGGTATTATTTCGTTCCGGCGACCGGCGAGCCGCGCGGTCTGGCTCACAAAATCGAGTTCGAGACGCTCAAGGAACTTCCGGGCGCGATCGGCTTATACGCAGGCTGGCAGGAGTTGGTAGAAGGCTTGCGCGGCATTCTCGGTACTGCGCATCGCGTGGCAATGCAGTATTCGCCTAACTGCGCCGTGCCCTACGTTGCGATGGTGGATGCCGGGACCGTGGAGTTGGTTCGCGGCATGGGGATCGACGTCGTTACGTCGGCGAATCTGGTTCAGTTGTTCGAATCGCGCTGGAACCAGCGGCAATTGGAGAATCACCTGGAGGCCGGTAAGCGCATCGACAAGATCCGGGCTGACGCGTTCGCGCGCATTTCGAGCAAGGTACGCGCGGGCGAAAGAATCACTGAGTGGGAGATGCAGCAGGACATTCTAGATAAGTTCCGGAATAGTGGACTGATCACGGATCACGGCCCCGACGTTGCGGTGAACGCGAACGCATCGAATCCGCACTACAATCCCACCGAGGAACGCTGTTCCGAGATCCGGCGCGGGGACCTGGTGTTGCTGGATATGTGGGCCAAGCTCGACGTTCCAGACGCCGTGTACTACGACATTACCTGGGTCGGCTATTGCGGCGAGCGGCCGCCTGGGGCGATGGAGAACGTATTCGGGATCGTGCGCGAAGCTCGGGACAAGGCGATCGCCCGGGTTAAGACTGCGGTGGCCGCGAAAGAGCCGCTATGCGGATATCAGGTGGATGACGCGGCGCGGGAGCACATCCGAGATGCTGGATACGGGGAGTACTTCTTCCATCGCACTGGGCATTCGATTGGCGTGGAAGTGCACGGCGCCGGCGCGAACATGGATAATCTCGAGACGCACGATGAGCGTCGCGTCATTCCCGGGACCTGCTTTTCGATCGAGCCGGGAATCTATCTGCCGGAGTTCGGAATACGATCTGAAGTGGACGTGTTCGTCGATGAGACTAGCGCCCGTGTCACCGGCGAAGTGCAGGACAAACTAATCCTGCTTTAGAAATTGTAAGCGGTCGTTCGTCCTACGATGATCACGATGCCCCAGCTGATCAACGAGATCCATCCGGCCATCTTGGCCGCGCGGGGCGGGTCTTCAGCCCACTCCCATTCGTTCATATGGCGGTAAATCTTTGAGGAGTGAAAAATCAAGATATTGATTCCCGCGATGAACAGGAACAGTACCTTGAATCGGAACGAAATATTCTCGTAGCATTTGATCGGCTCCGACACGAAGAGAAGCGAGCCCGTGACGATCATCAGCGCGAATCCGGCCGAGATCCATGGAATCAGCTGATGGAACACATCGGAAGCCGATTCCTTCTTGAGGATCAGTCCCATCATTCTGAGATCGGAAATCGCGATCAAACCGGCCGACACGCTGATCCCCAGCAGGTGCAAACCTTCAATTACAGGGAACGCGATGATCGATTCCCGGATGGAGACGCTGAAGGGCGTCTCCTGCAGCCATTGGCAGATCTCAAAAAGGGACATAGGGGCTCAAGTCGTGAGTGCTTCGGTCTCCTCGCGAATAAATGTGGCATCGGCACGCCGGGACGCCGCGATCGTGGCAGGCTCGACGACCGGTCCGTGCCCGTCGGGCACTCGGATCGGCTCAAGCATCGACAGGATTTCGGTACGGCGGTGTTCAAACCACGGCGGCAGGAGCAGCTGCCTGCCGAGTTGATTGAACGCTTCGTCGCGGGCGAAGCCGCCGGGAGCGTTCGCCGCGCACTCCACCAGAATCCCGCCCGGCGATCGCACATAGATCGAGTGGAAGTAGTTGCGATCCTTGATCTCCGAGCAATCGGTGTAGCCGAGCTCTTCGTAGAGACCCTTTTGCTCCGCCAGCGCCCTGTCGTCGGCCACTTCTAGCGCGACGTGATGCACCGTGCCCGCGCCGAATCCCCAGCTTCCGGATGGGCGGTTGGGCTCATGCAGCAGAACCAGCGTCTTGCCAGCGCCGCCCTTGCCGATCTCGAAGCGATGATATACGCCGTCCACACCGGTCTTGCGGAATCCCAGGGCTTCCACGAAGAAGGTTTCTTCCTCGGCGATCTCTCGCACGGATAGGAGAGGTCCATGGAAACCACGCACGGATTCAGCCTCCCCGATTTCCTCCGTGCTCCAGCCCACGCGTGTTTCGTCGGGATCCTCGATGACCTCGATTTCCAGTCCGGCCGGATGTGCGAAGTGAAGGAATGGTTGCCCAAAGCGCTGGTGGATGCCCGGATGAACGACCCTGTGGCGGTTCAGGTGATCGACCCAGAACGGGAGCGTACCCTTTGCCACGGTGTAGACGATGCATTGAACCTGGCCTGACCCGGGACGCCCATTTACCCGTTTGTACGGGAAGGTGGTCATCACGCTGCCGGGTTCGGCATTCCCGTTAGCGTAGTAGAAATGGTAGTGGGCGTAACGGCCGTCGAACAGAATGGTCTGCTTGATCAGCCGCTGGCCCACGACTTTCGTGAAGAAATCGATGTCTTCCTGTGCGCCGCCGGCGCACGCTGTGAGGTGGTGAATTCCAGTGACGGGATAGTCCATAGTTGATTACGTGGTTTGTCGTGGTCCAGAGCAAGAATGGGGCCTTTTGTTGCAGACGCATATATGCATGAAATACAACGGAGGCGCGGAGTTCAGCTCTGGGGATAACCCCGGTAAGGCTGCGCGAAATCGCGTAACTGGACCGGGTGCTGCGCGAAATCGCCCACTGAGCTGACCGTATCTCCTTGAGTTTTCAATGTCGCTAAGTGGTCCTTCAGGTGCCCTTAGAGCGCCGGGGAGAAGTGTTTGTTTTTGGTACTTTCGCCTGACGCAACCCTGGTCTACGTCTTAGGTCCGAGCGGGGTCGTGGGTCGTCTTGCTGTGGGCCGAGTCTCGCGTAACGGATCCGACGGACTTGTTGTCTATGATCCGTACGGAAGGGTCATCGAGTACCTATCGCAACCGGGAGGAAAAGTTCGAAGCTGGTGCTTGCTAGGGCCAGGAGGCAAGCCGATCGACGGCTGGTCCCAGGTGCAAGACCAGGACCGTGCTCGCGTGTTTCCGTTTAAGGACTTCGTGTAACGCTCGCCCGGGCTGCGTCCAGACCCGCTTCGGTCGACGCGATCCAAGTCTCGATTTGCTTCTGTTCTGCGGTGGCGCGTTCGAGAGCGGCGGAAGTCTGCTCGCGAGCGGGCCCGCCCGTTACGGTCCGGATCTGCACGAAGTGCTCCGGGTCCAAACAGCGCTCGATCTCCTGAGCCGTAAGCTTCAACCCGGGGCGGACATTCCGCAGCGCCGCGGCCAGAGAAGCCGGGTCGTCGCCTGGACCGCAAGCTCGGACGGCGTCAGCCACAAGCGCGTGCGCCTCCCGGAAGCTTAAGCCTTCGCGGCGGACTAGCGTGTCGGCCAACTCTGTGACGGTCAGGAAATCCCGGCGTGCGCGATCGGCCATCAGGGCAGTATCCACTTGCGCTGTTCCGAGAGCCCCGGCCAGCAGTCTTAAGGCGCGGCGCGCGTCGGCGAACATGGTGAAAACCAGAGGCTGAAGATCGTCTTCGCTATCGTTCACGTCGCCAAAGGGCGTGTTATGAGCGCAGGTAAGCACCGCCTGGGCCTCCCCTAGCGTGCGGCTGGCCAGGATGCGGACGTGCTCCAGTGCCACCGGATTGCGCTTCTGCGGCATGATGCTGGAGGTCTGCACGAACGCGTCACTTAAGCGCAGATATCCGAATTCGCGCGTCGACCACAGCAGCAAATCCTGGACCAGTTTGCCGATGTTGATCATGGCGACCGCCACGGCTGCCGCCGTCTCGGTGATGTAGTCGATCGCGGCGATCGCGCCGTAGGAATTCTCGGCGAGTCCTTCGAATCCTAGAAGACGCGCGGTTGCATCGCGGTCGATGGCAAACCCCGATGTCGTAATCGCAGCCGCCCCCATAGGACTGAGGTTGACGCGCGAGAAGGCCGCCTGAAGCCGTGCGGAATCGCGCGCCAGGAATTCGATCGCGCCCAGCACATAGTGCGCCAAGGTCGTCGGCTGGGCGGGCTGAGTGTGGGTGTGCGCCGGCATCACGGTCATGACGTGGTCGGCCGCGAACCTGAGCAGCACCGTCCGAAGATCTGCCAAGGCGCGCGCTGTTCCGAGGATTTCCCGCCGCGCCGTCATCCGATAGAGCGTCACCGCGATATCGTTCCGGCTGCGAGCCATGTGCATCTTCCCGGCCAGTTCTCGTCCGGCGGCCCTTTCCAGCAAGCCTTCGATGAAGAAGAACAAGTCCTCCGCGGAACCATCAAAGTGCGCCGATGCGATGCGCGTCCGATCCAGCCCGTGGAGCGCTGCCAGTAGCTTGCCCTCTTCCTCGCGGGTCAGAAGTCCGCAGCCAGCCAGCATTCGCGTGTGTGCGTAGTGGATCTCGATCAGCGCATCCAGGAAATACTTCTTAGCGTCTTCGAAGTTATGGGAGAGAACGGTTTCAGCGTAAATCGGCGCGGGGAAGGGATCGGACATCCGGTACCTTCATGATACCCGGCGCGACATTTTGATGAAGTAGTCGATCCCGCTCCAGACCGTCAGCGTTGCAGAGATCCAGCCCAGAATCGTCGCCACGATCAAGGGAGTGATGGCGGCCTCGTGACCCACTGCAAACAGCACGCAGGCGATCTGCGCTGCCGTGCTCGCTTTGCCCCACACCGAAGGCGGGAATTCGCCGTGAATCTTGCGCGCCAGCGCTATGATCGCGAAAGCGAGGATCAGGAGATCGCGGCCCAGCACGATCGCCATCAGCCACCATGGAATGACGCCTTTCCAGCCGAGCGTCAGGAACGACCCGCTGAGCAGCACCTTATCCGCGACGGGATCCAGCAAGGCGCCGATTTTGGAGCCCGCATGAAATCGCCGGGCCAGGAATCCGTCCAGCACATCGGTGGCGCTGGCGATGGAGAACCAGACCAGCGCCGTCCGGTACTCGCCTGTCCACAGCAGGTAAAGGATATAGGGCGCCGCCAGCAGCCGGGCTGCCGTCAGAAGATTGGGGATTTGCTTCAACCCGTGATTGTCTCGCGTTTAGGTGGGGCTATTTGAAGTCGAAGCCGAATCGGAACTCGAGATAGTTCGCGGAATTCGTTCCACTGGAGAAATGGTCGAGAACCTCAAGCTTGATCCCCATGTGGTCCTTGTACCAGTAATTGACGCCGCCGCCGATATTCGCAAGGTTGCTATGGCCGGTAAACGTGAAGAAATTCGAGTATCCCGCCGTTGCGAACGGCTTCCAGTATCCGCCTCGCTTGAAGTGATAGTAGCCGTTGAGCGACAGGGATCCCAGGGCGTCCAAGCTGGTGCGGCCTAAAAATCCAAGTTCGGCACCCGCCCCGATTCCCATCGGCAAGATGGCCTCACCGCCGACTCCCAGGTGTATCAATCCCGCGCTATTACCGCTATTGCTCGCCACACCGGGCGCGACGAATACATAACCGTGGGATTGAGCCAGCATCACGCCCGCGCTCATCAAAATGAGGAGGACGATCCGCGTCATGATACCAGCGCGTGTGCCACTCGCCCGGCGAGCTGATCGAAACTAAGGATCTCGTACAGCGTGGGATCGTTCATGATGCGGTTGACCAGCGCGAAATGCATCGCGTGCCCGGCCTTTTCCGCGATCACGTGCCCCAGCAGAGGCTTGCCGATCAACGCCAGATCTCCGATCAAGTCCAGCGCTTTATGGCGGCAACACTCATCGGGAAAGCGCAGGCCGCCTTCATTGAGAATCGTTCTGCGGTCGAAGCAAACGGCATTATCGAGCGACGCGCCGCGGATCAATCCCATGTTGCGCATCTGGTCCAGCTCGTATTCGAATCCGAATGTCCGCGCCGGGGCGATTTCCGCCGCGTAGCGCTCCGGAGTCACCTCGATTTCGAGGGTTTGGCGCTCGACCAGGGGATGCGGGAAATAGACTTCGCAGGTCAGCAGGAATCGGTCGGAGGGAAGAATCGTGATGCGCTTGCCGCCGCCTTCCACCGAAACCGGCCGCCGGATGCGCAAGTAGCGGCGATGCTTGCGGTATTCGCGAATCCCCGCGCTGCGGATCAACTCGACAAAGGGCTGCCCGCTGCCATCCAGGATCGGCACTTCCAGGTTGTCGATCTCGACATAGGCGTTGTCCACGCTCATGCTATAGAACACGCTGAGCAGATGTTCGGTTGTGGAAATCAGCACGCCCTGGCGCATCAAGCTGGTCGCGTAGCTGACTTTTTGGACGTGCCGCCAGCTGGCGGGTATCTGGAAACCATCCAAGTCGGTGCGAACAAAAACGATACCGGTAGCCGGCGGCGCCGGGAGGATACGGATACGAACGGGAACGCCGGAGTGAAGGCCAATGCCAGATGCTTCGACAGGCCGCTGGACGGTCGTCTCGAATCTCAGAGGAATTGCTCCAAACTGGGCATTAATATGTACTGACGTCATTGTATCAACCAGGAGTACGGTGTCGCTAGATTTCTGAAAAAAAAAGACTTGCTGGTGCGGTTCCGTGTCTAATAGGAGACACTCCTAGTATTTTTGTGGCAAATTCGCAAATTCCGGCGAGGCTCATATACCATAAGGGAGGTGGCGCGCCTCTTCCTCATTGATTCCTTTGGGTTCATCTTTCGGGCCTACCATGCCCGAGCCCGTTCCGGAGCGCCTCCCATGCGAACCGGGGCCGGGTTTTCCACAGAGGCAGTGTACATTTTCCACAACATGGTTCGGAAGCTTCGAACCCAATACAAGCCCGATTACCTCGCCGCGATCTTCGAAAGCCAAGGTCCCACCTTCCGCGACGAGGTCTTCGAAGCGTATAAGGCCACTCGTACCGAGACTCCGCCCGATCTGCTGGAGCAGATTCCCTGGATTCGCAAGATCCTCGATGCGATGCGGATCCCGGTTCTCGAGTACCCGAATTTCGAGGCTGACGATGTGATCGGCACGCTGGCCCGCCGCGGCGTGCAGCAAGGTCTGGACGTCGTGATCATTTCCAGCGACAAAGACATGCTCCAGCTGGTGAACGATCACGTCTGCATGATCAACCCCATGAAGGATGATCTGTGCTACGACGCCGCGGAAACCGAAAAGTACATGGGCGTACGTCCCGATCAGGTGGCGGACCTTCTCGCTCTGAAGGGCGACTCCGTGGACAATATCCCGGGCGCTCCCGGGATCGGCGATAAGGGCGCCCGCGACCTGATCACGCGCTTCGGCTCGGTCGAGAACGCCATCGAGCATGCCGCCGAAGTGGAACGCAAGACCTACCGCGAAAGTCTGCAAAACAATCGGGAGCAGATCATGCTGAGCAAGAGGCTCGCGACCATCCACACCGATGTACCCGTGGAGGTTCAGCTGGAGTCGCTGGTGATGCGCGAGGTGGATGCCGACGCTCTGCGCGATCTGTATCGCACCCTCGAATTTTCGAGCCTGCTTCGGGATCTTGCGCCGTCTGCACCGGCACCCCAGCAACGCGATTACCAGCAACTCGGATCGAAAGCCGAATTAGATGCGTGGCTCAACACGCTTCCCGCCGATGCGCCTCTCGCCATCGCCGTAGGTGAGGTGATGGAGCAGCCTGTCATGGGATTTTCGGCGAAGCCAGGAGTGGCCCGGTCGCTGGCGTTGGCCGAAATCCCCTCCCGCGTGTCCGTGGGTCATGACTTGAAGTCGCTGATCCGCCACTTTGGCGAGGCTCCTGGTTTGCATCACGACACGATGCTTTACGGATTCCTGCTGGCGGCCGACCCAGGCTCGTCGGATCTCGCGAAACTCTCGGAGCGATACCTGGAGCGCCCGCTCGACGCCGATCCCGCCGCGCAGGCCGATACGATCTTATCGCTGTATCAGACGCTCCGCCCGCAAGTCGAGTCGCAAAACCTCGCCGAGGTATACGAAACCATCGATCTTCCGTTGATCCGCGTGCTCGCTCGCATGGAGGAAATCGGGATTCGGGTCGATCCCGTGCAGCTCGGGCACATGAGCCGGCGCATGGAAGAGGAGATTGCGCGCCTCTCCGGCGAGATCTTCACGATCGCCGGCAAGACCTTTAATATCAATTCGCCGCAGCAGTTAGGCAAAGTGTTGTTCGAAGATCTGAACCTGCCCGCTCCCACGAAGATGGGCAAGGGCAAAGTGATCTCGACCGCCGCCGATGTGCTCGAGGACCTGGCGGAGGAGCACGAGATCGCCAGCAAAGTCCTGGAGCATCGCCAGCTCTCGAAACTCAAGGGGACTTACGCCGACGCCCTTCCGATCTTGATTGACCCCGTAACAGGCCGGGTGCACACAACCTTCAACCAGGCCGGCGCGGCCACCGGGCGGCTGTCATCCTCAAATCCCAACTTGCAGAACATCCCGATCCGCACGGAGCTGGGCCGCGAGATCCGCGCAACTTTCGTACCCGAGCCCGGCTGGAAACTGATCGTCGCCGACTATTCGCAGATCGAACTGCGCTTGCTCGCGCACATGTCGCACGACGCGGTTCTGACGGAAGCGTTCCGTAACGGTGAGGATATCCACACGCGCACGGCCGCCGAGGTCATGGGAATCCCGCCGCTGATGATCACGCCCGAGCAGCGGCGAAACGCGAAGGCCGTGAACTTCGGAATCGTCTACGGGCAGACACCGTTCGGATTGGCGAAGCAGCTGGGGATCGATCGGAAAGAAGCCGAACTCTACATCCGCGCCTATTTCGAGCGCTACGCGGGCGTGCGCCGGTTCATCGACAGCACCATCGCCGAAGTCCGCCGCACCGGCATGGCAGTGAGTCTGTTCGGCCGCCGCCGCCCGATTCCTGACATGAACAGCCGCAATCCCGCGGCTCGCAACTTCGCTGAACGCACGGCCGTCAACACGCCCTTGCAGGGCACCGCCGCGGATATGATTAAGCTGGCGATGATCCGCATCGCCGAAAAACTTCGGGGCAGGGAAACGCGAATGCTGTTGCAGGTCCACGACGAGCTGGTCTTCGAAGCTCCGCCCGGTGAAGTGGATGAGATCCGCGCCATGGTGAAATCGGAAATGGAGAACGTGCGCAAACTCGACGTCCCCATGGTGGTGGATGTAGGCGTAGGCGACAACTGGCGCGACGCCAAGTAAAACGGGATGGCCTTCCTTCGATCCCGCCGCGCGCTGTACCTCTTTCTCGGGCTGTACGCCGCCGCGCTGATCTTATTAATTCCAATCAAGTCTCTTTGGGTAGACGAAATCATCGACCTCAACGGCGTCCGCAACGCTGATTTACGGGGTGTGCTCGCATTCGTTCCAGGCAATGCCGGCGGAGTTCCGCTGGGCTATCTGCTCGATTTCTGGATGATCCGGCTGTTCGGCTACTCGGTCTTCGTCGTCCGGCTGCCGAGTGTTCTGTTCACGGTTTTGACTTGCCTGGCGGTCTATATTCTTGCGTGGCAAGCCAAGTTGCGCGCGCCGCTGCTGGCGGCTGCTCTGTACGCTGTTTCTCCGCTGACCTTGCGATATGCGCTCGAAGCGAGACCATACGCGCAAGCCGCCTGCTGGAGCGCGTTCTCGACAGTCGTATTTCTCTCACTGGTTCGCAAGCCGACGCTCGGGAAGGCGGCCCGATATGCGGTGCTGGTTGCGCTCGGCTTATTCACGCAGCCGTACAGCATCTTTGTTCCGGTAGCGCACCTGATCTGGGTAGTCCTGATGAAAAGAAACATGCGTGCGGCTGGGCTTGCGGGAACGGGGGTGGCTATAGCCTCTCTCGCGTTCCTTCCCTGGTACTTCAAGGCCCACTCGGTTTGGCAGGGTGCGGTGAGCTCGGGTGTGCGATTCTTCGTCACCGCTAAAGATCTGCTGGTGATTCCCCACGAGCTCATGGGAACGGGCTACGCGGGCGCCGCTCTCACCGCGATCGCGATCGTCGTGGCGCTGGCATGGTCACCTTGGAACAAAGACCAAAAGATCTTCTGGATCCTCTGCATGGCGATTCCTCTCATTCTGGTGCCCGTCGCCGATTCCTATTTCGGCTACTTCCTGGCTGCGCGGCAGATGATCTTCGCCCTGGTCCCGATCAGCATCCTGATCGCGGCGTGCGTGGACGTGCGCGGCTGGGGCTGGGTGCTGCCGTTGGCGTTGCTGGGCGCGATGGTCTACGAAGACGTTCGCTGGACCCGTCGACCGGGCGAGGGCTGGCAGGCGGCGGCATCCCAGCTGAAGGGGGCGGACTGCTCAGTCTTCGTCCCCTCCGGTGCCCGTACCATGTATCTTTTCTTCGAGCCGCAACTACGCGTCTGCGATGAAAATACCTTAACGACTGCCGGGACGGTTGCCCTCGCTCTCAGCCCCGATCAGTACGAAGACGTGTACGCCGAGGCTCGCCAGAAGCTGAATCGGGCCGGATTCCGGAAGGTCGCCGACGTGCGGGCCGCGGATCCCCGGATAGAACTGTATCGCCGCTGAGCCCCGCCTGTCAGGGCGGGGCACTAAAACGAATTGAGCCCGAATCGGCTTCCGGTTTATCATATAGGCATGAAGAGTTCGCTTGTTCTGGCGTCAGCCGTTTTTCTGTCCGTCGTTACAGTGAATGCCCAGGGCCTCCCCGAAGGTACTGGTAAGAGCATTTTTGAGAACACCTGTGGAGGCTGTCACGGCGCCGATATCGTGATCGGCCAGACCGGCACCCGCGATGTCTGGCAGGACACTGTGGATTCCATGCGCAGCCGCGGCGCGCTCGGTACCGATGACGATTTCAAAACCATCGTCAACTACCTGACCACGTACTTCGGCGTGCCCGTGAACGTGAATTCAGCTCCTGCGAAAGAACTGGTGGACAACCTGAACCTTACCAGCGCCGAAGCGGACGCGATCGTCAAGGCTCGCACCGCCGCCAAGATCAAGGATTACGCTGAGCTCTCGAAGGTGCAGGGCCTCGATATCAAGAAGCTCGACCCCATCAAGAACCGGATCAAGTTCTAATCAGGTCTCGCAGAGATCCATCGAGATAGTCTAAGAGCCCGGCATTGTCGCTGGATTGCGGCAATGGCAACCGCAGCACCCCTGCCGGCGTAAACTGTGCGCCCTGCCGGGACGAAATCAGATGCATCAACCGTGTGGGTTCGATCTTTGAACCCGGATGGAACTTGATGTTCAGCGCTCCCGCCCTTCGGTCGACAGCTTCAATCCCGATCTGCTGTGCGGTGCTCTTGAGCAAAGCGAACCGCAGCAACGTCTCTACGTCGCTCGGGAGCGGCCCGTAGCGATCGCTCAGATCCGCCCGCATGGCTTCGGCCTGCGCGGCATCCTTCACGTCGGCGATGCGTTTGTACGCACGCAGCCGCTGGTTCTCGTCGGCGATGTATTCGGGCGGGATGCGGATGTCCAACCCGAGATTGAGCGACGAGTGCACTTCGAGCGGCGCTTCCTCGCCCTTCAGTTCCCGCACCGTTTCTTCCAGCAGCCGCACGTAGGTATCGAATCCCACCGCCGCGATGTGTCCATGCTGCTCACCGCCGAGCAGGTTGCCAGCACCGCGTAGTTCGAGATCTAATGCGGCGATCTTGAACCCCGCGCCCAAGTCCGAAAACTCCCGCAGCGCAGCCAGGCGCTTCCGGGCGATCTCGGACAACTCCGTGTCGGCAGGAACCAGTAGGTACGCATAAGCCCGCCGATTCGATCGTCCCACGCGGCCGCGCAACTGGTACAGCTCCGAGAGGCCGTGACGCTCGGCGTGATCGATGATCATGGTGTTCGCCAGGGGAATATCCAGCCCGTTCTCGACGATGGTGGTCGAGACGAACACGTCGTATTCGTGGCGCATGAAGCCGAGGAGTACGCGTTCGAGTTCCGCTTCGCCCATCTGGCCATGTCCGACGCCGATGCGGGCCTGCGGAACCAGCTCCTGGATCCAGGCGGCGCGCGCAAAGATCGAATCGATCCGGTTGTGAACGAAGTAAACCTGGCCGCCGCGGCTTAGTTCCTGCTCGATCGCGGTTTTCACCAGCTCCGGATTGAAATGCGCCACAACGGTGTGGATCGCCAGCCGGTCTTTCGGAGGCGTCTCAATCACGCTCATGTCGCGAATCCCCAGCAGCGACATGTGCAAGGTGCGCGGAATGGGCGTGGCGCTCATGCTCAGCACGTGTACCTTCGTGGTCATCTGCTTGAGCCGCTCTTTGTGGCGGACGCCGAAGCGCTGCTCTTCGTCCACAATCAGCAGGCCCAGGTCGCGGAATACGACATCCTTCGAGAACAGGCGATGCGTACCCACGGCAATGTCGATCTTCCCGTCGGCCAGATCCTCGACCGATTTCTTCAGCTCCTTGGCGGGCCGCAGACGCGAGAACATTTCGATGCGCACCGGAAATGCCGCGAAACGGCGCTTGAACGTCTCGAAATGCTGGAACGCGAGCACCGTCGTCGGCGCGAGCACGGCCACCTGCTTCCCGTCGCCTAGCGCCTTGAACGCCGCCCGCATGGCCACTTCGGTCTTCCCGAATCCGACGTCGCCGCATAAGAGGCGGTCCATGGGATGCGGCGATTCCAAATCCTTCTTGATTTCCTTGGTGGCCGTCAACTGGTCTTTGGTCTCGGTGAATTCGAAGGCGTCCTCGAATTCGCGCTGCCAGTTGGAATCGGGCGAGAGCGCGAAGCCTTCGGCCATGCGGCGCTTGGCATAGAGCTTCAGGAGCTCGTCCGCCATGTCGCGCATCTTGGCTTTGACCCGGGATTTCTTCGCGGTCCAGGACGCGCCACCGAGCCTGTCCAAGGGCGGTGGTGAATCTCCGCCGCCCCGGTATTTCTCCACCAGGTCCATTCGCGTGAGCGGCACGTACAGCTTGGCCTCGCCCGCGTATTCGAGCAGCATGAAATCGCCCTTTTGCTCGCCTTGGGCGATCTCTCGAATGCCTAGAAATTTGCCGACCCCGTGCGTGGCGTGCACCACGAAGTCGCCCGGCTTGAGATCGGCCAGGTCGGCGGCGAAGGCGGCCATCTTCGCCTTATTGGGTCCCGGCTGGGCGACCAGATCAGACGAGCCGAATAGATCCTCGGATCCGATGAAGGCAATCCTGGATTCCGGAAACACGACGCCGCGCCGGACCAGCCCTTTGACCAGATACGTCCCTTCGACGGGGCCTGCCAGATAAGCACGTTCCGCCAGATAGTCGGACGCAGCCTCGTTGGGCGCAAGTCCGAGCTGAAAGGGTACGGAATACTCGCGCATCACGTCGGCCAGCCGCTCCAGCTCCCCATTGGTAGGTGCGAAGAAGGCCACACGCGTTCCTCGCTCCACCAGGCTCTTCGCCTCCGCCACCGCGACCTGCATGTTCCCCTGAAACGACATCGATGGACGCGTTCCTATGTGCGGCGTGTCCGTGCCCATGGCCAGCTCGCGCAGGTTCAACACCGGACCAGTAAGCGTCTTCTCGAATTCCGGCCAATCGGAAAAGTTCGCTGCAGCGAGTTCGGCCGTCTCCGGATGCTCGGCTTTCAGTTGCTCCAGACGTTTCCATAAGCGCTCGGATGCCGACCGAATATCTTCCGGCTCGTCCAGAATCACGATCGGCTCGCGACCCAGAGCCAACAGTGTGTGGTTGCGCGGATCCCCCGCTGCCGCCGCGAACTCCCATCCGGGGAACGCGTCGCCGTGCCGCGGCTGTTCCAGCAGCGGGAGAATCTCGGCCTCGGGAACCTTGAGAACCGACCGCTGGCTTTCCACTTCGAAGCGCCGGATGGATTCGACCTCATCGCCGAAGAATTCGATGCGCAAGGGCTTGGCGCTTTCGGCCCCGAACACGTCCAGAATCCCGCCCCGGATAGAATACTCGCCGACCATCTCCACCGGGTCGCGCCGTTCATAACCAATGGATCGGAGATGCGTCTCGATGGTCTCCAGCGGCAGCTCTTCGCCGGTGCGGATCGCGAGAGCCAGGCGCCGGTAATACTCGGCATCGTGCGTGCGCAGCAGCGCCGATGCCGCCGGCGTAATGGTGATGGGCGCCGTACCCGACGACATCCTCCACAGTCCGATAGCCCGCTGTTCGCTGATTTCGGTGTGGGGCGAAAGCCGCTGCCCGGGCAGCACGTCGAGCGCCGGAAGCAGTGCAGGGCGTCCCACCTCCGGCCGCCCGATCAGCAAGTCGAAGAACGTCCCCGTCAGCTCCGCCAGTACTTCGGCCCGCTGATTGCCGTCGGCGACCACGATCAGCGGCCGCTCGGTTACCTGCCACAGCAGTACTATGTACAGGGCCTTAGCGGTAGGCGTCAAACCGGCCAGCGAGAACGGTCCGGCCTCATGCCGCAGCAGCGCCGACACCAGGTGCTGGAAGGCCTCCTGCCGGCCGATAGTTTGGAAGAGATCGCGAACCGAGGGGTGAGTCACGGGCAGTATTATTGTAACGGTGAATCGGAAAGAGCCATAATAGAGTGAGGCGTATGTTCCGGCCGCATCAGAACCTGAGCGACGAGATCAACCGCAACATCATCCGCAGTGAGATCGAGGGTGGTGTTTATTTGCGGGATCTCCCCGACGCCGCCAAGCTCGAAGTCCAGACTCGAAACCGCCATTACATGGTTGTCCTGCGCCGGGATGGATCGGCCTGGATCTGGGGCCATCCGGAGTTTTGCCCGGAACCGGTACTGGTGCAGATTTCGGGATCCAACTGGGGCGGCTCGATGCTCAAGACCGCGTATCTCGGCCGGGGCATGCATATGGAATTTCGCCACCCCGACTACGAAGGCCCGATCATCACTTCGGCGATCGTGGACATCCGTCTCTTGTCCGAAGCGGCCTAACCCCGTTTCTCGATCAACTCCCGCATATCGTCGATCAAAAAATCCGGAGGCGAGGCCACGAACGTTTCCGGCTGAAACCCCCAGCGCACGCCACACGCCCGGGTACCCGCATTGCGCGCGGTCTGCACATCCACCGCGCTATCTCCGACCATAACCGTGCGGTCGCGATCCACGCGGGCTTCGGCGATCAGTGCCTCCAGCCCCATCGGATGCGGCTTCTTCTCCGGAAAACTGTTGCCCCCGTAGACGCGGAAGAAATGCAGATCCAACCGTAACTGTTCGAGCATCTGCAGTGTGAATCGAATCGGCTTGTTGGTCAGCACCGCCAGCGGGACACCGGCCTCGTGCAGTTGGTCCAGCGCTTCTCGAACGCCTGGATACAGCCGCGTCGAATCCAGCATGTGCTCGCGGTAATAGTCGAGAAAGTACTTCAGCCCGCGTGACCAGTCTTCTTCACCCGCATCCGGCAGCGCGCGCTGTATCAGAACCGGCGCGCCATTGCCCACGTACCGGGCGACATTCTCTTGCGGAAGTGGTGTTAGACCCATCCAGACGCGTGTCGCGTTTACCGCCTCGGTCAGATCGCGCTGCGAATCGACCAAGGTGCCGTCCAGATCGAACACCAACAAATCGTGGCTCACTGATTCACCGCGCGGGGCGGCGCCGACTTGGGCTCGGTGGTTTTCTCCCGCTTCTCTTCGCGCTTCTCCTCGCGTTTTTCCTCGCGCTTCTCTTCCTTCTTCAGAGTCTTCCGAACTTGGTCATCCCACGCCTGCCGGATCTCACGAATCGATTCGCGCACCGGATCCTTCAGCGCTCTCGGCGCCAGCGCGGCAACCATGTTTGACCCGTCGATCGCATACGGCAGAAGGGCCGAATCCGTCATCCACGCTGGAACTGGCCGGGGCGTGAACGCCATCAGTACGGAGACAAAGGCCACCGCCGCCAAGCCTCCGCGGACCAGCCCGAATCCTGCGCCCATTAGCCGGTCGAGCCAGGACAGCCCAGTCCACTTGAGCAGTTTCGCAAGAAGATTCCCGATCAGCCCGCCCAGGATCGTGCAGGTGAAGAACACGATTAGGAATCCCACAAGGTTCGAAAACGCAACCGAGCTGATGAACTTGTGGATCCACAGGGCTGGGATGCTGTAGAACCAGAAACCGAAGATCACGCCGGTGATGGCGGCCAGCAATCCAATGCCGGCGCGTGCAAACCCAGCCAGGAATCCGAATACCACCGAGCCGCCGGCGATCGCGATCAATACCAGGTCGAGCAGGCTCACGATTGCTGGTTAGAGCCGGGCAGTTCGCGGCCAGTCAGCTCGCGATAGGCGTCTTTGTACTTATTGCTCGTCTTCGCCGCGATGTCTTCCGGCAGCTCAGGAGCCGGCGGCTGCTTGTTCCACTTAATCGATTCCAGGTAATCGCGGACGAACTGCTTGTCATAGGAAGGCTGAGCGCGGCCCGGAGCGTACTGATCCGCCGGCCAGAACCGCGAGGAATCCGGCGTCAGCACCTCATCCGCCAGCACGATCTGCCCGCCCACTCTTCCGAACTCGAATTTTGTGTCGGCGATGATGATGCCGCGGGTCCGGGCGTAGTCGGCTGCTTTCTTGTAGATTCCGACCGTCAAGTCGTGCAGCTTCGCCGCGTCGGCGGCTCCGACGATCTTGACCATCTCGTCAAACGAAATGTTCTCGTCGTGCCCGGTGACGGCCTTGGTCGCGGGGGTGAAGATCGGCTCGGGCAGGGCATCGGATTCGCGCAAGCCGGGCGGCAGCGCGATGCCGCACACCGTCCCGGTCTTCTGGTAATCCTTCCATCCGGAGCCAACCAGATACCCTCGGGCCACGCATTCCACCTGGAACATGTCGGCCCGCTTGACCCACATGGACCGCCCCGCAAACTCGGGGGGCAGATCACCCACATCCGCGGTCAGAAGGTGATTCGGGACCACGTCCTTCAAGAAATCCAGCCAGAACAGCGTCATCTGGGTGAGGACGCGGCCCTTGTCCGGGATGCCCGTGGGCAGGATGTAGTCGAACGCCGAGATGCGGTCCGTCGCCACAATCAAGAGGCGGTCGCCGTCTTCGTAGACGTCCCGTACTTTTCCTCGGGCAAACAGCCGATAAGTCTGTAGATCGCTCTCTAAGAGCACATTCTTGGGGTTTGAGTAGGGTTTAGGTGCCAAACCCAATTATACTTTCCATATGGCTGCAAACACCAGACTTCGATGCTCCTTTCGATCCTGATTCCGGTCTACAACGAACGGACGGTGGTCGAGAAGAGCCTGGCGCTCGTATTGTCCGCGCCCCTGCCGGAGAATATGGACCGCGAGCTGGTGATCGTGGACGATTGTTCCACCGACGGAACGTCCGCTATCCTCGACCGTCTGGCGGCCACTGAACCGCGCATCCGCCTTTTTCGGCAAACCGTGAATCAGGGCAAAGGCGCCGCAGTGCGCCGCGCCATCCAGGAAGCGGTCGGCGATTTCTGCCTGGTCCAGGACGCCGACATGGAGTACGATCCGGCCGAGTATCCCAAGCTCATGCGACCGTTGCTCGACGGCCACGCCGATGCCGTGTTCGGGTCGCGCTATCTGGCCGGAGAACAGAGCCGCGTGCTGCCGTACTGGCACACCAAGATCAACCAGTTCCTGACGTGGGTCTCAAACATGTTCAGCAATCTGAACGTGACCGATATGGAGACCTGCTACAAAGTCTTCCGTACGGACCTGCTGAAGAGTATTCCGATCCGCAGCGATCGTTTCGGTTTCGAGCCGGAGATCACCATGAAGGTCTCCAAGCGCAAGTTGCGCGTGTACGAAGTCCCCATCAGCTACCACGGGCGCACGTACGAAGAAGGCAAGAAGATCGGGTGGAAGGACGGCGCCAAGGCCCTGGGCGTGATCCTGTATTTCTGGATCATTGACGATCTGTACGCGGAAACCTACGGGCGCGGGCTGCTCAATAGTCTCACCGGGACGCCGCAATATCAGAACTGGATCACGAAGATCCTCCGCCCTTACCTGGGAGACACCATACTCGAAGTCGGTGCGGGCCTGGGGAATTGGACCGGCCGGCTGATGGGCAAGAAGCTCCTGTACGTCGCGGCGGAAAAGGACGCGCTCTATCTGCATGCTCTGCGCAACCGGTTTCTGCGAACGCCCAATGTCACGGTATGCGAGCTTGATCCGGAGAACCCCTCCGATTACCAGCCTTGGGCGGGGCAGTTCGCCAGCGCACTGTGTGTGAACTTGCTCGAAACGGTGGAAGATCCGGAATCGGTGATTGCCTCGCTAGCGGGATGCCTGAAGCCGGGCGGAGACTTGGTGGTACTGGTTCCGCAAGGCAAGAGCTTGTTTAGTTCGCTCGATCAGGGAATGGGGCACAAGCGCCGTTTCGATGAGCCGGAACTGCGGAAGACGCTTGAATCCCATGGTTTCCAGATTGAGCGCGAACATCAGATCAACAAGATCGGGGCCCTTTCCTGGTGGTTCTTCGGAAAACTTATGCATCGCGCGAAGATGAATCGTCCCGGCCTTAAGTTGTGGGATAAGACCGTGTGGTTCTGGCGGCGCGTCGATTTCCTGCTGCCTTGGCGCGGCCTCTCGCTGGTGATCGTGGCCCGACTTAAGGGCTAGGCTAAAGGGCTGAATAAGTTTAGAAAATTATGGCTTCTGACTTGAAATTCATAGTGACCGGCGGAGCGGGGTTCATAGGCTCCACGCTCGTCCAAACCTTGCTCGATCGTGGGCGAGTAGCGGTCATCGATAATCTGCTCACTGGCCATGAGGCCAATCTAGAAGAAGTCCGCGGGCAGATCGAATTTCACAACGTCGATATTCGCGATGCCGCCGCACTCGAGCCCGTGATCCGCGGCGCCGATACCGTGTTCCACCTGGCGGCGATCCCGTCCGTTCCCCGGTCGATCGACGATCCGGTACCTTCGCACCAAGTCAACATTGACGGAACCTTCAATGTCTTCCGCGCGGCGGCTCTCGGCAAAGTGAGGCGCGTGGTCTACGCGGCTTCTTCTTCGGCCTACGGCGACACCGAAGTTCTTCCCAAGACCGAGACGATGACGCCTCTTCCAAAATCGCCCTACGCGGTGCAGAAGCTGTTGGGGGAATACTACGGATCCGTGTTTCACTCCTGCTTTGGGCTCGAAGCGGTGTCTCTCCGATTTTTCAACGTCTACGGGCCCCGCCAGGACCCCGCTAGTCCGTATTCCGGGGTCCTGAGCTTGTTCATGAAACACTTGATCGCGCGCACGTGTCCCACTATTTTCGGGGATGGCGAGCAATCCCGCGATTTCACGTTCGTCGAGGACGTGGCGGAGTTGTGCTGGAAAGCGTCGCAAGCAAGCGGGGTCGCCGGAAAGATGTACAACGCGGGCAATGGCAACCAGTACACGCTGAACCAAATTTGGAAGCTGCTACAGCAGATGGAAGGCGTGAACCTTCCTGCAAATATGGCGCCTCCGCGCGCCGGCGACGTCCGCCATTCTAAAGCCGATACCTCTGCCGCGGTCCGGGATTTGGGCCATGCACCGCGCGTCACGATTGAGCAAGGTTTGAAGAGAACGCTCGAATGGTATCGGGGCGCATAGCGTGACTGGCGGGATAAGGGGTGGCCGTCCGCGCATGGGCGGCGATCGCAGGCCGAAACCACCCGTTGCAAGTTCGGCGACGGCGGCGGCGCAAACCAAAACGAAGACGAAGAAGCGCGTCCTGTTCGTCTGTATCGGAAATGCCTGCCGCAGCCAGATAGCCGAGGCGTTTGCGCGAGCCTACGGATCGGATACTCTGATCGTCCATAGCGCCGGTCTGGCGCCCGCAGGCAGTCTTCCGCCGCTCACCCGGCAGACGCTGAGCGAGAAAAACATTTCGAGCGAAGGCCAGTTTCCGAAGGCCGTCGAGTCGTTCACGATGGAAAAATTTGACGTCGTGGTCAACCTCAGCGGCGAGCGCCTTCCACCTTCACTTGTTGCAGCCCGTGTGATCGACTGGAACGTCCGAGACCCAATCGGGGAGAGCGAGGACGTCTACCGCGCTGTGGCCACCCAGATCGAAGGCCTGGTCATGCGCTTGATCCTCGAGCTGCGGGGAAATTAAAAGACTCCGAGGTGGGGTCGGGCTTTCAAGCCCGCCGCCGGCTTTCTAGCCGGCGTCGCCTATCTGAAGCGCTGTGAATCAAAGCCAGGCAGAAGCCTGGCTCGCAGCCTGGAAAGGCTGACCCCACGTTTTAGGAGTGCGGTGCGGCGGCAATGCCAACCGAAGCCCTAATATCCCTCACAATCGTCTGCCACGGCGCGTACCCGCGAGCCGCAGAGTAAGGATCGTCCTCAAACTGCAGCGCGATATCGACCCGCGCGCCAGGCACGAGCTCAGCCGCGCGCTCCGCGAAGTTCCAGGCCTTCGCGCGAATCGTCCGGCCCGCGACCTTCAACTTGAGAAACACGTGCTTCTCTTTGATGATGTCGGGCGGAGCCGCGATCTCGACGCCGCGCACCGCAAACGTCGGCGCCGCATTGCCGAAACCGAACGGGGCGAGCTTAAGGATGTCCGCTATGGACGCATCGTCGATTTCTTCCAGCGCGATTTCGGCGTCAATCGGCAGCTCGCGCTCGAAGTCGGCGGGCGTCAGCCGCTCGCCCGCGTAAGCGCGCAGGCGGGCGCGAAATTCTTCCACCCTGCCGGCGTCCATCGTGATACCCGCGGCCTGCCGATGCCCGCCGAATTTGCCGAATAGATCGGGCATCGCCTCCAAAGCTTCCAGCAGGTGAAAAACAGGAATGCTGCGGCCCGAGCCTTGCGCCATGCCGTTTTCCAGGCCAAGTACGAACGCCGGACGATGAAAGCGTTCCACCACACGGCTCGCTACGATCCCCACCACGCCCCTGTGCCAGCCCTCACCAGCGAACACCAGGGCGGCGTCGAGATCTGTCACCGGTTGTTCCACGCATTGCTCGAAGATCGTGCGTACAATGTCCGATTCGGTGTCCCGGCGGTCGCTGTTCAACTCGTGTAATTTCGCCGCGAGCGTGCGAGCCACCTCCAGGTCCTCGGTCAGAAACATTTGGATGACATGCGCCGCGCTGGCCATGCGTCCGGCGGCATTGATTCGCGGAGCCACCTGAAATGCGACCTGCCGAGCGCTGGGCGATTCGCCCTCCGGGAATCCCGACACATCGAGCAGCGCCCGCAGGCCCGGATTCCGCACGCGATCCAGCCCCGCCAAGCCTCGTTTCACGATCACTCGATTCTCGCCGGTGAGCGGCACCACGTCGGCGACCGTCGCGATCGCCACCAGTTTCAAGAGCGAATCGATCAGGCGCTCGCGGCGGCTTTGTTCCCAGCCGAAATCCCGAATCAGCGCATCCATCAGCTTCAACGCCACACCGGCTCCGCACAAATTCTTCTCCGGATAGCCGCAGTCGGGACGATTGGGATTCAGCACGGCCACCGCCGGAGGAAGCTCGGTTTCGGGCAAGTGGTGATCGGTCACGATCACATCGATTCCCAGCCCCGCGGCATGCTTGACCACTTCGTTGGCCCGAATCCCCGTGTCCACACTGACGATGAGCGAGACGCCGGCCGCTGCAGCGTCCTCCACCACCTCGCTCCGCATGCCATATCCGTCTTTGAGCCGATGGGGCACGTGAAACGACGCGGTTCCGCCGAGCAGATCCAAACCCTTCTTCAGGATGACGACGGCGCTGGTGCCGTCGACGTCATAGTCTCCGTAAAGTAAGATCCGCTCCTTTTGCTCGATGGCGCGACGCAGGCGTGCGACCGCCGCGGGCATGTCCTTGAGCAGCGCGGGATCGTTCAGGTCGGCGATCGACGGCTCCAGGAACCGGCGGGCTTGCTCAACCGAGCGATAACCGCGAGCCCACAAAACCCGGGCAGCGGGAGCCGTGATCCCGAGAGCCCGAACAAGTTCGGCGGTGCCGGCGGGATCGGATTCTGGGATCGTCCACTTCAATTACCGCCTCTTCAATTGTTGGAGTAGTATCCGCTCAGGGGATTCTCATCCCCTTCGTCCTCATACGAGTACTCAATGCGCTCCACCAGGTCGTTCAGCTCGTCGAACCAGTCCGTGCGAACCTCGAAAACATAGGTCCGTTGGGCGTGGTCGAAGGACAGCTCGATCTGGCAGGTGAACCCTTCGTAAGCCCGGATTTCATTCAAGCGCGTATCGAGCGCCCGGCGCTCGTCCCGCTCCAGATCCGTATCGGAGAGTTGAACCAGGGCATTCTCGACGATGTCTAGGGTCAGTTCGCGTGCATGCAGGGTTACCAGGCGCACGCCTGCGGCACAGGCAGCTTCGACGAACTCCCGGTAATCGGGGTAATTCTGCGAGTCCCAGTAAACCGCCTCGGCCGGAGATCGTTCCGATTCGGTCCGCGGATAGCTCCGAAACACGGCCAGCCCCCGCGATTCCAAGTGCTGCTCGATTTCGTGGCGCAGAGTGTCGAGGTTCGGTTTCATCCGGACAGTATTCTGGGAACCTTCCAAGCTAACACAGCCACCAGGGAATAAACAGACGGGTTCGCCCGTCATCCTTTTCCCGGCTTTTGCCGTCTTCCTAAGTTGATGTAAACGAATGGAAATTAAGGAGCCTTAAGGCGCCCGGTTGTAACCTTTGGCAGGGTCCATGACATCATTACTCCGGTAGCGTTTTCGAACGAAACTCAAGGGAGGATCCTTTAAACCATGAAGAAGTACTTAGTAACACTGATGGCTCTGCTGGCAATTACTAGCTTGGTGCTGCTGGCTGCCGATATCGACGGGACCTGGACTGCCGAGACTCAGGGCAAGAACGGACCGCAGACGCAGACTCTCATACTCACGTCCAAGGGTGGCGTGCTGACCGGTAAGCTCGACAACGGCGGCAAGGGTGGTCCTGCGGATATTTCCGAGGGCAAGATTGAGGGAAGCAACGTGTCCTTCAAGGTCGTGCGCGATTTCGGCGGCAAGCAGGTTTCCCAGGATTGGAAGGGCACCATTTCGGGCGGCGAGCTGAAGCTGCAATCGACCGGCGGTCGTGGTCCCGTCGACATGACCTTCAAGAAGAAATAAGGCTGGTTATCGCACCATTGGCGGGCCCACTGCGGAACGGGAGGATTCGGTCTTAAGTGTTCAAGATTCTCGTGCTTCTGGCAGTGAGCCTGCCATTTCTTTTTGAACCATCGGCTTTCGCACAATCGGGAACGGTCAAGGCGGGCAGCCAGCCGGTCCCCGGCGCAACCGTGCGCGCGACCCAGGGCGAACGAAGCCTGGTCACGCTCACCGACGATAATGGCGCCTTCCGCTTCGACGGAATGACGCCCGGCGCCTGGGTTATCGAGGCGGATATGTTCGGCTTCGACCATCTGCGCCGCGAAGTCCAAGTGGCGTCGACACCGACCAACCTCGATCTCACCTTACAGTTGTCCGCGCGCGCGGTCGCGCCGGCACGTCCCGCGCAAACCGTCCAGCAATCGAACGCAGCTCCGACCCCCCCGATACAGCCCGAGGCCGTCGCCGAATTCACTCCGCAGGTGTCCGCGGACAGCTCCAATGAGGCTTTCTTGGTGAACGGCACCGTGAGCGACGCGCTGCGCACGAATCAGGCTGACTTCAACGGATTTAACCCTGGTGGCTTCGGCCCAGGCGGCGGATTTCCAGGCGGCGATCAGGGTCCGGGGGGCCAGTTCAATGGGCCCGGCGCGCCTGGTGGCGACCAGCCAGGCGCTGCCGCAGCCGGCCCTGGCGGACGAGGCGGACCCGGCGGCGGTGGCCGTGGCGGCCGAGGTGGCGGTGGAGCGGGTGGCTTTGCCGGAGGCGGCGGTGGAGGCGGCTTTGCAGGAGGCGGCGGAGGGTTTGGCGGCGGACGAGGCGGTGGCGGCGGACGGGGCGGTCCCGGTGGCCGCGGACGTGGCGGCCAGAATGCGGCCTTTATCGGCAATCGTGCCCGGCGTTCCGCCAATCAGATCCGGACCCAGCTATTTTTCACCGCGCGGAACTCCGTTTTCGACGCGCGGCCGTTCTCGCTCAACGGTCAGGTGCAGGACAAGAGCTCGTATGCCAACAACCGCTATGGCCTGAACATCGGCGGACCGCTGATCATCCCCAAGCTATTCGACGCCAGCAAGATTCTGAATTTCACGGTCACCTACAACGGAACACTTGCGCGGAATCCCTACGACGCCACGGCCACTTTGCCGAGCGCGGCGGAGCGCGGCGGCAACTTCGCCGGACGAAACACGATCTACGATCCCAATACGTGCGTCCCGGGCGTGGGCTGCCAGCCCTTTGCCAACAACCAGATCCCAACGTCGCGTATCGATCAAAGCGCGTTGGCGATACTGCAATCCAACCTCATTCCGCTGCCGACCTACAGCGGGCTGATCCAGAACTACCGCTACACGGCGGCTTATCCGGCCAATTCGCAAAACGTTAACACGCGCATGCAGTGGACCGTGGATCAGACCAACCGGATCTCGTTCACATCGAACTACCAGAACCGCAACGGGCAGACTGTCAACCCCTTCACTTACCGCGATGAGACGCAGGGGGACGGATCTAATTCGAGCATCAATTGGACCAAGAACATCAGCCCGCGCATGTTCAGCAATTTCACCATCGGGTTCAACCGGAACTATAGCGAGACAGTCCCCTATTTCCAGACGCTGGGTTTGAACGCTCTGTCAGCCTTTGGGATCGCCGGCGCCTCTCCGGATCCGCGCAACGCTGGACCGCCCACCTTGAACTTCACCAACTACGCCAGTCTGACCGATGGGAACCCCGCCAAAACGGCGGTGAACACACTGAACCTCTCCGAGAGCTTCACCTACCGGCGCGGCAAGCACAATTGGGGTTGGGGCGGTCAGTGGAGCAAGGCCATGACCAACACCCTCACCGATTCCAACGGTCGCGGAACCTTCGCTTTCTCCGGGCTTTCCACCAGTAACTTCGATGCGAAAGGCCAGCCGATCAAGGGAACCGGATGGGACCTCGCGGATTTTCTACTGGGCCGGCCCGACTCGTCGTCGATCCGCTTTGGCGCGTCGAGCCAGTATTTCCGCTCCCAGACGATGAGTTTCTATGGCCAGGATGACTGGCGCATCAGCAACAATCTGTCCCTGAACCTGGGCCTGCGCTATGAATACTTCACGCCGATCCAGGAGAAATACGGGCATCTCGCGAACCTGGACGTCGCGCCCAACTTCACCGCCGTCGCCCCGGTGATTGCCGGCGGCGTGGGTCCGTATAGTGGAGCGTTTCCGGCCGCGTTGATCAATCCGGACAAGAACAATTTTTCGCCCCGCTTCGGCGTCGCCTGGAAGCCCACCGCGCGCAGCAAATACACCTTCCGCGCCGGCTACGGCTGGGCCTATAACATGGGCGTGTACAACCAGCTCGGGAACCGGCTCGCGCAGCAGCCTCCGTTCTCCCTTACCAACTCAGTCAACACCACAGCCGATAACATCCTGACGCTGGCCACCGGCTTGAGTGCGGTTCCAGTGGGCCAGACCATCACGAATTCCTTCGCCGTCGACCGTTACTATCGCGCCGCCTATGCGACGTCCTGGAATGCGATCATCCAACGGGAACTGCCGGGAGGCATGGCGATGGAGATCGATTATAACGGCCAGAAGGGCACGCGCCTGGACGTACAGACCATTCCCAACGCTGCCCCTCCCGGAGCGCCTCCGTTAACCGCCGAGCAGCTGCGCATGATCGGAAATGCGCAGGGCTTTGTCTACGATAGTCCCGTTGGCAATTCGATTTATCACGCCGTGTCTGCGCGCGCAACGCGCCGTTTCCGCAACAACTTTCAATGGCAAGTGGTCTACACCTTTCAGAAGCTGATCGATAATGCGTCAGGGTTTGGAGGCGGCGTGGCCCAGAACGCCCAAAATCTGGCGGCGGAACGAGGAGTGGATGCGCCCACCGGGCAGACGCTCGCGGTGAACTATACGGCTCAATCGCCGGTTGGTGTTCGAAACGCCATGTTCCAGAAACAGCCCTGGCTGCAAAAGTCGCTGAAGGATTGGCAGCTCACCGGTACCACCCAGGTGGCTAGCGGACGTCCGTTGACGGCCACCGTCCAAGGGAACGTTTCCAATCTGGGAGGAGCCGGTGTAGCCGGCACTGTGCGCGCCGACGCCACGGGATTGCCGGTCGACGCCGGTTCGGGTTACTTCAATCCGGCGGCCTTCGCGGTTCCCGCGGCGGGGTTCTATGGCAACTCCTCACGGGGCGCGATCATCGGGCCCGGAACGTTTACCATGAATCTGCAACTGGCGCGCCAGATCCAGCTCGCCGAGCGCAAGAGTGTTGAGTTTAACGTGCAAGCCACCAATCTGCTGAACCACGTGAACATCCAGGGTATCGGCACGGTGGTGAACTCGCTGAACTATGGACTTGCGACCTCAGCGGCCGGGATGCGGACCCTTTCCGCCACCGTCCGCCTGCGGTTCTGAAATCTGGTTTGAAGACAATGAAACCTATACTTCTGCTCGTCGCTTTGGCGTTGTTCACTCAGAGAGAGTTCGCGCAGGAAGTCACGTTTAAGACCGAGACCAAGCTGGTGATCGTCAACGTCACCGTCAAGGGCAAAGACGGCAAACCGCTCACCTCGCTCAAAAAGGAAGATATCGAGATCTACGAAGACGGCGTGAAGCAGAACCTCGCCGTGTTCGAACTCGAGACGCTCAGCAGTGATTTGCTTCCTGCGGTTGCGGCGACGCCATCCACGCCAGTCACTCTGGAGGAACGAGTTCAGGCTCCGGCTGGCCAGGCCGTGACCACGGCCGTGAACACCGCTCCCGCCCGTCATCAGGACAAGCGCCTGGTGGCGCTGTTCTTCGATTTTTCGAATATGCCGCAGGCCGATCAGCTTCGCGCCAAGGACGCCGCCGTCGATTTCGTCACCAAGCAGATGACAGCCTCGGATCTGGTGTCCATCATGGCTTACGGAAACCGCTTCGATGTGCTGGAAGACTTCACCGCCGACCGTGACCGCCTGCTCTCCCGGCTCCAGAAGATGGCGACTGGCGAAGGAGCCGGCCTCGCCGATACGGCTGCCACTGGCGCTGATTCCACGGACGACAGCGGCACCTTCACGGCCGACGACACCGAGTTCAACGTCTTCAACACGGATCGCAAGCTGACCGCTTTGGAGGATGCGACGAAGAAGTTGGCCGCGTATCCGGAAAAGAAAGCCCTGATCTATTTCGCGAGCGGCCTGACTCTGACCGGCCTCGAAAACCAAAGCCAGCTGCGTGCAACTGTCAACTCCGCAGTCCGCGCAAACGTATCGATCTATGCCGTCGACGCGCGTGGACTCACTGCTGAATCGCCGGTAGGCGACGCCTCGACCGCTTCAGGACGCGGCACGGGAGCCTTCACCGGAGCCACACAGTCGAGCCGCCGGAATAGCGTTACCAGCTCGCAAGACACGCTCTACACGCTCGCGTCGGACACCGGCGGGAAGGCTCTGGTCGATTCGAACGATCTCGCCATGGGCATCCGGCAAGCTCAGCAGGACATCAGCAGCTATTACATTCTGGGCTACTACAGCAGCAACGCAGCCGAGGATGGAAAATACCGCAAGATCCAGGTGAAGCTGCTTGGCAAAGACTTGCAGTCCATCGCCAAGGTGGATTACCGCAATGGGTATTACGCCGGCAAAACGTTTGCGAAATTCACGGCCGGCGATAAAGAGCGGCAACTCGAAGAAGCTTTGACGCTGGGCGATCCGGTGAGCGAATTGCCGCTGGCGCTCGAAGTCGATTACTTCCGCGTCGCGCAGAATCGCTACCTGGTGCCGATCTCGCTTAAGATCCCTGGCTCGGTCCTGGCCTTGGCGAAGAAAGGCGGCAAGCAGAGCACCGACTTCGACTTTATCGGCCAAGTGCGCGAGAATCCGTCGGGCAAGCTCGTTGGCGGCGTGCGCGACAACATCCCCGTGAAGCTCAGCGATGCGGATGCGTCGCAGCTTGAGCATCGCCACTTGCAGTACGACGCCGGACTCACCCTTCCGCCCGGCAAATACAACCTGCGATTCCTGGCGCGCGAGAATCAGACCGGCAAGATGGGCACCTTCGAAACCAATTTCGTGGTCCCGGACTTGTCTGTGTCCAAGGATCTGCGCTTAAGCTCCGTGATCCTGAGCAGCCAGAAGGAAGACGTGAAAGCGGCTGTCGGGTCGGCCGACAACGACAAGCGCGCGTTGGCGAATCATCCTCTGATTCAGAACGGCCAGAAGACGGTGCCCAGCATCACTCGGGTGTTCCGCAAGGATCAGACGCTGTACGTGTACTTCGAGGTGTACGATCCGGCTCCCGATGGCGCTTCGAAGGCCCCCAGTCTCAGCGCGGAAGTCGATCTGCTGCAGGGCGCGCGCAAGGCGCTTTCGTCCATGCCGGCGCATCAGGATAAAATGACACCCAATCGCCCAGGTGTCGCGTCATTCAGCTTCCAGATGCCGCTGGCCAAGATGGCCGCCGGACAATACACGGCCCAGATCAACGTGATCGACGAGGCAGGGAAACGCTTCGCATTCCCGCGCAGCGCAATCGTCGTGTTGCCGTAGGGAAGACGTGGCACAGGCCTTCAGCCTGTGCTCGGCGTCACAATCCCATCCGCTCGAGCTTACGATACAGAGTCTTGCGCTCGATCCCCAACACCTTTGCCGCGCGACTTTTGTTGCCATTGGTCGCCGCCATCACGCGACGGATCTGCTCCGCCTCGGTATCGGCCAGGCTGTCGCTCGCATGGTCGCGGGAATCCATCTGATCGATCGACTGGCGAACCGCGGCATCATCAATCCGTCCGCCCGGTGCGAGGATGGTCAGCCGCTCCATCATGTGTTGGAGCTGCCGGATGTTGCCGGGCCAGCTGTACTCCTCCATCGCCTTAACGCCGGAATCCGTCAACTTGGTATCGAGCTTGTACCGCTCGTTGTAGCGCTTCAGGAAATAGTGGACCAGCAGAGGGATGTCGCTGGCCCGCTCGCACAGCGGCGGCACGGTAATCCGCACCACGTTGAGCCGGTACCACAGATCTTCGCGGAACTTGCCCTCTTCCACCAGCTTCTGAACATCTTTATTCGTGGCCGCGATCACCCGCACGTCGACTTTCTTCGCGCGTGACGACCCCAGCGGACGGATCTCCCGCTCCTGCAAAAAGCGCAGCAGTTTTAGCTGAAAACCTAAATCGATATCGCCGATTTCATCCAGAAATACAGTTCCGTTATTGCCGGCTTCGAACACACCCATGCGGTCGCGGTCCGCGCCGGTGTAGGCGCCCTTGAGCGTTCCGAAGAGCTCGCTCTCCAGCAGCGAAGGCGCGATGGCACCGCAATCCACCGGCACGAACGGATGCTGTGCGCGCTTGCTGTTGGCGTGGATCATCCGCGCGATGAGTTCCTTGCCGGTCCCGGTTTCTCCTTCGATTAGAACCGTCGCGTCGGTCGGAGCGACCTTGGACAGCGTCTTATAAATCTCGATCATGCGCGGCGAGCTGCCGATCATTTCCGTATCGGGCAGGTCGTCGATCGAGGCGGCCTCGTCGTCATCCGGCTCGCCCAACGATTTCTCAGCGCGGCGGATCGTGTCCACCATTTGGGCCATCTCGAAGGGCTTCGCCAGGTATTCGAAAGCGCCGCCCTCAGTCGCCGCCATCACGGTTTCCATGCTGCCGCGGCCGGTCATCAGGATCACCAGGCAATCGGGATTGGTGCGGCGAGCCGTGCGCATCACGTCCAGCCCGGTACGCTCGTCCAGGTAAATATCGGAAATTACGATGGGGTAACTCTGCTTTTCAAGACGATCGAGTGCCTCGCGCGTGGAAGACACGGCCTCGACGGCATACCCTTCCAGCTCCAGGCACGTGACCATGGTGGTCCGTACGGACTGGTCATCTTCGACGATCAGCAGTTTCTGCATTCGTTGGGGCGGTTACGTGGGCCTTCATAATCATGGTAAAGCATGAGCCTTTGCCGGGCGTGCTGGTGACCTCGATCCGGCCCCCGTGCCGGAACACGATCTGCTCCACGATCGAGAGTCCGATGCCCGTGCCGACTTCGCCGGAAGCTTCGGCGCGCTTGGTCCGGTAGAATTTCTGAAAAATGCTCTTGATTTCCTTGGCGTCCATGCCGATTCCCTGATCGCGAACGGCTAGCCGCAATTCGCCGTCGCGCAGCTCGGAATAAACGTGAACTTCGGTATCGGCCGGCGAATACTTTACGGCATTGGTGAGCAGGTTGTAGAGGGCATATTCCAGCAGCTCGCGATCGCCCAGAAGCGTGCCTTCGACGGCGCTGTCGAGGATCATCCCGATGTGTTTGCGTTCGGCGAGGGCTTTTGCGCGGCCCATGCAAGTTTCAACCAAACCGGCCGCAGCCAGCGGTTCCTGCTTGAGCTCCATCTGGCCGTCGGCCAGCCGTTCGACGTCGAGGAAAGTCGAAATGATGCGAGCCAGACGCTTGGATTCCGAGTTGATCATCTCAGTCAACTCACTGCGCTTCGCATCGGGCAGGGAATAGCGGGTCATCAGCTCGCTGGATCCCTGGATGGCCGTGAGCGGCGTGCGCATTTCGTGCGCCGCCCAGTGAATCGCCTGCTGGTAGCGCGACTTCTCGGATTCCGATCTGCGAAGCTGGCCGCGAACCATGAAGTGCCTATACGTCGCCGCCCCGATGGAGCTCAGCCAGGCGACAGCGACGGGCGCCACGTACGGGAGCACGATCCCGCGCGCGAAGAACTGGACCGCCAGAAAGTAATGAGCGGCCGCCAGCACCGGCACGATCGCGACGTAAGCCCGCCAGCCTGCCAGCAGCCAGAAGATCATCCCAGCGGCGATCGCCAGCGACACACAGACCAGCAGCGTGGTGATATTGCTGGCCGGAACCAGAAACCTGCCCTGCGCCATGGTCTCGAAAGCCTGGGCGTTCATCTCCACACCCGCGAAGTTCACGCCGTACGGGCTCACCAGACGGTCGCTCGCGGCGGTGAAATCGGTCACGCCGATGAAGACCGTCTTGCCCCGAAGTTCGTCGCGATGCGAGCCGATCTCCAGCGCTGAAATGGCCGGGATCGTGCCGGGCTGCAGGTAATGCACCAGCAGGGTCCGCCCGTTCTGGCGTGAGGCGGGGATGCGGATGTTTCCCACCGTCACATCGTCCGGCGACTCTTCCGGATTGCCTGCGCCGAGGGTCAGGCGAAGCGCCTCCATCGAGAGAGCCCAGCGGCGCTGCCCACCGGCGACCTGTTCCAGCATGATCTGGCGGCTGACGCCGTCCAGGCGGTCTCCTTCGGTGTGGACGTGGCCGAGCGGCCCAAGCGAACGAAAACGCGGCGCCGGATCTTCCCACTTCGTGTTCTGGTCTGCCAGCTGACAAGGCAGGATCAGGTTACGGGTCGCGCGCAGCGACGCCTCAAGCTTAGCGTCTTCGGCTGGATCTACGTCGTCATGCAGCGTGACGTCCAGCGCCACCGCCTTGGGCTGCGCCAGGGCAAGCTCTTCCAGAGTCTGCGCCAGGATCGTGCGGATGTTGCGCATGCCGTGGCCGGCTCCGAGCGTTGGTCCGTCAATCGCCACCACAACGGATTGCGGTGTCCAGGTATCGGCCTGCATGCGAAGCAACACGTCGTAGGCAGGGCTATCGATTCGTACGGCCAGAGGGTTGAATCCCGCAAAGAGTCCGAGGGCGAGGCAGATCGCCAGAACCCCGGCGTATTTCGCGATCTGGAGCCTATTTCCCAACAAGCTTCTCGATGTCAGCAACTTCTCTCGGCAGCGCAGCGCTCAGAACCTTGCATCCATCCGCAGTCACCACGACGGTATCTTCAATGCGGATGCCGATGTTCTCTTCTGGAATATAGACACCCGGTTCGATAGTGATCACCGTACCGGCTTCCAGCGGAGCGGATGGATCGCCGGGATCATGAACATCCAGCCCGACGTAGTGCCCCAGGCCGTGGACGAAATACTTGCCCAGAGGCTGGCCGTGCAAGTCGTGGCCATGAGTGTTGATGTAGTCGTAGGCGATCTTATGCAGCGTCTGCTGCGACGTTTGTTGCGATGTGCCCGCGTTAATGCCGAGGCGCATTCCCGGCCGGATCGCGGCGATCGCGGCTTTCTGCGCTCCCAGCACGACCTCGTAGATCTCGCGCTGGCGTGGTGTAAACTTGCCTCCCGCGGGAATCGTGCGCGTGACATCCGTGGCGTAATCCGAGCATTCCGCGCCCACGTCGGCCACCACGGTCTCGCCCGAATCCAGGCGGCGATGGTTGGCCGCGTAATGCAGGATCACGCTATTTGGCCCGCTCCCGACAATGGGCGGATACGCGTTCCGCTCGCAGCCGCGCTCGAAGTAGACGTTCGTCATGTCGGCGGCGATCTCGTATTCCCATACGCCCGGGCGCGTCTTCTTCCAGCCCGCCAGGTGCGCCGCTACCGTGGCATCGGTCGCTTTCGCGATCAGCTCGATCTCCGCCGGCGATTTCACCATGCGCAGGCGCGCGATCGCCTGTGCCGCATCGGCTTCCTCGTGGAGCACGGCCAGCGATTTGAGCTTTTGCCCGCGCACATCGCCGGGGATCAAGTAAATCCGCGGCGCGGTCTCCATCACCTTCAGAAACGCCGATTCCAGCGCCGATTTCGGCATTACCCGTTCGAATCCCGTTTGCTTCGGCGCTTCCGGATCGTCCGGCCCAAGCTTGCTGCCCGTGTACAGCTCCATCCGCGGATCGCGGGGAGGCAGAAACAGAACTTCACTCTGCCGCGTCAGCATCATGACGGCGCCCGGCTCGCGCCAGCCCGAAAGATACAGAAAGTTCGATTCCTGAAAGAAACGGGTGTGCAGGTCGTCCGGCTCTTCGGCTCCGAACAAAACCATCACGCCGTCGAGAGACTTACGCAGCTCGGCGCGCCGATCCTGATATTCGCGAGGCGATATTCCGGCAGCCATCAAAGAGGCCGCGGCCATCGTCAAAAAAAGCCCCAGAACAAATGCCAGCCGCACGCTTAGAGTTTAGCGAAGCTGGATGTTATGGGTCTGGAGGATGGTCCCCGTGGCCAAGCCGAAGGTCGCGATGGCCTTGCCCAGATCCGCTTCTGCGCGCCGTTCCTGGCTGCGCGCTGTGATCATGTCCGTTTGCCGCTGCTGAACCAGGAACAGAGTCGATGTACCGGCGCGGAATTGGCGCTGCTCGCTTTGATACTGCTCCTCGGCCGACTCGCGGGCCACCCGCGACGACTCCAGCCGCGCTTTCGCCGAATCCACCGATTGCATGGCGTTGCGGACGCTCGCCTCGATGGTTTGTTCCGTCTGCAGGCGCTGATTGCGGATCCGCCGCGTTTCCGCCAGCGAGTTGTTGAGGTTGGCCTCAGCCGTGCGATTACGCAACGGCAGCGAAATCCGCAGTTGGACTTGAGTCGTTGGGAAATTGCTATTGAAAAGGTTGCTGAGCGACTGTCCGTAGCCTCCCACCAGCAGCGGGGGCAGGCCCGCAGTAGTTCCTCCGCCTGTGGTCTGCAGCGGTGGCAATCCCGCCAGCACGGAGAGTTGATTGATTTGATCGGTCAGGGCTGTCAGCCCGGACGTGAACGGATTCGGACCGGCCGGCAGCTGGATTCCCGCCAGTCCGGCATTGGTGTGCGTCGCGACCAGATCCACTTGAGGCTTGGTCTGTTCGCGGTAGAACCGGTTGTCAGTCTCATTGATCTCGCGGTTGATTTGCACCTGCGCGAGCTCGGGCCGATTGTCGAGCCCTTCCCGGACGGCATCCTGCAAAGGTGTGACCGGTGGTGAAACATTGACCGGTGTAATCGGAATCAGGGCGCTGGACCAGATGGGGTCGGTCCGATCCGGCAGGATCAGCGTCTTCAAGGCGTTCTCAGCGGCGGTCAACGCTTCCTGCGCGCTGAAGGCGTTCTCTTCGAACGTCGCTAGCTGCCGCTGTGCGGCGACCACGTCGATCGGCGCAAGCAATCCCTGTTCCTGCTGCCGGCGATTGCTTTCGTCCTGGTCGCGGCCCAGTCGGACCGCTTCGAGTTGCACTTCCAGATTCCCGTACGCATACGCCAGCTCCCAATATGCCTGCTCGGTCTGCGTGACGATCTGCATCACGCGCTGCCGAAACTGCTCATCGGTCAGGTAGACGTTTTTCTTCGCGGCTTCCAGCCGGTGGCGATTATCGTCATAGTGCAGATTGCGCCACAGGGGCTGCGTGAACGAAAAATTCAGAGACGTCGGATACTGCGGGTTGAGCTGCGCAAATGAATTGTTCGTGGTCGTCCGCGACGAAGAAAGGTCGAATTGATAGCTGCCGCCGAGCCACGGCAGGCTCCCGGAGAGTTGGGGGTCGGCGATGCCGTTGCGGCTGGTCACCGCGCCGGTAGCCGATCCGCCCAGTGTAGAGGCGACCGGCGTGACCGTTTTCTGGTAGGACGCGGTGCCCCCGACCTTCGGATCGAAGTAGCCTTTCGCCCCCAAGACACTGTTGATCGCCTTATCCCGGTCGATGCGCGACCCATCGATATCTTTGTTATTGGCCAGCGCCATCGCCAGCGCGTCCTGCAGTGTGAGCTCCTTATCGGTCGTCACGCCGATACGCGGCCGCAGCACGAACTGCCGGACCGGAGGAACGCGGGTGACCGCCTGATCGGCGTCAGCCGGCGGTTGCTTCGCACCTTGCTGCTGGGCACCCTGCTGCTGACCAAGAGCGATAAGAGATGTCAAAGACCACAAAAGAAACTGCCCGCGCATTAAGCCTCGCCACCTTTTCTTTGAAACACAGCCCGGGCGCCGGCTCCCGCTTGGTGTAGCAGTTCTCCGAAACCCGACATCCTGCGGCCGATCGCACGCGCGATTCGCGATTGCTTGGCATCTTCAAACAGGGAATAGAACACTGGGACCGCCAGCAGCGTCAGCAGCAGGCACAACGATTGGCCGCCCACCACCAGCACGCCGATCGACCGGTTGCTGGCCGATCCGACTTTGTCCGAGATCACCACCGGCAACATGCCGGCCACCAGCGCCATGGTGGTCATCAGAATCGGCCGGAGCCGATCGCGATTAGCCTGCATGATCGCTGCATGAAGCTCCATGCCGGAATCGCGCAAGCTGTTCGTATGGGCGATCTGCAGAATCGCGTTCTTCTTTACGATACCGAACAGGAGCAGCAGCCCCAGACCCGAAAAGATGTTGACGGTCTGGCCCGCGATCAAAAGCGAAAGTATTCCGAAGGGCACGGCCAGGGGCAGCGTCAGCAGAATCGTGAACGGATGCAGGAAGGATTCGAACTGCGCGGCCAGCACCATGTACATGAAGATGAGTGTCAGCGACACGGCCACGATGAAGTAATACGCTGTGCGAGCCAGCTCTTTGCTTTGGCCGACGCCCACGCTGGCGTATCCCGGATCCATATGCAGATCCTTGGTGAATTCGTCCAGCTTGGCCAAAATATCGGCCTGCGATCCGCCCGGCAGCAGGTTGCAGCTGATGGTCACCTGGCGCTGCCGGTCGAGACGATCGATGCTCGAGGGCGCGGTTCCAGGCTTGATGCGAACCACTTGATCCAGGCTCACCGGACCGCCTTTGTTCGAGGAGACTGCCAGCAACGTCAGCGCATTGGTGCTGGTGCGGAACTCCTGCGCGGCGCGCAGCCGCACATCGTATTGTTCGCCGCCCGAAGGAAAGCTCGATACCACCTGGCCCGCGATCATCGTGTTCAAGGCGGTGGCGATATCGGATACGCGGACGCCCAGATCGGCCGCACGCTGGCGGTCGATTTCGACGCGCAGTTCGGGCTTGCCATAGACCAGGGACGTATCCGCGTCCACCACGTTAGGCAAAGTCTTGAGGCGAGCCAGCAGCTGCTGCGAATATTGCGAGAGCTTGTCGAGATCCGGACCGCTGATGGCGTACTGCACGTCACCCGTTCCGCTCCAGCTCTGCACGCCAACGCTGGTGCGCAGGTCAGGCGGATAATTCTTGAAGACGTCGCGCGTCTTGATCATCATCTCCTGCTGCGATTCCTTGCGCTGATCCTTGGGCGTCAGCTTGACGTAAATCGTCCCGGAATTAGCGGCGCGATCCGAGCCGCCGCCGACCGTCGTCAGCGTGGCCAGCACGTGCGGCAGGCCGCGAATGTCGCGGGCGATTCGTTCCATCACGTTGGTGGTGGCCGCCAGCGACGTTCCTTCCGGAGTCCGGATCGTAACCAGGTATTCGGAGCGGTCATCCACCGGCGTGAAGCTTTTCCCAACCACTTTGAACAGCGGCACAATGCTGAACATCACCAGTATGCTGACGGTGACCATGGTCTTACGGTGCTCCATGGCCCAGGTCAGGCACTTGGTGTAATAACGGTCCAGGAAACGGAAGAGCCACGAATCCTTAGAGGCCTGCTTATGATCGCCCGCGCTCTTGGGAGCCTTCAGGAAGCGGGAGCTCAGCATGGGCGTCAGTGTGAACGACACCAGCAGCGAGACCGCAATCGCGAAGGACGCCGTAAGCCCGAAGGACGCCATGAAGCGTCCCACGATGCCGCCCATGAATCCGATGGGCAGAAAGACCGCCAACAGGGACAAGGTGGTGGCCATCACCGCCAGCCCGATCTCCTTGGTGCCTTCCACGGCCGCCATCATCGGGCTCATGCCTTTTTCTTCGATGAAGCGGTAGATGTTTTCGAGCACGATGATCGCGTCGTCGATCACGATGCCGACCATCAGCGTCAGCGCCAGCATGCTGATCTGGTTCAGCGTGAAGTTCATGGCTGCCATCAGCGTGAACGTGGAAATGATGGAGACCGGAATCGCCACGGCCGCGATCAGCGTCGTCCGGATGTTCGCCAGGAACAGGAAAATGACGGCGGCGGCCAGAAGACTTCCTTCAATCAGGTGAGATTGGATCGCGTCGATGGCGGCCTTGATGAAGATCGCCTGATCGTTCACGATCTCGATGTGAATGTCTTTCGGGAGCGTTTGCTGCAGCTCCTTCATCCGGTCTTTGACTAAGTCCGCCGTGGCCACCGCGTTCGTTCCGGATTGCTTCGAAACGATCAAGGTCACGGACGGTTCACCGTTCAGGCGGGAGGAAGTGGTCGCTTCTTCCTGGCTGTCCTCGGCGTGACCGATGTCGCGCAGCTTCACGGGATAAGGCCCGCGCGTCGCTACAGCGATTTCATTGAACTGCGCCGGATCCGCGAGGCGTCCGAGCGTCCGCACGGTAAGCTCGCTCGCGCCCTGAGTGACGCTGCCGGCCGGCAATTCCAGATTCTGCTGCCGCAGCGCGTTGGCCACGTCGGTGATCGAAAGCCCGTAGGCGCGCATGCGTTCCGGATCCACCCACACGCGGATCTCGCGTTTCAGGCCGCCCACCAGACGGATCTCGCCGACGCCCTTGACGTTCTCCAGCCGCTGCTTGACCTGCTTGTCTGCGATCTCGGTTACCTCGCGCAGGGGCCGCGTGCCGGAAACCACCATTTGCATGATGGGCGTTGCGTCGGGATCGAACTTCTGAATCACCGGCGATTCGGCTGTTTCCGGCAGATCCGGCAAAGTTGTCGCGACCTTGTCCCGGATTTCTTGGGCTCCCACGTCGCCGTTCTTGTCGAGCGAGAAGCTGACGACGACGGTCGAGAGTCCCTGGACCGATGTAGAGCGCACGTCATCGATATCGCTGATCGTATTGACCGCGTCCTCAATGCGCTTGGTGATATCCGTCTCGATTTCTTCCGCGGTAGCGCCGGGATTGACCACCGTGATGGACACCGTCGGCACGTCCACTTTGGGCGTGAGATCCACGCCTAGCGAGAAGTAGGAGAAGCCTCCCACCACGACCAGGGCGAGAATCAGCATGGTCGCGAAGACCGGACGTCGGACGCACAACGCTGCGAGTTTATGCATGTCTTAGGCTCCTGTCGCCGGCGCTCCAGCCATCCTCACGGACTGGCCGTCGTACAAATCCTGCAAATGATCGGTGGCCACCACGGCGTCGGCCGGAATGCCCGTGAGAATCCGCACTTGGTCGCCCTCCCGCTCGCCCAGCTGCACAACCGCCAGACGGGCCTTGCCATCGCGAATCAAGAACACCTGCGACGAGTTGGTGGTCGCGTCGGTAATCAGCGCGCTGGAAGGTACAAAGATTCCTTGCGTGCTCCCCGGCAGCACGATGCGAGCCGTCGCGAACATGCCGGGCCGGAGCGCTACATCGGCATTGGCGAAAGTGACTTCCACGATGAACGTGCGGGAATTCGGATCCACAGCCGGATTGATTGCGGTAACCGAGCCTTGAAATACCCGTCCCGCGTAGCCGGTGACGCTCGCGCCCACGCTTAGTCCGCGCTTCATCTGCTGCGCGTAGAGCTCCGGCACCTGCAACTCGAGCTTGATGGGAGTGACCCGCAAAATAGTCGCGATCTTCGAACTGGTGGACACGTATTCGCCCGGCGTCACCGCTCGTGCACTGACGTATCCGGCGAACGGCGCGCGGACCTGGGTATCGGCCAGAACCTTTTCCGCCATGGCTAACTGGGCGCGAGTGCCAAGCTGGCCGGCTTCCTGGGTTGCCACTCCTTGATAGTTCTGGCGAGCTGCATTCAGAGCGGCTTCGTACTGTTGCCGGCTTGCGTTGACTTGCGCGTCAGCCGTCTCCACCTGAGTGTGGGCTTTATCGAAAGCGCTGCGGGAAACGTCGCCGCTGTTCACCAGGTTCTCGTAGCGCTTCGCGTCGGCTTGCGCGAGTCTCTGTTGCGCGACCGCCGACTCATAGGCCGCCTTCGCGGAAAGAACTTCGGGAACGGTGCTGGGATCGAACGTCTGGTTCTGTCCCAATCCGATCTTGGATTGCGCCTGGCGAACCGAAGCTTCGGCCTGCTGCTGCGCGGCGCGAGCCTGGTCTAACCGCAACTGGGCATCGCGGGCATCCAACTTGGCTATGACTTGACCTTGCTGCACGAAGTCGCCGACATCCACCAGCGTGGCGACGATGATGCCGGCCTCATTAGGGGCGACATCGGAGGTGTCGTGAGCGACAAAGCTGCCCGTGGCTTGCACGGTGGCCGATACTTCGCGCGTAACGGCGCGGATGGTCGAAACCGTAGGCGTCTGGACCGCCGCCTTTCCGGTGGCCTCAGCGGTGGACGTGCTGGTGTTCGAACGCTGGCAGGCAGCTAGTGCCGCTGCTAGGAAGACTATCGATAATACTTTGAATCTCATGGGTTCTTATGCTTTTCGCTTGCTCGTCTTTTTCGAGATCGTCTTGGAGACAGGTAAGTTGGGCCGCAGAGCTGCGATCAGCAGCTTGGCGAATTCCTCGGCGGCCTCGTTGTCCGTTCCCGGGAAAACTTTCAGGCCGAAAATGTATTTGCTGGTGGCATACTGCAACGCTGGCGAAGCCAGCAGCATCACCAGAGCGTCGGGATTGTCCTTGCGGAAGGCTCCTTCCCGTTGCCGCAGCACGACGTAGTTCCGCAGGAATTCGAACGTGCTGGAGCTCATCCGCTCATGGAACAGCCCGGGAAGGGAATGGCCCTCCAGCCCGGCGTAGAGCATCAATCTGTGGAACGCCGTGTCCTCGCGAAAAGATTTCAGAATGTGCGCGAGCATGCAGCGGATGAATTCCAGGTCATCGCGCCGGTCCGCAATCGCCCGCATCTCGGTCAGCCATTCGTCCTTGCCGGCGGCGGCTTCGTGGGTGTCGAGAATGGCGTGATACAGATCTTCCTTGGTGGCGAAATGGCGGTAGAGAATCGCTTCGCTCACGCCGCAAGCTGCCGCGATGTCCTTGGTGCGGGTGCCGCTGAAACCGTGCTTCGAGAACAAAGCGATTGCATGGCTTAGCAGCTGACGCCGCCGGTCGTCCGAGGACAAACGGGCTCGGGGCGCCGGAGGAGCCAATGGGGAAAGCAAGGGAACTGCAGGGGGAGTATTCACAAGTAAGTACTCACTTAATTGTACAGAGAAGACCGCGAGCCGTCAACTCACCCGCTCATTCTCTTAATCGGAGTATCTCCGGGAAAAGTCACGCCGGGCAGGATTGTTCGGCGAATTGCCGCCTGGAATCGGCGAACGGCTAACCGTGTTCCGTGTGGTGCTGGTGGCGCGTCCGCCACAAGTCGATCAGCAGCAACACCGCCCCGATGGTAATTGCGGAATCGGCCGCATTAAAAGAGGGAAATTCGTAAGATCCGAAGAATACCTGGAGAAAATCGGTCACCGTGCCGCGGAACAGCCGGTCCCAGACGTTGCCGAAGGCGCCGCCGAAGACCAGGGCCAGTCCTACCGAAACCAGCCCGGGCGATTGCATGCCTAAACCTTGTGAGGATGCCGGCCGGGGCCTCCACAGCATCACCCCGAGGATCGCCATCACCACCAGCGATACAGCCACCAGCAGCATGCTACTCCACGCGCTGGGAGAATCCGCGAGAATGCCGAACGCCGCGCCGGGATTCTCGGTATGCACGATGTTGAAGAACCCGCCAATGACCGGCGTCACGTCCCAGGACGTGTACTGCGACCGGATATACGTCTTGGTGAGCCGGTCGATCACTATGACCGCGGCGGCAATAGCAGCCGTCCGCAAACGCGGGTTCATCCCAGCATGTCCCTCAGTGCGGCCGAGCATGAGTCGCACACGGTGGGAAACTCGGCGTCCTTACCTACCGCGGTTGAATATTTCCAGCAGCGCTCGCATTTGACGCCATCGGCACTTTCGATAATCGCGCGTAATTCTTCACCTGGCTCGAGCACCACTTGCGATACGATGAACACCGAAGGTAGCTCCGCCTCGAATCCCTTGTAGCCCTGCAGCCGGACTCGCGCTTCGAGCGATGTTCCGATGAGCTTGGCCTGACGCGCTTCTTCCAGAGCCTTCAATACCACGTCGCGAACTTCCATGAGCCGATCCCATTCGGCAAGCTTCGCCGCGGGCAGGCCGGATGCGACTTCTTCAGGCTCAGGCAGCAGCGCCAGATGGACGCTGTCCGGAGCGCCGGCTGGCTTCGCCGTGTGGCTCCAGACTTCTTCGGTGGTGAACGCCAGCAGTGGCGCCATCAATCGCACCAAGGCATAGTGAACCTTATAGAGCGCCGATTGCCCGCTTCTGCGCTCGCGGCTCGACGTAGCGGCCGTGTAGAGACGGTCCTTGAGAATGTCGAAGTAGCGCGCGCTCAGGTCGGCCGTAGTGAAATCGTAGATCGCTCGGTAGACTTTGTGGAATTCGAGCGTGTCATACCACCCACGGCAACGGCGGACCAGGTCTTCGGTCCGCGCCAGAATCCAGCGGTCGATTTCAAGCATCTCCGCCACCGGCACGGCGTCTTTTTCAGGATTGAAATCGTGCAGATTTCCGAGCGCGTAGCGGAATGTGTTGCGCAGCTTGCGATACGCCTCGATCAAGCGATCCAGAATCGTGTTCGAGAGGCGCACGTCTTCGGTGAAGTCGATGGAGGCGACCCACAGACGCAGCACATCGGCGCCGTACTTGTTGACGATCTTCTCTGCCGCCTCGCTCCCGCTCGATTTCGAAAGCGCGCGCCCTTCGCCGTCGAGGGTCCAGCCGTTGGTCGCGGTCGCGCGATACGGAGCGCCGCCCTTCAGCGCGACACCTACCAGGAGCGAGCTGTGGAACCAGCCGCGATACTGGTCGCCGCCTTCGAGATACATGTCGGCAGGCCAGGGAAGGGAATTCTTCTCGGTGAGCACCGCCAGATGGCTTACGCCGGAATCGAACCAGACATCCAGAATGTCGGTTTCCTTGCGGAACGATGTGCTTCCGCATTTCCCGCACTTAGCATCTGGCCCGCCGAGTTCCGCGGCCGATTGCGAATACCACACGTCCACACTGTTATGACGGAACTGGTCGACTACGCGATCCAGAATCTTGCGATCCGTGAGCGGTTCCTGGCAGCCTTCGCAATAGAACACGATGATCGGCACGCCCCACAGCTTCTGGCGCGAGATGCACCAGTCGGGCCGCGTCGCGATCATGTTCGAAATGCGCTCCTGGCCCCAGGAAGGCGTCCACTTCACGGTCTTGATGGCTTCGAGGGCACGCTCGCGCAGATTGTTGCGGTCCATGCCGATGAACCACTGTTCGGTGGCGCGGAAGATGGTCGGGTGGTGGCAGCGCCAGCAATGCGGATAGCTGTGCTCGATATTCTTTTCGGCCAGGAGCGCCCCGGCGTTTTTCAGGATCTCGATGACCAGCGGGTTCGCCTGCCAGATCGTTTTGCCCAGGAGTTCCTCGGGCAGCTTTCCCGCGGCGCCTTCGGCCGCGAAGAATTTTCCCGCGCCGTCGACCGGGCAATACACCGGAAGACCGTAGGTTTGTCCGATGACGTAATCTTCCTGCCCGTGGCCCGGAGCCGTGTGAACCGCGCCCGTTCCCTGTTCGAGCGTCACATGCTCGCCCAGAATGCCGATGGAATCGCGTTCGAGAAACGGATGACGGAAAACGGTCTTATCTAATTTGGACCCTTGGAATTCCGCGAGTACCTGGACATCTTTCCAGCCGCAGTCGAGCGTTGTTTGCGCGAGCAGATCCTTGGCGACGACATACACATCGCCCGCGGTTTCCGCCGCCACATAGATGTAGCTGGGATGAAACGAGATCGCCAGGTTGGCCGGGATCGTCCATGGAGTCGTCGTCCAGATCAAGCCCCAGACGCGTTTGCCTTCTAGCGCAGGATCGATCGCGGCCGGATCCGACGTTAGTGCAAAACGAACCCAAATCGAAGGGCTGGTATGGTTCTCGTACTCGACCTCGGCTTCGGCCAGCGCGGTGCGATCGTAAGTGCACCAGTTCACCGGCTTTAGGCCTTTGTACACGTAGCCTTTTTCCAGGAAATCGACGAAGGCGGCGGCGATCGTCGCTTCGTACTCGGCGCTCATGGTCAGATACGGATCGGCCCATCGTCCAAGCACGCCCAGCCGGATGAAATCCTTCTTCTGGAGGTCGACGTACTTGGCCGCGTATTTGCGGCAGGCCGCGCGGATCTCCACCGGCGACATGGTGGCGCGCTTGGAGCCCAGCTCGCTCTCGACCTTGTGCTCGATCGGCAGGCCGTGGCAATCCCAGCCGGGCACGTAGGGCGAGTCGTAGCCCTCCATGGTCTTCACCTTGACGATGAAGTCCTTCAGCAGCTTGTTCAGCGCGTGCCCCAGGTGGATGTTGCCGTTGGCGTAGGGAGGCCCGTCGTGCAGGATGTAGGTGGGCTTGCCCAGCCGGGCCTCACGAATCTTGTTGTACAGCCCGATCTCGTCCCATTGGGCGAGTAGCCTGGGTTCTAACTGGCCCAGATTTGCCTTCATGGAGAAGTCGGTCTTGGGAAGGTGGACCGTTTTCTTCAGGTCGATTTTGGCGGATTCCATCGGGATATTCTTCTCATCGTAACCGATATGCCAGGTCTGGGTATAGAACCGCTTCAGAATCAATGGGCTAGCTACAGTACCCAAATGGCATACTTTGTTATTGACAGCAGATGAAGTTCAGATTAAGATGCTCTGAGCCTATTTGGGCCGGCCACGATCGCTCCGGCACAGGTGCTTCAGGGATGACTTTCCAAGTTGGAGAGAAGGTGGTTTACCCCAATCACGGGGTCGCCACCATCGAGAATATCAGTTCGAGGGCCTTCGCGGGCAATCTCGAACGTTTTTACCTCCTCAAGATCACTTACAACAGCCTCACGGTGATGGTTCCGTTCTCGCACGTAGGAGAACTGCGCCTGCGCCGCGTCACCCGCAACGGTGAGATGGCTCGCGTGGTGAACTTCCTCTCGGAGGGCCGCTGTCCGCGCTACAGCGATTGGAAAGACCGCTTCAAGGACAACACGGAGAAGATGCGCGACGGCAGCCTTCTGGCCGTGGCGGAAGTGCTCAAGAGCCTTCTGGTGCTGCAGTCGCAGAAGGTGCTATCGTTCCGCGAGAAGAAGATGCTGGATCGCGCCCGGCACATGCTGATCACGGAGCTTTCCACTTCGCGCGGCATGACCGAAGCGGAAGCGGCGCAGGTGCTCGAGAAGGCGCTGGTCAAGGCGCAGCTGCATCTGCCCGAGGCGCTGTAATCACGCTTTCCGCTCCATAACTGTCGCGGCTCTTTAGGCTTTCCGAGCCGCGAGAGTCATCGAGCGGTTCTAATGTGCTAAAGCTGTAATGTGAAGCGCTGGCCTTGGCAAGTATGGGTGATCATCGTTGCGCTGGCGGGCGTGGTGTGGGTGTTCGCCATGGTCCTCGTGGTCGCCAACGGCAGCGATTGAAGCTTCCGTCATGCGTCCTCTAACCAGGCGGATCACGGTCGCCGCAGGTCTCTTTCTGCTGCTGGCCGCCGTTTATTGGAAGCTGCTTTTCTTTCCATCTCGATTCGTCTGGTTCGATCATTACGATCTTACGGAGCTGCAAATACCGCGGCTCCAGTTCTTCGCGCGAAGCCTTCATGCCGGGCACTTCCCCTTGTGGAATCCCTATATCTGGCTGGGACAACCTGTGCTTGGGTCGGGCCAGCCGGGTCCTCTGAATCCGCTGATCATTCTTTTCGCGCGGCTGCTTCCCTTGCGCGATAGGCTTCTCTCCTTCGCTGAACTGAACTGGCTCTACGTTACGCTCCATTTTCTCGCCGCGCTGTTCGCGTACCGGTTCTGCCGGTATCTGGCGCTGCCGGTTCTGCCTTCGCTACTGGGAGCCGTCGGATTTTCCTGCACAGGATTCCTGGGGAGCGCCGCCTGGCTCGATATCACGAGTGCGGTCGCGCTGACTCCGTTGGTTTTCTCTTTCGCATTTCGGCTTTGGACGGAAGACGGCATTTTGAAGCACGCCGCGCCTTTGGGGCTCGTCCTGGGACTTAGCTGGTGGACCGGGCACCATGAGATCCCGATGATCCTGTGTTATGCCGTGTTATTCGGCAGCGCGTGCGTCTTCGCGACTGGAAGGTCTTGGCGCGTGATCAAAGGCACTCTGCTGGCGTTCGCCCTCGCGATCTCGATCAGCGCGATTCAGACGCTGCCGTTCTACGAATTCGGCCACGCTTCCCGGCGCTGGGTGGGCGTCGCGAATCCGATTGGCTGGGCGGATAAGGTGCCGTACGAAGTGCACGCGCGCTACTCGCTGCCGTGGCTGGGATTGGCGGAATTCTTCGCTCCCGGGGGCGCTCCCGAGGACCATTGGACAGCCTTTGCCGGTATCACGATCCTGGTTCTCGCGATCGCGGCTCTGATCTATCGCTGGTCCGACCGGCGTGTGAGGATGCTGGGTTACCTGACGCTGGGATCGCTACTGTACGCCCTGGGCGCAAACACACCGCTGCACAGGTTGGCTTACGCAGTCCTCCCGCTTATGGAGAAGGCTCGCAGTCCCGGGCGGGGGATCTTTCTCGCGGGATTCGCGCTGAGCGCGCTGGCCGCCGTGGGAGCCGACTTGCTCATCCGCGGTTTGATTCCGCGCCGTGCGATTTTGATTCCGGCGATTGCGGCGTTGGCGATGCTCGGCGTGTATTGGTCGGGGCGCGTGCCCGAGATGGAGTTCCCGGTCCAAGGCCCTTTTGTGGTGAAAGGCCATTTTGTAGTGAAAGGAATGATCGCGGCGTTCGTGCTCGGCGTCCTGATGTGGCGCAAGTTTGCCGTGTGGCCCGGAATTGTCTTGCTCGGGCTGGTTGTAATCGAAGCCGGGACGGTTGCCGCGCATCGTATGACGGATCTCGATTCGGGCAACGCTGTGGTGGCTCCCTCGCTTCGGAAATATGCGGCTGTGGCCGGAAGTTTCCCGCGGAGCGGTCAGGGGCGGATTGTCTCCGATTACAACTCGCTCTATACCGATCTCGGCGATCTCTATGGAGTGGACGTGCTCCAATCGTTCGTTTCAGCAGTTCCGGAGCACGTGCTGCGCTTCGAGTTCGGGACTCCGCGAGTGCAGCAGTTACTGGGCGTAACATCCGTCGCCGGAGCGATGCCGCGTACATGGATCGTCCACCATGTAGTGCCCGCGAAGGATGTGGATGAGCTGAGGCGCCTGATTCAGGATCCCGCGCTGGATTTCGCCACAACGGCAATCTCCTTGGAGGCTCTCCCGCAGCTTGAAGAGTGCAGTGATTCCAGGGTTGTATCGTTCGATCGACCGGATAGCGACACGATGCGGATCAATGCGGATCTGCGGTGCCGCGGGCTTCTGGTCGTAAGCGAAACGTTCTATCCGGGCTGGGAGGCGACGGTGGACGGCAAGCCGCAGCCGATTCACGAAGTCTTCGGCGCGTTGCGGGGAGTCGTGCTCGAGGCCGGGAGTCATCGAGTGGAGATGCGATATCGCCCGGGTGTGGTTATGCTCGGTGCCGCGTTGAGTTTTTCTGCGCTCGCGCTGGGTCTTGTGTTGATCGGGCGGGCGAGAAGATCTTAGGCTGGCAGAGGCCTGATTGGGATTCCCTGCCTCCAGCCATTCATCAGGCGTGCCTGAGCCGCGCGGGGTGCGCGGAATTGCATGGGAATCAGCTTGGGCTAGCCGGCATTGAGAGGATTGCTGGAAAGTTGATGCAACTTTTTCAGCGATACAAGGCTTCCTTCCTGTTCACGCGGATTGAAAAGAGTCATCTGGTTGCAACGAAGTTTGTTGACACACTCCTAGACAGCGGGTTGAACAAGGCCGTGTCGGCATTCCACTACGGAGTGCGGTTCAACCGCCTCTACTTTGCGCACGTTGTCATTGCGCTCCTGGATGATGATGACCGCGAAGAGTTCTGGGCGATCTATGACGCCGCTGATGCCAAAGCGTTCGTTCGGATACTACAACGACTCGAAGGTCGTATCCACTCTCTTGTGAACGACAATCGTACGCATCAACTGCTTCTCGACGCGGTAGGCTGGGCGATTTCAAACCCCACGCTTTTGCTGGAAGGCACGCGGTCGCCCCTTGATTCTCCCAACATCGTGGCGTTGGCCCTTCTCATTCATGAACTACACCGTGCGAATGAAGACGGCACCCTTTCTATCCGGACCTTCATTCACGATGAACAGCAGCAGTTCGGCAAGCATCTAAAGATGGCATTCGACGTGAGTAAGCGTTTTGGCCATGTTGATGCCACCAGTCCCCTGGCTGAAATGGTCAATGTCAAAGAAATGGCGACTTTCGACTGTGAGTTTCGAGTTTCAAGCTCAAAGGCTTCATTCGGTCTGCAGGTCCTCGATGTCGCGCTTTGGCTCACTAAGAGATTCACAGATAATCCCGATTCGGTGCGCGGCAGGTGCAGAGATCTCGCTGAGCTTATTCTCAGGTGCGGATTCATTTCTCACTTTACCCAAGACTCAATGTGGCAGGAGGTTGTTCGCGGCTATGAAGAGCTTCAGTCCGCGCCCCGTTTGACTCGCGAACAAGAACGGAAAGGGCGTGAACTCCTTCAGGAGTTGGAAGAGCATAGACTCAAACGGATGCGGATTGCCTCCTGAATTCGACGTACGAGTTGCGCGAGTTTTAGGTTCACCCAACCGTTACCTCGACGAGTTTCGCATCCGCAGGCAAGTGAAGGTCGGTGGGCGCCAGGTACAATCGGATGGCTTCTGCGATTCCCAGCCGGGCTTCTTCCTCTGTTGTTCCAGCTGAAGTGCATCCCGGCAGCGCCGGACAGACGGCGGACCAGCTTTGTGTTTCAGCGTCGTATTCGAGAATCACGCGGAACTTCATGCCCACAAGTATATCGGGATCATTAGCGGCAGGCGTCGAGAAGAATCTCGACACGGCACGCAAGAGTGCGTGCGCCACGTGGCGCGAACTTTAGTTTGCCGCGTCGGCACTCCTGCCGACGCCTCTTGATAACGGCGTCAGCGCGCCGCCGAAGAGATACGCTGCAGCTTTCGCATCAACCCTTCGAGCTTATCGAGCCGCAGGGCATTTGCGCCATCCGACAAAGCTCGCTCCGGGGCCTCGTGCACTTCGATGAACACGGCGTCGACGCCCACGGCCACAGCCGCACTCGCCAACGGCTCGATGAACTCCGGTTGTCCGCCCGAAGCTATCCCGTTTGCACCCGGCAACTGAACGCTGTGCGTCGCGTCGAACACCACTGGCCATCCGAAGCCCTTCATCATCGCCAGACCGCGCATGTCGACCACCAGATTGTTGTAGCCGAAGGAAGTGCCGCGCTCGGTGAGCAGAATCCGATTGTTGCCGGTGGAGGCGACCTTATCGGCCGCGTGCCGAATGTCGGCAGGCGCAACGAATTGGCCCTTCTTGATGTTGACCACGCGTCCCGTCTTGCCCGCCTCGACCAGGATATCGGTCTGGCGGCACAGGAACGCCGGGATCTGGATAATGTCCACCGATTCGGCTGCGAGCGCAGCCTGCCCGGGCTCGTGAATGTCCGTGAGGACGGCGATGCCACGGTCGCGAACCCCCTTCAGGATGCGCAAACCTTCTTTAATCCCAGGTCCGCGATAGGAATTCACACTCGAGCGGTTCGCTTTATCGAACGACGCCTTGAATATAAACGCGGCTTCTAGCCGCTTCGAAAGCGTCGATAGCGCGGATGCGAGCATGTTGACGTGCGCCTCGCTCTCGATCACGCACGGTCCGGCGATCAACGCCAGCGGTCCGCCGCCGCCAATTTTGACTGTTGGAGTAATGTTCACTATTGCAGGATCACGGACGCTCGCCCAGGTGCGGCATGCGCCCGCTTGTCAGGCTGGGTTTCCGCTTTGGCGCGCCGATAGTCGAGTGCGGCGCCAACAAACGCCCGGAACAAGGGATGCGGCTCCAAGGGCTTCGATTTGAACTCGGGATGGAACTGGCAGCCGAGGAACCAGGGATGATCGGCCAGCTCGCAGATCTCGACGTAGACGCCGTCGGGAGTCTCGCCGGTCAGCCGCAGACCGTGCTCTTTTAGGATCGCCTCGTACTCGCGATTGAATTCGTAGCGATGGCGATGACGCTCGCTGATCTCGCGGCGGCCGTATGCCTGGCGCGCGAAACTGTTGTCCGCCAGCTGGCAGGGATACGCGCCCAGGCGCATTGTGCCGCCCAGCTCGTCGACGCCTTTCAGCTCGCGCAACTTGTAAATCACCCGGTCGGGCGTCGCCGGATCGAACTCCGTGGAGTTGGCTTGCTCCAGGCCGCAGACGTTGCGCGCGAATTCGATCACCATGGTCTGCATGCCCAGGCAAATCCCGAAGTACGGCACCTTGGATTCACGCGCGTAGCGGATGGCTTGCAGCATGCCTTCAATTCCGCGGCGTCCGAAACCGCCTGGCACCAGAATCCCGTCGAAGGCTTCGAGCTCGCCCGCGGCCTCGGGCCACTTGAGGCGCTCGGCTTCGATCCAGGTGATGTTGACCTTGGCGTCGTGGGCCCAGCCGCCGTGCAGCAAAGCCTCCTTCAGGCTCTTGTAGGAATCCTCGTACTCGACGTATTTCCCCACCAGGCCGATCGATACCTCGCGCGAGGGCTGCTTGATGCGATGCACCATTTCGGTCCAATCGGTGAGATCCCGGGGGCCGGCGTCCAGTGCCAGCAGGCGCAGCGCGATTTCATCCACCCCCTGTTCGGCGAACGTGAGCGGGACTTCGTACACGCTGTCCACGTCCTTGGCGGTGATGACGGCCTGCACATCCACGTCGCAGAACAGCGCGATCTTTTCCTTCATGTCCTGAGGGATGGGGCGTTCGCTGCGGCAAAGAAGAATATCCGGTTGAATACCAATCGCGCGCAGCTCCTTGACGCTGTGCTGCGTCGGCTTGGTCTTGAGCTCCTGCGCGGCAGCGATCCAGGGAACCAAAGTGACGTGCACGAACAAGGTATTGTCGCGGCCCAGTTCGTGACGCAGTTGGCGGATCGCTTCGAGGAAGGGCAGGGACTCGATATCGCCCACCGTACCGCCGATTTCGCAGATCACCACGTCCGCGGCTGCATGATCCGCGCTCGAAACGCGGCGCACGGCAGCCTTGATCTCATTGGTCACGTGCGGGATCACCTGCACGGTCTTCCCCAGGTAATCGCCGCGGCGCTCGCGGGAAATGATCTGCTCGTAAATACGTCCGCTGGTCAGGTTGTTAGCCTGCGAAAGCGGCGAGTGCGTGAAGCGCTCGTAGTGGCCCAGGTCGAGGTCGGTTTCCGCGCCGTCGTCGGTGACGAACACCTCGCCGTGCTGGAACGGGCTCATGGTGCCGGGATCGACGTTCAGGTAGGGATCGAATTTCTGAAGGGTAACCTTCAGGCCGCGGCTTTCGAGCAGACAGCCCAGGCTCGCCGCCGCGATCCCTTTACCGAGGGAGGAGACCACACCGCCGGTTACGAAAATATATTTGGCCATTTAGAGATTCACCATTGCTGAAAAAGGGGGACAGACAGCTCTGTCCCCTCCTGTAAGCTTCTGACGCTGCGGATTAACGTGGGAGTGGACAGAGTAGTCTGTCCCCTTTTTCGCGATATTTTCGAATAGCTCCGCGACCTGCTTCCAATCTTCGGGCGTATCGACGCCTAGCGACTCGTACTCGGTTTCCACCACGCGAATCTTGAATCCGTTTTCCAGTGCACGCAACTGCTCCAGACGTTCGGCGCGTTCCAGCGGCCCGACCGGCAGATCGGAATAGGAAAGCAGGAAGTCGCGGCGATACACGTACAGCCCGATGTGCTTGAAGTACGCCGGTTGTTCCCCATCGCGCGCATACGGGATCGGCGAGCGCGAGAAATACAGCGCGTTGCCCTGTGCATCGGTCACGACCTTCACCACGTTTGGATCCTGGATATCGGATGGCCGCTCGATGCGCTTCTTGATGGTACCCATCGGGACAGTGCCCATGTCGTCGTCGAGCAGGCCGAGAATGGCAGCGTCGATCGCCGCAGGATCGATCATGGGCTCGTCACCTTGTACATTGACGATGATCGACGCTTGAGAGGCAGATGCCGCCTCGGCGACGCGATCGGTTCCCGAGACATGATCGGTGCGCGTCATGACCACGCGGGCGCGAAATCCCTCAGCCGCCGCGCGGATGCGCTCGTCATCGGTGGCGATCACTACATCGGTAAGATAGCGCGCCTGGCAGGTGCGTTCCCACACGTGCTGCAGCATAGTCTTACCAGCTATAGAGACGAGGGCTTTGCCAGGGAAACGAGAGGAAGAGTACCGTGCGGGGATTACACCAAGAATCCGTTGCGGCACACTCGAATATAGCACGAATGAAGCGGCCGGCGGAGGGTTCCAGAAATCCATATTCGCACTCCGTATTTTGGAACTTCATGTGCTCAAAAATTGCCATGTCCTGCTATAATCGATTCAGGTTGCGGGCCATTATGCGGTTGTTCTGGGCCATCGCGTTTTTGGGGATGTCGCTGCTGCCGTTGACAGCAGACGATCAGGTTGAAAAACGGGCAGATCCGAAGGCGCCGACGGTCAGCATTCAGCCTCGCATCCGTCCTTCCGCACCTGGCACCGGCGAAACCATCCTAGACCGCCGTGCCGATCTCCGTATCGATACGACCCTAGTCCTGGTTCCCGTTTCGGTAACTATCGCCGCGACCGGCAAACTCCTGACGGGGCTGGAAAAGGAAAACTTCGAGCTCACCGAGGACAAGGCGGGGCAGGAGATCGTCTCGTTTGGCAGCGAGGACGTGCCGCTCTCGGTTGGCGTCGTGTTCGATACCAGCGGCAGCATGGGGGCAAAGCTGGAGCGGTCGCGCCAGGCGGTAGCGCAGTTCATGCGTACGGCCAACCCGGAGGACGAATTTTTTCTGGTTCAGTTCAATGACCGGCCTGAGCTGACTGTGCCGTTCACTTCTCATCCGGAGGATGTCCAGAGTCATCTCACCTGGGTCCAGTCGAAAGGCCGGACCGCCCTTTTGGACGGCGTCGCCATGGCAATGAACGAGATGAAGAAGGGTAAAAACGGCCGCAAGGCGCTCCTGATTATCTCTGATGGAGGAGACAATTCCAGCCGATTTACCGAGAGCGAGGTACGGAACTGGGTGCGCGAAGGCGACGTGCAAATTTACGCGATCGGGATTTTCGAGCCCATCGGTTCGCGCGGGCGGACGCCCGAGGAAATGAGCGGTCCGGGGCTGCTCAGCGATCTGGCCGAACAGACCGGCGGGCGGAACTTCTCCGTCGAGAATCTGGCGGATCTGCCGGATGTGGCCGCCAAGATCGGCCTGGAGCTCCGTAACCAGTACGTGCTCGGCTACAATCCCAAGAATGCAGCGCATGACGGGAAGTACAGAAAAGTGGAAGTGAAACTGGTCAAGGTGAAGGACCTGCCGCCACTGCGGGCACGGTATCGTCCCGGATATGTTGCACCGTCTCAATAAGAAGTGGCTGGTCGCCGGGTTGTTGACCGCCGGTCTGGCGGCCGTGGTAGTTCGCGCCCAGGATGAAGCCCCCATCTTCACCACCGAAATCCGAGAAGTCACGCTTCACGTAAGCGTCCTCGACAAGACCGGAAAGCTCGTCACCAACATCCCGAAGTCGGCGTTCAAAGTCCTTGAGGACAATGTCGAGCAGCCAATCAAACTCTTCCGCCGCGAAGATGTTCCGGTTTCGATGGGCATCCTCGTCGACAACAGCGGGAGCATGAACGACAAGCGCTCGCGCGTGGCCGCGGCCGCGCTAGCTCTGGTGAAGGCGTCGAATCCGGATGACGAAGTCTTCATCGTGAATTTCAACGACGATCCTTACCTGGATCAGTCGTTCACGCACGATTCGAAAAAGCTCGAAGAGGCGCTCTCACGGATCGATGCGCACGGCGGAACGGCCATGCGGAACGCCATCAGTGGCGCCATCACGTACATGAAGACGGACGCCAAGCTGGACAAGAAAGTGATCGTGGTGGTCACCGACGGAAACGACAATGCCAGCGGCGAGACCACTCTCGAACAGCTCTTGCGCCAGGTGCGGGATAGCGGGGTGCTGGTGTACTCGATCGGCCTGCTGAGTGAAGAGGAAGCTCGCGAGGCTCGCGCGGCCAAACGCGCGCTGAATTCGCTGGCGGAAACGTCCGGCGGTTTCACGTACTATCCCAAGGATCTGGCGGAGGTGGAAAGAATTACGCCGGAGATTGCGCATGAGATTCGCAATCAATACACCATCGTGTATTCGCCGCTGAACGACAATCTGGACGGCTCCTTCCGGAAGATCAAGGTCGAGCTCAACTCGCAATACAAGGGAGCCACGGTGCGTGCCAAGAACGGCTACTACGCTACGCCGGCTGCCCCCAAATCCTCCAGCTTGTTCAACAAGCCATGATCGACATCACCGAATGATCGGCTTCCTCTGGCGATCCGCTAAAGGAAATCGCTTGCGGCCGTGGCGCAGTCCGTACCTGCGCTGGCGGATCGAAACCTACTGGGGTTTGCACGCCGATCGCATCACGCCGGTGGAGTTCCGGGCGTTTCTATGGAACCATCGGGGAGAGTTGCTGCGATACCTGCGCTGGGCGGCCCAAATGGAATCGGCGGCTCGCGCTAAAGATGCAGGGCAGCGGCCAATTCCTTATCTCCTCGAACCCGCCAGATCTTCGAATCCAGAACGTAGTGCATGAAGGCGATGCCCCATAGCGCGGCTGCCAATATGTCGCCCGGGAATAGAGTCTGCGGAATGATCTCGGCGATAAAATACAATCCCGCCGCTACGGCGAAATAGTATCCGAACTTCTGAGCGAGCACAGCCGCCAAGCCGTGTTTTTCCCGCGCCTCCGGGCCCTGATAGCGGTTCTTGTTGTGGAACCATATCAGCCGGTGATACTGCAGCGAATGGAACAGCCCCAGGGCGATGCCGGCTCGTACGATACCATCCGGACCGAAGCGCGCCGCATATCCAAAGGCGAGCCATTGCAACGGGACCAGGGCAACCATGAGGAGCAGCTTGGGCGGATTCATCGGCTTTCCGGCGCGCCACTTCCGGAACTGATAAATGATGAAAATCACGAGCAGGATTGGGTAGGTCGCGACGATATCCGCGGTGAGCAGGCTGGCTAGAAGCGAAGGCGCCAGTCTTGTCTTGATCACGAAGAGCGCGAGCGGGCAGACGCCCGAGGCCAGCACGAACCAGCGGTCCACCTTCGTATCGAAAGCGTCCCGTTCCCGATTCTTGGCCTTCCACAGCATGACGAAGCCCACGTGCTGTTTGGTGATGTGATAGTGCTGCCAGCAAACCGCAAAGAGAAAGAACAGCGCCCCTTGCCCTGCATATACGGCCAATGGCCCGATGAACAACATTGGCAGGATGGCCCAGAGCAGCCATCCCAGTCGCCGCCGTTCCTGTTTGTCGAAGTAGGTGCGGGTCACGGTTCCGCAGACATGAGGTCCGTCCACACCCAGGAGCCACACCGCGGTGAGCAGGGTCAGCGAGACGCCGGCGGACAACAACCCGAGCGCCAGATAGCCTACCAGGGCCGATCCCACGAACCAGATGAGATCGTCCTGTCGGGAGATGATCCAGCGGGTTCCCGAGGAATTCGCCGGTGCTTCCGCGGCGAAGGAGGGGGTTAGGGCGCCAGCACTCATTTCGGTTTCTCGGACAGTAATCGGCGGGGCAGCGGCACCGCTTTATGGGGTGTTCGCCGTACGCATGCTGACAAATGGCAAACTAAGTCTAAGATGCTGCTTGGGTTGCACCATATCACGGCGCTTGCTGGGGATGCCCAGGCTACGCTGGACCATGCGAGCCAGGTGCTCAAACTCCGGCTGGTGAAGCGCACGGTCAATTTCGACGATCCGGGCACGTATCACTTCTACTTCGGCGATCGACTGGGGTCGCCCGGGTCGCTGGTGACGTTTTTCCCGGGGTTCAAGCGCGAGGCAAAGAGAGGGGCAGGGCAGATCGTTTCGGGCCTCGACCTCTCACAGGTGATGCTTTGCGAGAACGATCCCGAGCCGACGGCTCGTCTCCTCGGGATCCTGGGGTTCACGCCGGCGGGCATCGAAGGGAATCGTCATCGGTTCGAATTGCCGGATGGCGCGGCGCGGGTCGACATTCTGCATGAGCCGCAAACCGAGCGTGGAAAGATGGGCTCCGGCGCGGTGCATCACCTGGCGTTTCGCGTCGCCGATGAAGCCGAGCAGCTCGAATGGCGCGCGCGGCTGATCGAAGCCGGCGTTCACGTCAGCCCCGTCAAGGACCGGTTGTATTTTCACTCGATTTACTTTCGCGAGCCGGGCGGCGTACTCTTTGAAATCGCCACCGACGGCCCAGGCTTCCTCATCGACGAGCCGGAGGAGGCTCTCGGAAGCTCACTGTGTTTACCTCCATGGCTGGAACCGGCCAGGGAAAGCATTGAGGCGCGACTTCATCATGACCATCGAATCCAACTTCTTGAACTACGCAGCTGAGAAGCTGAGCCAACTCTGCGGGCGCGTCGAGACTTGCCTCGGCAAGCTCACGCCGGACCAAATCTGGATGCGCGGCACGGAGAATCAGAATGCCGTCGGCAATCTGGTGTTGCACCTGAGCGGCAACGTGCGCCAGTGGATTCTCACCGGTGTCGGAGGGGCGCCAGATAATCGCATCCGCGACAAGGAATTCTCGGCTCGCGGCGGCATGGAGGCGGAAGCCCTGGGACGGTTGTTGCGGGGCACGGTGGAGGAAGCGCTAGTGATCATCCGTTCGCTGCCGCACGAACGTCTGGCGGAACGAACCACGATTCAGGGGCATGACGTGTCACTACTCGAAGCGATCTTCCATGTAGTCGAGCATTTCTCCGGACACACCTCGCAGATCATCTTTATTACCAAGGCGCTGACGGGCGAGGATCTCGGATTCTATTCGTATTTGTCGAAGCCGCAACCCCATGCCGGAAAGACTGCTTAAACTCGCCTTTTCTTTCGCGTTCCTGGTGGCGCGGGGCGCTGCGCAAGAAACCCTTGTGCGCTACGAGCTGCGATTCCCCAACGCCGTGCATCACGAAGCCGAAGTCCGCGCGACGTTCTCGGGTGTGCGTGGACGGGTGCTGGAGGTGGTGATGAGCCGGTCATCACCAGGACGATATGCGCTGCACGAATTCGCGAAGAACGTTTACAACGTTCGCGCGACGGATGGTGCGGGCAAGAGCCTGCATGTGACCCGGCCGACCCCGTATCAGTGGAACGTCGAAGCCTCGGGCTCGACCGTGGTGATCGATTACACCCTTTACGGCGATCGCGCCGACGGGACCTACGATGCCATCGATCCCTCGCATGCGCATCTGAATCCGCCCGCGACGTTCGCATGGGCGCGCGGCTTTGAGAAGAACCCGGTTTCCGTCAAGATCGATATTCCGCCAGGCTCCGATTGGACCGTCGCCACGCAACTCGCGCCCGGCACGAACGAAATGTGGACCGCACCCAACTTGGATGCCCTGATGGACGCGCCGCTCGAGGTCGGGCCGCATGTGATCCGGGAATGGAAAACGGACGGCTCGCAATTTCGTTTATCGCTGCATTCTCAAGCTGCCGAAGACGTGGTGACGCGTTTTCAGAAGATGTGCGAGGCCGTGGTGATGGAGGAGGAAGGCGTCTTCGGCGGGTTTCCCAAGTACGATAGCGGCTCCTATACTTTTCTGGTGGATTACCTGCCGTACGTGGCAGGCGACGGCATGGAGCATCGCAACTCGACGGTGATCACCAACACGCGGCCTCTGACCCGCGAATCTGCTGAGCAACTGATCTCATCCGTGGCGCACGAATTCTTTCATTCCTGGAACGTCAAGCGGATCCGGCCGCGCTCGCTCGAACCGTTCGATTTCGAACGGGTCAACATATCCGGAGAGTTGTGGTTCGCGGAAGGATTCACGGATTACTACGGCCCCCTGGCGCGGACGCGCGCGGGCCTGAACTCGCGGGACGAGTTCATCGCCACCATGCGCGACGCCGTCAATACCGTCCTCACCGCGCCTGGACGCGAGGTGTTCAGCCCGGCCGATATGAGCCGGCTGGCTGCTTTTAACGATGGAGCCGCGGCGAGCGATGCCCAGAATCAGGCCAACACATACATTTCGTATTACACGTACGGGCGTGCTTTGGCGCTCGGAATCGACCTGGCGATCCGGTCGCGGTTTCCGGGCAAATCTCTGGATGATTGGATGCGCGCGATGTGGCGCAGGCACCCCGACGTTCAAAACCCGTATACCGATGAGGACCTCCAGGAGGCGCTCGCGCAGGCAACGGGCAGCAAGGAATTCTCGAAAGAGATCTTTGATCGTCACATCAATGGGCTGGAACCGATGGAATATGCTTCGTTGTTGGCCCGCGCCGGTTTTGTACTGCAATCGGAAACGCCGGCGAAAGCGTGGATCGGGAATCCTTTCATGACGTTCTCCGACCGCGGAATCGACATCGTATGGACGCACCGCGGCTCGCCGCTTTATGCCGCCGGAATCGATCGCGGCGACCGGATCACGGAAGTGGACGGCAAGGCGATCAAGACCCGCAAGGAGTGGGACGATCTAGCTGCGTCGCACAAGGCGGGCGACCGAAGTACGTTGACGGTGGAGGCGCGCACAGGCAAGAAGCAGGTGGAGATCACCTGGGTGCCAACGCCGGATGTGTGGATCACGTCCTTCGAAAAAGCGGGGCGGCCAGTCACGCCCGAGATCACGGCATTCCGCGAGGCGTGGCTGGGATCGAAGGCATTGCGTCCTTTGCCCAAGATCGACTAGCTGTGAGCCCACGACGGCTATTTTAAGAGCGGCTTAACGGCCTTCAGAACAGTCCCCGACACGATCTCCGCCCCTTCCGCGGTCGGATGGATCCCGTCCCTCTGCAGATAGTGAAGGTCCGGCGTCACGATATCCGCCAGCAGGAACGGAATCAGTTTCAGCTTGTACTTGGCCGCCAGATCCTTGTAAATCGCCTCGAAGCTCTTGATGTAATCGGGTCCGTAATTCGGCGGGAGCGTCATCCCGGCCAGCACGACCTTCGCGCCCACCTCCTGGAACGCCATGATCATGGTCTCCAGGTTCTGTCGTGTCACCTTCAACGGCAACCCGCGCAGTCCGTCATTCCCGCCCAGCTCCAGGATGACCACCGCCGGTTTCAATCGCACCGCGGAATTGATACGGGAAACGCCGCCCTCGGTCGTGTCCCCGCTGATGCCCAGGTTCTTCACCTGCCAGGCATAGCCTTCTTTGTCGAGCGTCCGCTGCATGTCATCGGGGAAGCTTTGTCCGGCCGGGAGCCCGTACCCTGCGCTCAGGCTATCGCCGAAAACCAACAGGACCTTGCGCGACTGGGCCTGTATAGGAGCGAACGCCAGCAGCCCGATTATCAAGAACTTGAGATTCATGGAAGCCCACCCACCATAATAGAAGAAGTGTCCGTCACTCCCTTCATTCTGGCTGCCAGGAACCTTACCAAGAGCCTCGATAGCGGCAGCCACCGCGTCGAAATTCTCCGCGGCATCGACATCGAGATCCCGGCAGGCCAGTTCGTCGCCATCATGGGGGCCTCCGGCAGCGGCAAAAGCACGCTGCTCGGCTTGCTTGCCGGCCTCGATACGGCGACTTCCGGGACCATCGTCATCGACGGCGTCGACATCACCGGCTTGAGCGAAGACAAGCTGGCGCTGGTTCGCGGGCGCAAGATCGGATTCGTTTTCCAGAGCTATCAGCTCCTTCCGACCCTCACCGCCGAAGAAAACGTACTGCTGCCGCACGAGCTCGCGGGCGGGGAGGTCTCCGAGGGAGTCGAACGTGCGCGCTCTTTGCTTGAAAGCGTCGGATTGGGCGATCGGCTCGATCATTATCCAATCCAGCTTTCCGGAGGCGAGCAGCAGCGCGTTGCTCTCGCGCGCGCCTTCATGGTCAAGCCGCCGATTCTCATGGCGGATGAGCCCACAGGCAATCTCGACAGCGTCAACGGGGCCCATGTGCTTGATCTGCTGATCTCTCTCAACCAGCGCGAAGGGACCACGATGGTGCTGGTGACCCACGATATGGCGCTCGCCGAGCGCGCCGACCGGATCGTCACCATGCGCGACGGCCTGATCGTCGCCGATGAGCTTCGAACGCAGGCCGCATGAGGCTCTCGCTCCGCACGGCCGGACGCATCGCCTGGCGCGAGACTCGTTCTTCGCTCACCAAGTTTCTGTTTGTCGTGTTCGCTGTGGCGATCGGCGTCGGCGCGCTGTCTGGAGTCCGTGGATTCAGCGAATCCGTCCGGGCGATGCTCAACAGCGAGTCGCGGACGATCATGGCCGCCGATCTCAGTGCCCGGCAGTTCGCTCCTCCGAAGCAGGAGCAGGTCGGCCAGCTCGACGGACTCGCTTCCCGCGGGGTCGACCGCACGCTCATCACCGAAACCGTTTCCATGGCGTCCGCCACGACACCTGACGCCACGCCCGCGCTGGTTTCCATCAAGGCTGTCGATCCGGCCAAGTATCCGTATTACGGTACGGTCAAGCTCTCCCCCGAGATATCGCTGGCCGAGGCGCTCACGCCCGAAACAGTGGTCGCGGGCGAAGACGTTCTGGTCCGCCTGGGAGTCAAGGTCGGAGAACATATTCGTCTTGGTTCCGCGGATTATCGCGTGGCCGCGATCGTTCTCTCCGAGCCCGACCGCATGTCGGGCAGCCTCAACGTCGGCCTGCGCATGATGATTTCGCGCGAAGGGTTCGAGCGCACCGGCCTTATGCAGCTAGGCAGCCGAGCCGCTGAGCGCTACCTGTTCAAGATCGAGCCGAACGGCCCTTCGATGGAGGACGCCAAGTCCGCCATTCTGGACGCTTTGCCTGAAGCGCGCGTGATCGATTCCCGCGAGTCCAATCCGCTCATCACGCGCGGCCTGGATCAGGCGACCACATTTCTCAGCCTCATCAGCCTGATCGCCCTGATTGTCGGCGCAATCGGAGTCGGTATGGCGATGTACGCGCACCTCCAGCAGAAGATGGACAACATCGCGGTCATGAAATCGCTGGGAGCCACCTCGGCCGAGATCATCCGCATCTATACCATCCAGACGCTGATGCTGGGCCTGCTGGGCGGGATCGCGGGCGTTCTGCTGGGGCGCGCGGTCGAAGAAGTATTCCCCTCACTCATCAACAAGATCTTCGAGATCAAGGCAACCACCGGCTGGCACTTCGACGCCGCCATCCAGGGGATTGTCACTGGGCTGCTGACCACGCTGCTGTTTACCCTGCCGCCGCTGGTGGCGATCCGCAAGATCCGCCCGGCGATGATCCTGCGCCGCGGCATGGCGGACCAGAAACTTCCGCTCCGTGGCCGATTGGCGGCCGCGCGCGAAGCGGTCGTATTAGGTGGGATTATCCTGCTCGGTCTGGGCGGGATCGCGGGCTGGCTGGGCGGATCGGCGAAGGTGGGCGGCTACTTTGCCGGCGGACTCTTCTTCAGCCTGATCGCGCTGGCTGCCGTGGCGGCCCTCCTGCTGCGCGCGCTTCGCGTTTTCCTGAAACGTTCACCAATCCGACTCCCCTCGCTGGTGCGCCAGGGCTTCGGGAATCTCTATCGCCAGGGCAACCAGGCGCAATCGATTCTGGTCGCCATGGGCCTGGGCGTGATGTTCACCTTGACGGTTTATCTGATCCAGAACTCGCTGGTCAACGAAATCATCCAGACGGCCCCGCCGGGCGTGCCCAACGTGTATCTCGTGGGTGTCACCCAGGAACAAAGCGCACCGCTGACACAGTTGATCTCCAAGCAGGATGGCATTCTCACCGCCCCACAGCTCTTTCCGTCGGTGTCCGCCCGGCTCGTCCAGGTCGACGGGCAGGACATGGCCAGCCGGCCCGTGCAAGGCATTGGCCGGCGGTATGCCAATACGCGATCGGTAACTTGGGAAAGCCAAGTGCCGGATAACCTGATTGTTCGCCGAGGCGCTTGGTGGAAAACGGACACGACGGAACCCGTGGTATCCGTCGCCGAAGACGCGGCTCAGGCGCTCGATATACATCCGGGCTCGGTGCTCCAGTGGGAAATCGCCGGCCGCATGATGAACGTCAGAGTGGTCGCCATTCACGAAGTCGAAGCGATGCGCGCCGCCGCGCCCGTGGAATTCGTCTTCAATCCTCAGGCCTTGGCAGGGCTGCCCGTCGTGTTCAATGGCGGCGTGCGAATCCAGCCCTCCGCCGCCGGAAACCTCCAGCGCGTCATCTTCGAAAAATTTCCGACCGTTACCGTGGTCAACGTAGCCGACGTGCTTCAGACCGTTCAGCAGATCATCGATCAGATCGCGCTGGTGATCCGTTTCCTGTCAGGGTTCGCGATCCTGGCCGGAGCTATCATCCTGGCCGCAAGCGTCGCCGGGACGCGCTTCCGCCGCATTCGCGAAGTGGTGATCCTGAAGACCCTGGGAGGCACGCGCCGCCATATCGCTCGCATCTTTTCGATCGAGTTCCTTACGCTGGGCGCCGTCGCCGGACTCATGGGCGGCCTGCTGGCCAGCGCCTTTTCCCGCATCCTGCTCACGCGTTTGTTGGACGCGAAATTCCAGCTGGATGCTCGCGCGATCCTGGTGTCGATCGCCCTGACCGCGCTGCTCGCGAACGTGGCTGGCTGGTTCGCCAGCTTCCGTATCCTGCGCCAGAAACCTCTGGAAGTGCTGAGAGAAGAATAAGTAGGGCCGGCCTGAAGGCCGGCTTTACTAGCGCCGCTCCCGTACGAGTTCCTCCAGATCCTCGATCTTCTCCGCGAGCTCGTGCAGCTTCCCGGCGACCCCTTGAATCTCGGCCTCTGCCCGCTTATTTACGTCGAAATCCAGCTCGCCGCGTAGCCGGTCTTTCGTATCCTGCCGGTTCTGGCTCATCATGATGACCGGCGCCTGCACCGATGCCAGCATCGAAAGGAACAAGTTCAGCAGGATGAACGGGTAGGGGTCCCACGCCGCGCCTTTCAAGAAGACGTTGATCGACGCATAAACCACCAGGGTCACTCCGAATGCGATGATGAACGTCCACGATCCGCCGAATTTCGCCACGGCATCGGCAATGCGCTCGCCGAAAGTCGCCTCTTCTTCGATGACTTCGTTGATGTTGCGCATGGAGCGGCCGCGAACCAGTTGATGCGCGGCATGATACTGGCGGCCAAGCACGGAGAGCATGTCCATGCCGGCGTGCGGTTTTCGCTGGATCAGCTCGAAAATGTCGTCGCGGTCCACTTCGACGCACACGGTTTCCTCCAGCGCCGTCGCGCCGGTTTCGTGCGGCGTCTGCTGCAGCATGGAGGCGAATCCGAAAAAGTCCCCGGCGGTGGGCTCATCCACCACCACTTCCTGCTTGTCCTCGTCGACCGTAGTAACGCGCGCCTTGCCCGATACCACCACATAGGCCCGGCCGCCGGGCTCGCCTATCTTATAGATTCGCTGGCGCGGCGCGTAGTTCTTCAGCTCCACCTTGCCCGCCAGGAGAGCGACCTCATCGTCGTCCAGGAGCGCAAACAGCGGAACCTGCTTCAGAACATCCGGATCACAGCTCATGAATCACCTCTCAGGAATTACAAACTTTAATCGTGTGTTAAGCGCCGGTTAATACTGCCATTCGTCCAATGTAGTGAAGGCGAGCTACTCGCTAGAAGAAGGAAAAGGAAGACACTATCATGAAGACCCTCAGTGCATTGATCGTAGGCGGAGCTTTGACTCTCGGAATCGCGATGGCTCAGGATGCCCCTAAACCGGCCGCTCCCGCCGCCCCGGCTACCAAGAGCCAGACCAAGGTTAAGAAGCATCGCCATCACAAGAAGGGCGCCGCTGCTACGGCTGCCCCCGCGACGGCTACCCCCGCCAAGAAGTAATTCTGCGGCATCATTGGGCGAGCCGGGCCCCGGGCCGACCCCCGGGGCTCGCGGCTCATTTTTCGGCCTTATTGTTTTGGGGTCACTTCTTAGGAGTGGCGCGAAACTCCTTGTCCGTGACCTCGTCAAGCCAGGTGATCCCGCCGCGAGTCACGTTGTACTGAACCCCGCCTTTATCCGGCGCCGCGCCGTGCCAGTGGACGACTCCCGGACCCGCGTAGGTCGTCTCGCCGGCCTTCAGCTCGATCACCGGGCCGCCTTTGACCTGCGTATGAGCGACGCCTTCCTCCACCAGGATGATTTGTCCGCCCTCGTGGCTGTGCCACTTGGTTCGCGATCCCGGATCGAAGCGGAAATGGGCGATGGTCGCCTTGGTACCCTCATCCAGCTTGGTTACGTTCCCGCCGGTGAAGTTCGGGTTCTGCTTCTCCTGCGCCTGCATCATCCACAAACCGGCAAAAGTGCCGAGAGCGACGCATAGCGTGTAAACCTTGCGCATTCCTTTGAGCCTCCTTCGTGGGAGTTTAGCACGCGAGACGCGGTGGACACGCATGCAGGGCGGGCGATTGTTACATCGCGATAAACTAAAGAAAAGAGGGAGCGCCATGCCGCTATACGATTTTCATTGCCTGGACTGCGGGGAGAAGTTTGAGGCGCTGGTTCTCAAGGACGCGCCCAGCTGTCCGAGCTGCAAGAGCGCGAAGTTGGAGCAGCAGATCTCGACGTTTGCCGTGAGTTCGGAGTCCGTCCGCGAATCCAACTTGAGCGGCGCCAAACGCAAGCACGCCAAAGTGCATCGCGACTATACGAACGACATGCGCAACACCGAGAAAAACCATCACCACTAAGCCCAGCCGAACTGCGTTGCGTGTCGCCATGCGGCGCGCCGCGCATCAGATCCTGGATCGTCCGCTGATTCTGGACGACCCGCTGGCGATCCGAATTATCGGAAAAGAAGAGGCCGCCGGGTTACCCCAGGATTCCAATTCCGAGGATGCCGCGGCGCGCGGCATGCGAGCTTTCATGGCCGTCCGGAGCCGCTTCGCCGAGGATGAGCTCGCAAAAGCCGTCGCCAGCGGAATAAAGCAGTATGTTGTGTTGGGCGCCGGGCTCGATACCTTCGCTTACCGGAATCCTCATGCGGGCTTGCGTGTGTTCGAGGTCGATCATCCGGCCACTCAGCAGTGGAAACGCGAACTCCTGCAATCCGCCGGAATTGAGATCCCCGGAGAAGCGGTCTTCGTGCCGGTCGATTTCGAGCGCGAGATTCTGAGCACGGGTCTGGAGCGCAGCGGCTTTCGCGCAGACCACCCTGCCTTCTTCTCCTGGCTGGGAGTGGTGCCCTATCTCAGCGAACGCGCCTTCGAAGACACTCTGAACTTCATCGCGGCGCTGCCGAAACCGAGCGGCGTGGTGTTCGACTACGGCGTCGCGCGGTCGGCACTGAATTTGAAAGAACGGATCATGCTGGACGCCCTGGCCGCACGCGTAGCCGCTGCAGGCGAGCCGTTCCGGTTGTTCTTCGAACCCGAGCAGCTTGCGGCCAAGCTTCGGGAGGTGGGTTTCAGCCACATCGAAGACCTGGGAGCGGATGAAATCAACCGCCGCTACTTGTCCGGCCGTGCCGATGGCCTTCAGGTGAAGAGCAATCTGGGCCGCCTGCTATACGCGCGAACCTGAGGATCGCTACTGCTTCGCGGCGTTCCCATAGTCGGGAACTTTGATGCGGCCTTCGATCAGGCCCTTATTGTTCTCTTCGCAGGAGTATTCCTGAATCTCCCAATCCGGGCGAAGCGTGAACGTGCGGTTCTGCACGACCGGCTTGGTGTAGGTCTTGGGATCGTCGTACGTCACCTGGTAAGCGATGTGGCCCAGGTCGGTCCGCGTGAATTTCTCGATCATGTGCAGCTGGTTGCTGTGCGGATGCCCGTTAGTATCCAAGCGCGTGAAGCCGTTGAAATTCACGGTGTCGACCACCATGGTGTCGCCTTCCCAATGGCCGACGGAATCGCCGAACCAGGTCGGGACCTTCTTCGGGTTATGCGGGCGTCCATCGATCGGAAACACCTTGAACCACGAATTCTGCTCGTACAGGAAGGCCATCGACGTCGGCGTCAGCATGATCTGAATGGGATCGGGCGAGCCCATGGCTCGGGAATGCCCGAAAGGCAGGCAGGAACCGGTGTAATCGCCCTCTTCCGCGTTGTAGGTATCGAACTGCTTCTTGCCCCATTCGGTGTAGGGCAGCGGACCACCATTCGCGCGCTCGATATCCGGCACGTATGGCCTCTGCCAAACGCCGTTCAGGTCGAGCACTCCCCAGGGAGTCTTCGGCGCGGGGCCTTCAGGCGGTTGAAATCCGCCGCGGCCCTTGCCGGCTCCAGGACCGTCCTTGCCGGCGCCTTTACCGGCTCCCGGGCCCTTGGCCGCGCCAGGGGCGTCTTGTGGCTGGGCGACAATCCAACTTCCGAAAGCCAAGCATACGGCTCCGGCGAGCATCAGGCGGTATTTCATATGTCTCCTACTTTGCGCCTTCGGTCTGGCTCAGTACCGTGCGGCCGTCTTTGCCCTTCACGGTGCGGGTGCTGCAGATGTTGGTGCCCTTTTTCGACAGAATGCCGTCCAGGACCAGCTCGTCGCCAACCTTTACCGAATCCTGCGTGAAGCCCGCGCGGGTCATGGCGTTGGGCGAACCGAGTTCGCATTCCCACTTCTCAACCCCGCCGCTGGCGTTTTTCACGTCCATGTAGATCCAGGCGTGGGGATTCCGCCAGTCGAGCTTCGTCAGCGTGCCGGTCAGCGACACCGGCTTCTTCTGATCGAATTCGGCTGCCAGAGAATGATGGGCCCAGAGGGACGTTCCGCCCGCTAACCCGAGGGAAATTACCAGACCGATTAGGCGTGTGTTCATGATGTGCACCTTCAGCTAGAAGTGTCGCCCGCCGGAAAAAGTCGCACGACGGATCTGCCCATATTTCAACACGTTCGGGGGCTATTTCGCAAGCCAGTCGATGTAATGGTTTCCACGAGGATTTCGTCAGCCCACTGCAGATGACGCCTTAGAGGAACTATCGCTTGAACCTTCGCCGAATCGCCAAGAGAAGCATGGCTGTTTGACCCGTCAGAAATATCGAGGCGATAGCCTCGAAGGCCTGGGAGTAAGCACTGGCTGCTCGGTACGATCTCTCGCGTTGAAATGTCAGAACGGACAACGTGTGTACGAACGCTTGTCCGAAGTCCCGAACCACTTCGAGCATCCCAACCCGTGGTTCTCCCGTAACAGCGGGAAAGTGGTATTTAATCAGCAGCGGGCTCGATCCGATCGTCGGCGGTCCCGTTGCGGCAAGACCAGTGAATAAGAACACCGTTGATACGAATAGGACCATGCAAATCAAGATTCCTAACGCACGCCAGTAGCTGGTACCGTAGACGCTGAGGAAGCGATAGAGGGCGTAGGCATTTAACCACGGTTCGACGCGGCCAAGTGAACGCGGAAGCTGAGGGCCGGCTCCGATGCGACGCATTTCCATTTCGCCAATGTGAAAATCTTCCGCCAAGTCGAAGTCTCGTCTCGCCTCGTAGCTTCGAACGAGTTGTCGGTAGTTTTCGGCGATCGCGTGGCGAATTCCAGGATCGGCACCCTGTGCTTGTATTCGTTGCTCGTCCCAAAGCCTTTTTCGCGTCGACATCCGACCTCCGTGCCCACGCGTTGCTCCGCACCAACGAACATTCAAGAATTTCAGCGGTTCAATATTACAGTTTAAGAAGGAGGCCTTTTCAAGACTGACATCTTCGAAAATGACTTCAGCCGAAGGTGCTACTTCCAGCCGACTGAACTTTGCATCGTCGGCGAACACGGAATTTCCGTCGACGCCCTTAAACCATATCCTTCCGTGCACCTTCGGCCACGAGAACTCGACACTTTTCTCGAAGTGCGCGTCGTGAAAATTCACCCAGCCGTTGAAGTGCGTGCCAGAAAACTGCGCCGGTCCCTCGAAAACCGCACTGTTGAAGTGGACCCCGTTATCAAACCCGACAAAGGCGGCATGGTCACGAAACACTGACTTTGTAAACCACACTTCCTTGCCGAATCGAGGAAAGATCGCCTGCCGATGGAAGACGGCCATCGTGAAATTGACGAAGTGACCGGACAACACGTTCAGCCAAGGAGGTTGATTCCAAGCGATATCCGTGAAATGGACCGCCTGAAAGTCGATCCCACTAGGAAGTAGCTTCTGAGCACCGACCATTTCTAGCAATGCCTTGGCGAAAGCCGCTTCGAACTGGGCCTCCTCACGCGCCTCTGACTCGGTCAAAGCGGCCCTTTCTTCGCGGGTGAGTTTTGGTGCGTGCAGGATGCATCGACCATCCCGGACTACGGGCCGCGGACAAAGCAGTACGCCGTCTTCTGTTGCGGGACGGCAACCTGTTTCATCGTTAAAGTCTACGCGTTCGTAGACCTCACGTTGATACTTTTCGGCCCAAGGATCACGCATTAGCCTTGATTAGAACACGATTTTTCGAAGGGATCATTCTCCAGATCGGCTTCTGCTAACGCTCCGAGGCGACTAGCTCAGTCGTGTCTCAAAGCGACCACCGGATCCACGCGCATCGCGCGGCGCGCCGGGATCAGGCAACCGAGCGTGCCCGCCAAAATCAGCGCGGCGGATGCGACCACCAGCGTGATCGGGTCCGCTGGCGAGACCTGGACTAGCATCGACTGCAAGAGCCGGTTCACGGCGAACGATGCGGCCAGTCCGACGGTCAGACCGATCGCCAGCGGAAGCATCCCCTGCCGGAACACGAGTTTGAGAATATCGCGCGGTGTTCCGCCAATCGCGATCCGAACTCCGATCTCCTGGGTGCGCTGGGTCACCGAGTGCGCGATGACGGTATACAGGCCGATCGACGCTAACAGTAGCGCGATCGCGGCGAAAATCAGGAACAAGGCTCCGTAGAATCGGCTGTCCCAGAATCTTTCCATGCGTTCGCTGATCGCCATGGGGCCATAGAGAGGCAGGCCAGCATCCATTGCCTGGACCGCCTGGCGAAACGCAGTGGTGAGCCCAGCCGGAGGAACGCTTGTTCGCACGAAAACCCACGCGCCTCCTCCCGGTCTTTGACGGTAGGGCAGGTAAACGACCGGATCGAAGGTCTGCCGGGTCTGGTCATTCTGGATGATGTTCGAAGCCACGCCGACAACCGTGCGCCACGGCTCCGGGTTATCTGCGTCCTTGTCTGAAGTGACGAGGCGAAAACGTTTGCCCAGCGGGTCTTCTCCCGGCCAGTACTTGCTCGCGAACAGTTGGTTCACGATCGCCACAGGAGCCGCCGAAAGTACGTCGGTATCGTTGAATTCGCGGCCGGAGAGCATCGCCGCCTTCACAACCCGGAAGTACGCGGGACTGATTTTCAGCGTGGAGAGTCTGCGGCGGCGCTCTTCTGGCGGGTCGCCCGCGAGCTGGTAGGAAAATTTCGAAGAGCCCGAGGCAGGGAGCGCGTCGGCAGTTGCCACCGACTCCACGCCGGGCATCGCTTCCAGGCGTGTTAAAAGACCGTCGAAGAAAGAAATCTTGTCCTCTGGGCGCGGATACTTCTCAGCTGGCAGATTCACCGATCCACCCAGGACATTGGCCGTATTCGCACCGATTTCCGCGGTGTGGATTTTCAGGTAGCTGCGGATCATCACCCCGGCTCCTGCCAGCAGCACGACGGCTAGCGCCATTTCTCCAGTCACCAGCAGAGCGGATAGATGCTTTCCGTGCCCGCCGCCCGTGGCTCCTCTGCCGCCATCCTTTAAGGACGCGTTGACGTCGAGCTTCGAGAGCCGAAGCGCGGGTGCCAGCCCGAACAGCAATCCGGTGCCTATCGAAATCGCGATGAGATACGCGAGAACGCGCTGGTCCATTCCATAATCGAGGACCAGCCAGGACGACTTGCTAGCCATGGCGAGCGCGTAGCTGCGCACACCCCACTTGGCGATCCACCAGCCAAGAAAGCCTCCCAGGCCCGATAACATCACGCTCTCGATGAGGAGTTGCCGGATGATTCGCCACCGCCCGGCGCCCAGCGCGATCCGGATCGAGATCTCGCGCGACCGGCCGATGGCGCGAGCCAGCAGAAGATTCGCCAGGTTGGCGCACGCGATCAGGAGCACAAAACCGACAGCGCCCCACATGGATCCGTAGATCATGGATCCGTTCGGGCCGATGAAGAACTGAGTGAAGGTCTGTATGTCGGGAAGCAGCTCCCGATTGCTGACCGGGTATTCCGTCGCCAGTCGCTTGCCGATGATGTCCATCTCCGCTTGGGCCGTCTGGTCGGTGACGCCTTCGGCGAGCCTCGCGACTACTACCCATGTGTCGCGGTTCTCCCGGTTCATGACCTTCGGCGTCTGCACCAGAGGAACCCATACATCCACGGTTTGCGGGAAGGAGAAGCCTTGCGGCATCACTCCGATGTAAGTCGTCAACGCGCCGTTCATCCGCACCGTGCGGCCGATGATGGCCGGATCCTTGCCGTAGCGCCGTTCCCAGAAGCCATAGTTCAGGATCGCGACCGGAGCCGCGCCGGGCATCTCATCGGCGGGCGTAAAATCCCGGCCCATGATCGGTCTCGCACCCACCAGCTTGAATACGTCGGCGCTGTTCTCGTTCCCGCTGAGATTGTCCGGAAAGCCGCTCGAATCCGTTAGGGCGAGACCCACGCCGTGGACAATCGCCATGCCTGCGAAGGATTTCGACTGAGCCCTCCAGTCCAGGAAATCGGGATAGGAGACGCAGCAGTTGGAGTTCTTGTAGGAGATGTACCGCAGGCGATCGTTACCCTGGACCCCGGGGAATCCCTTGAACAGCACGGCGTTCGTGACGGTGAAGACGGTGGCGTTGACCCCGATGCCGATTGCCAGCATCATAACGGCCACCGCGGTGAAGCCTGGGTTCTTGGCCAGGGTACGAAGGCTCAACCGGATGTCGCCGAGGAGGTTCATCTAGGCTCAGACGCTAGAGTAGCGCGAAGTCTTCCGTCAAAATCGATTGCCGCACTCACCTGCGGCTACGAATGTTGCGAAAGACTTCTTCCCAGGGAATACCGGTCGGTCCTTCGCGATCCAGTTCGTCAAGCCGCCGGTCCAACTCGTCTCGCTGGGCGTTTGTCAGGGGGGAGCCGCGCGGGGGGCCGGCGATGGTTAACCGGATTACACTCCGTTCGTAGATAGTGGAGGAACTTTCAGTTCTCAGTCGGAGGTACCGCATGATCGATAACGAGAACACTAACTGGGCCCTTTTGCGCTCGTAGTGTTAGTCCCAGTTGCTCCCGCAAGGCTGTGAAGATTTCAGGGCGATTGGGATCGAGCGAAGGTGCGCCACTGCCCCCTAAGCTGAAGTAGGTGGCTTCATCTGGTGCCCAATGCAAGTCTAGATCATAGGTCTGTGAGAGCTCAGTTTTATCGAGTACCGTGCGGTGAAGTAAAAAAGAGAGATTTCCTGCGAACTGTTCCATGCGCACCGATCGACCGATCAGGTCGCCGCGGGGAGTTACGGTGAGACCGCCGCAGGGATTCGTCGGCGAAGTCTCTCCGACGCATGACGGTGCCAGCTTAACCCTTGGGCCGTTTTTGTCCGCCAGGAGAACGTAAATGGGGAGTGTTTTGGTTTCCCGGTGGATTCTGAGCTGAAAACGATCCGCCAACAAGGATTGCACCATCACTTGAAATTCTGGACCGGGACCGCCATTTCCCTTTGCCTCAATGTCGTACCTGGCAGAGTTTAGCCAGCTTGGCCCTCCTACAATCTGAAAATCCTGCAGCAGATATGAATTTTGGATTAGCTGTCGCAGTGTGACGTTCGTTGCCGAGAATCTTCCACGGGAAGGAGACATCCCGGTCCGGCGATCCCCGGACGTATTCGGCTTGATCGATGCTACATCAAAGGCCACCTTAGCCGAAGGAGAGAGCTGAGACTGCGCGCGGCTTTGTGGTGGGGCTACAACTGCAATGCCAAGCAATGCGAGCACCAGTTTTCTCACGGGCCGCGATCTCATTCCTCATCCATTTTACTTACCCCGTCGTCCTATCGTCTTTTGTGATTTGGTTAGCTTCCGATAATCCGGTAGCTTTGATCTGGAGTGCTCGGGCGGGGGATGCCGGGGCGAAGACGGGTAGGCGGTGCCCGAGCACTTCAGATAAGGCGGCATTGAACTGAGCCGAAGCAGGGGCTATGCGTTTTGAAAGCGATTTAAGCCGTGTAATCCTGAGGGGCGGCGTGGATGGGAAGGGTGACAGCGAGGCGTGAGACGGTCTCC
>JAIQFE010000007.1:0-67500 GCA_020073445.1 Terriglobia bacterium
GACGTCCGTTGTTGGCGTAGATCCTGGCAAACTGCGGCGACATCTCCTTCAGGATCGGATCCACTAGCCCACGGATCGCTCGCAGCGGATGGTCTTGTGGAATCCGTTCTTCCGGTGCGATGTAACTGAAAACTCCGTCCTGATGTTCATCTTGTCCGCGCATTACTACAAGACGTTTGCTTCTGCTTAGAGGCTACGCCCCTGCAGAGTTTTTCAGCAAGCTCCTAGATCAGGTGCGGCGCGAAGTTGCTACATGTACATTCCGCCGTTGACGTCGAGCACGTGTCCGGTGATGTAGCCAGCCTCTTCGCTCGCCAGGAAACGCACCGCCGCCGCAACATCCTCCACCTTTCCGAACCGCTTCAGGGGAATATGCGCCAGAAGAGTATTTTTTACCTCGTCGGAGAGCCCCGCGGTCATGTCCGTCTCGATGAACCCGGGCGCCACGGAATTGACCGTGACATTCCGGCTGGCGATTTCCTGGGCCAGGGACTTCGTCAGCCCGATCAACCCGGCCTTCGACGCGACATAATTCGATTGCCCAGGATTGCCCGTCTCGCCGACGATCGATGAGATGTTGATGATCCGGCCCCAGCGCTCCTTGAGCATAGAGGGCAGCACTTGCTGGATCGCCAGGAACGCGCCGGTGAGGTTGGTCGCCAGCACGGCGTCCCAATCCTCCTTCTTCATGCGCATCGCCAAGCCGTCCTTAGTGATGCCGGCGTTGTTGATCAGGATGTCGATCTTACCCGCTTTGGCAAAGGCCTCTTTGATAGATTCCGGCGAAGCGAGGTCGATCGCGACGCACGTGGCGCGGGGAATTTGCATCGCCGCTTCTTCCAGTTTTTTCTCGTCCCGCGCGGCCAGGATGACGCGCGCTCCCGCATCGCTGAGGGCCTGGGCGCACGCCCGTCCGATCCCGCGGCTCGCCCCCGTAATAAAAGCTGTCCTGTTGGTCATGTTTGGCATGTAATCTTCCATAATAGTGGAACATGGCTTATGACGACTTGCGCGAGTTCATCCGCGCCTTAGAGAAGCACGGCGAGCTCAAGCGCATCCCTTTCGAGGTCGACCCGGTACTCGAAATCACGGAATTCGCCGACCGCAGCGTGAAATCCGGCGGCCCGGCGCTATTGTTCGAAAAGCCCAAGGGCTCGGACATCCCCGTCCTGATCAACGCGTTCGCCAGCATGCGGCGGATGGAGATCGCGCTGGAAGTATCGTCAGTCGAAGAGATCGCCGGCCGTATTTCCGAGCTGCTGGCGATGCAGAAGCCCGAAGGCCTGCTCGGGAAACTCAAGATGCTGCCGAAGCTGGCCGACCTGGCGTCGGTGTTCCCCAAAACGGTTTCCAGCGGGCCGTGTAAGGACGTCATCCGTCCTCAAGGCAAGTTCGATCTGAACTACCTGCCGATCCTGCATTGCTGGCCGCAGGACGCCGGCCGCTTCATCACCTTGCCGATGGTGTTCTCGCGCAATCCTGACACCGGCAAGCGCAATTGCGGCTGCTACCGGCTCCAGGTGTTCGACGGCAAGACGACCGGGATGCACTGGCAGACTCATAAGCAGGGCGCGGAGCACTATCGCCGCCTCCAGGCGAAGCAAGGCGTTAAATCCAATGTGACGCGCATGGACATCGCCGTCGCGATCGGTTCCGATCCGGCGACCATGTACTCGGCGATCCTCCCGTTGCCTCCCGACTTGGACGAGATGATGATCGCCGGATTCCTCCGCGGCAAGCCCGTCGAGATGGTCAAGTGCGAAACCAACGATCTCGAAGTGCCCGCCAACAGCGAGATCGTGCTCGAAGGCTACGTTGAGCTAGGCGAGCTCCGGCGTGAGGGACCGTTCGGAGACCATACCGGCTTCTACTCGCTCGACGACGAATACCCGGTGTTCCACGTCACCTGCGTCACGCATCGCAAGAACCCGATTTACGCGACCACCATCGTCGGCCCGCCGCCCATGGAGGATTTCTACATGGGCAAGGCGATCGAGCGCATCTTCCTGCCGTTGATGCGGCTGCAGCTCCCCGAGATTCGCGACATCTCCATGCCCGCCGAAGGGATCTTCCACAACCTGATCCTGGTGGCGATCCGCAAATCGTACCCAGGCCACGCGCGCAAGGTGATGCACGCGATCTGGGGCCTCGGACAGGCGATGTTCTCGAAGTGCATCGTGGTGGTCGATGAGGACGTCGACGTGCAGAACTCCAGCGAAGTCGCCTGGAAGGCGCTCAACAACATCGATCCGGAGCGCGATATCCAGTTTGTGCTGGGTCCCGTCGACTCGCTGGACCATTCCAGCCGCCTTCCGAACTATGGATCAAAGATGGGCGTCGACGCGACCAAGAAGTGGCCCGAGGAAGGTTTCACGCGCCCGTGGCCCGACGTGATCCGTATGCCGGACGATGTTCGCGCCCGCGTCGATGCGCTGTGGAAGAAAGCCGGGCTGTAAGGAATGGGACTGCCTCCAATTCCGAAGAACCAGTCCGGCCCCTGTCCAAAGCGCTTCGCCGGAATTGGCTGGCTGTCCCCATTCCTAAACGTCGCGCTACTGTTAAACTAAAGAGACGCGGCGGCTGTAGCTCAGTTGGTAGTAGCGCCAGATTGTGGTTCTGGATGTCGTGGGTTCAAATCCCACCAGCCGCCCCAAAGTCCCCCACAAGTTCTCAAAGAGTTGCGCGCCGACTCGCGGACCGTCTCTGCGCTTCGTCTCTCGCGTTCCGGTCCCCTGCACTTCGCCTATTACCTCTGCCGGACCACAAGACGTTGGCCTGCGATGAATCCAAACTGACAGATCATGTCTGGGAATCGGCGAACTACTGGCGTAGAATAAGGCGAAGTCGATTCAGAAACTTCGATTAGGCTGCCATCGCTCGGATGCTGCAAACGATATGGCGTGAGAAGCGGCCGGATTGGACTGTATCATGAATCTCATGAGTGAACCATATGGGATTGATCAAGGCTCTCCGAGAGGAGATGCCGGTAATTAGGCAGGCTCCGTGGGCTATCGGATCTTCCGTTCTCATCCTGACGGCAGCGGCAGCGGTCGTGATCTATGCTCTGTTTAGTGCGGATCTGTCAGCCAAGACTAGTCTAATAAATACGCTGACAGGGCAAGTAGCAGCCCTTCAACGAGAGGTAGAAACCCTCAAGAGCGGGGCGAAGACTGATCCCCCGCCGAATGTGCAAACTCGTCCAGAGCCAGCCAAGAGATTCGCCCCTGCGACACCAAAAGTAGATCGGTCAGTCAAGATTGGCAATAAGAACGAATTCACAAACAGCCCCATAGTCACGGGAGATGGGAATACTGTTAACGTGAATCCCATCGCGCCGCCCAGGAAACTTACCAAGGAGCAAGAGGATAGGCTGGAGGCGTTAGTTAAATCAATAGGACCACACGAGATCGCCTTCCGCCATAGCCCAGGAAATGATGACGCCCAACAGTTCGCCGATCAATTGCAGGGAGTAATTGTTACGCGTGGAGGTTGGAAATCCACACGGCCAAAATTCCTAATCGCCCAACGGGAGGTGTATGGCGTTTGGGTATTTGTTCAGAGCGCAGACGCTCCTCCACCTGCGGCCACAATGCTCTTGGACGCGCTAAATGACAAATTCTTGGCGTTGGGTGCGAAGGGGATTGAGGTTCCTGACTTAGCCCCAGGCTCAATTGATTTGATGGTTGGTTTGCCAGAAAAAAAGTGAACGTCCTCCGTCGGAAACACGTGTCGTCAGAGGCACTATGCTCTCGTCGACAGGTGCCGGAAGGTATATCGCGGCTGCAGGCTCGGGTTTCTTCACCCTTCCCTCTCTTCTCAGCAACACGATTTTAGTGAACCGAAGGACTTCCATTGGGTCCAATGGAAGTGAGCTACCGATCCGCGCTGGGCAGAGTATTGGGACTACTAGCACTCACAATCTAACGCCAATCGCCCAGAATCTGCCTTTCTTGGTGTATACTACGTGGAACATTTGCAGTCAAATTTACACTCGGCTTAAGTGCCACGAGGTAACCAAATGTCTAGAGGGAAACTAGCTGTTCTCTTTGCGGCGTCATGTTTAGCGGCGTTCGGAAGTACGATCGTCGTTCCAAATTTCAATGCAGGTAACGTGGGCAATGAAACGGATTCCACGGACGGCGGTGGTGACGTTCGATCCCAACAGCTTCTCGGATCAGGCCAGTTTTCCTCAGTGGGCGGCTCGCTCCTGATCGATCAACTTTCCTTCCGCGCTTCTCCAGGAACGGGACCGGTGGACTTCAGCATGGCCTCCCTGAGCCTTTATTTATCCACTAGCTCAAAGTTTCCGAATACGGGTGGTCCACTCCTGAGCACGACTTACGCGGACAATGTCGGGCCTGACAACACACTGGTATTTTCTGGTCCCGTTTCTTTTACCTCTCCTGGCTGCGCGGGTCCTGCCGTATGTCCATTCGACCTTAATATAAATTTCACGACTCCCTTCTTGTACAACCCCACGCTTGGCAGACTCCTGCTCGACCTCAATATTACCGGTCTTTCTGGCGGCGATGGTAAGTTGGACTCCGTCAGCTTCCCTGGGCCCAACGGTGGCAGCATCGCCAACGTTTCCGGCGTATTGAATGACGCAACCGGCAATTTCGGTTTTGATGGAGATATTGTCCAGCTTCGCTACACGGCAGTTCCGGAACCCACCGCTGGAGCACTGATGTTCATGGGCGCAGCGGCTCTAGCGCTGATGAAGCGCCATCGCTCTGCGAGGGCGCATTGAAACGGCCAGGGCTAGAATCGCGGCCCGTCTCTGTACCGTCTCTCTGAAGCCCGATTCGCTAGGTTTGTCGGGTTCCGCATGTCTCGGAGTCCACGGGAACACGGACCTCGGTGTCTTCCAAATCCCACCAGCCGCCCCAGAGTTCGACCCTGCTTAGGCCGCTCGCTTGGGCTTATTCTTCGCGTTCGTTAGCCGCTTGCGTCCGCCCCAGGCCTCGTTCATCAAATTGCGCAAGTCGCGAATCGCGCTGGTGTGAATCGCGGACACGGTGTCGAGCCAGCAGTTGTGGCAGGGGAACATATTCTCTTTTGTCTCCAACCCGCCCGCAAGTTGCCTTTCGTACTCCTCCCTGATGAACCGGAGTTCTGTCCGTGCCCACTGCCAGCGGAGCTTCTCGTCTGGGGGGAGGCGGAATTTTGGAAGGCTTTTGCTGAGGGGGGTCTCAATGGCGTTACCGCAGCGATAGCACTTATGTTGGGTTTTTGCTTTAGCCATAATCGGTTATCGGCGGCCCCCGCTCCGGGCCTTAGAGCGCACCCTTAAATTCGGTTTAATGCCGACCGAGTCGCCTAAAGTCCCACGTTTTGGGGAACCAATCACTAGTATCCTCAATCGAGGCGGCCTATGCAATGCGCCTCAAACCCTTCGCGACCGATTCCGTCTATAGTAGTGATATATGCAAGATGAGCAGGGCACGCCTGCGGTAAGTGTGCCTCCTACAACCGTGCCCGCGGCAAACCCGCCCGGGACCCTGTCGCCCGCGGTCGCCCGCAACGCGATTTCCTGGCTGCGCGATCTTTCGGTTAGCGTGGTCATCGCGATCATCGTCATCTTGTTCCTTTACCAGCCAGTCAAGGTCGAAGGCACCAGCATGACGCCGGCCCTCATCAACGAAGAGCGCATCTTCATCAACAAGTTCGTCTACCGCTTCGGCTTATCCGATATCGTCCGCGGCGATACGATCGTGTTCTGGGCACCCGAAGATCCTTCCAGGTCCTACATCAAGCGCGTGATCGGCGTCCCCGGCGACGTGGTCGAGATCGTCGACGGCACGGTGATTCTCAACGGCAAGCGCCTGGAAGAGCCGTACCTTATCGACATCAACCGCGATCGGATGTCGATGAGCCGCCGCTTGGTCGAAGCCGGGCACTATTTTGTCCTGGGCGACCACCGTAACTCCTCGAACGACAGCCGCAGCTGGGGCACCGTCGCGCGCGACGCCATCTACGGTAAGGCCGTGTTCGTGTATTGGCCGCTGAACCGCCTGGGTCTTCTGCGCTAAACCCTATTTCCGCCCGATCAGCCACATTGCCAGGCTTAGGACCGCACTCACCACCAGGCACGTCACCACTGGAAAGTAGAAAACGCCGTTCTTTCCGCGCACCACGATGTCGCCCGGCAAGCGACCCAGCTTGATCGGCAGCCGGTCGCCCAGCGTCATCAGAATGCCTATGGCGACCAGAATGAGTCCGATGATGATGACGGTTCGTCCCACGTCTTCATCATAGCTTCGAGCTTGCACTGAGGGTGTTCGATAATGGGGGCGGAGCTCTCATATGATCACGGAATCCGCGCCGCCTTCGACTCTCCCACCCACCCCGACACTCAAAGCCGTAGACGGAATCGCGGACGAGTTTAACCCGCGCTTGTCCGCCGAAGCCCGCTTCGACGAAGCGGCCGAGCGTCTGGGGCTCGATGACGGGATGCGCAAGGTCCTGCGATCCCCGTCGCGCGAAATCATTGTCCACATTCCGGTCCAGCTCGACGACGGGCGCCTGGAGGTATTCACCGGCTATCGCGTGCAGCATTCCATCGCGCGCGGGCCGGCCAAAGGCGGCATTCGTTACGCGCCCGACGTGACGCTCGACGAAGTCCGCGCGCTGGCTGCCTGGATGACCTGGAAATGCGCGGTGACCAACGTCCCATTCGGCGGCTCGAAGGGCGGGGTCATCTGCGATCCGTCGATTCTTTCGCCTGTGGAACTGGAGCGCATCACGCGCCGCTATACCGCGGAGCTGTTCGAGTTTATCGGCCCTGAAATCGACGTTCCGGCGCCCGACGTCAACACCAATGACCAGACCATGGCGTGGATCATGGACACGTATTCTATGCACGCCCGCAAGACCGTGACCGCCGTGGTTACGGGCAAGCCCATCGACCTGGGAGGCTCGCGCGGACGCACCGAAGCGACCGGGCGCGGATGCATGATCGTCATCGATCAGGCCTTGCGCCGCCTGGGCCTCGACCGTTCGTCAACGCGCGTGGTGATCCAGGGATTCGGCAACGTAGGCGGCATGTCGGCCAAGCTGATGGCGCGCGCCGGTTTCAAGATTGTTTGCATCATCGAATTCGACGGCGCGGTTTACAATCCAAACGGTCTCGATATTCCGGCGCTGCTCAAGCACCGCAAGGACACCGGATCGATCACCGACTTTCCCGGGGGACAGAACATGGACCGCGAGGAGGCCATGTTCCTGGAAACCGACGTACTCTTGCCCGCCGCACATGAGAACGTCATCACCTCCAAGAACGCCTCCAAACTGCGGACCAAGATCCTGTGCGAGGGCGCCAACGGCCCCACCACCCATTTCGCCGATCCCATCCTGTCCGAGAAGGGCATCTTCGTGATCCCGGATATTCTGGCCAACGCTGGCGGCGTCACGGTGTCGTATTTCGAATGGGTGCAGGATCGCCAGGGCTACTTCTGGAATGAACAGATGGTCAACGATCGCCTGGAAGAGATCATGGTGAATAGCTTCAATGACGTGGTCGCCTACGCTGAGAAGCATGGCGTCAACAACCGTACGGCCGCGTATATGCTCGCCCTGGATCGCGTGGCTTTCGCCATCAAGCTTCGCGGTATCTACGCTTAGTATCCGGGGGACTGCCTACCTGTTTCCACGCGGAGGATGGCCCGGTTCCATCAAAAAGGCGTCGAGGAAACAGGCTGGCTGTCCCCTCTTCTTCGGTAGACTGAAAGATCGGTCAGGAGAACCTCTTCAATGAAAATCGCCGTCATCGGCGCGACCGGTAACGCCGGATCGCGCATCGTAACCGAGCTGTTGAGCCGCGGACATCAGGTCCTCGGCATCGCCCGCCATCCCGAGAAAATGCAGCCTCGCCCTGGTCTCACCCTGACGCAAGGCGACGTGAAAGACGAAGCCGGCCTGGCGCAACTGCTCACAGGCCAGGAAGCGGCCATCCACAGCGTGAGGTTTCTCGACACGAGCGCGCAGTCCGCCATCGGCGCCGCCAAGAAATCCGGCGTCAAGCGATTCCTGGTCGTCGGAGGCGCGGGCAGTCTCGAAGTCTCGCCGGGAGCGGCGCTCATCGACCAGCCTAATTTCCCCGAGGTTGCCAGGCCCGAAGCCACCGCCGGCCGCGATTTCCTCAACACTCTGAAGACCGAGGGCGATTTGGACTGGACCTACTTGTCCCCATCCGCCTTCTTCAGCCCCGGGGAGCGCACCGGCAAGTTTCGTGTCGGCAAAGACCAATTGCTTACCGCCGCCGATGGGCAGAGCAAAATCTCCATGGAAGACTACGCCATCGCCCTCGCCGATGAGATCGAAAAGCCGCAGCACAGCCGCCAGCGCTTCACCGTCGGCTATTAGTTTGGCTCTGAAACCCAGCAATGCGATGATGGAGATGTACCTGGAGAAAGGATTATGTATCTTTCCGACGACTTCCGCTTGAAAGTCGGCCTGGCCGAAATGCTCAAAGGCGGGGTCATTATGGACGTGACCAACGTCGAGCAGGCCAAGATCGCCGAGAAGGCCGGCGCTTCCGCCGTGATGGCGCTGGAGCGCGTCCCGTCCGATATTCGCAAAGAGGGCGGCGTTTCGCGCATGGCGTCCATCAAGATCATTCGCCAGATCATGGACACCGTTTCGATTCCGGTGATGGCCAAGGCCCGCATCGGCCATTTTATGGAGGCTCGGATCCTGGAAGCGCTCGGCGTCGATTATATCGACGAGAGCGAAGTGCTCACTCCGGCTGACGAAGAGCACCACATCGACAAGAAGACTTACAAGGTTCCGTTCGTATGCGGAGCACGCAACCTGGGCGAGGCTCTGCGCCGCATCGCCGAAGGCGCCGCGATGATCCGCACCAAGGGCGAGGCCGGCTCCGGAAATATCGTCGAAGCGGTCCGGCATATCCGCACCATCGTCAAAGAGATGAAGCATCTGACGATCCTTGGCAAGGAAGAGCTGGTGCACGAGGCGAAGAACCTCGGTGCGCCGCTCGAGCTGGTGGAATGGGTCGCGGCCAACGGCAAGCTGCCCGTGCCGAATTTCTCGGCCGGTGGCATCGCGACGCCCGCCGACGCGGCGCTGGTGATGCAGCTCGGCGCGGAAGCCGTGTTCGTCGGCAGCGGCATCTTCAAATCCGAGGATCCCGACTCGCGCGCTCGCGCCATCGTCAAGGCTGCCACGTATTACAACGATCCGGTGAAGCTGCTCGAAGCCAGCGAAGAGCTGGGCGAAGCCATGCGCGGCCTGGACGTTTCCAAGCTCCCCGAAAGCGAGCTCCTCCAGACCCGCGGCTGGTAGTAGGTCCGGCCTTCAGGCCGGACGACCGACTTGATGAAGACCATCGGTATCCTCGCCCTCCAGGGCGATTTCGACGCTCATCGCAAAGCCGTGGAGCGCGCAGGCGGACGGCCCGTCGAAGTCCGCACGGCCAAGGACTTGGACGCCTGCGACGGCCTCATCGTGCCCGGCGGCGAGAGCACCACCATGCTCAAGCTGCTCGATATCGAGAACCTGACCGAGCCTCTCCGCCAGTTTGCCGCCCGCAAGCCCGTCTTCGGCACCTGCGCCGGCGCGATCCTGCTGGCGCATTCCGTGACGAAGCCCGCGCAGCCCAGCCTCAACTTGATCGATATCGACGTCGAGCGCAACGCCTACGGGCGCCAGATCGACAGCCGGATCACTCGCGTTCAAGCAGGTGATGACGAGTTGGAGGCGGTCTTCATCCGCGCGCCGAAAATCCTGCGCGTCGGCTCCGGCGGGAAAATTCTGGCTACCTGCGATGGCGATCCGGTGTGGGTGGAGCAGGGCAGGCACATGGTGACCACGTTCCATCCCGAGCTCACGCAGGATTCCCGCGTCCACCAGAGGTTCTTGGAGAAACTGACTACTTAACGTTTACGCGTTTTACGTCCGCGGGAGTTTTCAACTCAAACGCGGAATCCGGCAGAGTGGGATTCATCTGCACATCCGAGTAAATCGCCTGATTGTAGTCGCCGGAGGTTCGCGTCACCTTAACCTGGATTGGCACGCTTTCTCCCTCGGGTACCCACATCTCGATCTTCTCGGCTTGCTTCTTGAGGTCGGGATCTTTCGGCATCAGCTGAATCCGCGTAGCCGGCTTTCCGCCGATGTTTTCCGTTCCGCCTGCCGTGATATCGAAATCGCGGCGCAGGTCGGCACTGGTTACGCCGATCCCAAGTAGCAGCAACTGATCCACCTGCTTGCCGAGCTTGCCGAACTTGCCGGCATCGTAAACCTCCACGCGCTTGGCGTCGGGATAGTACACTTCCACTGTTTTTCCGGCGAAGCGGAGCGTTTGCGGGTTCTGCCCAAAGAACTGAACGATGCCGATGGTCTGTCCATTGGCGCGCTTCACCAGCCGCAGGCCGTCCGTGTCTTCCTTTTCGTTGAGGACCTTGGTGTACTCGGTGCGCTTCATTTTGGCCGAGAAGGTCCGCAGGTTTCGAGCCGACTGGTCCATCCGCGCCAGAATGTCATTGAGAGCCTCGGCGTGCAAAGCTACTCCCGCCAGCACGGAAAGAAGACCGAAGCGAACGAGTCTGTTCATGGTCGCCTTACGGCTTGGTGTACGCCATGTAGCCGGTGATTTCGCCTTCAGCGTCGTCACGGACCGGAGCAACGTGCGTGATGGTCGTGTGGGTCTTGAATCGCTGATTCACCAGTTCGGCGGCCTTTTCCGGACGATCGGCCTCGGGAACGTTCGCCAGGAGCTTCGGTTCAATCAGAAACCCCTGCTGTGCGGGAAGCATCTGGATGCTGGCGGCACGCGGCTGATCGCGAAACAAGTCCCGCGGGGTCAAGAAAATAAACGCCAGGATCAGCGTGACAATGATGTCCCACTGCCACGAGGTCCGCTGAAAATCCCAGAAAATAAGCCGTCGCAGCGTTCCCATTACCCTCTATGGTAACAAGTCCGATATGTGGGGCAGGATTGCATCCTGCACGCGGGTTTGTTGAAAAAGGGGACAGGCTACTCTGTCCCCTCCTGTAAGCTCCTGACTTCGCCTGCCAGTTGGGGAGTGGACAGAGCTGCCTGTCCCCTTTTTCTTTACGGGATTGCAAAACCTGCCCCACACGAAAAAGAACCGTTGCAGGAAGTCAGTTTTCCTTGATCAGCGCGATGGCCTCCCGCAGGCTCGCCATGCACTCTTCATGCGATTTTCCCTGGCCGTTCGCACCCGGCACTTCGGCACAGTATGCGATGTACCATGGACCGTCCCTCTCGACGATCGCCGTGAACTCGTTTCGCATGTTTTGATTCTACCGGAGTCCCGTCCCGGAAGGCCTTTTACCCCTGACGTCGTGCCAGCGCCAGGAACTCATCGCGGGTGGCTTTGTTCTTCCGGAAAAGACCCAGCATATTACTGGTGACCGTGCCCGAGTGCTGCTTCTCGACCCCGCGCATCATCATGCAAAAGTGCTGTGCTTCCACCAGCACGCCGACCCCGCGCGGCGCAATCGCACTCTCCACCGCCTCGGCGATCTGCTGCGTCATCCGCTCCTGCAATTGCAGCCGGCGCGCGAACATGTTCACGATCCGCGGAATCTTGCTCAGCCCGATCACCTTGTCCTTGGGCAAATACGCCACGTGGACCTTACCGAAGAACGGCAGTAGATGGTGCTCGCACATGCTGAAGAACTCGATGTCCTTCACCATCACCATTTCGTCCACCCTCACGCTGAAGACCGCCTCATTGACGATCTCCTCCAGGCTGGTGCTGTAGCCGCTGGTGAGGAACCGCATGGCCTTGTCGTAACGTTCCGGAGTACGCACCAGGCCTTCGCGCGAAGGATCCTCCCCGATCAGTTCCAGAATGTCGCGCATATGCGCCGCGATCTTGGTTCCCTGCGGCGGCATCAACTTGACCAGAGCCTTGCTCTTCACTTTTTAGGCGACCTCCAACTCAAACGTATTCCGCGCGGTCTCCGAAATCCGCACCTTCGCCAAGCGAGCCGGCAGCGTCCAGCCCTCGGCCAGCGCCCCTTCGACGACAGTCGCCAGATTCTCGGTCGTTGCTACCGACCCTTCCAGCTCGGGAATATCCACGTTCAGATTCTTATGATCCAGCCGCGCCAGCACACGCTCGCGAACCACGGCATCCAGAGCCTGGCGATTCACCACCTGCCCATCCTGATCCACCGGTCCATCTACGGTAATCTCCAGGAGATAGTCGTGTCCGTGGCCGTGTGGATTATTGCACTTTCCGTAGAGCTTGCGATTCTCTTCCGGGGTCAACGCGGGCGTATCCAGCCGGTGCGACGCGGAGAAGCGATAACGCGAAGTCAGCCTCATCGTTCTCCCCCATAATCTACGAACAAATCTCCCGTCTCGTACAACCGGACATTGTGCAAACGGACGCCTTCACGGGTGATCTGGGGCTCTATCCTCTTCCAGATCTCCACCGCCAGGTTCTCGGTGGTTGGAACCACGCGATCGAACGGGGGGACTTCCTTATTCAGAAAGCGGTGATCCATCGGATCCACCACTTCACGATTCAGGATCTCCTTCAGCTCGCGCAGATCGAACACCATCCCGGTCACCGGATCGGGGTCGCCCGTGAGCGTCACTTCCAGTACGTAATTGTGCCCGTGGCCGTTGGGATTCGCATTGCTCCCGTAAACGGCTTGGTTGCGATCCGCGCTCCAGGCGGGATTGGCGCACACGTGCGACGCGGAAAACTCGGCTTTTCGGGTTAAAAACATTCTTCCTCTAGTTGGATGCGGCAGCCCCTCGCCGGGACCAACCAGATCCACTAAAATAATAGCGTGAAGACCGTTACCGACCGTATTCTGCTCGGACTGGTCCTGGTCCTGGGCGTAAGCTTGGCCTGGGTCGTCAAAGGGACCCTGGACGACCATATCGTCCGCATAGGCGACACCGCGCCCGATTTCAAAGTGGTGACCGAGACCGGCCGCACCGTCACCCCGGCGAACTTCGGTGGTAAGCTCCTGGTGCTCAATTTCTGGGCCTCCTGGTGCCAGCCTTGCCTGCAGGAGGTTCCCTCGCTCGAAGTCTTCAGCCGCCAGTTCGCGCCGGAAGGCGTCGTGGTGCTGGGCGTCAGCGTGGATAAGAACGAAAACCTCTATCACCAGTTCCTCAGGCAATTTCCGGTTACGTTCCAGGTGGCGCGCGACCCCTCATGGGACATCGCCGCGAACTACGGAACCTTCCAGTTGCCCGAGACCTACATTATCGATAGCTCCGGGAAGGTGGTCCAGAAGGTGATCGCGGCGCAAAACTGGATGAATCCTGAGTTCGTCCAGAGTATTAAGAAAATGCTGTGAAGTGGTTGATTGCAAGTCTGATTGTGTCTTCGTTGGCGGTCGCTGACGATATCAAATCTCTGCCCAACCAGGCCGGAAACGGCAATATCGATCTGGCGGGTACCGTTATCCTGGACGCCAAGGAAATCGAGCAGGTTCTGGGCGCGCCCATGGACGCCGGCTACATCGTGGTGCGGATCAAGGTAAGCCCTCGGACGTTGGGCCCGCTCCGGATCAGCGCCGACGACTTCACTCTGGTCTCCCGCAAGGACGGCGAGCGTAGCGACGCCCTGGCGCCCGGCCAGATCGGGGGGCAGGCGAACTTGGTCTTGAAATCCAAGACCACCCACAGTAGTGCTGGCGTGAGTTCAACCACCGTGAACGTTACTCCCGTCGAAGCCAAGGCCACCCCGGCCAGCCCTCTGCAGAAGATCCTGGAATCGAAGATGCTGCCCGACAAGGAAACCAAGGAACCCGTGGAGGGGCTGCTCTATTTCCTGCTTGAGGGGAAGAACAAGGTTAAGGATCTCGGCCTTCTTTACAAAGGCCCGGCGGGCCGCTTAGCTATGGACTTCAAGTAGGGGACTTTAAGTAGTCGCCGGAGCTAACTCTACGGTTTTCGCATCCCGCCAGAGACGTTCCAGGTCGTAATACAAGCGCGCCTTCTCCGAAAAGATGTGGATCAGGTAGTCGCCGTAGTCCATCAGGATCCAGTCGGCGTTATCGTAGCCTTCCATGCTGTTGGGCACTTCGCCGAGCTTCTTGAGGTGCAGATGAATCGCATCGGCGATGGCTTGCAGCTGCCGGGTGTTGGAACCGCTCAAAATCACGAAGTAATCGGCAAAGGTCGTCACATCTCGCAAGTCCAGAACCTTAATGTTGTGGGCTTGCTTCTCTTCCGCTGCTCGCACCGCCTCCAGCCACATCGGCGCGGGAGCTGCTGGTTTCTTTCTTGCGCTCGCCAGTGAGTGAAGCCCTCCTGTTGGTATCGTACTACTTATGTCCTCGTTACGGGTACTGCTCTCCGCCGAGAAGATCCACGCGCGCATTCAGGAACTGGGTGCGCAGATCGACCGCGATTACCCCACGGGTCCGGTTTACCTGATAGGTGTCCTCAAAGGCGCGAGCGTGTTCATGGCGGATCTGGCTCGCGCAATGAAGACTCCGGTTCGCATGGAGTTTGTCGGCATCGCCAGCTATAACGGCAAGACGTCTTCGGGGGAAGCCCGGCTCACCAAGGATCTCGATCACCCCATCCAGGGCTTCGACGTGATCGTGGTCGAGGATATCGTCGATACGGGAATCACGCTGACGTACTTCCTGCAGTTGCTCCAGCAGCGCAAGCCCAAGTCGCTTCGGATCGCCGCGCTTCTCGACAAGCCTTCGCGCCGGCTTCGGCCCGTGCACGTGGATTATGTGGGGTTCGAGGTGCCGGATCAGTTTCTGGTCGGCTACGGGCTGGATTACGAGGAAGACTATCGCAGCCTGCCCGACGTCTGCATCCTGGAAGGCTAAGAACGACGCGGATGCCGTAGGGATATGGCGCGCCCTGTTAGAATGAGACTTCCGCCCCATGCGCCGCGTCTTCCTCCCTCTCCTGACGTTGCTGGTGTTGTCGGCCTGCAACCGATCCGCGCCCGCCGGCGTCGCCGCCACCGTAAACGGACGCGCGATCACCTTCGCCGAGCTCGATAAGCAATATCAATACTCCCAGTTCGGGCAGTCCGAGCATCCCAGCGCAGACCAGGTAGCCATCCAGCGCCTGGAGGTCCTGCGGACGCTCATCGATAACGAAATCATGCTGCAGCGCGCCGAGCAGCGCGGCCTCATGGCCACCGATTCGGACGTGGACGCCAAGTTCGCTGAGTTGAAAGCGCCCTACACGCAGGAAGAGTTTCAGAAGCAGCTCAACGATCGCAAGATGACGGTCGAGGATCTGAAAGCCCAGCTCCGCCGCGATCTAAGCGTTCAAAAGCTGCTCAACAAGGAAACCACCTCGCGCATCAGCATTTCCGACAAGGACATTGCCGAGTTCTACAACACCAACAAGGCCAATTTCAATCTGCCCGAGCCCCAGATTCACCTGGCGCAGATCCTGGTAACGCCCACGCCCAACCCGAACGTTCGCAATCTGCGCAGCGACAAGGCCCAGAATGAGACGCAGGCGCGCAAGAAGATCGATAGCCTCTACGCGCGCGTCAAGCAAGGCGAGGATTTCGCGATGCTCGCGCAGAATTATTCCGAGGATCCCGATTCAGCCCAGGCCGGCGGCGATGTCGGCTTCGTGCGCGAATCGGCTCTGGAGCAGGCCAATGCGGATCTCCGCAAGGCCATCATGGCTCTGCAACCGGGCGAGGTAACGCCGGTGGAGCGTACCCCGGAAGGCTACCGCATTCTTAAAGTCATCACGCGTGAGCCAGCCGGCCAGCGCGTTTTGGACGATCCCGCCGTCCAGCAGACCATCCGAGAGACGCTGCTCAACCGCAAGGATCAGTTGCTCAAAGCCGCGTATTACGAACTCGCGCGCAACGAAGCGAAAGTCGTCAACTACCTCGCCTCCAGCATCGCTGGGAACAGCGATCAGAAGTAGCGATCTTCATCTACAGCACGATCGTCACCGCAATTCTCACATTCGGGTACCTGCGGTTGTACAGATAGTAACCACCGTCGTAGTCGATGTAAACATCATCGGACTCATACCAGTTGTCGGACCAGTATTCCGGCCATGGATCTAACATCAGGAACGAATACCCGCCGTACTGGAAACGCGGATAGCCCATATAGATAACGGGTCGCGAGTGGATCCGGAAGAAATGCTGGCGGCCGAAATACAGACCGAAACTGGCCTGAGGGATGTAGAATCCGCCATAGCCTCCGCGCTGCGTCCAGGTGCGATGGTCGGTTGCCCAGTTTCGGGCGCGATTTTGCTGCCAGCTATCGTGCCCCTGCCAGCCGCCCTTCTGTAGCCAGCCCTTCTGCTGCTGCCAGTTTCGCGCCTGCTCCTGCGATCTTTCCGGATGCGGCCGTTGAGGCCGCTGAGGCTGCGGTTGCCGCGGTTGTTCCGCTCGCTGGGGTTGCTGCTGAGGCTGCTGAACACGTTGTTGCGGTTGCTGCTGCCGTTGTTGCGGCGGCTGCTGAGTCCGCTGAGGCTGCGGTTGCCGCGGTTGTTCCGCTCGCTGGGGTTGCTGCTGAGGCTGCTGAACACGTTGTTGCGGTTGCTGCTGCCGTTGTTGCGGCGGCTGCTGAGTCCGCTGAGGCTGTACCTGTTTTTGCGGCTGCTGTCGCTGTTGAGGTTGTTGCCCGCCCTGCGGCCCGCGTTGCGGCTGTCCGTCGGATTTGCCCTGCTTATCGCCGTCGTGCTGAGCGTACACAGGAGCCCACGTGCCGAACAGCAGGAAGATCGCGGCGGAACTCATCACTCGAATGGATTTCATAATGGTTCTCACTAAACGATCCTGCGCCCCTGAATCAGGCGGATGACCAGCACGACGAGCGCGCAAACCAGCAATAGATGAACAAGTCCACCCATCGTGTAGGCGGTAACTAAACCTAGTGCCCACAGCACCAGCAGAATGACAAAAATGGTCCAAAGCATATGCCTGTTCTCCTTTTGAAATTGCTACTCCTACTAGTTCGATGGGCAATTGGGGGGCCAATCGGTTAGCCAACGGCTCGCGAGGGGGTATACGGGCACGTTTGCGAATGATTGGGGGAGAGACCGTTCGTCGGCCGCCGGTCACTGGATGAAATCGCCCACTTCTGTCCGTCGCTCAGCGGCAAATATCGTCCAGAGCGACTTGGCGTGGGCCGCAGCCGCGAGTTCCAATCATCCCTTGAATCTCTCGGCACGGACGATAAACCTGTTAGGAGCAGCGCCGACGAAGTAGAACGGATGACAGGTCACCAGGGTCAAGACCTCGCCCCCGCTGGAATCGAGAACTTCAATGTCTTGTGGACTCACGACCTTCGTGGAGACCACGCGGTAGCGATACACACCTTGCAGCGTGGTGAGCGTAATCACATCGTCCATCTGGATGTTTCGTAGCGGCCGGAAGAATGTGTCCCGGTGCGCGGTGATGCCTACGTTGCCGAGTTGTCCCGGCAGCGCCGTACCGGGGACATGGCCTGCCGCCCGCCGGAGAGTCTTGCCATCGTCTCCTTCAATGATCATTACCGACAGGCCAAGGCGTGCGATTTCGATGCGGCCGATCAGACCGCTCATCGCGGAGGCTGGTGGAGTCTTCGGAGGATTGAGCAGGCTGGCTTGCAGTGAGTTACCGCCGGCGGCGTGCTGGTCGTCGAGCAAACGTTGGAGGGTTCGGCTCTCACGCTCCTGGAAGACACGAGTATCCACTACAACGAACGCGGAATAACCCAACATCGCCACAGCGCAGGCGAAAAGTCCGCGCTGCGACCACCGCAGAAGCTTCTTTAGCGACTGTTTGGGTACGGCCACTCTCATTTCGCGCCCCGGCCTGGCTGTAATTCTCCGCCGGCGATATAGCCGGCGCGCGTACGAACCGACAACTTCCCATGCTCCTTGGATCGTGCGGTAACTCGGATAGCGTGGTAGGCGCCCGGCTTTCCGTTCATGGAAGAATATCCGATGGTGTACTGTTCCCGAACGTCGCGGGCGATCCGTTCACAGATCTCCACCGTTTCACTGGGTTTGGAAGGGAAGAAAGCTTCGCCGCCAGTCTCATGGGCCAGACGGCGGAGCACCTTCGGATTCCGGTCGGGATCGTCCTCACTGAAGACGCCAATCGTGTAGATTACGGCGCTCGATTCCTCCGCCATTTTGAGCACGCGGTCCAAACTGGAATGGCTCGCGTTATCGCCGCCGTCGCTGATGACGATCAGCGCCTTCTTATCTCGGTCGCCTTTTTGCAAACCCTGGAGAGCCTCTATGATGGCGTCATAAAGCGCGGTCGCACCCACCGCAGGCGCGCGCCAGATCGCAGCGCCGAGCTCGTTGGCGCTATTGCTGAATAGCGTCCCACTGGGCAGGCCCAGGGAAACGTCCTCGTTGAAGTTCACGACGAACATCTGGTCCTCGGGGTTGCTGGCCCTGACAAAGGTCTGGGCCGCGGTGGTCAGCTCGCCAAGTTTCTCCCGCATGCTTGCACTGTGGTCGACCACCAGTCCGATGGTGACGGGCGTATCTTCGTGCCGGAAAAGACGGATGCTCTGAAGAGCACCGTCCTGATAAACCTCAAAATCGTGCTCCCCGAGACCCGAGACGGCATGACCCGCCCGATCGCGTACCGTTGCTTGAAGCACCACCAGGTCAACCTCGGTCGAAAAGCGGAGATCGTCCTGATCTTGACCGTTAGCTGGCGGCGCAACCTGTGCTGCGGCAAACCAGTGGAGAGTAAGAAGAAGGACCGGGAGCACGAGCGCTTTCGCGGTCTCGTGCTCTCGGTCCCAGGATCGTTCCCTCTTCAAGAGAAGCCCCTTTCTGCGTTCGACGACGACTCAGGCGCTTATAGGCCGCGTTTTTCTACGACGCGGAGGGTCAAGGCTCCTCCCAACGCCAGCAGTCCGAGGAGCGCGATCAGCGGCAATGGACTCGCCGTTGTCGGCAACTTCGGCTCGGCCGCCGGGGCTGGTGCAGCAGCCACTTGCGCCACCTCCGCAGGCGGCGGAGCGGTCACTACCTGAGCGATTTCCACCTCTTCTCCCGATGGCCTGACTGCCGTGACGGGAGCTTGCTCCAGTTCCGCACGGGCTTCTTCCGGCTTGGCGACTTCCTCTTTAGCGGGAGCCGGCATCTGGAGGACAGGTAAATTGGTCGCCTTGGCCAGTTCTACTGCTTTGGCCTTCGGATACACGAATTCCTCGCCCCAGTTTGCGCCAGGATAGAACCACGCCCGGATCGCTTGTGGCCTGCCTTGCACTGACTCGTTAAAGGTGATCACGGTCTTGTCTTTGGGTTGCAGGCGATAGTTCGGGATAGCCAGAATGGTGGCAAAGATCCTCGTCTGCTCTTTATTGAAGATCTGTACGATGTGCCGGTTGGAGCTGGAATTCACCAGCTTGAATACGTACGTTCCGGCTGGCAACACACGGTATCCCTGAATATGGACCGGCGGGATTTCGATGGGTTGGCTGAAGGTTAACGTTGTTTTCTTGTCGTAGTCGTCTGCCTTTGCGCTGGGTGAGAATGCTGCGCCAATAAGCGCAAGGCAAAACACGGTCGGTACTGCTTTCGAGAATGTCATCTTCTTCTCCTTGTTTACTCTCAGATTCTGCGCGATCCCCTCTTTGCGGTCTCACACGCTGTTGTGGTAGCACGCGTAGGGCCACCTCCGATGCCGAGGTCTTTCGTATCTGCAGCCACTCGCGCTCCCGAAGAGTCAATCGGTCAATGGGAAGGCCGATAGCCTGATAACGGCCCTATCTATTCGTGATTCGTGATCCACTCTGTTTGAAGCCGCTACTTTCAGGGACCAACAAGCCGTCCGGCGCACCCCACAAATTATCGAGGGCGAAACCGAGCTTCAACGGCCAGTCACTGGGTGAGATAGCCCACTTCCGCCCGCGAGCTAAGCGCTGCGTCCCGCTTTACGATCTCTCGCTAAACGATCCTGCGCCCTTGAATCAAGCGGATGACCAGCACGACGAGCGCGCAAACCAGCAATAAATGAACAAGTCCGCCCATCGTATAGGCGGTGACCAACCCCAGTGCCCACAGCACCAGCAGAATTACAAAAATGGTCCAAAGCATATGCGTATTCTTCTTTTCAAAAGTGATACTCCCGTTGCTCCAAAGGCAATTAGGAGGCCATCAGTTAGCCGTCAGTTCGCGAGGGGTAGATGGGTATGTTGGCAAGTGATGGGTGAGAAGCCGTTCGTCGGCCGGCGGTCATTGGGTGAAATCGCCCGGTTCTGTCCTCGCGTTAGCCTCAAACGGCTAGAACGACTTGGCATAGTTCGTGCACGCCAAAAGTCAGTCGTCCAAACGGTGGTTGTGTTAACCCGGCCGACGGAAAGAGGTGAAAAAATGAGATCGATTCTGGTGGCGGCACTGGCTCTCACGCCCTTGATGGCGAAAGACAATGAGCCTGTAAAACGATTGAACGAAGCGACCGCGGTGTTCTCTGAGATCATGGGAGCCCCGGATAAGGGCATTCCTCAGGACCTGCTCGAGAACGCCCACTGTGTCGTGATTGTGCCGGACCTGAAAACCGCGGCTTTCGTGGTTGGCGGGAAATACGGGAAAGGCTATCTGTTCTGCCGGAACAAGAAGGGGCCGGGTTGGTCCGCGCCGGCCACCGTCCGCATCGAAGGTGGAAGTTTCGGGTTCCAGATCGGTGGTTCTTCGACCGACCTGATTATGCTGGTGATGAATGCGCGGGGAGCCGAGAAACTGCTCGAGAGCAAGTTCACCTTAGGCGCGGAAGGCTCCGTTGCGGCGGGTCCCGTGGGACGCACGGCAACGGCGCAAACCGACGCGCAAATGCACGCCGATATTCTGTCGTGGTCGCGATCGCAGGGACTGTTTGCGGGTGTCGCCCTGGAAGGCGCAACACTGCGGCAGGACCTCGACGACAACGCGACTCTCTATGGCAAGAAGCTGGAGAACCGCGATATCGTGACCACGGGTGTTCGTGCGCCCAAAGCAGCCGCGAAACTGATCGCTATGCTGAACAAGTACTCGTTCCGCGAGCGCAAGAACTAAGTCCGTCACAGTAATGGAGGGCTTGCTGCATGTCACTGCGGCAACACACTTCGGCCGGGTGGTGTTTCCATCTAGCCCTCGTAACGCTTGCGGCGTCCGTTGGGTGGGGACAGGCGGAGATTTTTGAAACGCCTGAACTGGACGCGGGCTTTCGCCTGCTGTACGAACTGAGGCCTGAAGAAGCTCGCGCGAAGTTTGCGGCGTGGCAGGCGTCCCATCCGCAGGATGCGCTCGGCGTTGCCGCGCAAGCGGCGAGTTACTTGTTTGAGGAGTGCTACAGGCAAGGCGTCCTGACGTCCGCCTACTTCTTGGACGACAAGCTCTTCCTGGGCAAGATCGCACTCGTCATGACCCTTAGCCTGGGCATGCAGGCCGACTATGCCAGTTTGATCGACAAGCACCAGATTGAGAGTCTCGCTATGATCCGCGCGGCTGACAATTTCGCCAAGAGACTTCTTGTCGTGAACCCGGATGCTTCCGATGCCTATCTCACCCTGGGCGCCGCAAACTACATCATCGGCAGTCTGCCGGCATTCAAGCGATTCTTTCTGAAGTTCAAGGGAATCAGCGGCGATAAGAAGGGCGGCATCGAGCAGCTCGAAATCGCCGCTGCGCGCGGCCGTTACCTGCGGCCCTTTGCAAAGATCATCCTGGCCATGGTCTCGCTGCGTGAGAAGAACCTTGCATTGGCCCGCACCCAACTGGAGGAACTCGTCGCCGAGTTTCCACAGAATCCTCTTTTTGCGGCGGAGCTGGCGAAGCTCGATGCTCCTTCTGACGCCCGCGCCTCCCGCTAATTCACCCTCCAGCCGGGTTGGCATTGCTCGTGCATGAAAGGTTAAACGAATGACCACAAAGGGAGAAGGCATGCGGCACATAACAGTTGTTACCGTCCTGATCGTCGCGTCGGCAGCGATCCTGGCTGCGCAGACCGATCCGCCGGGGCGGGTCGGACGGCTCAATTACATCGATGGTCTGGTGTCTTTTCAACCAGCCGGTGTAAACGATTGGGTGGACGCCAGCGTGAACAGGCCGCTCATCGCTGGAGACAACATTTGGGTCAGCGACCGCGGGCGAAGCGAGTTGCACGTCGGCTCGGCAGCCTTGCGTTTGGGCGCCAATACGGCATTTCAGTTTCTGAACCTGGATGACCAGGTGGTGCAAATCCGCCTTTCGGAAGGTACGCTCACGGTCCGCCTGCGCTATCTCGCGCAGAACCAGGTTTTCGAGGTCGATACACCCAACGTCGCATTCACCTTGGTTCGACCGGGCGAATACCGCATCGATGCCAATCCGGATTCCCAGACCACCAGGATTACAGTTCGCGATGGCGAGGGCGAAGTGACCGGCGGAGGGGATACCTTCCCGGTCTATGCACGCCAACAAGTGGCCGTAACGGGCTACGATCAAATCGACTACCGCCTCGCCTCTGCTCCTGGACCCGATTCATGGGACCAGTGGTGCTCCTCACGCGATCGCCGGGAAGACCAATCGCAGTCGGCGCGCTACGTTTCCCGCGAAGTCGCCGGCTACGATGACCTGGATCAGTACGGCCGCTGGGACAATCAGCCCGGCTACGGCAACGTGTGGATCCCTACGGCGGTCGGCGCAGATTGGGCGCCCTATCATGACGGGCATTGGGCCTGGATCGCGCCCTGGGGTTGGACCTGGGTGGACGATGCACCCTGGGGATTCGCTCCCTATCACTATGGCCGCTGGGCGACCTTCGGCGGTCGTTGGGGCTGGATCCCCGGCCCATATGACGCAACTCCTGTTTATGCGCCGGCGCTCGTGGCGTGGGTCGGCGGGAGAGGCGGCTCCGGTTTCAGTTTGAGCTTCTCCATCGGAACTGTTGCGGCCGTGGGATGGTTCCCCTTGGGTCCTCGCGAGCCGTATTTTCCGTCGTACCAGGCGAGCCGGGGTTATTTCACGCGGGTGAACAACACCAACACCGTGATCAATAACACCACCATCAACAACTATTACGACTCCAGCCGGAACAACACGGCGATTACCAACATCCAGTACGCAAACCGGAACGTTCGTAACGGTGTCACGGCGGTTCCGCAAGACACCTTCGCCAGAGGCCGCCGGGTGACGCAAGATGCGCGGCCCGTACCGGCTGCCCAGCTTGGTTCGGTCCAGGTCTTCGGCACTCCGGCTATCGCGCCGCAAAGGGAAAGCGTTCTCGGTGCCAGGGCAGACACCGCTTCCCGGGCTGCGCGTCCGCCGGCCAACGTGCTGAACCGCCCCGTGGTGGCACGAACGGCTCCTCCTCCGGCTCCGGTTCCATTCGACCGGCAGCAGCCGGCGCTCGCCAAGAATCCCGGCCGCCCCCTCCCCACGGCTGACGTCCAGCAGATACGCCAGACTGCACCGCCGCCGAGCGCTCCGGTGCGCGTCGTGGATATGGGCCGGGTCAAGCGTGTTCAACCCAATATTCAACCCACGGTCGGCACTGGACCGCAGTCCGCGCCGAGTCCTGTTCCTCAGCCCACGCAGCCGAAGGCGCCTCCCGGACGGCAACAACCTCCGCCCCAGGTCTCAGTGCCTCAGCCGCAAAGGCCTCAGCCCCCTGTAGTCGAACGGCAGAACGTGCCCCCAGGACGGCAGCAACCTCCCCAACCGCGGCAACAACCGGTGACATCGCCTCAGGCACAAACGCCTCAACCGCCGGCAGTCGACCGGCAGCAGGGCCGGCAACAGCCTCCGCAGCAGACGGCACCGCCCCAGCCGCAGACGCCGCAGCCCGCCGTAGTCGAACGACAGAAGGGGCGCCAACAGCCTCCGCAAGCGACGGCGCCGGCACAGGTAGAAAGACCTCAGGCGCCGCCGGTCGTCGAACGCCCGAACGCTCCCCCGGTGCGGCAACAGCTTCCGCAACAGGCGGCACCCCCTCAAGCGCAAACGCCTCAGCGCCCCGTGGTTGAGCAGCAGAAGGGACGCCAGCAGGCTCCGCAACCGGTGGCACCCGCTCCGGCACAAACGACTCCGCCGCCAACAGTTGATCGTCAGCCGCGCCAAGACAAGGGAAAGCAACAGAGATCTACAAAAGAGGACAAATCGGATAGGTGACCACCGGTTCGATGAGGTGCTCGGACACGCGTCAAGAAAGGAAGATCGTAGCCATGTCCAAGACGAAGTATTCAGCCTATTTCAGAATCGCCGCCGCTCTGTTATTCTCGAGCGTCGGCTTCGCGCAGGTCGATATTCAGATCCGATTTGGGCAGCAACCCGGATGGGATCCTCGGGCGCGCGAAGGCCGCTGTGAGGTCCACATCTGGGTCGACCATCATGCCGAAGTGCGCATGCGCGGAGACGGGATCTTCGTACGCACCCTGGAAGGCGCCAAGAGCTACGACGAAGGCAGCAAGTGCAGCCAGCCTCTGCCGTACAATTCTATAGGCGATTTTCAGATCCGCCAGATTGCCGGCCGCAACCGCGTCGAGCTGGTGCAGCAACCGAACCGCTCGAACAACTTCACCGCTTTGGTCGCCATCAACGACGATCAGGGTGGCGGCGATCACTACGCCTTCGAAGTGAACTGGCGTTCGGAGGGGGGTGATCGGCCAAACGCTCCCGCCCCATTCTTCGACGACGTCCGCGCGTGTCAGGACGCCGTGCGCCAGCGCTTTCTGAGCAAGAACGGGCGTGGCGCGTACCTTGATTTCGAGGGCTCCGCAACCCGTCAGAACCAGAATAGGGACCGGGAACAAATCCAGGGCCGTGGCGAAGCCAGGAATCAGAATGAATCGCGAGATATAACGTACTCCTGCGACATCGATACCCGCACCAACCAGGTACGGTCGGGAACCTATCAGTATTCCCGCGAAGGTTACCGCACGAACGAGCGTAGCCGTCTGAAGTAGAGTGGAGGAAACGTGGCCGTGGCCTCAACGTCTGTTCACGATGGGCCGGGAGGAAATCGGCCCAGGACCCTTGGCGTCGTGCGCTTGGTGCTGGCGGTTCTCCTCTCGTCGTCGATCTCATACGGCTACACGGTTCTCACCCACGAAGCGATCATAGATTCGGTCTGGGACGCTTCCCTTCAGAAGCTGCTTCTCAAGCGATTCCCCGACGCGACCCCGGAGCAACTCCAGGAGGCGCACGCCTATGCCTATGGCGGATGCATCATTCAGGACATGGGATATTATCCGTTCAGCAGCCGCTTTTTCAGCGATCTCACGCATTACGTTCGCAGTGGTGATTTCATTGAGGCTCTGATCCGCGAGTCGCAGGACCTCAACGAATACGCGTTCGCTCTGGGCGCATTGGAGCACTATGCCGCCGATACCGAAGGGCACCGCCTTGCCACGAACCGCGCCGTACCGATCTTCTATCCCGAGCTGCGGCGGAAATACGGAAATGATGTCACCTATTGGGATAATCCGAAGGCCCACGTCAGGACGGAGTTCGGCTTCGATGTGCTCCAGGTTGCGGCGGGGCGATACGCTCCGGACGGGTATCGAGACTTTATCGGTTTTCAGGTATCCCGGGACTTGTTGGAGCGCGCATTCCTGGATACGTATGGCATGGAGATGAAGGATGTGTTCGGAAGCGCTCGCGCTGGGGTCCTACCGGTATGCCGTCGGGTCGATCGTTCCCGGCATGACGAAAGTGGCATGGAAGCTCAAGCAGGACCAGCTCAAGAAAGAAATCCCTGGCATCACACGCAAGAAGTTTCTCTACAATCTCTCGCGCTCGAGCTATGAAAAGGAATGGGGAACGGAGTACGCCCGGCTGGGGCACCAGGATCCTGGCGTTCTTCTTCCGATGGCTGCCGGGGACAGGTCCCTTCAGTGCTCTTAAGGTCCGCACGCCGACACCGGAGGTGGAGAAACTGTTCATGGCCAGTTTCAACGCAACCGTAGACCGCTACAAGGTGCTGTTGGCGAACGTGGACGCCGGCGCGCCTGAGCTGGCAAACGAGAATTTCGACGCCGGCGGCGCAACTATCGCCGGCAAGTACAAGGGAACCGACGAGGCTTACGCCAAGTTGCTGGATAAGCTGGCAGACCGTAAGTTCGCAGGCATGCAGCCCGACCTTCGCCAGAATATCCTGGCTTACTACAAGGACCCGAAACTGACACTTCCTGCCAGGTCCAACAGGAAGGAAAGATCCGACTTTACGAAGCTGCTGGATCAACTCGAGCGGCTGAAAGCTGCTCCCGAAGCTGTCCCTGCGGTGCAAGCGCCCTAACTATGTATCGCGTGGCGCTCAGGACGAGCCGCGATGACCATACGACATAGTCCTTTGTGCTCGGTTTCATGTTTTCTCCTGGATGTAAACCAAGCACCTTTAATGCCACTGTTCACAAGATATGCCGCTCAAGACGTCCGTCGCATAGTGAACAGCTGGGCTAGGGCGAACCCTGGGCGTTTGGACTCAATTCTGGCGCATCCACATTGACCACATGTGGTCACTTCAGATCACTGGCAAGCTTCATGAAGTGAAAGGCAAAGTTAAGGAGGCTGCGGGACGGGTCACGAACAACCCCGACTTGACCGCCGAAGGCCAAGTCGAAAAGATCGCCGGCAAGATCCAAAAGAAAGTCGGGCAGATTGAAAAGGTTCTTGAGAAGTAGATTGGGGTCTGCCCACCCCACGGGCTGAAAGGAAACCGTCATGAACAGAACGCTTGGATTCATCCTGATCGCGCTAGGGCTGTTCGGTCTTGCGTGGGGAGGTTTTACGTACACGACCAGCGAGAAGGTCATCGACATCGGACCGATTCACGCTACTCGCGAAAAGACCCATAGTGTACCGATGCCTCCCATCTTTGGCGCAGTGGCGCTCATTGGTGGGATCGTGCTCTTGGCAATACCGAAGAAAGCCTAGCTGAGATTCAAGAGAAACGAGGAACGAACATGCTCTTACTCATCATCATTTTGATATTGCTGTTCGGCGGAGGTGGGGGATATTATGGCCACACTCGCTGGGGTCCTAGCGGCGGAGCCGGCGTGGGGCTGGGAACGATCGTGCTGATTCTCCTCATCGCCTACTTGCTCGGCCTATTTCGCTAACGTCCGGATGTTCCGCTAATGCTTGCGGGCGGCGATGAAGAATCACGTCGCCGCCCGGTAACTCCCGAGCACGCGCAGGAAATCCGCAAGCTCGCCCAGGTGCGCCAGGGCGTTCTTCACGGCTTGATCGTCACTCCGCCCCAGCAGATCCAGGTAGAACAGATACTCCCAGGGCTTGCCCCGCAGCGGCCGCGATTCGATCTTCACCAGGTTCAGGTCGCGCAGAGCCAGCGCGCTGAGCGCCTTGAACAGCGCTCCCGGCATATTCTTTGTGGAGAAGACGAGGGATGTTTTCCACGGGCTCTTGCTGCCCCGCGCACCCCGCGGCTTTGACCCAGCCGGCTCCAGCAGAAAGAATCGCGTGTAATTCTGAGGATCATCCTCGATCCCGCGTTTCAGGATGTGCGCCTTGTAGATCTTCGCCGCCAGCTCCGACGCGATGGCCGCTCCGCCGGGCGGGCGCGTTTCCATGACCATCTTCACGCTGCCCGCGGTGTCGTAATACACCTCGCGTTCGAGACGCTTGTAGCGGTCGAAGAAATCCAGGCACTGGTTCAGAGCCACCTCGTGCGAATACACCTTGCGGACCTTGGCGAACGTCAGGCCCGGCGGCGCAATCAGGTTATGCACGATCCGCACGTTAGTTTCCGCCGTGATCGCGAAGTCGTACTTCAACAGCAGGTCGTAATTCGCGTAGATCGACCCATGCAGCGTATTCTCGATCGGAATCGCCGCGGCATCCACCGACCCTTTGCCGAGCGCGGCGAACACCTGATCGAACCGCTCGTGCGGCACTGGACGCGCTTTCGGTCCCAGCAATTGCTGGATCGCCTGCTGGCTGAACGCGCCTAACTCTCCCTGGAATGCGACTCTCATTGGCTCCTTGTTGGTCCCGGGGTGTCTTTATGTGACCCGTTCCAGCGTCTTGTTTCCGGCGATGGCAATCCGATCAAATCTAATACCCGATCCACGCTCTGATCCACGATCTCCTCCACGCTTTGCGGCTTGTGATAAAACGCCGGCATCGGCGGCGCGAGGATCGCTCCCATCTCCGCCAGCGACGTCATCGAGCGCAGATGGCCCAGGTGCAGCGGCGATTCCCGCACCATCAGCACCAGCTTGCGGCGCTCTTTCAGCGTCACGTCCGCCGCGCGAATCACCAGGTTCGAGCTGATCCCCGCGGCAATCGCCGACATCGTATGAATCGAGCATGGCGCGATGACCATGCCCGTGGTCAAGAACGACCCGCTCGCCAAACGGCAGCCGATATCTTCCACCGGGTAGGAACAGTCCGCCAGCGCCTTGAAATCGGCCGCCGCTTTGCCCAGTTCCAGAAACGCCGTGCGCTCGCCCGATCGCGTCAGGATCAGGTGGATCTCGACGTCGCCTGCCGCGCGGAGTTTCTCGAGCAGCCGCCACCCGTAAATGGAGCCGCTGGCGCCGGTGATTCCTACCACCAGGCGAATAGAGTGATCTGCCACTCCCCGAATCTAACAAAATAGAGGAATGGCTGACGAGCGAGATGAACGAGACCAGTGGAAGAAGTTGGCCGCCGAGTCCGCGGTGACCCAGGTTGAGACCGGTATGATCGTCGGCCTGGGAACCGGCTCGACGGCCGAATTCGTGCTGCTGGCTCTGGCGCGGCGCATCCGCGAAGGCTTGCGGATCACGGGCGTCCCGACTTCCGAACATACCGCCGTGCGCGCCCGCGAGCTCGGCATTCCATTGGCCGAGTTGACCGGGCCCATCGACATCGGCATCGACGGGGCAGACGAAGTCGAGCGAAACAAGCTGAGCTTGATCAAAGGCCACGGCGGAGCGTTGGTGCGCGAAAAGATCGTCGCCCAGGCCAGCGCCCGGTTCCTGGTGGTCGTCGACCAAACCAAGATTGTCAGCCGTCTGGGCGCGGCGCCGGTGCCTGTCGAAGTGGTCCCATTCGGCTGGCAGGCGACGGCCCGCAGGATCCAGGATCTCGGCGGAAAGCCGGAGCGTCGCGATTTCGTCACCGATAACGGCAACTATATTCTGGACTGCTCCTTTGGCTCCATCGAATCCCCCGAGACCGTGACGGTCGTTCTCGACCACATCGCGGGAGTCGTCCAGCATGGATTGTTCATCGGCATGGCATCCGAAGTCCACGTAGGCGGATTATCGGGAGTCCAGGTCTTGCTTCCGAACCGCTGAAAATGGGGACAGGCTACTCTGTCCCCTCCAGAAAACTCCGACTTTGCCAGTCAGCGTGGGAGTGGACAGAGCTGCCTGTCCCCATTTTCATTTAAGCTTGCTCTACGCCTTACGGCAGCTTCCGAAGTAGAGCCTTGGCTTCCTTCAGCCGCTCGAAGTGCTTCTCAGCGTCCTTAAACGCCCGCGTGTGCACGCATCGCCGGGCGCCTTCATGCTCCGCAGGATGACGCAGATGCAGCATCTCGTGATACATCACGTATTCGACGGCCAGCCGCGGCGTTCCCGGCCGGTCGAAGATCCGGCTGATCACGATCGCGTTGTGCGAAGGATCGTAATGCCCTAGCATCGTTCGCGACACCTGCTTGCTCCACCCCAGGGTCGGGCGTGCCATCAGTCCAAAGAAATACTTCATGTTCAGTTCCTCGAACAATTCCACTAGGTCGAAATGCTGGCCCTGCGGCGGGTTCACATGCTTGCGCCCGCGGACCTCGCGCACCAGTTGGATGCTGCGTCGAACGTCGTGTCGATTGAGATAACGCCGGTACCGGTCGTTGCTCGCCGCCGGAACCGGCCGGCGAAAAAGTTTTGAAAGCAGGATCTCGGCCAGCGCTTCGTGGACGCTCTCCGGCGCTCCGGCGATCGTGTCCGCCATCCGCACCAGCAGCGTTCCTTCCGCCAGACGGATTTGCGCGTTGGCGTTCGCGTAGCGCCGCACCTGCACTTCGATCTGGGGCAGGGGAGTGCGCGGCTTCATCCGCCGGAACACGCGCGCGTAAATCTGCTCCGGGGTGGCCGGCTTCGTTGGCTCCCACGCCATATCGAGCACTGGGCTCTCGACGAACATCTCCTTCGAAAGGTAACATGGAGCGTTGTACCCAAGGAGAAAGAATTGCCAGGAGTGATGTCGGGAGTAAAGATCAGCGCCCTGGGCTGCTACGTGCCGCCCGGGATTCTCAGCAACCACGATCTCGAAAAGATGGTCGAGACCAGCGACGAATGGATTCTGCAGCGCGTCGGAATCTCCGAGCGCCACATCGCTGCCCCGGATGTCGCCACTTCGGACATGGCGGTCAAAGCCGCTCGCGCGGCGCTGGAACAGCGTGGCATCCAGGGCAGTGAACTCGACGCGATCCTGGTATGTACGGTCACGCCGGACATGATGTTTCCCTCCACGGCGTGTCTGGTGCAGCACCAGCTCGGCGCAAAGCACGCCTGGGGATTCGATCTGGTTGCCGCTTGCTCGGGTTTCGTCTACGGACTCACCACCGCCGCTCACTTGATTAAAGCGGGCACGCACAAAAGAGTCCTGGTCATCGGAGCCGACACCATGTCGCGCATCATCGATTACACCGATCGCAACACCTGCGTGCTATTTGGCGACGGTGCCGGTGCCATGCTGCTCGAACCGTCCGACGAGGAAGACGCCTTCATCGGATTCCTCAACGAGATCGACGGGGCTGGCGGCGACTTTCTGAAGATGCCCGCGGGCGGAAGCCGTATGCCCGCCAGCGCCGATACCGTCAGCCACCATCTTCACTACGTGAAGCAGGATGGGCAGCAGGTTTTCAAGTACGCTGTGCGCAAGATGTTTGAAGTCTGCACCGAATTGCTGAACCGGAACGGCCTCACGATCAACGACGTGAAATTGCTGATCCCGCACCAGGCCAATCGCCGGGTGATCACCGCCGTCTCTGAGCGGCTCGGCATCGATTGCGAGCGCGTGATCATCAACATCGACCGTTACGGCAACACCACCGGTGCCACCATTCCCCTGGCAACGCGCGACGCCATCGAGAGCGGAAAACTGAAGAAGGGCGATATCGTGCTGTTCACGGCGGTAGGCGCTGGCTTTACCGTCGGCGCGAATTTGTGGCGCTGGGCGTATTAGCAGGCTAAGGGACTGCCCACCGATTTCGAAAAACGAGCACGACGCCTGACCGCAGCATGTCCCCGAAATCGGCTGGCTGTCCCCGTTCCGAACCGCGAAGAGCCAACGAGCGGCCTACCGCATCACGATCTCGCGAGTTCCCTCATCCAACCCGTATATGCGAATCACCTGCGGTGCTGCCGGTTTCGCGACCACCGGTGCGGCAGTCACTGGTTCCGGTTTTGGCTCAGCCTGGGGTTTAGGTTGGGGTCCAGCTTTAGCCACCACGGGAGCGCTCGTTTTCAGTCCCGCCGCCAGTTGCTGCTCGGTCACTGCCATGGACAGGGTCACATGATTCTGGTCGATACCGATCTCGATCCCCCGTGTCGCCAGCGGCATGGAAACCAGCATCCCTTTCAGCGTTTCCACCAGCTGATCCGCGGCTTCCTCGGACGAAGTTGTGAACGCGGCCTTCAACTTCAAGCCGCCCTCGAGCGATACGCCGCCTTCGAATCCCTCCGCGTCGGCATCAACCGGAATGAACAGGCCCGCCAGCGGATCCGGCAGACTGGCAGCCACCACCCACAGGTCATCTTGAGAGTAGTGAGCGGCGCGCGCCAGCAGTGGCGAGAATTTTCGATTCGTTTCCTCCGTCAAGCTCCGATCGATCGCATCCTGTAAGTTTTTCAACCGGGCGAGCAGCAGGAGCTGGTCGCTGATCCGTGCGACGCTCAGCGTCTGCTTGCCGGGAGTCACCCAGATTTCGACGTCGCGATAAAGGGCCCGCTTCAGCCCTTTCCGCGTTGCTTCCTCGCGAAACGTCGCCGGGGGAAAGTTTCCAGCCGCCATCGCCAGGAGCGCGGGCGACGAAATTACGATGCGTGTGTCCTTGAGACAATCCAGATCCGGAAAACCGAGACCGTCGTCGCCGCTGAGTTCTCCCGAGATCGCTGCCGCGAACGGCGAGGATCGCAGATGGTCCCACTGAATTCCCACCAGTGCCGTCGCTTCGGGCGAAGCATATCGCCACCAGGACGGATGCGATTCCGCGGAGCTGGTCCCTATGCCGAAAAGCAGAATGAAGAAAATGACCACATATGGACGCAACGTCATACAACATCTATCGGAAGAATAATTCCAGCAGTGTACCTAGTAAGTTTTACTTGGCTTTCGCGACCCTCTATTGAAAATACAAGGGTTAATCCTTGGTCCCCGGATTGCACTAAGGGAAACACATGAAACGAACCGAGTACTCTGATGCGTTCGAGAACGGATACAGTGCCACTCGCCGCTTTCTGTTGTCTCGCGGCGCCGCGCTAGACGAAGCCGAAGAAATCGCACAGGCAGCTTGGGCTCGCGGATGGGAATATCGCGATCAGTTGCGGGACCCGTCCATGGTGAGCTTCTGGGTGAACTCCATCGCACGCAATCTGTTTCGCGCGCGGTTTCGGACTCCGCCGGTGCTTCCGCTGGATGGAATCGATCCGTCGTACACCATGAGCCTGGAGGAGCAAATGGAGGTGCGCCGGATTCTCGACCTTTGCCCCAAGCGCGACCGTGCCCTGCTGGAGAAGAGCCTCGAAGGCTACTCCGCGGAGGAGATGGCGCACGATGAAGGCATCAGTTCCACGGGTATTCGTGTTCGCATGCTGCGGATCCGGCAGGGTATCCGCGCACAGCTAGCTATCGCCGCATAACTTAAACTGGGGGTTCATGCCCCCGGAAATGGTGCTCGAGCTGCGCCGCGTGTCCAAGGACTTCGCGTCTCACAGAGAAGTGACGCGAGCAGTGGACGAAGTTTCACTAGCAATCCCCCGCGGCGCATTCTTCTCATTGCTGGGACCTTCCGGATGCGGCAAGACGACCATCCTACGAATGGTTGCCGGCTTTGAAACCCCCACGTCGGGCGAAGTGTGGCTGAACGGCCAGCGCATCGACGCTCTGCCGCCGTACCAGCGCAATGTCAACACGGTTTTCCAGAGCTACGCGCTCTTTCCCCACCTGACCGTGCAGGGCAACATCGAGTTCGGCCTCCGCCACAAAAAGGGGACAGACGACATTAACCGTGTCCGTGACGTGCTGAAACAAGTGCGTCTGGAAGCGAAAGCTTCGCGAAAACCCTCCGAGCTCTCCGGCGGCGAACGCCAGCGGGTCGCCCTCGCCCGCGCCATCATCCTCCAGCCCGACGTCCTGCTGCTCGATGAACCGCTCTCCGCCCTCGATCCGCAGTTGCGCAAACAAGTTCGGAGCGAATTGCGCGACCTCCAGCGCCGCGTCGGAGTGACATTCCTGTTCGTAACCCACGATCAGGAGGAAGCCTTGTCCATGTCCGACCAGATCGCCGTGATGAACGCCGGCGCGCTGGAGCAAGTCGGCACCCCACGCGAGATTTACGCCCGGCCCCGGACGCGCTTCGTCGCCGATTTTCTGGGCGCGATGAACTGGATCGACGGTATCGGCGTCCGTCCAGAAGCGGTAAGCATATGTCCCGAAGGTAGAAAAGCCGTCGTCACCTCCGTGACCTATTTGGGTTCGTTTTGTCATATAGCGATGACTCTCGAGAGCGGAGAAATCATCGCAGCGCAGACCCCGCCGGGGTCGGCTTATCAACCTGGTCAGACTGTCTGTGTCACGTGGAACCCAGAAGACGAGATTAGCTGTGAAGCTTCGTAATATCTTCCTCCAGCCCACGGCGATGCTCATGGCGATCACCATGCTCGCCCCGCTCGCCATCATCGTCGTTTACAGCCTCCTGACGCGAGGCGCTTATGGCGGCGTCGAGCTCCCCTGGACCATCGAAAACTTCACGCGCCTGTGGGATCCCGTTTACGGCATCATCTTCCTGCGCTCTTTCTGGATTGCCGCCGTGGCCACCGCGCTGTGCCTGGTCCTCGGTTTCCCGCTGGCGATGTTCATCGCGCGCTCGGGATCCCGCAAGAACCTGTATCTGAGCCTGGTGATCCTGCCGTTCTGGACCAGCTTCCTGATCCGCACTTACGCCTGGATGTTCCTTCTGCGCGATACGGGAATAATCAACTCGGTTTTGCAGGCGCTCGGAATCATCCGCGAACCGCTTCCGCTTCTGTACAACGACGGCGCCGTGATTCTCGGCCTGGTGTACGGATTCCTGCCGTTCATGGTCCTGCCCCTCTACGCCACTCTGGAGCGCCTGGATCCCAGCCTGCTCGAAGCGGCGGCCGATCTCGGCGCGCGACCTTGGGACACGCTGGTGCGCGTCACCCTGCCGTTGTGCGCCCCGGGAATCCGCGCCGGTGCGATTCTGGTGTTCGTCCCATGCCTCGGGACCTACCTCACGTCGGACCTGCTGGGCGGAAGCAAGACCGTGCTGATCGGCAACCTGGTCCAGAATCAGTTTACTGCCTCGCGCGACTGGCCCTTCGGCGCGGCTTTATCGCTGGCGCTGATGGCGGTCGCGATGCTGCTCCTGTTCGCGGCACGCCGTAACGGCGAGGAGCTTCTATGAAAAAAGGGCTCGCTGTTTACGCCGTGTTCGCCTACGCGTTCCTGCACGTGCCCTTGCTGATCCTCGCCGTGTTCAGTTTCAACTCCTCGCGGTTCGCAGTGTGGCAGAGCTTCTCGCTCCAGTGGTATCGAGCCGTCGCCGATGACGCCAACCTCATCGAGTCCTCCGTGAACAGCCTGATCATCGCCATCGTCGCTACCCTCGCCGCGACCGTCATAGGAACCCTCGCCGCTTACGGTATCTGGAAACGAGGTTCGGCATGGCTGTCCGGATCGCTGTACCTTTCGCTGGTGACGCCCGAAATCGTGACAGGCGCCTCGCTGCTCGCGCTGTTTCAGTGGATCTTCCGCTTCGCCCATCTGCGCCTGGGTATGCACACCGTCATCCTGGCGCACGTCGGATTCTCGCTGGCCTATGTAGTCGTCGTGGTGCTGGCCCGCCTGCGCAGCTACGATCGCACACTCGAAGAAGCCGCGCTCGATCTGGGCGCGACCGAGTTCGGGGCCTTCTGGCGTGTCACGCTGCCGTACCTGACTCCTGCGATCGCGGCGGCAGCCATGCTCGCCTTCACGGTCTCGATCGACGACTACGTGATCACCAGCCTGGTCGCCGGCGTCGATTCGCAGACGCTGCCCATGGTGATCTATGCGATGGCTCGCCGAGGTGTGAATCCGGCGCTCAACGCCGTCTCGACGCTGGTGGTGTTCGGCCTGGGAATGCTGATCATGTTGTCCGAGAGGCTGCGCAAAACGTGAATCGCCGAACCTTCCTCCTCGGCGCCGCTACTGCCGCAGCCTGCAGCCGCGGCGCTCGACTGAACGTCTTCAACTGGTCCGATTACGTCGCGCCGGACACCGTCCCCAACTTCGAGCGCGAATTCGGCCTGCGTGTTCGCTATGGCACCTACGAAAGCATCCCGGAGATGCTCGCCAAGGTCATGAGCGGCAACTCGGGATGGGACGTGATCTTCCCGTCAGCCGAATACATCCAGCCGATGCGCGACATGGGCCTGCTCGCGAGGTTGAATCACGACTGGCTGCCCAATCTCAGCAACCTCGAACAACAATTCCAGCAGCCGCCCTGGGACCCCGGTCTCGATTGGTCGGTTCCCTACATGCACGGGGCGACCGGGATCGTCTACCAGAAGAGTCTTGGATGGGAGCCGCGAGCCTGGTCGGATTTATGGGATGCGCGCCTGGCGGGCAAGCTCACCATGCTCGACGACCCTCCGGAAGTGTTCGCCGCGTGCCTCAAGACGTTAGGCTACTCGCTGAATTCGTCCGATCCTACCCAGCTCAAAGCCGCCCAGCAGCGAGCCATTGCGCAGAAGCCCTTGGTCCGTGCGTATCTCAATGCTGAGGTCCGCGATCAGTTGGTGGCAGGCGATGTCGCAGTCGCTCAAGCCTGGGCCGTCACAGCCGCGCAGGCGATCGCCGCGGCCTCCGAGCGGAGCGACGGTGTAAGTGTGTCGAAGCTCGCCTTCTCGTTCCCGTCCGAGGGCTTCCCACGCTATGCCGATAACGTGGCCATCTTGCGCGAAAGCAGCCGCCAGGAAGCCGCGCATCGCTTCATCGACTACCTGTTGCGGCCGCGTGTAGCCGCGGCCATTGTCGAGACCACTCACACCGCCGCCTGCAACGGCGCTGCGCAGGACTACCTGCCCGAGGCGCTGCGTTCCGATCCGGTACTCTATCCATCCGCTGAAATCCTGTCGCGCGGGGAATGGTTCGCCCCGCAATCGGCCGCCGGACAGCGCCTGCGCGACCGACTGTGGACCGAAATCAAGACCTAGAACAGAGACTAGTCACCCATGTTGTATTTGCCGAACAACACGACCTTCGAATCCGTGATCGCCAGCAACTGGTTGTCCTTATCCCCGCCCGTATAAATCACGCGTGCGCTGACGCCAATCTCCGGCTGTGTCGAGCTCACGATCGCCCGTCCCTCGTCAAAGACCAGCTCTGGACTCGGAACCGCATTGACTACGGTGATCTCTCCGGGAAGATTGCGGGAGCTGAAATCGACTGTGAAGTCCGGCGGGATCGAGAAGGCGGCGACTCCAACCGGCGCTGTATTGTCCTGGAATCCCCGGAAAAACGAGACGAACACGCGATTGGTCACGCGCGATTGATTCGTGATCGACACCACCGTCGCGGAGCGGATCGCGCCGCCGGTTTGTGAGTTCATGTAGGTCACCAGATAACGGGGCTCCGACGGGATGCCTGCCGCTTCCACCGCGCCTACCTGCCCCAACTCAACATAATGTTCCAGCAGCTTAAGAGCCGCCGGATCCTTGGGCAGATTCGCCGCCTCACGCTTGAAATCAAACTTCTTTGTAGCCATAGGTATTCTCCTCCGAGATCTTTCTCAATCTGAATCCCCGGCCGGTATGCGTCTAGGGCGCCTTTCCAATCCGGTGGACGTTTACTAGTGACTCGAGGAGCGTGGCCGTTACGCCGAAAAGAGAGGATCTGTTCGAATTCTGATCGGGAGCTTTGCTGCTGCTAGCTCAACGCGACGATTTCCGATCGCGGATGAGATTCGCCATCTCGTGGCCCGAATGCGAACCGAGAGCATCAAGTCCGGCGATGACGCCTTGCCGATCCGCATCGGAGCGGTTCTGGCTGACTTTCCACTTGCCCTCCAGACGGTCTACCGAGATCTCAACACCCACAATGGCTTTGGCTAGCCCTTCGACGTACTCCAACGGCGCGTCCGAAACCGACCATGGCTCGGGTGAGCCGCTCTCCTGGAAGTCCGTTAGCTCATGGAGGTGCGTCATTAACGAAGCCGCGTCCTCGAACAGGCGCGCGGGACCGGCGGCGTGGACAGCTGTGTAATTCCAGGTGGGAACCACTTTGGCGTGCTCGCGCTTGGCGGCATACCAGTTCGGCGTGATGTAGTGATCCGCACCCACGAAGGTGACCAGCACGCGTGCATCGGATTGCAGCCGGTGCCAGAGAGGATTCGCTCGTGCCATGTGGCAGCGCAGCAGTCCGGCTGCAGCGTCCAGGAAGAAGGGCAAGTGTGCAGCTTCCGGACCGTCCGCACCGTTCGCAATCAGGGTTCCCAGCGGATGAGTCCGGATGAATTCATGCAGTACATCCACGCGCGTTTCCGCGAAAAATGCCGGAATATACATGCGATTCATTATGTCGCAGGTTCCATAAGGATCGCGCGGCGCGTTACTCTCGAATAATGCGTCTCGCCGTGTTTCTCCTCCTGGGCGCCATTGCGTCCGGAGCCGGACGTGAAGTAGCGATCACCATCGACGACTTGCCTCGTGGTGGCGACGGAGGTCCGCGAGATCTCTCCGCCGTCAAATCGATGACCGAGCGCCTGCTCAAACCCTTCCACGACGAAAAGATCCCGCTGATCGGCTTTGTCAATGAAGGCCGCAAAGTCGACTTCAGGCCCGACGGACTTCGCCAGATTCTCGATCTCTGGCTCGATGCAGGAGCGGATCTCGGCAACCACTCCTACTCGCATCTCAACATTAACAATGTGCCGCTGGAGCAATACACGGCGGACATCACCAAGGGCGAACCGATCCTGCGCGCGGCGCTCGCGGCCCGTGGAAAGAAGATCGAATTCTACCGGCATCCTTTTCTCTTCACCGGTCCGACAGCTCAAATCAAGCAACAGATGCAGGAATTTCTGGACAAGCACGGCTACCGTGTCGCGCCAGTGACGCTCGACGACGGCGATTACGAATACGCGGCACTATATACCAAGCCCGAATTCAAGGATCGGGTACGAAAAGAATACGTGCCGTACATGGAGTCGATCGTCGCCGCTTTCGAGAACATGTCCATCCAAGTCGTCGGCCAGGAGATTCCGCAGATCCTCCTGATTCATACCAGCCAGATGAATGCCGACCTGATGCCTGACCTGCTCGCCATGTTCCGGCGACGGGGATACACGTTTGTCTCCCTCGATCATGCCCTGGCCGATCCCGCCTATCGGCTCCATGACGACTACGTCGGACGCGGCGGTTTCTCCTGGATCCATCGTTGGGCGGTGGCCAAGGGAATCAAGACCACGCCGGAGCCTGATCCGCCCTCCTGGGTGCAGAAGGCATACGCGGCCGCTTCCCAATAAGACCTATTGGCGTGGCTTGCACCACGCGATAGACTGGTGAGGTCAGACTGCCTCCCCCATGCCGCAGATCTTGTTGCCGGTCATCCCGAAGCTTACGCTCACCGCGGTGATCGATATTTTGGCCGTGGCGGTGCTGATTTACCAGTTCATTCTGATGCTGCGGGGCCGCCGCGCCATCCACGTCTTCGGTGGCTTGCTGGGCCTGGTGGTCTTGTATCTGGTGGCAGCGTCGCTGCGTTTGAATCTGCTCCGTTCTGCCCTGGCAGCTCTGGCGCCTTATACCGCCATCGCCCTGATCGTCATGTTTCAGGGCGAAATTCGCGGCCTGCTGACCCGCATCGGACGAATCCGCTGGCTGGGGCTCGGAGGCCAATTGGAGCGCCGCGAAGTAGTGGATGAAATCGTCCTGGCCGTCCAACAGATGATCGAGGACAAAACCGGAGCGCTGATCGTCGTCGAGCGGGAAATCGGCCTGCGCACCTTTATCGAAAGCGGCGTGGCATTGGACGCGGTGGTATCGCGGGATCTGCTGTGCTCGATTTTCCATCATGGCGGCCAGCTGCACGACGGCGCGGTGATTATCCAGGGTGACCGCATTGCCGCCGCCGCGTGTTTTCTGCCGCTTCACACGCACCCTGTCAGCGTCCGCAAGATTGGCACGCGTCATCGCGCGGCGATCGGCGTCACCGAAGGCACCGATGCCCTGGCCGTTGTCCTCTCCGAGGAGCGCGGCCAGATATCGATCGCCTGGCGCGAGGATCTGGAACAAGACGTCAGCATCGACCGCTTGCGCGAGCGCTTGATTCACCATGCCACCGGCCGGCCTGCCCGGACGGATCAGACCCCCGAGCCGGAGTGGAGACGGGCTCAACCATGAGACCAGCCATGAGATCGCAAACATGATGCGGGTGGTGGACGTCGTAACCCGCAACTTTGGCTGGAAGCTGCTTTCCGTGGGCTTGGCCGTGCTGCTCTGGATCGCCGTGGAAGGCGAACCCGAGCTGGTCACCGTGCAGTCCGTTCCCGTCTTCTACCGGAACGTCGAGCCCTCTTTGGCGCTGGTTGCGAATCCCCCTGCCGCGGTCCGGCTGGAGTTACGCGGGGCCTCCGACGTTCTGGGCCGTGACAATTTGTCGAACGTCGTTGTGTTGTTGGACCTGGCCGGAGTGACCGAACCCGGCGAGAGAGTTTTCCCGATCTCGCACACTAATGTGACATTGCCCGCGGGCGTGAACTTTGTCCGCTCGGATCCGTCCGAGCTGAGGCTGCACTTGGATCAAGCCTCTGCCGATAGACCATTGGAACCTAAAGGGAATTCCGCCCCGAAACGATGAGACAGTTATTTGGAACTGACGGCATACGCGGCAAAGCGGGGGACTATCCTCTGGACCGCCCGACCACCTTCGCCGTAGGCGTGGCACTGGCGCAATGGATCGGCACGAACCATCTGAATCCTGAAGTGGTCCTCGGCATGGACACACGCGAGTCCGGACCTTGGATCGCGGAACACGTCGCGGGTGGCCTGGCCCAGGGCGGGGTACGCGCGCGCAGCGCCGGACTCATCAGCACCCCTGGATTGGCCTTCGTCACGAAGACCGGACCGTTCGCCGCCGGCGTCATGATTTCGGCTTCGCACAATCCGTTCCAGGACAACGGCATCAAGATCTTCGATCATTCCGGTTTCAAGCTGCCGGATCAACAGGAGCACACCATCGAAGGCTACATCTTTGGATGGACGGGTCAAGGCAAGCCTCCGTCTCCTCAGAAGCTAACGGTGGATGAAGGGCTGGATCAGGCATACGTGGAACACCTCGCCGGCACCATGCCCGACGGACTGGCGGGTATGACTATCGTGGTGGACGCAGCCAACGGGGCGGCCACGCACCTGGGGCCCGCGCTGTTTGAGCGGCTGGGAGCCAAGGTCGATCGGATCCACTGCGCGCCGGACGGCAAGAACATCAATCTCAATTGCGGCGCTCTGCATGTCGAAGGATTGCGGAAGCGCGTGCTCGAGACCGGCGCGACCCTGGGTGTCGCCTTCGACGGCGACGCCGACCGGGCCATGTTCATTTCGCAGTCCGGAAAGCTCGTGGATGGTGATGGCGTGCTGCTGCTATGCGGCCGCCGCTTGCAGGCCACGCGCGGGCTGAAAGAAGTCGTCTCGACGGTGATGTCGAACCTGGGCCTGGAGCGCGCGCTGGCTCAGCACGGGATCGGCATGGTTCGGACTCCGGTAGGCGATAAATACGTGCTGGAAGAGATGATCAAGCGCGATGCGCTTCTCGGCGGCGAGCAGAGCGGCCACGTGATCTTCCGTGAATTCGCCACCACCGGCGATGGTCTTCTGACCGCGCTGCGCGTATGCGAAGTCATGCGGACCTCCGGCAAGGATTTGGACCAGCTCACGGCCGAGCTCGAGATTTATCCGCAGCTTCTGGTGAACGTTCGCGTCAAAGAGCGGCGTCCGCTGGAAGATATGGCCACGGTCAAAGAAGAGATTCGCCGCATGGAAGCCGAGTTCGGTAATACCGGCCGCGTCGTCGTGCGGTTCTCGGGCACGGAGCCTCTGGCCCGGGTGATGGTCGAAGGTCCGAAGCTGGACCGCGTGGAGCACTTCGCGGAATCCATCGCCGCGGCGATCCGCAGCGAGTTGGGCTAGTCCTACCCTGGGAAAAGGGGACAGAGTAGTCTGTCCCCTTTTTCCGTTTCCGAGCCGCGACAGTGATGAAGCGGGCATCGCACTATAATAAGTAAACATGTTCTTCAAGAACCAGAAGCCCCACCAGTGGACCTTTGACGAGCGCCTCGGCGACCTGAAGCAGTTCCGCTTTGAAGTAAAGAGCCAGGGCACCGGCGCGCTGGTCATCCGAGACGGCTGCGGGGCGGTGGTGGAGAATCTGGCCGAAGGCAAAGTCAAGGTCGGCAAAGCCGGCGTGCTGGTCGGCGGCGAAATCGCCAATCTGGTGAGCCGCGGCTATCAGATGTTCCTGCGAACTCCGTCGGGCAAAGAGATTCCCGCGCTGGCCGATCAGCTTAAGAAACTTCATGCGTTCGATGAAGACTTGCGCGAAGGCTTGGGCCTGACCAGCCTGTACAACTTGTCGCTGGGCACCACTTCCGACGATCATCTCTACGACCGCGTGGAAGACCGCGACGCTCCGCATCATCCCCGGCCCTGGGAAGTCAAAGCCGCAAGGCAGTAGAGGTTATTTGAGCTCACGCCAGTTCGGGGTGGTGGTTGCGGGCTTCTGCTCATTCCTGCAGATGTACTCGACGCAGCCCCTGCTGCCGATGCTGACGGGAATCTTCCACGCCACCAAGATCGCGGTCAGCATGACCGTGACACTTGCCGGACTGGGCGTCGCCGTCGCCGCTCCCATCGCGGGCATACTCGCGGACAAGATCGGCCGCAAGCGCGTGATCGTGTGGTCCGCTTTCCTGCTGGCCGTTTGCAGCTTTGCGGCGGCGACCTCTCCCGGCCTCGGCATGCTGTTGTTCTGGCGATTCTGCCAGGGCCTGTGCACGCCCGGCGTGTTTTCCGTCACGGTCGCCTACATCAATGACGAATGGGCATCCGGCGGCGCGGGCGCGGTCTTGTCCTCCTATGTCAGCGGAACGGTGCTCGGGGGATTCTCCTGCCGGTTCATCTCCGGCCTGGTCGCCTCACATTTCGGATGGCGATGGGTGTTCGTGGTGCTCGGTGTGTTGACGCTGGCCGGAGCCGGCGCCATCGCGCGATTACTCGAGCCCGAACGGCACATCCCTCACGCGGCCAGTTCCATAGGGTCGTGGTTGGCCGCCGCGCACACGCACCTGAAGAACCGCCGGCTGCTGGCCACGTATGTGGTCGGGTTCTGCGTTCTCTTTTCGCTGGTCGCGACATTCACGTACATCACGTTCTATCTGGCAGCTCCTCCGTTCAACCTTCAACCTGCCGCGCTCGGGTCGATCTTCTTCGTCTACCTGGTGGGCGCTGCGGTCAATCCGCTGGCGGGCCGCGCGATCGATCGCATCGGACAGCGCAAGGTTCTAGCGTTCGGGATCGGGGCGGGCGTGGCCGGCATCGCGATTACTCTGTTGCCCAGCTTGTGGATGGTCGGGCTCGGCTTGACTATTTGCAGCAGCGGGGTCTTCGCGGCGACCACGGCGGCCAACAACTTCGTGGGCGCGGCGGCCGAGCACAATCGTGCCCTGGCGGTCGGACTATACGCCGCGTTTTACTACGTCGGTGGCAGCTTGGGCGCGGCGATTCCGGGATACTTCTGGGACCTGGGCGGGTGGCCGGCCTGCGTGGCGTTCATCGCCTGTGTTCAGATCCTGACCGTGGCGATCGCCCTGATGTTTTGGACCGGCCCCGTGCGCGCGGAAGTGATGATAGCGTCATAAATGCTTCTTATGGGTTGCCCCTCTTGCATTTGCGATTCTTGTGCTGTACTCTTAAGTTCATAGAGACGACGATGTCATTTGCAGATCCCAACCAGGCTCTCTCGCGCGGCAACGCGGTCTCTACTGAACTCATTCCTGTATTAGGGCTCGTTCTTATTATTGGGGTCGGTGTAGCCGGCCCCGCCTGAACGGCTCAAATTCGTAGGGATACGGACTTGGCCACTGGCGGGGGAAAGAGACCCCCGGACAGTGGCCTTTTCCATTTTGGGCGGGTACTTTTGAGTTTGCGTTTTGGGAGGATGTATAAATGTCGACCAAACTGATGACGGGCGCGCAGGTCGTCCTCGAGTGTTTGCTGCGTGAGAAGGTCGATACCTTCTTCGGCTATCCGGGCGGCGTGACGCTGCCTTTGTACGACGCGCTTTACGATCACCCGATCAAGCACATCCTGGTTCGCCACGAGCAGAACGCATGCTTCGCGGCCCAGGGATATGCGCGCGCCACGGGCAAGGTGGGCGTGTGCTGCGCGACTTCTGGTCCCGGCGCCACCAACCTGATCACTGCGCTGGTCGATGCTCTGATGGATTCCATTCCAATCGTCGCAATCACCGGCCAGGTGTCGACGAAACTGATCGGCAGCGACGCGTTCCAGGAGGCCGACACGTTCGGCATCACGCGCTCCTGCACCAAGCACAACTTCATGGTGAAGAAGCTCTCGGAGCTGCCGCAGATTATCCATGAGGCGTTTCATCTCGCGGCTTCCGGCCGTCCCGGCCCAGTGCTGGTGGATATTCCCAAGGATGTGTTCCAGGCTCAAGGCCACTACACGCCGGTTTCGACCATTCATCTTCCGGGCTATCGTTTGAATACGGAAGGCCACGCAGGACAGATCCGCCGCGCTGCCGAGATGATCTGGGAATCCGAACGCCCCATGGTTTACGCGGGCGGCGGAATTGTCGCAGCCGAAGCAGCGGACGACTTGCGCGCTTTCGTCGAGCTGGTGGACATACCGTCGGTCTGCACGCTGATGGGTCTGGGTTCCATGCCCAGCACGCATCCGAACTTCATCAGCATGCCGGGAATGCACGGCAGCTACGCCGCCAATATGGCGATGACCGAAACCGACCTGTTGATCGCGCTGGGTGTGCGTTTCGACGATCGTGTGACAGGCCGCCTGGCAGCGTTCGCGCCGCACGCGAAGGTAATCCACGTGGACATCGACCCCGCGGAAATCGGCAAGAACCGCGCCGCGGATATCCCCATCGTAGGCGATGTGAAGAAAGTTCTGGAGCGTCTGACTCACGAGGTGCGCGATCTCGCGCCCACGATGAAGGCGAAGAATTCCGAAGCTCGCAAGGCCTGGTGGTCGCAGGTCAAAGGCTGGAAAGCCGAGCACCCGCTGGAGCCTGAAATCTCCACCGACGAGATCAAGCCGCAGCATCTCATTTCCGAAATCGATCGGCTCTCGGGCGGGGAAGCGATCGTGGCCAGCGACGTCGGCCAGCACCAGATGTGGGGCGCGCAGTTCCTCAAGTTCAACCATCCGCGGCTGTGGCTCAACTCCGGCGGCCTGGGATCGATGGGCTTCGGCTTGCCGGCAGCCATCGGCGCGCAGTTCGCTCGGCCCGACAAGCTGGTCTTCGCACTGGTCGGCGACGGCGGGTTCCAGATGTCGATTCCTGAGCTTGCCACCATCGCGAACCACGCGCTGCCGGTCAAGATTATCGTGATGAACAACGGCTACCTGGGCATGGTCCGGCAGTGGCAGGAGTTGTTCTATGCGAATCGCCTGAGTTCTGTTCAGCTGGAAGGCTTCCCCGATCCTGAAAAACTGGCGGGCGCCTACGGGTTCCGCGGCCGAACCGTGGAAAGCGTCCGTGAGCTGCGGGGAGCGCTGGAAGCTGCGGTGAAGGAGCCGGGTCCTTACTTGCTGAACGTGCGCGTGACACCGTTCGAGAACGTATATCCCATGGTTCCGGCCGGCGGCGCGATCAACGAAATGGTGCTGGGCCCGGTCCAGCCGGTCGCGGTGTAGCGGAGTTTACATGCTTCAACTAATTTCAGTTTTGCTCGAGAACAAGCCCGGTGCACTCATGCGTGTGACCGGCGTACTCGCGGCACGCGGATACAACATCGAAAGCCTGACGGTCGCGCGCACGCTCGATCCGGAGCTCTCGCGCATGAGTATCGTGGTCGATATCGATTCCAGCCAGCGCGCCCAGGTGATCAAGCAGATCAACAAGCTGGTCAACGTGCTGCAAGTATCGGACCTCACTGAAGGCTCGGCTGTACGCCGGGAACTCGTGCTCTTGTGGATCGGGACCACGCAGGAAAATCGCATGGCGGTACTCAAGGAAGCTGAGATTTTCGGCGCGAAAGCGGTGGACAGTTCGGCCGAAGGCTACGCGCTCGAAGCCACGGGCGATCCAGAAAAGCTGGATGCATTTATTCGCACCATGCAGCGGTATGGCGATATCGAAGTAACCCGGTCGGGCCTGGTTTCCGTGCCTCTCGAAGCGAAGAAAGTGAAGCTGGCGCCACCGGTTCATAAAGAACACTTAGAAACGGACCACGCGGTCCTAAAAACTACGGAGTAAACCCAAGTAAATGGTTACGAAATACTACGAAAAAGACGGCGATCCCTCGCTACTCAAAGGGAAGACGATCGCCATTATCGGCTACGGCAGCCAGGGGCACGCCCACGCGCTGAATCTGCGCGATTCAGGCCTCGATTCCATCGTCGGCCTGCCTGAAGGCAGCAAGAGCAAGGCGAAAGCGGAAGCCGCCGGACTGAAAGTTCTCTCGATTGCGGACGCCGCGAAAGCAGCCGACGTCATCATGATGCTGGTCCCGGATCACGTTCAAGGCGAGATCTACAAGAAAGACATCGAGCCGAACCTGACTGCCGGCAAGACGCTGATGTTCGCCCACGGCTTCAATATTCACTTCGGGTTCATCACGCCGCCCAAGAATATCGACGTTACGATGATTGCTCCGAAAGCTCCCGGGCATCGCGTCCGCGAAGTGTTCACGGAAGGGCAGGGAGTTCCCGGCCTGGTCGCGATCCATCAGGACGCCTCGGGTAACGCGCTCAAGAACGCTCTGGCCTACGGCGGCGGTATCGGCTGCCTGCGCGCCGGCATTCTCGAAACATCGTTCAAGGAAGAGACCGAGACCGATCTGTTTGGCGAACAAGCTGTCCTTTGCGGCGGCGTGAGTGAGCTGATCCGCGCCGGATTCCAAACCTTGGTCGACGCTGGATATGCCCCCGAAATGGCCTATTTCGAGTGCCTCCACGAAGTGAAGCTGATTGTCGATCTGATCTACGAAGGCGGCCTCAGCTACATGCGCTACTCGGTATCGGACACGGCCGAATACGGTGATTACACCCGCGGTCCGCGCATCGTCACCGAACAGACTCGCGCCGAGATGAAGAAGATTCTCAGCGAGATCCAGACTGGCCAGTTCGCGCGCGAATGGATGGAAGAAAACAAGACGGGACGCAAGAAGTTCCTGGCCATGCGCGCGGAACAAGAGAATCAGCCTATCGAGAAGGTCGGCGCGGAACTGCGCAAGATGATGACCTTCCTCAAGAAGAAAAAGGAAGTCGGCGTACCGGCCGCTACGTAACCCAATATGCGCATCTTCACGTTCGACACCACGCTGCGTGACGGCACCCAGGGCGAAGCCGTCAGCTTCTCGGCCGACGACAAGATCCTGGTGGTCCACAAACTGGACGAGCTGGGGATCGATTACATTGAGGGCGGCTGGCCGGGGTCGAATCCGAAGGATAAGGACTTCTTCGCTCGCGCCCGCGATCTGCAACTGAAGCATTCACGGCTGGTGGCGTTCGGCGCGACGCGTTTCGCCAAGAACACCGTCGAAGAGGACGCCAGCGTGAATGCGTTGATCGCCGCTGGAACTCCGGTGGTATCGATTTTCGGGAAGAGCTGGGACCTGCACGTTCATCGGGCCCTGGGGATCGAGGAGAGCCAAAACATCGAGCTCATTTCCGATACCGTAAAGTACCTCAAGGCCCACGGTAAGGAAGTGGTCTACGATGCCGAGCATTTCTTCGACGGCTATTGTGCCAATCGCGATTTCGCGCTGCGTACGCTCGAAGCCGCAAAGAAGGCCGGTGCCGATGTCCTGTGCCTGTGCGACACCAACGGCGGCATGCTCACCAGCCGGCTCGCGGAAATCTGCGCCGATGTGCGTAAGAACTTCGACGGTATCCTGGGCATCCACACGCATAACGATTCCGAGCTGGCGGTAGCCAATTCGCTGGCGGCGATCGACCAGGGATTCGCGCACGTGCAAGGCTGCGTCAACGGCTACGGCGAGCGCTGCGGCAACGCCAACCTCATCTCGATCATTGCCAACCTCGAACTGAAGATGGGGCACACCACCATCGGCAAGGAGCGGCTGACGCATCTGACCGCCGCCGCGCGATATATCGCCGAACTGGCCAATCTGCCGATCCGCAACGATCAGGCCTATGTGGGTCCCAGCGCCTTCGCCCACAAAGGCGGCGTGCACGTGAGTGCGGTACTAAAGGACTCGGCCACCTACGAACACATCAATCCGAAGCTGGTTGGCAATCGCCAGCGGGTACTGCTCAGCGATCTCTCAGGCAAGGGAAACGTCCTCTACAAACTCAAGCAGCATGGCTTGGAGGATCGCCTGGATGACACCGCTCGGCGTGAGCTGCTGGATCGCATCAAGCAGATGGAGTTTCAAGGCTACGAGCTGGAAGCCGCCGAGGGCACGTTCGAACTCTTAGTACGTGAGGCTTTGCGCCCCGGCTTGCAGTTCTTCGAAGTGGTCAGCTATGAGACAACGACCAAATCCTCCGGCACCAGCACCGCCACGGTCACGCTCAAGGCGCAGGACGGGGTCCACTCCGGCACGGCCCAGGGCAATGGACCGGTGAACGCCCTGGATCTGGCGCTAAGGCAATGCCTGTCTTCGCTTTACCCCGGGATCGCCGGCGTGCGGCTGACCGACTATAAGGTCCGCGTGCTGGATAACAAGAAGGGCACCGCTGCCCGCGTCCGGGTACTGGTGGAGTGGTCCGATCACCGCCGGAGCTGGGCTACCGTCGGGGTCTCGGAGAACGTCATCGAAGCCAGCTGGTTCGCCCTGGTCGACGCTCTCCGCTTGGAACTAATGCGGTTGGGCGAAAATGACCCGACCATCCAGCGTGCCGTCGAAGACTACTGCTGGGGTGTCTGAGGCCGGCATCCTAAGTCCCCAATAGTGCTCCAGGGCTAAAGAAAAGCCCCTCACCTAGGCAAGATCCCTACGTATTGCCTAAGGCGTTTACTGCGTAGTATTTTAAACGCCCCGACGGCACAATGGAATCGATGTCATGGTCGGATGACACCCGGTGTCTCTATTGCGAGGGCAGGCTCCCGCTCTATCGCAAAATCACACACGGGCAATTCTGTTCCAGCGCGCACCGCAAGGCGTACTGGCAAGAACATGAGCGCTTAGCCGTCGAGCGCCTCCATCAGACCCACAGTTCGCTCCGGTCCTATCGCTCTCTTGAAGTTCAGCAGGAAGTAGAAGTCCAGCAGGAAGCTTTCCAGGAAGCGGCCTCCTACCCCGAGCTGGAATCCGTGACCCAAACGCAGGTCGCGACCCATCCCGAGCTGGAAATGGACCTGGATCTGGATCCGACTCCCTCGTTCGACGTGAACCTGTATCCGATTCCCGAAGTGAGCGAGCCTCCCATGGCCGCGTCCGAATTGCTCGCGCTGCTGGGACCTGGGTTTACCGTCGTGGGGGGCAGCGCGCCGGAACTGCTCGCCGCCGATCCGTTCGAATACGAGACCACGCTTCAGCCGGTGTCGCCGTCACATCCGAGCAGCCTTGGGACAAGCCCGCTGCCGGCAAACCTGCCGGTAGCCGTATGGTCTTATATTGGTTCGCGGCCGTCGGACGTCAAGAAAGCCGCTGGTTCGGCCAGCGTGGAATGTGAAGTCGAGGTTTGCCATCCACGTTCGCCAGAGCCCGCAGTGAGTGTGCGCGCGGCCGGCCGCATCGGATTGCCGCTCACGGCTGCTCAAGGAACCCGCACGGCAGGCGCCTCTGCAACCGGATCGCGCCTCCAGGTTCTGCAGATGGAGCCTGCAGTCGTAACCTCGGTCGAGCTGGAAGTTCCCCTGCAGAGCGATGTGCTGCTCCAATTGCTCGACCAGCAGATGCCGCATCCGGATCAGATGCAGGAGCTCGGTTCGTTCGCGGCGCATCAGCAGGCTTGGGTCCCGGCCTGTCCGCCGCCACAGCAGTTCGATGCGACTCCCGGCACCCTGTTGCCAGCGGCAGCATCGCCAGCCGGAACGCCTGAATATCAACTTGTTTCCAGCACGGAACTGCTGGAGCTCTCCGCAGTCGTGCTGCCGGCCCAAGGAACGGCTGTAGGCCGCACCGCGATTTCCGAGATTGCCGTAAATCCGCAGACCGGGCTTGCCGCCGCGGCGATGCCGCCCGCGCAGGCGCCCGGGTTCCAGATGGACATGGCGGGTCTCCAGAGCCTTCTCTCGAACCTGTCGCGGCCGGTGCCAGGAACGTTCGCCCGTCAAGCGAACAACTTCCCGTCGTTCGACCTTTCGAAGGGCACTTCGCCGGATGTCACCTCGTCTAGCCTGACTTCGCTCGCTCGGGAAGCTTCCGCCTATCAGATGGACCTGGCGGGACTCCTACCTCTCCGTTCGAACTCGACACGGCCTGCGCAAGGAGTGTTCGCGCGTCAAACCGCCGAATCCCTGGCGTTCGATCTTTCCATGGGAGTCTCGTCGGATGTCACCTATCCGCGCATGGTCTCCATGGGCGCCCTCGTTGAGACTATTGAGCCGCCGCTGTTCGCAGGGATGCTGCCGCTGACTTTCGCCCGGAAACGCAGAGCGGCCGCGGACGCCCCGCAGGTTGAGCCGATAGCGCGCTTGCTGCCGCAGGCTGTGGAAACCCATCCGATGCTTCCAGTCTCCGGACTCGAGCCACTGGATCGAAAAACGCCTCAGGAAGAGCTTCGGCAGCCGGGAAACGGTATCGGCTCGCTCATGCGTGGCGACGGGCTCGGCAAGCTGGAACCGGCCTGGGCCCACGCGACTGGATTCTGGAATCACGCGCCGCGCGATCTGAAACTTCTGCTATTCGCGATTCCGGCGCTGCTCGCACTGGTGTTCCATCCGGGGTTGCCGCGGGTGGCCTTCGCCGCGCCGCAAAGCTCCACCAATTTGAGCGGCGGTTTCAAGCGTGTACTGGGTACGGAGTGGATGAACGTCCGCCAGACCCTGGAAAATCGCGCCGCTGTGGCGTTGGACGAGGATTTCCGTTCCGGCCTGGATAATTGGGCCAGCCCGGGCGGTTCCACCACAGAATGGTCCTTCGACCAGACTGGATTCGTGCGGCCCGGCCCGCTGGCGCTCTACCGGCCTTCCGTGAATCTGACCGACTACCAGGTACAGTTCCTGGGTCTGATCGACAAGAAGGCTTTGAGCTGGGTGGTGCGCGCCGCGGATTTCGAAAACTTTTACGTGGTGAAGCTGGAGGTTTTGAAACCCGGCCCGATGCCGACCATCGGCCTGACTCGCTATGCCGTGATCAACGGCAAGGCTCGGGACCGCCACGACGTCGCCATTCCTCTTAGCGTTCGCGCCGATACGGTTTACCGGGTGCTGATGAATGTGCAGGGAAACGATTTTTCGGTAGAGGTTCAGGGGCAAATTGCCGATAGTTGGACAGAGACCCGTTTGCCGAGGGGCGGAATCGGGTTCTTTACTGCAAGCGGTGAGGCGAGCCGCCTGCGTTGGATGCAGATTACGCATCAATACGACATGTTAGGACGCCTGTGCGCTTACTTGGCGCCTTACGACACTACAAACGGGAGCTGGCAACCATGAGTGGAAAAAAGAAAACAGACGCGGCATCGGGATCCGCAAAAGCACAACCGGTATCGGCGTCTCTGGCGCGAGCCGTGTCCTTGCACCTGGAAGGTAAGCGCAAGGAAGCTTTGCGCGAGCTCAACACCGCCATCGAGAACGGCGAGCAGGGCGCGGATATCTACGCCGCCAAAGGCCACATCCAGTTCGAGCTGGAGCAGTATGACGACGCCGTGAAGACTTACGAGAAACTGCTCGGCGCCGCTCCGCAGCATCCCACCGCGAACTTCAATCTAGGGATCTGTTACGAGAAGCTCGGCCGCTGGCAGGAAGCTTCGGATTCGTTCCAGAAGGCCCTTGAGGTGGACCCGCAGCGCGAGGAAGCGAATCTCGGCTGGGGCATTTGCCTGCTTCGCCAGGAGAAACCCGAGCCGGCGATCGCCTGCTTCGACAAGGTCCTCGCCTCGAACCCCGAGCATGAGACCGCATTGTTCGGCAAGGCCGTCGCCCTGCAATTGCTGTGGAAGTTCGACGAAGCCACCAGCCTGTACACCAAGATTCTGGCCAAGAATCCGCAATCGGAAGAGTGCCTGGTGAACCTGATCACCATCGGCATGGCCCGCAAGGAAGTCGCCGCGATCCAGGAATACTCCGAGCGGCTGTTGTCCATGCGTCCGCACTCGCAGGCCGCCCTCGAAGGCCTGGCCACCTGCGCGTTCCACTCGAATGACTTCGAGGCGGCTGCGCGCTATTGCGAGAAGTTAGTCGAATTTACTCCGGATCACTTCGAGCGCTGGTTTAACCTCGGCGTGGCTCAGCAGAAGTGCGGACGCACCGATGCTGCCGCCAAGGCTTATGGCGAAGCCGTTCGCATCCGTCCCGATGCCAAGCAGGCCCATGTCAACCTCGGAATCGTCCTGCAGGAAAAGGGCGACCTGAAGGCCGCGCGCGAGAATTACGAACGCGCTCTGCAAATCGCGCCCGATCTGGCGGACGTGATCTACAACCTGGCCAGCGTGCTCGAACAGCAGGGCCAGAAGGAACAAGCCGAGCAGCTGTACGCGAAGCTCCTGGCGCGGAATCCCGAGTGGGAAGACGCCTGGTTCCGCTTGGGCTACCTGCGTCTGCAGCGCGACGACCATCGCGGGGCTGCCGAAGCCTTCCAGAACTGCGTCCGGAAGCGGACTCCGTGGCCGGAAGCGCAGTTGAACCTGGGTCTGGCGCACTGGAAGCTCGGCATGCACGAAGAAGCCGCGAAGGCTTTCCAAGCGGTGCTCGAAACCGATCCGTCGTCCCTCGACGCGATGCGCGGTCTGGCCGCCATGGCTGTCGAGCGCGAGGATCTGCCGAAAGCCCTCGATCTCCAGGCCAAGCTCATCGAATCCGGCGAGCGCACTCCGGAGCTGTTCTACAACACCGGCTTATTGCTACAGAAGTCCGGCCAGTTGGATGACGCGATCAAGTTGTACAAGGAAGCGCTCACCGAGCGTCCCAACTTCGCCGAGGCGCTGCTCAACCTGGGCCACGCGCTGAAAGCCAAGGGATCGGTCGACGAAGCGCGCGACTACTGGCGTCAGGCTCTCCAGCAGAAACCCGAGCTGGCCGCGGGCTACTTCCAGGCTTAGAACAGTGGGGCAGGTGATCTAGTCACCTGCCGACCATCTTCATCGGATCGAGCAGCTCAGCCAGCCTGTGCTGCTCGATTCCACTTTGTTCCTTCGCGACTTCGCGGATCGTCCGACCGGATTCATACGCGATCTTAGCGAGCGCCGCTGCGCGTTCGTAGCCGATTTCTGGTGTCAGCGCCGTTGCCAGCGCCAGCGACTGTTCAATGGTGTCCCGCAGCCGGGATTCGTTCGCCTCCAGCCCCGCGATACAACGGTCAGCGAAATTTCGCGAAGCCGCGGCCAGCAGCTCGATCGACTCCAGGACGTCATAAGCGATCACCGGCATCATCGTGTTCAGCTCGAACGCCCCCGCCGCTGCGGCCCAGCTGATCGTCGCGTCATGTCCGATGACCTGCGCGCACACCATCAGCACGCTTTCGGCGATCACGGGATTCACTTTGCCCGGCATGATGCTCGATCCCGGCTGAACTTCGGGCAGATGCAGCTCGCCTAATCCGCAGCGCGGTCCCGATCCCAACCAGCGAATGTCGTTCGTGATTTTCGTCAGCGCGATCGCGTAGCTCTTGAGGGCGCCGCTGAGAAACACCACTGCATCACGGGCCGCCTGCGCCTCGAAATGATTCTGGGCTTCGCGGAACGGCAGCCCGGTTCGCTCTGTAATGATGGCCAAGGCAGCTTGCGCAAATCCCGGAGCGGCATTGAGGCCCGAGCCAAGGGCCGTGCCACCCAACGGAAGCTCATAGACACCCTCCAGAGCCTGCCGGATTCGTGCCTGCGACGACTCTACCTGCCGGGCATACCCTCCGAACTCCTGTCCCAGCCGCATCGGCACGGCGTCCTGCAAGTGCGTCCGGCCGATCTTGAGGATCCCCCAGAACTGTTGCCGGTTGCCATCGAGCGCATGATGAAGCGTGTCCATTGCGGGCAGCAGCGTTTCATGCGCGGTTCGCGCTACGGCGATGTGCAGCGCGGTTGGGAATACATCGTTGCTCGATTGGCTGCGGTTGACATGATCGTTGGGATGTACGTGTTTACCCAGTAACGCCGTCGCCCGTGTGGCGATCACTTCATTGGCATTCATGTTCGTGGAAGTGCCACTGCCGGTTTGGAACACGTCCACGACGAATTGGGAATCGTGGCGGCCGTCCATCACTTCCTGCGCTGCGGTCTCGATGGCGCCGGCAAGCGGCGGGGGCAGGGTACCGGTCCGCCGGTTCGCCTGCGCTGCCGCGAACTTCACCAGTCCGAGCGCGCCGAGGAATGCGCGTCCGAATCGCATCCGGCTGATCGGAAAATTCTCGACCGCGCGCTGGGTTTCGGCGCCGTACAAGGCGTCAGCCGGAACGCGCACTTCGCCCATGGTGTCATGTTCGGTTCGGAATTCGCTCATGCCTCCATTAAAGCTCTTGACAACCCGTCGACTTGGCGGGTATATTTAACCCAGCGGTTATTTAACCGATGGGTTACATGAAGGCTTAAATGCAAATGACGACGGATCACCTCAGCTCGACTTTCGCCGCCCTGGCTGATCCGACGCGGCGTGCGATCCTGGCGCGTCTGGCCACAGGTGAGGCTCCCGTCACCGAACTGGCCAAGCCCTTCGACATGAGCATGCCCGCCATATCCAAGCACCTCAAGGTTCTGGAGCGCGCCGGCCTGATCGCACGGAGCAGGGAAGCGCAATGGCGGCCTTGCCGGATCGAAGCAGGCCGGCTCAAGGAAGTCGCCGATTGGGTGGAAGAGTACCGCCGTTTCTGGGAGCAAAGTTTAGATCGCCTGGATGAATACCTCAAGGAACTAAAGCACAAGGAGAAGAACCATGGCCGCAAGCAACGCAAGCCCTAACCCTGCCGCCCTTCCAATGGAACGGGATCTGGTCATCACACGTGTCTACGATGCGCCGCGGGAACTGGTGTTCCGCGCTTGGACGGATCCGAAACACATGGCGCGATGGTGGGGGCCCAAGCACTTCACAAATCGCGTCGAACAGATGGATGTGAGACCGGGCGGCGCGTGGCGAATTATCATGTGCGCGCCCGACGGGGCCGAGCATCCGGCCCAAGGCGTATATCGGGAGATTGTCCCGCCGGCGCGGCTGGCCTTCACGAATGACGCCGTGGATAAAGACGGAAACGCGATCATTGAGGGCTTCACGACAGTTACTTTCGACGATCAGAACGGCAAAACGAAACTCACGCTTACGACACGCGGCGTCGCCAAGGTCGCCTACGCGGCTCAATACCTTCAGGGTATGGAGATGGGCTGGACGCAGAGCCTGGAGCGTCTCGGCGAATCTCTCGAAAAAGCATCCGATCGCGAGATTGTTATCTCGCGCGTTTTCGATGCGCCCCGCGACCTGGTGTTTCAGGCGTGGACCGATCCCAAGCACGTCGGATCCTGGTGGGGACCCACGGGATTCACCACCACGACTCACGAAATCGACGTGCGGCCCGGCGGCGTCTGGCGCTTCATCATGCACGGCCCGGATGGCACAGACTATCCGAACAAGATCGTGTATCTGGAGATCGCGAAGCCTGCGCTCCTGGTCTACGATCATGGCGATGAGGGCCAGCGATCTTTCCGCGTGACGGTGACCTTCGCCGAGGAAAGCGGCAAGACCAGGCTGACCATGCGGTCGCTCTTTGCAACCGCCGCCGAACGCGAGATGGTGGTTACGAAGTATCATGCTATCGAGGGCGGAAACCAGACTTTGGATCGCTTTGGCGAGCACCTCGCCAAGACCATCCCCAACCAGTAGTTCGCTTTTTCACGCGTTTTCGATGCGCCCCGCGATCTGGTGTGGAAAGCCGTCACCGAACCGGAGCGTCTCAAGCATTGGTGGGGGCCCAAGGGATTCACGATGCTCGTTTGCGACGTGGATCTTCGCCCAGGCGGAGTATTCCGCTACGCCATGCGATCTCCGGATGGCCACGAGATGTGGGGCCAGTGGATATATCGGGAAATCGTTCCGCCGGAGCGCTTGAGCTCCGTGGTTTCGTTCACCGATAAGGATGGCAATATACTGCGGCATCCGGCGAGCCCCACCTGGCCGCTCGAAGTTCTGAATACAATGGCATTGTCGGAGCAGGACGGCAAAACCACCATGACGATTTCCGGATACCCGGTCAACGCGACCGAAGAAGAGCGCAGGACCTACGATGCCGGCCGCGGATCGATGAAGCAAGGCTTCAAGGGAACCCTGGACCAACTGGAGGCTTACTTGGAAAAGGCGAAACAGGCATGAATCGCACTCTGTGGATCCTTCAGATATTGCTCGCGGTGCTCTTTCTGGTCGCCGGAGGAGCGAAGTTTTTGACACCGGCCGATCAGATGACTCAAGGCATGCCGGCGTGGATGTCGATTTCGTTCCTCCACTTTGTCGGGGTCTGCGAGTTGCTCGGGGGGATCGGTCTGATTCTCCCGGGACTCCTGCACATTAAGCCTGGCCTGACGCCCCTGGCCGCCGCCTGCCTGACGATCATCGTGATCGGGGCCACGGTGGTCACAGTGATGGGCGGGATGATTGCGACGGCTTTGTTACCGCTGGTGGCGACCTTGTTGTCGGCGTTCGTCGCCTACGGCCGGTGGCGGCTCGCGCCACTATCGTAGCCAGGGTATGCCGTAGAGCACACGACGACGCATGTTTTAACGTGCATATAATCGGAGCAGGAAGGTGAAAATGCTCCAGCAGCGTTTTGCCGGATCCGACCGTGCCGCGATTCTTTTTCTTGGATTGTGGCTTGCCTTCGCGCCGTTATCCGCGACGGCCCAGCAACAACCGCCTCCTCTGCCGCCGCCGGGCCAGACCCTCACCCCCGATCAGTTGGACGACTTGGTCGCTCCTATCGCCCTCTATCCAGACGAACTGTTGAGCCAGATCATGGTGGCTGCGACATATCCCCTGGAAGTTGTAGAAGCGTACCAGTGGACGCAAAGAAATCCAAATCTGTCCGGTCCGGCGTTGACGGAGGCCGCGCAACAGCAGAACTGGGATCCCAGCGTTCAGGCTTTGGTAGTCTTTCCCGATGTGATGAAGCGTCTGAATGACGACGTCACCTGGACCACTAACCTGGGAAACGCGTTCCTGGCCCAGCAGAACGACGTCATGGACGCCGTGCAGCGCATGCGGCAGCGCGCCCAGCAAGCGGGCAAACTGCAATCGACACCGCAGCTGAACGTTCAGACTACGAATGAAGGCGGTCAATCGTACATCGACATCGAGCCCGCCGATCCGGACGTGATTTACGTTCCGGTCTATGATCCGGTGTGGATTTGGGGACCTCCTCTCTGGTATCCCTACCCGCGCTGGTATTGGCCTCCGCGAACCATCCTGGGGGGCGGCCTGTATTTCGGTTTCGGCGGCGGCATCAACATCGGTCTGTTCTTCGGATCCGGCTGGCACGGATGGGGCGGATGGGGCTGGCATCCCGGATGGCGCGACCGCCGGGTGATTGTGAACAATAGATTCATTCACGAATACAACTTCAACGGCCGAAATATCGGCAACGCGCATGGGACCAGCGTCTGGTCGCACGATCCGGAGCATCGCGGCGGTGTGCCCTACGCGAATCCCGGGCTGCGGGATCGGTTCCGCGGCAATGTGCGGCAGAACATCGCGCCACGATCGATTCCCGAAGGAGTTCGGAACGCGCCTGGGCAGACCTTTGAGCGTTTCGGCAATCGCAACATTCCTAACAATCCTCCGCGGCAGCAACAAAATCGCGGCGCATTCGGCGGAATGGAGAATGGCGCGGCTGCTAACACTCATGCCGAGCACGGAATGTCCAGCCTGGGGCCGGCCCGCAGCGCGCCCCAGCCTAGAGCTGCTCCTCCGCAGCAAAGATCCGCGCCTGCACCCAGACCTGCGCCAGCGCCTAGGGCTGCGCCTGCACCCCGCTCTGCACCCCCTGGCGGCGGACGACGTCGATAGGAGTACATGGATGATTCGGCCAATGACAAGATCAACTCTGATTCTGACATTCGCTGCGCTATCGACCGCTGTGCTCATCGGTCAACAGGCAGCTGAACGATCCTTCGCGACTCCGCAGGAAGCGGCGCAAGCCCTGGTCGATGCCGCGGGCAAGAACGACACAGCAGCCCTTCTGAAACTTTTCGGCCCGCAAAGTGCCGATATTGTGCAATCCGGCGATCCAGCCGAAGACAAAGATAGGCGCGCCGAGTTCGCCCGCCGCGCGCACGAAAAGATGACCGTTCAGGTTGAGCCGGCCAATCCCAATCGCGCGGTGATTATCGCCGGCAATGACGACTGGCCGCTTCCGATCCCATTGGTTCGCACCAAGGCCGGTCAGTGGCATTTTGATATTGCGCGGGGCAGGGTCGAAATCCTCGCGCGCCGCGTGGGCCGCAACGAACTGGTTGCGATCGACGTCTGCCGCGGCTACGTCGAGGCGCAGATGGAATATGCCTCGCGCGATCGCAATGGAAACGGAGTTCTCGATTACGCCCAGAGGATCGTGAGCACTCCAGGGAAGAAGAACGGTCTCTATTCTGACGGCGATCCCGACAGTCTGGTTCCCAAGGCGTTCGGCCAAGCGGCGGCAGCCATCGGCGGCGGCAAGACTGCCGAGCCGTATCACGGTTACTACTTCCGCATCCTGACGTCGCAGGGTCCCGACGCACCGGGCGGGGCGCAGCCTTACGTCGTGAAGGGAGACATGATCGGCGGTTTCGCGCTGATTGCGTATCCCGCGAAGTACGGCGATTCAGGGATCAAGACATTCATCGTCAACCACCGCGGCATCGTTTACGAAAAGGATCTGGGTCCCGCGACCGATACGCTGGCTCCCCGGATCGCGCGCTTCAATCCCGACAAGACCTGGCAGCCGGTACAAGGCGAATAAGCCTGCCGTCGTAATTCCGGCAGGCCCCGCCAGTAACCGACTAGCTCACGTCGTTAGCTGCACTGAGCACTGAGCTAACCTTCGACAAGATCTGGCTGATACTGGCCGAGACTCCGGGCATGATTACGGCGGCGGCCACGGCCACAAAACCCGCCATCAGGGCATACTCGACGAGGTCCTGGCCTCTGGTGTCCTTCATGACCTGTAGCTTCAAAATCAAGTTTTTCATTGCCTTTTTCCTTTCTTGATCCGAGCGAGAGGTGATCCGCCGCTGGATTGAAAGTATCAAGGCTGTCGTATAGGCTGAATCAGCCGGAGGTTACATTCGCAAGCGGTACGCACCATGATCTTAGTACTGCCTTAGGGAACGTGACCGCGTCCTACCGGCGTTCCTTCTCGGTTGGATCCTTGGTCAGGTGATACCTACCTGTCATGGTCGGATCGACGAACTCCAACGCCACGTTGGTGCCCATACCTTCGAGGTAACGATAGGTCCACGTCTCGTAAGGGTAGGTGTTTGGGGTCTCGCCATGCACGTCTAACGCATCGGGTGGACCGTACTTGATATAGATCGCGCCTCGGTCAGTCTTCCATCCAGGAATGGCGGTGGAAAAGCGATCATTCGTGAAGGCAATACGCCGATACATCTCTTCCTTGAATTCGTTCTCTTCGGTGCCGGGCGTTGGATCGCGCCGGAGCCAGAACTGCGCGATGAATTGCTGACGCTCCTCGTCGGTCCGAAGCCGACGGAAAGCCCGGCTTTCTTCAACTGAAATGATGTAGACCACGTCGTCGTCCAGCCACTTCTGATACGGGCTATCAAAGGACGCCAGGGGCGGTGCAGGAACGGGGGCAGGAGCAGCCTGGGGTGGAAGTTGTTGACCAGTGTCTCGTCTCGTCTGCGCGATGATCCGCGCCGGTTGTTTCGCTGGTTGCGGAATGGGATCTGGCGCTGTTGAGGGTTCCGCCACTGGGATCACTGTCCTGCTCTGCGCCGGCGCGAGCTGAACCGCGGACGCGAAATATCCCATAGGCAAGGCGCACATCAGCAGCGCGACCCAGCCTCGCTGCCCGAAGGCCTGCGGGATCGTTCTCGTGTCGTCCAGAATCTGCTCCATTCTCTTTTTCACGTTGGTCTCCTTTGCCATAGGCACTGCATCTCTCAGTAACCGCCCGTGTGCCGATTTCATCGCGCACGCGATTTCGAGCAAGGCCTGCGCGTACTGCCGCCGATCTCCCATTTGCGCCAACACCGAATCGTCGCAGGCGTATTCCGCCAAGAGGGCGAGTTCTTTCTTCAACCACCACGCCAGCGGATGAAACCAAAACACGCAGCAATTGATGCGGGCCACTACGCCGATCGCCCAGTCCGCTCTGTGAATGTGAGCTTCTTCGTGTCCCAGCACGGCTCGAAGCTTGGCCGAGTCCCACTCGCGCCATCCCAACGGCAGCAGGATTACCGGCGAGATTTGCCCCACTGTCATGGGAACGGAAATCGATTCGGATTCCCGTACTCGAGACCAGTCAAGTGGTTTACTGTTGCGCACCAGCCTCCGAGCGAGCAGATAGCCGAAAGCAAGCTGAACCAGGAGCGCGAACGCGACCACCGCATAGACGCCGATAAAAGCCTCTCTCCAACTGACGGACAGATGCCGGCCAGCCGAATTCGAAAGTGGAACGGGTGTCGGCGGGAGTTCCAGTTGAGAAGTCAAGGTTGACGCCGCATCCGCCACGGGAGCGAGCACCTTGAGGGAAACGGACGGCAGTGCGGGGCTCGCCGCTAGTTGCACAAGCATCACCGCGGTTACGACGGTCCAGACCGCGTGTTTCACGGATGCGGACTTAATCCGGCACACCCGCAGGGTCACCCAAGTCAGGCAGGCCAGTCCCAGCGAGCGGCAGGAAAGGACGGCCAGATACCACAGGAAGTCGTTCGGTCCCATCTCATCCCTCCTCTTTGCGGCTCTTCAAACGCACAAGCTTTTTCGCCAGTCGCTGCAGTTCCTGTTCGTCCAAAACCTCGTCGTTCACCATGCCGACCAGAAGCTGCTCGATCGATCCGCCGCAGAACCGGTCGATAATTTGCCGCACCGCTCGAACAGCCACGTTTTCCGGCGCTGTCAGCCCGCGGTAGATGTTGGTCCGTCCCTCCACCCGGTGCTCCAGATAGCCCTTTTCTTCGAGACGCTTCAAAACGGTTCTGGTGGTCGAATCTTTCATCGGATGCCGGGCCGCCAGCGCCTCTCGAACATCTTCGGCGGTGGCCGCGGATCGTTTCCAAATGACGTCCATCACCAGGTGTTCCAGGTCACTGAGCGATTTTCGGGGTGGTTTTACGCTGGGCATAGGCGCTACAGGAGGTAGCGCTACAAAGCGTAGCGCTATTTGCCCGTGATGTCAATACCTGGTTTGCACCGCTGGTTTGTACCAAAAGGAAGGCGTATACTGGCCGCATTATGAAGGCCACCATTCTGCTCGTGCTCGCGTTCTCTGCCGCGTTACCGGCCGCCGATCCCGCGCAGCCCTTGTTCTGGAGTTCCGCTCAACAGAAAGACTTCGACAAGTCGGCCCTGTCCAAGCTGAATGCCGATCGCCACCTCGGCACCGAGCGCCTGCTCGATTCCGCGTTCGTCGCGTTCCGTAACGGCAACGGCGAGGCGGAAATCCACGAAAAACAGGCCGATCTGTTGCTAATCCGTTCAGGGGAGGGAACTGTGCTCGTCGGCGGCAAAATCGTCGAGGGAAAGCCCAGCGCACCCGACGAGGTGCGGGGTAAGTCGATTGAGGGTGGTACTAAGTATCCGATCGCCGCAGGCGACGTTCTCTATATTCCCGCGAACACCGTCCATCAGTTCCTGGTCGAACCGGGCAAGAGCTTCACGGCGATGGTCGTGAAAATCACTCCGAAGCCGTAACGGGAAACATCCTGCCGCGTAGTACATCTCTCTTAAGGACAACGTTAGGGAAACTGGCGCCCGAACTAGGTATCTCCTACGTGCGGGATTTCCCGAATACTATGCCAATATCGATCAGGAGGCTATCGCCCATGAAGTTCCCATCACGGTTGATCATCGCTGCGGTCCTCGCGGCGCCATTGTCCTTCGGGCAGAGCACGGCCTATACGGTTGGCGTGATGTCGCTCAACCCGCTGGGCTACTGGAAGCTCGATGGCAATCTCAACGATGCCGGCCCGGGACACAACAACGGCGCGAATACAAATCTTCCTAACCCGATAGGCTTCACTCTGCCCGGCGGCGGAGCTCCCATCGACCCGAATGGCCAAGCCGGGGTGTTTAACAGTTCTAAGGTCCAGTCCATAATCGCTCCGGCGGGCAATACTTTTAACTTCGTCATCTCACAGCCGTTCACCCTGATGGCCTGGATTAAAACTGCAAATCAGGGGCTATCTCCCATGATCATCGTAGGCAAGGTGGATGCTAATTTGAATGGCTACGCCCTGGTCGTCAACAACGGCCCAGGCTCCGCGCCGCAAGGCGGGGGACGACTCGCCCTCATTATGGATTCGCAAGGGGCCCTCTCGCAGGTCCAATCCAACGTCCCGGTCAACGACGGAGCGTGGCATTTCGTGGTCGCGGTGAATGACGGCAGCGGATTGCTATCTAACATTCAACTCTATGTCGACGGCGCTAGAGTGAACACGACCAGCGGAACGGCCGCCGGTCCCAGCTTCAGTAGTACCGAACTCGCGATCGGCGGGATGTCCGCCGGCGGCTCATTTTTGCCCTTTGAGGGTCTCATTGATGAGGTCGCGGTGTTGGGATACTCGGTCACTCAAGCGCAGATTCAGAATGTGGCGGGTTTCGCCTCCGGCGCCCGCAAGATCATGCCCCAGTTCGCATTCGGAGGAGGCTGGTACTCCGCCATCTATTTCTCGAATACTGGAACCGCAACGGTATCGTTTCCGGTGAACTTCACGACCGATATCGGGACGCCCATGATGAACGTTCCATTGATCACCGGCGGCGCGACTACGGTTACGCTTGCCCCCGGGGCTAGCACGGTGATCGAAGCCCCGAATTTCGGCACGGGAGTGACCCAAGGATATGCATCATTCATACCGCCTCCTGGCATCGTCGGATACGGTGTGTTCCGCCAGACCCTGCCACCCGTCCCGCCGTTACCGGCTCAGGAAGCGGTGGTGCCGTTTTCTTCGGCCAGCACGACCACCAGCACCTTACTCTGGGACGATAGGCTCTCTGTCACCGCCATCGCGATCGCCAACCCCAGCGCTATCCCCGTCAACGTTACGGTGACCGTGACGAACTTCGACGGCAGTGTGATTGGCATTGTCACTCTTCCTACTCTGGCGGCGAACGCTCACACGGCCTTTCTCTTAAAAGATGTAGTGAATGGAATACCGGGGAATCGCGGAACTGCGGTCTTCTCCGTGACCTCAGGCAACATCGCCTTGCTCGGCCTGCGCGCCACTGGAATCGCGCTGACCTCGATCCCGACCGCGGACAAATAGCGTCACGTTATGTCAACATATTCCCATGAAAGTCCTCGCCTTTATGGGTCTGTTTGGGATAGCAGCCTTGCTACCCGCGCAGAACACCGTAACCATCGAGGGCGTCGTGGTGGACGCAGTTACTAACGCTGGTATCGGCGGCGCTAACGTACAGCTAATTGGGAGTGGGCCGTACATAGGACTTACGGATGAAGCGGGAGTGTTTCGGTTCACCGGCCTGCACCCAGGCGACTACATCGCTTCTGCGGAGAAGCCAGGGTATCTCGGAAGGGCTCAGTTTCCATTTCATATAGGCGCCGATGGAAGTCCGGTCCAGCCGCGTCTGAAGCTGCTTCCACCTGCGACTCTGCGCGGACGCGTACTTGGAATCGACGGGAAACCCGCACGAGCAACCGTGGATCTCGGACCCTACAGAGGAATCGCCCAGACCAATGACGATGGATATTTCACTTTCGATCAACTCCCGCCGGGCTCCTTCACCTTGCTCGCCCGGCCCGATATCGCCGAATCCACATTGACGCAGGAAGGACTCCGTACTACCGCGCTTGTGCCCACCTACTATCCATCCTCACTGGAGCGCAGCCAGGCAGAATCGATTACCATCCGCGCAGGCGTCGAGCTGAGTGGGTATGAGATTCGACTGCAGTCTTCCCCGGTCTACCGGGTGAGCGGCGTCGTGTTGGACCTGGATGGAAACCCGGCTGCTGATGCCGTTGTGCAGCTTTTCGATAGAGGCGCTGATGGGCTCACTGCGTACAACGGGCGGCAAGTGTTTTCCATCCGGCGCAGTTCGCTTCCGGATACGTTCAACGCAACCCAGTCCACCACCACTGGGGACGATGGGACGTTTGAGTTTCCCTCGGTGTGGCCGGGCGATTGGATTGTCCGCGTCGAATCCGATTTGGTGCGCGATGAAATCCATCAGCGGGACGTAATCCTTTTTGGCAGCGAGACAATCAGCCTTGGCCGCCGGGACCTGGACGATTTGAAAATTCAGTTGAGGATGCCGTTTGATTTTTCCGGAACAGTCGACGATGGCGACGCCTCGCCGTCCATTGCGGGCTCCGTCGCGGTTACCCTCACTGGGGAAACTGGTTATTTTGGAGGAACGATCCGGCCGGATATAGACGGCAGGCTCCGTTTCGAGGGAGTCATACCGGGGCGGTACTTGATCTCGACAGAGGCAGCCGGCAATTACTACGCCGCGGCGCTCTTGGGCTCGAGCGACGTGACCGGAAAGACCGTAGAACTCACGGTGTCGTCTCCGCCGATGCGGGTCGTTCTCAAGCACGGCGGCACCGTTCGCTGGACTCTGGATCAATCGGGCTCTTGGGCAGTTGTGTTGTGGCCGCAGACTTTGACGGGGATAGGCTATTCCATTTCCAGTCCATTGACGACATCTCAACTGACCGGGATTCCCCCCGGCACTTATTACGCGATCGCTCTCGACAGGTTCGATGTGCGAACCATGGCGGACACGCCGCACTTGCGCGAACTGGTGCCCAGAGCTACCAGCGTCCACGTGGACGAAGGCTTGGATACGTTTGTGCAGCTGAAGATCAACCACGCTCCGGACTGAAGACGGCTCAGGGGGCGTCGGAAACGTAACCGTGTTCAAGGCATCTACTGAGTAGACTCGATGCCCGATCCCAAATTGCCCCCTCCCGATCCCGACCCCGAGCGCACGCCTCCCGGTCCTCTGAATCCGCCCTCGCTGCCAGACCCTGACGACCCGGGTCCCGACGTGCTCGATCCGGGCCTGCAGCCGGAACCGTTGCCCGCTTAGGTCGCTGCGTATTCGGGGTGTCGCCGGATATAGGCGGCGACATAGGAACAGACCGGGATAGCTTTCAGCCCTCGCTCCTTCGCGAATTCCAACGCGGCGCGGGATAACTCGGCCGCGACGCCGTAACCTCAGGCCTCGGGAGGCTCTTCGACCTGCAGAAGCAGTATGGTATCGGTCTCAATCTTGTATCGCAAGAAACCGATCCCTCCGTCGACGGCAACCTCAAATCGGCCCGAGGACGCGTTGTTGGTGATATCCATCCTGCTCTAATCCTAAGCATTCTGATCTTTGTGGGGCAGGCCTTCAGTCGCATCGAATCTGGTAGCGCCCGTTTCCAAGCCGGCGGCGTTTTGGTCTCAATTGTGACGTACGCACTCCTGCGAAAATGGGGACTGCCTACCGATTTCGAAGAACGAATGCGGCCCTGTCCGCAGCAGCTGCGCGAAATCGGCTGGCTGTCCCCATTTTTGGGTAGAAATGGCGTCAGACACATCTTCAGCGTCGTTAAGTGGATCTGTGGGAGAAGAGTGTCAGACGACATTTCGGCGGTTCGACCCAGCCCCGCCCGTCAGGGGGGGCACTCAGGTTCCACCGTCGTCCATCTTACTTCGCTGATCTGGGAGCGCAGGCTTCAGCCTGCGCGGGGCTTTTAGCCCCGCTTCGATACCCGGATTCCCCTCAGCCGTGTGAGCCTGATCGTCAACGGCCGACGCTCGATCACGGCGGATACAGCCATGCGCCTGGCCCACTATTTTGGGACATCCGCGCAGATGCGGATGAACCTGCGAGCCGCCTACGACCCGCAAGTCACGCCGAAGTGCAACGTTATTTGTTAGTAAGATTGCATCTTGGCATCCAAGACCGTCCCCAAACCTCCCGCGCTACATCCCGAAATTAAGCGCCTGTTAGGATACGCTCCTACGGACAAGGATAACGATGTACTGAAGCACTGGAGATCGTTAGCAAAACGAGTTTGTAAGCCTTGCTGGGAGCTTCGTTATTGTCCATACGGGCCGCTCGTTGAGCAGTCTCCTCTATTGCCGGGAACACGTGATGAGGCGATACGGCATCACGAATATCTTAAGGAGTGTCTTCGAACTGGACGGCTTGCTGATGGCCGCAGGCTTGATCCGAAGAAGCGCGGCGAGTTCTCAAGACGGGTCAACAAATTCAAGCCTGACGACTACCCCGTGACGATTCCTCTCGCAATTGCGGAAATGCAATGCTCCGTTTTTGGGCACATATGTCCCGTGGTTTTCTCGGCGGAGAGCTTCACAGAATCGGAGCAACTGCGACGGATCGGGAGATATATTCCATTCCGGACGAAAATTCGGGTTGTTCGCCGGGACAACTACACCTGCCAGCACTGCAACAAGCATCTGCAGGACAATGAGGTCGAGTTTGACCACATCATCCCGATATCAAAGGGCGGGAGCAGCGAAGAGCATAACATCAGACTCACCTGTCATGAATGTAACGCTGACAAGTCGGACAGAGTCCAAATCTAGGTTCGATGCTAGCGGTGATGGAATTCCGACTGCCGGGGATTTATCGAAGTTGCTTTCGGAGCGAGACGGTAGTGAAGGTAATGATTGGTCCGAGCCCTTCGGCCTCGGCGGTGGATTCGTTTTATTCTTCTGAAACCTTGCACACCGGGAAACCATCTGCTAGACTGATTTCAGTCCTGCCAGGCCGCTCTCTAACGAGAGACCCTGCCAGAGAGCAAAAAGCGAACAAAAAAAGTTGCTTTTGCCCCTTGCGCAGCGGACCAGGGTTTGGTAGATTAGCAAATGGTACTATGCGGCAAGGCGTTTTGTGCCTGCTGCGGGGTGTGTGGCTGACGCGGTAGATGGGTTCTATCGGCAAGCCTTAAACTGAAGAAGTTCTTTCAGCTTCCCTAAGTTTCCTTTGGACGCTAGCTTTTTCGTCCTGGGCTGTGATTGTAAGTTAGTCCAGCCTGCGTTGGCAGCGTTCATTTAAAGGTTTAAACGTGCAGTGTGCGTTGCTGTGCGTAAACGAGTTTCGAGGCCGGCGTCCTACGGGCTTTCGCAAGATCGCTCGGGCCGTTGAGACCCGCAAGGGTTTTAGCGTGGGGCGTGCAGATCTTTGACAATCTGGTTGGATGCTAAGTAGAAGAAGCATCACGGCGTTTCCGCAAGGGAATGTCGGGGTGCAATTTCGTCAGTAACTTGAGTTCAAGACCGAAGTGATCTAAAACATCGGTGGTAGGTTCGGCTTTCCTTAAGCTGGATCTGCCCCAAACGGTTCAAACGAGAGTTTGATCCCGGCTCAGAATCAACGCTGGCGGCGCGCTTAACACATGCAAGTCGCACGAGAAAGTGGAGCAATCCATGAGTACAGTGGCGTACGGGTGAGTAACACGTGGATCATCTACCTTCTAGTGGGGAATACCCCCGGGAAACTGGGGACAATACCGCATAAGCTCGTAAGAGGAAAGCAGCAATGCGCTGGAAGAGGAGTCCGCGGCTGATTAGCTAGTTGGCGGGGTAATGGCCCACCAAGGCGAAGATCGGTAGCCGGCCTGAGAGGGCACACGGCCACACTGGCACTGAAACACGGGCCAGACTCCTACGGGAGGCAGCAGTGGGGAATCTTGCACAATGGAGGAAACTCTGATGCAGCGACGCCGCGTGAGCGATGAAGCCCTTCGGGGTGTAAAGCTCTTTCGACGGGAACGATAATGACGGTACCCGAAGAAGAAGCTGCGGCTAACTACGTGCCAGCAGCCGCGGTAATACGTAGGCAGCAAGCGTTGTTCGGAATTACTGGGCGTAAAGAGTGTGTAGGCGGTGCTCCAAGTCTGGTGTGAAATC
>JAIQFE010000007.1:70000-196532 GCA_020073445.1 Terriglobia bacterium
AACAGCTCGGATGAGCTGAGGGTAGGGGTGAAAGGCTAATCAAATTCCGTGATAGCTCGTTCTCTCCGAAATAGCTTTAGGGCTAGCCTTGCGTGGTCCGTCGCGGTGGTAGAGAACTGAATGAACTAGGGGCCTTTCCAGGTTACCGAATTCAATCAAACTTCGAATGCCGTACACGTGTAGCGCAGGAGTCAGACGGCGGGGGCTAAGCTTCGTCGTCAAAAGGGGAAGAGCCCAGACCATCAACTAAGGTCCCTAAATTCATGCTAAGTGGGAAAGGAAGTCGAGTTCCTCAGACAGCCAGGAGGTTGGCTTAGAAGCAGCCATCCTTTAAAGAAAGCGTAACAGCTCACTGGTCGAGGGACTCGGTGCCGACAATCCATCGGGGCTCAAGCATGGTACCGAAGTTATGGATGCGATGTCCTTCGGGGCGTCGTGTGGTAGGAGAGCATTCTTAACTGATGTGAAGGTTGAGTGTAAACACAACTGGATCGTTAGGAAGAGACTCTGCCAGCATAAGTAGCGAAAAACCAGGTGAGAACCCTGGTCGCCGTAAGTCTAAGGTTTCCTGAGAAAGGTTAATCCGCTCAGGGTTAGTCGGAGCCTAAGGTGAGGCCGAAAGGCGTAGCCGATGGACACACGGTTAACATTCCGTGACTACTTTAATTCGATCAAGACCGATGCGGGGACGCATCACGTACATCCCTCTTGTAATGGCTTAATGGAGGGACGAAGTGAGGTTGGGAAGGGGAAATCCGCCCGGCCGTATGCCAGGAAAATCCGCTAAGGAGAGTTGAAGTATCCGTACCACAAACCGACACAGGTGGACGAGATGAGTATTCTCAGGCGCTCGGGTGATGGTCTGTTCAGGAACTAGGCAAATTGACTCCGTAACTTCGGGATAAGGAGTGCCCTCTTCGGAGGGCCGCAGTGAAGCGCATCAGGCGACTGTTTAACAAAAACACAGGTCTCTGCAAAGTCGAAAACGACGTATAGGGGCTGACGCCTGCCCGGTGCCGGAAGGTTAAAGGGAGCGGTTAGCCGCAAGGCGAAGCTGTGAACTGAAGCCCCGGTGAACGGCGGCCGTAACTATAACGGTCCTAAGGTAGCGAAATTCCTTGTCGGGTAAGTTCCGACCTGCACGAATGGCGTAACGATCTGATGACTGTCTTAACAGGCCGCCCGGCGAATTTGTGGTTCCGGTGAAGACGCCGGATGCCCGCCACAAGACGGAAAGACCCCGTGCACCTTTACTATACCCTATCAATGAATTATGGGGTGCTCTGCGCAGGATAGGTGGGAGGCTTTGAGTCCGGAATTTCGGTTTCGGAGGAGCCACCAGTGAGATACCACCCTGAGCATTCTGTGATTCTAACTTACTCCCGTAATCCGGGAGAAGGACATTGGTAGGCGGGTAGTTTGACTGGGGCGGTCGCCTCCTAAACTGTAACGGAGGCGTTCGAAGCTTGGTTCAGGAGGTTTGGAAATCCTCCTTTGAGTACAATGGCATAAACCAGGTTGACTGCGAGACCAACGAGTCAAGCAGGTACGAAAGTAGGACATAGTGATCCGGTGGTTCTGTATGGAAGGGCCATCGCTCAACGGATAAAAGGTACGCCGGGGATAACAGGCTGATCGGAGTCAAGAGTTCACATCGACGCTCCGGTTTGGCACCTCGATGTCGGTTCATCGCATCCTGGGGGTGTAGAAGCTCCCAAGGGTTAGGCTGTTCGCCTATTAAAGCGGTACGTGAACTGGGTTCAGAACGTCGCGAGACAGTTCGGTCCCTATCTGTGGTGGGCGCAGGAAAATTGAGGGGGGTTGTCCTTAGTACGAGAGGACCGGGATGAACAGACCTCTTGTGATCCAGTTGTCACGCCAGTGGCAGAGCTGGGTAGCGAAGTCTGGTCGGGATAAACGCTGAATGCATATAAGCGTGAAACCTTCCCCGAGATGAGTTTTCCCAACCGAAAGGTAACAAGGGCCGTGGAAGACGACCACGTCGATAGGACGGGAGTGGAAGTGGGGTAACCTATGAAGCTAACCGTTACTAATAGCCCGTTCGGCTTGACCATATAATTTACTGTAGGTTCAGAGTAGGTCAAGATTGCGCGTAGTAAGAAAATGGCAAATTGTGGCTTGCCCGTCAATATTCAAAAAGGAGTCAGGAGACAGAAGTCAGTAGTCAGAATGGAGGATCGCCCTTCGGGCGGTTTTTATTCTGACTCCTGAATCCTGACTTGTTTAACGACTTTTGGGTGATTGTAGCGAGGGGGTCCCACCCGTTCCCATCCCGAACACGGAAGTTAAGCCCTTCAGCCCCGATGGTACTGCACGCGCCAAGTGTGTGGGAGAGTAGGACGTTGCCCAATTAATAAGAAAAGCCCCGATCGCAAGATCGGGGCTTTTTGATTCTGGCTACGCGTTAGCGGCGTCCACGACTTTTTGGTTTATCAGCCTCCAAATCAGCTTTTACCCGATCGATGAAAGGCGGGTGAGGCCCGAACGAGCCGGCTCGATTTAAGGCCTCTACCCTGATGCGCTTTGCGATCTGCTGATTATGAGCCGTATGAAGGTACTGTTTGCGGTATTGCTTCCAAATCAGATCTCCAAGATGTTCTTTCGGGTCTTGAACGGTCTCCGGATTCGCGGGTAACGGAACCAACTCCTTTTGTTTGAAGGCGTCCGCAATCGCTTGTGCATCGTACAGAAGCCAGCTTTCGATTTCATGCCGTGGAAGTAGCACCACCGTAACCTTCGCAGCCGATGTATTGAGTGCTTCTTGGAGGAGCGCCCGAAGCTCATTTTCGTCATGCTGATCCAAATCGTGCATGGCGATGATATACGGGCATCCCCGGTCAACGAGATTGACGGCATACGCGCAGCACTTTTTGCGTATCGCTCCACCACCTCGCCCGACGCAGTGTCTGAATCCTACGTTTGTGTGCGGCAGTAAGAGTTTAAGACTTATCTCACGCAAAACAGCAACGTCGCTATCATCCTCTGCTATGATGCCGATTTTCATGGCGTCTCGGTAAGCGCTCCCGCGCGCCAATACTCGCCCAGGCTGCCTTGTGTTCGTAGATATTTTCGAAGCGCGTCGTATTCTTGCCCGCTCATCGAGTTCGGGATATGCCGAACCTGCGTCCCCTTTTTTCTGCTGAACGTAACATGGTGCACATTTTCCGGTTCGACCTGGTCGAGAACGAAATCGGAGTGGGTTGTTAAGATGATGATCTTCTCGCGCGAATGGATCTTTATGAGCTCGAGCACGCTTGAAAGCAACCCGTGATGGATACACACCTCAGGCTCCTCAATGAGAAGCGCGGTGCTCTCGGTCGTCATGATGTGAAACAGCAGCACCAGTGTTTTGAACGTGCCCTCTGAAAGCTGATTAGGAGAAAGGTGCCGTTTCCCGATCGTGACGGTAGGAACCACGAGATAGCGCTTGTTCTTGCGTTTTTCGATATCTCCGCCGAGGCGCACAAGCGTGTCTGACGATGAAGTGAGCACCCTCTTGAATGACAAGGAGTCAATCAGTTTAAGGCCGTGGGGACCTACAATGTCAAGGAACTGCTGGTAACGGCTATTTTCAGGATCGCGTGAAGCTTGGTACATATCGAACAAGATTCGCGTATGTCCTTCTTGACGAGCCCGAAAGGTTGTTCTTTGGCCGTCTTCTCCGATCTCGAAGGCGACTCGGCATGCTCCGGGATTGGTAAACTGTGAAGCGCCATAGTATTTCATTCCTCTGCAAAAACGAGCAATGTTCTTGAGCTGAACCTTCAAGTCGGGTGTTATCGTCTTGGTGAGTTTTTCAGGTGTTGGTTGGTCCCCGACGGCCCCGCGGCTGAAATAGGCCACCAATTGATCATGGAAACTATCTTGAATTGCTATCAGCAGGGAAAAAGGAATGTCTGCCGTCGTTCCGTCAGGTGCCTTAGTGTGCCAGTGTTCCTTGACGCTTTGGAATATGTCGGCATTCGATTCGTTGGTGATCGTACTGACTTCTGCGTGAAGGGTTGCCATGAACCCGTCTGTATCAAACTCAACGTCAAGGGTTGAATCCACTAAGCCCGACCGATCGGACCTCTGGTGAGGAGCCTCTAACACCGGCTTTAAAAGCATTATCGCGTTCAAGATATTGGTCTTCCCGCTCCCGTTCGTGCCTATCAATACGGATAGATTTGTCGAGAGATCGAGGGAGGTATGAGCGCATGATCGATAATTGCTTATCGTGACTTTTCTTAGCATAGGCGATAAGGGCACATGGGGGCTTTCAGCATGAGCCTGATTCTATCAAAACCATGCTTATGCCCACCTTGACGGATTCCGAACATTCCCTATGATTTAGGGAAATCCGTGCTCGACCAGATCCTCCAGAGGCTAGGCGTAAACTCCATCGACGACCTGTAGCCGGCCGAGCAGGCCACGTCTCGCCGATGGTCAACCAAACAACCGCTCCATTACTGTCGCGGCTCGGAATGGCCGGGCATCGACATGCCCGCTTGCGGGTCCTTCGGAAGTCACGATGCAGCACGTAATAGTGCGTGCGTCACTACGCAGCGCGATGGTCGGGCTCGTGGCGGAGGCGCATGAGTTGATCCGAACGGAGCGCCAGAGAGGCATACGTCCGGCCGGAGTCGTCGCTGAATTCCACTTCGAAAACGCCCGGCGCCAGAGTCTCTACAATGGTGCCGACTTGACCCCTGAGGAGTCCTTTTGCGGGAATATCCTCCAGCAAGGCCACCACGGAGAGCAAGTCAAATCCAGCCATAACGCCTCAATTCAATAGTACATAACAACTCGTCAGGCGGGGAAGGCGCTCGTCCCGGAGGACAATCCAGGCGCTCCTGACGCGTGCGTGGCGCTCACCGCGAACGAGTGTGAAATCGACAGTGTAGCGCTGACCATAGTCGTCACTGTCCGATTCGACGGCGTCTTCCGTTTCCGCGGCGTTGAGCAGGCGTTCACGGACGAACTCGGCGTCGGCTTGGGTCAAGCCGAGAACAGAGGCAAAGATTCGGGCCTTGTGCCGGCCTCTAATGTGCGACGGGTTGAGGCAATAATCGCGAAGCTTCACTAAATCGACGATGGCGTCACCACCGTTGGGCAGCTTCATCGGGCCGAGGATAACAGATCGGCAAGACGGAAAGGCCGAGCGCAACTCACAACATCGCTCCCGAGCAGGCGGGGTTATGGTCGGGCGGGTTGGGCTCAAGCGTCTGTCGTTCTGGATGGACGGGCGCTTTCGGTTAGAAAATGGGGACAGCCAGCCGATTTCGGCGACCGTTGCGAGGCAGCGGGCTGGTCGTTCTTCGAAATCGGTAGGCAGTCCCCATTTTTCACACGTCTTCGAAATCGGTAGGCAGTCCCCATTTTCCCCACAAGCTAAGACGCGCGCGGCGGGCGATGCGGAGGCGTTCGACGTCGGTGAGGAGGTCGGAGACGATGTTGTTGGAGTTGGCGGGGTCGAGGAGGCGGGTGGTGGGGAAGTCGGTTGCCAGGAAGTGAAGCAGGGCGGGGAAAGATTGCGAGATTTCAAGGGGACAGCCAGCCGATTTCGGGGCGCTGCTGCGGTTAGTGCAAAGCTGGTTCTTCGAAATCGGTGGGCAGTCCCCTCGTGCTCGTGAGAGGGCGTGGATGGTGGCGAGCTCCATCAAGAAAGACGGGAAGCGGAGGGCGTGGCGGCGGCGCCAGATCTTGAGCGCCAGGATTTCGTCGATGAGTCCGCTGGATCGGACGTAGCGGATCTGTTTTTCGATATCGGTTTTGAGCCAGGTGTTGTGGCGCGCCTGCCAGAGTATGTCACATGTATCACGGCGGCGCGCGGGGACCAGGTCGATTGAGCGGCCTTCGAAGATGATGCGGACGGCGACGTTGCGGATCACAGGCTGATACACAGGCTGAAGCCTGTGCCACAGCGAGGTTTGCATGGCGGAGAGCGGTCCAGGGGCGTCGGGCGAGAGGCGGAGGAAGATGTCGAAGTCGCTGTCCTTGAGGTCGGTGCCTTTGGCGTGGGAGCCGGCGAGGGTGACGGACTCGAGATATTTGTGATAACTCCAGCCGCGAAGTAATGGCCGCAAATAAACGCAAATGAACGCGAATGAAGGCAAAGTCACAGCCTCGGGTGCGTGCGTACAAAGAAAATGGGGACAGCCAGCCGATTTCGGGGGCCGATGCGGACGGGTGGACGGATCATTCTTCGAAATCGGTAGGCAGTCCCCATTTTCCGTACTCTGCCCAGTCGATGGCGGGGGCGGTGCCCATGGCGCGGAGGCGGTCGAGAAGGCGAATGATGAAGAAGACCAGGCTGTCGTCAGGGGAACTGATGCGGTTGTCTTCGAAGGAGCCATGTTCGAGACAGCATCCAATGTCCAAGTCGCGACGGGCGCGGCCTAGGTTGGCGGCGAACGTGGGGGCGGTCCAGACGGACGTCGTCGCCAGGAGGCCGGCTAGGATTGCGGGCGGCTTGGTGGCGTCGCGGCCGATGACGGAGACAGAAGTTCGGCGGAGGGATCGGACGGAGGCGGCTTTTTCGGCGGCGTCGCGGAGCCATTGGCGGGAGAAGGTCGGTTTGACTTCGAATACGGCGTAGACGCTCTCGGCGGGCAGGTGGAGTCCCGCGGAATGAGGGAACAGAGGCGGCGTGTAGAGGTTGTCGAAGATGGCGATGTCGATCTGGCGGGAGCGGCGGCCGGTGGAGTCGATGACGAAGGCGGGGGCGGCTCGGTAACGCTTGGGGAGATAGCGGTCGAATAGCTGGAGCCAGTGTTGCTCGGTGGCCTGACCCATTGCAGACGGATGTTCGAAGAGAGCACCGACGGAGAGCTGGGCGAGCATTTCTTCCTGTACCCGACGGAAGATTTCGGAGAGGTCGATCTGGCCGGAGTCGGGTCGGCGGGGCATGGCGGTTTGACTTGAATGTAGCGGGTGATGCTCGCGATCGAGGTCTACGAAACGCGAACTGTATGAGAACGCAAAGCCAAGAGCAACCCATAACATCGCTGCCGGTCAGCCGGGGCTATGGTCGGGCGGGATGGGCTCAAGCTTCTATCGTGCTGGATGGTTGGCGCTTTCGGTTCGAAAATGGGGACAGCCAGCCGATTTCGGCGACCTATGCGAGGCAGCGACGGGGTCGTTCTTCGAAATCGGTAGGCAGTCCCCATTTTCGCCAGACGGGCGCTTTCGGCGAGTTGGGCCTCGAAAGTGATCCGGAGACGGGTGCCGGTGGCAGCCGCAAGGCGCTCCAGGGTCTTGGTGGACGGCCGGGCGCGACCGCTCTCCAGGCGGGCGATTACGGATTGGGTCGTCGCCATGCGGCGGGCGAGTTGGGCTTGCGTGAGTCCGGCTTTCGCGCGGGCCTGGATGACGGCGCGGGCGAGCTCGAATTCGGGCGTTAGGGCTTTGTGGGCCTTGCGATAGGTGGGTTCCTTCAGCCATTTGCGGTGAAGGTCGCGCAGCTTGGTCATTGAATCACCTCCCGGGCTCGCGCAAGGGCCAGGTTGATCTCGCGGCGCGGCGTCTTTTCGGTCTTCTTCACGAACGCTCTGACCACCACCACTCGCTGGCGGGTCGCGGTGACATAGATGGCTCGCGAGATACCGTCGCGACCTTTGAGGCGCATCTCCCAGAGCGGGCCGCGCAGGTGCTTGACGTGCGGCTCTCGAACTCGATCGAGGCCGAAGTCTTCAATCAACCGCGAGATGTGATGGAATCGAGCGCGCATGTCACGTGACATGTTTCGGGGCGATATAGGACTGGGCTGAAGCGCCGCCTAGAAAGGCGGCGGCAGCCATGAATGGCTGACCCCACGGCCGGCCTGAAGGCCGGGGCGCTACCACTACTTGCGGGCGGATGCTCCATCGGCGGCGTCCATCTTGGGCTTGAGCGTCCCGAGATTTGCTTTCGCGAAGGCGACGTTTGCAGGAGAGGCAACCAGATTACCGCCACCGGGGCCACCCTGTGCAAGCATTAACGCCATGCGCAGCGCAGGAACCCCCACAATGTAGTCCCTCGCGGTCAGGTTGTTCTGCTTGAGGATGGCCGTCGCCCTCGGATCGTTCTCGATTTGGGCGAGGCGCTGGGCGGGAGTCATCCCGGCGGCCTTGCGCACGCGGTCCGCATAGTCCGGCAAGGAGACCACGTACTTGGTCATGGAATCTAATGCGCTGATCAGCGAGTTGGCTCGCGACAGGGTGAGCTGGTAGTCGAGGACGGCCTGCCGTTGCTCTGGTGACATTTTGCCTTGCGCATACGCCAGACCAATCATAAATGCGAACAACAGGGTTACTTTTCGCATGGCGAAATACTATCACTTCGTTAAATCGCGTACAAAGGCACGCGCTGCCTGTGCGTGTGACCCCACGGCGATGCTCATCTCCCTAGATCGATCCGCACGAGCTTCCTGGGGTTGCCGTGGCCGGTGACGATCTGGACGGCGCGGACGGGGACTTTATAATGCGCGGCGAGGACTTCGCACACCTGTTCGTTGGCCTTGCCCTTTTCGGGGGGCGCGGTGACGTGAACTTTGATGGTCCCGTCGGAGAGTGCGCCGCTGACCTCGTTCTTCTTACTGCGGGGGATCACTTTGACGCGTAGCGTCACGGGGTCGCTGATTTCTCGACGATTTCGGAAGCCACTCCGCCCACCTCTTCGATGCGCAGGCGAAGGGTCTTGCGCTGCTGGAGAAATTTCGGCGGAAAAGGGAATCGTCCAGCCGCCATGCGATCGACAGTTTGGACGGGCGGGAGCTTGTCCTGGATAGAGAGGACGTCGTTGTACTGGGGTCCGAGAAGCTTCAAGTAGCGGGTGACTTTTCCCACGTCGGCTTTGGAGAACATGACGGCTTTGGCGACTTCGCCGTCGGGAGTTTCCATGGTCATTTCGACGGTCTGGACGACGAAGGGAACGGCCGCGGTGTTTGTGACGCGGAAGTCGGCGAATACGATGGCGCCGTCGCCGTCGGGCAGGGATCGGACCTTGAGGATCTCGCCCTTGAGCTGCACGTGGGATCCGCGGTTCATGTACAGGACGGCAAAGAGAGCGCCGCCCGCCAGCAGTACGCCGACCAGGAAACCGGTGACTCGATTCATCGCGCTCTAGTCTCCCAACAGCCGGCCGTAGGGCTTGAGGCTGCTTACGTTATCGCAGATCGCTTTGATGCCGGCAGTGATGGGGATGGCAAGAATCAGGCCGATGCCTCCCCACAGAATGCCCCAAAGCATCAGGGCGATGGTGACGGCCAGCGGATTCAGGTGAACGCGCGAGCCGACGAATTTAGGATAGAGCAGATTCAGCGCGAACAGGTGCAGCAGGCCGACACTGGCCAGCAGGAACAGGTACAGGGCGGGGTCGCCTTTCGGGAGCGCGGAGACCAGCGGCGGGATCAGGGCCAGAGGCATCCCGATATAGGGGACCAGACTGAGGAATCCGCTCATCGGGCCGACGACCTGCCAGTAGGGCAGACTGACTGAGGCGAACAGGATTACGCTGGCGATGCTCAGCAATACACCGAGAAGGAAATTGCCGACCACGTAGGCGCGAACCATGTCGCCGACGCCGTCGAGGGCTTTGGCGACGGTGTAGCGCGGTTCGCCTTCGAGAGTGAACAGGAGGCGCGAACGCAGGTGATCGCCCCAGCTGAGGATGAAATACACCAGGAACGGAATGAACGACGCCATCAACAGGACGCTGTAGAACGAATGCAGATAGTCGTAGATGTAGCTGACGACCGCGGTGGGCTCCTGGCGCAGGCGGACTTCCTGGATGGGAGGAACAGGAACCGGATCGGTGGACTTCCTCTTGCCGCGCGTGGGCGCGGGCTCCGGCGGCACGGCTTCCTGGTCCTGGAAGCGCCGCGGCACCAGGGTGCGATACACGTTGGTCTCGAAACCTTCGACGCGGACTGCGGCGCTGTCGACGATCTGGTTGATGCGGGCTCCGTAGGCCGGAAGGTCGTCCGCCATCGCCATGCCTTCGATGTACAGGCCGAGTCCGGCGAAGTACAGGCATCCGAGCCAGAGGGCGCACACCAGGAAACTCGCCAGGCCGCGGGGCATGTGGATCTTCATCAGCAGGCGGACGGCGGGTTCGAGAAGGAACGCGATCATGAAGGCGATGATCACGGTTATGAAAAAGACCTGCCCGTAGTACAGCAGGGCCACACCGCCGGCCGTGGCCAGGATGGTAATGGCAACCCGGTAAGTCCTTTCCGCCGATGTGTTTTGAGACACCACCCTGTCTATCACTATAATTGGACTGAGCGTGTCCACAAATGAAAATCCAGGGAAAGGCCGCATTCTTGCGCTGGATCTGGGAAAAAAGCGGATCGGACTGGCGCTGAGCGACCCTTTAGGCCTTACGGCCCAGGGGCTTCCGACCCTCCAAAGGGTGAATATCCGGACCGATTTGGCGGAGTTAGACCGGCTGGCGACCGAATACGACGTTCGCCTGATCCTGCTGGGGTTGCCTCTACATATGAGTGGGGATGAGGGCCGGCAGGCCCAGAATGCTCGGGAATTCGGGGAGCGGCTGGCTGAATGGACGGGCCGGGAAGTGCGGCTGTGGGACGAGCGGCTGACGACGGTGGAGGCTCAGCGGGTGCTGAAATCGAGCGGGATCAGCACGGCCAAGCGTGCCAAGGCGGTGGACCAGTTGTCGGCGCAGATCTTGCTGGATAGTTTTCTGAATCTGGAGACGCTGGATTGAGGGCGCGGTGGGCGATCGCGCTGCTGTGCGCGGCGGGACTGACGGGAGCGGCGCTGTATTCGCTGCAATCGCCGTATCGGGGGTTCGAAGGCGACCTATTTCTGCAATTTCCGAAAGGCTCCGGCACACGGGCTATTGCGCAGAAGCTCGTGGACGCGGGAGTCGTCCGTTATGCCTGGCAATTCTGGCTGGAGCGGGCGATTCATCCCCACGCGCCGCTGCAGGCGGGCGAATATAAGTTCGACCAAGCGGCGAGCGTCACCGATGTCTTCGACCGCCTGGGGCGCGGCGACGTGTTCTACTTCAATTTCACGGTTCCGGAGGGGTCGAATATTTTCGACATCGCGCGGCTGGTGGAATCGGAAGGGATCATGTCGGGGCAGGATTTCCTGAAGGCGGCCGAGGATCCTACGCCGATTAAGGACATCGCGCCGGGCGCTCAGACACTTGAAGGATTTCTGTTTCCGTCGACCTATCGGGTGGGGCATTTCACCACTGCGGCCGCCCTGTGCCAGATGATGACGGGCCAATTTCGGAAAGAGTGGAAACAACTGATGCCGGATCCGGCGGCCGATCCACTTAAAACGCTGACGCTCGCATCCATGATCGAGAAAGAGACCGGCTTTGCTGCCGAACGGCCGACCGTGGCGAGCGTTTTCCAGAACCGCCTGCGGATCGGCATGGCTCTGGATTGCGATCCTACGGTGATTTACGCGGCGCTGCTTGAGGATCGCTACCGGGGCGTGATTCATCGGTCGGACCTGGACAACGGGCATCCGTATAATACGTACCGGCATGCCGGCTTGCCTCCGGGACCGATCGCCAATCCGGGCGCGAGCTCGTTGGCCGCGGCGCTTCATCCTGCGGAGAGCGACTACCTGTATTTCGTAGCGAAGCCGGGCGGCGACGGACACGTGTTCTCGTCCAGCCTGACCGCACACAATAAAGCAGTAGGGAATTATCGCCATGCCCAAAGCCATGCCCAAACCAAGGTCGCGCACAAAGCGCGCTGATCTCCAGCGGTGGCTGGAGCTGCGGAGGCCCTCGCGGATCGGCGAGATGGAATGGGCCATGCTGCACGTGGACCTGGCGCCGATTTCGGGCAGCCACCTGCGGAGATTGTTGCGCGAATCGGGCGTGCCGCTGGCGCCGCTGGTGGAAGGCGTCCGCCAGGAGAGTTTCGAAGCGCTAGAATCCAGCTTGCTGAGCTTCCTTCAGGAATATGAACGCGCCGACGCTGCGGGACAACTGTCGATTCGGCAGGTGGTAATCGAGGCCAAGGAGCATGCGCGCTGGGCGGCTCGAGTACCGGAGAAGCGCGCGGAAAAGGAAGAAATGGCGCTGTGGATGCTTACCTGGCTGGAGAATCCGCCGCTATTTCCGCAATGGGTTCAGCTGCGGCGAGAAGCCCAGAGGAAGAAATAGGATGGCGTTCCGCACGCCCAAGCAGCTCGACGTAGAGGGGTTGATGGACTATGCCGCGAAGGCCCTCTCGGTTCGCGGGTACACCGTCTCCGAGCTGAAAACACGCCTGAAGAAGCGCGCGGCCCGGGCGGAAGATGTCGAAACGGTGCTGGGTCGGCTCAAGGAGTCTGGCGTGGTCAATGATCGCCGCTTCGCCGGGAGCTTCGCCGAATGGCGGCGCGAGAGTCAGGGGCTCGGCAAGACCCGCGTAATGCGGGATCTGATGGCTCGCCGTGTGGCTCCTGGGGTGGCAAAGGAGGCGGTGGAGGCGGCTTTTGAGGGAGTCGACGAAATCGCGATGATCGAGGCGTTTCTCAAGCGGAAGTATCGCGGCAAGGATCTGGGCGGATTGCTCAGGGAGCAGAAAGAGCTGGCGTCGGCGTTTCGGAAGCTTCGTGGCGCGGGATTCAGCACCGGCAATTCGATTCGCGTGCTGAAGCGGTATGCGGCGGAGGCGGAGCGGCTGGAGGAACTTGACGAAGAGAGCGAGTGAACCTTGGCGCCCACTTTGCGTTCTCCATGCGATAGCCTGATACCGAAATGCTGCGTAACTGTCTAGTCTGGTTCGTTTCGGCGGCCGTTCTGACTGCTTCGGCTGCAGGCCAACAATCCTTCGCCGGTTTGAAAGCGGGGGACATCAGAGGCAATTCCAAGGACGGTCAAGAATATGCCTGGATTTCGCCCGGTACGTTCACGACGGGCTGTTCACAAGGTGATGCCGACTGCGGCCGTGGCGACCCACAGGCGCAACTGACGACGATCGCCAAGGGTTTTTGGATGGGGCAGACGGAGATCACGGTCGGCGCGTACAAGCGATTCATCGCTGCAACAGGTGGAAGCATGCCGCCCGAATCACAGTGGAATCCCCAGTGGCAGGACAACCAGCGGCCCGTTGTGAACGTGACGTGGGACGAGGCAGGGGCGTTCTGCAAGTGGGCCGGAGGAAGGTTGCCGCTGGAGGCCGAGTGGGAATACGCCGCTCGTTCCGGAAGCAAAGGCCAACGTTATGGCGAACTGGACGCCGTGGCCTGGTACATGGAAAATGGCGGTCGCAAAGGCGCGCTTGCCGTTGGACAAAAGGCGCCCAATGCGTGGGGACTGTACGACACGCTGGGGAATGTCTGGGAATGGACGACGGGTGTGTACCCTCTGACCGGACAGAACGACGGACCGAACCTGCCAACAGCTCCGGTGGGGAGATTTATGGCGATACGAGGCGGTTCATGGGACGACGCTGCCCGGCTCGTCCGGATATCGGTACGCGGCAGAGCAGAGACCCCTCACCGAAGCAACAGCATCGGCGCAAGGTGTGTGCTGGAGAGTTTGTAGCTTGACCTCGATCCTCCAAATGTATTATTATTCAGTCGACTGAATAATCATTCACTGTGGAGACGCCCATGGCCGCACCAAGTTTCGCCGAGCCTCTGGTCCAAGATCTGACCAGTGATTTGGATCTGTCCCTGGATGCGCTCACGCGCATTCTCGATCTCGCCGCGCAGGTCAAGCGCACGCCGCAGCGGTATGCCCAGGCACTGGCCGGGCGCTACATCAGCCTGTTGTTCGAAAAGCCCTCGTTGCGCACCCGCATGACCTTTGAATTGGCGATCAAGCAGCTCGGCGGCGACGCGGTCACGTCCGTGGGTCCCGTAGGCGAGCGCGAGCCGGTCAAGGACGTCGCCCGTAACCTGGAACGCTGGACGCAGGGAATCGTCGCTCGAGTCTTCTCCCAGGACACGATTCAAGAACTGGCCCAGTGGTCGCATGTGCCGGTGATCAACGCCCTGAGCGATATGTACCATCCCTGCCAGGCGTTGGCCGACGTGCAGACCATTAAGGAACGGTTCGGCCGATGGGAGGGACTGAAGCTGGCTTACGTCGGCGACGGCAACAACGTGGCTCATTCGCTGATGCTGACGGCCGGCCGCCTGGGAATGAATGTGTCCGTTGCGACACCCAAAGGTTACGAGCCAAAAGCGCAAGTGGTCGCAGTCGCGAGTAAGCTGGGGCGCATCAGCATCACCAACGATCCTGTGGAGGCCGTGGACGGCGCGCATGTGGTCTACACCGACGTGTGGGCCAGCATGGGTCATGAAAGCGAAAAGGATGCGCGGCTGAAAACATTTCCTCCGTATCGTGTGGACGAGGCGCTGATGTCCAAGGCGCGGCCGGATTCGATTTTCATGCACTGTCTGCCTGCGAAGCGCGGCGAGGAAACCACCGATGGCGTGATGGAATCCGCGCGCTCGGCCGTATTCGATCAGGCGGAAAATCGCTTGCACGCCCAGAAGGGGCTGCTGCTGACGTTGCTGGGATAAGACGCGCGGCGGACCGCACCATTTACAATTTAGACTTATGCAAAAACCCAAGAAGGTAGCGCTCGCCTACTCCGGCGGACTGGACACATCGATCATCATTCCATGGCTCAAGGAGCATTACGACTGCAAAGTGGTCGCCGTATGCGGCGACATCGGGCAGGGCGGCGACGAGCTGACCGGCTTGAAGGCGAAGGCGATGAAGACCGGCGCATCGGAATGCTACGTGGCCGACATGCGCGAGGAGTTCGTCTCCGAGTACCTATGGAAGATGGTTCGTGCGGGCGGAGAGTATGAACATAAGTATCTGCTGGGCACTTCGATCGCGCGGCCTCTGCTCGCCAAGAAGCAGGTGGAAGTGGCGCTCGCCACCGGTTGCGATGCGCTGGCGCACGGTTGCACGGGGAAGGGGAACGATCAGGTCCGTTTCGAGCTGACCTATAAGGCGCTGGCGCCGCATCTGCCGGTGATCGCTCCGTGGCGCGAATGGGACATTATTTCGCGCGAGGACGCCATCGCCTACGCGGCCGCCCACAAGATTCCGATCGCGCAGACGACTAAGAAGATCTACAGCCGCGACCGCAACATCTGGCACATCTCGCACGAGGGCGGGGCGCTGGAAGATCCCGCCAACGCTGCTCCGGACGACGTTTGGATGCTCACCAAGAGTCCCAAGCAGGCCCCCGACAAGCCCACCGACGTGACCATCGGATTCGAGGCGGGGACTCCGGTTTCCGTAAACGGGAAGAAGCTGTCGGCGGTGGCGCTGCTGGAACAACTGAACAAGATTGCCGGCGACAACGGCGTCGGCCGGATCGATCTGGTGGAGAATCGGTTCGTCGGCATGAAGTCGCGCGGGGCGTATGAGACTCCGGGCGGCACGCTGATCATGGCTGCGTTCCGCGAGCTGGAAGCTTTGACGCTGCCGAAAGACCTGGCGCATTACAAGCAGAAGCTCGCGCTGGATTACGCTGAGATGGTCTACAACGGCCTGTGGTTCACGCCGCTGCGCGAATCGCTGGACGCCTTTTTCGATGTGGCCTGCCAGAACACCACGGGCGAAGTTACGCTGCGGCTCTATAAAGGCAGCTTCCAGCCGGTCAGCCGGAAGTCGCCCTATTCGCTGTACTCGCTGGATATCGCCAGTTTCACAATGGGCGCCGAATACGATCAGAAGGACGCGCGCGGGTTTATCAACCTGATCGGGCTGCCGATCCAGGTGCGGGCGGCGGTGATGACGGCTAACAAGAAGTCGAAGAAGAAGGCCGCGGCGAAGTCCAGGAAACAATCCGCATGAAGCTCTGGGGCGGCCGGTTCGAGGAAGGTCCCTCGGAGGTCTTCGAGCGGTTCTCCGGTTCGCTCCATTTTGACCGGAGGCTGATCGACGCGGACATCCGAGGGTCGCAGGCGTTCGCGCGCGCGTTGGAAGGCGTGGGCATTTTGACTGCGGCGGAGCGAGCGGAGCTTGTATCGGCGTTCGACGCGATTCGCGACGAGGCTCGCAAACCGGAGTACTTCACGGGAGCGACGGACGAGGACGTCCACACGGTGGTCATCCGCAGGCTAAAGGAACGAGTCGGCGGCCTGGCCGACAAGATCCACACGGGCCGCAGCCGCAATGAGCAAGTATCGCTCGATGTGCGGTTGTGGCTGCGAGAGGAGATCGACCGGGGAATGGAATTATTGGCAGCGCTCATGGGAGCGCTGCTTACATGCGCCCAGCGTTATCCGGACGCCGTGATTCCGGGCTATACGCACATGCGGCGAGCGCAGGCCGTGCTGTGGCCGCACTACTTGCTGGCGTACTTCGAGATGTTCGCGCGGGATTTCGAGCGGATGCAGCAGGCTCGGGCGCGCGTGAACGTGATGCCGCTGGGAAGCGGCGCTTTGGCCGGCAGCGGGTTTCCGTTCGATCGTGAGGCGATGGCACGAGATCTGGGATTCGCGTCGGTCACCAACAACAGCATGGATGTGTCGGCCGATCGCGATTTCGCGCTCGATTTTCTGTACGCCGCGTCGACTACCATGCTGCACTTGAGCCGGCTGGCAGAGGACTGGATCCTCTACTCGAGCGAAGAGTTTGGGTGGCTGGAGTTGGGGGACGGCGTCACCAGCGGGTCGAGTTTGATGCCGCAGAAGAAGAATCCCGATTCGCTGGAGCTGATCCGGGGCAAGAGCGGCCGTGTATTCGGGGAGCTCTGCTCCCTTTATGTGACTTTGAAGGGCTTGCCGATGACGTACAACCGCGACATGCAGGAGGACAAGGAGCCCCTGTTTGATGCCGCCGACCAATTGTGCGGTTCGCTCGAGATGGCCCGCGTGGTGGTGGATTCCGCCAAGCTCAACGCCCAGCATCCGGCGGCTGCGGCCGAAGCGAGCTGGGTGGTCGCAACCGATCTCGCGGAGGCGCTGGCACGGAACGGTACGCCGTTTCATCAGGCGCATCAGATTGTCGGACGGCTGGTGCTGGAAAGCGTTCGCGGCGGGAAGAAGCCCGCGGATTGGAGCGCTGCCGAACTGGTGAAGTTCGCTCCTGAGTTCACTCCGGAGATGGCGAAGTTGCTAAAGCCCGCTGAGGGCATGAAGACGCGCGAGATTCGGGGCGGGACGGGTCCCCGGGCAGTCGCGGCGGCTTTAAAGGACGCGGAGTCTCGTCTGGCGGGTCTCCTTCAAACGGCCAGAAAATGAACAAGAGCTATCGCCAAGGCCAGATTCTGAAGCTGGTCCGTTCGCGATCCTTGCGCACGCAGGATGAGCTGGCTCGGGCGCTGCGGACTGTCGGCGTGCGCGCTACGCAAGTCACACTTTCGCGCGACATCCGCGAACTGGGCCTAGTGAAGACGGCCGAGGGATATGCCCAACCCGCTGAGGCTGTCCCCGCAGGTCCCGATCTGGCCACCGTTCTTCGCGAGTTTCTGCTGGACGTGCGGGTCGCTCAGAATCTATTGGTCTTGATCACACCGCCGGCGCATGCGAGTTCGGTGGCGGAAGCGCTGGATCAGGCGGCGTGGCCGGAAGTCGTGGGGACGATTGCGGGGGACAATACGATTCTGGTGATCGCGCCGACGGGCAAGAAAGCAGGAACGTTGCGCGAGAAGCTGATGCGGTATCTCGAGTAGCTACTGTACGCCGAGGATGTCGCCCCACATAACCTGGTAGGCTTCGATTCCGCCGTACAGGTTGGGACCGGCGCGAACAAACACGCGGGTGTTCACCAGCGCTGCAGCGGCATCCTGCTGGGCGCCATCGCCGAGGTAGCGAGTGTCTTTGCGAAGTAACACCGTCTGCTCGCCGTCGCGCGTGCGGATCGTGAGCGACCGGGCGTCGCGCCGGATGATGACGCCCGAGATGGTCCGGTCGCCATGCGGCAAATCGAAAGGCGGGCGGGTCTTTGTCCCTGGGGCGACGGGCTTCACGCGAGTCGAAGGCGGCGCGGGCGGAACCACATCCAGCATGCGGATGTAGCAATCCCGCGAGCCGGGTTTGTGGTCGGTGATGATCTCGATGGGATCGCCGGGTTCGAGTTTGGCGACGGTGATGCGCTGGCGGGAAAGCTGGACAATGCTCAGAGCGTCGTATGCGCAGCCTTCGACGATGCCGGCGGCGCTTCGCGCCAGCAGCACGCCCTTGAGCGGAGAGCCTTCCCAACTGACCATTTGGCCGTGAAACAGCCCCTTCGGCATATCGGCTGCGGCGCATAGCGATGCCCCGGCCAATGCGAGCGCGCTCATGCCCAGAAGGCGCATACGGTTGCTGCCATTATACAATTTGAAGGTTGACCTCATTTCTCGATCACGCGGGCTGCTGGTTCTTGCACTCCGGAATTCAGGAACCCGACGGTGGCGTAGCACGCTTCTACCGGTCTGATTCCGCAACCAACGCGCCTGTTTCCACGGAAATTACCGGATACGCCGCGAGCGCGCTGGCGTATCTGCATTCACGCACGGGCAAGCAGGAGTATCTGGACGCGGCGGTGCGTGCCGCGCGCTATTTGACGGATCACGCCTGGGATGCGGCTGCCTCGACGTTTCCGTTCGAGCCCGGCTCGGATCGCGCGTACTTCTTCGATATCGGGATTATCGTGCGCGGGTTGCTCGCCGTGTGGCGCGCTACGGGCGAAGAGGAGTTTCGAACCCGGGCGCAGGAAGCGACGCTTTCGCTCGCGTTCGATTTTCTGGGGGATGGGAGCTTTCATCCGGTGATTTCGTTGCCCGATAAGCAGCCGTTGCCTGAGGAACCCCGCTGGTCCAGGAAGCCCGGCTGTTACCAGTTGAAGTCGGCACTGGCGTGGCGCGAGATCGGAGATCCACACGCCCGGCAGATGTTTGACGCTTCGGTCGCGTTTGCGGTGGCGGGCCACGAAAAGTTTCTGGAGGAAGAGAAGGATCGCGAGAAGGTGATGGACCGGCTGCACGCGTACTCTTACTTCCTGGAGGCGCTATTGTTCACTTCGGATAACCGCGAGGCTCTGGCCTCGGGAATCGAGCATGCGGGACGACTCTTGCGGGAGATCGCACCGTCTTTCGAACGCTCCGACGTGAATGCGCAGTTGCTGCGGGTCCGGTTGATCGCGCATCATCTGGGCATGGTCCCGCTGGATGAGAACGCGGCGCGGGAAGAGGCATCGCACGCGGCGTCCTTTCAGGCGTTGGACGCCACTGATGTTCGGTTGCGTGGCGGTTTTTGGTTCGGACGAAAGGGAACGCAGATGCTGCCGTTCTCGAATCCCGTATCGACGGCCTTCTGTCTGCAGGCTCTCGCCCTGTGGGACGATCATCAGTCGGGGCGCTGGAGCTTCGAGCTCCCGCAACTGATTTGAGCGAAGTCAAGGTTCTTTTTGCCTCCGGGTCCGATCCAGTGGTCACGCTGGTGCTTGAGCGGTTCCGCAAGATCTTTCCCGAGCTTCCCCTGATCGTGGTCTCCGAGTTCCCGGCGACCGATGTGGAATGGATCCCGTATCACATTCACCGGTCATGGGACGAGAATCGCGACCTGGTTCGCGCGCGGTTGGCGGGACGCCACGTTCGGCTGGCTGCGGTGATTCTCGAGCCGCGCGTCCCGCACTGGCGGCTGCGGGCGATGGGCTTCGCGACCGCGCCGCTGCATTTTCTCGCGTTCAACGAAACGGGCGAGCACTTCATGCTGCGGCCGCGGAGCCTGCCAACCATCATGGGTCACGTGGTTTGGCGCATGAAGAACCTGGTGCGGAGCCAGCGGCAGCCCGAGTCGACTACCTATCGCGTCACGGAGTGGTTCCGCAAGCCAGAGAAGTTCCGCCTGTCGATGCTGTATAGGCGAGCGATGGCTCGCGGTCGAAAGCTCGCGCATTCGCGGCCCGTGCGGCCAGCAGTGCCGATTGCGGAGAAGCAGCGCCCGCGAGGTATTTCGGTGGTGAGCCCGTCGCGCAACGGGCGCGAACTACTCGAACAATGCCTGCCGGGGATTCAGGATGCGGACGAGATCATTGTGGTCGATAACGGGTCGGATGATGGGACTGCGGAGTATCTGAAGCGGTCCTGGCCGAAGGTTGTGGTCGAACACAGTTCGACGCCGCTGGGGTTCTCGGTTGCGGTGAATCGCGGTATCCGTCGCGCGCGGTTCTCGCACGTGTGCGTGCTCAATAACGACATGCGTGTCGATCCCGGATTCTTTGAGGCGCTGGTGCGGCCATTCGACACCGTGCCGGATCTGTTCTGTTCGAGCGCGCAGATCTTCTTGCCCGAGGGCCGGCGGCGGGAGGAGACCGGCAAGACGGTGATGAATCCGGCGCCTGGTGTGGCCGAGTTTCCGGTGCGGTGCGATATTCCGCTGGAGGGTGAGGATCACACCTACGTGCTTTATGGCAGCGGCGGCTGTTCGTTATACGATGCCGGGAAGCTGGAGGCGCTAGGCGGATTCGACGAAGTGTATCAGCCGGCTTATGTGGAGGATCTCGATCTCGGTGTGCGGGCATGGATGCGAGGCTGGCCGAGCGTCTACTGCGCGGGAGCGCGAGTGCTCCACGAACATCGGGCGACGACCTCCCGATACTTCTCGTCTGAGGATTTGGACAAGGCGCTGGAGATCAATTACGTCCAGTTTCTGGCGCGCGCTATCGGCGATCCCGATACGTTCTCGCGGCTGTGGCAGCACAACGTGCTGCGGCTGAAGGCTCTGGAAAGAGAGGCTGCTCTCTCTGCGGCTGCGCATCAGCCCGCGGCGCCCGTTCCAGTCGGAGACATGCGATTTCTCGACCTGGTGAATGGCGAGGTCGCTGTTTTTCCGGGTAAGGCTGCGTCGGGGAAGCCGGTGGTGCTGGTCGCGAGCCCGTACGTGCCATTTCCGCTTTCGCACGGTGCGGCGGTGCGTATCTACAACCTGATGCGCCGTGCCGCGGCCGATTTCGACATGGTGCTGGTCGCGTTCACGGAAGAATCTGCTCCTATGCCGCGCGAGCTGCGTGAGATTTGCACTGAGATCGTGACCATTTGGAGAGCCGGTAGTCATGCGCTACCGTCCAGAGGTCGGCCGGATACTGTCGAGGAATTCGACTCTCCGGCGTTTCATGCCGCGCTGCGGCAGACGATTGCCAAGTGGCGGCCCGGTATCGTGCAGCTGGAGTTCACGCAGATGGCGATGTATGTGCCGGACTGTGCGCCGGCGCGCACAATCCTGGTAGAACATGACATCACCTACGATCTGTACGCGCAGATGCTCGCGGGAAACGACGATTGGGAGACTCGCCGCCAGCATGAACTGTGGACCAAGTTCGAGACTGCGGCGTGGCGTCAGGTGGATCGCGTCGTCACGATGTCGGAAAAAGACAGGGCTGTGGTCGGGGGAGCAACGGCGATTCCCAATGGCGTCGACCTGGACCGGTTCCAGCCGTCGTCGCAGCCGCCCGAGCCGCGGCGGTTGCTGTTCATCGGGTCGTTTGCGCATCGTCCCAACGTGATGGCGCTCGAGTTCTTCCTGCGCGACGTGTTGCCGCGTCTTCAAAACGTCACGCTGCACGTGATCGCGGGCCAGCGGCACCAGCGCTTCTGGGACCTCCAACATGCCGGAGTCGAAGTCGAAGGATTCGTGTCGGATGTGCGCCCGGCATACCAGCGCGCGACGTTAGTGATCGCGCCGCTAGTGGCGTCCGCGGGCACGAACGTGAAGATCCTGGAAGCCATGGCGATGGGCAAAGCGATCGTGTCTACTGAAGCTGGGATTCATGGGCTGGAGTTGGGGAGGGGAACCGATGTCGTCGTGACCGACTCGGCGGAAGCCATGGCGTCGGCTATCACACGACTGTTGGATAAGCCGGCGGAGCGCAGCAAGATCGAAGCGCATGCCCGCCAGACGGCCGAACGAGTGTACGGCTGGGATGCCATCGCGCGGGAGCAGAAGAAGCTGTATGAGAGTCTGCTAGAGCTTCCGGGCCCATATCTATAACTTCTTTGCTACGATCGCGTAGTCTAGTCCACCGAAGAACGTGTCCCGCACCGAGGGCGGCAGATCGGCCAGCGCGGGCATGCTGTCAACCGCTGGAGTCAGACGCTCGATCTCGACACTTCCGAAGCCCGCCGATTCGAGATAGAAGCGCAGGAGCGGCGGCGGAACCGGGCGCGTGTGCGTCGGGTCCAGATAGAAATGGGTCGCGAAGATCGCCAGGCACTCAGGGTTGGGCGTCTCGATCGCCACCAGCGCTCCTAATCGAAGCTTTTGAGAAAGCAGCTTCACCAAGCGAGGCACGGCCGCAGGCGAAAGATGCTCGACCACTTGAGCGCAGTACGCGCCGCCAAGCGAACCGTCTGCAAGCGACTCCAGGTACGCGAACATGTCGGCTTGCTCGACATCGAGACCCTTGGAACGGCACAGCGCGACGGATTCGCGGCTCTGATCGATACCTCGAACCGGCAGGCCCGCTTCTTTAGCCGCTTCGAGAAACTCGCCGCGCCCGCAGCCGATGTCCAGGATTTCACCCGGCGCGCCGGCGAAACGAGCCACGTAACACTTCTGCTGCTGTCGAATCCGGTCTTCGGAGCCGCGAAAGTGTTCGGCGAACGCCGCCCAGTCGATGTCGGGGGTTTCCTGTGGAGCCGGAGAGACAACGGGCGCGGACGATGGCGCCGGACCAGCCGAGAGCTTCTGGCGCAGCAGCCGCAGCTCGGTATGGATCAGGCGGTCATATTCGCCGCGGATCTTTTCCATGTCGTCCCAAAGCCGCTTCTGGATTTCCGTCGTGCGCCGGTCTAACTCGTGGGTGAAATCGTCGTGCTGCTGACGAACCGACTCGCGGAAATTCTGCTCGATCAGGCTGGCTCGCAGATGGAATGCCGATTGGAGCTCGGACACGGTGCGCAGCAGGTGGATCTCGCTCGCGGCGCGGCGCTCTTCGACGCCCGCGCGCCACTCCTCCGAACTCGTCCGCAGGTCCTGGTGATAGGCCGTCAGAGCCGCTATGCTGCGGTTGAGGTCGGCCATCGCTTCGAGAGTGGCCTGAACGCAGACCATAGCGGCGCGATTGAACTCGACCTGTTCCCGAACGTGCCAGTCGAGCGCACGAGCAGCGAGCCGTTTAAAGCGTTGGATGATGCCGTTCTTGAACCCGGGAGGACGCGGATTGACGGTGCCGATCGCCGCGACCTTGCCTTCGGCGGCATCGCGAGCATGCACCAGCGGCATCAGGTCCGGTGCCGCAACTCCATCGAGACCCAGGGAACCGTTGGGAACCCGCGAGCGGGCCCGTTGCTGGACCTCCTGGATCGCCGCGGTCAGTTCTTCGTCAGTCACGTTACTTCTTTGTGCGCGCGTATTGTGCCGTTATGCGAGTGGAAATGCCGCCGCGAGGAGTGAAATCGCCGACCAGTGTCGCGGAAATAGGCTTGGCCCACTTGACGACATCGGCGAGCATGCGATTCACCACGTTCTCCTGAAAGATCCCGAGATTGCGAAATGCCAGGGTGTACATCTTGAACGATTTCAGCTCAAGACACAACTTGTCAGGTACGTAGCGCAGTGTCAACGTGCCATGATCCGGCAAGCCGGTCTTGGGACAGATGGAGGTGAACTCCGGCATGAGGATTTCGATCTCATATCCGGTGCGGTACTGGTTGGGCCAGGTCTCGATTTCGGGCAGGTCGGCTTTTACGCCGGCTTCGGCGTGTTTGTCGGTGTATTGCCGTTTCAATGCGAACCCTCTGCTTGCGATTGCGGCAGCGCCGCGGCGAGCGATCCCAGAAATTGTCCGACGTCGGTTACGATGCCGATGGCCTGACCCGTTCCGCGATCGCTGACCTTGGTCGCGACCGCCGGATTGATATCGACGCAGACGATCTTCACCCAGCTCGGCAGCATGTTGCCGGTGGCGATCGAATGCAGCATCGAGCCCAGACACAGGACCACTCCCGCACCCTTCAGCTGCTCAGCGTAGGCGTCCTGAGCTTTGTTCATATCGGTGATGGTGTCGGGCAGGGGACCATCGTCGCGCAGGCTGCCCGCCAGCACGATGGGGATGCCGGCCTTTACGCATTCATACATCACGCCGCTCTTCAGACGGCCCGATTCCACCGCCTTGGCGATGCCCCCCGCGTGATAGATGGCGTTGATGGCGCGCATATGGTTGCGATGGCCATGTTCCTCCTGGCGGCCGTCGCTTAAACGTACGCCGAGAGACGTTCCCAGCAATGCGGACTCGATATCGTGCACGCCGAGGGCGTTTCCGGCGAGAAGCCCATTCACCCATCCGCCTTGGATCAGCTTGGCTAGAGGGGCCACTCCACCCGTATGTACTACAACAGGTCCGGCCACCACGAGGATCTTCTTCCCTTCGGCGCGCGTCTGCTGCATCAAGGCGGAAACCTGACGGACGGCGGTCTCGAGCTGGCGCTCCGAGGAGATTTCGTTGCTCATGAAGGCGAACGCCAGGCGGTCGCGCTCCTTGGACTCGGGAACCACGCGAATGCCGCGCATGCCGACGACGACGCGGTCGCCTTTTTTCAGGTCGCGCAGGCGGCGGCATGCCGCATGCCCGTTGGCGATGACGATCATCGCGTCCATGCGCTGGTTCTCTACCTCGACCCATTGACCGGCGTGGCGCACCAGAGTCTTGTGGTTGGTGGTGGAGTAGAAATCCTCGGGTGCGCAGCAATCGCGCTCCACGGTGCTGAGCTCGGCGTTGCCGGTATCGGCCGGACTGCAGCCCAGGCCGAGCAACTGGCTTAGTACCTGCTGCATGTCGGCCTCGTCCGGCGTTTCCACGCGCAGGCGCAGGTAGGACTTGTCGGCATTGGTGCGGCCGATGCGAAATTCTTCCACTTCAAATTTGCCGTTGTATTCGACCACCGTGTCGAAGATCTGCTCCATTAGGTGCGAATCGATCAGGTGGCCTTCGGCCTCGACGACTTCCTGTTGCATGGGGGTATCTTCAGGATACCGTGGCCCTAAGGGTGGTTGTAAACGCAGCGACAAAACGAACCCAGGAAGTCGTGGAACAGTACAATCATCCGCTCGATGACTCTCGCGGCTCGGAATCGGTGATCTGGGGCGCTTGGCGACTGTGCTTAGACTGGACGGGCGGGAACAGAATCTGTGTTACGTGTGTCGAACTCTGCTAAGGAATGAGGACCATGTCTCTGTTGTGCCGAGCGGCCGCATGTTTGCTCGTGGCTTTGCCTGCTGTCGCTCAATCGCAAGCATATGTATCGATCACGATAAGGCTTGCCGGTTCAGCGGACCGCGCCCGGCTGCAAGTGTTGCCTAACGGTGACTTGATTGCGAGTGCCGTCCCAGTGGGGCAGCTCTTGAATAACGCTTACGGCCTGCCTTCCAACGGTTCACCGCGTCTCTCTCCTCTGCCCAACTGGACCCTTACTGAAAAGTTCGATATCGAAGCCAAGGCGCGCGCCAACGCTATTCCTCCCCGTCTTCCGTACCGCGAAGTGCGCGCCCGAAATCAGCAAATGATGCGCGAATTGCTCGCCGATCGTTTCAGACTCGTGATGCGGGTTGAGAATAAACCGATGCCGGTCTATGCCCTCACCGTCGCCGCCGGAGGTTCGAAGCTCCAGAAGTCGGTCCTCGCCGAGAAGGACTGCTCCTTCGATGCCGACCCGGAGGCTTGCCACAGCTTTGTTGGCGGCTTGGGTCATCCGCTGAATGCAAAAGCCATCGATATGGACGACCTGGTCCATTACATTGCGAACTGGACGGATCTGCCAGTCGTGAACCATACGGCGCTGACCGGGCTGTTCACGGTAAACACGGAAGGCTGGGCCCCCATGCGGCTGCCGCCTCCGCCGCCGGGCGTCACACCGGCCGGGAATCCCTTCGCCGGCCTCCCCACCATCTTCACGGTGCTGGGAAAACTCGGTCTCGAACTGAAGCAGCAAGAGGAGATCCTGCCGGTCTACGCCGTGGAGCGCATCGAGCCCCCGACGCCCAACTGACGGTCACACTTTGGGTGCTGTGGGCTCGGGCCTAAGCAAAGTACTTGACAGCATAAAGCCGTAAGTGTAAGCTGGACTCCGCATGAACACTTCCTTGCTGAAGCGGCCCAGCGCTTTTGTTCCGCTGGCCATGTCGCTGGCCGCACTGACGCTGCTGCTGGTTTATGTTGCGATGTTCGGCAACGCCCATCCGGCGGACGACGCCGAAGTTCACGATGAACGAGGCCCTGCCCGTATCTTCCAGCTACTCCTGGCCGCCCAGTTGCCGATTATCGCGTTCTTCGCGATCAAGTGGCTGCCCAGGGCTCCCAAAGAGGGCCTGATTGTACTCGTGCTGCAAGCCGGCGCCGGGATCGCGGCGATCGCCACGGTTTTGTTCCTGGAGCAATGAGAAAATCTAACATCGCCGCCCTCGTTGCGGCGGTGGGCTCGGTCGGTTTTCTGCTTCATGCGGGCCAGCGCACCTCCTGGCTTCTGCTGGTCATCATGGTGGTCTGGGTCGTGGCTCCTTTTGTGGCGCTCATATTGGCCGAGTCAGTCTCGAAGCGTTGGCCGGCCCTGGTGCGCACGACTCTATACAGCTTGATGCTGCTTCTCACGCTGGGTTCGTTGATCGCGTATGCAGGCGATGCATTGAGGCCGCGCAAGGCTCAGGCTGCTTTCATATTCGTGATGGTTCCGCTGGTGTCTTGGGTGGTAATTGCAATCGCCGTCGCGACTGCCGCCCTCGTGTCGCGTAGGCGATGACGTTGAGGTGACGGAGCATATATGATGGATGCTGCTTTGTCATCCGCTTCAAGAGGAAGAATCATATGAAACGTCACACCATGACGACTTTTGCTTGTCTGATGTTGGGCGCGGTCGCGTCGCTCTGCGCGCAGGACGTGACTATAACTAACGCGCGCATCGTTGACGCCAACAGGGTCGCCAACGGCACGGTGATCGAGCGCGGATCGATCGTGGTGCGCGGCGGGAAGATCGTATCGGTGCAGGCCGGTGCTCCGTCCGCGACAAGTGGGAAGACCATCGACGCAAAGGGCATGAGCGTTATGCCTGGGTTCATCGATGCACACCGGCACATCAATACCGGGCCCATGGAGAAGGCGCAGATGCAGGCGCTGCTCGAAGCAGGCTACACGACCATTCTGTCCGGCGGCGGTCCGGCGGAGGGGAACATTACGCTCCGGGATCACATCGACAAGGGCGTCATCAATGGGCCGCGCATTATTCCATCGGGCGCCGTGAGGCTGAACGGCACTGCGGAAGCTGCTCGCGCTGAGGTGCGAAAGATGGCCGAAATGGGAGTCAAGTTTACGGGCGAAATCCTGCTGACTCCGGTCCCGGGGCCGAGCGAGAAGGAAATCGAAAATCTAAAAGCCGTTGTGGACGAGGCGAAGAAAGTGGGCGTAATGGTCCAGGTCCATGCGGTCAGCTCCAAGGCGATGGTGGCCGCCGTCGAGGCCGGAGTCCCGCTGCTGGTTCACCTGCCGAATAAAGACTGGGTGAGCAAGGAGGACGCGAAGAAAGTGGCCGCGGCCGGAACCAAAGTGCTGGGGACGGTGGGCTTCGGCTCACCTGTATTCGGCGTGTTCGCGGAAGATAACAAGGCGCGGTTCCGCGACGGGAAGGCATGGCCCGAAGGGATCATCGACGGCGTCCGGCTAGGCGAGGAAGCCGGATATATGCCGGTGAATGCGCGTACGATCTGGGATGCCGGCGCGATCCTGGGATACTGCACCGATACAAACTACGACCCCAAGGCCGGACTGGACCACGAACTGAAGATTCTCAATGTGATGTTCTCGACGCAGGACCTGATCAAGATGATGGGGCCGAATACGGCTTCCTACATCCAGATGGGAGACCAGCTGGGAACGCTCGACGCGGGCAAGCTGGCGGACCTGGTTCTTCTCGACGGCGACCCTCGCGAGGGCTATTGGAACTGGCTGAAGACCAAAGTTGTGGTCAAGGGCGGCGTGGTGGTGGTCGATAAGCGCTAGCGAATCAGACGTTCATAATCTCGAAGCACCGTTCGAGGCTCTTCACTGGATCGTTACCCATGGCGGGCCGCCATTCGTGGGCGACGAATCCGGTATATCCGAGATCGGCGATCGCGTTCGCGATGAAGCGGAAGTTCAGCTCCTGCTTGTCGTCGATTTCCTGACGGCTAGGAACCCCCGCGACGTGGATGTGGCAGATGTGGTCAATGTTATCGCGCAGAGTCCGCGTTATGTCGCCATCCATGATCTGAGCGTGGTAAATGTCATACAGGATTTTCACGCGCGGTGAGTTGACGCGCTTGCAAACATCCAGGCCCCATGCCACGTGATCGAAGACCTGGTCGGTACGCTGGTCCGCGGCGACCTTGGAGTTCGTAATCTCCATGCAGACGTTGACGTTCTTTTGTTCGGCGTAGCCCTTCACGCGGTTCAGTATGGCGACTGCGTTATCGGCGCCTTCTTCCCTGGACATGCCCCGCCGTTCGCCGGGGATGGCGATCAGCACGGAGCATTTCGATCGCACGCACATGTCGATGCCGGCGTGCGTGGCGTCTTCAATCTTGTCGTGGATTTCCTTGCGGATCAGCCCATTCTGGAAACTGGTTCCCGTGCCCGTCATCATGCCGGGCGCCAGGCCATTTTGCGTGAGGATGGGAATCTGCTGTTCGGTGGGCAGATCCACGCCCTTGAAACCAATGCGGGCGAGAATCTTGCACCTCTCCTCGAACGAGGCCGTCGAGCCCGTCCAGACAGAAGCCATCACGCTTTGCTTGATGCGCGTACGGGAGGCAGCCGGAGTCTGGGCGGACAGCCGGCTAGCCATCCCAGTAACTAAAGGTACAGCCGCGCCTGCTAAGAATGTTCGTCGTTCCATCGGCGTCAATATACCACGCCGGTGGCGCCGCTTCATCTATGCCCGTAATCCGTGAAAACGTAGTCTCTGTTTTTCACCGTCGTGTGGCAGGTGAATCCGCACTTGGCGTCGTTCCCCTGCGGAGGCTTGTCAGCCAAGGTGCCGGGCGTGAACGTATCGGATGCGGCGTCATATTCGAATACGGCGTATCCCCACCCGCCGCTATCGGCGAACCTCTTACCGTCCTTCACCATGAAGTCGACGTCATGTTGGGTACCTGGCACCGTGGCTGCGGGGAACGTCTCCATCTTTTTCGGGTTCCAGTGGATCTTGGCCATCTTGGCGCCGTCGGGGAAAGGCTTGCCATTGCCGGGAATGCCGGCCAGGTAGGCCTTGATCATCACAGGATTGGCGACGATCGCGGCGATAAGGCTTCCGTCCTGGCTGATGGAGACAAGCTGCCAGGCTTCGTATCCTCGGAACTCAGAGAACGCGAGCCCATTCGGGACTTTCGCCGTATATTTGTCCTGGGCGGCCAGGACGAGCGTCACTAGTACAGAAAAAAGCGCCCCGACGAATACGGTCACCCGGATACTCTTGCGTTTCAAGTGTAATCTCCTTTGGACGGTTGCAACCTTGCTAGGTCGCATTATGCGATATCGCGAAGTCGAATCCATCCCGAGATGCGGGGTTTTTCGGATAACGCGTTCTGGGCGGCCGCCGATACCACGGATGGGGTACAGAACCGGAGGTGGCCAGCTAGCGCCCGGGAGCTCCGATGGTGCCGAGCTGGCGCAGAAGCGTGAATTTCGGGTGGCTGTGCGGGCTTTCGGGCAGGCCGCAGATATTCCGGGCCAGGACCTCGCACGCCTTGCTGAATGAGCTGCTGGGGGAAGCCAGACGGGTGTCGAGAATCGCGTTGCGGACTTCTTTGTAATCGTTGGGCAGCGTCGCGAACACCTTCCCGTCCACCGCTTTCTCGATGACCTCCACCTTCAGCTGCCCGCGCTCCCAGCGATTGATCACGATTTTTACGTTGTCCGAAGGGATTTCGCAGGTTTGGAGCTCGACCCGGCGCAGCTTCGCCAGTCTCACGGAAGGCAACTCGGGCTGGCACACGACGAAGACCGCCCGCGCATTGCGGACGAATTCGGCGGTGGCCTGGTTGATTACCTCAGGCAGATCGACCACGATGTAGTCGTACTGTTTTTGGACAAATAGCAGCAACTGGTAATAGTCAGACCAGGATGGCAGGCGGCCCCGGCGGGTGGGGTTCGAGAGCAGCAGATCCATCCCTTTGAACTGCGCCGTTACTTGCCGCCATTCCAGGGGACTCAGGAATTCGCCCTGATGTTGCAAAGCCTCGGGGAGTCCCTTGTTTTGCTCCAGGTTCAGCATGATGGAGAGAGGGCCAGACCGCTGGTCGCACTCGACCAGCAAGACCTTATGATTCGCGGCGGCGATCGCCGCGGCCACGTGGAGGGCGACGGTGGAGCAGCCGCCTCCGGCTTTGGCCGGCACGAACGCCAGGATATTTTGATGGGATATCGGATACCGCCGGTGTATGGCTTCATATGCCGCGGCTTCGATATCTCCGGGTGAAAAGGGCTCAGCCAGTAAGTCCAGGATGCCGGCGTCCTCAAACGCTAGCTGTTCGGTTCGATCCCAGCGCGGCCGGAACCCGATGATCACGGTGCGCGGAAGGTTGTGATGGATCTCTCTGGCGATGCCAGCGGCTTCGATCCAATCTCCCAGGTCCAGAAGAACAATCGCGGGATTCTGGACGGTGAGTGATCGAATGACTTCCTTAGGGTGGGGGACCGGCGTGACCTTGTAACAGGGCTGAAAAGCCCCCGATTCCATGGTCAACATCTCGATGGCATCGGCTGCGACAGGGTTAGGAGTGACTACGGCGAGCCGAAGCATGAGTCTGTAATCGTCATTCTACCCGTTTGTCGTAAGCCATTGGAACTGCTAGTACCCAAAACGCTCTTCTTTCCACGGGTCGCCGCGCATGTGGTAGCCGCTCCGCTCCCAGAAGCCGGCCTTGTCGTCCGCCCGGAACTCAATTCCTGCCAACCACTTGGCGCTCTTCCAGGCATATAACTGCGGGACAATCAGCCGGGCCGGGCCACCGTGTTCGGCGGTGACAGGCTCGCCGTCGTGGGTCAGGGCGACCAGCGCGTCTTCGGCCAGGAAGTGCCCGGCCGGGAGGTTTGTGGTCCAGCCGTAGTCATAGGCGTATACCACCACGAATTGCGCGTTGGGCAGGAGGCCACCCGCCCGATCCACCAGTTCCCGGACCGACACCCCCTCCCATAGGTTGCCGAGCCTGGACCAGCGTGTGACGCAGTGGAAATCGGCGAAAACTTTCACCCGGGGAAGGGCCTGGAATTCCTCCCAGTTCCAGGAGATGGGCTTGGCGACCAGGCCTTCGATCGAAAATCGCCAGGTGGCGAGGTTGATGTTGGGTGCGCCGGAGGCGTCCAGGACCGGCCACTTGAGCGTGCGCGACTGGCGGGGTGGAATGCGATTCTGGCGGCGTGTGTCGGGGCTGACGATGACGTCTTCGCCGAGGTTTTCGGGGGAAGGGATCGGCTTGCCTTGGGTTTTGGAGGAATCCATGCCGAACATACGGGGAAGGGTAAAATACCCGATCTTATCTTCAGTGTATTCTGCCTGGGCTTCAGCCTCGCGTTTCGGTGTCTATTTTACAAGGGAGGCAACTTGCGTCGAGTATTGTTGCTGACCAGTTGGTTTGTGGTCGTGGAAAGCGCTCTGCTGAGCATGTTTGTATTTGCCATGCTCGCGGGCGCAGAGGTGACGCCTGCCACCGCCATCATTGGGGCTGTCGCTGCGGGAGCGATCCTGCTGGGCGCGGGGTTAGCGGCGACAGGCAAGCCGAGAGTCGCTGCCCGGATCAACTTGTGGGCTGTTCCCATAACTCCCGTGTTGTTTTTATTGCTCCCCTTCGAATTTCGCTCTCTCGGATCTTTCTTGGTCATTTGCGGTGCGGTAGCTATCCCTGGCCTCTTCTGGCTCTTCGCGGCACGACGCAATTGGCCTTCGCCGATGTCGAAGTCATTTCTGTTGCGTCGCCCAGGTCTCACGGGTGGTTTAGGAGCGGGCGTATTCGTCACTTTGGTTGCGGGCGCACTCTTTTGTTCTCTTGCCGTACCTTGGTGGGGTCCTGGCGATTGTGGGGGCGGACGTCTCTTGGATGAGCGCGGCGTCCCGCGCAACACCGATTTTACGGCGAGAGTACTATTCGTGGGGCCGAAGACATTCCTGCACAGGTCACTGTGGTCGATCGCGCGCGTGGAACAGAGGTTTTCCGCCCCATGGCTGCCGAACATCGTGACCGTTCGAGGGTTTTTTGAGCCGGGTGACAAAGCGGTCAGTTATTTCGTCGAGGGAAGTCGCAGCCACGGAGCATTGCTCCGCTTTCTGCCAATCATGGAGCCGGTGCCTTGCGGACGCACCCAACCCGCCCAGGACGCCGAAGTCGCTCTTCGGATCCTTCACGATGGACCGCCGAAGGTTGGCGTGCGCTTGATTGGCCGCGTGTACCAGGAGAAATCGAAAAGGCCCGGTGTGAAGGTGGGAGTCTCTGTTGAGGGTTCAGCCGGAACTACATTTTCAGTAACGGATGCGCAGGGAGTCTACGACTTGAATGGTCTGCCGCCAGGACGATACACAGTTGGAATGCACCTCCAGGATGCGCAGGGGAGGCCTCTGGCACACTTTGGGGTTTGGGACTTCAACCTGAAAACTGGAGAACTTCGAGAGGCAGATATCCGTTTGCCGTAAAGGTTAGTTGAGAATTCTGATCGTCTTCCCAGACTAAGTTGAGTGCGTATTGGTGCGTGGTCGTTCGTTGCGCTAGCGAGTGTGGCGGCCGCCCAGACGAATGTGGCGTACGTGGGGGGAACCGCGACGCAACTGGCAGAGGGAGCGCACGGGTCCATCGCGTTGTCGGACGACCGTTATCTGGCAGTGTATGCAGGGAAGACGCAAATGCGCGTGGCCTACGATCGGGTCAACCTGCTCGAATATGGCCAACAAGTCGGCCGGCGTCTGGCGCTGGCGCTGGTGATTTCGCCGGTCTTCCTGCTGAGCAAGTCGCGCAAGCATTTCCTCACGATCGGGTATAGCGGCGAGGACGGTAAGCAGCAGGCGATGGTGTTTCAGGTGGATAAGAACGGCATTCGACCCACTTTGGCCGCCTTAGAAGCGCGGACGGGACTGAAAGTTCAGTATCAGGATGAGCAGGCGCGCAAGGCTCGCAATCAATGAAAAAGTTAATGCTGGTGTTGGTTTTGGTGCTTTCGTCGGGAGCTGGTGCGGTCCGCGCTCAGGACGATCTGTCGAAGCAGTTGTTGAGCATCAAGCGGATCTATGTCGACCGGCTGACGGGCGGAGAAACTGCGGCGCAAATGCGCGATCTGATCATCGCGAGCCTTCATGGGGCGAAGCTGTATGTGTTGACCGAGAATCAGGAGCGCGCCGACGCGATTCTGCGCGGAGCCGCCGAGGACCTGATCTACACCGACCAGTTTCAATCGTCGGACAGCGTCGATCTGCGCAGTGGAGTAAGTTCGGGTTCGAGATCGACGCGAAGCTCAACCGGTGCAAGATCGCTCAGCGTGGGCGTAGGCGACAAAGACTCCACCGACATCCGTGAGCGTAAACACGAGGCCCTGGCGACTGTCCGGCTGGTGAATAAGGACGGCGACGTGATCTGGTCGACGACGCAGGAAAGCGACGGGGCGAAGTTTCGCGGGGCGAGCGCGGATGTTGCGGATAAAATCGCTCGGCAATTGACGGCGGATGTCGAGAGGGTCAGGAGCAAGCAGTAAGATCGCCGAGCGGGGCTGAAGCCCCACGCAGACTAAAGTCTGCCTTCCTTATCCGGAGTGGCGCCTGAGGATCTGGGGAAGGTTCTGGGAAAACGCCGAGCGCGGCATCACCATATCGCAGCCGGCTTCCTGCGCTTGCACTTTTAGTTCGCCTTGGACGTGCGAGAGATACCCGATCAGGTTGATCCCCTTGGTTTGCTCGTCCGCCTTCAGCTTGCGGATCAAGGCGAGCGGGTCAATGCCTTGGAAATTTATGTCCATGATGATGAGCGCCGGATGAAGCTTGGCCTGCTCCAAGGCATCGTGTTCGCTCTTGACGAACGTGATGGGAAGCCCCGCCCGTTTCGCGGCTTCATTGATTTTGACTGTGAAGAACAAGTCTTCGAGTACGGCCAGGACTTTCTTGGATTCCATTGAGGCGGGTAATCTCGATGTTACCATGCAGAAATGACGGAGGTCCGGAATCCTTTTGCGGATCCGCTGCGTTTTGAGCGCCGCGTACCTGAATGCGCCATCGTGATCTTCGGGGCCGCAGGCGATCTGGCCAAGCGCAAACTTCTGCCCGCACTCTACCGCTTGGCGTATGACCGGCGACTGCCGGCGTCCTTCGCGATTGTCGGCAACTCGCGCACTCCCATGAGTGATGAAGACTATCGCGAGCGCATGCGCGAAGCCGTGAAGCAGTTCAGCGAGGACGGCGACTTCGACGAAGAGTTGTGGAAGCGATTCGCAGCCAATCTGCATTACGTTGCCGGCGATGTGAAGGATCCGCAGCTATATCTGTCCTTGAAAGAAAAAGTGACCGCGACGGGACAGGCAAATATCCTGTTCTACCTGTCCACCCAACCCAGCTACTACACGGTGATCGTGGACGGGATCGGCCATTCCCATATGGCTGCGGCGCCGGATGGAGCTTGGCGCAGGCTGATCGTCGAAAAACCGTTCGGCCATGATCTGGGCAGCGCGAAAGAACTCAATTCCCGAATCCACGCAGTCTTTCGCGAGGAGGATACGTACCGCATCGATCATTATCTGGGCAAAGAGACCGTCCAGAACATCCTGGCACTGCGCTTCGGCAACGGAATTTTCGAACCGCTGTGGAACCGGCGCTACATCAATCACGTGCAGATCACGGCTGCGGAGTCGATCGGCGTCGAAGGGCGGGGTGGCTATTATCAGGAAGCCGGTGCGCTCCGCGACATGATCCAGAATCACCTGCTGCAGGTGATGGCGACGGTCGCCATGGAGCCGTCGGCGGTCTTCGAGCCGGATGCGGTGCGCGACGAGCGCGCCAAGCTTCTGCGGTCGATCAAGATCATGCGCCCGGAGGAAGTCGATCAGTATGCGGTCGCGGGGCAGTACAAGGGTTTCCGCCAGGAACCGGGCGTGAATCCCGATGCCCAGACCGATACGTACGCGGCCGGGACGTTCTTTGTCGACAATTGGCGCTGGGCGGGCGTGCCGTTTTTCATCCGCAGCGGCAAGAAGCTGCCCAAGCGGGTCACCGACATCGCCATCCAGTTCAATCAGGCCCCCCTCGCGCTGTTTGGGAAGGCGGCCGGGGCCGGAGACGGGGAGCAGAAAGCGCGACCCAATCTGCTGATCCTGCGTATCCAACCCGAGGAGGGTATTTCGCTGCTCTTCCTTTCCAAAGAGCCCGGGAGCGGGATGCGGCTGCGGCCTGTTTCCATGGACTTCAACTACGGCACGAGCTTCGGTGAGCGATCTCCTTCTGCTTATGAGACTTTACTGGTAGACGCGATGGTCGGAGACGCGACCCTCTATACCCGCCAGGACATGGTGGAGGCGAGCTGGACGGTGATCCAGCCTATTCTCGAAAACTGGAACAACCGGCGTTTCGATTTCCCGAATTACGACGCAGGCACGTGGGGTCCGGCGGAGGCCGACACCATGATCGCCAAGTTGTCGCGTCAATGGCGCAATAGTTGAGTTATGGGCACCGCGACCACCATCCAGCCCGAACGGATCCTCAAGGACCTGCAGCAGTTGTGGGCCCAGATGGCGGTGGATCAGGCGGATGCAGGAGGCGTGCTGCGCGCCTGTGCGATGACCCTGGTAGTCGTCGCCGAGAATGCCGCCGACGCCGAGCGGGTGCGCCAGACGGTGGGCGTGCTGATGCACAACCATCCCAGCCGCGCGGTGATTCTCCATCCCGGTGGTAGCGGCGCGGAACTAGATGCTCGGATTTTCGCGGAGTGCTGGAAGCCGTTCGGCAAGACCCAGCAGATTTGCTCGGAGGGAATCGAGATTACGGCCGGGCAGAGCGGATTTTCCGAAGTCGCGAAGTTTCTGGTGCCGCTGCGGGTTCCGGATCTTCCGGTGGTGCTGTGGTGCCGGGGGGCAGCCGCCCTTGAGCCGGGACCATTGGAGCCGCTGTTTCCGTTGGCGGACAAAATCATTTTCGATTCTTCTCAAGTTACGGATGCGGATAGCGCGCTGCAATTTCTCCGCCGGCTCCGCGGGCATGGAAGGCGTGTGGCTGATCTGCATTGGACCCGATTGACAGGTTGGCGAGAAGTCCTGGCGCACCTGTTCGACGATCAGGCGTTGCAGCCGGCGGAAGTCAAAGGCGCGCAGGTGAAATTTGGCGGATCGTCGGTAACCACGTGTGCGCGCTACTTCGCGGCTTGGATCCGGACGGCTTTACCTGCGGCGCGCGTGACCATAGAGTCTGCAGAAGCTCCGCGGGGACTGCATTCGGTGAAGCTTTCCACCTCGTCCGACAGTCTCACGATTACTCTCGGGAGCGATCACTGCGTGGAAGTATTGGGTTGCGGCCGCCACTACCGGTCGATGCTGCCATCCTCCTCGGAAGAGGCGCTGATGCAGGAGGAATTGGGGATCCTTGGGCCGGATCCGGTTTACGAAAGAGCACTGTCAGCGTAAAGGGTTTGCTTATGGGAACGGTCAAGCGGATGGATGTTTTGCGCTACGCCGATTCGCTTGAAGCGGCCACCGCATGCGGTCAGCGCATCCTGGACCTTCTGGCGAAGGCGATCGCCACCCGGAAGCGGGCTACTCTGGCGATTTCCGGTGGATCATCGCCCAAGCCAATGTTCGAGCTGTTCGCGAAAAGCGGATTCCCATGGGAGCAGGTCCACGTTTTCTGGGTGGACGAACGGTGCGTTCCTCCCACGGATCCACAGAGCAATTTCCGCATGGCCAATGAAGCCTGGCTGGCTCCGGCGAAGGTTCCCGAGGGCAACGTTCATCGCGTGCCGACGGAGCTCGAGCCGCACGAGGCGGCCCGCCAGTATGCCCAGGGCCTGCACGATTTCTTCCGGGTTCAGACGGGCGAGCTGCCGCAGTTCGATGTGATCCATCGGGGCATCGGACCCGACGCGCATACCGCGAGCCTGTTTCCGGGTGAGCCGCTGATTGCGGACCACGAGGGTCTGGCCGCAGCCGTTTGGGTGGAGAAGATGCATCAGTGGCGTGTGACATTGCTGCCGGGTGTGCTGGAAGCGGCGTGGCACACGGTGGTGCTGGCGACAGGAAAGGACAAAGCGCCAGCACTCGAGGCGGTGCTGCATGGTCCCTACGATCCCATGAGCTGGCCGGCCCAGATCGGCGCGCGGGACATTAATGTAACGTGGTTTACGGATCTGCCGAAAGAAATGATATGAGGATTACGCGGCTACTTCCGCTGCTTGGCATCCTCGCGATATTTCTTCCGTTGGTTCGGACCGCTGAACACCCGGCGCCCGATCCGGTTGTGACCCATTTGGTCCTGGGTGGCGACGTGATGCTTTCCCGCCATGTGGCCCGGGTGGCCCGCGAGCGGAACGATCCCGCGTTTCCCTTGCGCGATCTGGCTCCCGTACTTCAGGCGGCCGATATTGCGTTCGTGAATCTGGAATCGCCGTTCTCGGATCGCGGGGCGGTGGTACAGCGCGGGATGATTTTCAAGGCCGAGCCGGAGATGATCGCGGCCCTGGAACTGGCGGGCGTGGATGTGGTCTCCACTGCGAACAATCATGCGCGCGATCAGGGATCGCACGGCGTGGAGTTTACACTGGACTGGCTGCAGCGCCACCAGATCGCGGCGGTCGGAACAGGAAGCTCGGCGGAGGCAGCGCATGCCGGTGTCGTGATCGAGCGCAACGGAATCAAGTTCGGATTCCTGGGGTACACCTACGACCAGTCCAACGGAAATCACACGGATATGGACGACCGCGTGGCGGTGATGGACGTTGTCCGCATGCGTCAGGATGTCGCGCAGCTCGCAACGCGCGCCGACGCGATTATCGTTTCCATGCACGCCGGCATCGAGTACTCGCCGAAGCCCAATGCTCAGCAAGTGGCGTTCGCGCGGGCGGCGATCGATGCGGGCGCGAGCGTAGTGGTGGGGCATCATCCGCACGTCACCCAGTCTTGGGAACGTTATGGCCAGGGCGTGATCTTTTATTCGCTCGGCAACCTGGTGTTCGACCAGTTCCAGCGCGTCGAGACCCAACGCGGCGCGCTGGCGGACATCGTGTTCGAAGGGCCGCGGCTGGCCCGGGCCAGCCTGCTTCCGGTGGACATTGTCGGGACGGCCCCTCGGCTAGCAGTGGTTAAACCCGCCTCTACATCGATTGCTGGGTCTTCCGACGGGTCTTCTGTTGGACCAGGGGAAAAATAACCAGCCCAAGTCCGATCAGCAGCATGGTGCGCGGCTCGGGCACGGGTGATTCGGCCGGTCCGAAGGCTTCAAAGTTCGTTAACACCGTGGTGTAGAAAGTGCCCTGGTCGCGGATGTCCAGCGCGGCAGTGATGGGCGTGGTGCTGACCATTCCAAAGAATTGCAAACTGGACGACGGGACATTGGAATAGTTATAGTCGCAGCTTCCGTGGGCCAACTCGACGCACATATTTGCTGTACCAGACGTTACGGTGAAGTGGAACGCGAAAGCGTAGATGGTAGCGGCGGGAAAATTGACCGTGATGTGCTCGCCCGGGCTCGTCGCGGTCAGTTTGTTCGCGTTCACTGTAAGATCCTGCGGGTTTGTCGGATAGTTAAAATCGTCGAATCCCAGGAAATTGATGCCCGTCCCGCTGGCGTTGAAGAGGCCGTTGGTCCCCAAATCGCCGCTTGAAAACGTCAGGCTGGGATCGAGGAGCGTCATGCCTCCCACTGCAGTGTTAAACGAAGTTTCACCGGACGAGCCCGTGTAGTAACTGGTGGTCGCCTCGGCGGGCACCACCAGGATCGAAATCGCCAAAACGGGAACAAGAGTTCTCAAACTAAACATGCCCACCTTCTCCTCAAACAGACGCTTTGCAGCGGCATCTGCTTGTTCCAATCTGAGAATTTTTCAATTCGATACTTGGTGGGAAAACGGGCGGGTTTGTCTCCCGTCGTAAGTTACCGGGAGTTTCTGTAGTCCTTGATCAAGAGGGGTGTAGGCCGCTAGACGGGAGGGCGGGGACAGTCAGCCTGTTTCCGCGCAGGTCTTTCGTTGACAAGCGACTCAGAGGAATCGCGGAAACAGGTAGGCAGTCCCCTGGTTACACCTTGTTACAGTTTCGGAGCGGGCGGAGGCAGATCGCGGGCAGGGCATACCGACTGGAATCCCAATTTGCGGTGGGACCCGTCGCAGAACGGTTTGTTTTCGGAGTGGCCGCAGCGGCATAGGCCAATGGCGGTACGTCCGCCCAGACCGAAAAGTTTACCTTCCGCGTCGCTGATCTCGAAGTCGCCTTCCACACGGATGGAGCCGTTAGGATTGATGATGATTTTTGCGGGCATTCTCTCGATCCTAACAGATGTCATCCCGAACCTAGGAAAAGGCGTGGCGATGCCATAATGAATCCGAGTGCGGCTCCTCCTGATCCCCTTGATCGCGTCATCCCTGCTGCCCGGGCAGGGAACGGATCTCTTGCCGCGCATTCGGGAGAAAATGACCGAAGTGCTTCTGCGTCAGCCAAATTACACGTGCACGGAAACGGTCGAGCGCTCCCGTCAGGCGGTGGGAAGCCGCGCGAAGATCGAAGATACGCTGCGGCTGGAAGTCGCGCTGGTGGACGGCAAGGAAATGTTCGCGTGGCCCGGATCGAAACAATTCGAAGACCACAAACTGGAGGACCTGGTCACCACGGGCATGTTTGGAAATGGGAATTTCGCGATTTATGCCCGCATTCTATTCCTCTCCAATGTTGCCGTGTTCCAAGATCGTGGGGCGACACAGTTGGGCGGGCTTCCTGCCCGGCGTTACGACTTTCACGTATCCCGCTCGACCAGCGGCCACTGGCTGCGGGTGAATGAACGCCAGGCGCTGGTCGGATTTCATGGATCGTTTTATGCCGATCCGGTCACGCTGGACATTCGCCGGGTGGAGGTTGTGGCCGAAGATATTCCTGCGGAGTTGGGACTAACGGCGTCGGAAACCAGTGTCGACTATGGCCGCCGGCGGATCGGAGACGAGGCGTTTCTTCTGCCGGTGGAAAGCAGAGTCATGATGGAGTTGCCCGAAGTGGTGAATCGGAACTGGGTCCGGTTTGCCGACTGCAGGCGATTCACAGGCGAGAGCACCCTGTCATTCGACGACCCGATACTGGCGGAGGCGTCCGCTCCGGCGGAATCGATAGAAGAGGTCGAGATTCCGGCCGGGTTGACCCTGCAACTCCAATTGCCGAACCTGGATCTGATGCAGGCGGCGGTGGGAGATGCCATTCGCGCGACTCTTCGCGGGGACCTGCGGAACCGCCGTCAATTACTCGCGCCCAAAGGGAGCATTGCGGGCGGCCGGATCGTCCGGCTGGACCGGTATTCGACGTATTTCGCGCTACAGATCCAGTTTCAGGATCTGGATTGGCCCGGCGGGCACGCCCGCCTGAAGCTGAACTTCGACCAGCCGGCTTTCGCGACGCGGCTGATCGGGAGAGCGCAGGACGGCAGCATTGTGATCACGCGCCAAGCGCGCCCGCCATTAAGCGGTATCCTCATGTTCTGGAGATCGGAATAAGTGATTCATCTTTCGAGCGACACCGGCGACTTGTTTGAGCAGGCTTATGCCTTTTCGCAAAAACAAGTCCGCAAACTGATCGAAAAGCATCCCGGTTTTTATCCGCTGCATACGCAGAATGGCAAATGGGAGCTGGAGGGCCCCGCCTGGACCCACTGGGGCGATGGATTCCTGCCCGGCATGATGTGGATCTTCCGCAAGCACGCGGCGCCGAATTCCGTCGAAGCCAATTATTGGATGGAGCACGCCCTCAAGTACACAACGCCGCTGGAGCCTCGCAAGGAGGATCGCGACGTCCACGATCACGGATTCCTGTTTCTATCCACGTATTACCGGTGGTGGCGGCTCACGGGAGATCCAGCCCACAAGGAAGTGCTGATTGAGGCGGGCAGGACGCTGGCCGAGCGGTTCATGGAAAAAGGGCAGTACCTGCACTCCTTCGTCGGCGATAATTCCCTGTTCATCGACATTATGATGAACGTGGGGATCATCTTCTTCGCCGCCAGGGAAACAGGCGACCGGCGGCTGCGCGATATCGCCATGCGCCATTCGCACACGACGCGGCGCGTGCTGGTGCGGGGCGACGGATCCACCGCGCAGGAAGGAATCTTCGACACCGACACGGGCGAATTTCTGCGCCAGACCACGCATCAGGGATTCCGCGGCGATTCCTGCTGGTCGCGTGGGCTTACCTGGGCGATGTACGGCTTCACCACCTGCTACGAGTACAGCCGCGATCCGCATTTCCTGGACACGGCCGAGGCATGCGCCGATTTCTATATCACGCATTCGCCTCCCGATGGCATTCCACCATGGGATTTCAATGCGCCCGGGGAAAATCGCACGCTGCCGGATTCGTCGTCGGCGGCGATCTGCGCAGCGGGGTTATTGCGCCTGTGCCGCCTGGTCCCGGATTCGCTGAAAGGGCATCTTTATTGGTCCACGGCGGTTCACATTTTGCGTTCGCTGTGCGAACGGCACCTGGCCAAATCCGATCCCAAGTGGGAAGGAATCCTTAAAGGCGGGATGTATCACGTAAACAAAGGCCTGGGCGTGGATGAGTCGGTGATGTGGGGCGAATACTTCTTTTGCGAAGCCCTGGAACGGGTGTTATGGTAGGGGGAAATATCCGATGTCTGCCGACTACAGGCATGTGATAGAGCGCTTCTACAAGATGTACGCGCGGAAAGATATCGCAGCGACGCTGGCGTTATTCGATCCGCAAGTGGAGATGCATCCGGCGGAGAACTTCATCTACGCTACCGGGAAACCCTTTGTCGGTCCCGACGCCATTCAAGGCAGCATTTTCACCCGCGTGGACGACGACTGGGACGGGTTTACCGCAACTACTCAAGAGATCCTTGGAGCCGGCGAGGTAGTAATCGCCCGAGGCAGATATCGCGGAACGTTCAAGGCCACGGGTACTCCCATCGATGCGGAGTTCGTGCACGTGTTTCGCTTCAAGAACGGCAGGATTTCGATGTGGCAAAGCTACACGGATACGGCTCAGTTCAAGGAAGCGGTGAGCGGGCAGAGCGCAGGGGCCGCGCAATGAAACGGATTGCCGGCGTCGTCGCATTGCTTGCGCTTCCAATCGCTCAGGGGCAGACCCGGATCGATTCCGCGTTTCAGAAGTTCTGGGCGGCCGATTCCACGGCAGCGGCGGCGCAGGCTGCCGAGGATGTCGCAAAGAGCGGCGTCACCTTCGAAGACGCGCTGCGACGGCTGAAGCAGGGCCGGATGTATACAACGCAAAAGGAAGGCGTGGTGCAGTTCACCAACCGCACCGCGGACGGCGTCGAGCATTATTACGCGGTCACGGTTCCGGCGGGATACGACCCGGCGCGGCGCTATCAAGTGCGGTTTCAGCTCCACGGGGGAGTGGGAGGCCGCTCGGATAACCGGCCGCGGGGTAATGGCCAAATTGGGGCTTTATCGGGTGAGAGCGCGGGTGCCGAACAGTTTTACGTAATCCCATACGCCTGGAACGACGAGCCCTGGTGGAGCGACGATGAAGTGCTGAACCTCCACGACATCGTCGACGTCATGAAGCGGCGATACAACATCGACGAGAACCGCGTGGTGGTGAGTGGCGTTTCCGACGGGGGTACCGGCGCTTATTTCGTCGCCATGCGGGACACCACGCCGTACGCGAGTTTTCTGCCGCTGAACGGCTACATCATGGTTCTGGCGAACGAAGAGATTGACGACGGGCGCAATTTCCCGAACAATATTCGCAATAAGCCGCTGTTCGTGGTGAACGGAGGCAAGGACCGCCTCTATCCGATCTCGATCGTCGAGCCGTACACGCGACACCTGATGAGGAACGGGGTGCAGATCGACTACCATCCGCAGCCCGACGGAGAACACAACACCAACTGGTGGCCGGAGATCAAGACGCCGTTCGAGAAATTCGTGGCGGATCATCCGCGCGATCCGTATCCGGACAAGCTGACGTGGGAAGCGGTGGATACCGTGAACAATCGGGCTCACTGGCTGGTGATCGATTCCTACGGCGCCGCACCGGGTGAAGCCAAGCAGCTCACGGATACCAATGTGTTCACCGACTCCCTGGGCACCGATCCGCTGTTCGGCCGTCCTAAGGTTCCCGGGCGAGTGGACCTGGCGAAGTCGGGAAATACGGTGCAGGCGACGACCAAGGGCGTCACGGCGTTCACGCTGCTGCTATCGCCGGAAAAATTCGACTTCAACCAACCGGTGATCGTGACGGCGAACGGGCGCGAAGTCTTCCACGCGCGGGTTCAGCCGAGCGTCGACACACTATTGAAATGGGCGGCGCGGGACAACGACCGCGCGATGCTCTACGCCGCCGAAGTTAAGATCAAGCTGAAGTAAAAATTACTGAGCAGGCGGCTGATCCTTGGGAGGTTCCCAAGACACATCGTGGTAGCGATGGCACTTGCGGCACTGGTACCGGCCGTGGATAGGCAGCATCGGGCTATCGTGCATGCGGCGGCACCACATGTCAGCGAGGCGATCAAGCAGACCGGCGGTGCGGGGGCTTTTTGTGGGTTCGGAAACAGCGGACTGCGACATCTACACCTACTACCTGAACTCAACCCGATTCTACACCAGAAGCGGGCGCGCACCTAAGAAAAACTAGTAGCATCTTAGGAAAGGAGACCGGGGATGGTCAAAAACAGAATTCTCTTGAGCCTGGTGATGGTAGCCGCGATGGCAACGGCGGCGTTTGCCGCGGACGTGAGCGGGACGTGGACTGCGTCGTTCGATACACAAGTGGGAGTGCAGAAGTATACCTACACGTTCAAGGTGGACGGTAACAAGCTGACGGGCAAGGCGAAATCGGAGCTGGCCAACTCTGAGAGCGAAATCATGGAAGGTACGGTCAACGGCGACGATATCTCATTCGTCGAAAACCTCAATTTCCAGGACATGCCGCTGCGGATCGTCTACAAGGGAAAGATCGCAGGCGACGAGATCAAGTTCACGCGGACGATTCTCGATATGTTCATGGAAGAGCTGGTCGCTAAGCGGGTGAAATAGATCACCATTTCAGGACGTGCCACAGGCTGGCGAAGTCGTCGGTCCAGAGGATCGGCTTGCGGTTGGGGTCGGTCCAGCCGATGTGCGGCGCGCCTTGAGCGATCTTCTGCAACAGGTCCAGATTCCCGGTAATAATTACCCACCTCGAACCATCTTCGCCGGTGGCGGGCTCGTCACCGGCCAGAATCTGCACGGCGTTCCAGTTGAGGTGTTGGGCTAGACCGCGGGTGACCGGCTCCAGATTGAGGGACCGGTTGGAAATGTGGAAGAGCAGCAGGCCGCCGTCTCTAAGGTGCTTCCGGTAGATGTCCGCGGCCTCCGCGGTCAGCAGGTGCATCGGGATGGCGTCGCTCGAGAAGGCGTCTACGGCGATCAGATCGAAAACCGATTTGTCGCCCTCCATCTGAATGCGCGCATCGCCCAGGACAACTTCGGCCTTGGCCTTGGAATCGGGCAGGAAGGTAAACCAGGTGGTGGCGATCTCGGGCACCAGGGGATTGATTTCGTAGAAGCGAATGAGATCGCCGGGACGACCCCAGGCGGCCATGGTCCCGGTTCCAAGACCGATCACGGCGATGCGGCGAGGACCTTCGGGTAACGCGTTCAGCGCCATCGCGACGCCGCTGTGGGGGCCGTAGTACGAGGTCGGCCGATCCCGCAACGCCGGGGCCATGAATTGCGAGCCGTGCTTGATGCGTCCATGGGTCAGCTCCCGCATATCGCCATTTTGCGGGTCTGGATGATCGCTGACGTGCAAAATACCGTAAAAATTTCTCCACTTGGCGGCGATCGGCTGGGCGCCGTTGAGATTAACGGCGATCACGCCGCCCAAACCGCCGAGCAGCAGTGCCATGAGCGGGATGCGGACCATGATGTTGTGTTTCGTCCACATGCTCCACGCGCCGGCGCGCATCCAGCCGACCAGTCCCAACAGGCAGGTAGCCGCGAGACCGATGGGATACTCGTTGAATTCCTTGAAAATGCGCGGGGAGACGAGCGCGACGAACACGCCGCCCAGGACGCCGCCGGCGGCAATCGTCAAATAAAAGGCTGTGAGGTGCGACGGTTCGGGGCGCGAGAGGCGGAGTTCGCCGTGGGCAATCATGCAAGCCACGAACAGCGCGGCCAGATACACACCCAGTTGAATCGATAGAGGGATTCCCACTCCCGCGTTCAGAACGGCGTAGGATGCCGGGGCCAGGACACCTATCGCAATCGCGAAGGGCCGTCGCAAATACCAGCGGTCGCTTTCGAAGGTGAGGACGAAACTGAGCAGGTAGAGTGCGAGCGGCGCGATCCACAAAAACGGGCTCACGGCGACGTCCTGGGTGAGGATGTTCGTGGTGGCCAGGAGCACGGTGGAACCGGCGGCGGAGAGTCCCACCCAGAAGAGGATCGTAACGAAGGTAGGTCCGGCCTCCTGGCCGGACTCGTTGGCGGAGCTAGAGTCCGCGGGCCTGGAGGCCCACGCCACTGCACCGCACAGGATCGCGAATGCTACATAAAATCCTGACCAGACCCAGGCTTGCGTTCGCAGGCGGACATACGGCTCGATGAGGAATGGGTAGCTCAGCAGGGCCAGGAACGATCCGAAGTTTGACAGCGCGTACAGCCGCCAGGGCGATCGTTCCGGTGAGGTCCATTTCTGCAATAGAGGAGCGGTTGCCGAGAGGAGGAAGTATGGCGCGCCTACGGTGATCGCCAGGAGCAGAAGGATCCGCGCGGAGGGGTTGTCGGTGATCGCCGGCCGGGTGGGAATCACGGGCAGGAACGCCAGCGATACGGCCAGGAGCACGGTGTGAAGACGCGGGCGGCGGAGCCAGTGCGCGTAAGCATATCCCGCCAGGAGCATCGCCTGGAAGAACAGAAGGCACACGCTCCAGACGGCCGGCGTGCCTCCGAACCACGGCAGAACAAACCGGCCCATGATGGGCTGCACCTGGAACAGCAGGAAGGCGCTGAGAGAGATTGTCGCCAGGTACAGAACCACCGGCGCAGTTTAGCAGACTCCGCGGTATGTGGGTTACGGCGCCACCTTGATCACCTTGTCGGGAAATATCCGGCGGATGCCTTCGACTGCGATCGCCGACGGTCGTAGCGAAGACCCGCGTGGGTGAGAAAAATGGCAGGATTATGGCACTTTCTCAAGTGACACAATGAGGTAAAATAGTATTTACCCGCCGCACTCGCGGCACGTCCACTTAGGAGTACGAACACTTGGCAGATCCTCAGGACCCGACAACTCCGCCTCCGGGCGGGCAGATACCTCTAGGCGGCGATGGTGGGGCGAAGAACATGATCCCCATCAACATCGAAGACGAGATGAAGCGCTCGTACCTCGATTACGCCATGAGCGTGATCGTGGGGCGCGCCCTGCCGGACGTCCGCGATGGTTTGAAGCCCGTGCATCGGCGAATTCTCTACATGATGCACGAGATGGGGCTGCATTTTAACCGCCCCACCAAGAAGTCCGCCCGCGTGGTCGGCGACGTCATGGGTAAGCTCCACCCGCACGGCGACTCGGCGATTTACGACGCCTTGGTCCGCATGGCGCAGCCGTTTTCGATGCGTTATCCCTTGATCGACGGGCAGGGAAATTACGGGTCGGTGGACGGCGATCCGCCCGCGGCCATGCGGTACACCGAAGCGCGGCTGGCGCGCATCGCGGCAGAATTACTCGAAGACATCGACAAAGAGACGGTCGACTTCAAGCCCAACTACGACGAACAGGAAATCGAGCCCGAAGTGCTTCCTACTCGCGTTCCGAACCTGCTGATCAACGGCAGCGAAGGCATCGCGGTGGGCATGGCGAGCAAGATTCCGCCGCACAACATTACCGAGATCGTCAACGCCTGCATCGCGCTGGTGCAGAATCCGGGCATTGGGCTTCCCAAGATCGCCGAGCTGGTGACGGGTCCGGATTTTCCCACCGGCGGCATTATTCTGGGCCGGCAAGGCATTCACGATTACTTCGCGAATGGCCGCGGCACCATCAAGCTGCGCGCGCTGGCGAAAACCGAGGACATGGGCAAGGATCGCCAGGCGATCATCGTCCAGGAGCTGCCTTACCAGGTCAACAAAGCTCGCCTGATCGAAAATGCGGCGGCGCTGGTCAATGAGAAGCGCCTTGAAGGGATCTCCGAGATCCGCGATGAGAGCGACCGAGACGGCATGCGCATCGTCTTCGAACTGAAGCGCGGCGAGCAAGCCGAAGTCATCCTCAACAATCTGTACAAGCTCACGCAGATGCAGATCACCTTCGGCGTGATCCTGCTGGCGATCGTCAACGGGCAGCCCCGCGAGATGGGATTGCTGGACGCGCTGAAGCGCTTCATCGATCACCGTCTGGACGTGGTCCGCCGGCGGACCGATTACCTGATGCGCAAGGCGCGCGAGCGCGAGCATATTTTGCTCGGCTTCCAGCGGGCCCTGAACAATCTGGATCAGGTGATCGCGCTGATCCGGGCGGCGAAGAATCCCAAGGACGCCCGCGAAGCGCTGATGGCGTTCATCACGCCGGCCGAAGCGAAAGAATACGCGAAGCTGGTCGACGCCGACCCGCGTGGGCCGCGCTTCAGCGAGCGCCAGGCGCAAGCCATCATCGAACTGCAACTCCAACGCCTGACCGGCATGGAGCAGCAGAAGATCCTGGACGAGTTGGCCGACATCCAGAAGCGGATCGCCGAGTACATGGACATCCTCGGCTCGGAAAAAGTTCTGCGCGGAGTGGTTGTGAGCGAGCTGAAGGAAGTCCTGAAAGAATACGGCGACGAGCGCAAGACCCAGATCGTCGAGGACACGGGCGAGATCACGCTGGAGGATCTGGTCCAGGTCGAGGACGTCGCGGTCACGGTATCACGCGGCGGATACCTCAAGCGCACGGCGGTGGATACCTACCGTCGCCAGACGCGCGGCGGCAAGGGGCGCATCGGCATGGGCACGCGCGCCGAGGACGTGGTGGAGCACCTGATCATCGCGTCGACGCATGCGTACCTGTTGATTTTCACCAACAAGGGTCGCGTGTTCTGGCTCAAGATTTACAACATTCCTGACGCCGGAACCACGGGCAAGGGCAAACATGCTTCGGGCCTGATGAATTTGCAGCCGGAAGAGGTGGTGACTGCGTTTCTGCCGGTCAAGGAGTTCGTGGCCGGCAAGTTCATCGTGATGGTGACCAAGCACGGCGTCATCAAGAAGTGCGAGCTGACCGAGTTCGACAACCCGATGGCGCGTGGCATTATTGCCCTGGGCCTGGATGAGGGTGATGAACTGCTCGCAGCGCGGCTGACGAGTGGCTCGGACTATATCTTCCTCGGATCGCATGAGGGCATGGCGTGCCGCTTCAACGAAGAAGATGTTCGTCCAATGGGCCGGCCGGCGCGTGGCGTTCGAGGGATGGATCTCGAAGAAGGCGATTACCTGGTGGGCGCGGAAGTCGTCGCCAAAGAAGGCTTGATTCTGTCGATCTCCGAGAACGGTTACGGCAAGCGTACGCCGCTGGTCGACTATCGCCTGACGGCGCGCGGGCGCAAGGGCGTGATCAACATGAAGACCACCCCGCGCATCGGCAAAGTGGTGGGAATTCTCTCGGTCAAGGAAGATTCCGAGCTGATGATCATCACCAAGCAGGGCCAGATCATCCGCATCGATTCAAAGGAGATCCGGCAGGCGGGCCGTTCGACGCAGGGCGTCCGGCTGGTCAACGTCGAGGAAGGCGATCAGGTGGCCGCAGCCAGTCTTATTCCCGATGCTCCTGAGGGCGGAGCGAGCGGTCAGGGCGATCTGCCGCTGCAGTAGAAACCTCACGCGTGATCGAAAAAGGGGACAGGCAGCTCTGTCCACTCCCAGGCTCGAGCGCGAATTCGCAAGTGTACGCGAGGGGACAGAGTAGCCTGTCCCCATCTCAGCAGAACAGCAAACCCGCGAGCAGGATGCAATCCTGCCCCACTATACTCAAGGTGATGACTCCGGTCGCGGGCTCCGATATCCAAGTTAAGCAGGACGTACTGCTCACGTCTCTGCGCCAATTGGGCAGCGTCATCGTAGCGTATTCAGGCGGCGCCGATTCGGCCTATTTGGCGTGGGCGGCACACCAGGCTTTGGGCGAACGAGCGATCGCGATCACCGCCGATTCCGCATCCTTCCCCGAGTCGCACAAACGTGACGCCGAAGCGTTCGCGCGCGAGCAGGGATTCCGGCACGAGTATATCGCCACACGCGAGTTCGAGAATCCGGACTACGTCAAGAACGGTCCCGACCGCTGCTTCCATTGCAAGGACGAGTTGTTTGCCAGGCTCGATGAAGTCGCCCGAGGGCGGGGGATCGCGCACGTGATCTACGGCGTGAATGTCGACGATCTGGGCGATTATCGTCCGGGTCAAAGCGCGGCCAAGATTCATCAGGTGAAGGCGCCGTTAGTGGAAGCGGGACTAACCAAGGTCGAGATCCGCGAGTTGTCGCAGCGCGCGGGACTGAAGACCTGGGATCGGCCCGCGTCGGCGTGCCTCAGCTCGCGTATCCCGTACGGGACTCCGGTGACCATCGAGAACGTGAAGACGGTGGAGCGCGGCGAAGAAGCCATCAAGGCGCTCGGCTTTCGCCAGTTCCGTGTGCGGTTTCATGGCGACCTGGTGCGGATCGAGATTGCGCCGGACGAGCTGGAGCGGGCCCTAGCGCCCGAAATGGCGCGAGCCTTCACGGCGATTTTCAAGCCGCTCGGCTTCCACTACGTGACGCTGGATCTGGAAGGCTACCGCCAGGGCTCGCTGAATGTGGTCTTGTCTGGTACGGCGCGCTAAGTCGTCACGCCGTTTGAGACATGGTTCGGTATTCCTGCTCCGATTCGGCGGGCAATAGAACCCAGAGGGTGTAAATTCCAATCGCGGTGCCGAAGGGGATATCGACCAAGCTGAACGCGCCGAAAATAATCGCCAGCATGCGTGCCCAAGGCTGGTGAGTAAGCAGGCCGCAGCCGGCCGCGATTCCGATTCCCGCGAGGAACAGAAATACCATTCCGATGGCAGGCAGGAGTTCGTGGAGAAACACCGGCATACCGGCTCCGAACCCCCCAGCGTTGCCGATTGCCACCAGGAAGAGTCCGGGAATGAGCCGGAGTGCAGAAATCGCCAGCCACAGAATGCCCAACAAGCGAACATGTCCGGCGATCCGGCCTTGCCGCGGCATGAGTGGAGTGGTTCCGAAGGATTTGCCGCATCTGGAACAAAACGTGGCAGATCCGTTTATTTGCGTCCCGCAGCCGTCGCAGAACATGTTGAAGCCTCCTTGCCCCTACTGACCGGATTACGTAACGCCGGCGTTACTTGTTCCGTGGTTGGAGCAACGAAATCGACCATCCCACGGCGACCACCACCACGCAGCCGACCACATTAAACCACAAATAGGCGCTGGTTTGGCTGGCTGTGAGGAAGATGGCGGCTTCGCCGGCGAGAACTCCTACGAAAGCACCGGTCGCGGTGCAGCGCTTCACGAAGAACGCCAACACGAAGACGCCCAGCATCCCGCCGTAGAACAACGACCCGACCCAGTTGACGGCCTCAATGAGCGCGCCGAATCCCGTGGCGGTGCTGGCAAAGGCCATGGCGTAGATTCCCCAAAACACCGTCGCCACGCGGGACGCCGCAAGGTAATGCTTATCTGTACTGTCTTTCGCGATGTGGCGTTTGTATATGTCGATCACGGTGACGGTGGCCAGGGAATTGATCTCGCCGGAGATCGCCGACATGGCGGCGGTGAAGATCACCGCGACCACCAGGCCGACGATGCCGACGGGAAGATAGTGCGTGACAAAGGACAGGAAGATGTAGTTCGTATCGTTGGTGCCGCTGAGGTTGAGAGCATCGGCGCGTGCCGAGTCGAGATTCACTTGGGCGGATCTAAATGCCTGCAGGGCGCCGGGCGCTGAGGATACGATTCCATGCGCGGCGGCTTGGCGCTGGTCGAAGGCCTGCTCGTAGCGGCTCTCGATCGCGGCGTATTGAGATGACGCCTGGACCTGTTCCATTGCCACAGGCTGAAACACCAGCGGCGGACGTACGAACAGAAACACCACGAAGACCATCGCGCCCACGAACAGGATGAAAAACTGCATCGGCACCTTGGCCATGGCGGTGAGCAGAAGGCCCAGGCGGCTTTGGCCGATGGATTTACCGGTCAAGTATCGCTGCACCTGGCTTTGGTCGGTGCCGAAGTATGCCAGCGCCAGAAACATCCCGCCGATCAGGCCGCTCCAGATGTTGTAGCGGTCATTCCAATCGAAGGTGGTGGTGACTGCATTTAGTTTTCCGGCGGCTCCGGCGAGCTTTAACGCATCGAAGAACGACACATCCTTGGGCAGCATCGAGATGGCGACGCCGCAGGCCAACACCAGCGCCAGCATGATCACCGCCATCTGCTGCACGTCGGCCCAAGTGACCGCTTTGATGCCGCCGAAGGTCGTGTAGAGCATCACCAGCCCGCCCATGATGAGGATGGTCACGCGGAAGGGCCAGCCCAGGACCACCGACAACACGATGGCCGGAGCCGACAGCGCGAGTCCCGCGCCCAGGCCGCGCGAGATCAAAAAGATGATCGTGACCAGAAGGCGGGTTTTGGCGTCGAAGCGATGCTCCAGATATTCGTAAGCGGTGTAGACTTTGGCGCGGTGAAAAATCGGGACAGCGGTGGCCGAGAGGATCACCATCGCCAGAGGCAGTCCGAAATAGAACTGTACGAAGCGCATGCCGTCGACATAAGCCTGCGCCGTGGTCGAGATGAAGGTGATGGCGCTGGCCTGGGTGGCCATGATCGAGAGTCCCATGGCGTACCACGGCATGGTCTTCCCGGCGAGCATGAATTCCTGGGTGCTGCCGGAACCGCGGCCGCGCCAGAGGCCGTAGGACACCAGAAACACCAGCCAGGCGAACATCACGACCCAATCGAGGGGTCTCATGGAGCGAACGATTTAGTGAACCAGTAGAACAAGCCAATAACGCAGGCGAGATAGATTACGACCAGTGTGTATACGCGCTTCCAGGTGCCGAGAAACGGCGGCGGTTCGTCGGCTACGGTGCGCTGAGGATCGGTCACTGAGATCTTTTCACTGTGTTTTGGCCGCGCTCAGCATGTTCGCGAACAGCCGGTAGGCGCCGGGAACTCCCGCGGGAAGCTCGCGGAACCAGTCATAGGCGGAGAAGATATACGCGCCTTTGCCGATGGGTGCGTACAGCATGCCGCCTGGAAGAGGCATTTCGCCGGGATCGTGCGACTCCAGCACGCTCACGTATTTAGGATCCCACTGGTCGGCGAAATACAGGCCGCGTTCCTGCACCCAGCCGAGGAAATCCGAACTGGTGATTTGATTGGGGACGTGCAGCAGGCGAAGGTCGGGATTAGGGAAAGTGATGGGAGCCTCTTCGACCGTGACGCGGTCATTACGGCTGATGCGGATCGGATACGGGCCGATGTGGGCCAGCAAGCCTCCATCTCCGGCCGCTGCAACCGCTGGAGTCGGTGCGGGAGCAGGCTGAGCGGGTTGAGTCGGCGCCGGCTGAGCAGCAGCCCCAGGTGCGGGCGGCGGAGGCGCACCACCTTCCGGAACGTTGTATTGCACGATCAGCGTTCCGCCGTTGTTGGCGTAGTCGAACAATCGTTGATAATTCGCTCGCAGATCGGGACGCGTGTTGAAGGCGCGGACGCCGGTCACGATTGCGTCGAAGCGCGAGAGGTCGCCGTGGCTCAGATCGGACTCGGTTAACAGAGTCACTTCGCATCCGAGCTGCCGGATGGCCTGCGGCACATCGTCGCCCGCTCCCATGACGTAGCCGACGGTTTTCGAGAGGATGCGGATATCGGCACGCACAAGAGTCGCCTGGGCTGGCGGTAGGAGCGTCTGCGTGGTGATGTGCGGATACTGGATCACTTCCGTTCCGGTGGAAACCGTCTGGGTCCCGACTTGCGCGATGGCTCGGATTTTGCCGCGTGAGTCACTCGCGGGTGGGGTCAGATTAAAGAAGACGTTGGTCTGCTCTTCGGCGGCCGCCAGTTCGAAATGACTCGATGCAGGGGTAGCGGTCCAACCCGCGGGCACATCCAGGCGCAGATCGCCGGCGACTTTACCGCCGTTGGATTTTACGGCTACTTCAATCCTGCGTGGCTTGGCATCGCCGAAGACCAGAGCGGATTCGGCCAGGCTCACGGCCACGGGAGGGATCACGGTAAAAGGACGAACCTGTTCGCCAAAAACGCGATCGACGTAGCGATACTGCACAGGTCGGGTCAGCTCGATTTCGGTGCCGGCTATTTGCACGCGGAAATGGGCGGTAAGTGCGGGCGTGTTTTCGGGCAGCCCGATGTCGCGCGGATCGGGAACCGTATAGAGCGCCCCGTCTTTGGGTTGCGCTAGCCAATACGGCTGGGTGTAAGGCTGGTTCTCAGGAATAGTGAAGCTCGCGTTGTATCGGCTCGGCTGATTGTTGGCGAGCACGGTGGGAGCCAGGTTCACCGTGGGAGCACCGTCCATACCGGTAAGGCGGATCCCGGTGAGCGCCACCTGGTTCGGCAAGCGCTGGATCGCGGTGAAGTTTACGCGAAGGGTCGCTCCGGGACTCACCGCGGCCTTGTCGGCCTGCGCTTCGAGCGATAAGCCCGAGCACAAAGCGATGGTGTCATCTAGCTCCTTCAGTTTCCGTTCGGCCATCGGATCCTTGGTGGACGCCACGATAGCGGCGATCAAGGGCCGAGCCTTCACCAGCTGAGGCAGCAGCGCTTCGGGACGTGCCGGCACGAAGGAATCGACCGCCTGCTTCACAATCTCGCCGACGGCAGTCCCGCCTGGCAGACGGTTCCAGGTGATGTCGAGATTTTCGAAGAGATCCTTGGTAGCTTTATCGCCAGAGATGGTTTCCAGGGGAGCTAATTGCGAACCTTTAGTTTCCGCGGCTCCGGTTCCTTGTGTGCGGTTCGCGCTGCGGCTGGCTCCGCCAATTTCGCCGAAGGAAGCCCCCAGCTCGGGCGAATAGACGCCGACGTCCAGGTTCAGGCGATCCGCGGGCGGCGTATCATCCGCTTTGTTCTTGCCGCCTTTGCCCTTGTTCTGGCCGCCGCCCGGAAATCCCGCGTTCATCATTAATAGCTTCGGCGACCAGGGCTGGACATAAGCCAGCTGCTCGGGGAACTTCGTGGGATCGCCGGCCAGCGAAAAAGCCTCGCGGCCGAGTATAGAGGATGCCTGGTGGTGCCCATGTCCGTCGCGCGGCGTGCCGGAGAAGACCAGAATCACGACGTCCGGCCGGAAGCGCCGGATGTTATACACCACGTCGCCGAGGACCTTATTACGATCCCACTTCTGCAGAGTCTCATCCGCGGTCTTCGAGAAACCGAAATCGATTGCGCGGGTGAAATACTGTTCGGCCCCGTCGATCCGCCTGGAGGCGAGCAGTTCCTGGCTGCGGATGATTCCCAGCTCGTCGCCTTGCTCCGGCCCGATCAGGTTTTGGCCGCCCTCGCCGCGAGTGAGCGAAAGATATGCCGTCCGCACATGCCGACCGAGCGCTAGGTAGGCCAGCACCTGCTCGCGTTCGTCGTCGGGATGAGCGCCGATCATCATGACGCTTCCGAGCGTGTTGAGGCGTTCCAGGGCCTCCCGGATTTCGATTTCGCCGCTTAGGGTCCGCTGACCGCTGATGGGGACGAGTCCCAAAACCAGCAGCGCACAGATCGCCGCGCGAGGCGCCCAATGGCCGAACTTCATCGCCCGGACGTTAAGGATTCGCAACAAAGGAGTTGGTGTGATCACGGGTTCGGTTCAGTTTAGCAATGCCCATTCTAGCAATGCCTCGGTTATCGTGTGGCGGCCGTATTCCGACTCTGCCATTAGGCAAATGACCGAGTGTTTTCGCGATCTTCTGTGTTACACATTAGAGATCGATGCTTGGCGATGCAAATCTCGCTTCGGTGGATCATCGATAGTGCTGTTTCGAACAATTGCGTGCACCACGGCAGAAACCCGCACGTCCTGGGCTCTCACCTGCGCGCCGTCGACTACGGCCAAGCGAAATCACCCGAAAGTGGCCGAAACTCTCGGCCTCCGCGGCAAAGCCGAGAGGGGGATTTCGGCCAGGAACCGGGGTGTTAGCGCCAGGCAAAATGAGAGAATCGTTTAACTTTCTATAGAAATAGCTAGTTTATCCGCCATAATATCGGGAGAAGCCTCTATGGTTGTGCTTTGTGACGGAATGATTCGCAGTGGCTCCACTTGGTCGTTCAACGTTGCTCTGGAGTTGGTCAGATCGTGTCGGCCGCATCAGAGGGTATTTGGTTTCTATAATGAGAATCCCGCTGTTCTTCTCGCCGCAGTCCGGCCGCGGACTTCGCACTTGATAATCAAGTCTCACAACCTCGATCCGTCCGCATACGAACTGTGCCGTGCCGGCTCTATCAAGGCGATCTACACCTGGCGTCACCCCCATGATGTAATCGTCTCCGCAATACGGATGTTCGGTCACTCCGTGGAGCATTGGATGGGCGCAGTCCGGAATGCACTCCGTATATGGTCCTTTCACCAGGCGACGGACAGTGCGTGCATCATTCCGTACGAGTCGATCATATCGACGCCAGTAGCCAGCGTAAGCAGCATCGCGGCTTACCTGGGCCTGCACATCCAACCGGAGCACGCGCGTCAAGTTGCGGAGGCAATGTCTGCGGAGCGGCTGAAGAGCTTCAGTCAGCAAATCGATGGGCTCGAACGTTCGAGAGTGGTCCAAAGGGACGGATATGTCTACGATCGCCAGACTCTGCTGCACCACAACCACATCCGGGATGGCCGCATTGGTTATGGTGCCGAACTTCTTGATCCCGAACAGTTGGCGAGGATCGATGCCCTACTGCGAGAGGAGGGCCTGGAGTTTCTTTGTAGCCCGGATAGCAGTATCCGTACCGCGAGTCTCTCACGCCGTGGGCAAGATTTGTCGATCTGAAGATCTCACTTCCGATAGCAGCACCTTGGGCGATTTCGTGGACGAGATTACGCGCCGCAGGCTCTACGAGTCCCTGGGCTACGCGCGCCCCGACTTTGTTTCCGGCTCCCGCGGCAAACCGGCAGGTCGTCGCCGGTCAAAGCCAGCGTTGCTAAATTATTCTACGTCGAAGGGCGCAACGCGCCGGACGGTGTTCCCGGCGCTATCCAGGGCTTTCACTTCCAGCAGATAGGAACCCGCCTCGATCTGGGTGAGCGGCATGGAAACACTCACGGGAAGCGTTCCGCTGGCATTGGCAGTCTGGGTGTTGAGCTTAATGACCCCGGAGTCCGTCTTGGCCTCCAAGGTCTTACGGTCGAGGGTTCGTATCTGAACCGCGACGTCCGGACGCTTGTCCGGCTCAGCGGCCGCGAGCAGGGGTTCGTAGATCTCAAAGTAAAAGCCTGCCGGATCGGTCTTCTTGAACCGGCTAGAACCGTAGGGAATGATCCGCTTCCCGGCGGCGATCAGAGGCGTCTGATCATCCACCAGCAGCGCGTCCACATCCAGCCGCAAATCCGTGGCCGGGTGGGATTCCTTACTGAGGGCAATGCCACTCGCATTGAATTCACTGGTCTGATATGTGCCGACGATCAGCGGCATTTCGAGCTTGCCGAAGCCGTCGCCGCCCGCGCTGAACACGATCTTGAGAGTGTAAGCCCCAGAGGCGACGTCGAACTGATTCTCGTAGTGCAGAGGCTTGAGCTTCAGACTGTCGACTTCGCGTTGGTCATCGTAATCCAGCTTCAAAGTGTCGCTGAAACGCGCGCCGATGGTGCCATCGGCTGTGGTCGCGATGCCCAGGATGTCCACGGCCGCGTGAAGCTTGCCCTTCTGCTTCTGGAATTTCAGCGAATCGGATGGAATTTCCATGGCCACGTTGACGCGCGCCATATTCGAGGAAGTGTAGAAATAGGGAATCTGCATCGAGGCGCCGATGTTGCCGGACTGAGTCGCGGCTGCCCGGGTTTCGAGCGTCTTTTCCACCGGTGTTCCCGATAGCACGTCACGCGGTTTGGCGTTGCAATAGCCGGGACGAGCCCGCACCTGTGTCCCGCCGCGATCCACCTGGACCTTCAGTTTGTGGCAGCTTTCGTCATTCGACGAAGTTGGCGTGTAGCCGATCAGGTAGTACTCGTTCTGCTCCTTGCCGATGGTTTCCAGGCCCGCGAGCAGGTCGTTGGTATTGCGCACTTCGAGTCCACCCGTGCCGCTGACCAGCAGATGGGCGATTTCCTGATTCTGTCGCGCGAAGGAATTATCCAGATTCGGATTGTTGCGGGGATCGTTGCGGGGGTCATTGCGCGGATCTAGGGGACCGCGGCCGGTTGCATTCGGATCGGGATTGTTTCCAGGGAAGTTGCTCCCCGTACCGCGTCCAGACGAGCCGTTGTTGCCGGGGAATCCACCTCCCGGATTGGAAGGTCCGCCCGCGCCACCTCCGGGCGCGCCTCCACCGGGTGCTCCTCCGCGTGCGCCACCCCCTCCCGCTCCGCCGGGTGCTCCGCCACCGGGTGCAGTTCCACCTCCGGGCGCGCCACCTCCTCCGCGGGCCTGGGGTGCGAAGGAGTTTACGAACCCACTGTTGTTCTCGCCACTGCCGATCACATCCAAGAACGACACCGGAGTGAGCAGTTTTTGGCGAAGGCCCGCCAGCAAGCCGTTAGAGCGTTCGGGCAACACCTCGGCGAGCTTCCCGATGCCGTGGACGTCCACGGTGTAGACGGTGACGTTCGCCATATTGCACGCGTTGACAGTCGCGGTCAGCTCCGCCATATGGTCTTCACTGATCGCGAGTCCACCCGTAAACAGGATCAGAGCCTTCCGGCCGGGAAGCGTGACCAGGTTCCGTGCCAGAATCTTCAGGGATTGAAGCGCGTTGCGGGCCACGAAATCCGAGTCGGGTCCATTCGCGCCGGGGCCAATTCCTCCATTGCCGAATCCTCCAGTGTTGCCGCGGCCTCCAGCCACGGCGCTACGGCTTGAATCCGTCTGAGATCCACCAATGCCTGAGTTGGACCTCGACGAAACGGTACTCTGTTTGGCGTCTCTGAACGCCTTCGATAGCAGTTCCGGGTCGACCGTAAAGTTCTGCGTCATCTTCAGCGGGCCGGTGTAATCGGCCACGGCCATCATGCGATTAGGGCCGAAGTTGGCGGCGGTGAACTTGGCCGCGGCCTGCCGGGCGGCCGTCTGGTCGGACACGCTCATGCTGGTGTCGTCGAAAAAAAACACGACATACTGCTTCTGCGCTCCGGGCGCGGGTCCGGTTTCGTGCGAGAAGCTCTTCAGCGTCTGCTCGGTTTTGTCTTCCCAAACTCGAAAATCCTTCGCGGTGAGATCTCGAATGTAGTTTCCCTTTTTGTCGGTTACGACCGCGTCCACGACCACCAGCCGGGTTTCCGTTCGAAAGACGTTCCCGGAATCGGCGGGACCAGCGGGCGTCGATGGATTTCGCGGAGACTGAGCTGGCAGCGTGGCACCCGCCAGACAAAGCACAGCTGTGAATCGAGATATGCGTCGAATGTGCACGGCACGCCTCCTAAAACGGAATTTCTACCACGCCGTTGCGGGCCGACATGGTTTGCCCTTCAGAATCGCGGACGACCAGCCTAACCAGATAACTTCCCGGCGTTATATCCAGAGTTGTCTTGACGGTGATCCCGGAGCTGAGCGTGTCGAGCGTCTGGTCACGCAGGCGCATCTCGACAATCCGCTGAGTACCGGTGACGAAATTTCCATTCCGATCGAACACGCTGGAGACCACCGTCAGCGTGTTGAGGTTTCGATCGTCCGCCTTGCGGAAGCGCAGCTGCTTCAGGTTCACCTTGGCAAGAACATTGAGCTTCACCGCGGTGTCGCCGGCCCGGGCGTATTGCAAACTCAGATCGACCGGTAGCTCCTGGATTTCGTCGCGTGAAAAGACGGCTTCTTGAATCTCCTGCTTGGCCTGTTCCTCGGAATTAATCGCGTGGAGAGGAGCGTAGTAAGCGTTGCGCGCATGCAATTCGAAACCTTTGGGATTCTTGATCGCAACCTTCAAGCCATGGCGAGCGCCGTCGAGCTTCAGATTCTGGGGAGAAAATCCCAATATATAGATGTACTCCGGTTGGGCCACGAGCTGCCGGAATCCTTCGAACAAGCCGTTGTCGTTGTGGAAGAACTGCCCTCCGGTTGCTTCCGCGAGTTCCTCCAGCACATCAGAATCCGCGGCCAGCGCATTCTTCTCCATCAGGAGCATTAAGTTCGACGCTGAGACGCTGGCGCGCCCTATCTGGCTCGCGTCGCCTCCGGGAATCACCGCATAGACGCCACGCACGTCGAGCGTATTCAGGGTCACGTTCGCACGGATCGCCCGATCCATCAGTTCCGCTTCGTCTTGACGCATCTCGGGAGTCAGGAAAAACCCGGGGGAGACCAGGATCACGTTCCGGCTTCCCGGGGTCGCAGAAAGACGGCGGATAACGTCCTTTAAGACGCTCAGGTCGAGGCGGCTGGTGTATTCTCCACGGGCCAGAGCGCTCATTTCCGTTGCATGGGCTTCCGCTTGGGCGATGGATAGTTCCTGGCTCGTGTACCCCCGGCAAGCCATCACCTCGTCGACTGCTGCGGCCGCAGCCTGATCGTCGAACTTGTTAATAACTGCGTCCGCCCAGTAGTAGTTGATGTCCAGACAGTCGGTTGTTTCCCTTACGTCGGCCTGCGGCTTAATGCGATTCAGCGTCTCCCGGAGCTTGTCCCGGTCATCCGTGAACTCGAGGACCACTTGGCCGGACGTGGTGTAGATCGCGGCCCGGCCGCCGGGTCCGAGAGATTCGCTGAGATGGCGATCCGCGGCAGCCCGCGCCGTAACCAGATCGGCAGCCTTCAGGTGGATGTCGTCGAACACGTAGGCGATAAAGCGGTCGGGCACGGCGGCGGGCGGACGGGCGTTCGCGGCGGTCTCGTTGCCTTTTTCATCGAGTGCCGATGCGACCACGGTAGGGATGAAGGGAGCCGCCGGCTTTTCGATCGAGAAGCGGGTGATGACCTGCGGCTTGCCTTTGTCGAAGAGCTGGAAATCGTCCTGCTTGAGCGTGCCGACGGCGTGGCCCTGGCTATCGCGCACGACCACGGGAACCAGGACGAGGTTGACTCGGCTGCTAAACGTAACGGGCGCTTCGCGGGAGCTGACCTCGGGAGCTGGCGCGGCCGAAGGCGTGGGGGCAGGCGCCTGCGCATAACACAGGGCGCTGATGAGTCCGACTTGAAATACGAGTTTCGTAAATTCGCCGGTTTCCTGGCTTATTGTAGCGCGGCCCGCCGGGGATGAGCGGAAGAGTCCTATCGCCGGAATGCCTCAGCTCGCTGAACCTACTTCTCTCGATACGACGGACTCCGCCGCCCACTTGGCGCGCACGAAAGGAAAGAATCCGTCGATGGGTCTAGATCCGCAGATCTTCGCAAGCTCCTGGCCAGCTTTCGTCAAGAGCACCTTTCCGGTCGAGAGGTCGTTGTTGGAGTCGTTTGGCAGGGTTAACTCCAGACACCGGCCATAATAGGCAACGATGACAACTTTAGGGAGCTTCTTGCGGACAAAGCCTGCGAGCCAGTTGAACTGCACTAGCCCAAGGCTCTCCAAGTGGCTGAGGTTATTGAAAGTGATGCGATTGTCTGTATAAATAGAGTCCTGTTCATCAAAAACGAGGGGCACTATGTTGCCGAGGGTCCATCCGAAGGAACAAAGAGCAGCGAACAACTCCGCGTCACTCTTTTCTAAGTCACTCAACAGGTTGACGGTTTTTTTCGAAAAGGCTCCTGGTGAGTTGGCTTGTCCTGCGAGGACTCTCGACCACAACTCTTGCATATCTTCGTCAGAAACGATTCGGGCCTTGTCGAAGAAGTTGGTGATCCAGTCATCGTTGAGCTTCTCCGGTGCCGCGTTTTCATCAAGCAACGGTAGGGCGCGCTGTGTGATGCCCTCAATGTTTGATTGCTTTTTAGCCTCTTCTTCCAGGAACCTGTGCATCGCGCGTCGCTGGAGATCGGTAATTTGGATTTGCGACTCCGCCCGGACCTTGTCCGCTTCGGCTTCGGCCTTGGCAACACGTATGATCTGGTACGGCTTGAAGATGCCTCCTACGGCATCGGAAATCTTCTCGATCAGCACGGTTGCGGGCTTTGTCAGATCCCCGAGTTTCGCCAGCGGATTGTCTGCCATAATGTCCAGTTTTCCTCCTGACGTTTTGTCTTCCAGAAACGCTCAGCAACACCTTGCGCGGCGGGAATTGGCGGCGGCGTGCTCGTCCTGAAATCGCCGCCATTCGTCGGGGGAATGGACGGTTCCGTGAGCTGCCAGGTGGCGTCGATAGGCGTTCTGGTCGGAAATCTCGGCAATTATTCCGGATAATGCATTGAGCACGCCGCGGAAGAACGCGATCATAATTCCTCCGCGAGGTGCGATGGAACGAAGGGCGTTTCCGTGCTCTTCGATTTCCGTGTGCCGCCCAGCACGCCGATCCACACGCGAATAGAATCGACGAGAATCGTCGCCACCAGCACCAGGAAGATCCCGGTCACTGCCGCATCGAGTCTTGCATTGAAGATCAATGCGGAAGTCGCGGAGGTCTGTGGAGCGGCCGCAAGCTGATCGGCCTGTGCCAAAAACCCAAGCGCCGGGAGTGGAGAGAAAATCTTCTGCCATCCGGCCACGAAACACACCACCACCAGCCATACCAGCGGGACCGAAGTTACCCACATGTAGCGTGCGCCGTGCGCTTTGATCAGGATCGTAGTGCCCACGCACAAAGCCACCGCGGCCAGCAACTGATTCGCGATGCCGAACAGCGGCCACAGAGTGTTGATGCCGCCCAAGGGATCGATCACGCCCTGATACAGGAAGTAGCCCCAGGCCGCGACGATCACCGCGCTGGTAGTCAGCATTCCCGGCTTCCAGTTGGTCTGGCCCCACTTGGGCGACACTTCTCCCAACATGTCCTGCAACATGAATCGCCCGACGCGAGTGCCGGAATCGAGCGTAGTCAAGATAAACAGCGCCTCAAACATGATGGCGAAGTGATACCAGAAAGCGAGCAGTGCGCGGCCGACGCCACTCGACGCAAAAATCTGCGCCATGCCCAGCGCGAGCGACGGTGCTCCGCCGGTGCGATAGAACAGCGTCTGTTCGCCGGCTTCCCGCGCCATGGTCTGCATTTCTGCGGCGGTCACCGGGAATCCCCAGCCAGTGATGGTTGCGGCGGCTGCGGCGGGCGTCGTGCCGACAATGCCTGCAGGGGAATTCACCGCGAAGTACACGCCGGGCTGGAGCGAAGCGGCAGCGATTAGCGCCATCACCGCGACGAAACTTTCGAGCAGCATGGATCCATATCCCACCGCCAGTGCGTGGCGTTCCCGTGCGAGCAGCTTAGGCGTCGTGCCCGACGAGATCAAGGCGTGGAATCCGGAAACCGCACCGCAGGCGATGGTGATGAAGCAGAACGGGAAAATCTTGCCCGCGAAGATGGGTCCGGTGCCATCGACGAATCGCGTAAACGGAGGCAGCTTCAGCTCCGGACGGAGGAAGATAATCCCGACGGCCAGCAGCACAACGACGCCCAGCTTCACGAAGGTGCTCAGGTAACCGCGCGGGGCGAGCAGCAGCCACACGGGCAGGGCGCTCGAAAAGAATCCGTAGACGATGAGCCCGATGGCCAGGGCCACACCCGAATACGTAAACCAGGGAGCCAGTACGGGAGACTGCGCTACCGCCTGTCCGCCGAAGACGCTGGCCATCACCAGCACGAAGCCGATAAGTGATGTTTCCACGACCTTTCCCGGCCGCCAGAATCGGAGGTACAAGCCCATGAAGACCGCGATGGGCATGGTCGCGACGATGGTAAACGTCCCCCACGGACTGCCTTTAAGGGCGTTGACCACCACCAGTGCAATCACCGCCAGCAGGATGATCATGATCAGCAGCACCGTGATCAGGGCCGTGAATCCGCCTACCTTGCCGACCTCCTCGCGGGCGATCTGACCAAGCGACTTTCCGTCGCGCCGGATCGATCCGAAGAGGATCACGAAATCCTGAACGGCGCCGCCCAACGTGGCTCCGATCACGATCCACAGGAAGCCCGGGAGATATCCGAACTGGGCCGCCAGCGTGGGTCCCACCAGGGGGCCCGGACCGGCGATCGCGGCAAAATGATGTCCGAAGACGATCCACTTATTGGTGGGCTCGAAATCATGCCCGTCGCGCAGCCGTTCAGCAGGAGTGGCGCGTTTGTCGTCCAGGGCCATGACCCGCGCCGCCACGAATCCTGCGTAGAAGCGGTATCCCACCAGGTAGGTACAGACGGAGGCGATAACCAGCCACGTGCTGTTGACCGGCTCCCCGCGACTATTCGCGACAGCCCCCATGGAAAAGGCCGCCGCCAAAGATATCGCGCCCCATAGGACGCGCCCCATAATTCGGCTCATAGCTTCTTGATAAGAATAGCCGACCGGCATGCGAGCTGCATGGTTCGGCGGATAGTTCTAAAGTTGGGACTATTTGAACAGCCCTGGAGAGCCGATTGATTCTACGTGGACATAGGCGGGTACCTCAGGGAAACACCCGAGGCCGGGTTAAGCGAAATCTCTTGGCGTATAGGGAGATCTCTGACGGGAATTGGGGGGAAGAACGATTTGTCGGGACGGCATAAGCCACGTAGGATCATAGGTGAGGGCATTTCTAGATGCTGAGGACAGTAATCATCGGTCCGGACGCCAGGCAGGCGCAACAACTGGAGAAAGCGCTGAGTGCGCTCGCCAATGAATTGACTGTCAGCCGTACCTTGCTCGCGTATCCCGATGAAGGCGAGCTGATTCGCACGCTTCGCACACACGCCCCCGAAGTCATATTTCTGAGCTTTGAAAAAAGCGACTTCGCCCTGAAAGTGGTCGAGCGCGTCTGGCAAGAAGTGGAAGGCGTCCAGTTTGTCGCCTATCACCGGGATTGCGACGCGACGACGCTCCGCGAAATCATGCGCGCCGGAGTGCGGGAACTGGTGGCCGAGCCATTCGAGCTCAGCGCCCTGGTCGAATCGCTGCGGAACGTAAAGACGCTGGTGGAGCAGAAGCCGCCGACGTACTCGTCCAAGGGGCGGATTTATTCCTTCCTTCCGGCCAAGGCGGGTTCGGGCGCCACCACCATGGCGCTCAATCTAAGCGCGGCCTTGTCGCGCGTGTCGAATACCCGCGTGCTGCTTTCCGATCTCGACCTGAGCTCGGGCATCCTGCGTTTCCTGCTCAAGATCCGCAATGAGCACGCGATCATGGAAGTGCTCGATCACATGCATGAGCTGGACGAGAACATGTGGCAGCAACTGGTCACCACCGTGGCCAAACTGGACGTGCTGCACTCCGGCCCACTGAATCCGAACGTGCGCGTGGAGCCGTCGCAGATTCATGACGTGGCCCAGTTCTGGCTGCGCAATTACGATGTGGTGTGCGTGGATCTTTCGGGCAACCTGGAACGTTATTCGCTGGAAATCCTTCGCGATTCCCAGCAGGTGTTCCTGGTCTGCACGCCGGAGGTGCCTTCGCTGCACCTGACTCGCGAAAAGCTCGCGTTTCTCAAGACTCTGGAACTGGACAGCCGCGTCGCGATCGTATTGAACCGGGTCTCCAAGCAGTCGCTGCTGACGCCGCAACAGGTCCAGGATGTTCTGGGCGTGCCGGTGATGCACAGCTTCATCAACGACTACCAGGTAGTGAACACCGCCACGCGCGCGGGCGAATTCGTCGATCCCAAATCGAAGCTGGGCATGCAATTCGCGGAGCTGGCCGGCAGCCTGCTCAATAAACCGAGGGTGGAGACTCCTTCCAAGCGCAAGTTCCTGGAGTTCCTGTCCTCACCAACCCAGGCGTTGGTTGGCACCCGTAGCGCTCCTTCTTCTCGCTAAAGGGCTTCCCGCTAAAGGGCCGAGTAAGGGTCCTTAGATCGAATCTCAACGCGGTTTAAGGTGCCCCGTATGAGTAGGTAGGGTGTGTGCCTGAAGGGCATTTAAACCACTTCCGTGTAAATTGGATGCATGTTCCACTGGATCTGCCCGGAGTGTGGCCAGGAAATCGCTCCGGGAGTCAAGGAATGTCCGGTTTGTGAGCCCCAGGCAAGCACCTCGCCCCTCCCTTCCGCTGGCCAACCGATTAAAGCCGACGTTGCATCGGGAGTAGCCTCTGCTGGGCCTGTGGCGGCCGTAGCCGAGCCGGTGGTCGCAAAGCCCGTCGTCGCCCAGCCGGTCGCTCCGCCTATCGCTGCGCCGCCTGTTGCCGCGAAGCCAGTAGAAGAGCAGCTGGATCCCGATCCAAGAACCGTTCTGCAGCGCGAAGTCATCCTGCCGCCTGACGCAGTCTTGCAGCCGAAAGCATTCACCGGATCGAAACCGCCCGTGATGCTCGACGCGATACCGGCGGAAGCGCGGCCGGTGATCATGCCGGACGTGCCGCTGGGCGCTTCGCCAGTCGAACTGCCGGATCCCTTGCTTGAACCGGTATCTAACGGCCTGCCGCATGCGGAAACATTCGCCGATCGCCTGGCGGATCTGGCGGAACTGCTCCATGGGGAGCGCGTTCCGTATACTGCCCCGCGACTCTTCCAGGAATCGGCGGCGCCTGGCCCGCGGATGGAAAACAGGGCGCAGGCCGGGGAGAAAACGCCCGTCATTGTCGACGTGACATTCCACGAGGATGTGACGCCCGACGGCAAGCCCACGCAGCAGTTACTAGCCGCGCCACCGAGCTTGCTCTTGCTTGCGGAGCCGCAGCCTCCTTCCGTCGCCAAAGACATACCGATCGAAGCCTTCCAGCCCAAACCGGCGAGCAGCACCGTACGAACCCAACAGACCGCCGCAGTGGAGCCGAGCGCTCCGGCGGCGGTTATCCTTCCGGATCCCCCGAATCGCGGTGTGGCGCCGGCGCTGGCGTCGCTCCAGGACTATACCGAAACCGCGGAGCGCTTAATGCATCCCGCGGACTGCGATACGCCAACTGCCTGCGCGAAAGCGCTGCCAACGGTGACGCTACCGGGTCCGGCTCTCCCGCGCGAGCTGATGTCGCTGCAGGCGGCAGGCTTGGTTCCGATCGGAAAGGGCGGAAGGCGCGGAGCTGCACTGCCGAGCAGCAACGGCTGGGTGCTGAAATCCGTGGTCGTGGGGATCCTGCTTACGGCCGGTTTGGCGACCTACAGCATGATGCCTGGCACCTCCTCGACCAGCGCTCCGCCGAAGCCCACTCCCGAACCGGCGCCCGATCCGCCAGTGTCGGCGCGCTCCGTCCGGTCCACGAACTCGTTGGCTCGCTTCGTGGAAGTGACCGGCGTCCGCTTCATGGAAGTGAACAAGAAACCCCAGATTCACTACCTGGTGGTGAATCATTCGAGCGCGCCCCTCAATAGCATGACCGTCTACGTGACTCTGCGGGCTGCGACGGGGAAGCCCGGGCAAGCCCCGATCGCGCGGATCACCTTCCGCTCGCCCGCACTGGCGGCTTTTGAGGCGAAGGAGATGTTCAGCTCCATCGAGCGTGCGACAGCACAGGTCGACCTGCCGGACTGGCAGGATCTGCGCGCCGACGTGGAAGTGCAATAACGAGGTCTGGTCCAGCCTAAGCGGGCGGATTGCCGCTTGTGCTGACCAAGTTCCGTGAGATGCTGAACTCGAATGGCTTTGGCACGCCAATCCACCTTTGATCTGCTGCCTCGCACGCGCCCTGGATATGGCTCCCCTAGGAGTGCCCCGTATAAGACTGAACGAAAGTTCTTGGATTTTGTCGTTGACCGCGTGTCCTTATACGACACCATTGCCGGTGAACAGGATCTCGCGTCGGCCTTGTGGATAGACCCTCCGGTCCCGAACGAAATTGTAAAATCCATACGGCGACTACTGTTGCTTGATCCGGGCGACTTACCCAGCGGCCGCGTCTCTCTTTATACCTGCGCCGAGTGTGGTGACTTGGGATGCGGCGGTCTTACCGTTAACATCCTCCGGCGAGATGAGGACATTGTTTGGTGCGACTTCGGCTACGAGAACAATTACCAGAAGGGTCCGTATCTGGAGCCGTTTCGATCCCTCGGTCCCTTTCATTTCGCTCGACGGTCTTACGAGGCGCGACTCATCCCGCTCCTCTCGCAATATTCATAGGGCGCCATAGGATTCGAATTGCAAGCGGTCCGACGCACGCCCTGCGAGCAGGAATGTGACGAACACACGTGGCGTCATGTATCTATTAGCGTGCGGGCTGAGTCGCAAGTTCCAATATTTAGTTCTCTGAGGACCGCTCCACGGAATCGACGACCAAATAGTCCACGGGAGCCTTGTCAGGAAACAGTTGTAGTCCCAGCTGCTTTAACGCCTCGGCGAAATCAGGAGCCGATAATGTTTCAGGTGATAACCTGTCCTGCCTCTTCACCGCAGCCAGGTCTTGTCCGGCAGGCGACGGCATCTTTAAGACGAAGTTGTAGAGTCCCTGGAGCCCGGTCTGATCGACGACAACGCGGTCCAGCCGCCCGGACAGGATCCCCACGAGCCGAATCATCTCCAAATTGCGGAATGTAAAACCATCGGGGGTAACGGAAACGCTGTAACCTCCCGCGGCGTCCCCGGCATCGAACTTTGGCCCGCCCGTAGCGACCACCAAACGGTATACCGGACCGGTCTTGGTTTCCCAGTGGAAGGCTAACTTGAAGCGATCCGCCAAAAGAGACTGAAGCATGAGCCGAAGTTGAGGCTTGGATACGGCCTGATCTGCTTTGGCAACGATATCGTAACCCTGGGCAAGCGGAGCCCACAGTGCTTCTTTCGTGAGCGAACCGGGTCCAATGATCCGGCCCACTGGGAAGGTGTATGCCTCTCCGATGATGAACGCGAGAGAAAGCCCTCCGAAGTTGATTCCTTGCGGGCCGTAAGAAAATAAATTCCGTGGGCCGCCGTTCTGTTCCTTATAAGGCTTGGCCGAGGCCACCTCGAACTTCGGAGGAGCTTGCGCGTGTAGGCTGCAACCCATCAGCAGGATTGCGGCGAGTATACATCGAGTCATGTACTTATTAGCTTCGAGGAGGGTCGAAAGTTCCAAAACATTCTCCGACCAGGGGTCTATAATTGTTGGCTATAAACGGCAAGTACTTTGGCGAAAACGAGTGGTGGGCCAGCCCCTATAACTTCGTCCCACTGGTGGAGTGACGCCGACGAAGGGCGACTGCGGTGATGCCAGCAGCCGTCAAAAGCAGCGCCGAGGGTTCCGGTACAATGGAGGCTGTACCCTCGAAGCCCGGATCGTCGACTGTATTGAAGTTATCCCCGCCGGTGTACGGATTACCGGAGCAGAAAAAAGAATTGTCGCAAGTGAAGGCAAACCACCGAATGCTTGCCGGCGCAGTGGGAGTAGTCACGAGCGCGTCGAAACCGCCCAGCGAGTTTCCAGAACCGATCGCGTCCGGGCTGAATCCTACAATAACCCAGTTGTTATTGTAGACCGTGGAGGAACCGCCAAAGCTGCTATTGGACCACGTGGGCCAGATCGTGGGATACCACCCTGTTGGGGAACCTGTTACGTCAGGCACTGGCAGTAGCACACCGAAAAAATATAGTTCTTGATTTGTGGTGTTGTCTACCGTGAAATCCAGGCTCCAATTGCCCGCTGAACCGCCCACGGTGTACGTGACGATTGGCTCTGCCGACAACGTCCCCAACGCAAGGATGAGCAACATCGCCTTGCGACCCGCATGACTTACCATATAGCCTCCTCATTCCTTAGTTTTCCGCTTAAATGACTACTTATCGCAGAGTTCCACTTTGTAGTTCCGAATAGATCGTAGATATATAATATATTCAACGCTCACGGCTGGGGCCAAATCTTTCAGTGGCCTTGCAGTCATCTAGTACTGGTACGAACCAGATAGTGGGCTCAATCCTTCGCGGTGCTTGGACACTCCCTCGTCCCAGATACGCTTCTTTACTCAACTCATGCCTCCCGTGGGAACTGAGCCGGTGCTCAGTTTTAGCGGACCCCTCGTCGCCCAACGTCTACTCCGGGTCTATAATTGTTAGCTGATGAACGACAAGTACTTTCGCGAAAACGAGTGGTGGGTCAGCCCCTACAATTTCGTTCCTGAAGTCCGGAACACCTATCAACTTCCGAAGACCGTAAGCATCCACGACGCGACGCTGCGCGACGGTGAACAGACGCCCGGCGTGGTGATGAGCATCAAGGACAAAATCGAGATTGCCGAGAAGCTGGACGAGATCGGCGTCGACCGGATCGAAGCCGGGATGCCGGCGGTCTCCGGAATGGACTTTGAGGCCATTAAGCAGATCTCGAAGCTGGGGCTCAAGTCGAAGATCTACACCTTCGCGCGCGCCATCAACGCCGATATCGACAAGGCGATCGAATGCGGCTGCCACGGCGTGATCATCGAAGTGCCTATCGGATATCCCAAGCTTAAGTACCAGTTCAAGTGGACCTGGGAAGACGTGCTGCGCAAGAGCGTTCCGGTGATCAACTATGCCAAGTCGCGCGGCATGCACGTGGTGTATTTCCCCTACGACACGACGCGTGCGCTGGAAAGCGATCTGAGCAACGTTCTGACGCGTATCATGCAGGAAGCGCCTCCGGATGCGGTGGGCGTGGTCGACACCATGGGCTGCATTCTTCCCGAAGCCATGAAGTTCATGGTCCGCATGGTGAAGAAGCTGACCAACAACTTGCCGGTGGAAGTTCACACGCACAACGATTTCGGCATGGCGGTCGCCACCGAGCTGGCCGGAGTCGAAGCGGGAGCGGATTGCGTCCATAGTTGCGCGAACGGACTAGGCGAACGCACGGGCAACGCCGCGCTCGAAGAGTTGATTGTCGCGCTGCACGTGCTCTACGGGTTCGACACGAAGTACAAACTGGCCAAGCTCCCAGAACTGGGCGAACTAGTCAGCCGCATCGCGCGGTTCCCCATCGCGGCGAACAAGCCGATCCTGGGCGACCGCAACTTCACGCGCGAATCGGGCATTGGTGTCGACCTAGTGGTGAAAGAGCCGCTGGCGATGTTCGGGACGCATCCCGCGCTGACCGGTCGCAAGGGCGAAGTGGTCCTGGGCAAGAAGAGCGGCAAGCTCTCGATTACCTACAACCTGGAAAAGCTGGGCATCACGGATGCGGACGACGAAGCGATCGGCGAAATGCTGAAGCGCGTCAAGGACAAGGGCATCGAGAAGCGCGGCTTGCTGACGGACGACGAGTTCCGCGAGATCGTCGACAGTGTTCTAGTGGCTAAGCGGTAGTTGGCCAAAGTCACACTAACTTTCGACAACGGCCCGGAATCGCAAGTCACGCCACAGGTCTTGGATTGCCTCGCGCATCATGGCGTGAAGTCGACCTTCTTTGTGCTGGGGCGGAAGGTCAGTACGCCCGCGGGTCTCGACCTCGCTCGCCGCGCGAGCCGGGAAGGGCACTGGATCGGCAATCACACGTGGTCGCACATAGGACGCATGGGCGAGGGCACCGGCGAGGCGGCACTTCAGGAATTTGAGCGTACCGAACAAGCTCTTTCGTGGGTCAAGCAACCAGTGCCACTGTTCCGTCCTCGCGGAGGCGCGGGGAAGCTCGGCAAGGGTCTGCTGCATCCCGCAGTGGTCGAGCGGCTCACGCTGGGCGGGTATACCTGCGTGCTGTGGAACTCCGTCCCGGGGGATTATCGCGACCCGGATGGCTGGATGGAGCGCGCGCTGGCCGATTGCCGGACCCGCGAATGGAGCCTCGTGGTCCTGCACGATCTTCCCAACGGCGCCATGCTGCACCTGGATGGCTTCCTTCGGAAGCTGCGGGAGGAGGGGTATCAACTCACCCAGGATTTTCCGCCGGAGTGCACGCCGATTGTCGGCGGCAAAATCGTGCAGCCACTGGATGGATTTTTGTAAGCTTGAGGATTCATGATCATCGATTGTCACGGCCACTACACCACGGCGCCCAAGGCGCTTCAAGATTATCGCGATGCGCAGACTGCCGCATTGAAGGATCCCACGCAGCCCCCATACGATGGCAAGATCAACATTAGCGACGACCAGATTCGGGAGAGTCTGGAAGGCGCCCAGTTGAAGCTCCAGCGCGAGCGCGGCACCGACGTCACCATCTTTTCGCCGCGAGCTTCGGCAATGGCGCATCATATTGGCACCGCGACGACCAGTTCAGATTGGTCGCGGCATTGCAACGATCTGATTCATCGCGTTTGCACGCTCTATCCCAGCAACTTCGTGGGCGTGTGCCAGCTGCCGCAATCGCCGGGTGTGCCGCCTCAGAACGTCATCGCCGAGCTGGAGCGCTGCGTGAACGAGTTCGGTTTCATCGGCTGCAATCTGAATCCCGATCCTTCAGGAGGCCACTGGACCGCCCCCGCGCTCACGGACAAGTACTGGTATCCGGTGTACGAAAAGATGGTGGAGCTGGATGTGCCCGCGATGGTGCACGTCAGTTCGTCATGCAACCCCGTGTTCCACGCGACCGGCGCGCATTACATCAATGCGGACACCACGGCATTCATGCAATTCATCCAGGGCGATCTGTTCAAGGATTTTCCAACGCTGCGGTTCATCATTCCGCACGGCGGGGGTGCGGTTCCGTTCCATTGGGGCCGCTATCGCGGTCTCGCGCAGGACATGAAGCGTCCGACGCTCGAGGAGCACGTTCTGAAGAACGTGTATTTCGACACCTGCGTGTATCATCTGCCGGGAATCGAGCTGCTGCTGAAAGTAGTGCCGGTGGACAACATCCTGTTCGGATCGGAGATGGTGGGCGCGGTGCGCGGTATTGATCCTCGAACGGGGCAATACTACGATGACACCAAGAAGTATCTGGATGCGCTGCCGCTAAGCGATGGCGATCGCTACAAGTTGTTCGAAGGTAACGCGCGCAAGGTATATCCGCGCATCACAAAGAAACTTTCCAAATAAGTACGGCCGCGCCGATCAGGAAGCCGGCAAGCGCCTGATATTCCTGGTTGCGCCTGTATACCGACCACTGAAATCGCTTGCCTCCGGCTTTGCCGATGGCCGGCCACAGGCGAGGCACACGCTTGGCGTAATCGGCGTACTCGGGAAACAGCGATCGCAGATGCTGCTCTTCGAGCTCCACTACCGGCAGGTAGATCAGCAGGAACACCGCCCCGAAGAGCACGCCAAGCTCCCAACGGCGTGACGCGATCACGAATCCAGCCGCGACCGTCAGAGTCCCGATGTACAGCGGATTGCGCACGTACGCATACGGACCGCTCTCTGCCAGGGTGCGATTCTTTTCCAGATGTCCGGCGGCCCAGGCGCGCAGCGCCAACCCGAGGATCGACACGGGGATCCCGAACGCCAGCGACGTCCACGTCGGCGCGGATAGCCATAGGAACGCGGCCACCATGAGAAATCCGCCGGGTACGCGCAGTTTCGCGACTGCGTCGGCGTAGGGTTTGGGGAAACTCACGCGGGGCACATTTCCAGGGCTTCCAAGACTTCGGCGACGCTCACCGCGCGCATGCTGCCAGGGTCTGCCGCACGGCGCTTGTAGCTGGTGATCGCGCTGGAACTCCGCAAAACGTGAAGAGTCCCGCCGTAGGGCCCATGCGAAGCCGGATCGGTGGGGCCGTAGATCGCGACCCCGGGCTTGCCCAGTGCGGCCGCCAGATGCACCGGTCCGCTGTCCACGCCGACGATCGCCTGCGCGCGCCGGGTCGCGTCGATCAACCCTTCGAGACCGGAAAGGTGCACGTGCGCGCCTTGGATTTGTCTGAGCACGCCCTCGCTGTCAGGGGGGCCATTGACCACCAGAGGCAGCTTCAGCCGCCGTGCGAGCTCCGTGTAGTGCTCCATGGGCCACTGCTTGGAACCCCAGCCAGCCAGAGGACAAGCCAGCACGAACGGCTCGTCCGGCAGCGTGCCTTCCGGCTTACCAGGCGGTAGCGGAAACGTCCGCAGAAGGTTGGATGCGCCCGCGGCGGCCACTAGTTCGAGGTAGCGATCCACGCGATGCACGGCGCTGGTCCGTACCGTTGACGAATAGAACATGGCCGCGAAGCTTTCCCTCGCCTGGCTACGCGCCAGCCCTACGATCTTGTCGGCCTTCGCCGAGGCCGCGACCAGTGCCGATTGAATGAGACCTTGCAGGTCCACCGCAAGTTCGAAACGCTCGCGGCGCAGGAGCCTCCGGGTCGCCAGAATTTCGCGAGCCGAGCGCGTGAAGGGAATAATCTCGTCGACGAAGGGGTTGCCCTCGAGCAGGGGCGCCCAGCGAGGCTTGATGACCCAGCTCAGGCGGCTGTGCGGAAAGCTGTGTTTGAGGCTGGCGACCGCGGGGAGGGCATGGATCACATCCCCCATCGAACCGAGCCGCACCACCAGAATTCGAAACATCTGACTCATTTCAGCAGGTCACATTTGAGCAATTCAAGTGCTGTCTCCGCTACCCGAGCGGCGCTGACGCGTGTCATGCAGCGGTGATCGATGGGGCACTCGCGTTTCAGGCAAGGGCTGCACTCGACTTGTTCGCGGACCACCTTCGCCAGCGTGCCAGTGGGACCGGTGGCCACATCGTCGGTTGCGCCGAAGACGGCGACGGTCGGAACGCCCAGCGCGGAGGCGATGTGCATGGCCCCGGAATCGTTGGTCAGATAGACGCGGCAGGCCGCGGCCAGGTCGATGAACTCGGCGAGCGATGTTTCACCCGCGAAGTTCTTCACGCGCGTGGTGATCGATGCGGCAACGGACTCGCAGAGTGCACGCTCGTCTTTGGACCCGAAGATGGCGACGGCTGCGCCGAGCTCACTGGCAACGCGATTAGCGGAGTCCGCGAAGCGCTCCGGCAGCCAGCGCTTGGCCGTCCCGTAGGCGGCTCCGGGGCTCACGCCGATTACGGCATCGCCCAGTCCGAGTTGGCGGAGTCGATCGAGGCCCGCGGAGCGCGCGGCGGGAGCGCCTTCCAGGCGGATCGCGTCGTTCTGCGGCAGTTCATCCACGATTCCGGCGCGCCGAAGCAGTTCCAAATAATAGAAACGTTCGTGACGAGGGATTTCGCCGGGTCTGGGCACGGGAATCGCTCGGGTGAGTAAAAAAGTACGGCCGTCGCGGGCGTAGCCGATCCGCTCGGGGATTCCGGCAAGGTACGCGATCACGGCCGCTTCAAAGGCGTTTTGGAGCAGGATCGCGGTGTCGAATCGATGCGGGCGAAGCGCGCTGGCTGCAGCCCACTTTTCAGCCAGGGTTCGCGGCGTGTACGGAATCAGTTCGTTACAAAACGGCTCGCGGCGATAGAGATCGGCCACCCAGGGCTTGGCGAGGATCGAGATGCGGGCCTGAGGGAATCGCTGGCGCAACGCGCGCAAGGCGGGCAGGGACATCACCGCGTCGCCGACCCAATTGGTGGCGCGGACCAGAATCTTGTCAGGCACTACCCTCTAGTCTAACGGCCCAAGAGAGTCAGGACGTCGCCGAGGCCGGATAATCGAACCGGCCGGTCCGACACCAGCGCTTCTCCATAGCGCGCGCCGGCCAGCGAACCGAAGTAGCGATCGCGCGATTCCAGACCGAACAGATAGTCGCCCAAGCCGTGTGCAATCACACCGAACTCTTCCGCCGTTTTCTCGAACTGGGATCGGTGGATGCGCATCAGCTCCAGCTTGCGCTGAAAAACCGTGGTCGTATCGATGACAAAGGACGGCTGCTCGAACTGATGCAGCGGGTAAAAGAGGAATGCGTCGGGCTTGTGCGGCGGATTCGGATCGTCGAGCTTGGTGAGCGCACAGTAAAGTTGCGAGTTTCGGGCGATGAGTCCCGCGGCCGCGTGGTCGGGATGACGGTCCTCCCAAAAAGGAGCAATCACCAGCTTCGGACGATGCCGCCGGATGGCGCTGGCGACGAGTCGCCTGTTCCCGGGGGAGTCGACGAGGCCGCAATCGGGCAGGTTCAAGGACTCGCGAGCGCGTGCGCCGAGAAAATCCGCGGCGGCTAACGCCTCTAGCTGGCGCTGTTCGGGCGTTCCTCGCGATCCCATTTCACCGTTCGTCAGGTCCACGATCGCGAAGGAGGTCCCGGAATCCCGCAGCAGCAGTGCGATGCCACCGGCGCCCCATTCCACATCATCAGGGTGCGCGCCAAAGAGGAGAACGTCGACTGGCATAAACAGCCATGGTACCTGTAGTAGTGGGTATCCGACATGTTTAAGCGTTTCTGTCTAGCTGCGCTAACGGCGACCGGGCTATTGGCGGCGCCGAAGGTAATCGCGGTGGATATCGACGGCGTGATCCATCCCATCACGGTGGACCTTCTCGCGCACGCCCTGGATCAAGCGGCCAGCCAGAATGCCGCAGCTGTATTACTTCGCCTGAACACTCCTGGCGGGCTGCTGGATGCGACGCGCCAGATGAACGAGAAGATCGTCGCTTCGCGCGTGCCGGTGATCGCCTACGTCACTCCCAGCGGGGGCCGAGCGGCATCGGCGGGATTCTTTATTTTGGAAGCCGCGGATGTGGCCGCGATGGCTCCGGGCACGAACACGGGCGCGTCGTCGCCGGTGGCGCTCACCGGCCAGATGGATGAGACCATGAGGCACAAGGTCGAGAACGACGCCTCCGCATGGCTCCGCAGTACGGTGGAAAAGCGCGGACGCAACGCAACGCTGGCTGAGACCACGATTCGCCAGGCCAGCTCGTTTACGGAAAAGGAAGCGCTCGACCAGCATCTCATCGACCTGATCGCCTCCAGTGAACAGAAACTGTTCGAGGCCCTGGATGGACATCAGATCACTCGATTTGATGGCCGTCAGGAAGTTTTACACGTGGCCGGAGCGGAGGTGGTTCCCTACGACTTGACGCTGCGCGAGCGGATCATCAGTGCCATCGCCGATCCGAATGTCGGGTTCATTCTGCTGATCGTGGGAGCGCTAGGGCTGTACGTGGAGTTCAACTCGCCAGGGCTGATCCTGCCGGGGGTCGCTGGCGGCATTCTGCTTTTGATGGGCGTGTCCTCCCTGGCGGTGCTCCCATTGAGCTGGGTCGGAGTCTCGTTGCTGCTGCTGGGCGCGACGCTATTTATCTTGGAAGCGCACTTCGCCTCGCATGGAGTCCTGGGCTCGGGTGGCACTGTTGCGTTGGTTCTCGGCGCCCTGATGCTCATTGACGGGCCACCAGAGATGCGGATTCATCTGGTCACGGCGCTATCGGTGTCGATACCCTTCGCGCTGATCACGATGTTCCTGCTATCGCTGGCTGTTCGGGCGCGCCGCAACAAATCGCTGATGGGCAGCGAAGGCTTGGTCAATGAAATCGGCGAGGCTCGGACCGCCCTCGCACCGGCCGGGAAAGTATTCGTGCACGGCGAATATTGGGACGCCGTATCGTCGACTCCCGTGGAGACGGGCGGGGAAGTGCGCGTCGTCGCTATTGATGGAATGAAGCTAAAAGTAGAGCCAAAGGCGGCCGGCCTGGAGATCGGCCCTACAGCAGTTCCGCCGCGCTGAAGAAGAACGGGATTTCGACCGCGGCCGTCTCCGGCGCGTCCGATCCATGCACGCAGTTACGTTCGATGCTGGTCGCGAAGCGCTTGCGAATCGTTCCCTCGGCGGCGTTGGCAGGATTGGTGGCGCCCATCGTATCGCGCCACTTCTTGATCGCGTCCGGCGCTTCCAGAACCATGACGACCACGGGGCCTTCGGTCATGAACTTCACCAGCGAACCGTAGAACGGACGCTCGCGGTGGACGGCGTAAAAACCTTCCGCTTCCAGCTGGCTCAGCCGCTTCATCTTCATTCCGGCGACGCGGAAACCGGCTTTCTGCGCGATGGCGATGATGTCGCCGGCCTGATTCGCGGCTACGGCGTCGGGTTTGATGATTGCAAAGGTACGTTCCATATTCTCCTAAAGATGTTTTTTGATCCGCTCGCCGATTTCGGCGGGCGATGCGCACACGTCGATGCCTGCGGCTTTCATGGCGGCGATCTTATCCGCGGCTTTGCCACTGCCGCCCGAGATGATCGCTCCGGCGTGTCCCATGCGCCGTCCCGGAGGTGCGGTCTGCCCGGCGATGAACCCCACGACGGGCTTCTTTACGTTCTTCTGAATGTAATCCGCGGCTGATTCCTCGGCGCTGCCGCCGATCTCGCCGATCATCACGATGGCGTGCGTATCGGGATCTTCGTTGAACAGCTTGATCGAGTCGATAAACGTGGTGCCGATAATAGGGTCGCCACCGATGCCGATGCACGTGGATTGTCCGATACCCAGCCCCGTGAGCTGGCCGACCGCTTCGTACGTTAACGTTCCAGATCTCGAGACGACGCCCACGTGGCCCGGCTTGTGGATATACGCCGGCATGATTCCGATTTTGCATTTGCCCGGCGAAATGACTCCGGGGCAGTTGGGTCCGACGAGCCGGGTTTTCGGGTGCTCCTTGAGATAAGCCCACGCACGGAGCATGTCCGATTGCGGAATTCCCTCCGTGATGCAGACGACGAGTGCGATCCCGGCGTCGGCGGCTTCCATGATCGCGTCGGCGGCGAAGGGCGGCGGCACGAAAATGACGGACGCGTTCGCACCGGTTGCCTGAACGGCTGCGGCCACGGTATCGAACACGGGCTGGTCTAGATGTTTTTGGCCGCCCTTGCCGGGTGTGACTCCGCCCACGACCTTTGTCCCGTAGGCGATGGCCTGCTGCGCGTGGAAGGTGCCTTCCTTACCGGTGAAGCCTTGCACTAACAATCGCGTATTTTCGTTTACAAGGACGCTCATTCGCTTCTCATTGGGCCGCCGCTGCGGCCACCACTTTTTCCGCCGCATCGCGCATCCCGTCGGCGACGATGATTTTGAGCCCCGATTCGCTCAGGATCTTGCGACCCTGCTCGGCGTTCGTGCCTTCCATGCGGACCACGATGGGAATACTCTGCGTCATGGCGCTGGTTGCTTCCACCACGCCTTGCGCCACGATATCGCCGCGCAGGATTCCGCAGAAGACATTGATCAGCACGGCCTTTACGGATTTATCGGAAAGCAGGATGCGAAACGCGTTGCGGATCTGTTCGACGTTGGCGCCTCCGCCGGCATCCAGAAAATTCGCCGGACTGCCGCCCGCGAACTTCACGATATCCATGGTGGCCATCGCCAGACCCGCGCCGTTCACCAAGCACGCGACGTTGCCATCCAGCTTGATATAGGTCAGCCCGAAGCGCGAAGCTTCCACTTCCAGGGGATCTTCTTCGTTCAGATCGCGCAGCTCCTGCAAGTCCTTGTGCCGGAACATGGCGTTGTCGTCCAGATTCATCTTGGCGTCGAGCGCGTAGACCTTGCCGTCCTTGGTGAGGATGAACGGATTAATCTCAGCGAGCGACGCATCTAGCGCTTCGTTGGCTCGCGCCAGCGCCATCATCGCCTGGGCCGCCAGGTTCGCAGATGCGCCTGGAATCCCGATGCCGAACGCCAGCTTGCGCGCCTGAAACGGCGTCAGGCCGAGCCCCGGTTCGATCGGCTCTTTCAAGATCCGCTCGGGGGTCTTGGCGGCGACCTCTTCGATCTCGACGCCACCGTCGGCCGAAGCCATGAACACGTTCTTGCCGCGAGCGCGATCGAGTACGATGCCGAGGTACAGCTCGCGCTCGATCGGCAAGGTTTCTTCGATCAGCACGCGGTGCACCACGCGGCCTTCCGGACCGGTCTGGTGGGTCACCAGCGTCATGCCCAGGATCTTTTGAGCGATCTCGGCGGCTTCCTCGGCGTTCTTGGCGACTTTGACACCGCCGCCTTTGCCGCGGCCGCCCGCGTGGATCTGCGCTTTCACGACCACGCTGCCGCCGATACGGGATGCCGCCGCTGCGGCTTCCTTCACCGAAAGTACGACTTCGCCTCTCGGGACAGGGACTCCGTATCGTGCCAAGAGCGCCTTGGCCTGATATTCATGGATTTTCATTGCGATGTTACAGTGGAGAATTCTCACTATAGCGCACGTCATGTCCCTCCTGCCTTACTTGCATCGGGTTGTTGCGGGCTCCGATCTTTCCCCGGAGGAAGCGCATCAAGCCATGAGTGTGCTGCTCGAAGGCCAGGCCAGCGAGGTGGAGATTGCCGGGTTTCTGATAGCCCTGAAAATGAAGGGCGAGACCGCCGTCGAGCTGGCCGGATTTGCGCGAGCGATGCGCGATCGCATGATCGTGGTCGACGCCGGTCCTGACGTCATCGACACCTGCGGAACCGGCGGCGACGGTGCGGGGACCTTCAACATTTCGACCGCGGTGGCGATCGTGATGGCGGGAGCAGGCGCGCACGTCGCCAAACACGGCAACCGATCGATATCGAGTACCAGCGGGAGTGCGGACGTTCTGGAAGCTTTGGGCGTGCGCATAACCGATGTGACGCCGGAGGAAACGGCGCGGTCGATTCGCGAGATCGGCATCGGGTTTCTGTTCGCTCCCGCGCTGCATCCGGCGATGCGGCACGCCCAGCCGGTTCGGCGGGCGCTGAAGACTCGGACGGTTCTCAATCTTCTGGGGCCCCTGGTGAACCCCGCCCGAGCCCGCGCGCAATTGATCGGCGCGCCTTCGCCAGAAACAGCCAAGCTGATGGCTGAGGCTCTGGCCGAGTTGGGCACTCGAAGGTCCTTCGTCGTCCATGGCTGGGACGGCCTGGACGAAATCACCACGACAACCGCGACCGACGTTTACGAAGTTACCGCCCAAGGTGTACAAAAGCACGTTTGGAAACCGGCGGATTTTGGCATACGCACGGCGCATATCGATTCACTTAAAGGTGGAGATGTTGTCCATAACGCACAGATGATACTGGAGATCCTGCGCGGCTGTTCTGGGCCTTGCCGGGACATCGTTCTGGTGAACGCGGCGGCGGGACTGCTCGCGGCGGGGCTCGTGGCGGACCTGCGCGGGGGCGTGGACGCAGCCGCTCAGGCGATCGATTCCGGCGCCGCGATCGCGAAACTGGAGTTGCTCAAAAAGAATTTTCCTAGTACGTGAGCCCGTTTCCTCCCATACTGCGCGATATCCAGTGTCGGAGGAACGGGCGACTTACGCAGGTCGCCCGCTGGGTCCCGGACCGGGTGGCTTAGCTGCCCGGCCGGTGATCTGGTTTTGGCAGGATAAATGGGTATATGCCCCGCGTGCGGCTCTTTCACTGGCGAGCCGAGGAAGCCCAAACACTGATAGCCGCCTTGCGCGCGGGCGGCTACACCGTCGAGTATCCAGGCGACAAAGCCAACGGCAGTTGGCGCTCGCTGCGTGAGAATCCTCCGCTGGCAGCGATCATCGATCTGACCAGGCTTCCGTCGCATGGCCGTTACGTTGCCGCCGAGATTCGCGCGAGCAAGTCCATGCGCAGCATTCCCATTGTTTTCGTCGATGGCGATCCGGAGAAAGTCGAGCGTATCCGGAAAGATCTTCCGGACGCGGTGTACACGTCGCGCTCGCGGCTGGTATCGGCCCTGAAGAGGGTCAAGCCGTTGGATAACCCGGTTACCGCGCCGCAGATGATGAATCGGACGGACCGCACTACGGCCGAGAAGCTCGGCATCAAGGCGGGCGCACGCGTAGCGTTGATCGATCCTCCTGCCGATTACGTGCGCGTACTGGGTAAGCTTCCCAAAGATGCGTCGCTCGAGGAAGTTATAAAGGTGACAGAGGAGCCGCGGGAAACACTGCTGATGACGCTGTGGTTCGTCCGCGATCCCGACGGGTATGCGAACGGTCTCGCGGCAGCACGGAAACGCGCCTTGACCAGCAGGCTGTGGATCATTTATCCGAAGAAGCAGCGGGCGGGCGGATCCCCGTCGGGTCTCACGCAGGGTTTTATCCGGGAAGCGGCGCTCTCGGTGGGCTTAGTGGACTATAAGGTGTGTTCGGTGAACGAGGTTTGGACCGGACTGCTGTTCACGCGGAAGAAATAGCAACTACTCCCGCGCTATCACGCCTTTCCACTTGCGCATCACCAGCTCCGCCAGGCTCAGCAGCACGGCGAGTCCCAGCAGCCCGGGCCACAGTTGCAGAGACGACGCGATGGACCGCCCTCCGCCGGAATAAACAGACGCAGGATCCGGCTGGAAACGGCCGCCGGTGAACTCGGCGACCTGTTTGAGCAGAGCTTCGTTCGATCCGTAATCCGCCAGCTCCGCTTCAGGACGATACAACCCGGCTTCGGGGAACGCGCGCGACTCTTGAACGGGCCGCACGCGGAACAATCCTTGCCGCTGGCCGATCGGCAGCCTTCCGCGAAACGTGCCCGCAGCGATTTTCTTCACCGGAACCGGCTGCTGGAATCCGTCGGGCCCGAAGGCGTAAATGTCGGGGATCTGTTCGGGTTCAGGAACGCCGCGGCCCAGGCGATACTCCGTTACAAGGTCGCCGTTGGCGCTGTCGTACTCGATCGACGCTTCGCCGCCTTGAGCGCGCGGAAGCAGATCGCGGCAAAGATTCGTCCAGAACTTGTCGTAGCCTTTCCACGTCACCCAGTCCGCCGCCCAGCGAGCCTTGGCATCGGAAGTGAACACGGCCGAGCGTCCCAGCCCATATTGCCAGCGGGCCAGCAACGGATCATGCCGATCAAGCTGCAGGATGGTTTCCGCCGTGGGCTTGGATATGAACCGAACATATCCCTTAAGCGCCGGCGCGGTTTCCATGCCCACGTCGTTAAGGATTTCCGCATGCTTCAGCACTTCGGCGTTAAGCGGGCGCTCCACCGTGGTCGATCCGGTATGCTCCAGCACGTCGCGCAGCAGGAGTTGCTCTAAACCCTGGGGCTCGGTCAGGAAGTACGATTTTCCGCCGGCGGACAACGCTACGCGCTCCAGATAACCTCGATTCACATCCTGTCCCAAGCCGACCGTGGAAATTGTGATCTTCTGCGCTTCCGCTTCCTTGGCAAGGCCCAGGCTATCGCCCTCTTCCGAAATACCGTCGGTCAGAAGAACGATGTGCTTATACGTGGCCATCACGGGACGAATGCGCCGATACGCTTCCGTCAACGCGGGAGCGATCTGGGTGCCGCCGTCGGGCGTGATTCCCGAAATCAGGCGCTTGATCGTCGCCTTGTCTTCCGCGCGCCGGATCGGCACGGCCCATTCGAAGGAATTGTCAAAAATCAGGACGCCGACCTGATCGATGGGGCGCAGGTTCTCAACCACTCCGATAGCGGCGACGCGGGCCAGCTCCATCTTGCGGCCTTCCATAGACGACGATTTATCGATGATCAGCACCACAGCGGTGCCTTCGGGCGAACGCGGAGGAGCCAGCTTCGCGGGCAACGTCCGATCGAGGGCGTCTTCCACCTTCTTGTCTTCCTTGTACAGATTCCGTTCGCCGCCGATCACCAGCAGTCCGCCGCCCTGCTGGACGTATTTTTCGATGGCCTGCTTGCCGGCGGGAGGAATCGCCTCCAGATCCCAGTTGTTGAAGATCGCCAGCTGGTAATCGTTCAAGTGAACATCGCCTGGATCTTTGACTCGCGTGACATCGAACTGAGCGGCGGCAAGAGTGGCCGACAGATGCCAGTCCTGGTCCGCTGGATCTTGCGAAATATACAGCACCCTTGGTTTCCGCAGGGTGACGGCCTGATCGAAGTGCACCTCGCCCAGTGAGGCGGCGCGAATCGACACGGAAATATCGAGCGCGCCGGGCGTATTCAGGCTGGCATGCAAGCGCAGAGGATTCTCGCCGCGGGACAAGTTCACCTGCGTCTGGCCCAGCGGCTTGCCTTCGGCCGAAAGCTCGACTTGCGCCGGACCCGCGGACGGAGACGACACCGTTACGTCGATCGGAAATTGTTCGCCGGTGAACGCGATGGAGGGCAGGCTCACGGATTCCAGGCGCAAAGCCGGTTCAGGATGCCCGGCCAGCGCAAAGGTATCGATCGGGATGCCCAACTGCTGGGCCTGCCAGGCGGCCCGCGCGATGCTTCCCCTGTTCTCCCTGCCATCCGAGATCAGCGCGACGCGCGGAACCATGCCGGACGGGAGCGACGCTATAGCTTCGCGAACCGCGGCTTCCAGGTCGGTCGCACGGCCTGCTTCGCCGGTTGTCGAGGTGAGTTTGAGATTGCCCTGTTGCTCGTTAGACGTCAGATCCCGTGTGGATCGCGCAAAAGGGACAACTTTCATCCAGTGACGGCCCCGTGCGCCGGACATCGTCTGCGCGAGCTGCGAGGCCCGTTGGAGATCGGCCGCCGAAGAACTAGCGGACGTATCGACAAGCACTGCTAGGGCGACTTTGGTTTCCTGCAGAATCATGCGTGGCTCTGCCAGAGCCAGCAGGATCGCCATGAAGCACGCGGCCTTGAGGACCAGGCCCAGCTTGCGCGCGGTGCGCCGCCATTCGAAGAGAATCCAGGCGAGAGGCAGCCACGCGATCGCCAGAACCCAGGTGCGATCGAATGTCACAAGCACCTCCGGTGCAGTGTCATGACGCCTTCCTCCACTGCGTCATTCTTTTGAAGTGCGGAGCCATCGCCGCCGAGGCTCGCAATCGGAACGCCCGGCTGCGTCCATACAGGAGCCAGTCCGCCAGCAGCCCGATTCCACCCAGCAGCGCCAGCCACGGCCACAAATCGCGAGGCGCGGCGTCTGCCGCCACAGCACGCGGCACGCCTTTATGAACGCTGGCAGGTACGCGCCAAACCGCCTCGCCGACATCCGGCAGAGTTTGCGAATACACCATCTCGCGATCGCCCATCTGCACGCGCACGGTGCCCGGGGCTCCGGAAAAGAAACGCAGACTATTCCCGGAATTATTCACATCCACGGTGAAGGGCAGGGAACGATTCTCTCCGTCTAAAACACGGATGTCTTGCGGTTTTGCGTCTTTGTCGACGGCTACGTTAACCGAGCCAACGGTGCCCGCCTGAAACTCCCACTGGCGGAATGCGCCGGGTGTCATCCAGCGGAGGATGTTGGCGAACAGTAGCGGCGTCGCCAGTTGGTACTTCATCGCGCCTCGGCCCGGGTTGAAACCGATCACGACCTGTTTGGGATTAGTTCCTCGCGCGACAACGACCGGCCCTTCCGTCGTTTCCGCTACCGTGATATCTCCAGCCGCGGGCGAAAACATCTCAGCCGATTCGAGCGTCACATCGCGAGTGCGCAGCCCCGCGCCCAGAGGCGATTCAGGATGCCACTGGTCCAACCTGACACCTGTTCGAGTGGCCCCAACAGGCACGGGCGATCCGGCCGCGGGCGGCTGGATCCAGATGGATGCCGCGTGCGGAGCCGAAGGCGGTGCGAAGCGATCCAGAACCACCACATCGGCCTTTATAGCCGGATCATACTTCTCGGGCGATTCAAACGTCGCGTCCACTTGCGGATTCGCGGCAAACAGGGGGCGCAGCAACTGCGGCTCGCTGGAATACACCACCACGTGGGAAGAAATTTGAGGCGGCAGCTCCACTACGGCCCGGTCATCTTGAGCGAAAGCATCGCGCACGTTCAGTCGAGCTTCGAGAAATCCGCCGGACTTGGCGGCGTACGTGAACGTGGCTTGCTCCTCCGTGCCGGGGCGCAGCGTCAAGCGCCGCGATCCCGCAGGAGACTTGGAGAACTGCAAACCTAGATCGACACTCTGCGGACGCACGCCATAATTTCGAACCACGACGAAAATATCCCAGCTATCGGGCGCCGTGGGCGATCGACGCAGACCAATTTTACGCAGCCCGACATTTTCTTGAGCGGAGCTGGTAGTCACCACACGCAGGTTCGCTGGGAGCGTCGTCAGCCCGGCTTCCTCTTCGGAAACGCGTCCTGCGCCGACGAAAACGATTTCTCCCGGGCGTTGGGATTGCAGCTTCTGGGCTCGATCCGCGAATTCCAGGGCCTGGGCCAGGTTCAAGGCCGAAGCTCCCGGCTGCGATTGCTGGATCGCGCTTTCGAGCGCGCCGCGGTTGGATTCGAAGGCCGTAGCAGGAGTCGCCAGCGCGTCGGCACGCACCAGCATCACGCGGTCGCGCCGGGGGATACTGCGCAGATAAGCGCGAGCATTGGCCTTGGCTTGATCCATCAGAATGCCTTGACCTACACGGGACCCCATCCATGCGGATGTATCGAGCACGATCACGTGATCCCGTCCGGCGGCGTCGAAGATCCCCAATTGCGGGCCTGCGATCGCGGTGAGCAGCAGCGCCAGGCTCAGCAGCTGCAGGAGCAGGCTCCAGGGTTGCTGGATGCGGCGGCGATGCTTCAGCTCGGTGCGAACGTCGGCAGCCGACCAGAAGCGCAGGGTCGCCACCAGTTGCCGGCGCTTGGAACGATCGAGCAGATAGAGCGCTACTACCCCGGCTGAGATCGCGCCCACGAGGCCGAGCAACTCTCCAAGACCGAGGTTGAGGAAATTCATTTATGCCACCGCACCACTTCTTACCAGCGGACCAAAGATGGCTTGCTCGATCGGAACCGAGGTCGGCACGCCCAGGTATCGACCGTTATTCCGCTCGGCGACCTTACGAATCAGCTCGGCGTGGGCGTCGAACGCTGCGGTGTACTGCGCGCGAGCGTCACTGTCGAAAGCCAGCTCCACTTTCTGTCCGGTTTCCGCGTCCTCGATCTCCAACTCCCCTTCCCATGGTGGCTCGCGATCTTCGTCCGCCCAGACCTGCAGCAGGATCAGCTCGTGCCCGAAATCGGCCAGGTACTGGAGCGGCTTTTCGCAGTCGCGGTCATCCAGGAAATCCGAGATCACCAGCGTCAAGCCCCGCTGCGGATATTTCGAGCAGAACTGGCGGGAGCAATCCATGAAATTCGTTTGCCCGGCAGGTTGCAGGCCGGCTAGAAAATTCATGGCCGGCGTGAACCGGTGCCGCCCGCCGCTGGCCGTGAAGGCATCGTGCAACTTGTTGCTAAAAGGTTGCAGCGAGATCGAATCCAGCCGCACCAACCCGACGTAGCACATTGCCGCCGCGAGCCTTTGCACATATTGGAACTTGGGAATTTCTCCCGTCTCCATGGACTTGCTGATGTCGATCAGCATGCGCACAGGAATCCGCGGCTCCAGCTGGAACATCTTGAGAAACAGCTTTTCCAGGCGCAGGAAAGCACGCCAGTTGACCGCGCGCAGATCGTCGCCATGATGAAACTGGCGATGATCCAGGAACTCCTGGCCCGATCCGGCAAAGCGCGAAGTGTTGTGGCCGCCCACCAGCCCGGGCAGCGAGTTCTGCCACTGGATGGTCAGCCGTTCCAGGCGTTCGAGAAATCGGGTTCCAAGAAGCGGTTCAGGCACGTGAGGTAACCGCGGCGGCCACGCTCGGAATAATTTTGCTCAGGATGGTTTCCGGAGTTTGCCCTTCCGCGTGGGCGTCGAAATTCAGAATGACCCGGTGGCGCAAAACCGCGGGCGCGATGGTGTCCACGTCTTCGATCGAAAGATGCAGCCGGCCCTTCATCAGCGCGAATACACGTCCGCATTCGACCAGCGCCTGCGCCCCGCGCGGCGAACTGCCATATCGGATGAACTTCTTGGACAGCTCGTGTGCTTCGGCCGCGTCCGGCTGCGTGGCCATCACCAGGTTGATGGCGTGATCCTGTACGTGCGGGGCAACTAAAACCTGATGGCAGGCGGCGCGCAATTCCAGGATCTCCTCACGCGTGACCACGGGCGACACTTCGATCTCATCCTTTTGGCTCGTGCGTTCGACGATGGTGCCTAGTTCGGCGCGCGTAGGGAAGCGCACCAGGATCTTCATCAGGAAGCGATCGAGCTGCGCTTCCGGAAGAGGATACGTTCCCTCCATCTCGATCGGATTCTGCGTCGCCATCACCAGAAACGGAGGCTCCAGTTCCATGGTCTGCGTTCCGCTGGTGACGGTGTGTTCCTGCATGGCTTCAAGCAGCGCGGACTGCGTTTTCGGCGTCGCGCGATTGATCTCGTCCGCCAAAACCAGATGCGCAAAGATCGGACCCGGCGAGAAGCGTAGAGCCTTGGTTCCGCTCTCGCTATCGATGATCATGCTGCCCACGATGTCGGCGGGCATCAGGTCGGGTGTGAACTGGATGCGCGAATACTTCAGGTGCATCACCTTGGATAGGGTCCTCAGCAGTGTGGTCTTGCCCAGCCCCGGAACGCCTTCGAGTAGTACGTGGCCGCCCGCCAGCAAACAGATAAGCACGCCGTCGACGACATCCTGCTGTCCTACGATGATCTTTCCGATTTCTTCGCGAACGCGGTTGAGCTTCGAGGTCGCGAGCTGGAGGGCGGTATCTGGCTGCATCCAGACTATATTATCTCAGGCCGCCCGACCTCGCCCTTTACCTGCGAACGTTGACCCAGTAGAATCGGAGCAATCGGAATCCAAATTTAGCATCCATGATTAGAATGCCCAGAAGAAACGCGATCGCGATCGCCGCAGTTGTGATGTTCCTTGCCTTTTCATTGGCCATCTTTGCGCAATGGCCGTCGTTTCCCACGCCGGGATCTCCTAAACTGGCGAACGGACAACCGGATCTGAACGGACCGGCACCGAAGACGGCCGACGGCAAACCGGACCTTTCGGGTGTATGGAGCGCTCCGCGCGGCGGTCCCGGAGGACCGGGTGACGGGAAAGGGAAGGGAAAGGGTCCTGGCGGTCCACCTCCGCCTCCTCCACCCCCGTCCAACGGGAAAGCGGGATATCCGCAAGGCGGGTTCCAGAATATGGCACAGAACATGCCGGGCGGCTTACTGCCCTATCAGGAATGGGCGCTGAAGCTGCGCAATGAACGTCTGGCGGAAAACAGCAAAGACCATCCCGACGCTCACTGTCTGCCTTTGAACCCGGTGCAGTTGTGGTTTCATCCGCAGCCTCGCAAGCTCATCCAAAACACCCGCGAGATCGTGATGCTTGCCGAGTCGAACGGAGGCACGCGCCAGATCTTCACCGATGGCCGTGCGCTTCCCAGCAAAGACGATGTGCAGCCCTGGTGGTACGGCTACTCCGTAGGAAAGTGGGAGGGCGACACGCTGGTGGTGGAGTCGACCGGCTTCCTGGATAACGGATGGATCGATGAAAACGGCAGCCCCATAACCAATGAAGCTCATGTGACGGAGCGCATCCGCCGGCCCAACTACGGGACGCTTGAGGTGGAAGTGACAGTGAACGATCCCAAGACTTACACCCGGCCGTGGACGGTTACCGCGAACCAGCGCCTGATGCCCGACGATGAACTGATCGAGTTCATCTGCGGGGAAAACAACAGGAGCACTCCCCACCTGGTCGGCAAATAGACTATCTGAGCCCGACCGATCCTCTTGTCACGCGATCGACGAACAGCTCGAGAAAGGCTGGCGCGTTTACTTTGACTGCAACCTGTGTCTTGGACCCGGCCGATGGCTTGAACATCGTTTGCCCGGGGCCAGATAGCGGTACGTCGACCGTGCCGGCTTGCATCTCGAGTAAGTCTGGTCGAAAAATGGCCGCGATGGCCAGAGGATCGTACAGAGTAGGATTCGGCTCGTGGCTCTGTTCCTCGGCCAGATCCACCAGGTGAATCAGGAATTTCGCCGCGGGATCGTCGGCGATACGCATGCGGTCCAGATCCTTCTCGCGCAGCTTGCACTGCGACGTCACATCGAGGCCGACGGCGGTGATCGGGATGCCGGAGCTAAAGACAATCTCCGCGGCGGCACGATCGCGCTTCACGTTGTATTCGGATTCCGAGCTGAGGTACGCACCTCCCATAATCACGATCCGTTCGATATTGTTTTTGATGCGCGGATCGGTCTTCAGTGCCAGCGCGATGTTGGTCATCGGGCCGATGGCGACGATCGTAATCTTGCCCCTCGATTGCAACGCTGTATCTATGATGAGATCCGCCGCACGCTTGCGCGCGGTCTCAGGAATGACATCGTTGCGCGTCAGGACGTCGAACTCTTTGGACGGGACCGACGTCGTGGGGTCGAGCAGTGGCTCGGACGCGCCCATCGCCAGGGCAATGTCTCGGCGATTGTAGACGCTCAGCATCTTCCACGCGAGACGAGTCTTGCTCTCGACGTCATCGATCACCGTGGTTACGGCCCGTACGTCCAATTCCGGCGAATGCAGCGCGAAGGCGAGCGCCAGAGCGTCGTCAATCGAGTCGCCGATGTCGGTGTCGAGGATGATGGGGATGCGCTGTGCGGACGCAGAAACGCATGCTAGTACGACGAACGCGACCAACTTCCACATGCCCGGATTATAGCCCTGATGGAAGTGGGGTCGGCCTTTCAAGGCCGCAGCCGGGCTTCTGCCCGGCCCACTGGATTCTCATCGTCACGCCGGCTGGAAAGCCGGCGGCAGGCTCGAAAGCCTGACCCCACTACGCTTCCAGGAAGCTCTGCAGATCCACTTCGTTGACCTCAGGCTCGCCCGCGGCCACATGGTTCAACTTGCCGGCCTTCATCCACCGCTCCAGTTCGTCCACCAAGCTGTAGAGGTGATCGAAGGAGTCGACGATGAACAGCAGCGGCTGGTAGTGATCGATTTCAAACGCCTGGTTAATCGCCCATTCGATCTGAAGCGGGTAGCGCTGCACATCCGGCGACGCAACGGCGTGCTCGATCTCGCCGAAGGAACTGAGCAGCCCGCTTCCATAAACTCGTACACCAGAGCCCGACCGCATCAGTCCGAACTCGATGGTGAACCAGAAGAACCGCGCCATCGCGCGGAAGATGCTGGTGAGCGTACGGACGCGCTCTCCCGGATCGCGGATTTCCGAAACCAGCGCGGCGGCCGTATGCGCGCATTCTCCGAATCGCACCAGTGTTTCCGCGAAGTGCGGATCGGTGTGCATGGGAACGTGCCCGGCGATGTCGTGGAAGATGTCCGGCTCCGGCAGGTAATCCAGCGTTTTGCCGTTCCGGATGGTGACGGTGGTAGGGAACTCACGATTGCGGAGGCAATCGAAGAACAGGAACGCCGGCACGTATCCGGCAACTGCGCGGGCCCGGAAACCGGTCAGGGGCGACAGGAACCGGTTCACATCCTCCAGGCGAGGAATACGGTCCAGGGGCAGGCAGAGTGACTGAATCCCGGCCTGGAAACGTTCGTTAGCGTACTGCTCCCAACGCGGAAGCATCCGGCTGTAGAGCCTGCGCCAAGTCTCGTGATCCTCGGCTGTATACAACTCATATGGCTGGCGGACGTAAAGCTCCGGAATGGCGATAGTTTCCATCCGCTTACAGCATACTCCAATATGACCCACTGTCAAGTGGTGTTAATGATCTTGTGACGGAAAACTAAGGGGAAAGCCCCGTATGTCTCGTCGCATAAGCCGGTTAGGATCGTAAACGGAGGGCCATTATGCGCCTTGTGTTGCGTTTCTCGATGCTGTTGGTGATTGCCGGTCTTGCCTGGTCTCAGGCACTTACCGATGCCGCCGCCGCGGTCGCGGGTGGCTCGGTTGGTGCGGGTGCCGGGAAGAAAGTGGGAGAGGGCATCTCCAACGTTTTGAATAAGGTGGACGCGACAACCGCGAAGGCCGCGAAGACCGAGAAGTCCGCAAGCGCCGAAAAGCCGGGCGACAAGACTGGAACCACCGCAAAGCCCTCACAGAAGGCCAGCGCAGGCGATGGCGCCAGCGGCGGCAGTGGTGGGGGAGCGGTTCTGAAGGTCGGGCCCGGAGGAGTAGTGAAGGACCATTCTCTGGTACCTCCGCCTCCGGCTAAGAAAGTCGTCGCCGTAGTTCCCCCGCCGCCTCCTTTGACCCCGCCGGCGCCGGCTGTACAGATTCCGGTGCTCGTGCTGCCACCGCCGCCGCAGGCCACTCCTGAGGATCTCCGGACCCTCGCGGGCGGGACGCCCCGCGCCGACGTTTTGAAGCTCGGGCCACCCTCCTCGCGCATCACCATGTTTGACGACGGCCATCTGGTCGAAATCTATCGCTACCAGTCGCGCGATACGACCTTTGGAGTCGTGCGCCTCAGCGACGGATCTGTCTCCAACGTCCAAGTACGCTGACTGAAAAACGCGATTGAACACCGCTCCAGTACTGTCGCGGCTCGGTAAATCGCTGTAAACGCAGACCACCGATTCCGAGCCGCGAGAGTCATCGAGCGGGGTATTGTATTTCCGCAACCCCTGACAGCTTGGGCCGCATTGTATTCTGTCCTTAGTGTTTCGCGGGCAGCGCCAGAGGGTCAGAATCTTATTCGGGACGGCCGACGTCGTTCTGATCTTGCTCGCCTTCGCGCTGGCCTACGCGATTCGCTCGCGCCTGAATCTTGAACACGAGTTCTTCATTCCGCCGGGTGTCGGCGCAGCCCTGCTGATCTGGTCGATGGTTGTCTGGGTAGCCGCCGGCGCCTGGTGGGAGACTTACGACCGCATCGACGCCACACACCCCCGCATCATTCTGCGCCATGCTTTCCGGCAATGCCTGCTGGGCGCGATGTCGGTCATTCTCTTTCAATACTTCTGGCGCCTGGATCTCAGCCGTCTTTTTGTGGCTTTGTTCGCGCTGTGTACGTGGTTCCTGCTGTGTCTGTTCCGCCTGAACGCCGGCCTTCTGTTGCGCGTGGTGCGCCGCGAATTCTCGGTGCCCCACTACGTGATGGTGGTGGGCCTGGGCGATGCCGCGCAGCGGCTCGCGCGTCAGTTGGAGGAAGCAGGAGCGTCCCACGGCATCCGGTTACGAGGATTCTTCGCGGATTCCCCGGAGGCTGCGTCCACTCCCATCGAACTGGTCCACAAGTATCCCGTTCACGCCATCAGCGAGCTTCCCGAGATGCTGCGCAGCCACGTGATTGACGAGATCATCTTCGCCACCGACAGCCGGCGCCTGGCCGAGCTCGAAGACGTGATGCTCTTGTGCGAGGAAGAGGGCGTCCGGACGCGCATCGCGGTGGGGTTTCTGCCGCACGTCAACAGCCGCGTGTACCTGGATCGCCTGGGAAGTTCCCCGCTACTGACGTTTTCCTCCACGCCGCACGATGAGATTCGTCTATTGGTGAAGCGTTTGACCGATATCGTGCTGGCCGGCGCCGCTCTGCTGCTGTTGTTTCCCGTCATGCTGCTGATCGCCCTGCTGATCCGGCTGACCTCGCCGGGCCCCGCAATCTTCCGCCAGGAACGCTGCGGGCTGAATGGGCGGCGCTTCGTGTTCTACAAGTTCCGGTCCATGTGTCTGGACGCGGAGGCCATGCGCGAATCGGTGGAGCACATGAATAACCGCGAGGTAGTCATGAAGATCCCCAACGATCCCAGGCTCACGGGAGTCGGCCGTTGGCTGCGGAAATTTTCGGCCGATGAACTGCCGCAACTGTGGAATGTGCTCAAAGGGGACATGTCGCTGGTCGGGCCCCGGCCTGCGATCCCGTCCGAGGTGGAACAATATAAGCGGTGGCAGCGCCGGCGGCTTCGGATGCGGCCCGGTCTGACCTGCCTGTGGGCGATCAGCGGGCGCGACGAGGTCGACTTCGAGACCTGGATGAAGCTTGACATGGAGTATATCGACAACTGGTCTCTCGGGCTGGACTGGAAAATCATTCTGCGTACGATTCCGTCCGTGCTCAGCGGCCGGGGCGCGCACTAGTTCGACAACATCTATGGAACTTGTCCCCACACAAGACGACGTCGTTGCGCTGCTGCGCCGGACCGGCGGCCTGCGCGACGGCCATTTCGAGTATCCCGGAGGCCAGCACATCACCGAATACCTGCAGGTGGCGCTCACGATGCGCGATTACGAGGCCGCCAAAATCCTGAGCGTAGGACTGAGCCGAAAAGTGCGTGCGAACACCGAGATTCGGGCGATGATTCCGGAGCTTTCGGTGGTGGCGCCGGCGATCGGAGGTCTTCCGGTGGCCTATGGCGTGTGCGAAGCCCTGCGCGCCCGCCAAGTATATTGGGCCGAGCGTGAGAACGATAACGAACCCCTCCATTTCCGCCAGTATTTGGAAGTTCAGCGGGGCGAAAAAGTGCTCCTGGTGGATGATATCCTGCGTACCGGCCAGAAACTCGCAGAGGTCAAGAAGCTGGTGGAAGAGCGCGGCGGCGAAGTGGTGGGATTGGCCGTCGTCGTGTACCAGCCGAATCCGAATTGCCTGGACTTTGGTGTGCTGCCCTTCTACTACTTAGCGCAGCTCGACGGCAAATACTACGCGAACGCGCCGGCTTGCGACCTGTGCAAACGGGGCGTAGCATTCGATAAAGTCCACCTGTGACCAGACGCACACTGCTGTGGATGCCGCTCGCGCTCGCGGCGCAATCGATGCGGCCCCGCGTCGAGATCACTTGGATTAAAGGGTCCAGCGTGCCCGAGGAATTCGCGCGCGAAAGCGTGGTCTTCCCCAGGGCGTACACCTGCTGTCCGGCGGCCGGGCTCGCGAAGAAGGCGCTCGAGACCGGACGGTTTCCCCATGCAGCGCGGCCCAATGATCCTTCGATCAGCACGTTGCTGGGCTCCTCGGGATCGTCTTCCGAAGGGATCACAGTGCTCACCGCGGAGTCGGGGATCGGAGAAGACTCGCCGGTCCAGCGATCGATCCTGGTGCCCTTGGCGATTCGCTGGCCGGGAAAACTGAAGCCGCGGGTCGCCGGCGAACTGCTCATTTCGCATGCTGACGTGCTGCCAACATTGCTCGCGCTTTTGGGAATTGCGCCGCCGGAAGGTTTGCAGGGCCGCGATCTGTCGAAGTTGATCCAGAGCGGCGCTGGTGAGGTGCCGGATTCGGTGTATTGCGAAGGCCGGATCGGCATGCCCGGCGAATGGCGTGCGGTGATCCGCGGCTACGACAAGCTCGTGATTCGTCCTCAAGAGGAAGCTACGCGCCTGTACAACCTGGCCGACGATCCGGCGGAAGAAACCGACCTGGCGCACGACCGGGAGCATGAGCTGACGCGCGATTCCATGCTGGCGCTCGCGCGGCAATGGATGCGGAAACTGGGGGACGGTGTGGACCCCTCAGGATTGCGGCTGCGGAACTAGCTGCACGGACGCGGCTTGCCTCGCCCTACTGTTTCGGAGGCGGATCAGTGGGGCGCCGCAGGGTCGGCTTCTTCTTGGCGGTCCCGTCTTTCTTGTCCTGCTCCTTCTTCTCCTTCGCTTCCTCGGGAGTCAGCGCAGCCGTACGCTCGGCCTTTTCCTTCTTGTCTTTCGCGTCGATGCTATTGGCGCGGCCGGTCAGGTCCTCCTGCGAAAGTTCCAGGCTGTCGGAAGTCGTGTCGATGGCGTCCTTCAGCACGTAGTCGTAGCGCGAAAGGTCGGAAGGTGCCGAGTTCTGGATCTTCTGCAAGCGAGCCAGCATGGCCTTTTCACTATCGACCGTGGCGGCCATCCCAACATTGAGCACGACCTTTCGGCGCAATGCATCGTCCGCAACGGTGTCGATGGCGTCGATGATCTTGGTGTAATCCTCAAGCAGATCGTGAATCATGGCCGACCGGCCGGCCTTGTTCTGCGACACCAGCTGATCCACCTGTTCCACACGCTGCTTGGCGAACACCAGGTAGAGCTTCAGGCGTTCGTTGGGTTCCTGCACCAGCCGGATCTGATCGGCTTCGTCGTTGGTCAGGAAATCCCGCCCGCCGACTTGCGCAAACAGAGGAAGTCCGATGCAAACCAACACCATTGCTTGGATTCGGAGAGTTTTCATTTCTTCTTCCCCATTATCCCAGTGATCAGTTTGTCGTGAATGTCGGAAACCGTATGCTGCACAGGTTCCACCGCGCCGCGGTCGAACGCGCTCATCAGATCGCTGAGGCTGTCTAAACGACGCAGGATTTGCCGCGTGGATTTCTCCGCGTCCTTGAATGCCTTCGGGTTCCGCCGGGGATCTTTGCCCGTCGCCATGAGCGAATCATAGGAGAGCTGGACTCCGGCTTCCACTTCGCCGAGCGCGGTGCGGCACGCATCCACCTCGCCTTTCTTATACAGGTCGCGCGCGGAATCGAGCGCCGAATCGGCGAATTGCAACGCGAGCTGGCTGCGCTTCTCCAGCCGAGGCTCGGCTTTGATCCCAGTCAGGTCCAGTGCGAGCAGGAGTGTCAGCAGTAGAACCATACTTATCTCTTACCCAATTTTCTCTCCAGCACCTTCACGCGCTGTCGGGCGATAAATTCCTGGTCGGGATTCACATTCTGACTCGCGGCCAGAAACTTGTTGTAGGCTTCCAGGGCTTCTTTGTTCTTCTCCAACCGGTCCAAAGTGATCGCCCGCAGGTAGAAGTGACCGGCCGTTTCTGCGCCAAGGGCATGCACCTTATCGAGAGCCGCCAGACCATCCACCGGCTGTTCCGCCATGATCAGAACGCCGGCGAGCTCGGTCCAGGCCTGGGCCGCATCGGGCTTGAGCTTGGTTGCGGCTGAGAACTGCTCGGCAGCCGGGGGGAATTTCCGCTCGTCTCTGAGCGTCCGTCCGTAAAACATGCGCAGTTCGAAATCGTCCGGCGCGGATGCCACGCCCTTGGCGATCAAAGGCTCCGCTTTCGCGAGCTGCTTCTCCTGTACATACGCGTGCGCCAGTGCGATCTGATTCGCCGGCGTGGGCGATTTTGCAACCACTGGTTCGAGCGCCGTGATGGACGCCGCCGCCTGCCCGGTCGAGAGCAAAAGCACTCCAGCACGCTCTTGAGCGCCTGGATCGTCGGGAAACTCGCGGTAGATATCCAGGGCCTGCGGAAGCTCGCCATGTTCCTCAAACAAGGTGGCAAGCTCCAGCAGGTAGCTGTGGTAGGCGTGCTCCAGGTTCGCAGCCTTTCGATAATGCGGTCCAGCTTCGTTGCGGTGGCCATCCCGGGCGAGCGCTTGTCCCAATCCCAGCTCCGCTTCGGCCGAAGCCGCGTCCATTTCCACGGCCTTCTCAAATGCGATGATGGCCTCCGTCAGCTGCTTGGTTTCGAGAAGGGCGGTAGCCAGATAGTAGACCGGCTTGAACTCTTTGGGCTTCTGCTCCCCGGCTGCTTTCAAATAGGGAATCGCCGATGCGGGATCATGCGCATTCAACAGCGACATCGAGAGATTGAGTTGCGCTTCATACAAGCCTGGATGCAACTCCAAAGTCTTTTTGTACTCGGGAATGGCCTGCGCGTCCTTGTTGGCCATGCTGTAGGCGAGTCCAAGATTGAAATGCGCGCTGTAATCGGCGGGGTCGGCCGCAATGGCCTTGGTGAACGACTCCACCGCCGCATCCGAATTTCCCGCGTCCAGCGCCTTGAGGCCCTGTGAAACAAAATCGGGGGCCTGCGCCAGCAGGACCAGCAAGGCGATCGTCCACATACTTCTGCTTAGATTGTAGCCCTCGCCCTGACAGGTGGAAAAAGGGGACAGGCTATTCTGTCCCCTCCAGTAAGCTCCTGACTTCGCCGGTCAGCGTGGGAGTGGACAGAGCTGCCTGTCCCCTTTTTCTTTCACTACCTTGTCAGATACACCGAAAATTTCGCGACTTCCTTGAATCCCAGCCTTCGATACAACGAATATCCGGCATCTGTCGACTGGAGCACGATACGTTTAAGCCCGGTCCGAGCTTGTTCCGACGCGACGGCGGCACGCAGCAGCGCTTCGCCGTAACCCAGGCGGCGGCATTCCGGAAGCGTCGACAAGGAGTACACGCCCAGGGCGTCCGGCGTCGCCACTGTGGCGGCAATCGCCACGGCTTTCCCACCGGCTAAGCCGACAAATCCACGGTAATCGCCGAGCCATGCCCGCTCCGGCTCGTACACCGCTTTTGCGATTCCCATGGGAATGTCGAAGCTCACCGAGGTGAGCGCTCCGAAAGCTTGCCGAGTAGCCTTGTCCGCGACCGGCACGCATTCGATTTTCGGCAGCGGCCGCACCGGCGGCGCCAGCGCTTCGGCCAGCATTCCGGGAGCCTGCGAAATCGGTCGCAGGTCGCGATCCATCAACAGCGAGCGCGCCCGGCGTCGCGTGGAAAAATCGAGCGAGTCTTCGCACAGCCAAAACGACCAGCGCATGGTTCGCGGCGCGAAGTAGCGGGCGCAGCGGGCGAGACGTTCGGTGAATCCGTCGATTCCCTCCGGCGGCTGGTCCGCGAGCATGGCGATGTTGAACACGCCGTAATCGAGGCCGGAATAGATGGCCAGTGCGCCGTCCAGCGGATGGTTCTCGCCGGCGCCGGTCGCGTCGCCAAAGAATCGCATGGCGGCGCGCAGGTTGGCATCGACAATCTGAAAATCGCGCATCACACCTTTATGCAGATCAGAGCAAGGTCATGGGATCGACGTCGATCGCCAGGTTCGCCGGACCCCATTTCTCGGCTGCTGCGAACTTTCGAACCTCCGCCAGGACTTCGCTGAGCCTTTTACGACTGGCGGTCTTCAGCAGCATTTGATAACGATACTCGGTCTTCACGCGCAACACCGGCGCCGGCGCGGGGCCCATCACGCGCACACCTTCAGGCGCCGGATTCAGCAACCTGCCCAACGCCGCGCTGCGCGACAACGCATCCTCTTCATTGGTGGAGCGGATGATGATGTTCGCCATCGCTCCGAACGGCGGGTAATACATGAGCCTCCGGAACTCGATTTCCTTGCGATAGAACTTCTCGTAGTCCTGCTCGGCGGCACACTGGATCGCGTAATGCTCGGGATTGATGGTCTGGATCAAAACAATACCCGGCGTTGCTCCGCGGCCCGCGCGACCCGCTGCCTGCGTGAGAAGTTGAAATGTCCGCTCCGCCGAGCGGAAATCGGGCAATCCCAGGCCCAGGTCCGCGTTGACGATCCCGACCAGAGTCACGTTGGGGATGTCGTGCCCCTTGGCGATCATCTGCGTGCCCACCAGAATGTCGTAATCGTGCTCGCGGAAGCCGGCGAGGATCGTTTCGTAGTCCCGCTTTCCGCCCACCGTGTCGCGATCCAGCCGCGCGATCCGAGCCTTCGGAAAGAACGCGCCCAGCTCCTGCTCCAGTCGTTCGCTGCCCACGCCGACAAATTGCAGATAGTCGCTCGCGCATTTGGGGCATCGTTCCGGAACCGGCGTCGCGTAGTTGCAGTAGTGACACAGCATACGCCGGTCGCGCTTGTGATAGGTCAGCGTGACCGAACAGTTCACGCATTGGAGCCGCTCGCCGCAGGCCCGGCACGCGACGAAGCTTGAGAATCCGCGCCGGTTCAGCAGCAGCATGGTCTGCTCGCCGTTCTCCAGACGCTCGGTCACCGCATCCACCAGCGCGCGAGAAAATGTCGCCTGCTTGCGGGTTTCCAAAAACTCCTGGCGCATGTCGATCACCGAAACCGCCGGCATGGGGCGGCGCTCGATGCGGCCGGGCAAAACCAGTCGCGTGTACTTGCCACGCTCGGCGTTGTAGCGGGTTTCGAGACTGGGCGTCGCCGAACCGAGCACGATCACCGCCCCTTGATTGCGCGCCCGTACCACCGCCACATCGCGCCCGTGGTAGCGCGGCGTTTCCTGCTGCTTGTAGCTCTGGTCGTGCTCTTCGTCGACGATGATCAACCCCAGGTTCTGCACCGGCGCGAAGACGCCGGACCGGGTGGCGACCACCACCGAAGCCTGGCCCGAGCGAATCCTGCGCCACTCCTGGGCGCGTTCGGAATCGTGAAACGCGGAGTGCAAAATCGCCACTCGCTCTCCGAAACGCCGATGAAACTGCCCGGCCACGGCGGGAGTCAGTCCGATTTCCGGGACCAGTAGCAGCGCGCCTCGGCCCATCGCGAGGACCGCTTCGATTGCGCTCAGATACACTTCCGTCTTGCCCGATCCCGTGACGCCTTCGAGCAAGAACGCCTGAAACTGGCGCGCGGCCAGCGCGGCGCCGATGGCCTCGAAAGCATCCTGCTGGTGCGGATTCAGCGTGTGCGGAGCGCGGGGCGGGGCAGCCATGCTCGACACCGGCTCCAGGGCGAGCCGGGCGAGCTGCCGCCGGGCCAAGGCACGGGCCGCCGTGCTGGCTTTCGGCAACGTCTCTTCGAGCGTGGCGAGATTGTGCTGGCCGGGATGCAGCTCGAGATAGGCAAGCAGCTCGCGTTCCGGCTTCGGAATTTTATCCGTCGCGCGCGCGACAAATTCCACGCGCAGCCGTGCGGCGGACGCTCGCAGGGGATCGCGCTCGGCGGCGACATCTTCCGATTCCACGAATCCTTTCTTTTCGAGCGACCGCAGCACCGCCGCGGCTTTCGGGACCTTCTGTGCAAGGTACGTTGCCGACAGCGCTCGCCCGTCGAGCATGCGCAGGATCGCCGACGCCGGATCCTCCTGCTCTGTCCCTGTCAGGTGCAGCTGCCGCGCCGTATCGCGTCCCGAGGGAGTGAGCGAATAGATGCGCCCTCGCCGGACGTCGGCGGCCAGGGGCGTCATCGCGCGCAAGGTGTCGCCAAGGGGGGCGCAATAGTACGTCGAAATCCAGCGGCCCAGGTCCAGAAGACTTTGGTCCAGGGCAGGCTCTTCGTCCAGCAGCCGCAGGGCTTCCTTGGTAGGACCGGCCTGTGGCCGGTCATGTGTCGCCAGGACCACGCCCGTTAGCTTGCGCGACCCGAACGGAACCAGGATCCGGCAGCCGGGCTGCACACGGCGGCGCAGCGTTTCGGGAAGCCTATAGGTAAAGGCTGTGTCGATCGGGACCGGGAGGCTGACATCGCAGTAAACCGGTGCTTCGGATCGCGGTTCCGGGGGAAAAGGTGCAGCAGACGTCACCTGATGGAATTATACCCGCTCCATTACTGTCGCGGCTTTGGAGGCTGTTATAATTCTGCGAGGAGACCATTGTGAAAACCGCCATCCTTGCCCTCGGAGCCTTGTCCCTTTTCCTGGTAGCGTCGGCATCCGCGAACGAACTCGATGACACCTATCAGAAGCTGAAGGACGCTCAGGCCGCGAAGGATCCGGACGCCGTCAAGAAATGGGCCGTCGAAACGGCGAAGATGGCTAAGGCCGAAGCCACGGGTCCGAAACTGGACGGCTTTTCGGAAGAGGACTGGCCCAAGCGGGTCGATTACGCCAAAGGGGTCGGAACCCTCAGCGAATACGCTCTTGCCACGACGGCCGCTCAGGCGGGTCTGGCTCCCGCGAAGGTGGTCGAACTGACGGAAGCGTTGCTCGCGGTCAATCCCAAGAGCACGTATCTCGGTCTTGCTTCCAATGCTTATCTGGGGGCGCTTGGAAAGATGGGCGGCGCGGACAAGCAGATCGAGGGTGCCACCAAGATTGTCGGCGGTAGCCCTAACGAAGAATACGCGCTGATGACGCTCGCGGACAACCTGATCTCCAAGGGTCGTTCGGACCAGGCCTACACCTACGCTACGCGGCTGGTGACGGTGATGAAATCCAAAGCCAAACCCGAGGGCTACTCCGACGAAGAGTGGAACCGCGTCAAGTCGACCATGCTTTCGCGCGGCTATTACGATGCGGGCGTAGCCGGCTGCGTGCGCCAGATCTGGAAGGATTGCGATACCAACCTGCGAGCCGCGCTTCCGATGATCAGCGGCCAGACTGCGATGACCGGTCCTGCGTATTTCTACCTGGGCGTCGCGAACTACCAGCTTTCTAAGATCACCACCGATCGCACCAAGCTTCAGGAAGCGCTGAAATTCGAGCAGCAGTCCGCTGCCATTGCCGGTCCGATGCAGGGACAAGCGTCGCAGTACGTAACGGTGATGCAGAACGAACTGAAGGCGCCCGTCGTCCGGCGGTAGGTTCCTCCGTTTTTACAAAACGTTTACAGGTTGTGAACGACTTGCATCCCGATGCCTCGGCATAATCGGGGGCATGATATTTAGTCTTCGCAAGAATTGTTTAGCCGCATCGCTTGCATTTGCAATATTTACGATGCCGGCTCAGAGCCAAAACGCTCCGGCCACGGCACTCGAGGATCACACTCCACCGGACGGCCCGTATTATCCAGGGGCCCCGAAATCGAGCTCGAAACTGCAAGCCCCCATCGGGGATTACATTCTTCGCGTGTATGGGACGCTGATCATGAACATCTCGACGTCCGACACGGTTCAGGTCGGGCAGGATGTTCCGCTCTGGCCTTTGCCCGGCAACGCCAACGTGACGTTTCCGGACGGCACCACCAAACGCGCCGGAGCCGTCGGCGACACGATCTTCACGGCCCGCCAGTCTATCGTCGGCTTTCAGGTGAGCCCAAAATCCACCGGCAGCGGCTGGAGTCCGTCCGGGCTGGTCGAGATCGATTTCTTTGGCTCGCGGCCCGTGGATCCGAATTTTCAACCCCAGAATCGCGTCTTCAATCAGCCGCGTCTGCGGCGTGGCTACCTGCAGTTGGATAAAGGCGATTGGAAGATCGTCGCCGGCCAGGACAAAGCTATTCTCGCGCCGCTCGATCCCATCTCGCTCTCGCACGTCGCGATGCCTTTAGGCTTCACCGCCGGAGACTTGTGGGCGCTGCTGCCGCAAGTACGCGTGGAGAACCGGCACAAGTTCGGCAAGTCCACTCTTCTGGTCCAGGGCGGCATTCTGCGCCCGTCGTTTGGCGATGCGCGTCTGACCGATCAGTCGGGGGTAAACGGCTCGGCCGTGGACGGCACGTTCTCGGGTTTCGGCGAGCGCGGACGGCAGCCTTTCTATGAGGCTCGCGTGGCGTATTCGCATCCCATGGCCGGAAGGACTGCGACCATAGGCGTCAGCGGGCACTATGGCCGTGAAGCGGTCGGCGCGGACAAGGACGTCGATTCCGACGCCGTTGCCGTCGATTGGAGCATACCCATCCACAAATATCTGATCTTCCGCGGCGAAGGCTTCACCGGAGCGAACCTGGTTCCGTTTGGTGGCGGAATCGACCAGGGTGTCGCATTTACAGCTGCGGCGGGAGCAACACCCGCGAATTTCCGCAAGATCGCCGATCAAGGCGGATGGTTGGAACTCATTTCGCCGGTAACTCCGAAAGACATTCTCTACGCGGGCGCCGGCACTGACGATCCGCGCGACCGCAATCTGATGCCGGGTTCCACGCGCTCAAAGAATTCGTTCGTGTGGGCGAGCTATTTCCGCAAGCTCGGTCCGGACGTGACTGCGGCGTTCGAATGGAGCTTCTGGGATTTCCGCACGCGGACGTTCAATGGTGCGAATCTCGGGCCGCGCGCAACCTCGGGCCGGGGCAACGTCATCAACATTGCGCTCGCCTACCAGTTCTAGGCCTTTGTGGTTCGGTTGTCGGGGGGACGGGCTATGAATCCCTGTTCCTCCGCCAGCAATAGCTTCCAGGCGCTCTGCCAATCGGTAGGCCAGGGCAGCCTGACGATCACCTTCACGCGAATCCGGGACAGACTCTTACGCGCCGGGGCGGGTACGGCTTCTGTCGCTGCGACGGCGACCGCCACTCGGGCGACTGGAGTCGTCGAATGATCCCAAGCGAAAGATCGAAACGCGTAGAAACGCGTCAGGCAGCCCCCGCACCGGTAGGGCCGGAGCAGCAACATCCCAGCCAGAGCATCGGACGGTTGGGTCTTGGAAGGCCGGACTTTGGCGGCTCCGCAACGCCAGCATTCGGTCCGATGCCGGGTCCGAATTCCGGCTCTCACCAGGTACGCCATGGCGCACAGCAGCATCAGGAGGGTGACGAAAAGAGCGGGAAGTACCCAAGGACTGGACATAGGCTGGGGGAGGCCGGGGAGCCAGTATAGCGAACCGCCCCGGAACAATTCTCTAAGGATTTGTCCGGTCCCTCACGTACAGGACGCGACAGGTTGTCCTGTTTTCGATGGGACAAAATGTCGCGGACGTTCAGCAACTCTTTAGTTTTCAGTAGCCGCCTTGTGGAGTCCGGCGTGCTTCCTGGATAGCAACACGCCCAAAGGGAAGGTCCAGAGCAGCCGCGATCCGGACCCGGATTGCTCCTATCGGTGAGGCTCTGGACCCTCCCCGTCCGTTCCTCAGTGCGTAATCGCGTAGACGATGTAGTTCACGCCTAGCCGGATCCCCAAAGCCGAGTATCGTTCCGGATAGCGCGGGTCGTCGGCGAATTCCCAGGAATCGCCCGTGTCGGAGTTGTACATCGCCTGCACCAGCACCCGCCCCTTGTCATCGTAAATCGCGCGCCAGTAAGGCACGGTGCCGCCGTTCTTGGAACCTTCCCGCAGGTGTTCCGAGCCGACGATGATGTAGCGGTCGTCCAGATCGAACACCGAGTGAAAAATCTGATCGTCGTTCGGGATGTCTTGAACCTGGCGATCCGGAAACGCGTAGCCGATGCGCTCGACAAATTCGCCCCACTCCGCGGTTCCGTGGATGTCGTCGGCCATGAAGAAGCCGCCGCGGTTGAGATAGTCGCGCAGGATCTTACCCTGTTTCTCGGTCAAGCCCCATTCGCCGGCTTGGACCGCATAAATGAACGGGTAGTTGTAGACGTCGTCGCCGTCTTCCAGGTCAACCACCTGCTCCACCGGACGCGCATCCACGCGCGTCAGGCGTCTCACAGCCTCTAGAAAGTGCCGATCCGCCCGCGGATAATCCTGGGTCCACAAGGATCGCCCGCGATGATAGTCCGGGTCTTCTCGTCCCCGATAGCCGTCAAGAGGTCCGCCGGGAAACATGATCCGGCCGAAAACGAAGTCCGTCTCGCGATCCCAGCCCGGGGGAAGGGGAATCGATCCCACTGAGTACTCCATCCCCGGATACTCGCGAAAAGGTTTGTGATCGGCGAAAAGCTTAAAAGCGAAAAGCACTCCGAGTACAGTTGCAAAGGCCAAGGGAACCGGTATCTTCCGAAGCGTCGTGCGCAGCACTCTGCCTCTGAGGATACCGCGCAAGTCCCGACATAGATGATGGGGCCGGGCGAAAAAGGGGACAGGCTACTCTGTCCCCTCCCGTAGGGTTCTGACTTCGCGTGCCATCGTGGGAGTGGACAGAGCTGCCTGTCTCCCTTTTCAGCTACTCCCGCGGATCCCGCGGCGTCGTCTCTTTCCGCCCGAGCTCTTCGGCCAGAATGATCGCCTCGGCCAGCTCCTTCATCGGACGGCGAAGCCGGCGGCTTTCATTGCGCATCCGCAGATAGGCTTCTTCCTCGGTGAGGTTCTGGCGGCGCTGCAGGATGCCCTTGGCGCGCTCCACCACCTTGCGAGTTTCCAGTTGCCGCTTGACCTCTGCTGTTTCTTCGGTCAGGCGCGCATTCTCTTCTTCGAGCAAGCTCTTGGCGATGGCGCTGCCCATCTGCTCGCCCATGAACTGGATGGTGGAGATCTCCTCGGCCGTGTGCGCGTGCCGCTCGCGATGGTGCACGTTGATCACGCCGATCACTTTGCCTTTGTTGATGAGCGGAACCGAGAGGAAGGCCTCGTAGGTATCCTCCACCAACGCCGGGAAGAATTTGAAGCGCGAATCCTCGGCAGCTTTCGAAGAGAGCGCGACAGGCGACTGGTGTTCTGCCACCCAGCCCGTGACTCCCTCGCCAACTTTCATGCGCAGGTTCCCCAGGTCCGCGGCGTGCGGAACCTGAGATGCGCGCAGCACGAATTCCTCCGTAGGCATTTCCACCAGGTAGACAAGGCAGGCATCGCATCCCGAGATCTGGGATGTAAGGCCCACAATTTCCCCAAGCATCTCATCCAAGGACAGCTCGGAGCTGACAATCCGGCTTACACGGTGTAAGACCGAGATTTCCTCCGGCTCCTCCCGTTCGATTTTTTCTGTCGCCATCATACTAACGAGCCTAAGACCGCTGAGGCTCGCGGTCCAATCAAAACTTTCTATGAACCGAATCACCCGCTATGTTACGGACGGGAAACAGTACTCGGACGGGCGCATGGATGTACAACGAATCGTTGCGTTTGACCCGAAAGTAACCCTATAATGAGGCAGCGGTAAACCTCTGAAGGAGGTACTGTTCGCGTGAGCGCATTTCGACTGGCAGTCGCGGTTGGCCTAACGAGTCTGACGGGCGTGGCGGTTCTAGCTGCGCCGGATCCCTCAAAAGTCACCTTCAACAAGGACGTTCTGCCGATTCTGCAGAAGAATTGCCAGAGCTGTCATCGTCCTGGTGAAGTGGCTCCCATGTCACTGTTGAGTTACAACGACGCCCGGCCCTGGGCCAAATCGATCAAGGCCGCGGTGGTCGCCAGGAAGATGCCGCCATGGATGGCCGAGCAGAACGTCGGCCATTTCAAGAATGACCGCACGCTGAGCGCCGCGGATATCGCCACGCTGACCGCGTGGGCCGACAATGGCGCGCTCGAAGGCGACACCAAGGACAAACCCGCCGCGCTGACCTTCCAGGACGGCTGGAACATCAAACCCGACATCATCGTGGAAATGCCTAAGCCGTTTCCCATTCCAGCCACGGGAACCATCAACTACAAGTACGTGCTGGTGAAAACCAATTTCCCCGAGGACATGTGGATCTCGTCCGCGGAAATGCGTCCAGGCAATCCCAAGGTTCTGCATCACGGAAAAGTGTGGGTGCGGCCGCCGGGATCGCATTGGCTGGAAAACGCCGAGAACGGCGAAGCGTATGAGAACGAAACCCAGCGCGAGATCATCGGACGCAACGGCGCCGAAGAAGGCAATGACATCCTGGGCAAATTCAATCCGGGCCTGGGCGCGCAGAGCTTCGATATCAACGGCTCCGCGAAGTTCGTGCCCAAGGGATCCGACCTTGTATTCGAATTGCATTACACGACCAACGGGAAGCCCACTGAGGATGCTTCGAAGATCGGGCTGGTGCTGGCGAAGAATCCGCCGCTGAGCCGCTACTACTTCAATGCGGGGCCGACGGCGTCGAATCTGGCGATTCCGGCGGGCGATGGAAACGCGGAAGTGGTCAGCGAACTGACGCTCGCACAGGACGCCAAACTGGTATACGCTCAGCCGCATATGCATCTCCGCGGCAAGGATTTCGAGCTGCGTCTGGTATTTCCAACCGGAGAAACCCAGACCGTCCTAAAAGCCAAGTGGGATTTCGAATGGCAGATGGGTTACGAAATGGCGAAGCCGATCGAAATGCCGAAAGGCACGCGCATGATCGGGATCTCGCACTTCGACAACTCGGCGAACAACCGCTTCAATCCCGATCCGGCGAAAGAGGTCGTTTGGGGTCCGCAGAATTGGGATGAGATGAGCAATTGCTTCATCGGCGTGATTATTCCTACGGAGATCAAGCCGGAAAGCGTGTTCAAGCGGTCGGGTCCGAGCCTGCTGCCTCGCGGCCATTCGGGCCCGACGCTCGCTGCTCTCGAAGCCGCCAAGCGAAACGAATAGCGGCTAATCAAAGCAAATTAGAGTTTCTATTTGCGGCCAGTCTCTAACGCGGCGACACCTGGCAGTTCGATGCCCGCCAGAAACTCGAGCGACGCGCCACCGCCTGTCGAGATGTGACTGATCTTGTCCGACACGCCCGCCGACTTGATCGCTTTTTCCGAATCCCCGCCGCCGACCACGCTCACCGCGCCCGACGCGGCCACGGCCTTCGCCAGCGCCACAGTACCCTTGTCGAACGGAGGCGTCTCGAACACGCCCATCGGGCCATTCCAGATCACCGTCTTCGCGCCGCCGATGACCTGCTCGTAGGCGGCCACGGTCTTCGGACCGATATCCAGCCCCATGAGGCCATCCGGCACCTTGTCGACCACCTGCGTCGCGACGCCCGCCTTCAGCTCCCCGGCGACCACGTGATCCACCGGCAGCATCAGCTTCGATCCGGCCTCGGCCATTAGCTCGCGAGCCAGATCGATCTTGTCTTCCTCGACCAGCGACTTCCCGGTGCCCTCGCCACGCGCCCGCAGGAAGGTGTATGCCATGGCCCCGCCTATCATCAACTTGTCGACGACCTTCATCAGGTTCTGGATCACTTCGATCTTGTCCGAAACCTTCGCGCCGCCCAGGATCGCGACACATGGACGTGCGGGGTTTTTGACGGCCTTGGTCAGGTACTCGATTTCCTTGTCCATCAGCAGCCCGGCGGCGGCCTGTTTGACGAAGCTGATCATTCCGACTGTCGACGCGTGCGCACGATGCGCCGAGCCGAAGGCGTCATTCACGTACACATCGCATAGCTTCGCGAGCTGCTTCGAAAACTCGGGATCGTTCTTTTCTTCCTCCGCATGGAACCGCAGATTCTCGAGCAGCAGCACCTCGCCGGGTTTCGGCAGCATCGCTTCCACGGCCGGTCCGACGCAGTCTGGAGCCATCGCCACCGGTTTTCCCAACAGCTCGGCCAGCTTCGCCGCAATCGGCTTCAGGCTCATCTCCGGATTCGGCTTGCCCTTGGGACGGCCGAGGTGGCTCGCCAGGATCAAGCCCGCGCCCTTTTCGAGCGCGAATTTTATGGTTGGCAGTGACGCCCGAATACGCTTGTCGCTGGTGATTTCCTGGCCGCCGTTCGCCAGCGGGACATTGAAATCCACGCGGATGAAGACGCGTTTACCGGCAAGATCCAGATCTTTGATAGAGAGGGTGCTCATGTGTTCTCTTTGATCCCCGTGGTTTTAATTCCGAGTGTCTCGTGATATTTTTGCGGCAGCTTGGCCGGTCTGCGGTCGGCGCCGCAGAATACGTGCTTGGTGTAGCCGGTCGCCAACTTCCGTCCGTCGTCCGCGGCCAGCAGTTCATAGTCGAACCGGATCATACGTGGAGTGGCTTCTGCGACCGAAGTGCGAACAATAACTTCTTCATCGTACACGGCGGGCGACAGGTAGCGGCAACTCACCTCCGCCACCACCAGAAGTATCCCGTCCTCGCGCTCCATATCGCGGTAGCGCAGTCCCGACGCCCGCCAGTATTCGACGCGTCCTACTTCCATCCAGACGAGGTAATTGGCGTGATACACCACGCCCATCTGGTCGGTTTCGGCGTACCGTACGCGCAGGCGAGTCTCGACGGATGCCATAAGGTGGTGATTATAACCGGTTTACTAAGTATGTTCCTGAAACCAGGAACGCGGGATTACGTCTGATACCATGACATCATAAAATTGTGCGAATCCGCGTCTTGTTTTTTGGTGTGTTGCGTGACATTGTCGGCCTGCGGGAGGACTCCATTGAGATCCCCGATGGCTCGCGCCTGGAATCCGTCTTCGAGCACTATGCCAGACACTTTCCTCGACTTCGGGAGATGTCGGCCAGTCTGGTTCTTGCTTTGAATCAGAGTTTTTCCGAGCCTAGCGCCCCCGTGTCAGAAGGCGACGAGGTGGCATTCTTGCCGCCTGTAAGCGGAGGCTCCGCCCAGTTTACCCAGGTGATCGAAGATCCCGCCGGGCACTTCTTCGCGATCACCCGCGATCCGATCGATAGCCTGGGCTTGGCGCACCGCCTGCAACGCGGCGAGGATGGCGCGGTGGTCACCTTCGAAGGAATCGCGCGCAATAACACCAAGGGCCGGCCGACCCGGTATCTGGAATACGAGTGCTACGAGGCCATGGCGATCAAGATGATGGCGCAGATCGGCTGCGAAATCGCCGGCGCGTTTCAGGTCGGCAGGGTCGGCATGATCCACCGCCTGGGACGAATCGAGATCGGGGAAGCGAGCGTGGTGGTGGTCGCGGCCGCTCCGCATCGCAAGCCTGCGTTTGACGCGGCGCTCGAAGGTATCAACCGGCTGAAGAAGCTGGTTCCGATCTGGAAGAAAGAATACTTCGCCGACGGCGAGGTGTGGGTGGATGGCGAATGGGACGATTCCGTCACAAAAGCGCGCTCGTAGCGGCCAGTGCGATTGCGATTGGCATCGCGATCGGCATTGCGAAGGCCCAGATCAAGGTCGACGTGAAGTTGGTCCGGCTTCTGGTGTCGGTGAAGGATGCTAAAGGCCAGCTGGTCGGATCGCTGGAGAAGCCCGACTTCACCGTCTACGACACCGGAGTGAAGCAGGACATCGCCATATTTGAGCACCATACCGAGGTTCCGCTATCGGTGTCCCTGCTGATCGATACCAGCGGATCGACGGCCACGAATCTTCGCTACGAGACCACGTCTGTGGAGAAATTCCTGCGGGCGCTGCTGCGGGAAGGAAATCCCGGGGATTCTGCCGCGCTATACGCTTTCGATGACGAAGTCACGCGGTTGAATGCGTTTACCCGCCGCGAGCAGCGGCTGATCGACTCGCTCAAGGAGTTGCGGGGGAAGGCCGGGACGTCTTTCTACGATGCCATCCACCTGGCATCTCGCGACTTGGCCGGCCGCGACGGACGGCATGTGATCGTGGCCGTTACCGACGGCGGCGATACCACCAGCGTCAAGAAATACGCCGACGCCTTCGAATCCGCGCAGAACGCCGACGCGATCATCTATCCCATTCTGGTGATCCCCATCACCAACGATGCCGGACGAAATCTGGGCGGCGAGCGCGCCTTGGAGACGCTTGCCAGTGGTACGGGCGGCCGCGTGTTTCAGCCCATGGGCGCGGGCGAGCTGGACGATGCCTTCACGCAGATCCTGCGGGACCTGCGAACGCAGTACCTGGTCGCGTATTACCCACGCAATGTGCCTGCGGATGCCCCGCGCTTCCACCTGGTCAAGGTCGAGCTTGGGCGCAAAGATTTGCGGGCCACGACGCGCACCGGATACTATGGGGATGCGCCGCTTACAGGAAAAGCGTCGCGCTGATCGCCCCCTAAACCGTGGCTGGAACCAGTAAAACAAAAGCACCCGAGCAAACCTTCGAAGAGGTCCGCTATCTGCGAAACCTCTCCGAGAGCCGCATCCTCGTGCGCGCCCGCCTCACGGACAACTCGGAAGTCGAGGGCATCGTCGAGTTTTACGACGTCGACTTCATCCGTCTGACGCGCGACGGCCAGCCCAACTTGTTCCTGTACAAGCACGACATCAAATACTTATACGAAGTGGGCTCTTCTGAATCGCGCACAACGGAACGCGGCGACAGCGCCTCTGAAATCACGGAGAGGACGTCGCCGCGTCCTGTGCGCTAAGTTTGCCCTCTTACCTGGAAACGGCAGTCGAGATTGCACGCGAAGCCTCGGCCCTGGTGCGCGATTTCGCAGGCCGGCGCATCGGGTTCGAACTCAAGGGCGAGCATGACCTGGTCACCGCCGCCGATCGCGCCAGCGAGAAGCTCATCGTGGAACGCCTCCAGGCGCACTATCCGTCTCATTCGATCGTGGCGGAGGAGGGCGGGGGACAGGCCGGATCGTCCGACTTCCGCTGGTACGTGGATCCCCTGGACGGCACCACGAACTTCGCGCACAGCTTTCCCGTGTACAACGTGACGCTGGCACTCGAGCAAGCTGGCGAATTGGTGGCGGGCGTAATCGCCGATCCCACGCGCGATGAGATCTTCACCGCCGAGCGAGGCTCGGGCGCATTTCTGAACGGTGAGAAGATTCATGTGTCCAAGGTGAATCGCCTTGAGGACGCATTGGTCGCCACCGGATTCCCGTCGCGCAGGCGTCACCAGAACGTCAACGTTCACTTCTTCTATCAGCTCTCGATGCTGTCGCACGGCGTGCGCAGGCCTGGAGCCGCCGCGCTCGATCTGGCCTATGTGGCCTGCGGAAGGCTGGACATGTTCTGGGAGTTCAACCTGAATCCCTGGGACGTCGCGGCCGGGGTTTTGCTCATTCGCGAGGCCGGAGGCCTGTGTACCGATATGCGCGGCGGGTCCCTGGATATTCGCGGTCAGCACATCCTCGCCGATAACGGGCTGGTTCACGACGAGACCGTGGCTCTGTTCGCCGACATCTTCGCCGGACGATATCGCCATTCCCTGCCTGAGCTTCCTGGTTAAATCGCTCGCCGGACGCAAACCTGCCGGTCGGCTTATGCGTCAATAGAGCTAGTGAGGACTCTCAAACCCTTCCTGATCGGCTGGGCGCTGCTCGCTGCCTTCGCCGTCCTGTGGGCGCAAGGGGGGCGCGGCCGCGGCAATCAGGGTCAAGCTCAGACAGGACAGCCAGGTCAGGCAGGACAACCCGGTCAGGGAACACCCGCCGTGACTTTGCCGCCCGGATCAGTCGAGGGTCGCGTATTAAGCATCACTGGCGAGGTTCTCCGAAAAGTGACGTTGACCCTGCGACCCAACGGGCGGGGCGGCGGCAGCTACGGGACCACCAGCGCCAACGACGGAAGTTTCCGGTTTCCATCGGTCGATCAAGGTACCTACATGCTTACCGGCGAGCGTACCGGCTATGTGCGCGAAACTCTCAGTACGCCCAGCGGGCAAACCCTGCCCATCGAAGTTGTTTCCGAGAAGAACACCAGCGGCATCGAGCTCAAGATGACGCCCCAAAGCGTGATCGCGGGGCACGTATTCGATGAAGATGGCGATCCGGTCCAGTCGGTCAACGTCGAAGTGTGGCGCTACACCTACCCGCGCGGCCGCAAGCAAATTACGCAGGTGCAAAATGGGACCACCAACGACCTAGGCGAGTTCCGGATCGCCAATCTGGCTCCCGGCCGGTATTTTGTGAGCGCTACCGCACGGCGCGGCGCGCTCCAGGCGATCCTGAACGGCGGTGGACGTGGAGGGCGCGGTGGCGGTCCTGGTGGCCGCCAGGCAGCCGGTGGAGGACGCGTCGGGCCCGTGGAAACCATCGAAGACTACGTCACCACCTATTACCCGAACCTGACGGAAGCGACGAACGCGTCGCCGTTGAATCTCGTCGCCGGTAGCGAGGTGCGCGGCATCGATATCCGTTTGCTCAAGGCGCGTTATCACCGCGTCAGTGGATCCGTCGCCGGGCTTCCGGCTGCTGGCTCCGGAGCGGACGACGCCAAGGCCAAAGGAAAAGGCAAAGCCGGAGATGGCGGATTCGCGCTGGCTGGTCCGGGGATCATGCTGTCTCTCACGCCGCGGAACGGCGAGGGCGGCCGGCAGCTGGCAGGCGCGCAGGTGTTTGCCGACGGAAGTTTTGAATTTCCCGCGGTGCCGCCGGGGTCGTACTACATCAACGCCCAAACTCCCGGGGCCGTGCAGCAGCGACTCACCGCGCGCGTGCCGGTGGATGTCGGTAACGGCGACATCAACAACGTTTCCCTCCGGCTTCAGCCACCGCTTTCGCTTTCGGGCGTCCTTACGGTGGATAGCACGCAGCCGAACGTACGCCTGGGTTCGTTGCGGCTGACATTCACTCCATCGGAGCCCGGACCCGGAGGTCAGGGACGCAACGGTCAAGCGCAGCTCGCCGATGATGGGACGTTTCAAGCCACACTCGCCGCCGACGCATACCTCATCGAAGCTGGCGGCATGCCGGATGGATACTATCTGAAATCGGTGAAACTTGCCGGGCGCGAGATGCCCGATGCGACGCTCGATCTTAACTACGGCGGAGGGCAGGTCCAAGTGGTTCTGGCTCCCACTGCGGGCGACATCACGGGAACGGTCCAGAATTCGCACGGCGATCCGGCTGCCAGCGTGCAGGTCACGGCGGTTCCGACGTCGGGATCTTTGCGCAAGGACATGAACAAGCTGGTGACTACCGACGCCATGGGAAATTTCACCCTCCACGGCCTTCCTCCCGGCGAGTATAAGATCTTCGCGTGGGAGGAGGTCGAGACCAATGCCTGGATGGATCACGACTACCGCCAACCGTTCGAGACCCAGTCCGTATCCGCCAAAGTGGACGCGAGCACGACACCTACGGTCCAGCTCAAGCTGATCGAACGCGGAGCGCGCTAGAATGCTTTGGGGGACTCATCGTGCGTTTAGCTCGCTTTATGCGGTGGTCAGAGATGTCCGCAGTTGCCGGTGTGATCGTGCTATCGGTGGTACTTGCGCAGGTCGGACCCGCGCAACAAGGTAAAGGCAAGGCAACCAAGGCCGCAGCCAAGCAGACCAGCATCCCGCCGGGCGACTGGCCGCTCTATAGCCGCGACCTGGCCAGCGACCGCTTCTCGCCGCTGACCCAGATCAACACCACTAACGTCGCTCAGCTGAAGCAAGCCTGGACGTATCGGCCGCCCGCTCCTCCTCCCTCGCCCGATAACGAAAAGGGCGGCGGCAAAGGGAAAGGCAAAGGCGGACCGGCAGGGCTGGTCGCGGAATTGACTCCCATCGTCGTCAACGGCGTGATGTATGTTGCCGGCGGCAACCGGGTCTTCGCGCTGGACGCAGATAACGGCAAGGAGTCCTGGTCTTACACGGCTCCCGGTCCCGTTGCGAATCGCTCCGTCGGCTATTGGCCCGGCGATGGTAACAATCCCCCGCGAATTCTCTTCACGACCGGAACCAAGATGATGGCCCTCAATGCCAACACCGGCACAGTGGATCCGGGCTTCGGCAAGGAAGGTTCGGTGGACATCGGTATTGGCTGGGGCGGCGCTCCGTATGTCTATAAGAACCTGATCATCATGGGAAATAACAACGGCGAGGCCAATCTCGGCCCTCCCGGAGATACGAAAACCTACGACGCCCGCACCGGGGCGAAACTCTGGGAATTCAAGTCGGTCGCCCAGCCCGGCGATCCGAATCACGCGAAGGCCTGGCTCGACGATGGCTGGAAGAATCGCTCCGGAGTCAACGTGTGGGGCTGGTATTTCACCGTCGATGAAGAGCGCAACCTGCTGTATATGACCTTCGGCAGCCCGGCCGGTAACTATTGGGGCGGCGATCGCCCGGGTACGAACTTATACGGAAACTCGATCGTCGCCGTCGATGCGACCACCGGTCAATACAAGTGGCACTTCCAACTGGTCCATCACGATCTATGGGATTCCGATCTTCCCGCCGCGCCCAGCTTGTTCAACGTCGTGAAGAACGGCCGGACGATTCCCGCACTGGCGGTGATCAACAAGAACGCGCTGATGTATATCCTGAATCGTGAAACCGGCGAACCGATCCACGGCGTGGAGGAGCGTCCCGTTCCGAAAGGCGACGTGCCCGGCGAGTGGTATTCGCCGACGCAGCCGTTCCCGGTGAAGCCTCCGCAACTGGCTCGCAATAGTTTCGATAAAGCCAAGGACATGGTCACCGCGGCGGACACGACGCCAGAACATGTCAAGGCCTGTGAAGAGCTGTGGGAGAAAGCCGGCGGGTACACGAACGCCGGACCCTTCTCGCCGTTCGTCTACCATGAGGCGGGCACCCCGCCCAAGAGCAGCATTCAATTCCCGGGCAACGGCGGACCCAACTGGGGAGGCACCACAGCCGATCCCACCACAGGCTACGTTTTCATCGCGACGCACGACGCCGCGCTCTCGGGATGGATCGAGAAGAAGGTTCCCGGAGGCAACTACGGCAATCTGACGGAGGGATCCACGCTGCCCTATGATCGCGGCAGTATTTCCGGGCCGGGGCCATACACCGGGTTCACCGCAGGCGGTTTTCCGTGCCAGAAACCACCATGGGGCCGACTGTTTGCGATCAACGCCAACACCGGCGATATCGCCTGGCAAGTGGTCTTGGGAATCAACGAGCGCCTGCCCGAAGGCAAACAGAACGTCGGCAACGTGGGCAGCGCGGGTGGAACCACTACCGCGGGCGGTCTGCTGTTCATACCATCGGGCGACAATCGTTTCCATGCATTCGACTCGAAGGCCGGCAAGGAGTTGTGGCAGGTGAAGATGGACGCCACCATGAATGCGAACCCGATGACTTATACAGGCAAGAGCGGCAAGCAGTACGTTGCGGGTATTGTCGGCGGCGCTGTGGTAGCCTTCGCGTTGCCGTAGGACTCCTCGTGAAGCACGCTTCTTTGTGGTGCTTCGTTGTAACGGGCCTGTGCGCGCAATCGCTGCCGGTGGTGTCGATGCAGACCGATCCGGATCGTATTGCCCAGAGCTTGCGCGATAAAAAGCCGGCGATGCCTACGGAGGATTGCGCAGCCCTCGATCTCTGGGAGTGTCACTCGGACTACCCAGACCGAGTTTCAGACCTGTCTCTACGTTGGGTTCAATTGGACGACGATCCGGAACTGGAGGCGATCCTGATCGTGGAGGCCAAGGCCGAATCCACATACATGGCCTACGTCTTCGATAAGCAGTCGACTTGGAGGATGGTCGGTTCGTTTTCCTGCGAGCGGTCCTGCGAGCCCAATAGTTTCGTCCGGGTTCAGAAACTGACCTCAGATTCCCCGCTGCTCATACTGGTCCAGCGCGACTTGGGCGGAAGCGCGCAATTCTTAATGACTGCAAGCGCATATCACCTGCATGGGGGCAGACTCTCGCAGGCACTTGAGGTTTCGACTGAGGAAGACGTTTCCTTACCGCCTGAACGGATCACGCGCCGTTGGGTTCTGGCATCACAAGATCGTTTGGTGATTCATACCACTCGGCAAACGGTGCCCGCCCGAATTCGAAACAATTGCGAAGTCTACCGCTGGAGTCCGGTGGGTTCCGCGTTTGAATTGGCTCCTGCCGATCGAGCACAGTACTGTGATCTGAAAACAGGCGCGCCAATCCCCGGCAAGTCTTCCCCGACAGGCCTTGGGGCCTATCCGTAGTGAGGCGGGACAACTATACTTGATCGAAGGATACCGATGCGCGCTCAATCCACGTTGCTTCTTGCTTGCAGCACGATCTTGCCACTCTTAGCGCAGTCTCAGGCCGACCGCGACTGGCCGATGTTCAATCGCGATCTCGCCGGTACTCGCTACTCGCCGCTGAAGCAGATCGACGCGTCGAACGTATCGAAGCTCACCAAGGCCTGGCAGTATCGATTTAACCGGGAAGGGAAGACCATCAGCGGTCTCAGCGCGAGCGAGCTGTACCAGGAGATTACGCCCATCGTCGTAAACGGCATCATGTACACACCGTCGGGCGATCGCGTAGTCGCACTCGAGCCGGAAACCGGCAAGGAGATATGGACCTTCGAAGTGCCCGACAAGGGCCTGGCGTCGTTTCGTGGCGTTTCCTACTGGCCCGGCGATCGCAACAATCCGCCGCGCATCATCTTCACCACCAGCCGCAAGATGATGGCTCTGAACGCGCGCACCGGCAAGGTGGATCCGGGCTTCGGCAAGGAAGGCTCGGTTGACCTGGAAGTTCCGTACGCGGGCACGCCCACCATCTACAAGAACTTGCTGTTCGTCGGGACCAATTTCTACGGACCGGGCGAGCGGCACATCGCTCCTCAGCTCGATCAGGCCGGCGGCCAGATTCCCGAGCAGCACGCTTACGACGTCCGCACGGGCAAGGAGCTGTGGACGTTCCATACGATTCCTCGCGACGGTGAACCTGGCAACGAAACCTGGGCCAAGGGTACCTGGCAGAATCGCACCGGGAACAATGTCTGGGCCTTCGCGCTCACGGTGGACGAAGAGCGCGGCATTCTCTACATCCCCGTCAGCGGACCCGGCGCGAACATCTACGGCGGCGACCGTCCTGGCGCGAACCTCTACGGCAACACGCTGGTCGCTCTCGACGCAAACACCGGGAAGATGAAGTGGTATTTCCAGACGGTCCATCACGAGCTGTGGGATTACAACCTGCCGCCCGCGCCCGGCTTGATCGACATCAAGAAAGACGGAAAGACGATTCCGGCGCTCGCGCAGGTGGGCAAGTCGGGCTACATGTTCATCCTGAATCGCGTTACGGGCGAGCCAGTGTACGGCGTGGAAGAGAGGCCGGTGGCGAAATCCGATGTGCCGGGCGAAGTATCTTATCCGACGCAGCCGTTTCCGCTCAAGCCGCCGGCGATTTCGCGCACCAGCATGACCAAGGACGATATCGTCACGGCGGCGGACACCACGCCGGATCACGCGAAAGCCTGCCGGGATCTCTGGGAGCGCTCCGGGCTGCACAACGAGGGTCCGTTCACTCCGTTCCCGTATCACGCGGAAGGTTCGGATTCGAAACCGGCGATCATCTTCCCGGGATTTACGGGCGGCGCCAACTGGGGCGGCACGGCGACCGATCCGAAGCTCGGATACATTTTCGTGAACACCAAGGAGTCGCCCGCTGTAGGCTGGATGCAGCCGAATCCGAAGTACGTGGCAGGCAATAAAGACGGGATCGAGCCCTACATCCGCAGCGCGCCGCAGGGGCTAGGCAGTTTCACCGCTCCCGCGCACGATGCGGATGGCAAGCAGATCGGCAACTATCCCTGCTTCAAACCGCCATGGGGCCGCTTGATCGCGGTGAATGCCGCCACTGGCGATTTCGCATGGCAGGTTCCCCTGGGCGTGACGGACTCGCTTCCAGAGGGCAAGCAGAACACCGGCGCGACCAACACCGCGGGTCCGATCGTTACGGCGGGCGGGCTGGTGTTCATCGGCTCGACTTCGGACAACCGCTTCCGCGCCTTCGATTCAAAGACCGGCAAGGAGCTGTGGGTCACCAAGCTCGACTACACTGCGACCGCGGTGCCGATGACCTTCATGGGCAAGAACGGGAAGCAGTATGTGGCGATCGTCGCGGCGACCGGCGGAGGCGGCGGGCGCGGTGGCCGAGGCGGGGCGCCAGGGCCGCAGAATCAAGGTATATTCGTCTTCGCGCTGCCGTAAGATTGCCCTTGCTATCATCCGAACATGAAGCCGCTGGTAACGCTTGAACGGGACGAGTCCGGCATGATCGTCGCCGAATGTCCAGCGATTCCCGGATGCGTCTCTCAGGGGCAAACCGAATCCGAAGCGTTGGAGAACATTCGCGAAGCGATAGCAGGGTGTCCCTTGAACCCCGCGCCGCGAATGACATGCCTTTGACGATCGAGGTCCGCGAGGTCGAAATCTCCGTCTGATGCCACCTCTCCCTCCGTCTGTGGGGAGCGCGCCATCAAGGCCTTCCAGAATGCTGGCTGGACTAAAGACCGGCAACTATGACCGTTTCAAAATTCCTGGAAAGCTTGTAAGCTAAATCCTGCATGCAAATCCGATATATCGCGATTTTAGGCGTTGCGCCGGCGCTCTTCGGCCAAAGCTCTGCGATTCGCCCGGGCGATTGGCCCCGCTACGGCCGCGATCTGACCAGCACTCGCTTCTCTCCGCTGAACCAGATCACCAGCGGCAATGTCGCGAAGCTTAAGACCGCCTGGACCTATCAGCTCCGTACCGACGAGGAACGCAGTCGCGCAGGCCGGGGCGGGGGAATCGGCGGCTATTCGCAGGTCACACCCATTGTCGTGAACGGAGTAATGTACATCACGGCCGGGAATCGCGTCCTGGCGCTCGATCCCGATACCGGCAAGGAAATCTGGAAATACGAAGTCACCGGCGGCAATCCCTCCGCTCGCGGGGTCACCTACTGGCCCGGCGACGCGGACAATCCGCCGAGGATCATCTTCACCGCCGGACGCCGGATGGTCGGCCTCAATGCTCGCACCGGCAAGATCGATCCGGGCTTCGGCAAGGAAGGCGAGGTCGACCTGGTGGTTCCCTATAATTCGCCTCCGACCGTTTACAAGAACATGCTGTTCGTCGGCGCCAATGTCGGGGAGCAGCCGGCTACCGGCCAGCCCGGCGATACGCGCGCGTATGACGCTCGCACCGGCGCGAAGAAGTGGGAGTTTCACTCTGTCCCTCGTCCGGGTGAGCCCGGCCACGAATCCTGGACCGGGGAAGAATGGAAGGATCGCACCGGAGTCAACAACTGGGGCTTCTTCATGACCGTCGACGAAGCCCGCGACACCCTCTACACCACCTTCGGAAGTCCCGCCAGCGACTTCTACGGATTCGACCGCCAGGGCAATAACCTGTTCGGTAACTCCGTTGTGGCTCTGGATGTTAACACCGGAAAGATGAAGTGGTACTTCCAGGCGGTTCACCACGATTTATGGGACATGGATCTGCCGCCCGCCCCGGTCCTGCTGGATCTTACGGTGAAGGGCAAGAAGATCCCGGCGCTCGCTCAGACCGGCAAGGTCGGATACATGTACATTCTCGATCGCACGACTGGCAAGCCGGTGTTCGGCATCGACGAAAAACCGGTCGCGCAGAGCAAGGTCCCCGGAGAGCACACCTCGCCCACTCAGCCGATTCCGGTAAAGCCTCCGCAGCTCGCGCGGCATGCGTTCGATCCCGCCACCGAAATGGTCACCGCCGCCGACACCAACGAAGCGCACGCCAAAGCCTGCGCGGAACTGGCGGAAAAGAGCGGGCCGCTGGTAAACGAAGGTCCCTTCACGCCATGGGTCTATCGCGCGCCCGGTGCGCCGCCGACCTCGAGCATCATTTTCCCCGGTGCGATCGGCGGAACCGACTGGGGCGGCATGTCTGCCGATCCCCGCAACAACTACGTCTTCGTAAACACGTCGGATTACGCCAGCATCGGCTGGATTGAAAAGATGCCGGACAACGCGCGTGTACCGTACGACCAGCGCAGCGTCTACGGCGCGCCGGTTCCTTCCAAATTTTGGGATCGCAAGACCGACGCCAAGGGAGCCCTGCTGGGATCGTCGTCGTGGCCGTGCCAGAAACCGCCATGGGGACACCTGACTGCGGTGAACGCGAACACCGGCGATTTCGCCTGGCGCATCGTGTTCGGTGTCACCGACGATCTGCCTGAAGGAAAGAAGAACACCGGACGTGTCAACGGCGGCGGGTCGATCGCCACCGCCGGGGGCTTGGTGTTTATTGGCGCGACCAACGATAAGCGCTTTCACGCCTTCGATTCGAAAACCGGGAAACTGCTGTGGGAGATCAAGCTCGAATACGACGCGATCGCCACGCCGATCACATATTCCGGGAAAAACGGGAAGCAGTACGTCGCGATCACAGCCTCGGGCGGTCTGGGGATTACCGATCCGAACCCGAGCAATCACGAACAGATCTACGTATTCGCTCTGCCGTAAATTGACGGCGATTACTTCTGCTTAGCCTTGTCCGCCGGCGGCACCACGTGGACGTCGTACAGCGTATAGTCGCCGTCATACACCGTGGCACTGATCCGATCCCCGACCTTGACCTTCTTGAGGACGTCGGACTTGTCGACCTTGTACGCCATGGTCATGGCGTCCATGTAACCCTCGACCTTGCCGTGGTTCACCGTCAGGCGGTCCGTTTGCACACCCTCCACTTTCCCCTCGAGCGTGTGGGACTTGCCCTTCGCCTGTTGCGCCGTAGCGGTCATGCCTACTAAGCACGCGATCGCTAAAGCTACTGCCAGCACGTGCAGAATCCGATGAACTCTCATTTGAGGAACTCCCCTATGAAGAAGTTTATCATCGTCCTTTCGCGTGCCACCTTTAACATTTTTAACCTACGTTTTACCGAGCTTTAGCACCAGCCATCCGCGTGCTCGCTTATGTTAGTAGATGATGGACCCGGATCAGATCCGACGTCGAGCCCCCGTGCTGTGGCTCTTCATGGCGCTGCTGGTGGTCCTGGTCTGCGTCCTGGCCGTTCTGCAGTACCGCTGGATCGGCGAGCTCAGCGTCACCGAAGAAAAGCAACTCCAGTACGATCTGCAGGCGGCGGCCAACAAGCTGAGTAGTTCTTTCAACGCCGAACTCAGCGCTGCCGCCGAAGGGCTGCAGCCCAGCGAACAGCAGGTCCAAGAGATGGGGCGGCAGAAGGCCTATGAACGCCGCTACAGCGAGTGGCACATGTCCGCGGCACATCCGCGCCTGTTTCGCCGGGCCGCTATGGTGGGCGAGGAGAATGGCCGCCTCGCACTGCGCATGTTCAACCCGGAAACCGGTGCTTTGGAACTTGTGGAATGGCCCGCCGACTGGATCCCGTGGCGAGAGTTTGTCGCCTTGAGGCTTTCCGGCGTCAATTCTCAGCGCCCCGAGAATTCCCCGCTGATCGACTATCCCCGATTCCGTAACCAGCCGGATCCCGGTTCGGGGCGTCAGGAAGAATTAGAGTGGCTGCTCCTGGATGTCGATGCTAAGTACGTGAGCGAGGTCATATTGCCGGAGCTGCTCACGCAGCAACTCGGCGATGATTTCCGTTCGCAGTATCGAGTGGAAGTGTCCGTGCGCGCAGATCCTTCCAAGGTCATTTTCGGAACGGACTCCGGCCGCGCGCCATCGTCTGGGAACCAGGCCCCAGCGACCGCCACCTTGTTCGATCCTCCTCGGCCTCCACGGAACGGGGCATCTGGACAGACCGTGCCAGTCCGGGGCGTCTCGAACGATTCTGGACGCGGCCGGTGGATGCTCTCGGTGTGGCTGCGAGATGGTTCGCTTGAAGCCATCGTCGCCAAGACCCGCCGCCGCGATTTAGCGATCTCCGGAGGCGTCCTGCTTCTGATGCTTGCCACGGGCGCCGCATTGGCCCAGTTTTCGCGCCGGGCGCAGCAGCTAGCTCAAGTGGAAATGGAATTCGTCGCAGGTGTGTCCCATGAGCTGCGCACGCCACTGACCGTGATCCGGACCGCGGCGTTCAATCTGCGCGGCAAAGTGGCGACGAATCCGTCGCAAGTGGAGCGTTATGGCGCTCTCATCCAGCAGGAAAGCGAGCGTCTCGGCGCGATCGTCGAGCAGGTCCTGCGTTTCGCCGGCGCCAAGGCCGGCCGTGTGGTGCAGGAGCGCCAGCCGGTTTCTGTTGCAGGTCTAATCGAAGGGACCCTGCAATCCAACAAAGGCATGCTTGAAGACGCCTTGTGCGAAGTGCAGACGCATATCGAACCGGGTCTGCCGCCGATCAGCGGAGATTCGCTGGCGCTGCGTCATGCTCTGCAGAACCTTTTGGCCAACGCGGCCAAATATGGCGGGGCTGCGGGCAGGCAATCGGTGGAGATATCCGCGCGAGCCGTGCGCGGCGCTACCGGGAATAAAGCAGCGGAGATTGAAATTCGCGTTGCCGATCGCGGCATGGGAATCCCTCCTGAGGAACAGAAGCACGTGTTCGATGCGTTCTTCCGCGGAAGAAAAGCCGTGGAGGATCAGATTCACGGTACCGGGCTTGGCCTGCACCTTGTGAAAAGAATCGTGGAAGCTCACGGAGGAACCGTGAGCCTGGAGAGTGAGCCCGGCGCCGGATCCACGTTTATCGTGCGCATTCCGGCCGCTCCGGCGGAACATCAGGATGAACTCGCGCATTCTCTTGGTTGAGGACGAACCCGGGCTAAGCCTCACGGTGACCGATCTTCTTGAGGCCGAAGGCTACCAGGTGGACACTGCCATGGACGGACCCACTGGCCTTGCCAAAGCCGGCACTGGCGATTACGATGTGGTCATTCTGGATGTCATGCTTCCGGGCATGAGCGGCTTCGATGTGTGCCGCGAGTTGCGCCAGAAGGGCTGCGATACGGCGATCATCATGCTGACCGCGAAAACGCATGTGACCGATCGAGTGGTCGGGTTGAAGCTCGGCGCTGACGACTATCTGGCAAAGCCGTTCGATCCTTCCGAGCTTCTTGCCCGCGTCGAGTCTTTGCTGCGGCGCGTCCCCAAGAAGAAACGGATTCCCGTGGCGCAGTTCGAATTCGGCAACGTGAGCGCCGATTTCGCGCTCGGCCAGGTGTACAAGAAGGGCGAGCCGGTCACCATGGCCGCCAAGGAATTGCAGTTACTCCGCTACCTGATCGACCGTCGCGGCACCGTGGTTTCGCGAGAAGAGCTGCTCCAAAACGTGTGGGAGTATCAGGCCGAGGTGTCCTCGCGGACCATCGACGTGCACGTGGCTTGGCTCCGGCAAAAGCTCGAAGATAACCCGCAAAGCCCTCAGTACATTCACACGGTGCGCGGTGTGGGCTATCGATTTACGGCTTAAAATAAGCTTTCTTCATTTATTTCCTGCGTTAAGTCTCTGCCAAAGATCCGTTAAGAAGGTTAAGCGCTTCACACCTGCGAGCTTGCGTCGGCGTCTCAATGGTATGGACAGACAATCGCAGCGATGGTTCCGCATATGGGTGCTCGCGGGAGCCGGTCTCGCGATCCTGCTTCTGGCAAGCAGCGTGATCAACTATATAGTCTCGGAACGCGCCAGCGCTCTCTTCAACACCCGGCACGAGATGGCCCGTGAAATGACGGCACTGGACCAGCTGCTGCACGTCCAGAAACCGAGCGCTGCTTCTTTGAGCGGTGTGCTGGAGCAAGTGGTGCGTGAAAGCAACGGTAGCCTGGCGTGGGCGCAGATACTCGATCGGGAAGGCGTCGTGATCGCGCGTTCGGACGCCGCCGCCGCGCCCGCCTTTACCGTGGATTACGTCGCGTCACGGATTCGCGAGCGCCGCCCGGTCTTTGCCGTTCGCGATACACGCGCCGGAAAAGTGGTGGTGGAAGCGTTCGCCATTCGCCTCCCGTCGTACGCCTCGTCTGCGTCTTTCAAAACCGTCGCTCTGAAGAATGGCCCTCCGGGAATGGCTTTCGTCGAGCTGGCCTCCTTCGCCAATGCCGGCGTTCTGGCGTGGCCGGTCCGTTGGACTCTCATCCTGGGTGTCACGACGGGCTGCGCTCTGCTGGTCGCCCTGGTGGTGTTGGCTGTCCGCTTCCGTGCGCATCTCTCCGCGCGACGCGTCGAGCGCCAGATCGAGATCGCTCAGCAGGTGCAGCGCGGGTTGCTCCCGGCTGCCAGTTCCTCACCGCGCGATTTCAAACTCGCAGCCGAATGGCGGCCGGCTTCAAATGTCAGCGGCGACTTCTATGACGCCTTCGACCTTCGCGAACAAGGAGCGGCTTTCGTAGTCGGCGATGTTTCAGGCAAAGACGTTCCCGCAGCGATGCTGGCCAGCCTGATCCAAGGCACGGCCCACGCGTCGGACTGGACCCGTTCGGCTGTCGATCACAACGCCGCCACCGAGCAGCTCAACCGCCTGCTGTGCGAGCGCGCCTCGCAGGAGCGCTTCGCCAGCCTGTTCTGGGGATATTTCGATGCGCGAACCGGACTGCTGCACTACGTGAATTGCGGCCACTGCGCACCGCTGTTGTTCCGTGCTCGCGGCCAAAACGTATTGCAGCTTAGCGACGGAGGTCCCGTACTCGGTCTATTGCCCCGGGCCCGATTCGAGCAAGGCGTCGAACGGCTAGAGCAGGGCGACCTTCTGGTGCTCTACTCCGATGGCGTCATCGAAGCCGCGAATGCCGTCGGCGAGGAGTTCGGCGAAGCTCGCCTGATCGCTGCGGTGGAGTCTGGTGTACACGACGAACCAAGCGAGATCCGGGATCGAATTCTTCGCTCCGTGCGCGAATTCACCGGCAGCGACGTTCTTGCCGACGATCAAACCTTGCTGGCCATTCGCTATACGGGAACCGCCGTCGCAGCTCTGGACGTTCAAGCTGCTTAGGCGTTTTTTCTGGCGGAGATGGGGGATCCGATCATGACTGCCCCAATCGGCTCCGCAAGTTACAGATTACACGTTCCCAGGGATGCCCAGGCTACCAGCAATCCCGAGCACCATTGCACGCTATTGCACGCTGGCGGCACCGCTGGGGAAGGAAAAGACGAAGCCCTAACGCACTATCAGTCCGGATGGTTGCAACTACGAATAGAACGCGCGGAAGCTGAACGTCGCGCTGAGCGTCGCTGTCGTGAACCGTCAGTAGTCCGTCCAGGCTTTCGCCGGGTTAGGGCGTCGGCACAGTCGCGGCTGCCTGAGCCGAAAAGACACTCTCGTTGCCGTTGGCATCCACCGCGGTACTCACATAGTAGTAAGTTTGACCAGCCTGAACCGTTGTGTCGATATACTGAAGCCCGCCGATCGGAGCTCCATTGAGCTTCGTATAGGGCCCACCTGAAGTCGTGCTCCGATACACGTTGTAGCTCACACCTGGAGTGATGCTTGCAATCCAGCTCAGCGTCGCGCTGTGTGACACGGGAACCGGCGATTGAAGTGAGGTGCCACCCGTTGAGGCATTCATATCCGCCTGAATCTCAGCGGCAGATAACGCACGATTGTATATTCGGACCTCATCGAGACTGCCATTGAAGTAGTTGCCCACAGGTGCGTATCCGGCCTGGCCGACCAGCAGGAACGCATAGTTGCTGCCCGCCCCGGTCACTTTGAGCGGAGAAACCGAGCTCAAGGCACCATCCACGTAGAAAGAGACGTTGTTGTTCAGACTGATCGTGACCGCGATGTGGTGCCACTGACCGTCATTCACCTTAGCCGTGTCGTTCGCGATCTTATTGCCATAAACGGCAGCGTTATAGGTGCCCACTTCCAAGGCCAAGGTGCCGGCTGCGGTGGTCCTCAAGACATAGCCGTAGCCTTGCGTGTCGTACTTGGCGATGAACGCTTCGCTGCGGCTGGAATTGGTCGTCTTGATCCATGCGGCCAGAGTGAGATCTTTGTTGAGCTCGGCCTGGCTGGCGTAGCCCATATTGATCGAACCGTTGTTCGAGAAGGCGTAGGCGTCTCCCACCTGTCCGGACGTCCGGGTAATGGAACCCGATAGGGTACCGGTGTAGCCATTGCCGGATTTGTCGAACGCCTGTGTACTGCTGGTGTCGGCAGCATCAAAAGTCCAGCGACCGATTAACCCTGTTGGCAACGTCGTGAGTGTCGGAGTCGGGGTGGGCGTCGGAATTGGCGTCGGAGTCGGAGTCGGGGTGGGAATCGGTGTGGGATCAGGTGTCGGTGTTGGGGTGGGAGTCGGGGTGGGAGTCGGGGTGGGAGTAGGATCAGTGGTGCCGACTGTGCCAGTAGAGAGTCCGTTGATTTCGCTTGACGAAAGCGCTCTGTTGTAAATCTGTACTTCATCGAGACTGCCATTGAAGTAGTTGCCCACAGGTGCGTATCCGGCCTGACCGACTAGCAGGAGCGCGTAATTGCTGCCTGCCCCGGTCACTTTGAGCGGAGAAACCGAGCTCAAGGCACCATCCACGTAGAAAGAGACGTTGTTGTTCAGACTGATCGTGACCGCGATGTGGTGCCACTGACCGTCATTCACCTTAGCCGTGTCGTTCGCGATTTTGTTGCCATAAACGGCGGCGTTGTAGGTGCCCACTTCCAAGGCCAACGTGCCGGACGCGGTGGTCCTCAAAACATAGCCGTAGCCTTGCGTGTCGTACTTGGCGATGAGCGCCTCACTGCGGCTGGAATTGGTTGTTTTAATCCACGCAGCCAGCGTGAGATCTTTATTGAGCTCGGCCTGGCTGGCGTAGCCCATATTGATCGAACCGTTGTTCGAGAAGGTGTAAGCTTGTCCCACCTCTCCGGAAGTTTGCGTAATTGCACCCGACAGCGTACCTGTGTAGCTGTTGCCGGATTTGTCAAAGGCTTGCGTACTGCTGGTGTCGGCAGCATCAAACGTCCAGCGGCCGATTAAGCCTGTCGGCAACGTCGCAGGAGTCGGTGTGGACGTCGGAGTCGGTGCGGGCGTCGGAGTGGGCGCGGGCGCGGGCGTTGGAATGGGTGTGGGCGCCAGCGTGGGAGTGGGAGTAGCGTTCGAGCCCGTGTATAATCCGTTGACTTCGGTTGCCGAAAGCGATCTGTTGTAAATCTGTACCTCGTCGAGACTGCCATTGAAGTAGTTGCCCACAGGTGCGTATCCGGCCTGGCCGACCAGCAAGAACGCATAGTTGCTGCCCGCCCCGGTCACTTTGAGCGGAGAAACCGAGCTCAAGGCACCATCCACGTAGAAAGAGACGTTGTTGTTCAGACTGATCGTGACCGCGACGTGGTGCCACTGACCGTCATTCACCTTAGCCGTGTCGTTCGCGATCTTATTGCCATAAACGGCAGCGTTATAGGTGCCCACTTCCAAGGCCAAGGTGCCGGCTGCGGTGGTCCTCAAGACATAGCCGTAGCCTTGCGTGTCGTACTTGGCGATGAACGCTTCGCTGCGGCTGGAATTGGTCGTCTTGATCCATGCGGCCAGAGTGAGAT